>NZ_JBFMKQ010000002.1:264916-984827 GCF_040786285.1 Aquimarina penaris
ATCGAGTGATTGGACCAGAGGGAGAATTGTATTTGTACTATCGAGATGCTTTTGAAAACGAAAGATTCATACTTTTTAATGTTACACATAATGGTTCTCGATACACTTTGTTTCCGTTACACTGCAACAAACCACTCGAACTGACGAGCTGATACGCTACGTCACATCGAGTGATTGGACCAGAGGGAGAATTGTATCGAGATGCTTTTAGAAATGAAGGATAATATATTTACTACTATGAAATTATCTTACATCCACATTTTTAAAATGCTCTGATGATCCTATCTTAATAAAAGAGTATTTCAACATGGATTTGGCTTCTATAGAGATTGTTATAGGTATTAAAGGAGGCCAATAGCATTAGTTTTTATCTGTGAGTTTACAGATATCAATTTTGCTATTGATGCAGGAAAACGGATTGAAAAGTGGTCTAGAGTTAAAAAAGAAGCTTTAATAGATGGAGACTATGATAAGCTTCCAAACCTTGTCAAGAAGAAATTTTAGAAAAATGTATACTATTACTTGTGCTTAGAAGAAATCCAATCCTCTTTTTTGATGCTAAACACGTTAAATACGTCTTCGGTTAGTTTTTCGAAGGTCATCCCGTTTTTTAAAGCTACTTTTTCAGAGCCAATATTATCGATATGAACGACAGAAACTAACGAATCAGCAAAGTTGTTTTCAAAAGCATAGTTTTTGCATTTAGCAGCTGCTTCATATGCGTATCCCTGATTCCAGAATTTTGGAAGAATTGAGTACCCAACCTCTAATCTCTCTGTATCGTCTATAGTTTGTACTAAAAGCCCACATTGTCCTACAAATTCATTTGTCTTTTTGTCGACTAAAACATTCATACCACCCAGATCATTTGCATATCGATTAAATGATTTATCAAACCAGGCTTGGCATAATCCTGTAGGAGATAATGTTTGGTCAAGTCCTAAAAACTCGGCCACATTTTTTTCTTTAAAAAGAGAAACCCAAGTATCAAAATCCTCTTCTTCTAGAAGCCTAAATGTGAGTCTTTCAGTTTCTTGCCCTTTAAGTAAGTATTTCATATGATATGCGTGAGATCCCTGTGTTATATACTGTTTACACTGCTTAGATATACGAAATGTTAGCTTTTAGGTTTTACATTAATACCTATAGTTAAAAATAAAATACCAATCGCTAAGAATACTAGAAGTTCTAATAAAAAACGATAAGAAAAGAAGATGTCTCCAAAAGACATATGATCTGTTAATTTAAATAGGTTAGATACAATAGCGGCTATACCTCCCCATATTGCGCCAGTTTTTATTCTATTTTTCCATTTCTCGTTCATGTTGTACTTGTTTTTTGTTTTCCCAATGTATAAAGCAGCAAATCTAAACTATTTATTTTAAAATACTACGCCTTGACGAGTGCCGGGCCTTAGCTTAGTGTATCGAGATGCTTTAGTAACAATACGTATATATTAATCCCTTATACTTATAACGGTTCTCGATAGCTCTGCTGAGCTTACCCAAGTACAATTTTTCTCCATTACATTACGAAAAACCACTCAAACTGAGGGAGACCACCCTTCGAGAGCCACAGGGTTCGATTAGAATGTGGGCTGAGGTTCTCGAAGTCCCATTATTGTCCTACACCCAAAGACGGTATTAAAGATGTTGATTAAAAAAATCGATAGCAAGATCTACTGTTTTTTGATGTATCTCACCACGATTTACATTGGGATGGTCAATAGTAATCGTTGGTGCTACTTCTTTTCCGAATGCTGTTGCTTCGTTTAAAAAGACATAGTGATTAACATGTTCATCAAAGAGATGAAGTGTACTGCTTTTGATTAAACGATGATACTGTTGTGCATTATATTGTATAGGGGTATTGGTATCGCCTTTGCCGGCTACAATATAGATAGGAGCAGTAATCGTTTCGGTTTGTTTTTCAGAATGAAACCCAAATCCTATCGCGGGTGCCATAACAAAAAAGGCTTTTATTCTTTTGTCTTTAACCTGATCCTTATAGGTGTTATAGGAGGCAACAATCAAGCTGTCGGTATCAAAATCAATATGCTCATCGGTTTTAGGAAATTCCGGCGGCATTTCTCTATCACGATCAGTTTGGTCGTTGTTATTTCTATCCACATAACCACCAGCTAAAGCAATATTGGTGTAGCCGCCCAGAGAGAAACCAACACCACCAATTCTAGAAGTGTCAATTCTTGATCCTAACTGCTCATCTTTAAGCACATGGGTGAGTACATATTGTATATCAATAGCTCTTTCCCACCATTTCACGAATTCTCTTGGTAATTTATTAAAAGTCGAATTTCCGTAGTGATCTACCGAGACAACAATATACCCTTCTTGCACCATTTTTTCTATAAACCAGGTTAACGAAAAGCGATTGCCACCGGTGCCATGTGAGATGAGTAATAACGGAAATTTTTTATCAGGAATGCTTGCATTAGGTACGGTGGGAATAGATTTAAATAGTTCTTTTCGCTTTGGGGAAGTTTCTTTTTGAGCTACAGTATCATAGGTTGGATACCATATTTCTGTTACCAGTGAGCGATTTCTGGATACATCGGTATACGTAACTGACTTTTGACCGATTGCAAATTGTTGTTCTTTTTTTGAAGACGCACAGGAAAAAAATAAAACAAGGAAAATCGCAAGGAGTAAGACTTTTTTCATGGTTGTATTGATTAGTGTCTATATCATAGATACTCCAAAATACAATTTGTTACACTTCAAGGTTTATGTATATAAACAAGGGGCACTATTTTTAGTGCCCCTTGCTGTTTTTATAGTATATACCTTGATTACCTTTCTTTTAATTCTGCAATATCTTTTTCGGTTAGGGCTCTGAAAGCAAATTTATAACCTTCGGCTCCTGCAATACCATAAAATAACAAATCGATAATGCTAAAAGTTTCCTGCATGATTGGCCATAGAAAAGAATAGTCAAACAAAAACAAGGTATCGATATAAGCGAGATTTTCTTGATTGGCTAAAAAACCGATAATACTAAAGAAATTACCAAGAAAGCAGCTTAATACCGCTATAATAGCACCCGAAATGCCAAAGATTGGATCTACACCTTTACCAGAAAAACGAATAGCAAGCCCTACTGCAGCACCTATGGCGAGGGCCATAAAGCCGATCTGAAAACCAGTAGCTACAGTAATTGCTCCCCAGAGCACGGCTCCCACAATTCCGGTAGATATTCCGCCGATTAATCCCTGTGGATAGTTTTGCTCTAGCCTTAGTTTATCTAATACTTTGTCGTCTACCAAGCTTTTCATCACATGGTTTTCTAGAGGTTCGATATCATCAAATCGTTCCTGGTACTCTGGATCGAGACTAAAATCACGACACTCATTTATAAAGTTTGCTTTTTCTTTGGTAAGTGTACAGATTAAACCTTGTTTTAGATCCATCTCGCGGTTAGTGCATTTTTTACAAAATGCTAAATGTTGTTCTCTTGTCATTCGTTACTTATATATTACATCTAGCCAATTTCAAATACTAAGTTTGGTTAGATAACTGCAAGAATACAAAAGACTAGTTTCATTTTTTGAAACTGGTCTTTTTTCTACTCTTTAATTTTTCGTTACTCTATCACTCCATTCTTGAATAATATCGGGACCACTCGAACTGACGCAGGCCGCCCTTAGAATATCTAAGGGTTCGGTAACAATGTGGACAGAGGTTCTCGAAATCTCATTATTGCCGTACATAGGAGTACTAGACATAGTGCTCTTTGTTGTAATATAGCATCTAATTAATCTCTGCAATTAGAATCTGTTAATTGCTCTTTAGTTGGATTATGTAAATTGCCAAAAACAGAGTAGCTCATATCCGAGAAACTGGTGTTTCGTAAGGCACAAAAGTCGTTTAGGTTTTCGTTGTCTATTATTGTACAATCGGCACCAATTGTTTTCACATTGGATAATCCTTCTAAATCAGTTAATGATATGTTCTCAGTAATAACCATTGATTCACCTATTTTTTGTAAAGAAATAAAACCATTCAGACCAAGTAAAGAATTATTATTTTTAATTTCCAAAGATTTAGATATTTCGGTTAACTTAGAAAAAGGAGAAATTGTGGTTAGTTTGGGATTTCTTTTTATGGCAATGCCACTTAGGCGCTCTAGGTTTGAAAATGCCTCAATCGATACTAATTCAGAATTAAAAGTTATATCCAGTAGATCTGCTTTTTTTAGCTGGCTAAAACTATCTATGTTTTTTAAAACATCGTTTTTATAGACAAAAAATATTTCTACAGTTTCTAATTGTTCAAAACCCTTTATCGATGTTAATGCTTGATTATTTGAAATGCTTAAAGAAGCAGAAATTGTTTTAAGTCCCGAAAACCCTGATAAAGTCACTAAATCTGGATTGTCTTTTATTAATACAGATCCATCTATTGTAGTAATGTTATTTAGCGGAGTTAGATCGGTGACCCCAGATATGGTTAGGTTTCCTTCTATATTAGTATACCCTTGAATGGCAAAATTGACCAATTCTGCCTGGTTATTTATCATAGTATCTCCTTTAAAAACTAGTTGTGTTAGTACTATTTTATTTGCTATATCATCACCTTTATTGCAAGACAATGTTAGTAGAAAGAAGATTAATGATATGATCAAAAGGAGTAGTGCTCTCATTCTTTGTTTTAGTTTTCTGGTGGTTTCTTTGGTTATAATGCTGCAATACTACAAAAGGCTAGTTTCATTTTTTGAGACTCAAAACATTTTTACAGTATTTACTATTAGTTGTAGCGGCTATAATTAGGTTACATAAATTAGGAAAAGAACGATGTTTGCAACACATTTATCATTGATACGTCTTTCATAGCATACTAATTTTAATCATAAAGCCATTATACTTATGATGTAAAGCTTACTAAAAATAACACTTATGAAATACTTCACATTAATCCTATCCTTGCTAACATTACTATTATTTTCTTCTTGTAAAGATGATGACAACGATGCATTTGATTTTACAGGAACTTGGAAACTCACTAAAGTTACAATAGTCAATAGCTCTACAGGTACTAATGATATTAGTATCACATCAGAACTAGACGTAAATGAAAGCTGTTTGGTAAATGAATTCCTAATTATACAACCAGATGGTACTGCTACACTTACTTCTGGTTCTACGCTTAAAGTAACACTGCAATTAATTGAGGGAACCGATAATGAATTCGAACAACAAATCGACTGTACCCAAATAGAGTCTAATGCTATGTATACCTGGGCTACTGGGGATTATTCTATTACCGATGCTGATGGAAGTGTAACAACTTTTTCATCTGGAGGGTATAACAGCATCAGATTGCTAGATGAAAATAACGAAATTTATATCTCTGGTTTTGCAACACCTGGTAATACATCAACTATGTCCTTGTTAATAAACGATAACAGCAGCGAAAATCAAACGGTTGAGGTTAATGGCGAAACTATAGAAATTACAGAGTTTAGAGGCTTTGCTTTTCAAAAGCAATAAGTACGTTTATTTTTAGATACCTGGTGGGCACACTTTGATATTGTCATATTTAGACTTGATAGCACAGAAATGTTTTCTGTGTGATGTTATTTATTATGCTTACGTATGGATTGTACATTTGGGTGATAAGAGGTTGTTTATACTACTAGCCAGAAGGCTTGTGATAGTAGGAGAAATATTTTCTAAGCCAAATCCACGCCACTTTTGCGTAATTGCTTAAAATATACTACTTTAGCGGCCCCAAAATAATCCATGCATGCCAAAAATTACTTTAGTATTTTTTTTAATACTTACTAGCTTAACTGTCTATGCTCAAGAAGTTATATCCACACAGGGAGATTCTTATGCCAATGAGAGTGCTAGTGTCGATTTTACCATTGGTGAAGTTGTTATAAACACTTTAACAGATGGTACCAATGATATAACACAGGGCTTTCATCAAACAAACTGGAAATTTGTAGATCTCGAAGATCACACTCCAAGTTTCGAAGTAATTATATTTCCTAATCCAACCGAAGACATTCTGAATATTCAAACGAGTTCCTTCGAAAATGTGACCTATTCAATTTATGACGCCCTGGGGAAACTTGTTTTGCAGGATAAACTCTCTGCAGAACTGACACCTGTCTCTACCAGTCATTTAGCCTCTGGATTGTATTCGGTGACATTGAATACAAAAGGAAAAAAACTAAAAACATTTAAACTAGCTAAGATACTTTAAACGAAACGACTATGAAAAAAGCTTTACTATCATTCTTTGCTGTTACAACTATCGCATTGAGCTCTTTCGGACAAGCTCCAGAGGGATTTAAATACCAGGCTGTCGTGAGAGATGCCGGAAATTTGATTTTAAACAACCAGGCTGTCGGATTGCAATTAACGATTCAACAAGGTGCAATCGCAGGAACAGCTGTATATACAGAAACGTTTACAATAACAACAAATGCTTATGGCTTGGTAAACCTCGAAATCGGTTCGGGTACCACTACCGACGATTTTGCGAGTATTGATTGGGCAAACGGTCCGTACTTTATTGAGACCGCTGTTGATATTAACGGAGGAACTAATTTTTCTGTGATGGGTACTAGCCAACTTATGAGTGTTCCGTATGCATTGCATGCAAACACTGCCGAAAATGTGATCAATGATTCAGTCAATGATGCCGACTCTGATCCTTTGAACGAGATGAACACTTCAGTCGTATTAAACGGTACAGATTTAGAAACCACAGATGGCGGTGGCACTATTGTTACAGATCTTTCATCTTTACAAGATGGAGTAACCGATGCAGATGCCAACCCGAATAATGAAATGAACACTTCTGTTGTACTGAATGGTACGAATCTAGAAACTACAGATGGTGGTGGTACTATTGTTACAGATCTTTCGTCCTTACAAGATGGAGTAAATGATGCGGATGCCAACCCGAATAATGAAATGAACACTTCTGTTGTATTAAACGGTACAGATTTAGAAACTACAGATGGTGGCGGTACTATTGTTACGGATCTTTCGTCCTTACAAGATGGAGTAACCGATGCGGATGCCAACCCTAATAATGAAATGAACACTTCTGTAGTATTAAACGGTACAGATTTAGAAACCACAGATGGTGGTGGTACTATTGTTACAGATCTTTCGTCCTTACAAGATGGGGTAAATGATGCGGATGCTGACCCGAATAATGAATTACAAACAATAAGTCGATCAGGAACAACGATTACCTTGTCTAACGGTGGGGGATCATTTGAAGATAATGTAGAGGTGTATACGGCTGGAACCGGAATAGATATTACCAGTAACGTGATCAGTACGACTAGTGCTTGTGGTTTGTCGATAGGAGATACACATCTAGGGGGTATTATATTTTATCTGGATCCATCGGGTTGTCATGGATTGGTTAGTATGGCGGTAGATCAACATACAGGACTGCAATGGTATAATGGAAGCTATGTAGATACCTATGCCTATGGAAATGGCATTGGAAGTGGCGATGGTAATAGCCAAGGAATACGAAGATGGCAGGGAACGTGTAGCGCTTGCTACGCAAGTGAATTATGCCAGGATTTAAATTCTGGTGGCTATGACGATTGGTACCTACCATCGAAATACGAGTTAAACTTAATGTACCAAAATATTGGGCCAGGAGATGCTTTGGGACTAGGAAATGTAGGTGGTTTTGCTGATGGTTTCTATTGGAGCTCTACAGAGTACGAAGATGATAGAGCTTGGTACCAATGGTTTCGCAATGGTAGTCAAACTCATGCACTTAAGATTAACCCGTTTTATGTACGTGCCATACGTTCTTTTTAAATATAAAAAACTATCTATTCTTATATAATAACAAAGTAAAGGCGGAAATGCTTTCCGTGCTATGTTTAGTTGTTTTATTGCAGATACGGATTGCAGATCTACCTGATGAGATTGGGGTTTTCTTTAAATCTTACAATCGTCAAATTTTTTTCAGTTGTTCTTGAATATGAAGAAGTTTAATTCTTTTTTTGATATAATCTTTATCTAAATACGTTAGCCTTCTTTGGATTTCTTTAGGGAAATTTTCAGGATCTTCAGAGTTATACTTTTTTATGGTATCATTGGTAAATAATCGTAATTTGGATTTGCACGAATCACAAATAGCATAGCCGTACATATCTTTGGCATTTTTACCACAATCGAAACATTTTTTAGTAACATTACCTCTAGATGCATTCATTTTAATTTTTTTTAGTTCTCGGTCTCATTATGATTTTTCAGAAAAGTGGATGGTCTGCCGGGTTAATTAGTTACGTTCGGGGTTATGATTCAATACTTTTGCAGTATACACCGCAGGGATGTCCCAGGCTTCCTTAATCTTGCCATCGATAATACGCCATACGACAACGGCGTCGATTTCCATTGACTTGCCTTTTAACACCATGGTGTCTTTAACATGGGTAACGACTAATTCGTCTCCCATAGGGGTAATAGATACGGGGTTTACCTTAAAGCTGCCACCAGTATTCCCTGCCATTTTTTTGAAGAAGTCCATAAACCCTTTTAGGCCTAAATAGTCTCCCTCTACTTCGGGTAGTTCGGGATTAAAAAAATGAAAAACGGCATCTTCTGATAAAACTTCGGCGGATGCAGCGATATTGGCAGGGTTAAATCTTTTTAAAACGCCGATATTTGGATGTTCTTTATTCATGATATCAGGTTATTGAGTTAGAATTCTTTACTAATATCAATAGAAGTTCATTCAATTACTATGATTTTGGTCAATTCATTTAATGATTATTCCTGTCAAATCTAAAGTCAGTTTATTCCCTTTAAAATTATAAATGAGTACACCGGTCTTTTCAATAACGTACTGTAACTATGTTATAGTAATAATTGCTATTATTTCTTTTAACTCCCACTAATCTATCCCAATATTTCTACCTTCCCGATGAGGAAAACCGATTGAATCAATACTCTGTTTTGTCAGATTTTGAATTCCATTTCTGAAACACTTTTAATGCTTCGTCACGCAGGCCATTGGTAAACTCTATTTGTCGATTAGAAATTCCCACGGCAATCTCATCATAAATTAATTGGTCATCAAATTCGATATCGGCAGCATCCTCACGTGTGCATCCGTAAAAAACTTTTTTAGGCCTCGCCCAATATATAGCTCCCAGGCACATAGGGCAAGGTTCGCAAGAAGTATAAATGATGCAATCTTCTAATTGAAAATCATTTAATTTTTTACAAGCCGTACGAATGGCATCTACCTCGGCATGAGCCGTAGGGTCATTATGTGATGTAACTTTATTACATCCTTCTGCTATTATTTCTCCATTTTTTACAATCACTGCCCCAAATGGACCTCCTGTATTAGAATCCATGCCATTTTCTGCAAGTTCGATGGCACGTCTCATAAATTTCTTATCCTCTTCTGTCATTTTTATTGATTTAATGTTTTTAGTAAGTTCATGCAACCATGAATCAAAACCAGCCTGAAATGTATCTTTTTTAGGTCATGAAACAAAATATATTATTGGTTGATATTTTTAATCTTAACAACTTCAGCAGCAATGCTTACTGCTATTTCATGAGGGGTTTGACTTTTTATGGCAAGTCCTATGGGTGCATGAACGATGTCTAATTCAGACGCTGTAATACCTTCTTTTTGTAATACTTCCCACATGGTGTTTAGTTTTGCAGTACTCCCAAGCACCCCTATGTATGCAAAGCTATTTCTAATCAATTTGCTCAACACTAATTTATCTTCAGTGTATCGGTTGGTCATAATTGCCACATAACTCTCTGGACCTTCGGAAATGTAATTTGCTATTTCATTGAAGTTTATTATTAATTTCTGATGCGCACTGGTGTTAAGCTCCAGTGTATTTAGGTTTTCTCGATTATCAAAAACTACCACATGAAACCCAAGGGTAACAAACAATTCAGAAACTGCGACACTTACATGCCCCCCGCCAACAATGTATAATGTGCTCCTAAACCCGATATGTTCCTTAAAAGACCAATCTTGAGATGAGGTTATTTGGTATTCGAATTTATCAGCTAACGGTTCATTAGAAAAATTGATTGAAGTAGGTGTAAGTGTAAATGTTCCTTTACTATTACCTTGCAAACAATCCAAAATACTTTCAATAATCGCAACATTTCGAGTATCTAAAGGATGAAAGACGATGGTCTGCTCTCCAGAGCAAATCATTCCCGAACCATCTTGTTTATGGCCTTGATGTATTTGTTTTTTCAAAAAGATTTTTAAATCATCATTTTGCAGTAATTTTTTAGCTTCTTCTACCAGCGAAAATTCCATAACACCGCCTCCAATAGAACCAAAAATAAAACCGTCTTCGGATACCAGCATTTTAAATCCTTTTCTACCAGGAGAACTACCAATGTTTTCTATAACAGTTAGTAGATATACATTTTGGTTATCTCGTAATTTTAATAAAAGATGTTGCCAGAATTTCATAAGTTCTATTAATTGAAAATCACTTCACTTAATGCATAATAAATAGCCATTAATGCAGAGAAAATGGCACTTGCCAAAAATCGCCAGTTTAAGCTTACTTTATTTTGGATTAAATAATTGGCCACAAACGATATAGGTATATTAACCAGGAATGATAACCATGCTATTTCCAGTAAATTTAAGTCGATTTGATTAAAATTACCTGAGAAAAGTTTAATAAATAACAAATGGCGAGCAATCCAAAGGGGATTAAAATAGAGTATGGCTAATCCTGTTTTGACTAGCGTTTTTCTAATTCCTGTTATTTCTTTGGTTTTAGCCTCTATCCATGCAAAATAATTGGGGATTTCGAATGCATATAATGTGGCTCCCAAAGCAATCATACCCAATAGTCGATACATAGAAAATTCTCCTAGCAGTATGGCAGCGATCAAATCTCCTGAACTATAGATTAAAGCTCCTCTTAGGATGTTCGCTTTGGTGTATTGTAGTTGTATAGCCTTGCTCAATAGTATTACTTTTCGTATAATCCCATTAGTACCTTTTCTGGCGTAAACGGCGAATCAAACTTTAGTTTATAATTTTTATTGAATGCTTTTACGGCTTGTTGAATGGCAAAATACGCACCAATCCCATACATCAGCGGAGGTTCGCCAACGGCTTTAGATTTATGGATAGCCATATCATTTCCATCCGTTTCTACAGGTATCGTTTCGATTGTTTTTGGAGCAGAAAATATATCTGGCACCTTATACGTCGATAGGGCATTGGATAATAATCGCCCATCGTGGTTATATGCGATTTCTTCCATAGTCATCCATCCAATTCCTTGTGCGAGGGCACCTTCTACCTGTCCTATATCTACACCATAATTCATACTTTTTCCGAAATCATGTACAATTTTTACAGCGTCAATTTCATAGGTTCCTCTTACACAATCTAGAGTAACCAATGTAATGGCAGTACCATACACATGATATGCAAATGGGTGCCCCTTTTCTTTTGTTTTATCAAAATGAATAACGGGTGTGGCATAATGTGCATTTTCAGTTAAGGCAATTCGTTCTGCCATGGCTTGAGCTACAACTGCCTCCCATGTTACATTCGACTTTTTTTCATCTACAAAAACGTAATCTTTGTGAAAAGAAATTTTGGCGGGATCTGCATCAGCCATTTTAGCAGCCACTTTTGTTAATCTTTCTAGTAATGCAGCACAAGCTTTATCTACAGCTTTTCCGTTGAGATCTGCTGTTGAACTGGCTGCAGAAGGCGAGGTATTGGCTACACGAGTGGTATTAGTCGTTTCTAATTTAACTTTATTAGCAGAAATGCCCAAGGCATTCTGAGCGACTTGTAACATCTTTGTATTAACACTTTGTCCCATTTCTACTGCTCCGGTACTTACACCAACACTACCATCTTGATAGATATGAATCAATGCTCTAGCATGATTCATCATTGTATTCGTAAATGAAATCCCGAAGGTAACGGGCATTAAAGAAATTCCTTTTTTGAAATGAGCAGTATTCGTATTGAAGTCGGTAACTTCTTTTTCTAGTGTATCAAATTCAAACTTCTCTTTCGCAGAAAACCAAGTATTTTGAGCTTCGACTTGGGTTGCGATTTGCCCGTAAGAGAACTCATCATTTTCTGCCAATAAATTAGCTTCCTGAATTTTTCGCCTGTCAATACCCATTGCATCTGCTGCCTTGGCAATAGCCGATTCAATGACAAACATTCCTTGTGGGCCGCCAAAACCTCTAAATGCAGTATTGGGAGGTAAGTTGGTTTTGCAACTATAGACCGTTGTACTTACATTGGGTACAAAATAACTGTTCGTTGCATGAAATAATGTTCTCTCGGCAATTGCGGGTGATAAATCTGCTGCTGCCCCGGAGTTTTGTAAAAATTCTGCTTCAAAAGCCATTATTTTTAAGTTCTTGCTTACTCCAATTTTAAAAAAAGAGGAATATGGATGTCGCTTTCCGGTCATGCGAAGGTCATCATGACGATTGAGAATGTATTTTACAGGTTTGTTTAAATATTGAACGGCAACTGCGGCCATAACAGACCAGGGTGTAGCTTGATCTTCTTTACCGCCAAATCCTCCGCCTAATCGGATGACATCTATCTCGATCTTATGCATGGGCACTCCTAAAACTTTAGCTGCTGTTTTTTGCACTGCAGTCGGGCCCTGTGTAGATGAGGTGATCTTGATACTCCCATTTTCTTGCGGAACAGCGTAGCAACCTTGTGTTTCCAGATACAGGTGTTCCTGGCCATTTGAAAATGTTTCCCCTTCAATTACATAATCGCAATCTGAAAAAGCAGCATTCGTATCTCCTAATGTAAAGGAACGGGGCGCATTGATAAAACTCTGTTTTTCTTTGGCTTGTTTTGCTGTGGTAATGACTGGTAATTCTTCAATTTCTATGTCAATGAGCAGGCGTGCTTTTTTTGCAATGGCTTCAGATTCTGCTACAATAAATGCAATAGGTTGTCCCCAAAAATGAACTTCATCTTCGGCCCATAAGGGTTCATCAGGAATAATTCCCCCGATTTGATTTTCACCCAAAACATCTTTGTAGGTAAATATTTTTACAACGCCTTTAACTTGTTCTGCCTTAGTATAATCTACATGTTTTATTTTTCCGTGTGCTTTTGGCGAATCAAATACCAATCCGTATAAAGTATCTTGCCTGGTAATCAAGTCATCTACAAATAGTGATTCTCCACGAACATGCGTAAAACTGTCAATGTTTTTCATTGTCTTCGCCATGTAGTCCGTATTTTTCATCGTTTTCATCATGCCGTCAGTTTTTGAAGTTGAACCTTTGCAGGAAATAATTCAATAAAATGTGCAAAGAATAATTGATTGGCTAATAAACGCTTATACTCTGATGATCCTCTTACATCACTAATGGGTGCAATTTCGGATTGTAAAATAGATGCTGCTTCTTTTACGGTATCCGAATCAATTGTTTTTCCGATCAAGAAATTACCGGTTTCGAATAGATATTTCGGAATAGGAGCAACTCCTCCCAGAGAAAAATGTGCGGCTGTCACCACATCGTTTTCAAGGGTAATTTTTGCTGCTGTATTTACACTGGCTATATCTAAATGTGTTCGTTTACTTACCTTTTCAAAATTATAGAAGTCTGCGTTTTCTAGGATATCAAAGGAGATGCTTTTTAAAATTTCTCCCTTTTGCAAATCATAGGTTTTATAACTTTTATAAAACTTATTAAAAGCTATTTGTCTTTCAGATTTAGTCTCGGTTAGAATGGTTAAGGTAGCGTTGAGCGCCAAAAAGAAAATGGTCATATCTCCGATCGGAGAAGCATTAACAAAGTTTCCTCCCAAGGTCCCCATATTACGAATGGGTTCTGAAGACACGAGTTTAAGAAATGATTTTAACTTTGGAAATAAGAGCTGTAATTTCTCATTTTCTAATAGGTCTGTAACCGTTGTATTGGCACCTATGGTACACATTGAATCTGTAAATCGAATTCCTGTCAAAGCTTCATCGCTTGCAATTAGATGAACTTGTTCTTCGGCAAGTTGATCTGCATTATGAACGTATAGGTCGGTTCCGTTAGCCACTATTTTTCCTTTGCTGGCAATAGTTTTTGGTGCTAGCTCTTTTAATTTTTGCGGAATGGATTCAAAATAATTTGGAATAAACCCCTCTTTGATCAACCACGCAATTGGATCATTAGTATCTTTTTCTTGCAATTTCTCTTCAATACCTAAACCTGCTTTTTCAATTGATTTATACCCTGTACATCTACAAATGTTCCCACTTATAGCATCATTGCAAGAATCCAGGGTAACTTTGCTTTTTTCTATGGCATAGCCTGTCATAGAAACCACAAATCCCGGAGTACAAAATCCACATTGCGTAGCGTAGTGATCGGTCATGGCTTGTTGTACAGTATTTAATTCTGAAGGTAAATTAATCCCTTCAACTGTTACAATATGTTTTCCGTTAGCATTTCCAAGAGGTGAGATACAGGATGTAATACTTTGATAAGAGAGGTTGTTGTCAATTAGTTTTCCGACTAAAACTGTACAAGCACCGCAATCTCCTTCCCGACAACCAATTTTTGTTCCTTTTAATTGCTTGTGTTCTCTAATAAAATCCAGCAGCGTTATTCCTGCATGTGCAGAGGTATGAATAACCTCATTATTTAAAATAAATCGAATCATAGGTAAAAGGCAAGGTACTAAAAACTTATACGAAATCTAATATAAAAATAGGTTAAAGATGCGCAGATAATATTTGTACTTACAAAGCCATAAGGTTCTTGCATAGCCGTAGCTATGGAATAATTCTATAATGAAGTAAGGATGGATATGAGCAAGCAGATAAGCCTATTTTTATATTGGATTTGGTATTAGAATTGAAGAGGACAGAAGTTTCTAAAATCTTTGTGTCATGGGAAACATATAAGAACCCCTGGGGTATTAATTCGCTGCTATGAAAACATGTATGGTTTTAAGCATCGTTATTTTTCATTCTCTTTTATAAATTCTTGCAATAGATAGCAATATCAAAATCAGATAAAGAACTTGTGGTCTTTACATAGAGTGGATGTCTGGGATGACCACTTTGTGTGAGGGTATTTACTATTTTCCATTGCAGGTTTAGGGGACTTAATTTTTGATAGATATCTGTAAGGCATTGACCCAGGTACTGCCTTGTTTCTATTACTTCTCCGCAGGCAATCCAGATCGTTGTTATACCCAATTCTTTTACAGTTCTTTTTATGATATCGCAGTTTAAGCTATGTAACTCTGTGTCGACTATGTCACTAAGGTTTTTGGGGTTAGTGGCACGTTGTGGATATACATTATACATTACCCAACCCTTATTGCCATTGCTGTCGGTAATTCTTTTTACAGACTTTAGGGTGTTATCCAGTTCATTGGGTACAGCAGTACTAGGGTTGATCCCTAGACAAGCAATCATATGATCTCCTTTTTCTCCTAATACAAATCGTGCAGTATTGTTTTGGTTATGAATATATATCCATTCTGTGATGTTTGTACTCATGCGGTTTTAGATTTTTCATAGGTTCTTATTAAGAAAAAAGCTTAGCAACAGTATACACAGTTACTAAGCTTTTATGATGATCTATAACTAGTTTAGCAATCTAGTAATACGAACTCGCAATACGAGCTTGTGATCTTTCGATGGCTACCTTATGTATGTCTCCCATAGCCGATAGTTTTTTAACAGCATCAAGAACAAGCTGGTGGTTGGTGGATACAGCCATACTTTTACTTTTTACTACCAATCGCTCTGCCGATTTAATCTGGTCTGCATCAAGTCGGGCTTTAAGTTTAGCCACCGCTGCAGAATATTGGTCGTCTAACTTCATCCAGGTGGTAATATCTATTTTACCCTGAGCCAGATCATCGGTAAGTCCGGCTTGCAGCGTTTTCATATGCAAGTAATTATTCTTATCGATAAGCGCTGCATCAAATTTTGCCTGATGCTTTACATCATCAATACTTTCTATAAGTCGATAATAAATTGCGGTAGAGGTAACGGCTTCGCTACCAAAAGTTTCTTCTTCCTGGATACTTACCGATGATGCATATAAGAATCCAAACATACCGGGAGACAAGCGATTCATAGAAAACGACAAACTCGCCGATGCCGTTGATGATGACTTGGCCGCCTGGGCTACCGTATTCACTACATCAACATAAGCATCAATAGCCTCTGCACTCATGGCCGGTTGTACCACGGTGGGGTCTGATGCTGCCGAAACGGCCTTTAATGATGAGGTTACCACCGCGGCAATCTTATCTAAACTAAACTCGCTGGTATATTCTGTTTTGATATCAGAATTATACGATAGTTCTCTTGCGTCTGTAATGTTAGCGCTAGCTAAGTGACTCTCAATTTCTGCGTAGAATTTTTTCTTGTTGGCGGCTTCCTGGGCCTGAATCATTGCCTGAAGCTTATCCACTTGTTGTTTTGCCTTTACAGTTTTGTCGGCGACTCTTTTAACTGATGCTGATCTGCATGCCATGTTTTATTGGTTTTAAGAATTTCCTACTCGTATGGCTTTTCGGATTTCGCCTCGTTTTTTTGTGTGGTTTCTGATCTCCACGATATAATATTATGAGTAAATATTGTGCACTTAGGGGTAGTATACACAGAAGATATTCTTCGAATACGATAACCTAAAGATAGTCCAAGAAAAAAGAAGAAACAACAGTATAAATACTTGTTTATTCCTAAAGTATTTATACGTAAATAAACTAAGAATTATACGATAGTAAGGCATAATATAGTACCATCATGTTATGTTTTATGTACTGTGCATTATTAGGATAGAAACAATAATAGTAAGGTAGGCGAGTTATCCAAAAGGCTATGTATTCAATAGATATAGATAATTAAAATGGGAAAACTTTACGCATCACTCCACAAAAAAAACAAAAAAACAGGGTAACATTTTACCCTTCTAGACACATATAGTAGACGGTGTACAATCGTAACATTAAATATTAGTTGAATTAAATACAGAAAACAAACAAAAAAGTAACATGAAAAACAAAATTTTATCTTTACCCTTATTCTTATTAGCAGGCTTATTAGTTATGCTTTCATCTTGTGACTCTGATAGTGATACTGTTCAGAATCCTGTTCCTACTAGCCCAGTACTCCTTGACGAGTTTTTCTTTACAGGTACTTTAGGGGATGACGCTTTTGATATTAGATTTCAATCCTATGACGCTACCATTGGTAATCCTCCCAATGATGATCATACGATCGATTTTGGAGGAGGAGGTATTAATAGAGTACCTCGTACAGGAGAGGATATAGAATATTGCTATGGTTCTTATGCTTTTGGAGTGTTGCCGGATAATACTCAAAGTCCTGTACCCAATGTTGACGGAGCTAAACTATTTATTTACGAAATAGCTTTGGGTCAATGTTCTACAGCCAATGAAAATGAAACGCTAGAATCTTTTTTTAATAGAGATAGTTTTGTGTATTCTGAAGGCGTAAGCGATAGAACCTTGAGTAGAATTACCTTTTCTTTATTTCCGCCAGAAGTAGCCGGAGTTCCTGCCGAAGAGCAAGATTTTTATACGTCGGCTGGTGAGAATACCAATGCTACATTTGCAATCACCTCGGTAGAGGAAGAAGATGAAAACACCTATATTCTTGAAGGAACTTTTGCATGTACCATGTATAGTCATTTAGATGATACAAATTCTAAAGCGTTAACAAATGGTAAGTTTAGAATCAAAGTAAAAACAAATTAGACCGATAGAACTAACGGGGAGATTGGCTACGTCACAACTTGTCCCGAACTTGTTTTCGGGATCGAGTGATTTGAACAGGTAAACACGCTACGTCTCATCGAGTGATTCGACCAGCGGGAGAATTGTATCGAGATGCTTTTAGAACCGATAGGTTTAAACTTAATCTATAGTACACCTAAATGGCTCTCGATACAATCCCGATTACCATCGGGACCACTCGAACTGACGGGGAGATAGGCTATGACGTCACAACTTGTCCCGAACTTGTTTTCGGGATCGGGTGATTCGATACTGCGTTAAGCTCAGCACAGATCAAGCACAAACGCTACGTCACATCGAGTGCCGCGCCTTGGCGCGGTGTATCGAGATGCTTTTAGCAACGAAAAGTCTATATTTACTAATATGAAACTATCTTACGTCTACATTTTAAAATGCTCTGATGATTCTTACTATACCGGAGTAACATCAAATCTCAACAAAAGATTGTTTCAACACGAATCAGGTTTTTATAGAGATTGTTATACCTATAAAAGAAGGCCCATAACATTAGTTTTTGTTTGCGAGTTTACAGATATCAATTTTGCTATTGATACCGAAAAACAGATTAAAAAGTGGTCTAGAGTTAAAAAAGAAGCTTTAATCAATGGAGATTATGATAAGCTTCCTAATCTTGCAAAAAAGAAATTTTAGTAAGAAACGGTTCTCGATACAATCCCGATTACCATCGGGATCACTCGAACTGACGGGGAGATAGGCTATGACGTCACAACTTGTCCCGAACTTGTTTTCGGGATCGGGTGATTTGATCAAGCAAACACGCTACGTCTCATCGAGTGATTCGACCAGCGGGAGAATTGTATCGAGATGCTTTTAGCACCGATGGGTTTAATTGAATCTATAGTACACCTAAATGGTTCTCGATACAATTTTTCTCCATTACATTCCGAAAAACCACTCGAACTGACGTTGCGACTAAGCTCAACATGGCCAAGCACACACGCTACGTCACAACTTGTCCCGAACTTGTTTTCGGGATCGAGTGATTTGATCAAGCAAACACGCTACGTCTCATCGAGTGATTCGACCAGCGGGAGAATTGTATCGAGATGCTTTTAGAACCGGAAAAACCCAAACACAAAAAAAAGGAACACCAATCGTGTTCCTTTTATACTTTATATAGCGTGTATATTATAAACTACTATACCAACTCTTCTTCTTGTTCATCCCCAACGGTTACACCGCCAGATCGGTTGGGAGCGCGGTAAAGATCGCGTTTGGCAGTAAACTCATCAAACACATTATCGGCCGCAGCATTTATTTTTTGAAGGATGGCATACAACTCATTAAGTTGCTCTACACGCTCGGCAGTATCTACCGTGCGTGTTCCTTTTTTCTGTTCTTGCACTTTATTAACTTCGCGAAGGGTTTGTGCCAGGACAGTTGGTTGTTTTACGATATCTTTTGGCATACCCGTGGCTTCTAATGCTTTGAGATGCTGAGCAATCGTATCAGACAATCCCTCCATAAACTGGATCATTTTTATCTGATTTTTGGTAACATCTTTAAATCTGCCAATACCAAATTGACGTTGTATTGCTTTTTGACCCGGGAATGCATCTAATACCCAATATCGAAGCTTTTTAAAATACGTGCGACACTCTTGCATGGCCTTTTCTACCACTTCTGTTTTTTCTTGTAGCTGTGCTACGTTGAGGTCATCGCCACCTTCTTTATAGCCCTGCGCTACTTTTTGCTCTAATTGGGTTACAAAATCGTTGTTAAGTTTTGGATCAAAGGTGGTAAATTGATCGATGTCTAGTTTTAAATGTTCTACTGTAGTGTCTCCCCATTCTAAAAGAACTGTGTCTTTAAAACTGTAATTGCGTTCTGCCATTTTTTTAGGTTTTAATTTTATGAGTAAAATGATTAAGTTAAATACACATACGCAATAGTTGTTGTTCTTGACAAAGTAGCTAAAGGTTTCCCCGTTGCAGCTGATTGTTTCGACAAGACAGCTAAGGATTTCCCCGTTGCAGCTGATCGTTTCGACAAGATAGCTAAGGGTTTCCCCGTTGCAGCTGATCGTTTCGACAAGACAGCTAAGGGTTTCCCCGTTGCAGCTGATCGTTTCGACAAGACAGCTAAGGATTTCTCCGTTGCAGCTGATTGTTTCGACAAGATAGCTAAGGATTTCTCCGTTGCAGCTGATCGTTTCGACAAGATAGCTAAGGATTTCTCCGTTGCAGCTGAAGCTTTCGACAAAAATTCACAAACTACTAAACTATATATGTATTTAGACGCAATATGACGATTGCATGGGGTGGGTGTACCGTTAAGCGATGGCGAATATAAGGATTAATTTTTGAATTATGAATTGCTGATTAGTATTGTTAGATTTTTAGTAGTTAGTAGTTAGTAGTTAGGGGGTAGGTGTTGGGGTTGTTATTTGGTAGCTACGATGAGGTTGTACCGGTTAGACATGGAAAAGATGTTTGTGGTTCTACTGGTTAGATCGCTCGGATGTGCAATCTGCGATATCGGGTTTAATGTTGATACATCTTTGACGGCACTCGTCACAGACGAGCGTTAGCAGGGGGGGATTAATTATAGCCATTGTTAGCTGGTGTTATTCTCCTTTTTTCACTCTTTCCCATTCTGTTTTCAATGTTTTCTTAGTTAGTTCCAATACATCAATTTGACACTTCCATAACTCCTGCAGATCACTTTCTACTGCATCTTTTTTGGTAGCCTTTAACATGGTTATACGAAGCTTTTTTAAGGCATCAATGAAATTTTTGTCTTTTTCAGGGTTAACCATTAGTTCAGCGGTGAAAATCAATTGTTGGAATTTCTTGTATTCTTCGTGAGGTACAACTTTAGTTAATCCCATATGACTTACTAAAGGCATCATCTCGCTAATAACGTCTCTTAATTTATTAATCCAATTTTGTCTATTATTTGAAAGTACATTTTGTCTGAATATTAGTTCTGCATTTTTATCAGCTGAATTTATTTGTTTCTCCAATATTTCTTTCGAAGATTTGATTTGAGCATCAACTGTTTTTTTTGATTCTGAGAGTTGATTATTTAACTGTCTTTCGGATAATTTTCTTTGTTTTTTACCTGTATGAATAGTTCCATACAGAGCAATTAATCCGACAAAAATTGCAATCAAAGATGGAAATATAAATTGAAAAATTGAATCTGATTTGTTAGATTCTAGCTTTATAGAACCTGAATGTCTCAAAGGTTTTGGTTCTTGCTTTGATAGTTCTGATTCATCGGCATATTTCTTTATTATTGAATCCTGTCGTTTTGTTTCGAGAATTAATGAATCTAATATTTTATTCCCTTCCTGCCCACGAATAATGAAGGAACAAATGATTAATAAAAAGAAAAAAAAATGTTTCATTTTCGAGATTTTTTATAATGACAGCTAACGCCAAATATATGAATCGGAGCAAGGCAAGTACACCTGAGCCAATCGATTTATCTGCGCATTTTTATTTCTTATTCAATTTATAAAAATCTAGCGCCATTGTAAAAAGGAAATGACCTTTCGATCCAATACAAAACTTTGCTCTGATTTTATATATAATGTTGGCAGTAGTTATTCTTTATTTTTATCCTTTGTCTTTGCCTTTTCTTTTTCCAATTCTTCTTTAATCATTTTTTTTCCATCAGTATAAAGTAATTCATCTTCTATTAAATTCATTGGTTTTAAAGGAGATAAATCATCAATGACATTGTTAAGATGATAAATCATTACGGAAGAAATAAATAAGAATACTCCTCGAGTGCCTTTTACAATATTTTCATTTTTCTTTTCAAGAAAATGATCATAAACTGGCATAATTTCACAAGTTTTGGATAACTCACTAACTCTTGATTTTACACTACCATTTTCAAAGTTACATCCGTAAATATCGTGTGCAAATGAATTTCTAATTTTCCGAATCAAGTGAATATCTCTACAAAATCGAGAGCTAATAATTCCTAATCTATATGATACATCAATTTTAGAGCTAAATGTTGATATAGGAGCATTTCCTCCTTCAAATAAATTGTCAGTTGCATTTGGTATTGGGATTAGATAAGATTTCAATATTGTAGTTAAGGCTTCATCAATTAGCGCAGCTACAAGAATAACTGCAGCTCGATCAGTTTCTTTTTTAAATTCATTTATTAAAAAATTGAACGTCCATTGTTTGTCAATACCTTTATCTCCCATATTTAGATTCTATTCTTTAAGTTCACTCATAGTTTGAATTACTGCCAACAATTGTATATAGTTACCTTTAGTACCTATTTTTTTTACCTCCACTAATCTACCCCAATATTTGTAACCTTCCGATGTGGGAAACCGTAAGCATTTTAAAAAAGATTTTTGTATGGCCCTTCGACGCAGCTCAGGGACCATACTTCAATAAACTCAGGGTGACACCTTCGACGAGTTTGTAATAAGTTAGAGCTATACTTTGATAAATTTGTTGACTTATCTACCTATAGATAGATATCTGCGGGATAGAATCTTTGTGGTGACTGGTCATAGACTTGTAGGAGCACCGATTACAAATCCACGCCATCTGGGGTTAAGCACCAAAACCCTTATTAATTATAGCCATTGTTAGCAATTGATTTTATTCGATTTTATGTTTTAATCGCTGAGACATAACACTACTAATTAATTTTTGTGCCGTGTTTTGTCCTCCTCCAATATTGTTATAAAAACCAACTATTCTAGGGTTCAGTTCACTATCATCTTCATACATTTTAGCTTTTATAGAAGATAATGACATTATAGCATTCTGAATTGTAGTTGTATTTATTTGACTTGGCATTGGTATTAATGAAGAGATATCTTTTCCACTAACACCGAGAGTTTGGATTAATAGAGTCCCTGTAACTTTTTTTGATTCGGCTGCTAAACCTAAAGCAAAAAGATTACCTAAATCAACAGAACCTTCATTTACCTGAATTGTAGCTGTAAATCTTAAACCAACACCAACGTAAACTGGTACAACAAAATTTGATTCATCATATTTCAAAGGGATTCTAAAGTCAATAATATTATCTAAAGAATCTTTAGCAACTTCTAGGCTAAGTGATTTTGTGTCAAATTTAATATAATCCAATATTACAATATAACTACTTCCAGCATAACCTATCTTTGCAGATGCAAAACTAGTATTACCTTTAGAGTCTATTTTTCCAATAGCCAATCTCATAGTTTCATCAGGTAGGGTTGACATAATTTTTTTGTTAGTTACGTTGTCACGCTCAAAAGCCTTCAACTTATCTTCACTACCAATGTATAAATCAACTGGAAGTGGGTCAATTGGTTGATATCCAAAACTAACTGCATTTTTTTGGTCTCCTAATGTATCTGGTAATTGTTGACTTGACTTACAACTCGCTAGAACAATTGTCATTAATAAAAGTATAGCTTTTTTCATAGTTTTGTTGATTTTCAATTTGTTGCTAACAATTGTATATGTCACCTTTAGTACCTATAGACCTTTTTTATACCCACTAATCTACCTCAATATTTCTAACCTCCCGATGCCGGAAACTGTATGCATTTTTAAAAAGTTATTTGTATGATTCTTGAGCAGTATACGTACATTAATAACCGGATTTAGACTATCTATCTTTTTTAGAATCTTATTTGAAGTGCACTTAATACATTTTTAATAGGTATTGCATATGCCTTGTCTGTTAAGTTTCTAGAATTATCAGGTTCTCCTCCTCGATGTAATGCTACAGCCTTAAAATTTTCTTCGTCGGTTACCCATAAGGCTCCAGAATCTCCACCTAGAGAAATTTCATCAACATATTTATCAGGATTAGATCTTATGATTACCGTATTTCTGTTAACATCATCAATAATTCCATAAGTATTACCAGTTCTTTGTCCAACTTTTTGAACTTTCATTCCCTTTACAGGTTCAACATAGTCCTTAATTTTTCCAGATAATCCATAGATGCTATTTTCTAGATCATATGTTCTATTAGTTAGATCTAATTCGAATACAGCAAAATCATTCGATTTTCCCTTGCCACCTTTTCTTAGAATATTTCCGATAATATATTCGGTTGTTCTTTTTTTTCCAGAGGGTTGTATTACACTAAAACCACGTCTTTTTTTTAGAATGTGTCTGTTGGTGAGACCTAATGGTTTTCCAGTATGTTTGTCAAAAACGATACAGCCTAATGTCCCAATTCCATTTTTTCTTTTGCTTTGAATTTGAATCCCACCAATTAATACATCAAATTTTTCTTGTAAACTACTCATTATGATTAAAGTTTCTTCTATGTTAGTTTTTTGATGGTAGTAATTGTGGTGTAACCACTACGCCTTCTTCGTTGTCTTTTGCTAATCTGATAATATTATCTACAGCGTTAACGACCTTTGCATAATTCTCAACATCAAAGTTAGAACCTGTAGGCAGGGCGTCAATTACGCTAGGTCCAACAATTCCAATAGTAGAGATGGTATATGCTACTTCTGCTCGATTAAGCTCTACATTTGCAGCTAATTGCGGTAATGTTAGGTTAACCCCTCTTTTCTTTTTGGTAATATGCAAAAATAGCCTTGATCCTACTCCGTATTTTCTCGATTTTCCATCGTCGCATTGAACTTCTTTGTGTTGAACAAAATCAATCATTAATAGCATTTCTTTTTTGCCTAGACTTCCTCCGCCATAACCTAAAGCATCTAAGTTAACCGTAGTGCTTGATGTAAATTTGTAAAAATATTTTTTGAGTCCGCCTGTTAGTTCTGCCATATTTGTGGGTATGGCCCCACATGTGGTAGTAATCGCTTCAGTATCTGATTTGATAAAATTGGCACTTAAGTCTAAGTTTTTATAGGTATTTATAAATGTTTCATCAAGTAAAATTTTTTCTTCAAATGCTAAACTATCCACGTTCTGTACTTTTAGCGTATCAATAATATAATTATGCCCTTGTATTTCGAATTCTCCTTTAGGCAATTCAGGACATTTCTTTTCTTGACAAGCCGCTATCAAAATTATTACGGCTAACATACTTATTACATTATAATTTTTCATTTTTAAGTTATTTTAATTGTTTAGCATACACTATTGCATATTTACTCCTACTAATCTACCTCAATATTTCTAACATCCCGATGAGGGAAACCGTAAGCATCGTAAGAAAGTTTTTTGTATGGGGGATAGAAAAACCTGAGCTAATTATTGTGGTAGATGCCTTATAGGTCGGTTTAGTTTACATTGGGTCTTAATACGCCTCTGCTTCCAAAAATGTATCCTGCGATGGTACCTAATAAAGTACCCAGAGTTTCATTTCCAATTTTTGCACCCGTACCTAGTATGATAATGGTAATAAGCATAAAGGCCATACTAATCACTTCGACAAGAGAGCGTTTTTCGATAATTTTGCCGGCTATTTCGACTTTAAAAAAGTATAAGCCCATAAATAATACCACCAAAGCAACAATCATAAGATACACGGCATTAATAAGTTTAGTATTTATTACTTGCTGTCTGTCTTCTAATAAACTTTCTAATTCTACCAACTGTTTTTCTGTTTTATCGTTATCATCGTTTAGAGATTGTACTTTTTCTTTAATTTTTTGGGATACGAAATCAATAATACCTAACTGAAATGTTTTGTATTCGTTAAAAAGCGCCTCCATTTTTGAAAGGTCAAGGGCTTCAATTTCTGATTTTAGTTTGATAATTTCTTCTTTTTGAATCTCTATGGTCTTATCCCGATATCTAAAACTCCAATATCTGTTTAGTACCGGTAGGAATTCGAGATTAGGCGAGGTTTCAGATTTTTTGTCCAGTGTTAAGGTTTCTATATATGCCGAGTACTGGGATTTACCATTATTATAGGAGTACTCATTATAATACAAGGCTCTTCTTATATCTTTTCGTATAAAATTGATGATGTCTTCATAAGGCGTTGTAAGTTGCTCTATCGAAGTGTATTTAATTTTGCCCGTTTCTAATTCGTCTTTAATCTTGGTTAGATTCGTTTTTAGGACTTTGAGCCTATCTTCAATCTGATCTTTATTAAAAATAACCTCTTTTAATTTTTCTCTTCTTTTTTGGGCTATTTGTAAGAAGTCTTTAAATAGTTTTATCTCTTCTTCCGTTTTATCATGATCTTGATTTAGTTGATTATACTGTCGTTCGATAGCGAGTCTGGATTTTGTATTTTCGGGCTCTGTTGTTTTACCTTCTGCGCATATACCGATGAGCAAAAGGATAGTCATGTAGTACCGTTTCATTTTTGTGTGTATTTGTTCTATATCCTAGAAGTTAATAATCCCCTTTTGTTTCCTTTTCAAAATTATGAGTATTCGGTAGGGGATTCAATACCCAATGGTGGGGATATTTGTGTCCTTCGGCAGGTTCAGGACAGGCTTATTGAAGTTCTCAGGGTTCTGGTTTCAGGGTTTCAGGTTTGAGGGTTTTGGGTTTGAGGGTTTTGGGTTTCAGGTTTCAGGTTTTCCTTCAAAGGGCTTAGGGTATAGTATAGAAAACAAAAACACCGGTAGAACACCGGTTTTTGCTATGAAACTGCTTAAATCGATTAACTTTTTTGAAGAAAATTCTTACGCAATTATAATGAGTTTGTCGATCTGCCAAACACCCTGTATGATTGATTCATTTACACTTATACAAGGTTATTGTACTAAAAATACTGTACTCTGCTTGTGGTGATCTTACATGTTTATTAATTTTAGTAAACAATTTCTTTTAGTATTAATCTATTATGTAACTACTAATTATTGCACTATTGATGTATGGATAAGACCTTAATGTATATGATCTTTTTTATTGTTATTCTAGTTTTGTTTTGGGCAATGCCTAACAAGAAGATTGATACAATACGCAAGCTTTTTACATCTTTATTACAGGTGCTACCTATCACAAAAATAGCAGAAGCTTGTATAGTGTATTTCAAAAATAAAAATACTTCAAAAACTGAATAAACTATATCTTTTGAACATGCAGAAATGTTTTTCTGTGCGAAAGGCATATATCCTGTTTATATTGCATATAAATTGCGCCCTTCGACAAGCTTGTCGAAGGGCGCAGAGGTGACAGGTAAAATAAAGAAAACAAAAACACCGGCAGAACACCGGTGCTTTTATGAGGACATTATAAGGGAAGGAGTGATTTATACGCTTTCGAGGGTCATTTGCTCTTCGTACGATGGGCCGTATAGTCCCGGTACTGGTTTTCCGTTTGCTCTTAGGTAGGCGATTAATTCTCCTCGGTGGTGATAGAGATGATTCATCAAGAATCCTCGAATAACCCTACTTCTTGGCATGGCAGGCATTAGTTCAATTCCTTCTTTTTTCATGGTCCATAGTTCCTTAAATTTTTCTTCGGGATAATTTTCTAAACTTTGTACAGCTTTGCTAATATTTTCTTCTAGTTTTTCTTTTATCGATGACATGTTAGAAATATCTCCTTTGTCGTATGTATAGGTACTCATCTCCAACACGTCTTGGTTTAAGGTACTGTCCCACCAGCTGTATATTTCGGCTGTATGGGCGGCCATTTGACCAATGGTCCAGTTAAACTCATTGGGTTTGTAATCTAATACCTCATCGGGTATGGCATCAAATAATTTTCGTGTGTTTTCGGCTTCAAATTGAAGCTCTCCTAATAAAGCTTGTCGTATCATTGCTGTGAAATTTAAAGGTTAGTAAGCCTCTATAAGATACGATATTAATCACCTTAGCATCGCTAATAAAACACTAAAGTTTGATGTGTAAAGTGTTAATATACAGTGTTTTTGTTCTTTTGTAGATTGGCTTTGGGCTTGCCAAAGGTGGAGGAGCATTGCATAAAAATGTATTTAGGAATACCTTTTTGATACCGCTGGATTAGGGATGACCGGTTAGGAATAAAAATTGAAAACTAGAGCTACGCTTTTTTATTGTTTTTGAAGTACATCATTAGGGATATGACCAAAAGGATAAACGCTATACCAAATCCGAAAACACCGATGTTGATACCCAGGATCGTGTTTTCGCTACCGTCTAAAAACTTCATAGAACCACCATACATATCTTGCAATGCAAAAGCGATCAAAAAACTACCGGTAATAACCATACTTAGTGTCGAACTCAAAAGTACTTCTCTTTTTTTCCAAACTAACCACAGGCATAAGATCCCTATACTGGTATTGGTAAAGAGCTGCCATACTTCATGAATACGGGCGTGGGGAGTCCAGTCGGGATTAAACACATGGGTGGTATTAATTTCGAGATAGGGGACAACGATAGCATACAAAACGACACTAAACGTAATCGCAGTTTTTTGAAGGGTGAGATTGTTTTTCATGATGAGTGTATATACGAAGTTAAGGTGTTTTTAGCATGTAAATCATTTTAATCGTCTAGAATGGCTACCACTCTTGCAGGAGCAGCAGAACCACCTTTAATTTTTATAGGAAAAGCAGCCACTTTAAAGCCTTGATAGGGTAGCGCATCTAGGTTGGTAAGTTGTTCCATATGGCAATACTCGCGATCAACGCCTACCAAATGAGCTTCCCAAAATAATTCTGGATTGTTATTCTTTTTAGCTTCTTTAATTAAAAAGGGTAGTGGTAAATCCCAACCCCATTGGTCGATCCCCATTACTTTTATTCCTTGGTTGATGAGCCACTCGGTGGCCTTGGCACTCATGCCGGTTCCTTTAAGAAAGAAATCTTTGGTGCCCATGTATTGATCTCTTCCGGTTTTTATGAGCACGATCATATTGGGTTGTAGGGTGATATTTTCTTTGTCAAGAAAGGTTTCGATGTCTTTAACTGTGATGGGGTCATAATCGACTTTGTGTTTCATATCGATTACTACTCCTTGCCCAAAACACCAATCCAAAGGTACCTGATCAATAGTTTTGGCGGGTTTGCCTTCGCAAGTAGGGCCATAGTGCCACGGAGCATCGATATGAGTGGTAGAATGAACCCCCATTTTTTTAATGCTATCATCTGCCCAGCCTATAAAACCTTTCGGAAACAATCTAAAGGGTAATCCTAAATATCGAATTAACCATTTGGCTTTGCGATGCGGTTTGTGCTTGATTTTCACTTTCATGAAAAAAGGATCGCCAGGGTTGTATTGTATGGTTTTGGATAAGTCAATTATTTTCATGTTGGTTGGTTGTTTTGTTATCTGTGTATACACAAAACTAAGGGTTTTTTTGGGATATCAAGAGGTGATGGTTAGATCTATAAATGGTTTGCAAAATTTAACAAAATTAATGGCGTAGCATGACTAATGTCATTGTTATTCTATTCTTTTTCAGCTTCTTTCGAAGAAAAATCAAATCATGTGGTTCCTGGTATTCCTTATCCTACTTTTAGCATTGATTATGTATGTGCTGTTTGCAAAGATCGAAGTATATATTAATACCAACCAGAATCAATATGAAGTACAACTGCAAGGTCTGGCCACGGCAAGTGTAGAAGAACATGAACAAGAATTGTTACGTATAAAGTTGAGGGTCTTTCTATTGAATTTTTATTTCTATCCGCTTAGAAAAACCCTTCGAAAGACTAAGGATAATAGCCTTCGGCAAGCTCAAGCAAGCAAGAAAGAAGAAGTAAAGAAGACAGAAGTGAAGACTAGCAAGAAAGGCAGTAAGAGGTTTAGCTTCAGAAAAATTATAGCGATTTTAAGAACATTCAAAGTAAAAAGACTGTTGCTGGATATAGATACTGGGGATGATATTCAGAATGCAAAATTATATCCGATTTTCGGATTTATGAATCATTATATAGGAACATTCACTATTAATTTTGAAGGAAAAAATCAATTGATAGTGCAGGTACATAATAGACCAATATATATTATCAAATCATTTATAAACCAATAAAACATACAATCATGGAGTTACATTTTGAAGAATTATTAGGGCAAATCACAGATTTTATAAAAAGTGAAGCAAAGACAGAGACTGTTGTTGGTGATCCTTTTGACTTAGGAGAGTTTAAATGCGTACCCGTAATTAGAGTGGGTATGGGATTTGGCTCTGGGGGAGGAGAAGGAACCGAATCGAAATCCAGAAAAGGCCAAGGGGTTGGTGCAGGAGCAGGAGTGGGTATCGAACCTATTGGCTTCTTAGTAACCAAAGGAGATGAAATTTCATTCTTAGCAGCCGGAAAAACAAGAGGCCTGGCCGCCTTGTTTGAAAAAGTACCCGATATGATCGAATCTTTTGCCAAAAATAGAGCTAAAGGAGAAGAGGCAGCGGTATAAAAAAAATGCTCTACGAAGTAAGAAGGCTTCGTAGAGCTTTATTTCTTCTACACACATAATTTTTAATAGGATAATCCTGGTGTTTGATGCATATAGCTTTTATTGCCAACTTGTTTCAGAATAAAATCGGCCACATCGGCTCTTGAAATTTTAAGCTTTACCGATCTGTCATTTGGGCTAAATCCATGCAGGTAATCCTCTGTTTTTTTGCCATCGGTAAACGCCCCGGGTCTTACGATTGTCCAGTCTAAATTACTGTTCTTAACATAGTCTTCTTGTAATTCGTGATCCAGGAAAACTTGCTTTAAATACCAACCAAACATAATGTGTTTCCAGAAAAAGTTGAGGTTATTATTACTCTCACCCGTACCTAGAGTACTTTGGCAAATCAATCGACTAACACCACAATCTTTCATGGCTGCAATAATGTTTTTTGTTCCTTCTGATCGAACGGTACTTTTTCTGCTTTTTCCGGATCCTAGTGCTATAATAACTACATCCTGACCTTTAACTGCATTTTGTACATCGATAGGGTTAACTACATCTCCTTCGGTAGTGCTTAGATTTGGGTGTTTAAATTCACTTAGTTTTGAAGCATCTCTACAAAATGCCAATACTTCATGTCCTTTTTCGAGTGACTGCTCTATGAGATGTTTACCTATGGTTCCTGTAGAGCCAAATACTATAACTTTCATAATTTTTTATTTAAGATTATGAGACAAAAGTAATTACGGCCCAACGGTAAAAATTGAACAAAACCGACAAAACCTAATGAGTGATCATCTCTTTTAGATAATAGGAGGGAGTTTGGCCTGTATACTTCTTAAATGTTCGAATAAAATGAGACTGATCAGAAAATCCACTGTCGAGGCCAACTTCAATCAATCTATCGTAATTTGTTTCGTTAAGTTTATGCAAGGAACACTGAAATTGTATAATCTTTGCAAATTGTTTTGGTGTTAGGCCAACTTGTGTCATGAAATTACGTTCAAAAGTACGCTCGGTGACATACAATTTTTCTAATAGCTCTTTTATCTTTATTTGTCCGTTATGCCGAAGAATAATTGAGATCGCTTGTTGAATCCTATCATCCTTAGATTCTTGATTTGAAGTAATTAATTCTTGCATTAAGTCAGAGATAATAGTTACCCTCTCATTTAAGTTATTACAGTTTGTAAGTTTTTTTCTGAATGCCTCAACATCGATATGATCTAATTGAAGCAGATCAAAACAGTCATCATTAAGTTCTTTAGGATCTACTCCTAATAGATATTTGGAAGCAAAAGGATACAATTGAACAACCACAAAACTAAACGGTCCCTTAGCATCTAAAGAGACAGGTTCGAGTGTCTGGCCATATAAAAAGAGTTCTGATAATTTCTTTTTTCTGGGAAGTAAATAAAAACCGTTTTTAGATTGTTGAAACATAATGCCCGGATATCCATCTGCGTATAATGGAATATTGGTATGCGAAGTGGGCTCATCATTTTCTTGAACCATAATACAATTAATAAAAGGCTCTAAGTCTTTTCGTACGATAAACTCCACTTTCTTCATGATAGCTGATTTTTACATTTTACAAGACTCTATGAAATAAAGATACATCTTTCATTTTTCTAACCCTTTTATAAGTACTAATGATAATCATTATTGTAAAAAGAATAGTGCAGCCGGTAAGATATAAAAATAGAGTATTTTGTTCTTGATGTAGAACATATACACTACCTATTGTGCATTTAGATGTTTTTTAACCAAACTCCGTCAATTCGAGTGCTTCGACTTTAGGCGAAGTGTACTTCGACTGGCTCAGCAGAGCTATCGAGAATAAGATTATTGGTTAAAAAAAGCTTTGTCATCCTGAGCTTGTCGAAGGATCGATACCTACCCATCCGGCAGGCGGGCATTTTGTCTTCTGTCATCTCGAGCGAAGTCGAGAGGTCATTACGCAAAATACTCGAATTGACGCTTTTTTTGTAATGATTTTCCTAAATGCACAACGGGTATACACTTACTGTTTTGCTAAATAATCAGGTAAAAGTTTTGTGAGTAATGCTGTCCAGCCTTCTTTGAAGTTTTTGATGTCAAAATCGGGATTGTCCTTGGCGAAGCTTTCAATTTCGGTATGAGTTAGTGTTACACGAGTTTTGTTTTCTTCTACTTGTAAATCAAAAGTTACCAAAGAGGTGCCTTCAAGATTTTCGTACTCCCAGCTATACTGAAGTCTTTTGTAGGGGATTACTTCGGTGATTTTACACAAATGCAGATAGGGATCTCCGTTTTTGCCATGACCTATAAATTGAAATTCGAATCCAACTTCTGTCTTAAATTCAGATACATCAAAATACCATTTTTTCATTTCGTCCTTATCGGTCAATGCTTTCCAAACTGCTTCCACAGAAGCATCATAAGTTTCTTCAACAACTACTTTTTTCATTTTTGTTTTTTCTTTTTAGTTAGAGGTTTAGTACTATTTACAGATGGATCTGAAGCTGTTTTAGACTCAGCTTCTACAACATGTTTAAGGGCTTGTAGTTTTTTGGTCCAGAAGATGCTAAATTGTTCTGTCCATTCATGAACTTCATTTAGTTTCTCGAGTTTAGCTTCACAGATTCTTTGTCGACCTTGCTGTTTTATGGCGATAAGATTACATTCCTGAAGAATTTTGATGTGCAGTGAAACTGCCTGCCTGCTCATATTAAAGTTTTCCGAAATAGCATTAAGATTCATACTTTGATTGGCTAATAAACCAATAATCTGTCGTCTCGTTGGATCCGCAATGGCCTGAAAAACATCTCTTCTTGTGTCCATGATATTATCTTTATGCAAGTATTTGCTTGCAAATATAAGTGCAAGTATTTACTTGCGCAAATTTTTGTTTAAAAAAATCAATAAAGTCTTTGATACACTTTGTGTTAGGTTGTGTTTCTTAGGTATTAGAAACCCGAGTAGATAATTTAATTTTTAGTTTTTGGTATTTAAAATTGCCGATTGGTCGTTTGGCAATTTCCATTCGCTTAGTCTTTTAGCCTAACTTAAAAATATACTTTTTAATATGTCATTTAATGATTACCCTTACCGCTTGGCACTTTCATACAAATATCTAGCTGCTGCATCTCCGATTTTTTTATGATTATGGCCTGTGTTAGGTACTATTTTTAACTCCCAATTAAAATCGAGTCCCATTTCTTGAGCTTTTGTTTTTGAGTACTTAAAAAAGAATGTGCCTCTTTCTAATCGATGCAAGCCTTGTTTATCTACAGAAACAGAGTGTAATAACGTTCCTCCTTTTTCGGTTGCATTATCAAGTTCACCAATCATTACAATTAGTTTCTTTTTAAATATCGATGGAAGATGTTCTACATGAAAAGGAGCATTCTTTACTCCAAAGGGAAGTATAAAATCATTGCTAGGTAAGGTATAAAAACCAGAGTTTCCTGCTATGATATATTTTGCTTTGGACTCTTTTTGAAAAATGGCCATACGGTGCAAGATCTGTCCACCTGCAGAGTGTCCAAAAATATCATAGGTTGTTTGTGCGGATTTTAATTTCTGAACAGTAAGATCAAAGACTCTATCAAAATCATTAAAAATCCATTCATCTTGATTCTCATTGATCTTGAAGGTGAATTTACTTTCATCCATATTCGCCACATTTGTATTTTCTACATACTCAATACTATTTTTTATATCCAAATCATGCATAATTCCGCACAGGTGATACGCACCAAAATCATATTCTTTTTCTGGATACATTAGGGATAGAATCAACACCCCGTATTTTTCTGATTCTTCAATCCACGCATTTCGATAACTATCTCCATTCCTTCCTGCACCAGGAACAACAATCAAAATTCTGGATTCTGGGCGATAATTTTTTGGTTTGTGGTAATACACTTTTATTGTTTTTTCCTTGTTTCCAACTCCACCATCTATCAAAAATTCACCAGAACCTTCATTAATATTGATAGCATTTACTACGAGTTCTTTTTTTGCTTTGAGCTCACTTTTTTTGATGAGTTTCATATTACAATGTGGACAGACTCCAGGCTCGGAAAAAAAAAGTGCATCACACGATTGATCACAAGGTGTACACACATATTTGCCATCTTGTTTTTGACAAGCAATACTAAGTACCATAAAAATGAATATTGACAAAAAGGACTTGTTTTTCACTTGTTTATTTTTTAATGACTATGGGTTTCAATTCACCGAAATCTATTGCTTAACATACCATTTAACCGAAAAAGTAGCCTGACCATGTCCTATTATTTCTCCTGTTACTACGTTTCGCATCATGGTATCTGATTTGCCATTACTGCCAGCGATTAAAGACCATTCTAAGTTTTCTTTTAGCGTAACTGTCTGGTCATCAAAGCTGGGTGTTTGACCAATAATGGGGTCAATTTGGGCAAATACGATAGTATCACTTAAAACCGTCAAGAATTTGGCATCGGCAAAATGCTCTACCTTTTTTGTAGGGTCACTTTTTCTTTGTGATGACCAGTAGATGCGTATTTGTTCCCCTGATCGTGCAGATTTAATGAGTGTCTCTATTTTACCCTCAATAGTTTTTCCGTCTTTATCATTGTGATAAATAAGTTTCCAATGGCCGCTATCTTGAGAAAAACTATTGAATGATAACCAGAGGAATACTACACATGCAAGTGTTTTTTTTATTATATATTTTCGATTAGTGATCAATTGAATGAACGAAAAGAAATTATATCCCATTTCTTTAACTATTAATACTTAATAAACGATTTATGCTCATAACACCAGGCCCAGTTTTCTTTAGGTTCGGCAGAAATAATAACTGCATGATCGTTATGCGATTGATAATGATGACTTGCGTGCTTATTGGGCGATGAATCACAACATAGGGTCACTCCACATTCCTGGCAGGTACGCAAGTGTACCCAAGTGTCACCGTTTTTTACACATTCGGCACACTCATACCTCGTACTTCTTTTGACACTCGAGGCATCAAAATTTTCTAAATGTTCGCATATTTTTGTTCTTAGTTTCATATTATATTTCTGCTAGATATTCGTGTACAAATTTAATGGCCATAGCACCTTCACCAACGGCAGAAGCAACTCTATTCATAGCACCAGCTCGTACATCGCCAGAGGCAAAAATTCCGGGACTACAAGTTTCTAATAAGAACGGTTCTCTGTTTTTTTTCCAGACTTTTTTGAAGTTATCATATCGCGTTAGGTCTCTACCAGTTTCAATAAACCCTCTTTCGTTTTTTATAATGTCTAATGCAATCCAATCGGTATATGGGCGTGCTCCGATAAATATAAATAATGCATCAGCAGGGACTTCCTTAACTTCAGAAGTTTCACTATTACTAATTTCGAGAGCGGTTAAGCGTTCATCTTTTCCTATTGCTTTGGTTATGCTAGTGTGTCCAAGTAGCGTAATATTATCAATGTCATCAATTTGATCAATTAGATAACTCGACATACTGTTACTAAGGTCTTTTTTACGAACAGCGATGTATACATTTTTTGCAAATTTTGAAAGATATACGGCAGATTGCCCTGCAGAGTTACCACCACCAACGATATATACTTCTTTATCACTGCATGCTTGTGCCTCAGTCATCGAAGAACCATAGTATATACCTGCTCCTGTATAATTTTCGATACCTTGGGCTTCTAGTTTTCTATAGTTAACACCAGTTGTAATGACTATACTTTTAGAGCTGATACATTCGCCGTTACCCAAAGTAATACTTTTATAACCATCTTTCTCAGAAATAGAAGTTACTTCTTGCGGAGATAAAAACTCGATCCCAAATCGCTTAGCTTGGGTAATGGCACGATGGGTTAATTCTTGTCCGCTTAATCCATTAGGGAACCCGAGATAGTTTTCAATTCTCGAACTGGTTCCGGCTTGCCCACCTGGGGCATGTTTCTCAATAAGTAGGGTTTTTAAACCTTCGGATCCTCCATATACGGCTGCAGCTAATCCCGAAGGTCCTGCGCCAATAATCACTACATCGTATAAGTTGTCTTTAGGATGTGCATTTAGGCCTAAAGCCGTTGCAAGTTCAACAATACTTGGGTTTTTATAACATTCCCCATCTTGTAAAGAAACAACGGGCATATCTGTTGTTTTTAGATCATAGAGCTCTATAATTTCTTTGGCTTTATCACTGGTTTCTACATCTAACCATTGAAAAGGGAATAAATTGGCAGATAAGAAATCCTTAATATCATGTGATTTTGGTGAAAATTGATAGCCCAATACTTTAATACCATCAAACTCTGGTAGAAAACTCATTTGCCACACATCGAGTAAGTCGTTAAGCGTTGGGTATAACTTTTCTTCTGGTGGGTTCCAAGGTTTGGTAAGGTAATAATCTAGTTGTACATCATTAATAGCTTTGATAGCTGCATCGGTATCAGAATATGCAGTAAGCAGTACTTTTTTGGCTTCGGGATAGTGTTTCTTGGCTTTGGCCAAAAACTCTACGCCAAGCATTTCTGGCATTCGTTGGTCTACCAAAAAAAGAGCTACGACTTCATTTTTCTTTTTAAGATCTACTAATGCTTCTAGAGCATCATTTGCAGATTCGGTACTCATGATTCTGTATTCCTTGCGGTATTCTGATTTTAAATCCCTGGTTACTGCTCTTAACACTTGCGGGTCATCATCTAGTGCAAATATGATTGGTTTTTTCATGTTTTAAAAATTGAAATTATTGGGATCCGGCCCGTTTCGATGGTTTTTATCTAAAGCATCAATATAGCTCATATCTTCATTTGATATTTCAAAATCAAAAATATTGCTATTGGTAACGATACGTTCTTTTTTTACTGACTTAGGAATAGTAATTACCCCTTTTTGAAGATTCCACCGTAAAACAATCTGAGCCACTGTCTTATTATATGTATTGGCCAGATCATCTAATATGGATAATTCAAATATTTTTCCTTGCATCATGGGTGACCAGGCTTCGTATTGAATATGATGCTGCTTACAAAAATCGATTAAACTCTGTTGAACAAGATGCGGATGAAATTCCATTTGATTCACCATAGGAACTATTTCAGATTTCGCCATAAGATCCTCTAGATGATGTTGCATAAAATTACTCACTCCGATCGCTCGTATACGTTTTTCTTTGTAAAGTGTTTCTAAGGCTTTCCAGGTATCCAGGTATTTATTTTTAACTGGCCAATGTATTAAGTACAGATCCAGATAATCAAGTTGTAATCGATTAAGACTTTCTTCGAAAGCTTTTATGGTAGTATCGTATCCCTGATCCGCATTCCATACCTTACTAACCACAAAAATCTCCTCTCTAGGTATCGAACTAGAATGTATTGCTTTTCCTACACCTTCTTCATTTCTGTAAATGCTGGCGGTATCGATATGACGATATCCAGTATCTAATGCCCAATGTATGGCATCAATAACTTCATTATCGTTATCTGCTAAATACACGCCTAATCCCAGATAGGGCATGTGAACACCGTTATGCAATTGAAAAGTGCCTTTTATGTCTGTTATACTATTCATTGTTTTATGTTATCGGTAAACACACAGTAAATGTGGTTTTTCCTTTTTTTGATGTTACTTCAATGTCTCCGTTATGTTGGTTAATAATACGTTGCACTACTTCTAATCCCATTCCCGTGCCTTTACCAATGCTTTTGGTGGTAAAGAATGGGTCAAAGATTTTAGTAAGATGTTCTTCTGTAATTCCTTTTCCATTGTCAGCAATGTCAATTTTTACAAAATCGTTGTCTTTTTGCGTTTTTATTTCTAGAGTGCCAGAATGTTCCATGGCATCAATGGCGTTATCGATAAGATTGGTCCATACCTGATTGATTTCGCTCACAAATATCTTAGGTTGCGGTAACTCATTTTGAAAGTCTTTTTCTACCACAATATTTTTCTTTTTTAGCTTGTGATTAAGCATCGTAAGGGTACTTTTGATACCAATATGTATGTCTGTAGCTACCTTTTCGGGGGCACGATCCATATGTGTGTAACTTTTAATGGATTGCACCAGACTTGCAATACGATCAGAAGCTTCTTCAATTTCGTCTACCATTTTTTCTGTAGTCAATACATTTTCTATCCACTCTATGGCACTAGCGAAATTATGATTTCCAGTAGTTTTGTAGATTTCTTCCATGGCAGGAATACCCATACAAAAATCGAGTAGCGTTTCGGTAAGTTCAAAAGCATCATCTACCCCATGATCTTCTAGCCATTCTTCTAGTTCATCTTCTTTCTCATTACGCTCGGTAAGCTTCATGTTGTTTTCAGGGCGGTTATTTATTTTATCAAAAAGGATGTTGTTTAGAATATCGACTTCTTGTTCAGAAATCCTAATTGAAGTCACTTTTTTAAATTTTTCGGGAACATTACCGAGATGCTTTTTTAATGCCTTGGCACTTCGTAACATTGCTGAAGCTGGATTGTTAAGTTCATGTGCTAAACCTGCAGATAATTTACCTAAGGCCATCATTTTTTCTGATTGCACATTGTTTTTAGTAAATTCTCGTACACGCGATGTCATATGGTGAACCAGACTTTCGGTAAGTTCGTAATGATTTGCAACCATTTCTTTAAAGAATGATTTGTCTAGAAATAAGACTTCGGTATCTTCGATTACTTCACCATATCCCATTGCAGAACTCATTCTTGAGAAGGGAAGCAGTCCTGTAATTCCATTTTTCGTGATTTGGTCAAATACCTTGTAGTTCCCGTTTTGTTCGAACTTAATTTCTAACCTTCCTTCAAGTATAATAGAGAGTTTGTCAACAACATCTCCTTTTTGAAAAACATACTCACCTTGTTTAAAGGATTCAATCTGCGATTTCTCAATTAACCAATCTAATTGTTTATCAGGAACATGAATAAAGTCTGGTATTTCTTTGAGATGTTGTGCGGTAATTTTCATCTTCTAAAATTAATCAATAAAAAACCACTTGTAAACCGTACAATTCTTAAGGTTTTTATAAAATTGGTTTATGGGCATTAAGAAGAGGGAAAGGGATCAAGAATCGGTTGTCTGTAATACGCTTTGTGAAATAAAAATTCTTTATATTTCATAAGCTATAATTAATCTACATATGATTTCTGAAGAATTTGATCAATATTTTGAAACCAATAAACAAACTTGGGATAAAAAAGTAGATGTCCATGCTAAAAGTGATTTCTATGATATCGAATCCTTTAAAAAAGGAAAAACCTCATTAAAGCACTATGAATTAGAGGCACTAGGCAATGTTTCGGGTAAATCATTGCTTCATCTACAATGTCATTTTGGACAAGATACTTTGAGTTGGAGTAGGATGGGAGCAAAATGTACAGGTGTTGATATTTCTAAAAAAGGAATCGAACTGGCAAAACAGTTAAACGAAGAGCTACAGCTTGATGCAAAATTTATTTGCTGCAATGTTTTGGATACATCTCAGGTTGTTAAAGACCAATTTGATATTGTGTATACAAGTTATGGAGTTATAGGTTGGTTACCTGATCTGAAACCTTGGGCAAAAATGATTGCCGAGCGATTAAAACCAGGAGGAACTTTTTATATGGTCGAATTTCATCCTATAGTTTGGATGTTTGATTACTTAGAAAATAAACCAGAAATAAAATATGGGTATAATCAAAGCGAGGTGATTTATGAAGAGTATCAAGGAACCTATGCAGATACTAATTCGAATATGATTAGTAAAGAATTTGGATGGAATCATGGTATAGGCGAGGTAATTTCTTCTTTATGCGAAGCTGGATTAAGAATTCAATATCTTGAAGAACATGATAAAACACCCTATGAAATATTTCCTGGTTTGATAGAAAAGGAGAAGGGTATGTTTGAGACTGAAGATAAATTGTACCCTTTGATCTTTACTATCAAAGCAATAAAGGGATAATTCGGCAATATTTGTTATTTTTACCGAAGGTTTTAATGTTTGCATAAGCTTCTTAGATAATATGGGGCTTCCTGTTGGAGACATTAAGACTCGAATCTTCTTATGATTCTATATAAAAGTTCCAACGGGTTGTGAATCACAATTAATTTATGCAAACAAAAAATATAGCTATTGTAGGAAGTGGCCTTGTAGGATCACTGTTAGCACTTTACCTAAGAAAACGTAACTATCAGGTTACTGTTTTTGATAGAAGACCAGACATTAGAACAGTTCAATTTAGTGGGCGATCTATTAATCTGGCGATGTCTGTACGTGGTTGGAAAACACTAGATAAAATAGGAATTGGAGATGAGGTGAGAAAATTGGCGATTCCAATGGATAAACGAACGATACATGTAACGGGAGAGCCTGTATATCATCAATATTATGGTAAAGATGGGGAGGCTATTTCTTCGATTCCCAGAGGAGTATTAAACAGAAGAATGATTACTATTGCCGAAGATGCCGGTGTAGTTTTTAGATTTAATGAAAAAGTTTGGGATATCAATTTGCCTGAAGCAAAAATCTATACGGGAGAAACCGAAAAGAGTGAATGGAAAGAGTATCAATATGATATGATTTTTGGATGTGATGGCGCCTTTTCGAGAGTACGACACAAAATGCAGAGAAGAAGTAGATTTGATTATTCTCAAAAATTCTTAGACACCGGATATAAAGAACTAGGGATTCCTCCTAATCAGGATGGAACCCATAAATTAGATAAAAATTCTCTTCATATTTGGCCTCGTGGTAAATTTATGCTTATTGCGCTACCTAATTTGGATGGTAGTTTTACCTGCACATTGTTTATGCCGCATGAAGGCGAAAATTCTTTTGAAAAGTTAGCAACAGACGATGAGGTTACAAAATTTTGGCAAAAACATTTTCCAGATACTATTGGTTTGATGCCAACATTACTCAAAGATTTTAAAAATAATCCAACTAGTGCATTAGTCACCATGAAATGTTACCCATGGACGTATTGGGATAAAATTGCTTTAGTAGGAGATTCTGCGCATGCTATTGTTCCGTTTTATGGCCAAGGTATGAATGCAGGTTTCGAAGATATCTCTATTCTGGATGAAATTATAGACACTCATGGCGACAATAATTGGCAAGATATTTTTGAAGCATATCAAGAATCTCGTAAACCAAATGCAGATGCAATCGCCAAACTTTCTTATCGCAATTTTATAGAAATGAGCAGTAAGACAGCGGATCCTGATTTTATTATGAGGAAAAAGATTGAAAAACAATTTTCTGAAAAATATCCAGATAAATGGCTACCGCTATACTCTAGAGTAACGTTTAGCCATAGGCCCTATGCTGAAGCTCTAAAAACCGGAGATCAACAATCTGCCATCATGGATAAAGTAATGGAAATGGATAATATCGAAGATATTTGGGATACCAATGAGGTAGAGCACTATATTCTTACTCTTTTAGAGGAGAAATACTATGTAAAAAAATGATAATAGTATTAAAGTCCTATAAAACGTTTTAAGAAATTAAGTTTCTTTGTACTGTATGGTGAGTACTTAAAGTTAGGTTCGATCCAAAATGGTTTTTGCAAAACACTTTTATAATGCGAAAATGTCTCAAAACCATATTTTCCGTGGTAATTACCTATACCACTATTTCCAACACCACCAAAAGGAAGAGTTTGTTCTGTAAAATGCATCATAGCATCATTTATGGCACCACCGCCAAAAGAGATTTCATTTAATACTTTCTTTTTTACAGTACTGTTTTTTGTAAAAACATAACATGAAAGCGGTTTAGATAAGTTTTTTACTTTTTCGATAGCCTCTTCGATAGTATTAAATGTAATGACGGGTAAAATAGGGCCAAAGATTTCATCCTGCATTACTTTGTCTGAGAATTCAACATCTTTCATTACCGTTGGAGGTATAACTCTTTCTTCTTTATTTCCACTACCACCAGTATACACCTTATCAGAATCTATCATATCATTAAGTCGATCAAAATTCTTTTCATTAATGATTTGAGTGTAATTATCATTGTCAACATGGTAATCTGATTTCTCAATGTGCTCTTTCATAGCCGATAAAAGCTTGTCTTTGATACTGGATTCTACCAAAACATAATCTGGAGCAATACAAGTTTGTCCTGCATTAAGAAACTTAGCCCAAACTAATCGTTTGGCTGTCATATCAATATTTACATCTTTGGTAATGATAGCGGGGCTTTTTCCACCTAATTCGAGGGTAACAGGGGTTAAATGTTTAGCAGCAGCTTGATAGATAATTTTCCCAACAGGAACACTTCCGGTAAAGAATATCTTATCAAATTCAACATTTAATAATTCGGTTGTTTCTTTTACACCACCTTCAACAACTTTAAAAAAGCTAGGCTCAAAATTTTGATTGATCAACTTAGCCATTGTTTCAGCTGTACGTGAGGGTACTTCACTAGGTTTAAGGACCACGGTACAACCTGCAGCAATTGCAGCTATAGCAGGGCACAAGGATAGTTGGTACGGATAGTTCCATGCGCCAATAACCAAAATGGTACCATAAGGCTCTGGTATGATATAGCTTTTCCCCGGTAAATTTGCCAATCCGGTAGACGCTTTCTTTTTCTTAGCCCATTTTTTAATTTTTACTAGTGCAAGATCAATCTCGTGATAAATTATAGATAACTCTGTAACGTATGTTTCGAATTCAGATTTTTTAAAATCTTTATAAATAGAGTCATATAGTAATGCTTCATTTTTTTTCAAAACATTTTTTAAACGCTTCAATTCTTTAATTCTAAAAGATACATCTTTAGTTGCGTTTGTGTTAAAAAAATGACGTTGCTGATCTATAATTTCCTGATAGTTCATAGTAAAATTGTCAATAGATTATGAAAAATAATGAAGCTAAAGTTACGCTTTTTGCTTATTCAATTCTAGCTCACGTTGCATCTGTTTTACGGTAAGCGTGCTACCATCATGACTCCATCCAGGTGGGCCAAAGATGTACATAAACTTGTGATACCAATTTTTGGATTTCTTAGTGTCGTTCCAAATATCTTTATATTCATGTGTGAGAATAACCCATGGGTTATATGAATTAGGTGCATGAGTAACACCATATTGTACTTCGATATTTTCATCGAGTTCTTTCCAGGTTCCAAATAATTTATCAAAAACATTAAGAAATCCTCCATGGTTTTTGTCCATGTATTCTACATTTTTGGCATGATGTACCTGGTGCATGGTATGGGTATTAAATATCTTTTCTATGAATCCCATTTTTGGGATATATACAGAATGTAACTGAAATTGCCATAATGCTTCTATTCCTAAACAAACTACAACCATTTCTGGTGGAAACCCTATTGCTGGTAACCACATATAAAATAGAGGTTTGTATAGGATGGTAAACCATCCATTACGAACTGCGGTTCCCAGATTAAAATTGTCAGAAGAATGGTGTACAATATGCGCGGCCCATAAAGCTCTAACCATATGATTCTGTCGATGAAACCAGTAATAGGTAAAATCATCCAATAACTGACAAGCTAGCCATACATACCAAGCATAACCAAAGGATTGCCATCCCATGATATTGGTACGTATACCGTCGATTTCTGGATTAAAAAAATCATATACAAAGTTAAAAATTACAATTGCAGAGATTGTTTTAATCAAAGGGGCCAATAATGCAGAACCAACACCCATAAACAAACTAGCACCAAGATCTTTCCATTGATAAAGGTTTTTGTGTTTATGGTCGTGAGTTTTGCTGTATGTAAGTTCTAATAATATTAGTCCGAGAAAGCAAGGTACTCCATAGACTAAGGGGTTAGTAAAATCCATTTTTTTTTCAATTCATAACAAGGGCAGAAGATAGTAAGATTTTTTTAGTAAACCTTTAACAATTTGATTCTATTATCGAAATAACCATTTTTTAACTATTGTATAAGATTTTTTAATATATACTTACAAATAAATCAGGTTAAAGATTACCTCCAAGCGCCTCATATGCAGCAAGAACATTTTGTATTGCTTTTTTCTCCGTTTTACTTATCGTTCTTTTGTATATATCATCTTGACCAACAAATTTCATCTTAGCACTTTTGCCTGAAGCAATTTTTTTAATCAATAACATATCATCATTCTTTACAATGCGATCTAACCATTCTCTTTTTCCACCTGATTCTTGTTTTGTCTTAAATTCTCCTTCGCTGTTTTCTTCTATTTCAAAGATTTCGCCATCTACGTTTATTTCAATTCTTTCTAGATACAACCATTTCTTTTTAGAGAAGTAATTTATGGATAATCCTAACCAGGGTTTCTTTTCTTTTTTACCTATGTATGTTTGTATATAATTCTTTGTGCTTAATTTAGTCGAAGATTTATCAGAGTACCAAGTAACATGATCATTGATGTCATATTTCTTTTTCATTTTGGCTAGCGCTTTTTTATTCGCTTCGCTGTCTATATTATCTTCTTCTTCAGTTACATCTTCATCTTTTTCTTCGGTTACCTCTTCGTTACTTTCTTGTTTACTTTTATTTCTGGCTGTTTCTAATATTTTTTTCTCGACTTTTTTTAATAGGATTTTGCCTTTTTTGTTTTCATTAGAATTAACATATTTAGCTTTAAGGGTCATAAGCCTTTCTCTACTCTTTATGTAATCTGCAGCATCATAATACTTATTTGCCTGATCAAATATTTGGGCTGGAGTAAGCTCACATTCTGCCAGTTCATTTTTTAATTTTTCATTTTCATTTTTTAATTTATCATAGTCGGCTTGAGGAACACCACAGCTTATAAAAAATAGTAAGAATAAACTATAGCCTGTTAATGTAATGTTTTTCATGAATAAGGGATTTAGTGATGGTATTTGATATCATGTATTGACTCTCAAGATACTAAAAAAGCATTAACACTCATAATATTACGTTAAAACCATATTTTTTGAAGCCTTTTGAATAATGGATAAGGCTATATAATTAGCATTATTTGGTAAAAATCTGCGATGTATCCTTAAATGATTTAAATTCTAATGCATTACCGCAAGGGTCATAGAAAAACATAGTTGCCTGTTCTCCAATTTCTCCTTTAAATCGTATATAGGGTTCTATACTAAACTGTATACCTTTTTTAGATAACTTATCTGCAAGATCTTGCCATGTATCCCATTCTAAGAGTACTCCAAAATGAGGGACAGGAACATTTTTACCATCGACCAGATTACTATGGGTTTTTTCAGCATCTGGGATTTCCTTGTAATGGATTACTAGTTGATGGCCGAAAAAATTAAAGTCCACCCAATGATCACTACTTCTGCCTTCTTCTAATTCTAAAACTTCATTATAAAAATCTCTTGCTTTTTTTAGATCATCTACAGGGATGGCAAGGTGAAACGGAGATATTGTAGTCGTATTCATGATATAATGCTAATTAAAGTGTAGTATTAATAATTAATCTTTTATTCTATTCCAAATGTCCAAATACATTTTCCACTGGCCGTCTATTTTTTTCCATACAACTACGTACTTGCCTTTGTAATTGATTATAGTCCCATCATCTTTTTTGTTTTTGCCTTTATATATTCCATAATCATGTGCAGTATCACCAAGTATTACAATTTCTTCTGGGATGATTTCGTGTTCGATTGGGGTGAACCCAGAAGACCCAGACCATCTCTTTTTTATAGCCTGATACCCACTGATAATAGGCGTGTTATTGGGGAATATTTTTGCATCGACTGTATAGGATTTTGCAATAGCTTCATAGTCTTGCTCGAGATATGAAGTAGAAAATGCTTTTGCGGCGGCTCTTATTTGCTTTTCACCAGAAAGTTTTTTTGTATTCTTTCGTTTAATACATGCTATTTCCCATGTTGGATACGAAAAAGATTCATCTGTATTCACCCATTCTCCTAACCATTTAAAACCATTTGCATTGATGTCGTAAAAATTGATTTTATAAAACCCATCCATTCCATTGGGGGCTTTTTGCTTTCGATATAAAATAATTTTATCATCTTTTTTATTTCCTTCCCAAGCAGAAAGAACAGATGTAGGAGTAGCCGAAGAGTAGTAATGTACATACCACCTGCTACTATCTGCAATAAATTGCCTGATACTACCTGCATGTTTACCATCTTCTTTAAGTGTTTGATCTTGTACACCCATGCCATTCATAATGTATTTAAACTCCCATGTCATTTTGTTTGGTTCTGCCCATGTTTTATCCTTATTACGTCTTTTGGATATACAATCGCAAATACCTATTAAGGGTTCGAAATCAAGAATTTCTTTGGGTGCATTTGGGTTAGGTTGCCCAAAAGGATAATCAACAGAAGGTTCATACGTGCCTTGCCCCCATGTAATGGTGTAAAATAATAAGAACAGTAAAAAAACTAATGGTTTCATCTATTGAAGAATTTATTGGTAAAGTAATTTACCTATTTTGGAAAAACAATAAATTCTTATAATGTAAAATTAGGATATAATTAACAGCACAACTTAGCTTCTGCGATCTCTCCGTTTTCTTGTTGCAGATTTTGTAGCATCTTTTTTTATAGGATGGTTTCTTTTTCCTTTACTGATGTTCAAAGGCTTTGTAGTGGCCTGATGTTTTGGTTTAGAGTTTTCTATAATCGAGGCTTCCTCGGTTTTGCTAGAATCTCCTACATCGGTATTGATTACTTTTAATTCTTCCTCGGTTAGATATCGCCATTCACCAACGGGAACATCTAAAGAAACATTCATTATTCGTATTCTTTTTAAACGAATTACATCATATCCTAAATATTCGCACATTCTACGAATTTGGCGATTAAGACCCTGGGTAAGTACAATTCTAAAATCGTATTTGTTAATTTGTTCTACCTCGCATTTACGTGTTATAGTGTTAAGAATAGGGATGCCATTACTCATTCGTTTAATGAATTGAGGACTTATCAATTTATTTACGGTAACCAGATATTCCTTTTCATGGTTATTCCTGGCTCTAAGAATTTTGTTTACAATATCGCCATCGCTTGTTAAAAAGATGAGTCCTTCGCTCGGTTTATCTAAACGCCCTATTGGGAAAATACGTTTGGAGTAGTTGATAAAATCAATGATATTATCCTTTTCATTTTGTGCTGTAGTACAAACTATCCCAACAGGTTTATTAAAGGCGAGATACACATGTTTCTCCTTGGATTCGCTTATTAATTCACCGTCAACATGTACTATATCTCTTATGGTGACCTTAGTACCCATTTCTGGCACTTTTCCATTGATGGTTACACGCCCTTGATCGATCAATTTATCGGCTTCACGACGAGAGCAATATCCTACTTCGCTAAGGTATTTATTAAGTCTGGTTTGTTTAGAATTTTCCACATGCAAAGGTGGTTATAAATTTTGTAGTTTCAAAGTATAGAATACCATCACGCACTCCGTAGAATCAGTCATAATTTTTTTGAGATTTAAGCTTTTAAAAAATCTATAATCATAGTGTCTACTTCGTCAAAGAATAAGGAATGACCATAATCTTCGGTAGCTATAAAATGCACTCCATTCCAATTTTTTGAGATGGCTTCTGCTTCGGCATAGGGTGCAACATCATCATTTTTGTCATGAATCAATAAACCTTTATGAGTAAGGTTTTTTACAAATTGCGGTGCAGAGAACTCTTTAAAATAGAAACTATGTTTGTTTTTAAAATATTGATCAAGTGCTTTCATGAATTTAGGAGAGAGTTTTAATATTTCTTGATATCCTTTCATGATCCTGGCTAATTCTCCAGGAGGTGCTAATACAATTAACTTCTCTATTTCCGGGCTTGGGTAGGTATATTGATGAAATATGGTTGTCATTCCGCCTACCGAATGACCTAAAAGATGATTAGGGCGATATAACTCTACAATTTTTTGAAGGCATTTGGTATATAGAGGGACATTGAGAATCTTACCAGAAGAGTTTCCATGTGCCGGAGCATCAAATGCAATTACATTATACCCTTTTTTGTGTAGTTTTTGTATAAGTCTTTTCCAACGATGGGCATTGCTTTCCCATCCATGGATCAATAAAATTGTTTCTCCTAAACTAGACCATCTATAGGTTTGGATTTCTAGATCTTCTACAAGGATAATTTCATCTTCGGCATCTTCAAGAAAATCTTCTTGTTCGGGTAATATTTTGCCTTTTCTGGGGGTGCAAAACAAGATGTATGCCTTATTTAATGCTTTTTTTTGAGAAAAAAAGAATAAGAACTGGATGTATTTTCCAATTAAAGTAGGCAGATATTGTTTAAATTTTTCTCTCATTCATCTTCTCGGTGAACAGTTTCTGGTGTAAATGCAGGAAGACAAATAGCAATATACTCACATTCTTGATCGAAAGGATTTGAATATTGAATTCTTGTATTTTTTTTAATTTTTATGGATTGGCCAGATTCTAATAGTAATTTCTCACCCTCTATTATAAATTGCTTTTTACCGCGAATAATATAGGTATATTCATCAAATTCGGGAGTTTGAAAAGGTTCACTCCAGCCAGGAGGGGCAATCATATGTGCAATACTAATTTCAGAATTACTATCTGTTGCATTGCCAAAATGCTCTTCTATCAATTTCCCATCTGTTGTAGGGACAATGAACGGAGATTTTTGAATGATGTATTTTTTTGCCATGTTCAAAAGTATGAGATTTATTTGGAATATACAGTTTAGGGTACCGTATTCAATAAAAAGTTGCTATAAATAAATTCCTGTAAACCTTATTCTTATGACTTTACTTTTACCTTAATTGCTATCCCAATTGATCCAGAAATGTTTAATTTTTGCTGAATCCGGTATATCAGAAGCCTTAATCTTGATATCTGTAGTATACTGAAATTCTCTTGGCAACTCTTTTTTATCTATGGTAAAATAAGCTTGAATACTATCTACAAAAATTACAGCTGTACTTAGGGTGTTGTTTATTTTTGAGATTGCATAATGATCTTTAACTTCTTTAAAAATACTTTCTGATGACAAACCAGCCCGAGTTTTATACCTGGGATCTATTATTTGAATATTCTCTATTGTCGATGTTGGATCAGATTCGTTTTTTGCCTCGAGAACAAGAAGTTTGGCACCTCCTTTTTCGTAAATTTCAATTTCATTAGAACCACTCAAGGAACTTTCTCCTAAAACAGTTTTGGCTATTGAGTCACTTGCGAAAATTGAATCTAATTGATTGATTTTAATTTCGTTAGTTAGTAAGCCTATTCTGTTATTTGATATCTCAAAAGGATCTTGTTTTTCCTCTTTTTGACAGCTAATAATAAGTATTGAAGTTAGAAGTACTAGAAAAATTCTGGTTTTCATGATATGTTGATTAAATAATGTGTCCTAATAGTAGTAACGCAAAATATTTCATCTGCATATAATTATGGTCATTCTATGGTAAGATTGAATCCGAAAATATGAATCACTATATTAGGTTGGCTTTATTTTAGATTACTATTCAAACTTATTTCAATAACTTATTGAGTACACCTAGGGCACCTCTAATAAAAGTAGCGCTGGTTAGAACTTTTATTACCGCTTTTTCTGTAGCACTTGTTCTTGTGCTTCTAGAGCGTGAGCCTGATGAACTTTTTTTAAGTTTTTCTCTTTCTTTTTTGGCAGCAGCTTTTGCCTCTTCAGCTTCAGCTTTTTCAATTTTCTCGCCTAATAATTCATAGGCACTTTCTCTATCAATTTCCTCATTGTATTTAGAAATGAGTTTAGATTTTTTCAATAAGGCTTTTAATTCTGTATCTGTTAAAATATCCATTCTGCTCATAGGTGCTCTTAACATTGTTGCTGCAAGAGGAGTCGGGCGTCCTTTTTCATCTAAGGCAGATACTAAAGCTTCTCCAATCCCTAAAGAAGTTAATATTTCTTTAGTGTCATAGTATTCTGATTCCGGGTAATTTTCAGCGGTGAGTTTTATGGCTTTTCTGTCTTTGGCAGTAAAGGCTCTTAGTGCATGCTGGACTTTAAGACCAAGCTGGCCCAATACTCCGTCGGGTACATCGGTTGGATTTTGAGTAACAAAATACAAACCAACACCTTTTGATCGTATTAATTTTACTATACTCTCTATTTGATCCATTAATGCATTTGAAGCTTGTTTAAAAATTAAATGAGCTTCATCAAGAAATATTACTAATTCTGGCCTTCCGCTATCACCTTGTTCGGGGAAAGTTCCATATATTTCGGCAAGAAGACTAAGCATAAATGTAGAAAATAGCTTTGGCCTGTCTTGTATATCGGTTAATCTGATAATATTGATCATCCCTCTTCCATTTTCATCTACTCGGCATAAATCATCAACCTCGAAAGACTTCTCACCAAAGAAAAGATCTGCGCCTTGCTGTTCTAACTCAATAATTTTACGCAGTATAGATCCTGTTGAAGCCGTAGAGATACGCCCATAATCCTTTTCTAATTCTTTTTTACCTTCTGCAGTAGAAAATTGCAGTACTTTTTTTAGGTCCTTCAGGTCTAAGAGGGGTAATTTATTGTCGTCGCAATACTTAAATATGATAGATATAATTCCCGCTTGTGTTTCGGTGACATCAAGGATTCTTGATAAGAGAACGGGGCCAAATTCGCTTACAGTCGCTCGAAGCTTTACCCCATTTTGCTCAGAAAGTGTAAGTATTTCTACGGGAAAATCTTTTGCTTCAAAAGGAATACCTATTTTTTCATGACGTTCATCTATTTTTGGGTGACCAGGACTTGCGGCAGCGATCCCACTAAGATCCCCTTTGATGTCCATAAGTAAAACGGGTATCCCTTTTTCGCTTAAGTTTTCTGCTATGACCTGTAGCGTTTTAGTTTTACCTGTACCTGTTGCCCCTGCGATCAATCCATGACGATTTAACGTCTTTAAGGGTACTTTAACATGAGCGTTAGTAATAGTTTCGCCTTCGTGCATCGCCGCACCCATGATAATGAAATCACCTTTGGTCGTATACCCTTCATTAATATGATCTAGAAATGCCTGATTGTCACTCATAATGGAATTAATTTTTGATAAAAATAGGAATCTTAACTTTGCTATCGAAATTATACGTTAATTTTAATGTTGCACAATCGATAAAGAACACTGTTTTAATTTTTTAACTATGAAGAACGCATTTTTATTTATATTCATCAGTACATTTTTGATGAGTTGTACTACAGAAACTTCAGGTATCATTTTTCATAAGAGTCATGAGCCAAAAAAATCTGAAGCTCCCTTTTCTGATGCGGTTCAGGTAGGGGATGTATATTTTTTGTCGGGTCAGATCGGGATGAATCAGACGACAAGAAAATTAGTAGGTGGAGGCATCAAAGCCGAAACGAAACAAACACTAGAAAATATTAAAGCGGTATTAGAGCACCATAATATGAACATGGATAATGTAGTAAAGTGTACTGTGATTCTTGCTGATATTGAAGACTTTTCTGCCTTTAATGAAGTGTACAAAACATACTTCCCCTTGAAACCGGCACGTACTACTTTTGCTGCCAAAGGATTAGCTGTTGGAGCTAAAATTGAAATTGAATGTATTGCTGCAAAGTGTTGTTAGTCTATAGAAGTTAGTGGTTAGGTTTTGTTCCTGTATAGTGATGTTTATTTTATTTCAAAATTATTAGATAGATTTCTTGAAATAAAGTGGATTTCTATATGTATATGATGAGAATTTCTCCCTTATTGCTTTTGTGAATAATTTAATCTGATTTGTTTTTACTACACTTGCCCAAAATCGTAATTCATAATTCATAATTCGTAATTTATATTATTTACCTTTGCAAACTTATGCAAGAGAGTACACAAAAATTAGTGAATGCAGGTAAAATGCTTCCATTGATGGAAGAGTTTTATACGATTCAGGGAGAAGGATATCATAAAGGAACAGCAGCGTATTTTGTTAGGATTGGTGGTTGTGATGTGGGTTGTCATTGGTGTGATGTTAAAGAAAGTTGGAATGCAGATTTACATCCCCCAACAGATACAGATGTAATTGTGGAAAATGCCTCAAAGTATAGCGATGTAGTCGTAGTTACCGGTGGAGAGCCGCTTACATGGGATATGACTCTATTAACAAAGGGGCTTAAGGATAAAGGTGCACAAACCCATATAGAAACTTCTGGAGCGTATTCACTAACAGGTAAATGGGATTGGATATGTCTTTCTCCTAAAAAAGTGAAATTACCAAAAGAAGAAATATATAGTGTAGCGAATGAGCTAAAATGCATTGTGTTTAACAAAAATGATTTTGCATTTGCCGAAGAACAAGCGGCTAAAGTTTCTGACAACTGTATATTATATCTTCAACCAGAATGGAGTGTACGTGAAAAAATGATCCCTTTGATTGTTGATTATGTCATGAAAAATCCAAAATGGAAAGTTTCTCTTCAAACACATAAATACTTGAATATTCCTTAGAGAGAATAGACGAATTTGTCGTTTTTACATGTTTTTGCTAAATCTGAAATTTTTTATTATGGTTTTTCCGTAGGAACCACATGGTATAATACTTGAATATTCATAGTATTTGTAGTAAAAAACCTACGTAAAAAATAAGTTCATCAAGGGATGGTTGAGTTTTATCTATGAAAAGTTATGCAATGTCAAATAAAAAGTAATTTTTTAACATTTATATTGATTGTTTCGCACTATCATGTTAATTTTGAAGTAATTAACTTTTAATTGAAACATATGAACTCAATTTTTACTTTTCAGGGGCTAAATTTTAATGCAGTAGTAAGATTTTTAAAGGATCTTCCAGGAGCATCGACTTACGCAATGCGGAAATAAAGAAAAACAAGCCTAAGTTTAAAAACTATTTACTTATTTAATAAGACGAGACTGTATAGATGTACAGTCTTTTTTTATGCAATGACCTCAAGAGGATTTTAAATACGGTGTAAAATTGAGATTGAGGAGTTAAGTAACAGCTAACTTACTTTAATTATGGCTAATCATCAAAGCTATTGGATCAAAAAATAAACTCTTCAGTAATAATATAGGGGGAGAATCCCCCTAAAAAGCCACTCCAAATTGTAGGATATTTCTTCAAAAATTAACATAAAAAAACGCTTTTTTACCTTATATCGCTACAAAAATATTTTATGTCTAAAATCTCTTATTCAGAGTGTTAATTTTTTTCTATGAAAAATGTTGTCATGTATCTTTGTATAACAAATTATAAATCAAATGATTATGAAGTTTTTTTACAATGTATTGTTTATTGATTTAAAGGTTTTGAAAACTTTCTTAAGAGAATTACCAGCAGCAAGTAGTAACGCAATTCATAGGTAGAGTTCTTCACTATTAAGTAGAGGACAATAATGAATGTGTTTTATAAAACTGATTTATTAAATTAGGGGAATTTACCCCTGATATTAGTTGCTGTTTGTAAGTACATTCTTCAGTTTTTAACATTTAAATGTGTGATTATTACGGTATGTCTGGCTAAAAGAGTTTTATAACAACTTTTAGATTTTTTTCGCACTTTAATTTTATTTATATGCTACTCTGTGTTATTTTTGTGTAATGAATTATAAATGAATGAATTATGAAGATATTTTACGGAATTTTGACAATTGACATGAAAGCTTTAAAAATGTTTTTGAAGCAATTACCTTCTGCTTGTAGTCATGCAATTCATAGGTAAATTTTTAAATTATTAAAAAGGTGTTATCAATACAAAAAAATGGCACCAAAAAAAGAAGAATTTTGGGGAATTTATCTCTTTTTCCTTGTAAAAAATGATAATGAAACCGGAAAGGAACTATCTCAATTTTAGGTTTTTGTGTATGTTACCGATAAAATCTAAAATTACATCTAAAAGCTTTAAAAATTATTGACATCACCTTATTTGGGTGGTATATTTGAGTAATATTAATTTAATATAAAAATATGGGGCTATTTTACACGAAATTTAGATTAACTTTTAGAATTGTAATGGAATTTCTAAGAGAACTACCTGGAGCATCAGGACATGCTATTCATAGATAGTATAAGAAAGACATTATTATCCTGTTTAAATGGATAATCAAAATCAATTATATTTAGGGGCATAATATAATTTATTTAAAAAAGCAGCTCGGTAAATTTACCGAGCTGCTTTTTTTATTATGCAACTATGATGACTTCGTGATTACATATAAAATGGAACTTCTACACGAGTAGTATCCCAACCCATAACCATATGGTATCCTTTGTCGACCTTTTTGAATGCAATTGAAAATGCTTCTAAAGCATCTCCAGATGCGGCGGGTACTTTTATTCGGGCTACATCTTTTCCTTTGTCATAAGAGTATGCTCCCCAGCTATCAAGGTCAGAATTAATAATGATTGTCCATTCTTTCTCACCAGGAATGGTATAAAGAGAATACGTTCCGGCTTTAACGGTTTGATCGCCCATTTTCATATCCTTAAACAACTTTATTTCTGTAGCTTCATCTGCTCCTGTTCTCCAAACTTTATCAAATTTAACAAGGTTGCCAAATATTTCTCTCCCCTTTTTTTGAGGGCGACTATAAACAACCTTAATTTCTGGTTTGGCATTTCTATCTGCCTTAGCATAAGAAATGTCGGTAGGACTCTTTTGCATATCCGCAAATTTTTGAGCGCTTGTTGTAGTTAACGCCCCAAAAAACATAATAACAACTAATAAGAGTGATTTTTTCATAATACTGCTTTTGATTTATTTCTTAATTGTAAAGATATACGCGAAGTAATAAGCTAAATGTTAATCCAGTCTATAAATTCTGTTAAATGTTTCGAATAACAATTTGATAGTATATGATAGCTTGTAATTAGATTTTGATTTCAATTTAAATGTTTTTTTTGATTATAAGTTTCAATTTAGAAGCAAAATTCGTATTATTGTTTTTATTTTATAACTATAAGTGAATCTTTGAACTATTAACTAACAATAAATTATACGATATGTGTGGAATTGTTTCGGCTTTTGATTTAAAGCAAGATGCAGAGGTACTAAGACCTCAATTATTGGAAATGTCTAAAAAAATTCGTCATAGAGGACCGGATTGGAATGGAATATATGCGAATGAAAAAGCAATATTGGCGCATGAACGATTGGCAATTGTTGATCCTGCTTCAGGAAAACAACCATTATTTAGTGAAGACAAAAAAATAGTTTTAGCGGCTAATGGTGAGATATATAATCATAGAGAACTTCGCAAGCAATTCGATGGGAAGTACAATTTTCAAACAGATTCTGATTGCGAGGTTATTTTAGCTTTGTATAAAGAGAAAGGAGCTAATTTTATAGATGAGTTAAACGGTATTTTTGCTTTCGCCTTATATGATGTAGAAAAGGATACCTACTTGATCGCAAGAGATCATATGGGGATTATACCTCTATACATGGGTTGGGATCAGAACGGGACATTTTATGTAGCTTCAGAATTAAAGGCTCTTGAAGGCGTTTGTACCAAGATCGAATTGTTTCCACCGGGACATTATCTGTCTTCTGAGGATGGAGAGCTTAAAAAATGGTATGTTAGAGACTGGTCTGATTATAAAACTGTACAAGAAAATCAGACAAGTATTGATGAGTTAAGAGATGCTCTTGAAGATGCAGTTCACAGACAGTTGATGTCGGATGTGCCTTATGGAGTATTGTTATCGGGCGGTTTGGATTCTTCGGTTACTTCGGCTATTGCTAAAAAATATTCTGAGAAACGTATAGAGTCTGGTGATACTAAAGAAGCTTGGTGGCCACAACTACATTCATTTTCTGTTGGATTAGAAGGGTCTCCGGATCTTGCTGCAGCCCAAAAAGTTGCAGATCATATAGGTACCGTTCACCACGAAATCAAGTTTACTATTCAAGAGGGATTGGATGCTATTAAGGATGTGATTTACAATCTAGAAACTTATGATATAACTACAATAAGAGCATCGACACCAATGTATTTAATGGCAAGAGTTATTAAGTCGATGGGAGTTAAAATGGTATTGTCTGGCGAAGGTGCTGATGAAATTTTTGGAGGGTATTTATATTTTCATAAAGCACCAAATGCTCAAGAGTTTCATGAAGAAACAGTTCGTAAGCTTGATAAGTTACATATGTATGATTGTTTGCGTGCTAATAAGTCGCTAGCAGCATGGGGGATCGAAGGTCGTGTACCATTTTTGGATAAAGAATTTATGGATGTAGCCATGCGTATTAACCCACAAGATAAAATGATTAACGGAGAGCGAATGGAAAAATGGGTGATTCGTAAGGCTTTTGAATCTTATCTTCCAGAGAGTGTAGCTTGGAGACAAAAAGAACAATTCTCTGATGGTGTAGGGTATAGCTGGATTGATACATTAAAAGAAGTAGTGGATAGAGAAGTGTCTGATGAACAAATGGCAAATGCACATTTTAGATTCCCGATACAAACTCCTCAAAACAAAGAAGAATTTTATTATCGTTCAATATTCGAAGGACATTTTCCTAGTGATGCTGCAGCGTTAAGTGTGCCACAAGAACCATCAGTAGCTTGTAGTACTAAAATCGCTTTAGAATGGGATGAAGCTTTTAAGAATATGAATGACCCAAGTGGTAGAGCAGTTGCCGCTGTTCATGAAGAAGCCTATTAAACGTGAATAAAAAAAGTTTTTATTTTATTATTTATAGTTGAGTTAATTGAGATTTAAAACCCTGAGAGTATTTTCTTGGGGTTTTTATTGTCGTGAACAAATTAAAAAAGGCTATAGAATTAACTATAGCCTTATAAATATTAAGATTTTGATCTTTTAGTTGCCACATCTACCTTGGTTAGACCATCTAAAGTTGCTCTGTAATTCGTATAGGAATCCTCTGTAGGTAACTTTATCTCCAGGACGATATCTGGTATTTCTGCTATATTCACTAACTCCCGCACAAATATCTGCTGGAGGTGTAGTGGTATCACATTCTTTAATACGATTCCATCTAGAGAAATCTCTTTCATATAAAGAACCTTGGTAGGTTACGCGATCTCCAACCTCGTATTGTTGACCTCTTACCCATTCTTCAACTCCTTCGCAAGTATCGGTGTCTCCACCGCCACCGCCACCGCCACCATCTCCGGCTGGGTAAAGTTTATTAGTACCTGCAATATCTCCAGCAGATAATACACTTCTAAATGGTATACGACTTCCGTCTTTCTCTAACATCACAGGTTGACGGTTCTTGCTAAAAGTAAAACTACTGTAAATCATGATAGATCTAACATCAAAGGGACCAGGATTAACCGAATTGTTATCTACTCTAAATTGACTTATTGCACCATCTTGAATGTTTTCAGGGAAAATATCAACGAACTGATCTCTATCACTACGATTTTGTTCATGTAGATAACCTAGAGTATGTCCGATTTCATGAGTCATTACTCCAACTCCTGTTCTAACTCCCATATTAATTCTACCTCTGGGACCATTATCCCCTAAACTAGCAGAAGCACAATTACATGGTCTATTGCTGTTAAGAATAGTTACATAAGAACGTTCATTTGTTCTTTCTTTAAACTTGATGTTGGTTTTATTGGTCCATTCTTCCATAGATTTAAAAGTAACATCACGTTGATTACTTGTAAGACTACCATCTAATACATAGATAATAGTATTATCTCTCCATTTTCTAACTCCAGAAGCAAGACCGAGCTTGGCATCAATTTCGCCAGGGGTTGGCTTGCGATCATAGGCCGTTTTTTCATCCTGTAATTGTTCTGGATTAAATTCTACATCTCCCCATTTAAGCATTCCGTTTTCGAGTTCTTCTACTTCTATTAGATTTCCTCTAAAGTACTTTTCTACTAATTGAGGAGCTTCCGAAGTTTCTGGAAGAGTTTCTTCAAAGCTTTCATTAGAACAGGAAGCTATAAAAAGCCCTAGACATAATGCAGTAACTTTTCCTAAGTAAATTAATTTTTTTGTTTTCATTTTGAATTTAAAAATTTGAGTTTGTTTGTGTTTTTTTACAGCTGTGATAACTAAGTTGTTGCTCTAGTTATTACAAATCAACAGGTTAAAATTATTTTAAAGAATGTTAATTTATGTTAACCAACGAGTATCCGTAAGGCGCTGTCTATTAAGCGTATTGAGTAAGTCATACTTTTAATGGGCAGTATGTTTTTTAAAACTTCATTTATGGATTAATAAATATAAAATGGAACACATTTGATACCTTGGTATTATGAGTAATTCGCCCTATCTTTTTGGTAATTTGAAAGGTGGTTTTTTAATCGGTTATAAAAATTATAAAATTATTATAAAATCCATTTAAGGCTGTTTTTATCGTTTTTAAGAAGGTTTGTGTGTTTTCTGGTATTAATCTTAACTAATTGTTGATAACTCTTTAAATCATCTTTGATAAAACCCTTTCATCCTTTTGGTGTTTTTTTATCTTTGTTTGTTGTCAAAAAACTAAAATATTAAATAAGGGATTTTATGAGCGAAGAAGCTAACAAGAAGGATTACTCAGCAGATAGTATTCAGGCACTCGAAGGAATGGAGCACGTACGTATGCGTCCGTCCATGTATATAGGTGATGTGGGATCTAGAGGATTACATCACTTGGTGTATGAAGTTGTAGATAATTCAATTGATGAAGCATTGGCTGGATACTGTGATTCTATACAGGTAACCATAAATGAAGATAATTCTATTACTACCAGAGATAATGGTCGTGGTATTCCTGTCGGGATTCATAAAAAAGAAGGTGTTTCTGCTTTAGAGGTTGTAATGACTAAGATTGGAGCAGGAGGAAAATTCGATAAAGATTCTTATAAGGTATCAGGAGGATTGCATGGAGTAGGGGTATCTTGTGTGAATGCATTGTCAGACCATTTACATGCGATTGTTCATAAGGATGGAAAAGTATGGGAGCAGGAATATGAGAAAGGAAAACCTTTATATCCGGTTAAATCAACGGGAGATACTGATTTTAATGGTACGGTTGTTACTTTTAGACCAGATCCAACTATTTTTCAGCAAACCTTAGAGTATAATTATGATACTTTGGCAAGTCGTTTGCGAGAACTGGCATACCTTAATAAAGGGATAAAAATTACACTAACCGATAAGAGGCATCAGGATGATGAAGGGAATGATGTTACCGAAAATTTCCATTCTGAAGAAGGATTAAAAGAATTTGTTAGATTTTTAGATACTAGTCGTAGTGCTATCATTGGCGATGTTATTTCTATGGAGGGAGAAAAAAATGATATCCCTGTTGAAGTAGCTATGATTTACAATGATTCTTATGCAGAGAATTTACATTCTTATGTAAATAATATTAATACGCATGAGGGAGGGACGCACCTTTCAGGTTTTAGAAGAGGTTTGACGGCTACACTTAAGAAGTATGCAGATGCTTCTGGGATGTTAGATAAGTTGAAGTTTGAAATTGCCGGAGATGATTTCCGTGAAGGATTGACTGCTATTATTTCAGTAAAAGTACAAGAGCCACAATTTGAAGGGCAGACAAAAACCAAATTAGGAAATAGAGAGGTCACTTCTGCAGTGTCACAAGCTGTTTCTGAGATGTTAGAGAACTATCTCGAAGAAAATCCTAATGATGCAAAAACAATTGTTCAAAAAGTAATTCTTGCTGCCCAGGCACGTCATGCTGCTAAAAAAGCACGTGAAATGGTGCAGCGTAAGTCGGTAATGAGTATCGGTGGTTTACCTGGTAAACTTTCAGATTGTTCAGAACAAGATCCTGCATTATGTGAAGTATTCCTTGTCGAGGGAGATTCTGCAGGTGGTACAGCAAAACAAGGGCGTGATCGTATGTTTCAGGCGATTCTTCCACTTCGTGGTAAGATATTGAATGTAGAAAAAGCAATGCATCATAAAGTATTTGAAAATGAAGAGATCAAAAATATCTTTACTGCACTAGGAGTCACCATAGGAACCGAAGAGGATAGTAAAGCATTAAACCTTTCAAAATTAAGATATCATAAAGTAGTAATTATGTGTGATGCCGATGTCGATGGTAGTCATATTTCTACATTGATCTTAACATTCTTTTTTAGATATATGAAAGAATTAATTGAGGCTGGGCATATTTATATCGCAGCACCGCCATTATATCTAGTGAAAAAAGGAGCGAAAAAGCAATATGCTTGGAATGATGATCAACGTGATTTGATTGTTAAAGAATATGGAGAGAATGCCAAAATACAACGATATAAGGGTCTTGGAGAGATGAATGCAGAGCAATTATGGGATACGACCATGAATCCAGAATTTAGAACTATGCGCCAGGTTACGATTGATAATCTTACTGAGGCTGATAGAATCTTTTCTATGCTTATGGGAGACGAAGTGCCGCCTCGTAGAGAATTTATAGAAAAGAATGCAGTGTATGCAAATATTGATGCATAATAAATATAATAAATCTATTCAAAATCCGCTATATAAATTGGTATAGCGGATTTTTTTTATATTGCAGTGCCCAAAAAAACAAATCGAATGAAAAAGTTAACATTGCTGTTGGCATTAGTTCTAGGTCAAGCGGCCTCTTCACAAACTGATATTGATCAAATTCTAGAGATTGGTATTGCAAATGCTCAAAGATTTAGTGCAGATTATTTTGTTCCGGCGGGAGAGTCGTTAGTAAATAATATGTCTAATGGTTGGTATAGTACGGCAAAAACAAAAAAACTTTGGCATTTTGAGGTTGGAATAGTGGGTAATCTTTCTTTTGTTAGAGAAGAAAAACAATCTTTTATTCTTAATACCGCAGATTATATCGATCTCTCCTTCAGAGATGGTTCTATTAGTCAACAAGCGCCCAATGCATTTGGTGTTAACCAGGGTAATATTGCCGTTGTTATTAATGAAGGGCAAGTTACCGAATTAGAGGTGGTTTTACCTGATGGTATCGGAAGCTCGCCAATTAAATCTATTCCGTCAGGATTCCTCCAGGGGTCATTAGGATTAATAAAAAGCACCGAAATTAAACTTCGATTTTTGCCAAGAATCAAAGCCGTAGAGGATGCAGAAATCCAATTGTATGGAGTCGCTTTTCAGCACGAATTTACAGATTGGGTGTATCCACTAAAAAGATGGCCGGTAAAATTAGCGGGATTGATAGGGTATACTAATGTGAAAGGATTTTATGATATAAATACTGGTAGCGGAGTACCAGGTACAGATCAAGAAGTGAAATTGAATTCTAACTCCTGGTTAATTACAAGTATTGTATCGACCAAGTTACCTGTTCTAAATTTTTATGGAGGATTGGGGTATTATTTTGGATCTAGTGATGCCGATGTAAAAGGTATATATCAAGTTCAAAATGGGCCATTTGCTTCAGATGTAATTATTGATCCTATTAGTGTAAAAAATAAAACCAAAGGTGTTAAAGCCACCATTGGTGCCAGAGTGAAATTTGGTGTTTTTAACGCAAATCTTGATTATACACTTCAGAATTATAATAACCTTTCTCTTGGGCTTAATTTTGGGTGGTAATTTACCTTCTATTTGTGAATTAATTCGTTAAAGAATTTGTATTTTCGCGCAGGTATTGAAATCTTTTCAATAGAACGAATTAATATTAATTAAAATATATATAACACAATGAAAGTTACAGTAGTAGGAGCTGGTGCAGTAGGTGCAAGTTGCGCCGAATACATAGCAATAAAGGATTTTGCTTCAGAAGTAGTATTGTTAGATATCAAAGAAGGATATGCAGAAGGTAAGGCAATGGATCTTATGCAAACTGCTTCTCTTAATGGTTTTGATACAAAGATTACAGGAACTACAGGAGACTATTCTAAAACTGCAGGGAGTGATATTGCTGTAATTACTTCAGGAATTCCACGTAAACCAGGTATGACACGAGAGGAACTTATCGGGATCAATGCTGGGATTGTTAAAACAGTATCTTCAAGTTTAATAGAGCATTCTCCTAATGCGATCATTATCGTGGTGAGTAACCCAATGGATACAATGACATATTTAGTGCATAAGACTACAGATCTTCCTAAGAATAGAATTATCGGAATGGGAGGAGCATTAGATAGTGCACGTTTTAAATACAGATTAGCAGAAGCTTTAGGTGCTCCTATCTCTGATGTTGATGGTATGGTGATTGGTGGACATAGTGATAAAGGGATGGTGCCATTAACGAGATTGGCAACACGAAATAGTGTGCCTGTTTCAGAATTTATTTCTAAAGATCGATTAGAGCAAGTAGCTGCAGATACTAAAGTTGGAGGAGCTACTTTAACTAAACTATTAGGAACATCAGCATGGTATGCGCCAGGAGCCGCAGTTTCTGGTCTTGTGCAGGCAATTGCTTGTGATCAAAAGAAAATCTTTCCTTGTTCAGTATTACTAGAAGGAGAATACGGATTAAATGACCTTTGTATTGGTGCACCAGTAGTGTTAGGTAAAAACGGAATTGAAAAAATCGTTGAGATAGCACTAAGTGATGCCGAAAAAGCAAAACTAGCAGAAAGTGCAGAAGGTGTTAAGAAAACAAATGGATTATTAGAGCTATAATACATCTAGAATCTATAAATATTTGTAATAAAAGCTGCTTTATTGCAGCTTTTATTGTTTAAATCATGGATTTATTGATAGATCTTAAGTTTTTCTTTTTTAGAGAGTTAGTGGTGATCAAGAGATTGTAATAGATATTTATTTGAAGACTTTAGAAATGCAGTTTTAATTTTTTTATATTTGCCGCATGAAGAAAAAATGGTACTTCGGGATTTTAATCTCTTCACTTGCATTGCTTGTTGTTATTCAGCAGCAAACTGTTGTACCTAATCAGGAAATAGTATTAGAGTTTGTTAATATTGAGATTACCTCTCAAGAAGCTCAAAATGCGATAACAATTGTAAAGAAACAATTGCAATCCATTGGGGTGAAGAATACCAGAATATCAAGGGAATTAAAAAATGGGACCCTTAAAATTGCGTACTACAGTGATGAGGATGTAGAATTTATAAAAAAAATACTTTCTGAAGCACAAAACGTAGCGCTTGACCATGTTTTTTATGATCAAAATGAAGATGATAACCAATTTCCTTTAAATAAAAGCTCAAAAGACTATAATCTTGATGTTTATGAAATCCAAAAAAGTACAGATTTTAGTTCTGACTTTAATGGGATATGTGTTTTAGAAGTAAAACATGAACAAGATAGATTTTCAGGCTCTAACTCATACAGTTTTGTTACTAGGGTTGATGTCGATGATATAGATAGGCTTGTAAAAGTAGCCCAAAAAGTAAATTCATCTATTGCTATAGCAATAGATAATACTTCACATAACATTCCAGAAGTAAGAGCTGGCCCAATTTCTTAGTTGGGATTCATAGCTTTAAAAAATTCCTAAAAACTAATCATATTTTTATTAGAAGTTAAAAAAGAAGAGTGATACATACCTCTTGAAAGTCATTTTAACTTTTAAATATAGCTTATATCGGTAGCTTGATAAAGCTCAATTACATTGAAGTAAATAATTAAAACTAATTGTCAAATCTTGGGTAAATTTTATAATTACCCATTTTTAAAAGAGGTTTGACCAAAATAAATAAATAATGCAAAATAAAGGACTTGTTAGGGTATTTGCGATTTTGTTTGGATTGGTATGTGTATACCAATTATCATATACGTATTTAACCTATTCAAAAGAGAAAGAGGCTGAAACCTATGCGCAACAAGCGTATCCAGAAACCATAGAGAACTATTCAAAACTAAGAGAAACAGCCGAAAAAGCGTACTTAGACTCTATTGGTAAAGAGGAGATTTTTGCTGGTATTACGTATAACTTCGCAAAAAATAAAGAACTTAATAAAGGGCTTGACCTTAAAGGAGGGATCAATGTAATTCTTCAAATCTCTGTGAAGGATATTTTGGGTGGACTTGCAAATAAATCCAAAGACCCATCTTTTAATCAAGCGTTACTCGCTACAGATGAATTGCAAAAAAATAGTCAGAATACATATATCGAAGACTTCTTTACAGAGTTTGAAAAAATTCCGGACGCTAAATTAGCTTCACCAGATATTTTTGCAAATAAAAACCTAAGTGATGACATCACTTATGATATGACCAATGATCAGGTAAAACCTGTACTAAGAAGAAAAATTGATGAATCTGTAACTTCAGCTTTTGAAGTATTACGTAAGCGTATTGATAAGTTTGGTGTTACGCAACCCAATATTCAACGTTTAGGAGAATCTGGTCGTATTTTGGTTGAATTACCAGGAGCAAAGGATGTAGATAGGGTAAAAAGTTTATTACAGAGTACGGCGCAGTTAGAGTTCTGGGATGTATACAAAGCAGAAGAAATCTTTCCTTTCCTGTTTACAGCAAATAATCTTCTAAAAGAACAAGCCGATAAGGTTGAAAAAGTTAAAGAAGAAGTTAAAGAAGAAGCAGGCGAAGTAGTTGTAGATTCTACTCAGGTAGATACCACTAAATCTGATGCAGATGCTGCGATTGAAGACTTGTTAGAAGATGCAAAAGATTCTACTGATGTTGTTGACCAGGTAAATCCATTATTAGATCTAATTGCTGGTCAAGGTGGTCAAGGTGGCCCGGTTATCGTATCTGTTCTAAAGAAGGATGCTGATCAGTTTATGGCATATCTTAATGATCCTAAAGTAAGAGCATTATTACCAACAGAACAGCGTTATGCAAAATTTGCTTGGGGTAAACCAGAAAAGGATGTCGAAATCCTTGATCTTTATGCAATAAAAGGTAATCGTGATAACGAGCCAGAATTAAGTGGTGGTGTTATTACTGATGCAAGACAAGAATACAACCAGTTAGGAAAAGTAACAGTTACCATGCAGATGGATGGTAAAGGAGCTAAGAAATGGGAAGAAATGACAGGTCATGCATTTAGTCAGAGAAGCCAGATTGCTGTTGTACTTGATGATATTGTATATTCTGCCCCAGGAGTTACTACCGGAGCAATTAGTGGAGGTAGAAGTGAAATTACGGGTGACTTTTCTGTTGAGGAAGGTCAGGATTTAGCAAATGTATTAAGAGCAGGTAAATTACCAGCTTCTGCAGATATTATCCAAAGTGAAGTTGTTGGACCTTCTCTAGGTCAGGAAGCTATCGATAGTGGTATCATGTCTTTTGCAATAGCATTAGTTTTGATTCTAATCTGGATGATATTCTACTACGGTAAGGCTGGAGCTTTTGCCGATGTTGCATTAGTAGTTAATATTTTATTCATATTTGGAGTGTTAGCAGGATTAAAAGCCGTATTAACACTTCCTGGTATTGCGGGTATTGTATTAACGATTGGTATGTCGGTGGATGCAAACGTGTTAATATTCGAAAGAATTCGAGAAGAACTAACTAAAGGAAAATCCCAAGCAGACGCTATCAAAGATGGATTTAATAATGCATTATCCTCTATTCTTGATGCAAATATAACTACAGGTCTTACCGGTTTAATCTTATTACTGATAGGAACAGGGCCAGTTAAAGGATTTGCTACAACGTTATTAATCGGTATTTTAACTTCTTTATTTACAGCAATTTTTATTACCAGACTATTTATTGATGGTTATGGTAAAAATGGTAAAGAATTAGCTTTTTCTACAGGTGCTACTAAGAATCTGTTTAAAAATATAAATATTGATTTCTTAAAGAAACGTAAGATTGCTTATGTTATTTCTGGAGCTATAATTTTAGGAGGTATTGGTTCTTTGTTTACGAATAACCTGGATTATGGAGTTGATTTTGTTGGAGGTAGAACATATACTGTTCGTTTTGCTAAAGATGTCGTTCCTACCACTGTAGAGAAGGATTTGGTTGCTGTATTCGAAAGTGCTCAAGCTAAAACTCTTGGGGCTAATAACCAGCTTAAGATTACAACGAAGTATAAAGTAAATGAAACTGGAGAAGCCGTTGATACCGAGATTTCAAATAAACTATTTGAAGCTTTAAAACCATATCTTACCGAAGGATTAACCTATGATGAATTTGCTAATGGAGACGAAGACAAGCAAGTGGGTATTATGTCTTCTATGAAAGTTGGACCTACAATTGCCGATGATATTCAGCAAGCTGCTTTCTGGTCTGTATTAGGATCATTGATCGTGGTATTCTTATATATTTTACTACGATTTAGAAGATGGCAATTTAGTTTAGGTGCGGTTGCGGCGGTATTCCATGATGTATTAGTTGTACTTGGTGTGTTCTCATTAACATGGAAATTTATGCCATTCAATATGGAAATCGATCAGGCATTTATTGCTGCTATACTTACCGTAATCGGTTACTCTCTGAATGATACCGTGGTTGTATTTGATAGAATTAGAGAATTCTTCAGAGAACATACAACATGGCCATTAGAAAAGAATGTAAATGGAGCTTTAAACAGTACATTAAGTCGTACATTAAATACGTCTTTAACTACATTATTAGTACTTGTAGCGATCTTTATATTTGCTGCGCCATTAAGAGGATTTATGTTCTCATTAATCATTGGTGTACTAGTAGGAACATACTCGTCATTGTTTATCGCAACACCGATAATGCATGATACAGTGCGTAAAGTTGGTCTGAAGATCAAAGAAAAAGATACTGAAGAGAAGAAGAAATAATATTTTTCAGTTTTAGAATAAAAAAACCGTCTCGAGTAATTGAGACGGTTTTTTTGTTGAATATTTTTAAACGTTTTCTTCTATAGCGTGCATTATTCTACATTTTAATGAAAGAAATAGAATCTCCTGTTTTAAGATTCCAGGTATCTGTTAACCCCGAATTTACTTCTAACACATATTGTGCTGGACCTTTAGATGGTAATGAGGATTCATCAAGAGGCTTCGCATTTTTTTGAATACTTACTACTTTGTTTTTTGAGTCAATAAAAATAATGTCTAATGCAAATTCGGTGTTTTTCATATAAAATGAACGAGGAGCTTCTTCTGGGAATATAAACAGCATACCTCTATCATTTTGCATAGATTTTCGATACATTAAACCTGTCTGAATTTGATAATCATCATCGGCGATTTCGATATCCAATTTGGTGATAGAATTTGGGATAGAATCTTTTAAATTAAATAGCGATAGTTCACCCTCTTTGATAAATGCTACTTCTTTAACAAGATTTTGCTTGTTTTTAGAGTCTGTTTTGCAAGAAAACAAACTTAGTGTAGCACATGCCATGGCCAGGATATAGGTGTTTTTTCTCATGAGTTTATTTTAGAGGATTTAAAAGTATAGAAAAAAGTCATGCTTCAAAAATCTGAAGCATGACTTTTCTCAATCTACTAAGCATATTTTAGCCATTTCCCCAATCAATTCTTCGAGATATCATCATAATGGTTCCTAGAATTAAGAATAATCCTATACTCCCCACAAGTAAGGCATAGTTTTCTAATTGTATAATAACAAAAATAAAAGTATATAAGACGGCAAGTGAAACTGCAATAAATCCCATAAACTTAAGGCTTTTGAGTATTGCTTTTGAGTATATAGAAATCAACAAGACAACAGCAATACCAGCAATAATATAGGCTTGTAGAAAACTGGAATGCTCTGATATAGATATGAGTAATGTATAAAACATGGTAAGGGCCAGGCCTATCATCATATATTGAAAAGGATGTATGTGAATCTTGCTAATTGATTGTATTAGAAAGAAGACTAAAAAAGTGAGTGCAATGACCAGGTACCCGTATTTGGTGGCACGTTCACTTTTTTGATACTCATCTACTGGTATTAGTAGTTTTACACCAAAAGCAGATGAATCAATATAGGGTAACTCCCCAAAAAACTCTTGTTCAAATTCTCTATTGATTTGTAATACTTTCCAGTTGGCTTTAAAACCACTTTCTGTAATTTCTTTGGTCTTTGTGTCTGGTAAATAATTACCGTTAAAGCTTGGCGATGCCCAGTTTGATGTTATTGAAACATTAGTTTCTCTACCTACAGGGATAAAACGTAATTGTTCACTACCATTGATCCTGAGATCTAAGCTAAAATCAATCGGGTTTTCTTTAGGTAATGAATTTTCCTTAAGAAATTGGGTCTCTAGTGTATTGGTATGTGATTTTTGGGCAAATCTTGATTGTAAAGCATAGTTGTCTTGCCCAATTTTTAATTCTAAGTTGCTTTTTATTCCTTTTAGGTTAGTAGAATTTAGTATTACGGTAGCTTTATTCCATAGAATATCTGCGGCTGCTATATCCTGTATTTCGAAATTTGGAGAAACAAAAGAGCCTTTTATCTTCATATCAGCAGTATATACTACCGATTCATAAATACTTCTTCCCAGGGTTTCAGATTCAACATTAGTTTTTATATCTAATGTGTTAGGGAAAAAGAAAGCATATTGTATAGAGATTAAATCTTCTTCGATATATAATTTTGTTTTTTCATCCCAGCTTTTCTTGAGATTATGTACTTGATACGGAATTTTAAGAACAGGGCCATAAAGTAATACTTCATTTCCCCATTTTTGATTAATTTCTTTTACAACTTCTTCTTGTCTATATGCACGTTCCTGTATTAAATTTTTAACATAAGATAACGGGATTAATAATACCAGGATTAGTATTCCTACCATGAGCATGCGTATAGTAATTGAGGTTTTTAACCATTGCCCGAAGGACTTTTTTTGTTTTTGGGTTTCCATAGATATAAAATTTATTGTATTTGTATTGTTGTGCTATTTTATTAGGGGTAATGTTCTTATTTCTCTTGATAGTATTGTATCAATCGGTAGGTGATGATCAAAAAACCTCCAAAACCAATGGTAAATGCCCAGGTATTCATATGTTGAATAGGAAAAAGAATTCTTTTTAGAATATCGGATAAGATTCCTGCTGGATTTTGAAGTATATCCCAGCTATTCCATCGTAACACTCTGCCTAGATAGATTCCGAATCCGCAAAGGAGTAAGATGCCATAAGTAATTGCATTAGAAACTTTAACAGATAATCGTTCTAACAGTAGTTTTCGCATCATTTGTAAAGAAGCAAAGCCTATGATCATCCCATTAATGGCGAAGGATAGAATAAGCAAAACATCAAACCAAACCGATTGTAATGAGCTTAGTCGTATATGTTGTAAATCGGTTAGTATGTATGGTGAGTTTGGCAAAAATGCTAGCCATATGGTAAAGCCTGACCAGAAAATAAACCTATTTACTTTACGTATACTTAGTAGCGTAGAAATGAGATAGGGTATTCCTGCCAAAAACAAATTCCATACAAGGAAAAGGAAAAAAAAGGAATCTGTTTTTATGATTCTGGTTAGTAGCAATAGACCACTAAAGGCCGTTGCCATTGTAAAATTTTTGATAAAAGATGTTTGTATATAGGTAGTATTTGTCATAATATGTTGTATTGAAATGGGTTATTCATTACCAGAAATAAATACGCAATAGCTATTGGGATATTGATTGTAAAAAGTAGGATGGTTATCAAGTTTTCTTTGTAATACTGATAATTGATAATAGCATTAGTTAATAGTCCTATTAAGGTAATTGTGTTTAGTACTAATGCTATAAGAACATAAAATAACCCTCCTACAAGAAAAGCTTCTGATCCTGAAATTAGATATAATAATAAAATCGATGTTCCTAAGAGAAAGCTTATAATGGCAACCATAAGAGCTTTCCTGTTAATGGTTTGTCTTATTTCCATAGTGGTGAGATTAAAAATATAGTTCGCAATGTTAGCATAGGTTTATGCAATAGTTTTTTAAAATCCAGTTGATAAAAAGAATATGCTGCTTTTCCTTTTTTATATGCTTTTCTAAAAAAGATCATCTTATCGGGGTAGAGTAGGGTGCCCAGAAAAATTACCGATAATAGATAAGTGCTGCGCTTACCATTTCCCAGAAGATAATATTGCATTGCGATCTCTTCGGGAACAGAAATACCCGTATTGGTTAAAACATGAAAAACATCATGATTCTCTAACTTAGGCTGTGGAGAAAAATCATATTGAACCAAAAAACATCCCAAATGAAAGCCTAAACTGTTTTTCGGGTATTCTTGTAATAGTGTGGTTACAGAAATATCCCAGGCGGGATCCTTTTTAAACCATCTTTGATATGGTTTTTTACTTAGTTCGTAAATGGTTTCTAAAATAAATGCTCTCATTTTTAGTTTTTAAAAGTACTTTGAATTTCAAAGTAAATTGATAAAAAAATATAGCTATTGTTTTAATAATTTTTCAATAGCTTCTACGTGTTTTTTAAAAGCTTCACGACCTTTTTTGGTTGCATTATATCTCGTATTAGGTTTTCGGCCTATAAATGATTTTTCGACTACTATATATTCTTCTTTTTCTAAGGCTTTAGTATGACTTGCCAGATTGCCATCTGTAGCGCCCAGGAGTTCTTTTAACATTTTAAAATCGGCAAATTCATTGACTACCAATATCGACATAATCCCCAATCGGATTCGGTGATCAAAAGCTTTGTTTATATTTCCTATTATATTTTTCATCCTCGTTTCCGCGTACGCAGAAATGTTCTTAAGTATTTAGAGCTTATCCATAACCTACGTTATCGATCGTGCTTAAAATAAATTAAACTTCCATAAACAATGTGCATTACTCCAAATCCCAGCACCCAAAACCAGAAGCCATACCCAGGATATATTGCACAGATCAAACCTAATACAATTTCTATATATCCCAAATATTTTACGTTACCAATCGTATATTTTGATGCATTTACAAGTGCTAATCCATAAAAAATAAGCATTAACGAACCAGTAAGCCCATAGTGATTGCTATAGATCTTGATCATGATATAAATACCACCTGTGATCAAGGGGATAAGAAAAGCGGTAAGTAATCTTCGCGAAGTGCCATTCCATAAGATTTCATTATTTTTTTTGGCTTTTCTAGTGCTTAGAAATATTGCTGTGATGATACTAAGCAAGGCTACGGCAAATAGATCGAGTAGGATATAGTTAAATATTTTACCATCAAGAATGAGATAGTCTCTACCACTAATACTAACTAAATAATAGGCAACGGCTGCACCAATCAAGGCATAGATGCCAGCCATAATACCTGATAAACCACTAAGCGAGAAAAAGCGTGATGATTTGTTCATCATATCCTTAATCTCTGTAATATCTTTTAAGTATTCTTCTGTGCTCATTTTAAAAGTACTTTGAAATACAAAGTAAAATGAAAATATCGAATTGTGCAAATGTTTTTTTAATTAGTGATCTCAAAATTTTATTTTTGATCTATGAATCCTGCAGAAGAATACATTTTAAAACAACCAGAACCTTTTAAATCGATACTACTTCATGTACAGGTAGTTGTAGAAACTACAATCCCTGAAGTAGAGTTGTTATATAAGTGGCGCGTTCCTTTCTATTATGTAGGAAAGAGTCCGATTTGTTACCTAAACGTAACCAAAGGATATGTTGATGTTGGCTTTTGGGGTGCACAATATTTTTCGAAACATGTCGAAAAATTAGAATCTGATAAAAGGAAGTATGTAAAATCGCTACGCTACCAGACTCCAGATCAAATAGACGATCAAGTACTTATTGAAGTTCTTGAGCAAGCATATACATTTAGAAATGAAAAGTTTATAACTGATTAACCGTTTGTCTTATGGCAACCAGGTTGCTTAGTAATTTTTCTAAGTGATCTATATGTAACATATTAGCACCATCACTTTTAGCATTCGCCGGATCAAAATGCGTTTCCATAAACAGGCCATCTACGCCAGTTACGACTCCCGCACGAGCTATAGTTTCAATCATATCGGGTCTACCTCCGGTCACTCCGCTGGATTGATTGGGTTGTTGTAGCGAATGGGTCACATCAAGAACTGTTGTTCCATATTGCTTCATGGTTGGGATTCCTCTAAAATCTACAATCATATCCTGGTAACCAAACATGGTTCCTCGATCTGTAATCATCGCATTATCATTACCAGCATCCTGTACTTTTTTAACCGCATGCTGCATGGCCTCGGGACTCATAAATTGCCCTTTCTTTAGGTTTACTGTTTTGCCTGTTTTTGCGGCTGCTACCACAAGATCCGTTTGGCGTACTAAAAAAGCCGGAATTTGTAAAATATCTACATATTCTGCAGCTAAAGCAGCATCTTCATTTTCGTGAATATCGGTTACCGTAGGAACTTCGAATGTTTCCCCTACTTTACGTAATATTTTTAAGGCTTTTTCATTTCCAATTCCTGTAAAACTATCAATACGACTGCGATTGGCCTTTTTAAAAGATCCCTTAAAAACATATGGTATTTTCAGTTTAGAAGTAATAGTAACTACTTTTTCTGCAATACGCAATGCCATTTCTTCTCCTTCGATAGCACAAGGCCCGGCAAGAAGAAAAAAATTGTTGGCGTTAAGGTGTTTTAAATTAGGGATGTTCTCTAGTTGCATGATAGCTTATTTTAAGGTGCAAAGATAGAAGTTTTATTGTGAGAATTAATGCATTATGCATAAGAGTTTCCATTGCAAATTCTATGACTTTTTAAATAACATACAAAACATATACAACCTGTCGAAATAACTCGTACCTTTGCAGCCTTAAAAATGAGGCGTTTATGACAGCTATAAAGAACATTGCAATAATTGCTCACGTAGATCATGGTAAAACTACGTTGGTAGATAAGATTATGTACCATTGTCAATTATTTCGTGAAAATGAGAACACAGGTGATTTAATATTAGATAATAATGACCTGGAACGTGAAAGAGGGATTACAATTACTTCAAAGAACGTTTCTGTACTATACAAAGGGACTAAAATTAATATTATCGATACTCCTGGTCACGCCGATTTTGGTGGTGAGGTAGAACGTGTATTAAATATGGCCGATGGAGTGTTACTTCTTGTCGATGCTTTTGAAGGACCTATGCCACAAACTCGTTTTGTGTTACAAAAAGCAATTGACCTTGGTTTAAAACCTTGTGTTGTTGTAAACAAAGTAGATAAAGAAAACTGTACTCCAGACGAAGTTCATGAGAAAGTATTTGATCTTATGTTCGAATTAGGAGCAGAAGAGTGGCAGTTAGATTTCCCTACAGTATATGGTTCTGCAAAGAACAACTGGATGAGTGATGATTGGAAGAACGAAACGGATAACATTGAGCCATTATTAGATATGGTGATCGAACATATTCCTTCTCCTAAAATAGAAGAAGGTACTCCGCAAATGCTGATTACATCATTAGACTTCTCATCATTTACCGGGCGTATTGCTATTGGACGTCTTCAAAGAGGTGTTTTAACTGAAGGTATGCAAGTATCTTTAGTAAAGCGTGACGGAACAATCAAGAAGTCAAAAATTAAAGAACTTCATACTTTCGAAGGTTTAGGAAGAATGAAAGTGGATAAAGTTGAAGCAGGTGATATTTGTGCTCTAGTAGGACTTGAAGGTTTTGAAATTGGTGATACAGTTGCCGATATAGAAAACCCAGAAGGATTAAAAACTATTGCTATCGATGAGCCTACTATGAGTATGTTGTTTACGATCAATGACTCACCTTTCTTTGGTAAGGATGGTAAGTTTGTAACATCAAGACATATTAAGGAGAGATTAGCAAAAGAACTTGAAAAAAACTTGGCATTACGAGTAAATGATACCGATAGTGCAGATAAGTTTTTGGTATTTGGTCGAGGTGTACTGCATTTATCAGTATTGATAGAAACGATGCGTCGCGAAGGATATGAATTACAAATAGGACAACCACAGGTTATCATTAAAGAAATAGATGGAGTAAAGTGCGAGCCTATAGAAGAATTAACGATAGATCTTCCTGAGACTGTTTCAGGAAAAGCTGTAGAGATGGTAACCTTGCGTAAAGGTGAAATGTTGAGTATGGAAGCTAAAGGAGATCGCATGGTGTGTGAATTTATGATTCCGTCAAGAGGAATTATTGGTTTGCGTAACCAGTTGCTTACTGCTACTGCAGGAGAGGCAATTATGGCGCATCGCTTTAAGGAATATCAACCTTTAAAAGGGGATATCCCAGGTCGTATTAATGGTTCTCTTGTTTCTATGGAAAAAGGATCTGCGATACCATATTCTATAGATAAGTTACAGGATAGAGGTAAGTTTTTTGTAGACCCGGGAGAAGATATTTATGAAGGACAAGTAATTGGTGAGAACTCACGTGGTGATGATATGACTGTTAATATCACTAAAACTAAGAAATTATCTAATGTACGTTCTTCTGGAGCTGATGATAAGGCTAAAATTGTACCTGCAATTAAGTTTTCGTTAGAAGAGGCTTTAGAATATATCCAAAAAGATGAATACGTAGAGGTAACGCCGAATCATTTGAGGTTACGTAAAATATACCTGACCGAAGTAGAGCGTAAGCGAAATAAAATAGTGTAAAACTAAGTATATACAATGTAAAACCCCGAGGAATCCTCGGGGTTTTTATTTTGTAGGTAACTAATAAAGGGTCTTCAATCTAATCGGGATACTGCCCGAAAAGCTTCCTATTTCCTCATTGCATATCTACTAGCACCGGGCAATTGCTTTAAAAAAAACTTTAGAGCTTTGAGATCTACAATCATAATTCCGTAAAATAATTTCATTTCCCTACTTTTTAAATGATACAATTTTTATCTACTATTAAGATACGATAGAATTTTTGTCGTATTACAACTTAATCCAAGTTTTATAAAAATTTTAATACTTGTATAGGAGGAATCAAAATTACATGAAGGGCTAAAAATAAAAAGTCCCGAGTGGGGAAGCTCGGGACATATAGTCGATATTTTGGGGTATGATTTGGGGGCTAATCCAAATATCTTGGGGTAATTTCGGGGCTTTTTTATTTTGGGGGTGAAGTGCGTAAAACACTTCTTTAATTTTTACAGTACAAATGTAAGAATATATATATAAACAGAACTTGTAAAAACCGACAAATAATCGGTAAAATACATTTTATATCGATAAAATACACAAATTATAATGATTTAGCTATTTTTACCAGTTGTGCTGAAGTAAAATTTTATACACCTAAAAGTAATACAACTCGTGAATAGAGTCTCTTCGGTCTTTTGTACATAGTTATATATTGATTGTAGAAGAAATTATAGATCAAAAAAAATCCCGAGAGGGGGGCTCGGGACTTATAGTCGATATTTTGGGGTATGATTTGGGGGCTAATCCAAATATCTTGGGGTAATTTATTGGGGCTTTTCTTTATTTGGGGCGAAATGCCATCAATGCTTTCTTTAATTTTATAGTACAAATGTAAGAAGATACATCGTAACAGAACTTGTAAAAAGCAACAAATAATCGGTAAAAAGCAATTTATTATCGATGAAAAGCATAAACTATAACGTTTTCGTACTATTTAGACATGTTTTTTCGAAATTATTTTTTGATTATTGGCAAATAATTTTGGTAAGATAGTTGACCAGCTACTTTAGAGGTTACTCTTTTCTTTGCACAACTTCAAAGACCTTATGGCCATCACATTTTAAAGTTTTGGAAGGATACTTAAGCAATAGAGCATAATCATGCGTGGCCATAAGAATGGTATTGCCATTCTTATTAATGTCTTGTAATACTTCCATAACTTCAACCGAAGTTTGTGGATCCAGATTTCCGGTAGGCTCATCGGCAAGTATTAATTCGGGATCATTTAATAAAGCCCTTGCTATTGCAATACGTTGTTGTTCTCCTCCCGATAATTGATACGGAAATTTAAACCCTTTGGTTTTCATGCCTACTTTGTCTAAAACACTATCAATCTTGTCATCCATTGCTATTTCGTCGGTCCATCCTGTGGCTTTAAGAACAAAGAGTAGATTATCTTTTACCGTTCTATCATTAAGTAATTTGAAATCTTGAAAAACAATACCTAGTTTTCTACGCAGAAACGGTATTTGATTTTCCTGCAACGTAGGTAAATCAAAATCAACAATACTTCCTTCACCTTCTAACAGAGGGAGATCACCGTATAAGGTCTTCATGAAACTGCTTTTTCCTGTACCGGTTTTACCAATAAGGTATACAAAATCCCCTTTGTTAACTTCTACATTAACATCAGATAGAATTAGGCTTTCGCGTTGATAAATTGAAGCATCTTTAAGGCTTAATACCGTATTAGACATAGTTTATGATTATCAATTAGTACTACTTGGTAAAAGTAAAAAGTTTTCTGGTAAAAAAATGGGTATCCAAAATAGTTTTTAACGAACTATGAATTGATAACCGGTTTTCGAAGTAAATATTTTAGTTTCAGTACATTTTATGATTAGTAGATTCATAAAGAATTCTTAATTATAAATTTTGAGTGTAATTAACTCCAAAAACTTTCGTTATTAGAATGAAAGATTAGGCTATCTTTAACTCAAAATATATCTAAGGGAAACGATATTTACTTTTTATACTTTAATCCATAGTTAAATGAACAAATACATCACCTCGATGCTTTTTGTGATTAGCCTGTCAGTCAATATATCTGCACAGCAATCTGCAATCTATACTAACGAATTAGTACTCTATAACCAGGCACTAGAGTTATATAATAACAAACAGTTTCTAGCAGCTCAGACCCTTTTTGATAAAGTACGAGATGTTGTAAACGATGAAAATATTGATGCTAACTGTACCTATTATATTGCTAATTGTGCCGTGTGGTTAAATCAAAAAGATGCAGATCAGCTTTTAGAGGATTTTGTAGTACAATATCCCACTAGTATTAAACGTAATGCAGCGTATCTTGATGCCGCTACCTATTATTTTGATAATGGAAAATATGCATACGCTCGTAAATGGTATGAGAAAGTCGACGATGCTAACCTTAGCAGAAGAGAAAAAGAAAAATTTAATTTCAATAATGGATATGCCTATTTTAAAATTCAACGATTTAACGAAGCAAAGAAGTTCTTAAATCGCGTTCAAGACTCTCCCGAGTATGGTGCAAAGGCTAAATATTATCTTGGTTTTATCGCTTATGAAGGAGATAATTATCAGGAAGCCGATAAACTTTTTGATGAAGTCAAAGATCTGGATCAGTACAATAAGAATTTATCGTATTTCCAGAGTGATATGAATTTTAAATCCGGAAACTTTGAAGATGCCATAAAAGAAGGACTGGTACAATTACCAAAATCAAAACCTTCAGAAAAATCAGAATTGAACAAAATCATAGGAGAGAGCTATTTCAATCTTGGGCAATATGAAAAGGCAATTCCATACCTTAAAGAATACAAAGGCCGTAAAGGAAAATGGAATAATACCGATTATTACTACCTTGGGTATGCTTATTATAAGAAAGGAGACTATAGTAATGCAATTTCAGAATTTAATAAAATTGTAGATGGGCGTAATGCGACAGCTCAAAACGCCTACTATCACCTGGCAGAATCGTATCTAAAAACCGATCAAAAACAGCAAGCACTCAATGCCTTTAAGAATGCTTCAGAAATGAATTTTGAAGCCAAGATCAAAGAAGATGCTTTATACAACTACGCCAAATTAAGTTATGAGATTGGAAACTCATATGAAAGTACTCCAAACATATTACTTAATTATTTAGACCAATACCCAAATACCGAATTTGAAGATGAAATAAAAGAACTATTAATTAGCTCATACATTACTTCCAAAAATTATAAAGAAGCAATGGATCTCTTAGAAGGAAGTCGAAATTTTGCAGATAAAGAAGTGTATCAAAAAGTAGCTTTTTATAGAGGTGTAGAATTATATAATGAAAACAAGTATACTGAGGCAATTACATATTTTGATAAATCTTTGAAAGAACAAGTAGATCCTGGTTTTAGCGCTCGAGCTACCTATTGGAAAGCAGAGAGTCATTATCTAATGCAGGATTTTGATGAAGCTTTAATAGGATTTAAGCAATTTCAAGGAAGTACAGGGGCATCATCGACTATAGAATATGGCCATATTGATTATAATTTAGGATATACATATTTTAAGTTAAAGCAATATCCACAAGCAGCTCAATATTTCGAAGCTTTTTCTACAAAAAATGATATAGATCAAAGCAGAGAAACAGATACATATCTTAGACTTGGGGATAGTCACTTTATTTCTAGTAAATACTGGCCTGCTATGGAGGCGTATAATAAAGCAATCAAAAAAAATGGACCAGATTCTGATTATGCACATTATCAAAAAGCCATTAGTTACGGCTTCGTAAATAAGCACGGTCAAAAAATCAAGGATCTCGAAATGTTTTTGTTACAATATCCTCGATCTACATATCGTGATGATGCCATGTTTGCTCTGGGAGATGTATATATTTCTGAAAATAAAACAGAACGGGGTATTGATGCTTATGATCGTCTGATTAGAGATATGCCCAGAAGTTCATATGTGCCTAAGGCCTTATTAAAACAAGGATTGGTATTTTATAATGGAGATCAGGGGAATAGAGCTTTATCAAAGTTTAAAAAAGTGGTTGCAGAGTATCCTGGTACAGATGAAGCCATACAAGCGGTAAATACTGCTCGGCTTATATATGTAGATCTAGGAAGAACCGATGAATATGCCTCTTGGGTAAAAGGATTGTCTTTTGTAGATGTTAGTGATGCAGATCTGGATAATACCTCGTATGAAGCTGCCGAAAAACAGTTTTTAGAAAGTAATGATAATGCAGCCATCAATGGTTTTGAGAAATACCTAGGTGATTTTCCTAATGGGTTGCATGCCTTAAAAAGTCATTTTTACCTGGCTCAGTTATATTTCAAAAAAGGAGATAAAGATGCTACCATACCTCATTATGAATATGTTCTTCAAAAAGATAGAACCGAATTTACAGAGCAGGCATCGGCAAGGTTATCCCAGGTGTATTTAGAGAATCGTAGTTATCAAAAAGCTATTCCCGTACTGGAACGGTTAGAAAGCGATGCCGATTATCCACAAAATATTGTCTTTGCACAATCTAATTTGATGAAATCACATTATCAATTACTCAATTATCAAAAAACAATTGAATATGCAGATAAAGTATTGGCTAATCCTAAGATCCAGAATGATGTAAAAAGTGATGCAAAGATATTTACCGCAAGAGCCGCTTTACAAACTAATGATATGGTTCGTGCCAAAAGAGCATATGCCGAAGTTCAAAAAATAGCAACAGGAGAACTTGCGGCAGAATCATTGTATTATAATGCCTATTTTAAAAATGAAGAAGGTAATTATAAAGCTTCTAACGAAACCATACAAAAGCTGGCCAAAGATTTTCCTGGATATCGATTATATGGGTCTAAAGGATTGGTGCTTATGGCCAAAAATTTCTACGGACTAAAAGATGCATATCAGGCTACATACATTTTAGAGAGTGTGATTAAAAATTTCTCTGATTACCCCGATGTTGTTGACGAAGCTACAAGTGAGCTTAATACTATCAAAACCGAAGAGTCAAAAACTAATTCATCCATCCAAACCGAGCAGTAATATTTAAGTTTAAAACGATTTGTATCTTATGATTGGATATTTTCAGAAAGTAATACCTTTTACTTGCCTTGCACTTATAGGCTGGGGAAGCACAGCACAAGAAAAGGACAAGGAAACACTAGACACCGAACGAGTAGTTATTGTTAAAGCCTATACGCCTACCATAAGTGATGCTTTTAAGGTGAAATCGACCCCGATTCTTAATGATTCGGTTACCCAGCAAAAAAAACAAGTACGATATAGTATTTTCTCGGTTCCTGTGGCATCAACTTACACTCCTGCAAAAGGGCGGGCCGCCAATATAGATCGCCCAAAACCCATAGAAATTTATGATAACTATGCTACCTTGGGGTTTGGTAATTTTACATCGGCTCTGGCAGAATTTTATAGTAATTTTCAGGTAAATCGTTCTGATAACCTTGGACTATATTTACATCATAACTCTTCGCAAGGAGGGATCGATGAGGTACGGTTAGATGATACGTATTATAATACATTTGTAGATCTTAATTATACGTCACGTAATCGGGATTATACATACGGGATCGAAGTAGGAGCAGAACATCAATTATATAATTGGTATGGGCTACCCGAAACCCCTGTATTAAGTCAAGAACAGATTAATGCAATTGATCCACAACAAAATTATTACGGAGTAAAATTAGGAGGAAAACTTCAGTTTGATGATCTATATATTAAAAAAGCGTCCTTAAACTATCGATTTTTTGGAGATGCGCTAAAGTCTATAGAGCATCATGTAGTGGTTAAGCCTACTTTCGAGTTCGAAATGGGAAATTCTTTAATTACTACAGGTTTTGTTGTAGATTATCTTAACGGAAGTTTTGAGCGCGACCTTGATCCGGTTACGCAAACTCCCAATGAATATGGTATTCTTAACCTAGGTGTAAACCCGAGTTTAGTGATATTGCGAGACAATCTTACCGTAAATTTGGGAGCAGCACTATATTATAGTATCGATACAGAAAACGAGGATAACGATTTCTTTATATATCCTAAAGTCACAGCTTCGTATCGATTATTAGATGAATCTGTGGTTGCTTATGGAGGATTAGAAGGAGAATTACGTCAAAATACCTATAGAGATGCCGTACAAAAGAACCCTTTTGTATCACCAACCTTAATTATTGAGCAAACAAGTACAGTATACGACGCTTATGTGGGGTTAAAAGGACAAATATCTGATGTAGTGAGCTATAATGTTAGAGGAAGTTATGTTTCTGAAGACGAAAAACCTTTATTTGTTAATAATTCAAGACCGATAGTTCAGGTTGAAGGATATGATTATGGAAATTCTTTTTCATATCGTTATGATGATATCACGACATTGGTAGGTTATGGGGAGTTAAACTTTGAAATCAGTAAAAAGTTCAAATTAGGGGCTTCTGCAGAATATTTTAACTATAGTACCGAAGATGAGCAAGAAGCATGGAATTTACCCGAAGTAAAAGCGTCTGTATTGGTAGATTATCAAATTAATAAACAATGGTTTTGTGGCGCGCAATTGTTTTATGTAGGAGAGCGAAAAGATATTGATAATAGTGCAGTAGCGGCACCAATATTTGCCCAATCTACCGTTATTTTGGATTCGTATTTTGATGCCAATATAAACCTTGGATATCGCTTAAATGATCAGCTTTCTTTCTTTGTAAGAGGAAATAACCTGGCTGGCAATAATTATGAGCGTTGGGTAGATTTTCCTGTTCAAGGGGTACAACTATTAGGTGGCGCTACGTATAAGTTTGATTATTAAATATTAGGAACTATCTTTAGTTAATTTCAATTGAATCGAACTATGGAAGAACATATAGAAGTAGAAGTAATAGAATTGTTTCCTGGTATATTGTTGTTGTCATTTACTGTGATAACTATTATAGGAATCTTCTTATACTTCAAAAATAGAAGAAATCATGTTTCTCAAGAGTCTTGTGACCCATATTTACAAAAATTAGCACTTCTTTCATCAAGAGAAAGACAAGTGTTGGGTGAAATATTAAAGTACAAATCTCTAAAAGAAATTGGTGAAACGCTTTTTATTGAAGTGTCTACCGTAAAATCACATGCAAACAGGATCTATAAATTATTTGGGGTTAAGAACAAGAAAGAATTGCAGATTTCCTTACAGCAATATAATTTATCTTCAATACATAATAACTAAACCCTGTCTCCAACCTTTTTCCAACTTTTTTCCAACCTTTTAAAAGTCGTATTTGAGTTAATGCGACTTAGTTTTGATCGTAATAAATGTAAAATCAAAAAAAATGATCAAACTAAATATCATAGTATTACCACTTCTTTTTTTTATAACGGGTTGCAATAATAACAACAACGTTATCGAAGAAACTCTTGAATCCAAGATTGATAAAATAATGGAACAAGAAAAGGACTTCAAAGGAATCATACACATTGGATCCGTAGAAAATATTACATACAGTAAGGGTTTTGGCTATTCAAATAGAGAAAATAAAATAGAATTTGATGAAAATACAGTTTTTGATATAGGCTCAGTAACAAAACCGTTTACCGCCATAGGAATTATAAAATGTAAGGAACTTGGGCTACTGGATTATCAAGATACCTTAGAAAAATTCTTCCCAGAAGTTACAGAAGACAAAAAAAATATTACAATCAAACAACTACTTACCCATAGTTCGGGATTTGTTGATGTAATTGGTAATGATTATGAAAAAATATCCAAAGAAATGTATCTCACCCAAAGCTTTGATACGCAGTTATTGTTTTCACCAGGAGAGCGATATGAATATTCAAATGTTGGTTTCAGTATTTTGGGGATTATTATTGAAACGGTAAGTAACAAATCTTATGAGGAATTCTTAAGCGAACAGGTTTTTCTTCCCTCTGAGATGAAAACTGCTGGATATATATTGCCAGATTATAATGACACAATAATTGCTAATGGATATGACGATTTAGGGGTATTAAGCACGCCCGGAGCTAACCTGGGCAAACCTAATGAACAACCTTGGGATATAGATGGTCCTTATTGGCACTTAAAAGGTAATGGAGGATTATTAATGTCTGCAAATGATATACATCAATACTACAAATTCATTAAAGCTGATCTTATCGATGAAGTAAGTAAACAAAAAATGTATACAAAACATCTTAAAGAAGATGAGACTAGCCTACTTTATAGAGGTTTCGGTTGGGGGATACTTGATACTAATAAAGGACCAGCAGCCAAACATAATGGTGGAAATGGTATCTTTTTCGCTGATTTTGCCTATTTAATAGAAGAAGATTTATTTGTGTTTTTAGCCTCTAATGCATATAGAGAAAGTCAAGATGATCTTTTGATTCGATTAATGAATGAGCTTTCAATCACTATCACTAATAATTAAAAGATAATGCATAATATATCTTTTTTGCACAACCCAGAGAGTTATTTATAGGTCTAAAACAATTAAATTTTCTTGTTAAAAGAGTAGCGTACTTACTATAGATGTAAGAGAAGGTACGATTTTTGTTGTATTTTAGATAAAAATAAAATCTATGAAAAGTATTTCTCTAGTTATCTTTTGCCTCTTTTCGATTCTTACATATTCTCAAGACAATTTTAAGTTGTATTATGAAGAAACCGATAATGGGTTTAGAATACTGGCAGATAATGATGAGTATAGCCCGGTATCTGCAAAAATAGATTTCAGATTAGAAAACCTAAACTCTACCAATGGTGATCATAAGGTTTTTGTGGTCCCTGCCAGAACTAAAAAATATACCATTACAGATCTTAATGTAATAGACCGTAAGAAAAGAATAAAATTGGGATATGAGTCGACATATAACCATGGAAATCACAATCAAAAAAAATACGATACCGATTTTAAATATTATTTACCTTATGGCAAAGGAGTAACGTTTTGGCTTTCGCAAGGGTATAATGGTAGTACTTCTCATCGCGGAGAAAATGCTTTAGATTTTAAAATGCCTACAGGAACAAAGATTTATGCTGCGCGAGAGGGTATTGTGGTTGATTTAGAAGAAAGTTATAGTAAGAGTTGTACAACGGCAGAATGTGCTAAATACAACAACTTTATATTAATATATCATAGTGATGGTACTTTTGCCGAGTATACACATATCAAGAAAAATGGAGCAAGTGTTAAAGTTGGAGATCAAATAAAAATTGGCCAGTTTATAGGATATAGTGGTGATGTAGGGTGGGCTACAGGGCCGCATCTTCATTTTATTGTTTTTTTACAACGATTAAAAGACAGAGAAACTCTAAAAACAAAGTTTCTAACAGGAAAAGGAGGTAAGGCAATACAGCTTACCGAGAAGGAGCAGTATACAAGAGAATATTGATTGAGAATAATAACTATCAAAATACCAAACACATTGGTTGTCTGGCCTGTCGAAGTTTAAAATCGGTGAGACTTAATTCGTTTTCATAAAGTATAATCTTTAGCTGCTGTGCATTCTGGAAGTTGCAAATCAAAAAAGCGTCAATTCGAGTGATTTTTCATAGTGAAACGAAGAAAAATTGTATCGAGAATAGCTTTTTTTAAGTAAAACTATTGTCATCCTTAGCAAGTCGAAGAGCTCAATACACTTCTTCCCTAGATCGAATTATTCGAATTGACGAATTTTTAATCTAAAAAATCAAAATACGCAAAGGGTAATCTTTATAACTTTATATCCATTAATAACTAGTATTCACATGCTTCATTTTGATTTTACAACGGATTATATTCTAGAGGATGATTTTGTACGTCTACGTCCATTACAAATAGACGATGTATCTCATTTGTTAGATATTGCCAACGAACCTGGTATCTGGAAGTATTCTTTTGTTAAAGGAGATGGTGAAGAAAACTTAAGAACTTATATCCAGAGCACAATACACAATAGAAAAGCTAAAAAAGAATATCCTTTTATAGTATATGATAAAATCAAAAAACAATATGCGGGTAGTACGCGATATTGTGAGATAGCACCCGAACTATCGGCAATTAGATTGGGGTATACTTGGTATGGTAAAGCATTTAGAGGAACGGGGCTAAATAAACATTGTAAATATTTACTGTTTCAATTTGCTTTTGAGACCATGGGAGCAGAACGAATAGGTATGGCAGCTTATATTGAAAACACGATAAGTATTACCGCCATGAAAAGTGTGGGATGCAAAGAAGAAGGAGTTCTACGAGGTATTTTTCCTGCTCTCGATGGTGATGGACGTACAGATGCATTATTACTAAGTATCCTTAAAGATGAATGGTTAACCGAAGAAAAAATAAAACTACAATCCAAGCTTAGGAAATAGTATATTCTTCTAAAAAAAGAAGTGATTTGTATTTAAAAATAGGGTTTACCCCCAAAAATTAACTATCCTTAACATTAAGCGTATTGATTAATAGTTGATTGTTTCCTATTTTAGGAAACATAAATTGTTTAAATCAGGCATTATGAGAAATAGAGGGTTTTTGTTTTTAGTATTCTTTTTGGTAACTACACTTATGTCATACAGTCAGTATGAAGTGCTAATAGATGCTTTTGTTCTTCATCAGGAAACAAATAAACCGATTCCTTATATAAATGTTGGTTTTGTTGATAAAGAGGTAGGGACAGTCACGAATAAAAACGGAAGATTTTATTTGCGATATGATGAAGATGAAATCCAGGATAATGACATAATCAAGTTCTCGGGTATTGGTTACCAATCAACCAGTTTTAGATATAAACAACTTTTTGAAGCTCTAAAAAAGGACAATAAAATATTTCTAAAACATATCACCAAAGATCAAATTAACGTGATTGATCCACCAGTCGAAGAAAATAAAATAGATTCGATAGGATATATTACCTATGATTCTGATCAATTGGCGTATTGGAGAGGTAAAGATATTCTTGGTAGTGAGATAGGGGCCTTTATTAAATCCAGAAAAAAAAATACTAAACTTTTAAAGCTAAAATTTAATGTGGTAGAAAACACCGCTGATAGCCTTTTGGTTAGGGTTAATATTTATGAAAATGATAAAGGCAGGCCAGGAAATAATATAGTAAAGAATACTATTTTTCATACAATTTCTAGAAAAACAGGCGAAGAAAGTATTGACTTGTCTAAATACAACATTATAGTTAATCACGATTTTATAGCTAGTATCGAATTGGTTAACGTATTTGGTAACGATATGAAATTTGCCATAACAGGAAGCCCTATTGGGCATTCATTTGTAAAAAAGGTAAGTCATGACCGATGGACAGTGAATGAAAACAAGGGTATAGCCTTTAAATTACACACATCAAATACTTTAAAAGACTATGAGCCTGATGAATTTGAAAAACCAAAGCACATTACTATATATTGGGATACTTCACTTTCTATGAAGGATAAGAATTTAGAGAAAGAGGTACAATTTCTTGAAGAATATTTTTCGAAAATTATAAATGTAAGCGTAGATCTGGTTACTTTTTCATCTAGTTTTGCTCAGACTAAATCATTCATTATCAAAAATGGAAGTAGTAAAACTTTGATTAGCAATCTCAAAAAAGTACGATATAACGGAGCTACAAATTTTTCTAAATTCTTCCATGAAAATAAGAGTACAGATCATTACTTAGTATTTACTGATGGTAATTATAATTTTGGGAAACCCAAATTTGACCATGATAAACCTGTTTTTTATATCAGCAGTAAAATGGATGCTAATCATACAGAATTACAACAAGCTGCATATTTTACAGGGGGTGAGTATGTAAATTTATTAAAAACTGAACCGCAAGAAGCACTAGAATATGTTTTTAGTAGATGGAAAGATCCATTACTATATAAAATTAAAGAGTCATCAGAATTAATTGAAGGTGTCGTTTTATACGAAAATACTCCGGTTGAGGGATGTAGAGTTTCGGTGAAAGGAACACATATCGAAGCAGTAACCGATAGTAATGGTAATTTTACAATTAAAGCCATGCCAAATCAAGTCCTGTCTTTTCATCATTTTAGTATGAAAAGTAAAGAAATGCACCTTAATGGTTTGCAAAGAGTAAAGATAGAACTTAAACCAAAATACGAAAAGCTTAATGAAGTAACACTTACAAAGAAAAAAGATGATAAACCTGAAGAACAAGTAAATCTGGGTAATAAGAAGGTCAATAAATATAAGATGGGATTTACTACATATATGATAAATAAAGAAGAGTTTCCTGCATCTTCACTTCATTTAACAGACCTTCTTAGAAAAAAGTTTCCAGGAGTGCAAGTATTTGGTTTTGGAGATGCTGCTAAGGTTATCGTTAGAGGGCGCAATACAATTCTAGGAGATAATGATCCATTATATGTAGTTGACGGTGCTATTCAAGTTGCGCCTCCTTATTATTTATTACCGGCTATGCTAGAAAGTATAACGTTGATTCCTGGATTATCAGGAACCATAATGTATGGTGGACGAGCAAGAAATGGAGTTTTTGTTATCGAAACTAATTTAATGAATTCTGCAGGGACGGATAATAAATCAAAAAATACACTTTTAGTTAAGGGAAATGATTATAATGAATCCACTTTTTTATTGAACCCAAATAAAAATAAACCCGAATACCTCGACGTACTGTGGAATAGCACTAGCTATATTGAAGCACAAGAGATATTCTATACACTTAGAGAGACACATATGCAAGAAGTAACTTTTTATGTCTTTTGTTCTGAATATTTTAAACGTTGGAATCCAAATTTTTCTCTAGAGATAATCTCTAATTTGGCTGAAATCGCCGAAGATAATTATGGTGTGTTAAGAACCTTGGCTTTTTTGTTAGAAGAAAGAGGTAATGTTCAACAAGCGGTAATGGTTTATGAAGATTTGTTTAATTTAAGACCTGATTTTGCACAATCTTATCTTGATTTAGCGAGGATCTATAAAGAGAATAAAGAATATGCTAAAGCATTCGATGTTTATAAAAGAATACTAAAAGAGTATCTGGATATAGAAGAATTAGTTGAAGTTCGAAAACAAGTGAAATCAGAGATACAACATTTATTAAATCATCATCGTTTGCATATACCATATACCAATATTCCTGCTAAACATTTAGTAGTAAAAGGAGTGCCGATTCGTATTGTTTTTGATTGGAATGATCCACAAGCAGAATTTGAATTTCAATTTGTAAGTCCTAAAAAGAAATATGAAAAATGGTCACATCGTTTTCATGATAATAATCAGTTATTAATAGATGAAGTAAGACATGGTATTGTATCTAAAGAGTTTATTGTAGATGATTCAACACCAGGAGAGTGGATTGTAAATGTGCAATCGCTCGACGATGTATCTTCATTGAAACCTACCTTTATGAAATATACCATTTACAGAAACTATGGTTTAGCCGATGAGACCAAGACCATAAAATTTATAAAACTCTATAATCAAAAAGAAAAAGTAACATTGGATAAGTTTTCTATATAAAACCTAATACATTAAAAACAAAAAACTCAAAATACCATGGCCAAAAAAATAAAGCTACATTCCCAACTAAAAAATAGAATACTCCTCTAGAAAAGAAGTGATTTGTATTTAAAAATAGGATTTACCCCCAAAAATTAACTATCCTTAACGTTAAACTTGTTGATTTACAGTTGATTGTTTTTTATTTTAGGAAACATGAATTGTTTAAATCTGGGGTTATGAGAAATAGAGAGCTTTTGTTTTTAGTATTCTTTTTGGCAACTACACTTACTTCATATAGTCAGTATGAAGTATTAATAGATGCTTTTGTTCTTAATCAAGAAACAAATAAACCGGTTCCCTATGCTAATATTGGTTTTATTGATAAAGGTGTTGGTACTGTAAGTCATAAAAATGGAAGATTTTATTTACGTTATGATGAGGAAGATATTGATCATAATGATATAATACAATTTTCTGGTGTTGGATATAAGGAGGTAAGCTATACATATGATCAACTTTTTGAGATGCTTAATACAAGCAATAAAATCTTCTTAGAGCCTTCAACAATAAATACCGCGGTTACTTATGAATCCTTTAAAGAAAGTAAACTAGATTCTATAGGGTACATTACATACGATTCAGATGTTTTAGCACATTGGCGTGATAAAAATGCATTAGGTAGTCAAATAGGAGCTTTTATTACATCAAGAAAAAAACATACTAAACTTTTAAACCTAAGATTTAATGTAGTTGAAAATACTGCAGATAGCCTCTTGGTACGAGTACATATATATAAAAACAATAATGGTAAGCCGGGTGTTGATCTGGTGACGAATAACCTATATCATACGATTTCTCGAAAAACAGGAGAAGAAACTATCGATTTATCTGAATATGATATTATTGTTGAGGATGATTTTATTGCCAGTATAGAACTTCTTAAAGTCTATGGTAAGAATTTAAGATTCGCAATTACAGGGAATAGTATTGGGCATTCTTTTACAAAAAGAGTAAGCCACGATAAATGGAAACTAAGAAAAAATGTAGGAATAGCATTTAAAATCCATACCGAGAATCCCTTGTCACTCTATACATCTAATGATCGAGAGAAACCGGAGCACATTACTTTATATTGGGATACATCGCTTTCTATGCAAAATAGAGACATTGACAAAGAAATACGATTTCTGGAAGAGTACTTTTCAAGAATCGTGAATGTAAAAGTTGATTTGATCACTTTTTCTAATACATCGTCAAAATCCAAAACATTTGTAATCGAAAACGGAAGTAGCAAAGGCTTGATTAATGAGATTAGGGCAATCAAATATAATGGGGCCACAAATTTTTCAACACTCTTTAAAGAAAAAAACAGCACAGATCAATATTTGGTATTTACAGACGGAAATTATAATTATGGCAAACCAGAATTTGCCTACCATGTACCGGTTTTTTATGTGAGTAGCAAAATGAACTCAAATCATGGCGAATTACAACAATCGGCAAATTTTACAAATGGATTATATGTAAATCTGTTAAAAACCGATCCAATAGCAGCATTAGATTACTTTTTTAATAAGACAGTAGATCCTCTGATATATGATTTAGTAGGATCATCAGAAGTGGTTAAAGGTATTGTTTTATCAGAAGATGATACTCCTGTTCAAGGCTGTAGGGTTTTAGTTAAAGGTACTTTATTGCATAGTGAGACTAATAAAGATGGAGTTTTTTACGTAAATGCGAAAGAAGGTGATATGTTAGAATTATCACATTTTGGTTTTGAAGGCAAAGAGATCGTATTGGATGTTCCCGAGGATATTAAAATTAACCTTAAACCTAAATATAATGAGTTGAGTCAAGTAAAAGTAAAAGGTAAAGAGCATAATGACCCTCAAGAAGTCATTCATTTAGGAGGAATGAATAAAGAAAAACAAAGGCTTGGGTTTGCCGCTTATACTCTTACCAAAGATAAATTTATTCAGTCGGCTATTTTCTTGCCAGATCTCTTAAGAGCTCAGTTTCCAGGAGTTAATGTCCGTAATAATCGAATTTTTAATAGTCGTAGCAACTCTTCCAATGTATCATGTTCGACTCCTTTATTCGTTGTAGACGGTATTCCATTCATTGGTGGTTTGCCAGTACATATACTTCCTCCAATGATTGAAAGCATTACGTATGTACCAGGTTTATCTGGCGCTATTCAATATGGTAGATTAGCCAGAAATGGAGTTTTTTACATAAAGACAGTACTGTTTGCTAATGATATGCGATCACAAACTAAGGATTATGAGGATTTTACCGAAACGACCAAAAATTATGCGCATCCCAAATTAATTCATAATTCTAATAATAGGAGGCCTGATTACTTAGACACATTATTTGATAGTAAGACATATAAAGAGGCTTTAGATGAATATTTTGAATTAATACAATATCATGGAAAGGAGACCATTTTTTTTATAAACAGTTTCGAGTATTTTAAAAAGTGGAATGAGAATTTTTCAAGAGAAGTATTATCTAATTTAATCGAAATTTCTAATCGTAAAGATTATGAAGCATTAAGAGCATTAGCCTTTAGATTAGAAAAGATAGGTGATCAAGAAAGTGCTTTGTTGGTATATGAAAATATTTTTGAAATTCGACCTAATTATGCGCAATCGTATCTTGATCTAGCCAGAACATATAAAGAAAATAAGAGATATCAGGATGCGTTCGAGATCTACAAAATAATGCTTCAGAATAGGGATAATAATGTCGATTTTACACCCCTTTTAGCTCAAGCAAAATCTCAAATACAACATCTATTAAATAATCATCGAATACAAGTGTCATACTCTGATGTGCCCACAAAGCTTCTTGTTGTTAAAAGTGCTCCTGTTCGTATAGTTTTTGATTGGAACGACCCAGAGGCAGAATTTGTTCTTCAGTTTGTCAACCCCAAAATGCGATATTATGAATGGTCTAATCAATCCGAAGAGAACAAAGCATCCTTTAAGGAAGACACAAAAAACGGAGCTTTGTCTAAAGAGTTTATTATCGAAAAATCATTTGAAGGACAATGGGTTGTAAACCTTAATGTCAATAGGAAAACGGCTAAATCATCAGAGTCATTTCTTAAATATACCATTTACACTAATTATGGATTACCCAATGAGACTAAGGAGATAAAATTTATAAAACTCAATAATCAAAAAGAAAAGGTAACATTAGACAAGTTTTCTATATAACAATATATTATAAATGCCTCATGGCAATTTAGAGTTTGATTCTTTGTTGTTATGAGGTTCAATTTTGATTAACCAAAGTAGTACGTGTTGCTATAATGTTAAGAGGCATTTCTATTAACACTAATTTTCCTACCTTTCCTTCCTTAAAAACAAAAACTCACAATATCATGATCAAAAAAATGCTTGCTATGGCTTGTTTGGCTATAGTTTTTACAGCTTGTAAAAATGAGACAACCACAAAAGAATCAAAAGCAGAAGTAGATATTACGGCTAAATTTAATGAGATGCTGGATAACTACTACGAAGAAGGCCTTCAGCTCAACCCTCTGCAGGCGACTTTTACCGGAGATAATCGTTTTAACGACCAGTTTTCTAACCCTTTGGCAGAAGAAATAGTAGCCAAAACAAAGGCATACTACGCTAAGTACAAAGAAGAATTAGCAAAGTTTGATGATGCCACTCTTTCTGAAAGTGAAAAAATGACTAAAGCAATTCTTAACTGGGAGTGCGATATGAATCTCGAAAAGTATGCTTTTAAAACAGATTATTTTCCGATTGATCAAATGTGGTCGATTAATCTTATGGCAGGGCAGTTAGCAAGTGGAGCCAGCGCTCAACCCTTTAAGACTGTAGAAGATTATAACAATTGGCTAAAGCGTCTTGAAGGATACCTAGAGTGGATGGCTTCGGCCGAAGCAAAAATGAAAGAAGGAATGAAAGCCGGGTATGTCTTACCAAAATCTTTAATCGTAAAAGTGCTTCCACAATTAGAAGCATTAACCGTTGAAGATCTGGATAAGCATCTTTTTTATAGTCCTGTCAAAAATTTTCCTGAAGATTTCTCTGAAGAGGATAAAAAACAGGTAACAGAAGCATATACCAAAATGGTTTCAGAAAAAATCATCCCCGCGTATAAAAGCCTTCACCAGTTTATGAGTACAGAATACCTCGAAGCGGGTAGAGCTAGTTCGGGTATTGCCGAGGTCCCAAATGGTGTAGATTTTTATAAATATCAAATCAAGTTGTATACCACTACGAATATGACTGCCGATGAGATCCATAAATTAGGACTTTCTGAAGTAGCACGAATCTCTTCAGAAATGGAGAAGATAAAAGAAGAAGTAGGGTACAAAGGAGACCTAAAATCGTTCTTTGACCATGTGCGTAACAAGAAAGAGTTGATGCCATTTACAGAGCCACAACAAGTGATCGATAATTTTAATGCGATTCATGATCGTATGAAACCACAGATCGAAAAACTGTTTGATGTGAAGCCTAAAACACCTTTCGAGGTGCGCCGTACAGAAGCATTTCGTGAGAATTCGGCAAGCGCAGAGTATAATCCGGGATCCTTGGATGGTACACGACCTGGGATTTTCTACACGCCAATACCAGAAGTTACAAAGTATAATACCTATAGCGACGAATCTTTATTTTTACATGAAGCTATCCCTGGACATCACTATCAGATTTCATTAACGCAAGAGAGCGAAGTACTACCAAAGTTTAGAAAAACATTGTGGTATAGTGGATATGGTGAAGGCTGGGCATTATACAGTGAATCCTTAGGTAAAGAATTAGGATTGTATACAGACCCGTACCAATATTTTGGTATGCTGGGAGCAGAAATGCATCGTGCAATTCGTTTAGTTGTTGATACAGGGTTACACTCTAAAGGATGGACTCGTGAACAAGCGATACAATATTCTTTAGATAATGAAGCTGAATCTGAAGCAGGAATCATCTCAGAGATCGAGCGTTATATGGCAAATCCAGGACAAGCATTATCTTATAAAATTGGGCAACTAAAAATAAGAGAACTTCGTGCTAAAGCAGAGCAGGAGCTTGGGGATACGTTTGATATCCGTCAGTTTCATAACCAGGTGCTAGAAACCGGATGTGTGCCACTAGCATTATTAGAAGATAAAATCAATAACTGGATTACTATAAATAAGTAATTTTTCTTGTATAAGAGTGTAAACCTCACAGGTCTCCTGGACCTGTGAGGTTTTTTTATGCTAAAGACTTTGATAGCCAATATATTTGTTAAGTTATTTTTAAATTGAATTGCCATCATTTTTATATCTCATAGCTTTATATAAAAATTTTGATTTACAAATGGAATTTAATATTCGAAAGCATAAGCCGGGAGATATTGGATGGATTATCTCAATGCATGGCGAAATTTATATTGAAGAATTTAATTTTGATCCTAATTTCGAAATACACATAGCGAATAAGTTTGTCCATTTTTTTAGAAAGGAAAAATCATCATTTGATACCGTTTTTATTTGCGAAACAGATGAAGAAAGAGTGGGGTCTATAGCAATTTCTAATATATCCGATACCAAAGCATTTATCAATTTTGTATTGATTTCTCCTAAATACAGAGGAAACGGTATTTCGAGAACATTGTTAGACGTAGTCATACAACATTGTAGAAATCATCACTATAAATCAATAGAACTAGAAACTTACGACCTTCTTAAGAGCGCCAGAAATTTGTATGATCAATATGGATTTACTATAAAAACGGTACATAAGAATGTAGAACTATTTGGTCAAACCATGGATCAGGAATTTTGGGAGATGAGGCTATAAGAAGGTGAAATCTATAATTATTTAGCCTTTTCTTGATAAATAATGATTTGCAATCCATCGGGATCTCTTAAATAAAGATAATAAGAACCCCATGGCCGAAGTACTGGGCCTCGTGCGCTCCATTTTTCATGTAGACGGGTTGCCCAATACGTTATATTATCGGTTCTTAATTGTATATCTATTTTATCATTTTTAATGGGATCACTAAAAGGTTCTTGATAATAATAATGATCATGCTTTATTTCTGAAATTTCAAAAAAGGCTGTACTACCTTCCTTACCAAACCTTAATATTAATCCTTTAGAGCCATCACCATCATTATACTCTTGTACGATACCCAGGTTTAGAATCTCGGTATAGAATATTTTTGAAGCTTCAAAATCTTTTGTTCTGATGACAGTTTTTAAACTTAATAAACCCTCATGTTTCGAATGATCTTTGGTATTATTCATTTTTTGCGTATTAAGTAGTTGTATTCTTTTTCAAGTTCTAAACTACGTTATCTTCAAATACAATCCTAGTTAAAAATTTAGAGAGTAATTTTATGTTTTTTTAATATGTATAGAAACTAGTTTGCAGTTATACTACCTGATTTATGATCTAAATTTTATAAAAAATAACGCATCAATAGTATCGAAGATATGGTGGTTCATTGTAACAATCTAATTATTAGATCGTCGACATAGTATCAATCAAAAAATCAATGGGATGTATTCAAACAAAAAATTAGCAAGAGTAGCAGGGTTATTATTTCTAATTTTAGTACTATGCGGAGTATTTGCAGAGTTCTTTGTGCGTAGTAAAATGTTTGTGCCTGGAGATACTGTTGCAACTATCGAAAATATAAAAGCATCAGAATGGTTATTTCGCTTAGGTATTGTGAGTGATCTCGTTATGTCAATCGCTTTTTTCTTCTTTCCTTTTGCTTTGTATTTAATTTTTAAACAGATCAATACGTTTCAATCCAAAGTAATGGTTGCATCTGTTATGATTGCCGTGGCGATTTATTGCATGAATATGCTAAATCAAGTTGCTGTATTACTATTAACTAGTGGTGCGGATTATTTAAACGCTTTTGAAACGGATCAACTAGACGGCTTGGCCATTTTCTTTTTAAAAATGCATACTAATGGATATTTTATAGACCAAATTTTTTATGGTCTATATCTACTTCCTTTGGGATATATGATCTTTAAATCAGGGATCATTCCTAAGATTATTGGTATTATGTTAATGCTTGGTTGTATTGGAGATTTGATCGATGTAGGCATGTATTTTTTATTCCCAAATCATGAGTCTGTATTTTTTAGCAATATCACTATACCTGCAGATATAGGCGAAATTTCATTATGCCTGTGGCTTTTGATTAAAGGGGTGAAGGATCCTAAAGAGATATAGAATAGCGAAGAAAGTGTGTTGATAAAGACTAACAGTGGTTTATCCCAATTACCATTAATGTGATAAAGGATACTTTCTTTTATATTAAGAAAATCTTAACCACTTCAAAACACAGATATCCCTATTTTTAGGCTTCATAAACACAAATCAACTCAACTACACAATGCAAAAAATCACTTTTTTATTCGTTAGTACGCTACTTTTTATTTCATGTCAACAGCCTAAAACACCTGCAGATGTATTGGTATTAAATGCGAATGTGTATACCGTAGACGAAAACCAACCAAAAGCAGAGGCATTTGTAATTAAAGAAGGCAAGTTTATTGCGGTAGGAACAAGTGAAGAGTTACTAAATACTTATGACGTCGCAGATACATTGGATGCAGAAGGAAAAACAATAATACCAGGATTGATCGATGCACATTGTCATTTTTATGGATTAGGGTTACAGCAGCAAAAGGTGGATCTAATGGGTACTAAAAGTTATGATGAGGTACTTCATCGCATAGTAGCTTTTCAAAAGGAAAAGAAAGTGTCTTTTATTACAGGTCGTGGATGGGATCAGAATGATTGGGAAGTAAAAGAGTTTCCGACCAAAGAAAAACTGGATAGCCTGTTTCCTGATACTCCGGTTGCCGTAACCAGAGTGGATGGTCATGCTTTATTAGTAAATCAAAAAGCATTAGACATGGCTAAAATAACGGTGGATACAAAAACTACCGGGGGTGAAATTCTTAAAAAAGACGGGAAACTTACAGGAGTATTAATCGATAATCCAATGGGGTTGATTGGGGCAATAGTTCCGGGGCCAACACTACAAGAGCAGATACAAGGCTTAAAAGATGCCGAGGCGATTAATTTCAGTTATGGACTAACTACAGTTGACGATGCAGGCCTAAGTCCAGAGGTAATCGCTTTAGTAGATAGTCTTCAAAAAACAGACCAGCTCAACATTAGAATGTATGCGATGGTAAGCAATGTACCCGAATATGTAGATTATTATTTAGAGAATGGAGTGCATAAGACAGATCAGCTTAATGTATCTTCATTTAAAGTCTATGCAGATGGGGCTTTAGGATCTAGGGGAGCAGCGTTAAAAGAACCGTACGCCGATCAAGAGAATCATTATGGCGCAATGGTTATTGGTAATGATGAATTTAAAGCCTTGGCAATGCGATTAGCAGCATCTCCTTTCCAGATGAATACTCATGCTATTGGTGATTCTGCAAATGCAGTGGTTATAAAAACATATTATGAAGTACTTAAAAATAAATCTGATCGTAGATGGCGAGTAGAGCATGCACAAGTTGTAGCTTCTGAAGAGTTTGATATGTTGAATGATAATCTGGTGATGAGTGTGCAGCCTACTCATGCAACTAGTGATATGTATTGGGCCGATGAACGATTGGGAGAAGACCGTATCAAAGGAGCTTATGCCTATAAAGAACTTTTAAAGAAAACAGGCAGAATAGCCTTAGGAACTGATTATCCTGTTGAGCATGTAAGTCCTTTCTATACATTTTATGCAGCTGTGGCCCGAAAAGATCTAAAACAATATCCCGATGGAGGTTTTCAAAAAGAAAATGCACTTACCCGTGAAGAAACCTTAAAAGGGATGACCCTTTGGGCCGCATACAGTAATTTTGAAGAAACTGAAAAAGGTAGCATTACAGCAGGTAAATTTGCTGATTTTGTAATTCTTGAAGATAATATCATGGAAATCGAGGAAAACAAAATTCCAAATATTAAAGTGAATGCCACCTATTTAAATGGGGAGAAGGTCTATTAAATAATACGCATTACTTTCATAACCAGAGTATCACATTTGCTGAATCCAAATTCGAAAATTTCGGTGTTTAAAGAAAGCTCATACAGTTCTTCTCGAATCATTTCTTTGGCACGATGAAGACGAACTTTTACATTGGATATGGTTAGCCCCAGGCAATCAGATACCTCGGCTATACTCATACCTTCAATTTCTCTGAGGACATAAACTGTTCTGTATTTTATTGCTAACCGATCAATAGTTCTTTCAAGTACTTGTTGGGCTTCTTTTCTAATCATCTTCTTTTCGGGATTTAACTGTTCTGCATCGGGTACCTCAAGTATAAAATCTTTAGAAGGACTATGTTCAGATTCATATAGTTTGATATATTTTCCTTTAGTCTTTAACCTGGCTAAAGTTTCGTTTATTCCAATTCGAATTAGCCATGTAGAAAACTGCGAGTCATGTTTAAACTGATATAATTTTTCATAGGCTTTCAAATAGGTGTTTTGCATAATATCTTCAATTTCAGCCTGATCATTTATATAGCTTCTTATCACCCTATAAAGCTTTTGATTATTCCTTCTTAGCAAGATTTCATATAACTCTTTTTCTCCCGAATGTATACGGTGTATCACATCAGAATCTGATATTTTATGAGTCTTATAATCATTAATTTTAATCCGCTCCATTGCCTCTTGTTTACCATTTAGATGAAAAAGAATACTAAAAGTTACAAAGTTTTGTAACTAAATACGCTCTTTTTCATCTAAAAATCAGATAACAAGAATATTAGAAATTATAAATGTTCGGGTTAAAATAGTTTTTATGTCGAAGATTAGCTTGAAGTTTACTTATCTCCCTCCGTTTGCTTGTAAATCTGCAATACATTGCGCATCAAGCTCAGGGATTACCTCTCCCATACCCATCATACCACTACCAAACTCGATAGCGGCTTCCATTAAACAACTTGGTACGTTACAGTGCCCATTACCATCACCATCGGCGTCTGTATCTTCATGCTCTGATTGTAAAGGAGTACCAATATTTACCAATCCAAGCAAATGAGCAAATTCGTGGTTTAAGGTTGCGGTTTCTATAGTGCTTAATGATGGTGCATTGGGCCTTGTACTTAATCTACGTAAAGTACTTTCATAAATTACCATAGAAGTGTTTAAATAAGCACTACCCAAGGTAACCTGTTCATCGGTATCGTCTTCTTTACCGCCATCGGCAAAGTATACATAAACAGCAATATCATCTTCTAGATTAAATAAAGAACGAGTATCATTCTCTATTTCTGCTACCTCTTCAATATTAAAAGGTGCATTATTTGAAGAAGTTACGGTACGTTGTGTAATCGTGATTCCATCCGGTTTAAATAATCGTTCTTGTAAAAATTCTCTAAATCCACTTATTGCAGCTGCAGTGGGTTCAAAACCTTGAACAGATACAATTTCTATAGACAGGCTATTAAAAGTCGTAGCACTTAAAAGGTCATTTGCAGAAGAGCCCAGAGGTCTTAAATTTGCAACTTGAGATTCGTTGTTGTTAATTGGAGTGTTATCGTCATCATCAGAACAACTAACAAGAATAAATGAGGATATGAATAGGTAACTTAAAAATTTTAATAGCTGCACAAGATTTCTTTTTAAAGTTGTTAGTATTGGTAAATAAACTCATAAATAGTAGAGTATACTTTTATGTTAACATTGTTTTAATGCATGTATTGCTTTTCCACAAAGATTATACCATCAATTATATATACTCATTTTGTTAATTGACTATAAGTCTTGCTAAATAGTCGTTATTTTCTCCTTCACATAACAATTCGCATAAAAAACCATTGGCATTAGCAGCATTTTGTAATGTATTATAATCAATATATAACCAATCAAACCAATCCGATTCTTGCTTTTTATATTTCAGTTTGTAACGCATTTCGCCATAATACCCTGCAGAGGCATCAACCCAAAAACCGCCATCATCATCTGTGAAAAGGTATGCAATGTCTGATGAGTCTAGTAGAACCTGCCCTCCAGGATTTAAGAGCGTTTTAGTATGAGTAAAGAATCTATCGATAGTACTTAATTTACCGATAATTCCACTTCCATTCATTACTAATAGCAGGGTGTCAAATGTTTCGTTTTTGAAATCAAAAATATCTTGAACTTTAGCATTATTAAGGCCTCTTTTTTTACATATTTCTATTGCGCCTTCAGAAATATCTATGGCGGTTATATCGAGTTTTTTTTCATTTTGAAGATAGAGAGCATGACTTCCGGCACCGCAACCTATGTCTAAAACTTTACCATAGGAGAAATCTAATGCTTTTTGCTCTATAACGGGCATCTCTGGATAAGTTCTAAATAAATAAGGAACAGGAATACTATCGTCGTCAAAGTCTGGAGCTTGCACGATGATATCTTCAGTATATTTTTGATTATAAAAGTCTCTAATGGCGTTTCCGAAGATATCTTTGTTCATATTTGTGATTTACGATTGTAGATTCTCGCTTTACGATTTTCTACGTAGTACTAGTATTAGTTTATATTCTCTTCATTAGTATAATGAAGCAATTTATTTTGGTAATTTCTCTTTATTAAAAATAGATAAAGAAAATATAACTACGTTTTATTTTTTCATTTGCTTGCTATAATACAGATTTGATTTTAAATAGAATCAAATCTTAATTTGTAACTCATCAATCGTAATTATCAAAAGCCTTACTTTTGCGGTATGCAAGATTTTATAGATCAATTACCACGGCTGGCCAAAGATAAACATAACGAAAACAAAAAGTTCTTTGCGAAGCTTAAAAAGAAACCGCCTAAAAAGTTAGATCACATCATGCAGGAGCTGCATGATGAAGAGTTTGAGCAAACAGATTGTTTACAATGTGCTAACTGTTGTAAAACTACAGGTCCATTATTTACAGATAAAGATGTTGAGCGTATAGCAAAACACTTAAGAATGAAACTCAGTCAGTTTGAAGCGCAATATTTAAGAAGAGACGAAGACGGGGATTTAATACTTCAACAAACGCCTTGTACTTTCCTGGGAGCTGATAATTATTGCTCTATTTATGAGGTACGACCAAAAGCATGTCGTGAATATCCGCATACAGATAGAAAAAAATTTCAGCAGATTTCTAACTTAACATTAAAGAATGTAGCTATTTGTCCTGCAGCGTATAATATTGTAGAGAAAATGAAGGCTAACATGTCGTTATAAAAAAAGTATTCCTATGTTTTTCTATGAAAACATAGGAATACTAAAGATGTGTGCCTTTTAATTTGGGTTGGATTTTATTTTAATCCTTTTTTCAAATCTTCGATGGTTTTAGCCATTACCACTCCTGGTAATTTGATCGGAGCAGCAACTTGTGCTAAGAAAGTACCTTTTACTTCTCCTGTTTTATAAGTGGTAAACCCGATTCTATAAAGTCCTACGGTTAATGCCTTAAGAGGATCACTTACTTCACTCTTATATCTTAATAAAGAGTTATAGCTGCTTCCGCTAGGTTGTTTAGGCATTTCGCTACTATCATCATTGCGTTCTAATGTAGTCCATTTAGCAGCTTTTACGCCTTCGTCACTAATTTTATCTTTGCTTATGATACTTGATCGCTCTAAAGTAATGTACGTATCAAAAAAGTCTTTAGAACCTGCATTTTCTGTATATGCTGCAGACGCTGTAGCACCTTTTACTTTAGTTCCCGCAACAGGAGACATCATTCTAACTCCAAGTTCTGGAGCTACTGCTGGTATCCACACGTAGATATAGTAAAATTTCTTGCCATCTTTTACTTCATCCTCATTACCAGGAGCTGCGTACCCCATATAAGATACAATATCTGTGTATGGTACTTTAATCGTTTTAGGGCCTATCTTTTTTTCAGTTAAACCACCAAATTTCTTTAATTTTTGAGCTTGTGCATCTACAGAAAAAAGTAGAGCAAAAGCACCTAGTAAGATTAAGATTCTTGTTTTCATAATTAATTGGATTTTAAATTGATTTAGTTATTAGTGTTAGTATTAGGGCACACGTTATTTTTATCTATAATTATATCGTATTTATATACAAATATGAGGGTTTATTATTAAAGATAGGTTGTCAAAAAATAATAAATTGTTCATTTTGATCAAAAGATAAACTATTTATATAGTACGTATTGTTTTCTTTTCTTTGTGTACTTTATGAGATCATCGCGCCATGATTTTTTGATTTGAGTAATACTCCAACCTTCTTGTATTTGTTGTTGTAATTTTTTGGTTCCTGCATGTAATGTAAATGATTTGGTGTTAAAGAATTTCTCTTTGTTATTAGAGTTTTTGTAGGCGTAGACCAACCATTCTAAGTTTATTGCTTTAAGATTTGGTGTTTTCCCCAGGTTTTTTCCATAACATACTTCGCCTTGATGTTTGGGGTATTTAGCTCCAAAATTGGGTTGAGGGATATAGGCGTAATCATATTTGTCGATAGTTAGATCCGGAGAACCAAAAATCTGAAACTGTGTTTCGGTACCTCTTCCAGCATTAATAGTTGTTCCTTCAAAAAAACCAAGACTAGGGTATAAGTTAATGGATGTATCATTTGGTAGATTTGGCGAAGGCCGTATAGGTAAACTATATGGGGTATTGTGTGTATAATTTTTTACCGGTATAATCTTGATTTCACATTTTAAATCTTCTCCTAACCATTTTTCACCATTAACCATTTGGGCATACTCGCCTATAGTCATTCCATGAACTAAAGGAATAGGGTGCACCCCTAAGAAACTAGAGTGTTCTGGCTCTAATGTTGGTCCATCTATATAATGCGCATTAGGATTAGGACGATCCAAAATCAAGATAGGAATATTATTTTCTGCACAAGCTTGCATTACATAATGAAGTGTAGAGATATAAGTGTAAAATCTCACCCCTACATCCTGAATATCAAAAACCACTATATCTATACCTGCTAAGGTTTCTTTTGTAGGTTTTTTGTTTTTACCATATAGAGAAATTAAAGGAAGCCCGGTTTTAATATCTTTTCCATCGGAAACTAGTTCTCCTGCGTCTGCTTTGCCTCTAAAACCATGTTCTGGAGCGAAAACCTTTACAATATTAACATCTCTGGATAACAATGAATCTACGATATGAGTGTACTGCGGAAGTGTTGAAGGTTGTATTTCTCCAACATTTTTTAGTAAAGAAGATAAATTCGGATATTTAAAAATAACCGAAGTCTGGTTACCTACAATAGCTACTTTTTTATTTTCTAATACTGGTAAGTATAGCTCAGTTTGATTAGCTCCTACAATAATTGGAGGAGTAACTTTTGTAGTATTTGTTACAATATTAGTATCAATTTTTGTGTTTGTAGAATCCACAGGAGAAGTCTGTGATGATAGTTTTGTTCCACTTCCGCAAGAAATAAGAACAGTACAAAAGAATAAAAATGTATTTTTGAACTTGTCTGCCAAATAGGTAGATGCATTTCTAATAAAAACCATAGTTAAGCTTGAATTTCGAGTATTTTATTGCCAAACGCCTTATCAAAGGTAAGGAACATAAAAGTAGCATTTCGGCTCCAATCATAAAAATTGCAATTTCAGCAATTGCGATAGGTATGATTATGATGCTGATTACTGTGGCTACTGGTGTAGGTTTACAACGTAAAATTCGTGAAAAAGTTGCTGCCTTTAATGGCCATGTGATAATTTCCAGCTTTGACAACAATAACAATCTAGAATCCTGGATTCCTATCAAAAAACAACAGGATTTTTATCCAGAATTTAATAGCGTAGAGGGAATAATGCATGTTCGCGGAGTTGCAACTAAGATAGGGGTGATTAGAACCGCCACTGATTTTGAAGGAATCGTCATGAAAGGGGTTGGAGATGATTATAATTGGGGTCATTTTGAAGAATACCTGGTGGATGGCAGGCTACCAGATTTTACTGAAAATTTGAATCAAGAGATTTTACTCTCTGAACATATAGCCAATCGATTGGGATTAAGCGTTGGGGATAAGGCGATCACTTATTTTTTGAAAAAAAATGTAACCGCTAATTCACGGCCTAATATTAGAGCATTAGAAATTGTTGGGATTTATAATTCAGGTTTTCAGGAATTTGATGAAAAGTTTCTTTTTGCCGATATTAGGCATATTCAACGTATGAATAAATGGGAAGCCGATGAGGTAGGTAATTTTGAAGTTTTTATAAATAATTTTGATAAAATCGATCAAAAAGGACAAGAAATTTATGAAAATATCCCTTCGGTACTCGATAGTCAAACGATTACCTTAAAATACGCAACCATTTTTGAATGGTTAAAACTTTTTGATTTAAACATTATAGGAATCATCAGTATTATTATCCTGGTGGCCGGGATTAATATGATAACCGCTCTCTTGGTTTTAATATTAGAAAGAACGCCTATGATAGGAATATTAAAAGCTTTAGGGACCAGTGATTGGAGTATAAGAAAAATGTTTTTGTATAACGCTGCGTATTTAATCTTAATTGGTTTGTTTTGGGGCAACCTTATAGGGATTGGATTGTTGTTTTTACAGGATCATTATGGGATAGTACGTCTTAATCCTGAAACGTATTATGTAAACACGGCTCCTGTGTATATAGATTTTGGATATGTTTTGTTACTTAATCTAGGTACTATGATATTGTGTTTGATCATGTTGCTAATTCCCTCTTATATAGTAGCTAAGATATCACCTACAAAATCTATCCGTTTTCAGTAATACTTATAAATGAAAAAGGGAAGAATTGCTTCCTCCCTTAATACTTCCCTTATTTAGTTTGTTGTAAAACTCCAGACTTGCCCTATGGTGACTCCTTGTTTATTATCTTTTGCTACTACTCTCCAATAATATTCTGTATTTGTTAATACGTTTACATCAAATGATGATGAAGTACTATTTTCTATAAATAACGCAGGAGGGTTAGTATCTCCAAAATACAGATCATATGATAATGGATCATTATCTGCATCTGCTGCATCCCAATCTAACGTAATACTAGGCCCGGTTACTGTTGCTCTTACCAATGGCGATACCACTGTAGGTACAAACGGAATGTTATTTATTCCTGCTTCGGGTTCTGTGAAGAATGTTTGTGTTGCAGAATAAATGCTCTCTTTACCCTCTGTATCCCTGGCTTTTACTCTCCAATAATACGCAACTCCTTTTTCTAAAGTAAATGGATGTGTAGTTTGCGAAGTAATTGCAGTAAACAATATGGTTGTAAAATTAATATCTGTTGCTACTTCGATGACATAGCTTAATGCATCTCCGTTAATATCTCTGGAGGCATTCCAATCAAACTGAAGGTTAAAATTGGTGCACACCAGATTATTCGTAGGAAATACTAAACTAGGTGTTGTAGGTTCTATATTTGGAACCAAAGGGTTTCCTGATATTGCAAATTCATCATCTGCATTACATGAAAGCAACAATAGTGAACTTAGTAGTAGGATATGTATATGTTTCATAAATGTATTCATTTAATAATTGTTAAATAGAACCCCTGCCATAGAAGACAGGGGATAGGTGGATCTATTCTTTTATGATTTTAATAATTTTTGAAGTACTTGTATTCATAGATGCGAAGTAGACTCCAGCGGTTAAGTTTTCCATAGGTAAGGTTACTTTATTACCGACTACAGAATATATGCCTGAAGAAACTTGCATTCCGATTGCATTGTAGATATCAATAGCAATAGTATCCTCTGTTGTACCCGGTAATAATAATGTTACATTACCCCTGGTTGGGTTTGGATATGCCGAAATAGTACCTAAAGTACCTATAGTGGTAGATAGTTTACCTTGACAAGTTACGCTAGAATGTATGTCTAAGACATCACCGTTTTTAACATCTACCAAGAAGCTATTTGTAGTATATTCACCAACAACCTCATTATTGATGGTTACCGTATACGGAGCGGTTCCTGATTCGATTTCTACCAGTACTTGTTTATTGATACTATCTTCATTGATAGTAGTTTTACCACTTAATACCGGAGCCTGATCGATTGCAAGTTCAAAACACTGCTCACAACTTGAGAATCCATCAACTGTAATACATACATTATAATCACCCGGTGATAAATCTGGAACCACTAGGGTTGAGCTAAAGGCATATGTTTGATTATTGATTGTAGCAATATAATTTAGTGTTTCAACTGTACTAATGGTAATGATTCCGTTGTTTTTACCATCACAAGTTTCGCTTGACGTTTGAATCTGGAAATTATTTGCTACAATATTAACCAACGGACAAGCTTCTACAACAGTTAAAGTCTGCATAACATCTGTAGCGGCATTCCAGTTACTATCTCCAGTTTGCGAAGCTGTAATGGTAGTTGTTCCTAATCCTATGATTGAAACTGTATTACCAGATACGGTTGCTACTGAAGGATCAGAACTGATATAGGTAACTGCTAATCCCGATGAGGCTGTTGCATTTAGATTAAAATCGGCATCATCTTCGGATACATTTGCTAGTGATGCAAAAGTAATAGTTTGATCACCTTTGTTCACCGTTAATATCTGTTGTACATCTATAGCCGCTGCATAAGTAGCATTACCAGCCTGTGATGCGGTAATAGTGGTTGTTCCTGCTCCTATAATAGTTACTGTATTTCCGGATATAGTAGCAACACTAGGATTAGAACTTACAAATGTAACCGGGTCACCAGAAGCGCCTCCTGTAGCTGTTAATGCGAAATCTGCATCACCAAAAATACGATCAGCCAATGGACCAAAAGTAATTGCCTGTGGTATCAGATTGGTAATCGTTAGGTTACCAGGTACAAAAGTCAGGTTGTAATTACTTCCTGCATTTAATGTTCCTTGATTGACAACATAGTTTCCTAAGGTTTCTCCTGCCACTCTGCTAAGGCTTCCCGTAACCACATCAGAGAATTGTAACCCACCCGATGTTATTTGATAAGTAAGTGCTGGGTCTGCAGATCCAATAACTTTTACCAGATCATCTGCAGTGATCTCGATAGCTCTTTGACCAATTGTAAAATCATTACCTATATAAGTCATTGTATAATTGCTCCCGGCAGATAACGTTGCTTGGTTAATCGCATAATTTCCTATATTTTCACCCGTAGCTCTAGATAAAGCACCTGTAAAGGTATCGGTAAATTGTAAAGCTCCGTTAGTGATTTGATAACTTAATGCAGGATCGGTATCACCATACGTTTTTGCTTGTATATCGGCAGTTACTTCAATAGCGCGAGTCGTAATGTCAAGGCTTACTGAACCTGCATTGGTATAGGTTATTGCGTATGAAGATTCTCCTCCGTTGGTAGAAGTAAATCGAGCAGATAAGCCTCTTATCTGATATCTTCCTATATTTTCACCTGGAGATCTAAATGTTCCATAGGTTTCTAAGGTATCATCAAATGCTAAAGATCCTTGTGTTATGATATATGGCCAGGTTAAATCTGGGTCTGCATCTCCGTAGGTTTTTGAAATAGGAGCGGCAGGAATTACTCTTATAAATCGATAATCAATAAATAAATTACCAGGTACAAAAGTTAGATCATAATTGGCTCCCAAGGACAATGTTCCCTGGTTTATGGCATAATTTCCCTGTGCTTGTCCAGTTACCCTGTCTAAAGCTCCTGTAAAGGCATCACTAAAGGCTAATGATCCATTAGTGATCTGATACGTTAATGCCGGATCACCATCACCATATATTTTGGTTTGAGCATCTGCAGTAACTTCTAAGGCTCTTGTTGTTATTTCAAGGTCATTTGAAACCAATGATATCGCATAATTTGAATTTATCCCTAAAGTTCCTTGAGTAATAGCATAGGTTCCTATATTTTCCCCTACTACTCTTTCTAAAATTCCGATAAAAGCATCACTACCAGCTAAACTTCCTGCAGTAATTTGGTAGGTAAGAGTTGGATCAGCATCGCCATACGTTTTTGATTGCGCGTCTGCCGTAATCTCGATGGCTCTTTGACCAATAGTTAGGTTATTGCTTACATAAGTCAATACATAATTTGCATTTAAGGCTACGGTCCCCTGGTTAATAGCATAGTTTCCTACACTTTCTCCAGCAACACGCGCTAAGCTTCCGGTAAAGGTATCACTACCTACTAAACTACCTGATGTAATTTGATATGTCAATGTTGGATCTGCATCTCCGTATTGTTTGTTTACAGCATCGGCTGTAATCTCAATAGCTCTTTGACCAATAGTTAAATTATTAGAGACATAGCTTAGAGCATAGTTACCGTTAAGGGCAACAGTACCTTGACCAATAGCATACGGTCCTACAGCTTCTCCGGCAGCTCTGGTTAGACTTCCTGTAAAGGAGTCACTACCCACTAAACTACCTGCAGTAATTTGATACGTAAGTGCAGGATCTGCATCGCCATACTGTTTGTTTGCAGTATCTGCGGTAATTTCTATCGCTTTTTGGCTAATATCCAAAGTATTAGGTGTGAAAATTATAGTGTAATTAGCTCCTAATGTTAATGTTCCTTGATTTATTCTGTAGTTTCCTACATTTTCTCCCGAAACACGAGTAAGTTCACCACTAAACACATCTCCAACAACTATACTACCCACCGTAATAGTGTACGTTAAGGCTGGGTCTGCATCTCCATAAGTTTTCATTTTATTATCAGCTGCAACAATAACAGCTCTTTTACTTATATTCAAGTTATTAGGTATATAGCTCAAGGCATAATTATTATTCAATGCTAATGTCCCCTGATTGATTGCATAGTTACCTACATTCTCACCTGCTGTTCTTGTTAAACTCCCAGTAAAGGCATCACTAAATTGTAATGCGCCCGAAGTAATTTGATAGGTTAGTGCTGGATCAACCCCACCATATTCTTTATTTTTAGCATCTGCCGTTATTTCTATAGCTCTTTGTGTAATTTCAAAATCGTCAGACACAAAAGTTATGGTATAATTTCCTCCCGCGCTTAGGGTTCCTTGTTGTATAACATGGGTTCCTACAGCTTCTCCTGCTACACGGTTTAAAGTACCAGTTATTGCATCACCACCAATTAGTGTTCCGGCTGTGATTTGGTACGTTAATGCTGGATCCGAATCACCATATACTTTGGTTTTCGCATCGGCAGTAACAGTAAGGTCTACTTTATTAATCGTTAATGTTTCTGTAGTACTTCCTTGATAGTTAGGATCGTTAATGGTTGCCACCACAGTATAATCACCTGCATTGGCTGGCACCACGGTTCCTCCGTCATACGTAATATCTACTGTAAGACCAACTGGGGTAGTGGTTACCGATACTGGTTTTGCAGTACCATCATACGTTTGTGCTAAATCATTTATGATAACTGAAGCCGTTGTCTTAGTAATTTCAAAATTACTGGATACAAATGATAGGTTATAATTTGCATTTAATGCTAAAGTCCCTTGTGTAATAGGGTATGTTCCCACAGTTTCTCCTGCATTTCTGTCAAGTACACCTGTAAATGCATCGCTACCCACCAGATTTCCGTTAGTGATAGTATAGGTAAATATAGGATCAGCTGCTCCAAGTTCTTTTGATTGACCGGCATCGGCGGTTACTTCAATAGGTTTGGCAGTTATGGATAAATTTGCCCCTACATAACTTAGATTATAGTTAGAGGTAAGCGCTAAGGTTCCTTGGTTGATAGCATACGTACCAACATCTTCTCCGGTAGCTCTTGCTAAACTCCCTGTAAATGTATCGCTACCCGCCAAGCTACCCGAAGTAATTTGATAGGTTAGATTATCCGTATTTCCATAAGCCTTTGAAACGGCATCTGCTGTGATTTCTATAGTTCTTTTAATAACTGTTAGATCCTGTGTTACATCAATCGCAGGGTCATAGAATGCATTTCCAGCCTGGCTAGCGGTAATTGTAGTCGTACCATTACCAATAATAGTAACCGTACTCCCAGAAATTGTAGCTACAGACGTATTAGAACTGACATAAGTAACAGGCAAGCCAGAAGAGGCCGTTGCTGTTAAATCAAAATTGGTATCTCCGTATATTTTGGCTGGCAAACTATTAAACGTAATGGTTTGTGGCAACACTCCTGTTACTGTTACCGTTACATCTTTTGTTGTTGCTGTGTAAAACGTATCTTCTGCCGAACTTGATCGTAATGTTACTGTGCCAGGGATATTACCTGCGGTGAACACATTTCCTAAAATTGTAGAACCTGTTCCTCCATCATCTATAATACTATATGAAATCGGAATACTAGATATATTGATTGCATTTTGTATAGTTCTACTTTCTCCTATATCAAGAGAAAAATTGAATACATTGTGTGCCAGTGGAGTTTTAGGATTAAAACCTGCATTATAAAATAAAGTTGAAAAATATTCTACTGTTTCCCCATAGTTAGCATCTGCCGCTTGGGTAACTTTAATAATTATCGAACCTGCCACATTATTTACATTCAATAAATTTCCGTTGACAGAATACCCTAATGCATCTCCAATAATTTCGAATGTATATGCTCCCGTAGAATTTGAAGTTAGGCTTGAAGTCATATCGACTGTGGTCACTCCAGAATTAACCTGATAAAAAATAAATCCTGTTAAGGTTGCCTGTTGATTATCTATTGTGAGTGTCATTGTTTTAGAAGCACTTTGATGTGTAGCAGTTGCTTCTTGATACGCCTCAATAGTAACGGTACCTGCTGTGCTTCCGATAGTTACCGTTTCATTGTTTGTACCACTCAATGAAACATCGGTACCTCCATTAGTTATAATTCTATAGTTGATTGCTCCCGAAGAATCCGAGGTTGCATTTAAATCAAAATTAGAACCATTAGCATTTACGGTTACATCATCAAAAGTAATTATTGGTACTTGTAATGTTGAAGAGTTTACTACCGAAAATTCGTAACCAACTTGCTGATAACTATTTAAAAAATGTGGAGTTCCTGAATCCGTATAGGCATAAATTGTAAAATAATAGGTTGTATTTGGTGTTAACCCTGTTATTACCTGATTAGGTGCTGTTGAGTTTCCTACATACACCACTTGCTCTCCTCCTTTATAATCTGCATCTGGTGTAGGTATAGGACCTCTAAAGCTATAAGGTGTAAAACTATTTGTTGTGTTTAATTTTACAATGTACCCTTTAGGATTTCCATTAACACTAACAGCCGGAGCCGAAAATGATGCAAGCGTAAAAGCATTTCCTATAAAGTTATTTATAGTAACATTTGAAACAAGGTTTGTTGTTACTCCTGCCGTATACGTAGAGATAGCGTCTGAAGTATTTGAAAAATAATATGTTCCTGCACATTCTTTGTAAGAATAAATTTTAAAGAAATACTGTGTATTAGGTAATAAATTATGACCTGTAAAAGCTTGCCCTTCTGGAAATGCTCCAGCTAAAATTACTTGCTCACCAGAGCCACTATAATTTACATCTGCTATTGGTAATGTATTTAAAGAACCTGTTATATCTGTAAATGAATTCTCTGTATTTATTTTTACTACTTGCCCTTCTACATCAGCTGGTACATTTGAGATAATAGGTGAAACCCTAGTTTCCCAATGTAAATTTGTTCTAAACGAGTTTAATTCTGAATTTCCTGTCGGTGTCCCACAGGTAGTAATAGCAACCGATGTACTTCCTGTAGTTTCAAAATAATCGGTACCTGCACAGGTGTTATATGCATATACCTTTACATAATAGGTTGTTATTTCGGCTAAACCTGTAATCGATACATTTGGTGAAGCTGATGAACCAACGTATACTACTTGCTCACCACCCGTACCAGTATTGTAAGCTGTACTTGATGAAGCTGGCTCTGATGAAGGTGCCGTAAAAGAATCTGTATCACTTACTTTAACTACATATGCCAAAGTCCCTTGCGATGTATTAGACGGTGGTGTAAATGAGTTGATATCCATTGTAGTAGTCCCTGTTGCATTTGCATTTACGCTCGTTACAGCAGATGAAGGTGCTGCACACACATAATTGGTCGTTACTACTGCAGAACCTGTGGTCTCAAAGTTATACTTACCACCACATAAATCGTAGGTATATACTTTTACATAATAGTTTGTATTAATTTGTAACCCTGTAATCACCTGATTAATATCATCGGTAGTGCCAGCTCCACTTCCTACTGCACCGGTATACACAACTTGCTCTCCGGTTTGGCCAGAATAATCTGCCGAAGCAGTTGGGATTGTGGTTCCACTAGTAGGTGCTGTAAAGCTATTAGTATCACTAAACTTTACTAAATACCCTATAGACGTATCAGCACCTGCTGGTCTTCCTAACGTATTTATAGTAGCTGTAGTAGGTGATGTCGCCGATACAGAGTTTACTGAACCTGCACTAGGTACAGTACCTGGGCAGGTGGTTACCGCTACGGGTGTTCCTGTATTATTATAATTTATATATCCTTGACAATTACTGTAGGTATATACTTTGTAATAATAGGTTGTATTTCGTTGTAAATTAGCCATGGTCATGGCCGACTGAACCGCTCCATTATCGGTACCAACATATACTACATGTTCACCCGAGCCACTATACGAATTTGTAGCTGCTTCTGTTGGCAATGCTTGATCCTGGATATAATGATCGGTAAAATCTGTAAAAGAATTGGTTGCAGAGAATTTAACAATATAGTAACGATCATCGATCATATCTATTTGTAAATCATTTAGAGTTACATCTGTATCGTTTACCTGAGTAGGTGTTACAGTTGGTATGGTAAGCTCGTAACAATAAGGAAAACTTGTTGAAGGATTAAACGGTATCGAGTAATTAATAGGTGTTGCAGAAGTTGTAAACACTTCTAGCGCATAATAGTTATTACTAATACCACTCCCATTTAAATTATTTTGATAATTAAGAGCCACTTCATAATAAAAAACACCGGGGTTAGGAGATGTTTTTAATGTCCCTACTACTGAGCCCGATACTCCCCAATTACCGCCTGTATATTCCCATACTCTAAAATCTACACTACCAGGGCTTCCAACATAGTTCGTATGGACCAATAATTTTATTTGTGTTGCCTGATCAGATTTTCTGGAAACAACCCAAAAATCAGAATCTGAAGAAGAAACTGTTCCTTCAAAATTCCCAGGGCCATACTTTCGAACTTGTGAACTTGCTAATGCATTACCGATAGTATTATTATTTTCTACTTCGGTGTAGGTCTGCGCTATAGTATTTGCTCCCAGCGCTAAAAAGAAAAGCAGTAATAATGACCTTTTCTTTATCATGTTTGGTAGTTTAAAACATTGTTTCATAATAAGGGGTTTATTAATAATTGGAATTGTTTTTTATAACAAACTCAGGTATGCAAGCATACGCAAGAGGTGTCTTAATAGTATTTGATATAGATTATCTAAAGAGCAGTATATGAGATGTTGCTCTTTTGTGCTGGCAGAAAAGCCAGAGTGTTGATAAAAGGTTTGACCAATTTGTAGGTTGAGCTTTGAGATTGTAGTTTTTCTTCATAGTACTAGGGGCTTAGTTGTTATTACTACTAATTAATTGGCAAATTTTTATAGTGCCGTTCATAGGTATTACAGTTAAGTTTTAGAATACCCTATTTTTAGTTGTAATTTTTTTGAAATCTATCTTGATTTAATAGAGGCCATAGATCATTATTTGTTGAAGAATTTTGGTTAAAAGAGTTCATGATGTACATAGGTGTAAGGTTTTAGATTGGGTGTGACAAAAATATGTTGAACTGTTTTTTTAAAAGAAAAACGAACCCCTACAAATACCCCTACAAAATTGTAAAGCCTTACTGTAAAAGAGGTTTCAGAGGTTTGGGTTTCTTAAAAGTGTCGTAGGGAAAATCATATACCTAGGATTTAATAAGAAAATTGAGATATACCTTTTCTTGGCAGATTAGTGATTTGTGTTTTTAAAACACTTACTAATTAGAAGCCTACGAATTCTCATTTATATATCTATTTTGTTTCTGAGTAAAATATATTTGATTTCAAAATTTCACCAATGAATCTTAAAATAGCATTTCACATTTTAACCATTTCGGGCGTATTACTTTTTAGTGCTTGTACACAGCCTAAAAAAAGTACCTCTAAAGATGAAAAATTAATCGCTCAGGCTAGTATTTTACCCACTGAAGAAAAAGTTCCTACACTTTCAGAAATTATTTCTACAGATGTTGGATTTACAAAGCTGAATGAAATTGTAAAGTCTACAGCTTATGAAAAAAAGTTAGAAGAAAAAGGGCCTTATACTGTTTTTGCTCCAACCAATGGTGCACTAGATAGGTTGCCATCAAAGATGTTAGAAAATCTAAAGAAACCCGAAAATCAGGAAAAGTTGGTTTCAATTTTAAACTATCATATCATTCCTGGGTTAATTAACAAACAAGATATAATCAAGGCTATTAAAGAGTATGGAGGAAGTGTAAAACTAAAAACTATAGCCGGAGATCGATTAACTGCCTCTATGAAAGGGGATAAAATCTATTTGATCGACGAAAGAGGAAACGCAGGTAGATTAATGATTAATGATATTGAAGCCTCTAATGGGATTATTCATACCACAGAATCTGTAATGATGCCAAACTAATAAATAACAACCACAATCAATTATTAGTATGTAAACGGAAGCTATCGTAATGTAGCTTCCGTTTTTTTTATGAATTTACTTTTACTTGATAATCGAGATGTATTTCGTAACTAAAAAGGTTCTCGATAGCTCTGCTGAGCTTGCCGAAGTACAATTTTTCTCCATTACATTCCGAAAAGCACTCGAACTGACGTTGCGACTATACTCAACACAGATCAAGCATACCCGCTACGTCACAACTTGTCCCGAACTTGTTTCGGGATCGAGTGCTGCGCGGTAGTGCAGAGCTATCGAGATGTTTCAGAACCGAAAAGCTCAAAAAAAAGGAACACCAATCCGTGTTCCTTTTATAATATATACAAGTGATGTGTCGTACATTACGATATCAACACTTCTTCTTCATCCCTAACGGGTACACCACCAGGCCGGCTAGGGGTGCGGTACAGGTCCCGTTTTGCCGGTAATTCATCGAAAACATTATCGGCTGCAGCGTTGATTTTTTGCAGAATGGCATATAGCTCATTAAGTTGTTCTACACGGCCTTCGGTATCTACCATACGCAATAGTTGTTGTTCTTGACAAAGTAGCTAAAGGTTTCCCCGTTGCAGCTGATCGTTTCGACAAGATAGCTAAGGGTTTCCCCGTTGTAGCTGATTGTTTCGACAAGGTAGCTAAGGATTTCCCTGTTGCAGCTGATCGTTTCGACAAAGTAGCTAAGGATTTCCCCGTTGCAGCTGATCGTTTCGACAAGATAGCTAAGGGTTTCCCCGTTGCAGCTGATTGTTTCGACAAAGTAGCTAAAGGTTTCCCCGTTGCAGCTGATCGTTTCGACAAGATAGCTAAGAGTTTCTCCGTTGCAGCTGATTGTTTCGACAAGGTAGCTAAGGATTTCCCCGTTGCAGCTGATCGTTTCGACAAGATAGCTAAGGATTTCCCCGTTGCAGCTGATCGTTTCGACAAGATAGCTAAGGATTTCTCCGTTGCAGCTGAAGCTTTCGACAAAAATGAATGAACTACTAGTTTGTATATGTATTTATCTGCAATATGACGATTGCATCGGGGTGAGTGTGCCGTTAAGCGATGGCGAATATAGAGGTAATATTTTGATATACAAGTAGTTTCATAAGTTTTTGAGTGAAGGAGTTTAATTTTTATTGGCATCCCAGATCTGATCTGGGGCCTATGAGTAGGGAGAAGGTGTTTTTTACGTTTTGTGTGGTTCTATTTATGATTTTAAAGTGTAGGTTATGAATCTGTGGGATTGGGTTAACTATAACGTTTAATATATATATATATATCGTAGCAGGGTAAAATGTTACCTTGCTTTTGGAATTTTATTGTGCATTGATTGCTAACTTTTCCTTTGAGCAAGTATTGCGCCTTCATAAATATACAACAACCATTTGATTGATTACTTAGCTGCTATGATCGCATATATAGTACTATGTGCCATTATTTATTAAAAAATTTACCATTGAAGAGGTAAGGTTTAAGATCAAACTAACTTCTTTTGATTTAACCTTGTCATTATGCTTAACATAGGTGTTTTGATAATTTCTGTAATAATTATTGAGAGTTTGAAACATATTTCTACATTCCGAGGAAATATTCATTTCTTTTAAGTGTCTTCCTAATTCAGAATCTTGATTTTCAAGTGACTTATTATTCCCAAGGATATTTTTAAGTAAAAGTTCATATGACAATCTTAAATCATCCAGTAAATTTCTTTCATTTTTACCTTCGTTTATTTTATCCAGGGCTGATTGATATAAACTTGCAACTTCTGAAAAATCGGAAAGCTTTTTCAAGTTCTCGTGAATTAAATCTGCATTCACTTCAGGTTTTAGAATTGTAAAATCGAATTTTGGATTTAACTCTGCAATTACTTGTTCAACATAATAGATGTTTTTTAAGAATTCTTTGTTTTGACCACATTTCATAGGTTCATTTTTATGCTGACAATGAACCAAATGTTTTTCATACTCCTCTTTAATTTGTCTTAAGACTTCGTAAAGGAAAATAAGTTTTGCAGTTGAATCACTATGATTATATAGTTCAGTTTCTAAAGCATCCTTCAGTCCGGTAGGAGTGTGATCATATCTTTTCCAGTCTCCAAACTGATAAAAATTACTGGCTTCATCTTTGACAATATCCTCTAAATTCATTTTGTTTTTTTATTGCTCATAACGTCTCGTGTATGCGGCGTGGTGGCGTTTAGCCAGCATGAACGACATACACATTGTTAGGTACTGGCTTTATTTTTTTTCTTCTATAATTTTTGCTAAATAACTTTCTTTAATTTTACTAAGAAATATGGCTCGATTATTTTTATTTGTTCCATTGGGACTATATATTTCATTAAACTCATTTATTACTCCATTCTGTTTTAACTTATTTACAAAAACTTCGTTGTTCAGATACGTAGTAAATTCTTCACTATCATTATCATCTAATTGGTTTAAAAATTGCATAAAGTATTCCCAAGAGATTGATGGACTATTTGGATACCCTTCATATTTAAGACCAACAGTATTTAGAATAATCTCAATCATTAACTCTTTCTTGTCAGCAAAATTATTCTGAAAGTATAATTGTAAACCGTGTAGGAATCTTACTTTCGAATCACCTTCATAAGATGTCTCGTTATTAACTACATTAGATATTAAGTTTTCAAAGTCTTGTCTTTTATTTGAATTTTCGAATAACTTAGATATTGATATTGAAATATTATTAATTGAATTGTTTGATAACCCATTTACTGGTTTTGTGGACACCTTAGGAAGTTTTTCTTGCAAAAACTGAAGTAAAAGATTTAATTCTTCTTCCGTTGGTTTTATATGTATGTTTTTAATTTTTGGCGGATTTTCCCAGTTTGAATCGGCAATTAGAATCAACTCACCCTTTAGTTCTTGATAAAGTTTATCTTCGAGGTTATTATCTGAAATGTTCTGTTCAATAATTTGTAGCCTTTCACTTTCCTTGATCTTTATTCTTTGTTTAACTATGATCCAAAGAATACCAGCTATAGCGCTTATTAATATTGCGATTCTAAGAACCCATTCTAATATTGAAGATATTTCTGATAATTCCATTTTTTTCATCCTCTTTTTTTTATTCCTGCTTGTACCTAACAATCGTATATAGTTACCTTTAATACCTATATATCTTTTTTATACCCACTAATCTACCCCAATATTTCTAACCTACCGATGTGGGAAACCGTAAGAAATTTTAAAAAGTTTTTTGTATAGCGCTTAGTTTTTAGGGTCGAGGTGTTTTTGTAATTACAATGGTTCTCGATAGCTCTGCTGAGCTTGCCGAAGTACAATTTTTTTCCATTCCATTCCAAAAAACCACTCGAACTGACGTTGTGACTATACTCAACACAGTCTAGCAAACACGCTACGTCATATCGAGTGATTCGACCATCGGGAGAATTGTATCGAGATGTTTTAGAACCGACAAGGGTTAATTTAACTCGCGGTATTACTAAGAGGTTCTCGATACACTTTTCTCCATTACATTCCGAAAAGCACTCGAACTGACGGGTAGGTGTGTTATGACATTCTATTACAGCAAAACACTCGAACTGATGGGTAGGTGTGTAATGGCATTACATTTCGAAAAGCCACTCGAACTGACGGGTTAATAAGCTATCCAGTATTACGTTACTCTTTTACAATTCTTTTGGTGATAGATCTTGTGGTGGTTAATATACGTGCTATATATACACCAGACGACAAATGGGTTAAATCAAGACGTGTAGTATTCGTTTTGTATACTTTCTGGCCGGTGATAGAGTAGATTTCGGTCTCGAGGATACCTTCACCTTCAATAAATACCAATCCCGAGGTAGGGTTAGGGTACATTGAAAAAATAGCTGGTGTATCAGGATCTGTCGTTAGGATAGTATATGTCGATTGATGAAACCCTTGCGTAAGGTTGAATGCATCACTTTTAAATGTTGTGATTGCTGTTTCACCCACAGTAAAATCTAAAGCGATAGTACCGTTATCAAATGAAGCCCCAGCGCTGCCTATTATCTGGCGTTCTATGCTTTGGGCTTGTAGTTGTGCTCCTGTGAGTACTACTAATATTAATAGTATATGTATATTCATTTGCTTTTATTTTTGTTTAGTTTAAATCTTAGAATTTAAACTAGTTACATATTTCGAAATTAAAATTTTAAAAAGCGTCATTTTGAGTGTTTTTGCTATAGTGAAACGTAGACAAAATGCCCGCCTGCTGGACGGGCAGGTATCGACCCTTCGGCAAGCTCAGGATGACGAAGCTTTTTTATACGAAAATCCTATTCTTGATATATCCCAAAAACAAGTTTGGGACACTCGAATTGACGGATTTTCGCATAAAAACGTGACATACAAACTCAATTAAAACCTACTAATCAAGTACCCGCTAAAACCACTTTCAGAATGAAGGCTCCAACTTGTATCGGTACTAGATTGTACATTAACATTTACCTGCTCTCCTGCATTTAATTTCATCACACCACTTACGGTTAGGGTATGAAAATTGGTACCCGCATCTCCTTGAGTGATAGCATGCATTCCGTTATCCAAGCTTAGTTTATTCTGGATTCCTAATAATAGTCTGAAATCTCCTGAGTTAACTCCATCAAAGCGTATTTGTGCCGAAAAGAAGTACAATCCATTTACGGGAGCAGTAAACGTTCCCGAAGCTTCATCAAAATGATTTCCATTATCATGCAGATTGGTTAACGTTGCATCACTAGTTCTCCAGGATGGTACCCGAACAAAGTTGCCAGCACCAGACAATACCAAAGTCCCACTTAGATCTGCAGAGAAACTTGGTAAACCTGTTACGGTTAGTGCAGAGGTCGTAACAGAATTGGTTGCAACATCATTGGTCCAACTACGATTTCCACTACCATCGGTTGTTAAAAGACTGTTTGCAGCCCCACCAGCTGGTAATTCAATTTCATTAGTTGGACTGTTATCCAAAATTACTTCATCGCTATCTAACCACTGTACTCCTAATGCAGAAACTCCTAAAATTTGCCCATTAGTTCCTCCAGATGGCAATCCTGCAACATTTGCCCACGATGCATTTCCTGATCCATCTGTAGTCATTACCTGGTTGGCTGTGCCGTCTTGAGCAGGTAGGGTATACGCTCTTCCTGACCCTGTATTATCTGCATCTATAGTAAATTGCCCATTTAAAGTAGTATTACCATTTTTAAGCATCACCAAGGCATCTCTTCTCTGAAGGACAGAAACACCATTTCCTATCACAAAAAGGCGGTCTGTAGCGTTAAAACTATTTTTTGTTCCATCTACAACGGTGTTATTTAATCCCATAGAAGTTTGTGCATAACTACCTGAATGAGTTACAAACCCCATAGCAATTGCAGAAAATGCTGATGATGTATTTGAAAAACCAAAGGCCATTGAGGCACCTTCCGTAAGCGTATTACCCTGACCAATGGCATAACTTATAACACTGTTATTAATATCGTTTCCACTTCCTATGGCTATAGAATTAACTGAATTTCCCCTTAAAACATTATTCTCTCCAATAGCTATAGAATTCCTAGCCGAGGCAATAGAACCTTCTCCTAAGGCAATAGAACCTTCGCCAACATTGGCATCATTCCACTGATCTCCTGGTTCATTATCGGTTGGGTCCGTGGGATCTAGGTCTTTCAATCTTCCCACACGAAAAGCTGCTTTACTTTTATCAAAAAACATCTTTGCATTATCGTCTGTAGTTAATGGATCGTTATCTAATTGGGTACTACCAAACACAAAATCATCTGTGGCAATCGCACCAGGAGCATTGCTGGTTACATTAGCAGTTGTCGAGAAAGCGCCTGATAAAGCCGTAGTCCAGGATACATTTCCAGCGCCATCGGTTGTCATTACCTGATTAGTAGTACCATCTTGTGCGGGTAGGGTATAGGCAGCACCACTTCCGTTATTATCTGCATCAATAGTTAATTGTCCGTTAAGCGTAGTGTTTCCGTTTTTGCTCATGACTAGAGCATTTGTTCTATTACTATCATCGATTCCGTTACCAATAATAAATAAGGGATCTGTAGCAATGTAAGCGGCATCATTTCCGTTTACAAACTCACTAAACAATCCAATGGTATGTTGCCCATAACTTGTTGATTGGGTACCACGTCCTATACCTACTGCATAATTACCCGAGGTACTATTATTTGCTCCCAATGAAATAGAAGCAAAACGAGATGATAAATTATTATATCCTACCGAAAAAGCATTTTCTCCTCCAGAATTGTTATAACTACCAAAGGCTGTTGCAGCAGTACCTTGTACAAGATTCCCTCGTCCCATAGCTACAGAAAAATCACCTGAATTACCCTCATCCCAATCTCCTGCAAATCCATCAGAGGCTACTGCGCTACCCGCTCTAAAAGATCCTTTACTTTTATCAAAATACATTCTGATATCATCTGCCGTACCTCCTATATTATTTAATTGTGAGCTTCCGAATACAAAATCGTCTGTAGCAATAGTACCATTAGTATTGCTAGTTACATTATTAGTTGTCGAAAATGCCATCGTTGGGGCGGTGGGCAAGTTGGTCCACGATACTTGTCCGCTTCCATCGGTTGTCATGATTTGATTAGTGGTGCCATCCTGAGCAGGTAGCGTATACGATGAACCTGCTCCTTGATTATCACCATCTATAGTTAAGGGACCGTTAAGCGTAGTGCTTCCATTTTTCAACATGACCAAGGCATCACTACGATTTATATCTGTACCATTACCAATAACAAATAACCTGCTAGTGGCTCCAATACCATTGCTTGCTGAAGGATCTATGGTGTTGCCTTGCCCAAGAGTTACTTGTCCTGCTTGCGCATTGATTAGGTCATTACCTATAGTAATCGATCCAATTCCGGTAGAGGAGTTAAAAGTCCCCAAAGCCAAAGATCTTCCTCCAGAAGCTTCATTGTCGAATCCCAGAGCGATAGAGTTAAAACCTACATTGCTGGTATCCCATTGATCTCCTGTAGCTATACCAGCTCTAAAAGCTCCTTCGCTTTTATCAAAAAACATACGATAGTCATCATCGAACGTGCTATTATCATTGTCTAATTGTGAACTACCAAATACAAAATCATCGGTGGCGATGGTTCCATTGGCGTTACTAGTCACATTACTTGTTGTACTAAAAGCACCTTGTGTATCATTCACCCAACTGTAGTTGCCAGAACCATCGGTACTTAATACTTGTCCGTTTGTTCCTCCGGTTGGTAATTCAATCTCGTTGGTTGCATCAGCATCGGCATCGTTAATATTATCATTGACCCAGCTGTAGTTTCCGCTTCCATCGGTTACTAATACTTGTCCGTTGGTTCCTCCGGTTGGTAATTCAATCTCGTTAGTGGCATCAGCATCGGCATCGTTAATATTATCATTGACCCAACTGTAGTTTCCGCTTCCATCGGTTACTAATACTTGTCCGTTGGTTCCTCCGGTTGGTAATTCAATCTCGTTGGTTGCATCAGCATCGGCATCGTTTATATTATCATTTACCCAGCTGTAGTTTCCGCTTCCATCGGTTACTAATACTTGTCCGTTGGTTCCTCCGGTTGGTAATTCAATTTCGTTGGTTGCATCAGCATCGGCATCGTTTATATTATCATTTACCCAGCTGTAGTTTCCGCTTCCATCGGTAACCAAAACTTGTCCATTGGTTCCTCCAACAGGTAATTCAATCTCATTAGTTGGATCAGCATCGGCATCGTTTACGTTATCATTTACCCAGCTATAGTTTCCGCTTCCGTCGGTTATTAATACCTGTCCGTTAGTTCCTCCCGTTGGTAGTTCGATTTCATTAGTAGGATCAGCATCTCCATCAATGGTGACAACATCGATCCAATTATAATTACCATTGCCATCTGTGGCTAATACTTGTCCGTTAATTCCACCAGTGGGTAATTCAATTTCGTTAGTTGGGTCTGCATCTGGGCCATTAGTTGCATAATTTGCATAAGGCACCGATTGTAATTGTGATGCCCCTAGTACGGTATAATTACTTCCCCCTGCGGTATCTATAGCTACCTGAAGCCAGTAGTTTTGAGTACTCCATTCTATTGTAGAAAAATTATCAGAGGTATTTCCTTGACCAATGGATAATGTAATGATACCTTGGGCATTAGAACGTATTGTATGCGTTTCTTCATAAACATTAGTACCTGTTGCATTTCCTTGTAATACGGTAATTTGTACTCCAATATCTTGATTTGCAATTGGGTTACCTTCGGCATCGCGAACAGCTGCCTGGTAATTAAAAGATTGAGAAAATCCTTGTTGCGCAACTAGTAGTAGAATGGCACAAGTTAACCATTGTACATATTTTTTTGCAAATGTGTTTTGATTTGAATTGTAATTTTCATCCATAATGAATAGGGCTTATAGCATTTACTTTATTTTGGTTTCATACATGTATAGTAGTAGTACAGTTAAGTTTATGGATACCCTATTTTTATTTTAAAATTTGATAAAGAATATGTTGATTGGTTGTGCATTTTGAATTAAAAAAAGCTTTTCTCGATAAATTTTGTCTACGTTTCACTATGACAAAACACTCGAAATGACACTTTTTTTTAATTCAAAACCCTTGTTATCCTGTTCTTATGATATTTTGGTTTTGTATAGCACTAATAATCAGTTTTATAAAAAGAAAAACCACCCAATTTCTTGAGTGGTTTTAGTGTTGTTGTGATTTGAAATTTAAAGCATCATAGTACTCTTTCTTATTCTGTTCTAAAATTCCAAACCTGACCAATGGTTGCACCTTGATTGGTGTCTTTAACGGTAATTCTCCAATAATATATGGTACCAGGAGATATAGAAACGTTGATGGTGTTTGTGTCTAAATTTTCTGTAAATAATACTGGAGGGTTTGTGTCTCCAAAGTATAGATCATAGGATAACGTATCTCCATCAGCATCACTAGCGGCCCATTCTAAATCTACAGTACTACCAGACAGTGTTGCTCCTAAAGAAGGGCTTACCAGCGTTGCAACCGTAGGGATGGTATTCAACCCGGCATCAGGCTCGGTAACGAATGACTGAGGTTCAGAAAATGCACTCTCATTTCCTTCACTATCTCTAGCTTTTACCCGCCAATAATAGGTGATACCTTTTTCGAGGGTAAAGATGGTTTGGGTACTGGTGGTAGTCGTTGTAAATACTACAGTATTGAAGCTGTTGTCTCCAGCAATTTCAACTACATAGGTCACCACATCTCCATCGGGATCGGTAGCAATATTCCAGTCGAGTTCGAGGTCAAAATTTGTACAGGTTTCATTATTGATAGGAAATACCAAACTCGGGGTTACGGGAGCCTCATTTCCTGATACGGATCCTGGTGATACTGCACCATCATCATCTCCACTACAAGAAAATAACAAAGTAGTACCAAGTAAGGCTATGTATAATTTTAAACTTTTCATCTGTTTATTATTTTATTGTTTTACAATTCTAAAGGTTTTTGAAGCTCCATTCATTAGAGAAATAAAATATACTCCAGATGGTAATGTTTCCATTGGCAATACCACTTTTCCTTCAGTAATACTATATGTATTTGAAGATACTTTGATTCCTAATGCGCTGTGTATGTCTACAGTTATAGTTTTTAGCACAGTTTCCGGAATGGTAATTACGATATCTGATCTTGTAGGGTTTGGTGATACCGTTATTTGATCAAATAGCGTTATTTTGGTTGACAATTTTCCTTCACAAGCCTGGCTTGAGAACACTTCCAACGTATCACCATGTTGTACTTCAACATAAAAGCTATTAGTATCATAGGTTGCCACCATGGTATCATTAATCATTACGGTATAAGGTGCTGTACCTTCGTCAATTTCTACATATATCTGATTACTTTTATTATCGGTATTCAAGATTGTTTTACCTTCTAAAATAGGAGCTTCTTCAATCGCTACTTCAAAACATTGTTCGCAATCTGAATATCCATCAATGGCAATACATAATGTATATGTTCCCGGAGCTAAATCTTGTACAAAAAGATCAGTCCCAAAATCATAGGTGTTGTTATTAATGGTAGCGATGTAATTCTGCTCTTCGGTAGCTCTAACTAAAATATTTCCGTTATCCTTATCTTCACAGGTTTCGCTATATGCCTCTACCAGGAAGTTATCTGCAGGTAAATCAAAGATAGGACAACCCGAAACTACATGTACGGTTCGTATCACTTCTACTGCAACATTATTTGAAGCATCGGTTGAATTATATGTAATCATATACGTCCCTAATGCGTCTACAAAATCTGAAGTATCGATGATAACTTCTGATCCATCATCTGTGGTAGCTCCTAATTCGGTATACCCATCTCCTAGAACAATGGTTTGAGGATTATCACCTAGTAAGGTAATTATTGGCGGAACGTTATTTACTACATTTACTGTTCTTGTCACTTCTGCAGCAACATTATTTGATGCATCGGTAGCATTATATCGAATGGTATAACTTCCAAGAGCATCCATAAAAGCTGTAGTATCGATCGTTACTGTGGTACCATCATCTGTGGTTGCCCCCAGTTCGGTATAGCCATTGCCCAATTCAATGGTTTGTGGGTTATCACCTGTTAATGTAATGACAGGAGCTGTAGTATCTACTACGTTTACTGTTCTGGTCACTTCTACCGCAGCATTGTTTGATGCATCGGTAGCATTGTATCGAATAGTGTAGCTTCCCACTGCATCTACAAAATCAGAAGTATCGATTATAATACTACTCCCGTCATCTATGGTCGCTCCCAATTCGGTATATCCATCGCCTAATTCAATGGTTTGCGGGTTATCTCCTGTTAGTGTTATTACCGGAGCCGTGGTATCTACTACATTTACGGTGCGTATTACTTCTACAGCAACATTGTTTGATGCATCGGTGGCATTGTATCGTATAGTATAACTTCCTACGGCATCTACAAAATCAGAATCATCAATTACTACAGCCGTACCATCATCTGTGTTCGCTCCTAATTCGGTATACCCATCTCCTAATTCTATGATCTGAGGGTTATCACCTATCAGGGTAATTACCGGTGCAGTTGTATTTACCACATTTACGGTTCGGGTTACCTCTGCGGCAGCATTGTTTGACGCATCGGTAGCGTTATATCGAATGGTATAACTTCCAAGAACATCCATGAAAGCAGTAGTGTCAATGGTTATATTAGTGCCATCATCTGTAGTTGCCCCAAGTTCGGTATACCCATCACCCAATTCAATGGTTTGTGGGTTATCACCTGTTAGGGTAATTACCGGAGCCGTAGTATCAACTACGTTTACCGTTCTGGTTACTTCAGCAGCGTTATTACCTAATAATCCTACAGCATTATACGTAATGGTATAACTTCCTACAGCATCTGTAAAATCTGAAGCATCAATAATTACAGTTGAGCTATCACTTGTACTTGCTCCCAGTTCGGTATATCCATCACCAAGCTCTATGGTTTGCGGATTATCTCCAATCAGGGTTATGATAGGAGTTTCACAATTATCAGTAATGTCTTGAACACTATCCCAGGCCGTTTGATTGCTACCTTGAAATGATAAGGTTGTCGCACCATCACCTGTGGTAACATAATCATACAAACCACATAGATTCGTAATCCCCAGGTCCTGATCTCGGATAATCAAATTAGAACCTACATTTCTAAGTGCGTATAGATTTATACTCTGTAAGCTATTATTATTTCTAATTGTCGAGTCACTTCCTGTAAGGGAAGCTACATTTTGTAAGGCATCAATTTCTACCAGATTTCCATTAAAACTAATTCCTAGAATACCAATAGAAGTTAATGATGCTAAGAAAGAATTATCGAATGTTGTGATTAATTCATTTTCGGCAATATTCAATGAATTTATAGAAGTAATAGCTAATTTAGGGAACCCCTCCAGATTAGGTACCAAATCACAATCTGATATATTGAAACCACCTAAAGTTGTTAAATTATCCATTCCTTGAATAGTATTAAGAGCGGTCATATCTGTTAAAGAAAGGTTTCCTCCAATACTTGTAACACCTGATAAAAAGGATAAATCAGTCACGGCCATATCATGAAATTGTGCAGCGCCACTTATGGTACTTAACACCGTTGCTGTTATGGAGTTCAGCGATGGAGAGTTATCTATAGATAAATTATTTCCAATACTCGTCAGTTTAGGGAAATTAACTGTCGTTAAGTTCGCACACCCTCCTATGTTGCATGCTCCTGTTAAGTTTAATATTTCTGGAGCATCAATACTGATTAATCCTGTTGCATCGGCTATGCGGAAATTTCCTGACCCCTCTAATAATGGCAATGATATACTCGTTAATCCTGATCCAATATTACTAACACGAAACTCCCCGTTAACTTGGGTTAATTGGTCTATTGAAAGCGTACTCAAAGAGCTATTGAAAGTTATTCTGAAGCTACCTGTCATTGTTTGTAACTGATTCAATGTGATAGTTGTCAAAAGCGCATTATCCGTAATCTCTATATTTGGTATTGTAGTTATCTGATCAAGTATGGTTATTTCTGTTAAAAGATCTAAATTATCTATTGTAAGATTCCCTCCCAAACTCGTTACATTAGAGAATGACGCTATACTTGTAGTATTGGTCATATCTTTTAAAGTGAAATTTCCTCCAATAGTAGTCAATGAAGCAAAGCCAGAAAGATCATCCACAATATTTCCTTCCAAATGCAAATTCCCTGAAATAGTATTCACATTTGAAAAGCCTGATACATCGGTAATAGTTCCATTAATCGTTACATTTCCTTCAATAATCCCACAGGTTCCTAAGGTTGCTATATAACTATCTACTTCTGCTTGTGTAGTTAGTGTAATGCCTCCAGCCACAACACAATCACAACTTTCTGAAATATTGTTAGAAGACGCATCTATCCAGTTACTCGTAGCACCGCTTAACGCAAAATTGATAAGTGTTCCGTTATAGCTGTTTCCAGAGCCATCCGCTAATGTTGTTAGTCCAGAATTATCTGCTCCTGAAATACCTGTATTAAAATTATAACGGGCCACTAAATCGGTTTGCGACATATCAGCTGTACAGCCATTCAATTCTGAAACCTCGAAAGCACTTAGGGTTTTTGTCCAGATACGTAATTCGTCTAACTGCCCATTAAAATAACCTCCTGTATCTCCTGAAGGTGTATCGGCAACAGCATATCCCAATTGTATATCGGCTGTTGTGGTCGTAGCCGTTGCTGTTCCTACCCATCCTGTTGATCTAGCCAAAGTGCCATCGATATAACACCTGGCGTTTCCAGAGTTCAAAGTGACTGCCACATGATGCCATTCTCCATCATCTACTTTTGTAGCAGGACTTAACAAACGAGTAATGTAATTTGTGGCACTAGCATAGTAATAAAACTCTATTCTTCCACCATCCAGGTTAATACGCCATCCATTGTTTCCATCTGGGGTAAACTTATTGATGACTCCACCAAGTCCATCGGTAGTTTTAATCCAAAAATCTACTGAAAAATTCAAGTTATTTTGAGAGGTATTGTGTGGGATTGTTACCAAATCGTTAGCACCGTCAAAATCTAAACCAGTCCCAAGGGGAATTGCTGTTCCTTGTATAGTGAAACTATATGAAGGTTCATCACAATCATCACTATCGATAATTACGGTAGCTGTTTTTGTCCCGCCAGATGTAGGTGCAAACTCTATTTTTAATGAAGCAGATTCAGTGGCTGGTATTGGATTGTTATGTGGGTTTTGCGTAATGGTAAAATCAGCTGTATCACCCGTAAGTATCACCCCATCTATATTTAAAGCGGCAGAACCATCTGTATTACGAACAAAGAAGCTCATTTCTTTAGTACTACCTACATTGATACTTCCTGCATCTGTATTGTCACTAGTCTCAGGAGTTGTATCCCCATTCAGGATATCGTTACCGTTTCCTTGTACATTAATTTCGGGAATCGCTATTGAACAATTTCCGGAGATACCATTTGCTGTAGTATTTATCCAGTTAGAAGTATTTCCTGTTAATCCAAAATTGGTTAAAGTTCCGTCTAAACTATTTGAAGTAGCATCATCTAAAGTGGTTTCACTTGAATTATTAGCAGCAACATTTCCTTGATTTAATTTGTAGTAAGCAACTAATCCTGATTCATTTCCTGCTAGTTCACAACCTTGTTGTGCTAAAATCTCATCTGAGCATAGTGCTCTAGACCAATAACGTACTTCGTCTATATCTCCATTAAAATAAACGTTATTAAACGCAGAATACCCTATGTAAAGTGATTCTGTATTTGTTGGGGTTTCTGGAATATTACTAAAAGTAATTTCATTGTCTAATACACCATCTATATAAAATATGGCCTTTCCATCTCCAAATGCTAAAGCGATATGGTGCCAATTACCATCATTAAGTCCAGAAGCATTAGATAAACTAGTTGATTCATTGTTTGGTACTGCGTACTCAAATCGTAATACTCCGGAACTGCTTAAATTCATAGAGAATCCATTAATTCCTGTAGCATCATATTTACCAATAATTGACTGTCCACCTGCAGTAGATGTAGTTTTAAAGTATGCTTCTATAGTAAACGTATTTGTATTGAATGCGCTGTTATGATTGATATTGATATGGTCATCTGTTCCATCCAAACTAATTCCTGTAGCAGGAGTATACCCCGTTCCTTCTATGGCAAAGGTAAACGTAGTATCGCAACCGTTATTTGAAATACGAACCGTGGCGTTTTTAGTTCCGATAGAAGAAGGTGTAAATAGAATCCTTAGATTTCCAGAAGTACCTGCCGCTACATCTGTTGGTGATTCTATAATGGTAAAATCGGATGCTCCATCAATGGTAATATTAGAAATGTCTAGTGTAATATTACCAGTATTGCTAATCGTATAATCTGCAGGTTCTGCTTGTCCAAATATAACATTCCCAAAAGAGGTGTTATTACTTGAACTTACCGTAGTGTCCCCATTATTAATGGCATTACTATTTGAAGCAATTGAAATTATAGCTTCCGTATAAGTGCTACAACTTCCTGAAATACCATTAGCTGTTGTGTCTATCCAGTTAGAAGTAGTACCTGATAATCCAAAATTGTTTAGAGTTCCTTGTGGGGGAATCCCCGATGTAATCGTATGATTGGGATCTAGTATACTATACTCTGGAAAGTTATTTCCGTTTACTTCTCCATTATTAAAATTATAATAAGCTATCAAATCACTTTCACTTCCTGTTAATTGACAGCTAGACTGATCAGAAATCCTACAGTTTGACAATGCGATATCCCACACTCGTAATTCATCTATAGCACCTGCATAATATTCTCCACCACCAAAAGCACTTCCCATAGTTAGATTATTACTACTATCTACAATAGCTTCTGACAATGTTAATCTATTTTCTTCTATACCATCAATCAATATTCTATAATTAGTACCATTATGGGTAATTACAACATGCTGCCATTGATCGTTTGCTATTGGAGGAGTCATTAAGTTGTTAGCCCCTGTTGAAGTAAAAAAAGTGAAATTTAATTGCTGCGTTATATCGATACGTAAACTATATCCTGCACTACCGCTTGTATTATCTAGTATAAAATGTTCCTCTGTCCCAGAAATATTAGGTTTCATCCAAAATTCAATGGTAAAATCATCGTTCAGGCTATAATTACCATTGTTAAAAGTGATGTTGTCATCGATACCATCAAAATGTAGCCCTGTAGCTCCTTCAAAAGCGGTTCCTTGTATGGCAAATGTATAGGTTCCATTGGTTGGATCATCACTGGTAATGGTTACTATTGCGTTTTTTACTCCAGCAGATTGTGGCGCAAAACTTATTTCAATAGATTCTGATGTTCCACTTAATACGGTGACTGGCCACATGTCATTGAGCACAAAATCTGAAGCATTGGTTCCAGTAATTGTAATATTCGAAATATTTAAATCACTTGCACCATTGTTTAGGATGCTAAAAGGTGTCATTAGAGAGTTACCTGTTCCTAATTCAGGATACATGGTCCCATCAAACATATCAGGAGTCATATCACCATTGGCAATTACTGTCATCATATCGGGACCAGTAACACTAATCTGTGGTGTAAATAATTCTTCGGAGGGTTTAAAAGGTGTGTTGGCCGATAATTCATAAGAGGTGAATCCCATAGCGTAAAACACCACGAAAAGTAAGAGTAGCAGTTTCTTCATAAGGGGCATGTTTAGGTTAAAGTTTTGTTAATGATTTAAGCTGCAATGGTACAAATCTCTATTCAGATTTATGCGTTTTTTATGGTTACAAAAAGTTACATCCCTTTGTTTATAGGGTTTTCAAAGAAATCTCAATTAGCATATTTAGTATTGTATCCTATTAATATTCTTATATTTGTAAAACACTTTTAATCCCCTTATACTTCATGAGAACTTTGTTCTTTATCATTTCATTATTGTATTTACTTCCTGTATTGGGCCAGGTGCAACAAGACAGCCTGGAAGTTGAACTAAGACAAAAAGTTAATGATGCAGCTAATGATTCTTTAAAAGTGCATTACCTCTTCGAACTTACTAAGGTAGTAGAGAAATACAGTATAGATCAAGGAAGGGATTTGATGAACCAAACCCTGCAGTTTATTGACAGCATTCCTTCTCCTTCTGATCACTTTTTAAAACAAAAAGCACGCCTACTTGATATATTAGGAAAATACGAATCCAGACAAACCAATTATGAAAACTCTCTGGATCTCAGGTTACAGGCACTAAAAATCAGAGAAAAATTACAAGATTCTTTTGAAATTGCCCGGAGTTACCATAGTATCGCTATGATCTTTAGATATCAAAAAGAGTATGATAAGTCAATATCTTATTTTTTAAAATCTATAGCGATACAGAAACGACATCTAGATAGTACTCAATTAGCGAGGACTTATAATATGCTTGGAGTCGTACATTATTATACCAAGCAGAATGATTCTGCCATGTATTATTATCAACTTGCAAAGAATTACAGCACTACTCTAGAGGAAAAAGCAAAGTCTAATGATAATATTGCTGCAATCTATTATACTTCGGGCAACTATAAAGAAGCTATTGAAATCTATAAGGAAAACTTAGCCATTTTTAAATCCTCAAAAAATTATAATTTCGTCTCGAACAACTTGATGCACCTGGCTAAAATTCATTCTGATCTTGGTAAGCATCAAGAGGCGGTTGCTTATGTTGATGAAGCACTGGACTATTACAAAAAGTATGGTAACACCTCTAAACTTGCTCTACTATTTCAACTAAGGAGTCATATCTATGAAGAGATGGGTGATCATAAAAATGCTTTGAAGCATTTTAAAACCCATAAATATTATTATGATTCTATATTTAATGTTAGAAACGCAAAAAAGATCACGGCGCTGGAGTTGAATCATCAGTTCCAAAAAGAAAAACTAGCAGATAGCCTTCAATTCGCCAACGAAAAAACCGAGCTCAAATTAAAAAATAAGGCACAGCAAGCCACAAATCGGCTTTATATTACTTTATTGCTTTTGGTATCGGCTGGAATCATCACATTGTTGATCTTTGTGAACAATCGAAGAAAATTAAACCGGGAACGTTTTAAAAAGGAACAACTCGAAAAAGAATTGCTAGACGAAAAGTTAAAACACACTACTTATCAAGCAAAACAGCTGGTGGCTGATAATAAAATGCGGTTACAGTTTAAGCAAGAATTTCTTTCAAAACTTAAAAAAGTAAAACAGCATACAGATGCAGTTGATGTTTCAGACTTTCAATCTCTAATTACTGATTTGAATGCACAAATTACTACAGAAAGTAAATATGATTTTATAGGAGATAATATAGAACAGATAGATAAAGAATTTAATGAGAAGCTTAGAAACTTATATCCTGATCTTACAAAATCTGAACGAGAGATTTGTGCCCTCATGCGCATGAACTTAAGCCTTAAAGAAATTATGGTGATTAGAAATGTAACCATGGGATCTATTAAAGCCTCCAGGCATCGTATTCGAAAAAAATTAGGTCTAGATCGAGAACAAGAGTTAGAACAGTTTATTAGTAAACTAGTTTAGATCAAAAAAAACCACTCAAGAAATTGAGTGGTTTATTGCAACAGACAAATCTATTACGACCCCTTACCTTCGTAATATTTTTATCTATTGTTTAATAATTCTTAATGTTTTAGAAGCCGTTTTATTGCTTTTTATTCTAAATAGGGTTTTACTTTATGTATATACAGTCAAGTTTTACAATACCGTATTTTTTATTTTATTGGTAATAAAAATGATTGGGAATTGAAATTTTTGATGTCTTATATTTCTCATTAAGATTAGAAAAAATCCACTCAAAATTTTGAGTGGATTTTTGCAAAAAGCTAATTCATTTGCGGATATAGATCAAATAATTTTCCCCCTTATTGTGTTCTAAAATCCCAAACCTGGCTAATTGCAACCCCATGTTTAGGGTCTTTGGCCACCACTCTCCAATAATAGGTTGTGCCAGAAGATACTGCTACATCAAATGTGGTAGTATCCAGGTTTTCTGCTAATAATTGAGGAGGGTTGGACTCGCCAAAGTATACATCATATGTTAGTGTGTCATTGTCGCTATCAGAAGCATTCCAATCTAATGATACGGTACTTCCTGTTACCATTTCTCCCGAAGCAGGACTTGCTGTTGAAGAAACTGTAGGAATTGTATTGGTACTGGCTTCTGGCTCTGTGATAAAGGTTAACACACTAGAATATGGGCTTTTATATCCTTTACTATTTAGAGCTTTTACTCTCCAGAAATACGAGGTTCCTCTTTCTAAAGTAAAAGTGGCCGTGGGTTGATCAGTTACTGCTGTAAATACTATTTGATTAAATGCTTCATCTGAAGCAATTTCTACCAAGTAACCAATGGTACCCAAGGTAATAGTTGTTGATGTAGTCCAATCGAACTTCAGGTTAAAATTGGTACATACTAAATTGTTAGTAGGGTATAGTAAACCTGGTGTAGTTGGCTCTACACTAAGATTTTGTAAAGAATCTACTAGTATACTCTCTTCTTCGGTACATGAGAATAACAGTACCATGCTCAATATGGCGATATATAAATTTTTCATGGGTATATTGTATTTGCTTTTTAATAGGTTTTTGATTCCCCTTGCTCCAGAAAAGCAAGGGGAGAGATAATTATCTTTATTGTTTTACGATTCTCAATGTTTTTGAAGTTCCCTGATTGATCGTCACAAAATATATTCCTGCAGGTAGCCCTTGCATTGGTAATTCTATTTTGTTAGCTGTGATGTCATACACCCCAGAAGATACGGTCATCCCCAGTGCATTATGAATCTCAATAGTCACGGTATCACTATCAGCATTAGGGATGCTTAGTGTTACATTAGCTTTGGTTGGGTTAGGGTATAGGCTTACATTTCCTAAGTTACCCATCGTTGTTGATAATTTACCCTGGCAAGCAGCTTTGCTGGAGAATACTTCGACTACACCTCCGGTTTTAGCATCGACTACAAAACTATTGGTGTTGTATTCGCCTACGACTTTATTATCGATAGTAACGGTATACGGAGCAGTACCCGATTGGATATCAACAAACACTTTGTTATTGATGTTATCCATCGTTGTTTTACCTTCAAATACAGTAGCCTCTTCGATGACAAATTCATAACATTTTTGGCAGTCTGAAATTCCTGCAATGGTAATACATAGTGGGTAGGTTCCCGGTACTAAATCAGGTATAACAAGATCAGAAGTAAAAGGATAATCTTCTCCATTGAGTGAGGCAACATAATTAAAACTTTCTACTGCATTGATGCTTAGAATACCGTTGTTTTTATCGGCACAGGTTTCATTAGCCAACTGTATTTGGAAATTATTATCATCTAAATTATCTATAAAACAATCTCCAGTTACGTTTACTATAGCGGTTTGCTCAGTAACGTTTCCGTTAACATCGGTAACGGTAAATGTTACGATGTTGTCTCCTGTATTTCTGATGTTAAACGTATTTGGCGAAACAACCATCGTATCGATTCCACAGTTCTCAAAGACTCCACTAGTAGGTGCAAAAGCAACATAATCATTTGTAGCTCCCCAGTTAGATGCATTACGACCGGGAACAATAATAGCAGCTGTACCATCTATATTTTCTAACCCTTGGGTTTTATCATCTCCGGTTAACGGAATGTTAATTGTATGGATCTCAATACGATTCGTTCCTTCAAATAGCTTTACTTGGGTTGTTGTAATGTCAGTATCATCATCAATATGAGTCACACTATCCCAATCCATAATCAGAATTCGATTAGGTGCAGTCCCAATAGTGGTATAACTCATGGTTCCTCCGTCTTCAGGATTTATATCATTCCAGTCAAAGGCAATTAGGTTGTTTGGTTCATTGGTATCGGGTAATGTCTGTCCACTACAACATCCATCATCTCCTTCATCAGAAAAAGTGATAAATCCGTTGGATGAAATATAGAATTCTGTATATAGATTTCCGTAAAAACCAAACTCGAAACCAATAGGTAATGCAGCTGTAAGTTCGTCATCGTCTAAAACAACTTCGGTTCCTGTAGCGCTTATATCCACACGATCCAATGTACCCGAAGTTTCTACAGTATAGTCGCGAGCCAATGGATCTGGACCTAAGACGTCTTGTGGGGTTATTGTAGCTGTATCCTCAAAGTTTGTTAATGTAAGGGTTACATCTTTGGTATTAAACAAAGGTGCTCTGGTATCAACCACAGTCACATCATAACTACATGATACGGTAGCTCCTGTATTATCAAGGGTGTCATAGGTATACGTTGTGGTACTTCCAACAGCTAACAGTGTTCCACTCGCAGGCCCGGCGGTGATGTTGCTGGCACATGGATAGTTGTATACGGCTCCGCAGGCAGTAGGATCACTTTCTAAAGTAAAGTTTGAAGGGCATGAAGGTATTGTAATGGTAACTGTAGTCGTACAACTTACAGAATTTCTATTATTGTCAAATACAGTTACGGTGACAGTATTATCTCCTAGGTCTGCACAAGTAAATGAGCTTTTGTCAAATTGAATACGATCTACAGAACAATTATCTGTAGCACTTAAAAGAATATTATCTTCTGTAATAATAGCGTTACCGGTTGCGTCTAATTCTAAAGTAAAAGGTGCTACACATTCTATGACCGGATCAGTAACATCGTTAACAAATATAACTACATTGCCAGTGCTTATATTGCCATTAACATCGGTTGCTGTAAGCGTTACTACATTAGGTCTACGGACATTACTACAGTCAAAATCTGTTTGACTTAATGTTAGACTTTGTAGCCCGCAATCATCGGTTGCACTTGCATTAAGATCTGCTAATGTGATCGAGGCGTTACCTGTTTCGTCTAAATCTATGTTCACGAATGTATCATTAGTAATAACAGGAGCAGACTCTTCTACAATAACGGTTACATCAATAACAGTGCTGTTGTTTTGACCATCTGTTGCGGTGAGTTGGATGATATTATTACCAATATTGGTACAATCAAAGTCGGTTCTGCTTAAACTAAGACTAGGAGTAGTACAATTGTCCGTAACGGTTAATCCAAAATCTGTTGGAGCTACTGTAAGATTACCACTTGCATCCAAACTGGTAGTAAGTGTCGTTGTACCTGCTGGCGATAGATCTCCGCGAACCCATACTCTATGAATTGTACTTGCGGCATTGATGGCAAAATCATCAACTTCCCAACGATTACCACCACCTCTAATTCCCCAGTGATATTGTCCACCTCTCCAAAAAGGAAAATTGGTCAGTGCTAAGTCTCCTTCGTTCGAAAACGCGTTAAATGCTTGAGCAGGGATATTGGCTGTGTGATTTGCTAGAACAGTAAAATTAGCGGTATTATTTATTCCTGAAAAAGTACCTGTACCCGTCTTTACATAATTCAATGCATTGCTATAATTAGTTTTGAAATCAATTACACGGTTATGACCAGTAGTAGCACCGTAAAAACGCATTTCTTCAAAGTCAATTGCTGCGGCCAGGGCATTACCCATATGTCCCCAGGTAGTGGTGCCAGCTTCGTTATCACCAAGGGTAGAAGACCCTAATAAAGGTAAATCGGTATTACGTACCGTTAAGTTAGAATTATCTCCTGCAACGTGTACATAGTTAAGAATCATTAACCAACCACCTCCATCGGTATCGTTGTCTAATACTCCTTGAAACGTACTTCCATTAAAATTGAAGTAGTACGTACCGCTAGGAACACTTCCTACAGTAGTTTGTAATAAGTTTCCAAATGGATTGGCCAAAGAACCGTCTCCGGCACCACCAAATATAGGTGGAGTCGTATCCTGTCCGGGTCCACATTGTGCTTGTGCGTTATAAGCAATACAAAAAGATGCTAATAACAATAGTAGTAGTTTTTTCATAAATAAGGGGGGTATAAAAATTAATTGTTTAATTGTTGTTTCTTATTCTAATACAGTCAAGTTTCAGGATACCCTATTTTTATTTTTTAATTTTTTTAGAGGATTGGAAAAATGACGAGAATCAGGTTCATAATTCATTCTTTGTTAGAGCGTAGAATGATTGTATGATTTTTAGAAAAGTTGTAGGTTAAATATGAGGTGTTCATAGTGATAAAGTTTTGGGGGTAACGATGCAAAAATACATGTCCATGTAGATGTATTGGTTAAAAACAACCCCTACAAATACCCCTACAAAAATTTAAATATCATTGAAAAACAGCTGATTACAATGGTTGTAAGGAAATAAGGTTCATTAAAATGTTCTAGCTTTATGTTTTTTTAATAGCTTTGAATATTTCATAATTCTTTAAACCCCATGCCCGAGAAAAAGCAATCTGTTTGTGAAGAAAAGAATTTCGATACGCTATTCAATACTCATTTTGAATCGGCAAGAAATTATCTGTACTATAAATGTGGTGATATACAGCAAGCAGAAGACATCGTACAAGATGCTTTTGTAAAATTATGGAAACAATGTGCCGATATCATTTATGAAACGGCAAAATCCCTCATTTTTAAGATATGTAATAATGCATTGCTAAATGAATTTGCTCATAAAAAAGTAGTGCTACGATATGAAGCTATGCCTAGAGATGATAAAGATCACGAAAGTCCGGATTTTGTTCTAGAAACCGAAGAGTTTAGAATCAAATTAGAACAAGCAATTTCAAAATTGTCTGATAAAGAACGCGAAGTGTTCTTATTAAGTAGAATTGATAAAAAAACATATAAAGAGATTGCCGAGATTACTAATATTACTGTGAAAGCGGTAGAAAGACGTATGAGTAATGCTTTTATTAACCTTAGAAAATTGCTAGGTAACGATTTTAAAATTTAAAAAATAGGGTAATTCATTGTTTCGCTGTATTATAGATATAGAGGTGAAAATGATGAGGATTAAAAAGAATATGAACATGAATTACCGAAAGTAAAAAAAACACTTTCTAACTATTATGGAAAAGTACGAATCAGATGAAACATATATAGCACGATGGGTTGCCGGAGAGTTGAGCGAGGAAGAATTATCAGAATTCAAAAAATCCGAAGCATACAAAGGATTTAATCGTATTAATACCATAGCTCAACACTTTAAAGCACCTCCTGTAGATACTCGCCGAGCTTTGATTACTACCAAAGAGCAAATCACTTTTGGTAAGAAGCGAAAAACAACCAATACAACCTGGCTTGCTATTGCAGCTTCTGTTGTAGTCATATTAGGAGTGTTCGGATTGTTTACTTCTACTAAAAGTTATACCACGACCTATGGTGAACAACTTGCGGTTACTTTACCCGATGGGTCTAAAATACAGCTTAATGCTGATTCAGAAATAGAGCATAAACGCTTTTTTTGGCTAAATAATCGTGAAGTTAGTCTAACAGGAGAAGCCTATTTCGAGGTCGAAAAAGGAGGAGATTTTGTAGTGCAAACAGCCTACGGGGATATATCGGTTCTTGGCACTAAATTTAATATTAAAACAAGAACTAAGACTTTTGAATTAAACTGTTTTGAAGGTGCCGTACGATTTGATAAAATCGCTTCAGAAGAATATCACATTTTAAAGAGAAATGATAAAATTGTACTTTCTGAAGCAAAAATCGTTACTGAAAAAGCTGAAGAATCGATTCCTAATTGGATGAACGGTATTAGCGTTTTTAAAGAACAACCTTTACAAGAAGTTCTTGACGAAATCCGCCTTCAGTATAACGTTACATTCCAAGGTAAAGAGACCGATTTATCCAGATTATTTACCGGAAGTTTTTTACATGATGATTTAGAGAAAGCATTAAAATCTACCTTAACCCCAATGGGCATTTCGTATACCCTTTCTAAAGATAAAACTATCGTATATTTACAATAAACCAACTTACGTATATATTCATGAACCAACGTCTAATGCTTATAGCGGCATTTTTTGTGTCTGCACTATGTTATACACAAGAGAAATTTGAGATTTCATATACCGATACCCCTCTCAAAGAAGTACTTAGTGATATCGAATCTAAAACAGATATTCTGTTTTCATATGCTCAAGAAGTTATTGCTTCAAAAACAATTACAATATCTCAACAAGAGATAGATATTGATAATCTGTTACCTTTTTTGGAAACGCAGACTGATCTTATTTTTGAAAAAGTATCTCCTAAACAAGTTATCATTACACAAAGAAAGATGATTTGTGGTTATGTTGTTGACTCAAATTCTAATAGCCCTCTTCCTTATGTTACCGTGATTGTCAATGCTGATCTAAATACCACTACAGATGATAAAGGATATTTTAGTGTAGAAGATTCTAGTCTTGCTACCGAAAATGTAAAACTGAGTTTTATTGGCTATGATGACAAAGAGATCATTATTAAGGTGGGTGATTCTTGCCAAACAATAGAACTCGACCCATTATCTTCTGCTCTTGATGAGGTGGTTGTATTAGGGTATGTTACCTCTGGGATTGATAGAAATAAAGATGGATCGATTTCGTTGGATTCTGATAAATTAGGAATTTTACCAGGATTGGTAAGTCCCGATATATCGCAAAGTATTCAATTAATTCCGGGTATTTCAACCTTAGATGAATCTGCTACGGGTATTCAGATTCGAGGAGGGTCACCCGATCAAAATTTGATATTATATGATGATATTAAATTGTATAATACAGGATACTTCTATGGGATGTTTTCATTATTTAACCCCTTCGCTACAAAAAAAGCGACCATTTTTAGATCTGGTACAAGTGCTAGTTATGGTGATCGTATTTCGGGTATTATTGATATTTCTAGTGGAGATGCTATTCCCAAAAAAGTTGAAGGAGGATTTGAAATTGATGGTTTATCTGCAAATGGATATGTAAAAGCTCCTTTATCTGAAAAAACTGCAATTTATGCTTTTGCAAGAAGATCGTATTCTGATGTTGTAGAAACCCCAACATATAATAGTTATGCCGATAAGATTTTTACAAATTTTGGCGTAGCTAAAGATATTAATGGTAATGTGTTAGCCTTGGAAACTGATGATGATTTTAGTCGGGATACCAGTAATAATGATTTTTCTTTTACCGATGTTAGTACCAAATTTATTCTAAAACCTAATGCTAAGAATAATATTTCTGTTAGTGGGTTGTATACCAGAAATCGTTTGGATTTTGACTTTACAGGTGGAGACGAAATCGTAGTAGATTCATTAATTACCCAAAATAAAGGGGCAAGCCTTAACTGGGAGTATAAATCAAGTGATACATATCAACAAAAACTTACTGCTTATTTTTCTGAATACAATTCTTACTATCAAAATGATGAAATTAAAGATGAAACAGATGATGGTATTTTAGACCTGGCAGAAATCAATATTCGTAAAAACGATATTGTAGATTTAGGACTAAAATTCACTTCTTCTTTAGCAATCAGAGAAACACAAAAACTTACTTTAGGGTATGAACTTTCTTATACCGATTTAGATATAATCATCAGTAAAGAAAACCCTGTTGATGCTGAATTTGAAAGCTCTGGTCAAGATGATGAAAATCTTCAAAATGCATTATTTGGAGAGTATACCTTTAATTTTAAAAATAATGGGTTTATTAATGCCGGGCTTCGATTAGTGCATTATAGTTCTTTGGATGAGTTTTTGGTTGAACCTCGTATAAATTTGGAATACCCTTTAGGGGATCGTTTTAGGGTTAAAACTGCTGTAGAAAGAAGGAATCAACCCATTTCTCAATTGGTAGAATTTAATCATACCGAACTACGTTTAGAAAATGAATTATGGCGTTTATCTGATGATCAACAATTTCCTTTATTAAGTAGTAATCAAGTTTCTGGAGGAGTGTTATATCATTATAAAAATGTAAACATAGACATCGATGCCTATTATAAGGAACTCGAAGGTCTAACAACATTCACTAATGGATTTAGTAATCCTTTAGAAAATTTAGAAGAAGGTGAAAGTACGATAAAAGGTGTAGATGTTTTATTAAAATATAAATGGGATAATTATAAGATATGGGCAGGATATACTTATAATGATATTATGTTTCAATTCCCTAATTTGGCAGAGACCCCTTTTGAGTTCCCTGGAAATAATGATATAACGCATTCTTTTAGGATTTCGAATACATTACAACTTGAAAAATGGCAATTCTCTCTCGGTTGGCAGTTTAGAACCGGAAAACCTATTACCCCAGTAAATAGTTATGAAATTATGATTGATGCCGATGGTGAAAATGCTGGTGTAGTTAATTTTGGAGCTGTAAATAGCGATAAATTGCCAGATTTTCATAGGTTAGATGCTTCTGTATTATATGATTTTAATATTAAGTCTGGTAATACAAAACTAAAAGCGCAACTAGGACTATCATTCTTAAATATTTACGACAGGATAAAACCTTTAAACTTAATATACAAAGCAGAGCGAAAACCTTTAGATGACGGTGGAATTGCTGTAGAAGGTACAACCGGATCTACACCCGAAGAACTAGAGGTTATTCTAGAGCAAGTCATTCAACGATTTTCTCTGGGTTTTACACCAAATGCAGTGTTTAGGATATTTTTTTAGATACAAAACAGAAAACTTTTGTTTCTAATTTCTTTCAAGATATTCAAGAATGGGTGCTCCTTTAGGGGCATTGATTTTTTTACGAAGGCGGTAACGATTCATCATGACACTATCTTCAGAGATCGCTAACATATTAGAAATTTGTTTCGTATCTAATTCTAGTTTTTCCATGGCGATCAATCGTTCTTCTGATTGGGTGAGTTGAAACCCTCTATTTTTGATCTTAATAAAGAATCCTGGATGTACATTAGAGAATTTTTTTCTAAATGTGTACCAGTCTTCTTTAGTTAAGATTTTTGCTGCAGTAAGCTCTTGGAGATTTTTTATAGATTCTTTTTCTCCAAACTCCGATTTTAATTCTTTTAGTTCTCTGCTAAGTGTTTCTTGAGCTTCACTTTTTTCAATCAACTGTTTGGTGAAATCTGCCAACTCCTGTTTGTTTTTTTCTAATTCTTTTGCAACAACAAGGGTTTTATTTTTGTAAATTCTTCTGATAAGATATCCTATTGCAACTCCGGCCATGATCGCAGTGATAAGAAGCGTTAAATACAATCTTTTTTTCGAACTCTCTGCTTTATTGATTAACTCTAACTCCCTTTTTTCTTTAACAAATTTAAGGCTATCTATTGCTTTTTGTTTTTCATATGCAAAAGTGGTCTCAAGCTTCGCCAGTTTTTTTGCTTCTTCAACATCATTACGTTTTTCTAATAATGTATGATATTCTAAATATGCTTTATGGCTCTCTTTATAGTTTCCTAAAGCTTCATAACTTCTACTTAAAGCGAGGTATCTAAAAGGTAATGCCGCTTCACTTTTCAACGCTAAGCACATAGCAATGGCTTGTTTTAAATACGTTATGCCTTTTTGGGGTTGGCCTACTTTGGTATAGTGAATTCCTAGCGCGTATAAACCAGATTCTAAACCTATTTTATTATTGTTTTTCTTGTGGAGTGCTATGGCCTTCTGTAAATAAGGTAAATTACCTTCGTAGTCATTAAAACGTCTTAGTATAGTTGCATAATTAGCATACATCGCAGCTTTTTGATAATCTGTCCCTATAGAATCAACCAGTTGGATGGATTTATTATAATACTTCATGGCGTTAACAGTATCACTTGCTACCCCATAAGCAGAACCAAATGAGCTATATATCTCTAACAACTGCTTTGTTTGTTTATGTTTTAGAGCAACTTGTTCTGCTTTTTCAAGTTGCTTGATACCGTCTTCCATAGAATTTAAAACTGAAATCCAGGCTTTGGCCTTTTGATGGTAGGATGTGGCTAATAAAGAGTCTAACCCATATGCAAGTTTTATATCAATACTTTTTTGAGCTAGTATTGCAGCTTCATCAAAATTATGTTCTCTACGTTCATAATAGCTAAGAAAGTGATAGGCATCAGCCTTTCTTTTATTAAAATAATTATTTTTTGACTGTCTTGGAGTTACCAAACTGTCAATATATTGAACAACTTGATAGAGATATTTTTTAGCTTCATTTGGCCGGCGATCCGAATTTTCTTTGGCAAGTCCATACAATTTTTCAACCTCTAAACTATCCTGGGTATCTAAACTTTCTGATTTCTGCTGCCCTTGAACAAAAGAAAACATGGAAAAAAATATGATGATGAATACATAAAATTTCATGACAACAAAAGTATTAGAATAGATGTGTTTTTTATAGATACAATGAAAAAAGATTTTATCCTATTCTTTCATTAAATATACACTGATTAGCAAAGGTATTTTATTAAAACGGAAAGTATAAAATTACCATAAAATAAAAAGTTCTCATCAGTACATTGGAATCGATATTCTAGATCGTATCTTTGCGAAGTTAAATACCCTAGAAATTGGGTTATTAAAATTATACATAGTGGAATACGCAAAAAACATATTAGAAACCATTGGTAACACACCTTTGGTAAAAATGAATGCTTTAGTTGAAGATGTAGATGCCTTAGTATTGGCTAAATATGAGACGTTTAACCCTGGCAACTCGGTTAAAGATCGTATGGCAGTAAAAATGATTGAAGATGCAGAAGCCGATGGTCGATTAAAACCGGGAGGAACCATTATCGAAGGGACTTCAGGAAATACAGGAATGGGATTAGCATTAGTTGCCGTTGTAAAAGGGTATAAGTTAATCTGTGTCATGGCGGATAAGCAATCTAAAGAAAAAATGGATATTCTTCGTGCTGTAGGTGCTAAAGTAATGGTGTGTCCTACTAATGTAGAACCCGATGATCCAAGATCCTATTACTCGGTTTCAAAAAGATTAGCAGAAGAAACACCAAATTCGTGGTATGTAAACCAATACGATAACCCATCTAATGCCGTGGCGCATTATGAAAGTACAGGACCAGAGATTTGGGAACAAACTGAAGGTAAAATAACTCATTTTATTGTAGGAGTAGGTACCGGAGGAACTATATCTGGAGTAGGGAAATATCTGAAGGAAAAGAATCCAAATATCAAAATTTGGGGAGTAGATACCTACGGTTCGGTATTTAAAAAGTATCATGAAACGGGTATTTTTGATGAAAATGAGATCTATTCTTATATCACTGAAGGTATTGGGGAAGATATTCTTCCGAAAAATGTAGATTTTTCGGTAATCGATGGGTTTACCAAAGTAACCGATAAAGATGCGGCGATATATACCCAACGATTGGCCAAAGAAGAAGGAATGTTTTTGGGGAATAGTGCAGGAGCTGCAATTAAAGGGTTACTACAATTAAAAGAACACTTTACCAAAGAAGACGTAGTCGTTATATTGTATCACGATCACGGTAGTCGATATGTAGGTAAAATGTTTAATGATGACTGGATGCGTGAACGCGGTTTCCTTGAAGAGGAAGTGTCTACGGCCGTTGATTTGGTAAAAGATCACTCAGAAAAGCCATTAGTTACGGTTAAAACAGAGGAATTAGTGTCTCATGCTATAGAGCGTATGCGTAAATTTCAAATTTCACAAATACCGGTTGTTGATAGCGAAGGATTTGTGGGCTCTGTAGATGAGAGTGCTTTGTTTAAAGCCTTTATGGAAGATAAAAATATGGATAGTACTCCAATTAAAGAAGTAATGAAAGATCCATTCCCGGTAGTGAATGCAAAAACTTCGTTAGATGAGATATCTAAACTCATAAAAAACGGAAATCCAGCTGTTTTAGTTGACCTTGGAAACGGAAAGCACCATATTATTACTAAGTATGATGTTATCAGTCATATAAAATAAATCCTTATCTTTAATCTTTAGTATAATTTAACCCCTCTATTAGCGTTATGTGCTGGTAAAGGGGTTATTTTCATATTTAATTTTGTGTTTTTATTAGAATAATTTATCTAGATACATCAATAAAGTAAGGATTAAAGGGTAGTAGTATATGTGTAAATATGTGTTTGATTTTTCTGACATAGATAAATTAAGAGGTTATTTTAGATCCCAGTTGGATCCAAATAGTTCTTCAGATCGAATTTATTTTCCGCCAGAAATAGGCGAAGGGTATTTATCATACTATAAAATATCTCCAGAAGTATTTCTTTTAGTAAATAATTATAAAGCAAATACAGATATAGAATACATTAGAAGACCAATTGATGAAAAAGATATAATTCTTCATTTTAGAAAATATGCGTTAGATCATCAAATAGAAGAGAATCAGATTATCAGTAAATATTCTGATAGTTATACTCCCGGTAATATGAGATGTATGGACGCTCGACAAGGAGAACAGGTTTTTATTACTAAAGGAGCAGAAGTAAAGTCCACAATGATTGTACTTAAAAGTTCATACACGAAGCCCTATTTTATGAAGAGCACTGATATGGCTGAGAAAGTAGATAGTTATATTCGCTATTCGCATCAACATATCGATAAATTCTATCTTTCGTACCGGCAATCTAATCTTTTTGACCAAATCGTGCAACCTAGTCTTGATAGTGTAGAAAACTACCTCTATTATATCGCTAGAGGAATACGATTATTAGAAACTTTTTGGAAAGATGTTTTAAAATGGGAAACCGAAAGTAACCCTTTTAATGTTAACAGTGCCCAAGTTGGTAATATTTATAAGGTGAGTAATTATCTTAAAGAGAATCTTCATGAACCCTTTGTAGGTGTTGACCAATTGGCTACAATGGCACATATGAGTCGAACAAATTTCTTTAATATGTTTAAAGAGATCCATGATCAGACGCCTTTAGAATTCTTTAATAATAAAAAATTAGAAAGTTCTTATAATATGATATTTGGTGAAGGATTATCTATTAAAGAAGTAATGGATAGCCTGAATTATTCTAATTCTTCAAAATTTAGAAAAGCATTTTTTAATAAGTTTGATATTTATCCCGATATCAATATCTAGAAAATAAAGAAGGTCGTCAAAAATTGACAACCTTCTATAACCTAACACAAACTCAACTTAGCTTAGGGTTTTGTAATCTTTATGTCTTTGTGAATTATTTTCCCTTTAATTCTAGAAACAAAGTAAAGAAATGAAATTGTTGTTAGAGTTTCCATTAATACATAATATATTACCAATAGTACATTTTGTAGCAGTATTAACTAGATTTTAAGAATTATGAGCCATAATTACACAATTTATGAGGGATTAACTTACCTTTTAGAAGGTATTAGTGCCAAAATAACGGTATTAATTACATGTTTTCTTGGTCTAAAATGGTAAGAAATGTTTCCGGTTCTGGTCGTACTCTATAATTATTAGTGAGATCTGCAAAAATAATTTTTCCTTTTTTGTTTGTAATTATTACGGTTGGCAACACGGTGTCGCTATCATAGCCCAGTGTTTGAAAACCCATGGGTATTCCGTTTTTAGAAAGAATATCCAATTGCTTAGCTACTTTATTACCTTGGTCTACTAAGAAATTAAAATGTACACCAAATTTTTTGGCTAAAGATCTAGTATGTCCATGTGGTTGAGGGCTTATTAGAACGATATTTACGTTTCTTTTCTCAAGCTCCTTGTATTGCGAAGCAATTTCTTTGATTTGTGCCATACATAAAGGACACCAATTCCCTCTGTAGAACATAAAAATAGATGGATTGCCAATAAATTTAGAAACATTTACATTATTTTTTTCTGGATCTTGCAATTCGAAATCAGGTAATTGATTTCCAACGTGTATCGCTTTGTTTGATTTCCTATCTTCAAATACAGAATACCATTTTATATAAAGAACCCAACCTAAAAATAAGCCAACGCTGGGCAATGAACCGTTCAAGTCCTTTTCAATAATCCCACCAAATACCATACTAATCAAAAAACCAATACCTATAAGGAGGGTGTGTTTTTTTAAATTTGCATCTGTTCTGGCTACAGGTTTCATAAAAATCATGGCAAAAAAGAAGGCTATGGTTGCAGCTATGAGTAATCGCCCTATATATCTATAGGATATTCCATGGTTGATTAGATGCAGTACGCTATCAAATACGAAATAAAGTGCTACTACAGGAAATACAGATATAAAGACTGATTTTAGAATGTTTTTCATTGGGTTTGGATAAGAATTTGTTTTGTTTTTGTCCACGCTTTAACGATAGACTTACAAGATTAGAATAATTTTTATTATTTTCAGCAAATATTTAAATACGTTAGTGTAGCTTTTTCTTCCTACCCAAAATCTACAATAGGTATATTCCACCTTTTCTATTATAAGGTAAACCTATCAATAAATAAACAACACTGGGATTAATGAACGAAGATTTTCTTCAATACCTATGGAAACATAAAAAGTTTGAACTCTCTAATTTAAAAACAACGAATCAACAACAGGTTATTTTACAATTTGTTGGTGTTCATAATACCGAGAATTCAGGTCCAGATTTTTTTAATGCTCAAATGAGTATCGAAAACCAGAAATGGGCAGGAAATGTCGAAATACATTGTAAATCCAGTGATTGGTATGTGCATAATCATGAAAATGATCGTGCGTATGATAATGTAATTCTTCATGTAGTTTGGGAAGAGGATGCAGAGATTTTTAGAAGAGATAATACCAAAATACCCACACTGCAATTAAAAGACTATGTCCAGAAAAATATATTAGTACATTATCATGCACTTTTTGAAAAAAACAACACGAATTGGATAGCATGCGAGAAACAATTACCAGAAGTTACTGGTTTTGTAGTATCTAATTGGCAAGAAAGATTGTATATAGAGCGGTTAGAGCAAAAGTCGATTTTGATTTTAGAGTTGTTAAAAAAGTCTACAAATAACTGGGAAGCAGTGTTGTTTAAACTTTTAGCCAAAAATTTTGGATTGAAGGTTAATGGAGAATCTTTCCTTAGTCTAGCTAATTCTTTAGATTTTTCGGTTATTCAAAAATGTAGTAAAGATCTAAACAGGTTAGAAGCCTTATTTTTTGGTCAAGCAAATCTATTGACTACCAAGCATGAAACGGAGTACACTAAAAGCCTTAAGAAAGAATATGATTTTTTACGAAACAAATTCAATATTAATAATAAAGGTGTTATCCCATTTCAGTTTTTCAGGTTGAGACCTCCGAACTTTCCAACAATTCGTCTTGCGCAATTGGCTAAGCTATATTGTAGTCATCAACAACTTTTTGATAGTATTATTAATACAAATTGCATCAACGACTTTTACCAACTTTTTCAAGTAGATACAAGCGATTTTTGGAAAAATCATTATACATTCGAAAAAGAATCTGTCTCAAGAAAGAAGAAGGTAACACAATCGTTTATAAATCTTCTTTTAATTAATACCATCATTCCTATTAAGTTTATATATGCTAGAAGTCAAGGTAAAAACCCTGAAGAGGAGATTTTTGAGTTGCTGTCTCAATTACCATTTGAAAAGAATAGTATTATAGATCATTTTGCTTCTTTAAAAGTATCTATAAATAATGCAATGCAATCTCAAGCTATGTTACAACTTAAAAATGAGTATTGTGATAAAAAAGCTTGTTTAAAATGCGCTATTGGTAATTATTTATTGAATCAAGGTTAAAGTTTAGGATAATATAATTATTTTGCGGTATGCTATATAATCTAAGACACTTTTTAGAGCGCAATGGGTTTTATGTATCCTCTAGATTAGCTGATAGGTTAGGTATGCGAGCTAAGAATGTACGCTTGTTTTTTATTTATTTAACCTTTGCTACTGCTGGTCTGGGATTTGTGATATATCTTAATATGGCATTTTGGCTAAAACTGAAAGACCTGGTATATACTAAACGAACTTCTGTATTTGACTTATGATAAAAATTTACAATTGGGGTAGACGAAAAGTATATATTGCTTTAATTTTATTAATTACTGTAATTGTAATTGGGGTAATAGGGTTTCGGTTTTTTTCTAATTATCCGTGGGTTGATGCCTTATACATGACTGTAATTACGATGTCGACTGTTGGTTTTAGCGAAGTGCAACCTTTGGATGACAATGCCAAATTATTTACAATTTTCTTGATTGCTACCAGTGTATCTATATTTGCATATTCGGTATCTGTAATTACAGAATATATTGTGAGTAAGAATGATCCCAAAAGAGTTCAATATCGAAAAACACAAAAAATGATAGATAAGCTTGAAAACCATATTATTATCATTGGTTATGGTCGTAATGGAAAACAATCGGCAGTTAAATTGTTAGCCTATGAAAAACCATTTATTATTATCGAAAAGGATGATGAAGTAATTCAAAGATATCAAAACGATAATTTAATTTTTTTAAAAGGAAATGCTACCGAGGATGAAGTTTTGATTGAAGCCGGTATTAAGAAGGCTGCCTGTTTGATCTGTACTTTACCCGAAGATGCAGATAACCTATTTATTGTATTATCTGCAAGACAAATTAATAAGAATTTAAAAATAATTAGTAGAGCTTCCCTAGATACCTCTTATAAAAAAATAAGATTGGCAGGAGCAGATAATGTAATCATGCCAGACCGTATAGGTGGAGATCATATGGCATCATTGGTAGTGGTTCCTGATTTAATAGAGTTTTTAGATAACCTTTCTATTGTAGGTAAACGATCTATTAATATAGAAGAAGTATCTTTTGAAGAATTATTTGATGATCTTAAAGAAAGAACAATTCGTAATATAGACATGAGATCCAGAACAGGATGTACCATCATTGGTTATAAGTCTCCCGAAGGAGAGTACATTGTAAATCCAGAAGCAGATACACTGTTAAAACCGGGTTCTAAGATTGTAGTTCTTGGTCGTCCTGAGCAGATTAATCTGTTAAATAAAGAGTTCAATATTTAACAATTACCGAACATTTAACTCTCTAAAAATTGTACACAACCGTTTTTTTTAGCATCTTGCTGGCTTCTTAATAACTAAATTCAATTAACTCACATAATCATGAAGAGAATTCTTCTTTCACTTTTAGCATTCACAACCCCATTTATAACATTCGCACAAGAAACTGCAGAAAAAGGCCTCGATCAAAGAATAGATGAAGGTTTTCAACCAGTTTCAGACTTTTTCTCAAATGTAATTTTCTTTACCATCGGAGGTACACCATTTGTTTTAATACTATTGGTGTTAAGTGCCTTATTTTTTACTATCTATTTTGGTTTTCCTAATGTTAGATACTTCGCTAAAGCAATCAATGTGGTACGAGGTAAATATGATGATGTCGAAGGACATGGGATAGAGGGAAAACCCGAAGTAAATATAGTAGAGGGAGATATTAGAGATACAATAAGAGATGAATCCAAAGAAGGTGAAGTTTCGCATTTTCAAGCACTGGCAACCGCAGTATCAGGAACAGTGGGTAACGGTAATATTGCAGGTGTTGCATTAGCAATTGCTCTGGGGGGACCGGGAGCTACGTTTTGGATGATTATTTGTGGTTTCCTTGGTATGTCTACAAAATTTGTAGAATGTACTCTTGGTGTACAGTATAGAGATGTAGGAGAAGATGGAACCGTTTACGGCGGACCGATGTATTATTTGAGTAAAGGACTTAAAGAAAAAGGATTTGTTTGGCTGGGTAAAATTGCAGCCGTAGTTTTTGCAATCTTTTGTATAGGGGGTTCGTTTGGTGGCGGAAATGCTGCACAATCAAATCAGGCAACTGTGGTTTTAAAAGAACTATTAGGTTTAGAAAGTACCGCAGCTGGATTTTGGATTGGTATAATTCTAGCTATTTTGGTTGGAATCATTATTATTGGTGGAATTAAAAGAATTGCATCGGTTACTGAAAAAGTGGTTCCGTTTATGGCATTACTTTATATCATAGCGTGTTTATATATTATTTTTAGTAATTTCTCCTTTATAGATGATGCAATTGGAATGATTATAACCGAGGCCTTCAATCCTAAAGCTATAGGTGTTGGAGGAGTTATTGGTGTTTTATTAGTAGGGTTTAAAAGAGCGGCATTTTCTAATGAAGCAGGTGCCGGATCTGCATCAATTGCTCACTCTGCTGTTAAAACCAAATATTCTGCTTCAGAAGGTTTAGTGGCATTGTTAGAGCCATTTATTGATACTGTTGTGATTTGTACCATGACGGCATTGGTAATCATTATTTTCAATTCTGATGGAGCTTTTGCGTATGGAGGAGATGGTAGTGGAGCTGTTATGATTGATGGTATTTCATATGAAGGTGCTGGGATTACTCAAAAAGCATTTGCTAAGTATATTCCTTATTCTAATGTGTTTTTAACTATTGCTGTGGTTCTTTTCGCAGTATCCACAATGATATCTTGGTCATATTATGGGTTACAATCCTGGAAATTTTTGTTCGGTAGAGGAAAGAAAGCAGATTTAGTGTATAAGCTATTATTCTTAACTTTTGTTGTTATTGGTGCAGCAGCTAGTATGAAATCAATTTGGGATTTCTCTGATGCTATGATTTTTGCTATGGTATTCCCTAATATGATTGGATTATACTTCTTATTCCCTGTGGTTAAAAAGCAATTGGCAAGGTATTTTACAGCAATAAAAGCTTCTCAGAAATAAGTATAGATCAATGAAAGATATTAAATCCCATTTCGAGATACATTCACGTTTTCGAAATGGGATTTTTCTTTTGGCAATATTGCTTTTGGTTGCTGTGTTGGGATATTATTTTTATCCGAAGTCAACACAACCACAACAGAGTTTTGTAGAGTTATCCGAGTTTCAACACCAAATAGATTCTTTAAAAGAATTGGCTAGTCAGAAAAAAAAGACATACCGATTAAAACCTTTTAATCCTAACTTTATTTCTGATCATAAGGGATATCAATTGGGTCTATCGGCCAAAGAAATGGATCGACTGCAGGAATATAGAAGTCAAGATAAGTGGATCAACTCTATCTCAGATTTTAAAAGAGTATCAAAAGTTTCAGATTCTCTTTTGGCGATAATCTCTCCTTTATTTAAGTTTCCCGAATGGAAAAATAAGACTAAGTATAAGAAATATGCAAGTAAAACCTATCCGGTAAAATCATACGCTCAGAAAGAAGATTTAAATGCAGCTACGGCAAAACAACTTCAGGGAAAAGTAAATGTACCAGATTTCATTGCAGAGAGAATAGTAAAATATAGAAATAAATTGGGTGGTTTTGTAAGTGATGTACAACTTAAGGATGTTTCAGGATTATATGATAATCAAAGAAAAAAAATGCTATCCTTGTTTACGGTCAAAACGCCAAAGGTAATTGAAAAAGTGAATATTAATAAGGCTTCAATAGACGATTTGATAGCCGTGCCTTATTTCACTTTCGAAATGGCTTTAGAAGTAAGAGATTTTATTGAGCAAAAAGGCGGTATATCCAGCTTTAACGAATTAGGAAAAATCGAAGGTTTTTCTTTAGAAAAAATAGATAGAATAGCTTTATATTTGACATTAAATTAATAATCGGAAAAAATTGCTGTGAATTTTGATGAATCATAAAATACGTTAACTAAATCATGGTTTTGATTTAAGGCTTACTTCATATTTTATTGTCATTATAAGCAGTGATATGCTAACTATTAAAGCACAAGTTATCATATGAACAATATGTATTTTACAGAAGAGCACGAATTATTTAGGCAAAGCCTTAAAGAATTTCTTAAAAAGGAAGTGGTTCCGCATATCGAAAAGTGGGAAGAAACTGGAAATATCGATCGATTTATCTGGGAGAAATTCGGAGAGATGGGGTATTTTGGTATTGCATATCCCGAAGAGTATGGAGGGCTTGGATTAGATCTTTTTTATACCGTAATTTTTTTAGAAGAATTGCAGAAAATCAACTCAGGTGGTTTTGCTGCTGCAATGTGGGCTCACGCATATTTGGCAATGACTCATATTAATAAAGAAGGAGATCATAGAATTAAGCAAGAATACCTTACACCAAGTATTTCTGGAGAAAAAATAGGTTGTTTGGCAATAACAGAACCTTTTGGTGGGTCTGATGTTGCTGGGATGAGAACCACAGCTGTTAAAGAAGGAGACTATTATATAATTAATGGTTCTAAAACTTTTATAACTAATGGGGTGTATAGTGATTACCTTGTGATTGCAGCAAAAACTGATCCTAAAATAGGAAATAAAGGGATCAGTATTTTTGTTATTGATCGTGATACACCTGGAGTTACTGCAACTAAACTCGATAAACTTGGTTGGAGAGCTTCAGATACAGGTGAAATTGCTTTTGACAATGTAAAGATACCTGCTCATAATTTAATGGGAGAAGAAAATAAAGGCTTCTCATATATAATGCAACATTTTGCTCTAGAAAGATTAATCATGGGAGTTAATGCACATGCAAGATCTGAGTATGCTTTAGAGTATGCTATAAAATATATGTCAGAACGAGAAGCTTTTGGGAAAACGATTGATAAGTTTCAGGCATTGAGGCATTCTGTAGCTAATATGGCTAGCGAAATAGAGATGTGTAAAGAATTTAACTATTCGATAACCAAAAGGCTAGATCAGGGACAATATGTAGTTAAAGAAGCCAGTATGTCTAAATTGCTTTCAACAAAAATTGCCGATGAAGTAGTCTATAATTGTCTGCAACTTCTAGGTGGATACGGGTATATGGAAGAATATCCTCTTGCACGATTGTCACGTGACAGTAGATTGGGGCCAATCGGAGGAGGAACGTCTGAGATTTTAAGAGAAATTATTGCCAAGATGGTCATTGATAAAAAAGAATATAAACCGGCAACATAGAATGTACTAGGTTATTTTGTATGAGGTTTACGTTTAGGTAGTTAACCTTTATGATTTATCCAAAAAAAGAAAAAAGTGCGATATTTATGTCGCACTTTTTTTATGGAATTTCCTTAATCTAACGTTTTTTACTAGTAGTAAATATTGATTCTTAATGTTTTATCAACACGCAAACGTTTTCGTATTTTTTCAAACGTTTTCGTTCTTAATGAAATTCTTAATTTCAAAAAAAATTAACACAAAACACTAAATATTTATGAAATTAAGTAAGTTTTTTTACGTATTTCTTGCTGGGGCTTTTTTATTCATTAGCTGTAGCAAAGAAGAGGATCTTGATTCCGTTCAATCAGAGTCAAATGATCTTCAACAAGAGTATTCTGCAAAAGCTCTGAAACCAATCGGTTCTGGAGTAATGATGCAAGCCTTTTATTGGGATGTTCCTGCCGGGGGTACCTGGTGGAATGTTGTAAAGGGTAAAGTAGGAGCCTGGAGTAATGCCGGAGTCGATGCAATTTGGCTTCCACCGGTAAGTAAAGCGCAGAATGGTGCCTTCTCAATGGGGTATGATCCCTTTGATTATTATGATTTTGGAGAGTATAACCAAATGGGAAGTACAGAAACCCGATTTGGTTCTAGGTCAGAATTGGTGAGTTTGATCTCCTCTGCGCATAATAACGGTCTAAGTGTTATTGCAGATATGGTGCTCAATCATAATAGCGGGGGTGATCTGGAGTCTAACGAGTTTGCAGGAAAAAGCACGTATACAAAATTTACACCGCTATCAGGCAAGTTTAATAGAACAAAATATGATTTTCACCCAAATGACCAATACAATTCTGATAGTGGTTTCTTTGGTGGATTTCCTGATTTAAGTCATAATAAACCGTATGTACAGGATTGGTTATGGAAACGATCTAATTCTGTAGCGAAATACTACAAAAATACCATGAAGTTTGATGGTTGGAGATTTGATTATGTGAAAGGCTTTGCTCCTTGGGTAGCAAAAGAATTTAATAGAGCTGTAGGAGGATTTGCCGTTGGAGAATATTGGGATGGAAATGTGAATACTTTAAATTGGTGGGTTAACGAAGCTCAAATGTCTGCTTTTGATTTTGGATGTTATTATAAAATGAGAGACGCATTTATGGGTAATAACCTAAATGCACTTAGCGGAGATATGCTATGGAAGAGAAATTCTTCTAGAGCAGTTACTTTTGTAGCTAATCATGATACAGATGAGATCATTAATAATAAAATATTAGCGTATGCATATATTTTAACTCACGAGGGGTATCCTGCATTGTTCTACAGAGACTATGAAGATTGGTTAGACAAAAATAAGCTTAACAATCTGATATGGATTCATAATAATCTTGCCGGTGGAAACACTTCAAACCTTTGGACAGATAATGATGAGTATATAGCAAGAAGAAATGGAGGAGGAGGTAAGAACGGTTTGATTGTATATATCAATAATTCTAATTCATGGAAAGAAAGATGGATTCAGACAAATTGGTCAAATAGAAAAATCAAAGATTATACTGGTAATTCAGGCTGGGAACCAACTACTCAGGGAGGTAAATGGGTTAAAATTCAGGCGCCACCAAAAGGGTATTCTGTTTGGTCTTTAAAATAATAGTAAATATTATTCAATAAAACTTTGCAGGTAATAGTTTTGTAGTATATTTGCACCCTAATTATTTCTAAAGAAAGGAGGTGCAACTATGTTAATTATACCAGTTAAAGACGGAGAAAATATAGATAGAGCGTTAAAACGTTTTAAAAGAAAATTTGATCGAACAGGAACGATGCGTCAGCTTCGTAAGCGTCAAGCGTTTTCAAAACCTTCTGTTGAAAGAAGAGCGCAAATTCAAAAAGCGCAATACATTCAGCATTTAAGAGATCAAGAAGAGATTTAAAAAGTTGAAGCGTAGTCTATAGTTCTTTTCGAATTAATGAAAGACTTCGTTTTTCAGTATAAAATTTAACCGTTAGGATTCTAAAAGTTTCATACTTTTGTTTTCTAACGGTTTTTTATGTTTATCTCTGAGTTTACAGATTACTTACTTCTTGAAAAAAAATATTCGCCGCATACGGTTACGGCGTATAAAACTGATCTCTTCTCTTTTTTAGAGTTCTATCAAAAAGAATATGATATCTCAGATATTTCTAAAGCAGGGTATTCTCAGATCCGTTACTGGATTGTTGCACTGGTTGATAAAGGTATTTCTAACCGTACAGTAAATAGAAAAGTATCTTCGCTTAAAACGTATTATAAGTTTTTGCTTAAAGTCGGGCTTGTCGATAAGAACCCTTTAGCAAAACATCAAGCCCTCAAGGCTCCAAAAAAACTTCAAATTCCGTTCTCTACTCAAGAAGTTGATGATGTTTTAGAAGAGCTTACAGATCATCAGGATTTTGAAAGTGTAAGAGATAAATTAATAATAGAGCTTTTTTATGCTACTGGTATTCGTAGAATCGAGTTGGTCAACCTAAAGCTTTCAGATGTAGATTTAGGTAATCAGCAAATAAAAGTATTAGGAAAGAGAAATAAAGAGCGATACTTACCTTTACTTTCTTCAGTTTGTGGTACACTAGAGCATTATTTAAATCTTAGGTTAGAAATAATTAAGGATACAGAGAGCTCTTCTTTATTGTTGACTAAAAAAGGAGTTAAAATATACGAAACACTTGTGTATCGAATCATAAATAGTTATTTTAGTAAGGCGTCTTCAAAGGTGAAAAAGAGTCCGCATATTTTAAGACACTCATTTGCTACTCATTTACTTAACGAAGGTGCTAATTTAAATGCTGTAAAAGAATTACTCGGTCATTCCAGTTTAGCGGCTACTCAGGTGTATACTCATCATAGTGTGGCTCAACTAACAAAAGTTTATAAACAATCCCACCCAAGGAATAAAAAGTAATAGGATAAAGAAGTAGAATTATCACTCTTTTTGGCTCAAAATATTTGTTCAACCAATTAAACTAACACCTATGAAAGTGAACTTGCAATCCGTAAATTTTAATGTAGATCAAAAGTTGGTAGATTTTGTTCAAGCTAAATTGGATAAACTTGAAAATCATTTTAATCGTATTATTCATGCCGATGTATTTCTAAAAGTTATGAATACAAGTGGTAAAGAAAATAAAATTACAGAAATTTTATTAAGTGTACCTGGAGATGAATTTATAATTAAAAAAATCCATAAAACATTTGAAGGGGGTGTGGATGAGTGTGTTAGTTCATTAGAAAGACAATTGAAAAAACGAAAGGAAAAATTAAATGCACATGTTTGACTATTTTTTTTGGAAATAGTTTTGTGTAAAAAATAAATTATTATACATTTGCAGTCCGTTAGAAATAGCGGACTTTTTTATGTTCTAAAACATAGTGAAAAGCCGATGTAGCTCAGCTGGCTAGAGCAGCTGATTTGTAATCAGCAGGTCGTGGGTTCGAGTCCCTCCATCGGCTCAAAAAAAGTTGAAATTTTAAAAAAAATTGAAGCTTTTTTGATGAAATTTTGAATTGTAAAATAAATGACTATTTTTGCACACTCAAATTTCATAAGTTCATGATGAAATTGAAATTTTGAATTTATCAATTGGGGAGATACTCAAGCGGCCAACGAGGGCAGACTGTAAATCTGCTGACTATGTCTTCGCAGGTTCGAATCCTGCTCTCCCCACAATAAGTTTTAAAAACATAATCCATGTTTTGCTTGATAATTATGGATTATAATGCGGGAGTAGCTCAGTTGGTAGAGCGTCAGCCTTCCAAGCTGAATGTCGCCAGTTCGAACCTGGTCTCCCGCTCTCAACAGAGCTGATTTTAATCATCGCTGGTTAGGATTGGATTTTTAAAATAGATATAATGATTGATCGGATTTCTTTCTAAATAATGAAAGCGCTCTGGTTTGTCATTATACTTGTTAAAAAGCCGGTGTAGCTCAGGGGTAGAGCGTTTCCTTGGTAAGGAAGAGGTCACGAGTTCAAATCTCGTCATTGGCTCTTAGTGCAAAGCATAAATTGAACACTAATATATAACTAAGATTAAATAAATTAATTATGGCAAAGGAAACTTTTGATCGTTCCAAACCGCACTTAAATATTGGTACTATTGGACACGTTGATCACGGTAAAACGACTTTAACTGCTGCGATTACTAAGGTATTAGCGGATGCAGGTCTTTCTGAAGCAAGAGATTTCGATCAAATCGATAACGCTCCTGAAGAAAAAGAAAGAGGTATTACAATTAATACATCTCACGTAGAGTATCAAACAGAAAATCGTCACTACGCTCACGTTGACTGTCCAGGTCACGCCGATTACGTAAAGAACATGGTTACTGGTGCTGCTCAAATGGACGGTGCGATCTTAGTGGTTGCTGCTACAGATGGTCCAATGCCACAAACTCGTGAGCATATCCTTTTAGGTCGTCAGGTAGGTATTCCAAGAATTGTTGTATTCATGAATAAAGTGGATATGGTTGATGATGAGGAATTACTTGAATTAGTAGAGATGGAGATAAGAGACTTATTGTCTTTCTACGAGTATGATGGTGATAATGGTCCTGTAGTTGCTGGTTCTGCTCTTGGAGCTCTTAACGGAGAGCAAAAGTGGGTTGATACGGTTATGGAATTAATGAAGCAGGTTGATGAGTGGATCGAATTACCTAAGCGTGATGTAGAAAAAGATTTCTTAATGCCTATTGAAGATGTATTCTCTATTACTGGTCGTGGTACTGTTGCTACTGGTCGTATTGAAACTGGTATTGCTAACACTGGAGATCCTGTAGAGATCATTGGTATGGGAGCAGAGAAATTAACTTCTACTATAACAGGAATTGAGATGTTCCGTCAGATCCTTGATAGAGGAGAGGCTGGAGATAATGCAGGTATCTTATTAAGAGGTATTGAAAAGACTCAGATTTCTCGTGGTATGGTAATTACTAAACCAGGATCTGTAACTCCACATAAGAAATTCAAAGCTGAGGTGTATATCCTTAAGAAAGAAGAGGGTGGACGTCACACTCCATTCCATAATAACTACCGTCCTCAGTTCTACGTACGTACAACTGATGTAACAGGAAATATTGCACTTCCTGATGGAGTAGAAATGGTAATGCCTGGAGATAACTTAACAATTACAGTTGAGTTAATTCAAACAATTGCAATGAATGTTGGTCTTCGTTTTGCTATCCGTGAAGGTGGTAGAACAGTAGGTGCTGGTCAGGTTACTGAAATTTTAGACTAATACAATATATTATATATAAGAGTAAGGTATTCATTAAGGTGAATACCTTGCCTTATGTATATACGGGTTTAGCTCAGTTGGTAGAGCACTGGTCTCCAAAACCAGGTGTCGGGAGTTCGAGTCTCTCAACCCGTGCATATTATATGAGGGATTTGGGTGTCTAAAACATGGTTTGAGGTAGTTGAATTCTGAGTAAACAATTAATGGTTTTGATGAATTGTTGATTGAATTAAGTGATAAATTTTATTTACGAAGTGAAATAATTTCAATTCGTTAAAAAATATACAAGATGGCTGGATTAATAAATTACATTGCAGAATCATATAACGAGTTAAAAAATCATGTGACTTGGACTCCTTGGGCAGAAGCGCAAAGGCTTACCTTAGTCGTGATTGTTTTTTCGGTTATTTTTTCTCTGGCTATCTGGGGAATTGATACAGTGTTTAGTAATATGATAGAGTATTATTTTACTTTAGTTAAATCTTAAATTGTGAAAATGGCCGAGGTGGATAATTCAAAGAAGTGGTACGTTGTTAGGGCGGTTAGTGGTCAGGAAAACAAAGTTAAAGACTATATCGAGCGTGAAATAGCTCATATGGGTCTTGAAGATTATGTTTCCCAGATTCTTGTGCCTACCGAAAAAGTGGTTCAGATTCGTAATGGAAAAAAAATAAACAAGGAACGTGTGTATTTTCCGGGTTATGTGATGATAGAAGCTAACTTATCTGGAGAAATACCACACATTATAAAATCTATAAACGGAGTTATAGGTTTTCTTGGTGAAGTGAAAGGCGGAGATCCTGTTCCTTTGAGAAAAGCTGAGATTAATAGAATGCTTGGTAAGGTGGATGAACTTGCAGTAAAAACTGATAATGTTGCTATCCCTTACACAGTAGGAGAAACGGTAAAAGTTATCGATGGTCCATTTAATGGTTTTAATGGTACTGTCGAGAAGGTAAATGAAGAAAAGCGTAAGCTTGAAGTAATGGTGAAGATCTTTGGAAGAAAAACACCATTAGAGTTGAGTTATATGCAAGTTGAAAAAGTATAATAATTGTTACATTATATATCCAGAATTGTTCTTTTGCTTCCACATACAGAACAATTCTAATTTAAAATTAGAAAAATGGCTAAAGAGTTAAGTAAGGTTGTAAAATTACAAGTACGTGGTGGAGCGGCAAACCCATCCCCACCAGTTGGACCTGCTTTAGGTGCTGCCGGAGTAAATATCATGGAATTCTGTAAGCAATTCAATGGTAGAACACAAGATAAAGCTGGTAAGGTATTACCAGTGGTTATCAATGTGTACAAAGACAAATCTTTTGATTTTGTTATTAAAACTCCTCCTGCAGCTGTTCAAATACTGGAAGCAGCAAAACAGAAGAAAGGTTCTGGAGAGCCTAATCGTAAAAAAGTGGCTAGTGTTACTTGGGATCAAGTTCGCACAATAGCAGAAGACAAAATGCAGGATTTAAATGCATTTACGGTAGAGTCTGCTATGAAAATGATTGCTGGTACCGCTCGTTCAATGGGTGTAACTGTAAAAGGACAAGCTCCTTTTTAATCCAAAAACGTTTACAAAATGGCAAAAGTAACTAAAAAACAAAAAGAAGCGAAAGCTAAGGTGGATAGCAATAAAGCATATTCAGTCGAGGAAGCTTCTTCTTTAATAAAAGAAATAACAAGCGTAAATTTTGATGCTTCTGTAGATCTTGCTGTTCGTTTGAACGTAGATCCTCGTAAAGCAAATCAAATGGTACGTGGAGTGGTGACATTACCTCACGGAACAGGAAAAGATGTTAAAGTATTAGCATTAGTAACACCAGATAAAGAAGCTGAAGCTAAAGAAGCAGGAGCTGATTTTGTTGGTCTTGATGAATACCTTGATAAAATTAAAGGTGGATGGACAGATGTTGATGTGATCATCACTATGCCTAGTGTTATGGGTAAATTAGGACCATTAGGTAGGGTATTAGGACCTCGTGGATTAATGCCTAACCCTAAGACAGGTACTGTAACAATGGATGTTGCAAAAGCTGTTTCTGATGTTAAGGCTGGTAAGATTGATTTCAAAGTTGATAAAACAGGTATTGTTCATGCAGCAATAGGAAAATCATCTTTCGATGCTGAAAAAATAGCTGGAAATGCTAAAGAATTATTAACAACATTAGTAAAGTTGAAACCACAGACTGCTAAAGGTATATATATTAAGTCAATATATATGTCTTCTACAATGAGTCCTGGTGTAGAGATTGATTCTAAAAACTTTGCTGGGTAATTAAGATAAACGATTATGACAAGAGAAGAAAAATCACTAGTAATTGAAGACTTAACTGCTCAGTTGGCTGAAAACACTAATATTTATTTAGCTGATATTTCAGGTTTAGATGCAGGTACAACTTCAAATTTACGTAGAGCTTGTTTTAAAGCTAATGTATCATTAAAAGTAATTAAGAATACGCTTCTTGCTAAGGCAATGGAGAATTCAGATAAGGATTTTGGAGAATTACCGAATGTATTAAAAGGTAATACTTCATTAATGTTTGCAGAAACTGGTAATGCACCTGCAAAGGTTATCAAAGAATTTCGTAAGAAATCAGAGAAGCCTTTATTAAAAGGAGCTTTTATCGAAGAAGCAATCTTTGTTGGTGACGAAAACCTTGATACTTTAGTTAATATCAAGTCTAAAGAAGAAGTTATCGGAGATATTATCGGCTTATTACAGTCACCTGCTAAGAATGTTATTTCGGCATTAAAGTCTGGTGGAGGTACTATTGCAGGTATCCTTAAAACATTATCCGAGAAAGAAGGATAATAACTAGTAGTGTACGCACTTTTTAACAAATTATATTTCAATTAAAAAAAATTATTTAAAACGATAGAAAATGGCAGATTTAAAAGATTTCGCAGAACAATTAGTTAACTTAACAGTAAAAGAAGTTAATGAGTTAGCTGATATATTAAAAGAAGAATATGGTATCGAGCCTGCTGCTGCTGCAGTTGCCGTAGCTGGTGGAGCTGCTGCTGGAGGTGGTGATGCTGCTGAAGAAAAATCAGAATTTGATGTAATCCTTAAGGCTGCAGGTGGTTCTAAATTAGCAGTTGTAAAACTTGTTAAAGAATTAACTGGTCTTGGTCTTAAAGATGCAAAAGAATTAGTTGATGGTGCGCCTAAAGCAGTTAAAGAAGGAATTGCTAAAGACGAAGCAGAAGCTCTTAAAGCTCAATTAGAAGAGGCTGGAGCTGAGGTTGAGCTTAAGTAAGCTTACCATATATTGACATATAGGTTTAGACCCGGAGAGTATTCTCTGTGGTCTAAACCATTTTGCATATATACATGTTAAATGTTAAAATGTGCACCCTTTTTAAAATTTTAATTTAATTCCGTCCATTGATGTTAGCAACGCAAACAGAAAGATTGAATTTCTCTTCCGTAAAGAATAGACCTGAATATCCTGATTTCCTGGATATACAGATTAAATCTTTTCAGGATTTCTTTCAATTAGAAACAAAGTCTGAAGAAAGAGGAAACGAAGGTTTATATAATACCTTCATGGAAAACTTCCCGATTACAGATACACGTAATCAATTTGTACTAGAATTTTTAGATTATTTTGTAGACCCACCAAGATACGACCTTCAGGAATGTATAGAAAGAGGTCTTACCTATAGTGTGCCGTTAAAAGCACGTCTTAAATTATTCTGTACTGACCCAGAACACGAAGATTTCGAGACTATTGTTCAGGATGTATATTTAGGTACAATCCCTTATATGACTCCTAGTGGTACTTTCTGTATTAATGGAGCAGAACGAGTTGTTGTATCTCAGTTACACCGTTCTCCTGGAGTATTCTTTGGACAATCATTCCATGCCAATGGAACTAAATTATATTCTGCCAGAGTAATTCCTTTTAAAGGTTCTTGGATAGAATTTGCTACCGATATCAATAGCGTGATGTACGCATATATCGATAGAAAGAAAAAATTACCGGTAACTACACTTTTCCGTGCTATCGGTTTCGAAAGAGATAAAGATATTTTAGAGATATTTGACCTTGCAGAAGAGGTGAAAGTTTCTAAATCTGGATTGAAAAAGGTTTTAGGACGTAAATTAGCCGCTCGTGTTTTAAATACGTGGCATGAAGATTTTGTTGATGAAGATACTGGAGAAGTGGTATCTATCGAGCGTAACGAGATTGTTTTAGATCGTGATACAATTTTAGACAAGGATCACCTTGAAGAAATCGTTGAATCTGGAGCAAAAACTATTTTACTTCATAAAGAGGATAATCAAAAAGGTGATTACGCGATTATTCATAATACATTACAAAAAGATCCTACCAATTCTGAAAAAGAAGCGGTTGAACATATTTATCGTCAATTACGTAATGCTGAACCGCCTGATGAGGAAACGGCAAGAGGTATTATTGACAAACTATTCTTTTCTGACCAACGTTACAACCTTGGTGAAGTAGGTCGTTACAGAATGAATAAAAAATTAGGTCTTGATATTGCTATGGACAAGCAAGTGCTTACCAAAGAAGATATCATCACCATTATAAAATACTTAATCGAGTTAATTAACTCTAAAGCAGAGATTGATGATATTGATCACCTTTCTAACCGTCGTGTTAGAACAGTAGGTGAGCAATTGTCACAACAGTTTGGTGTTGGTTTAGCTCGTATGGCTCGTACGATTCGTGAACGTATGAACGTTAGAGATAATGAGGTATTTACACCAATTGATTTGATCAATGCGAAGACCTTATCTTCTGTAATTAATTCATTCTTTGGTACGAACCAGTTATCTCAGTTTATGGATCAAACGAATCCATTAGCAGAGATTACGCATAAGCGTAGACTTTCTGCCCTTGGACCTGGTGGTTTATCAAGAGAAAGAGCAGGATTCGAAGTGCGAGATGTACACTATACACACTATGGTCGTTTATGTCCTATTGAAACTCCTGAAGGACCAAACATTGGTTTGATTTCTTCACTTGCGGTATTTGCTAAAGTAAACTCTATGGGATTCTTAGAAACTCCATACCGTAAAGTTACAGAAGGAAAAGTAGACATTAGCGAGTACAGATATTTAAGTGCAGAAGAAGAGGAAGAAAAATTAATCGCACAGGCTAATATTCCATTAAAAGATGATGGAACTATAGAGTCTGAAAAGGTAATTGCTCGTATGGAAGGTGATTTCCCTGTGATTGATCCTACGAATGTTAATTATGCAGATGTTGCGCCTAACCAGATTGCCTCTATTTCGGCTTCATTAATTCCATTCTTAGAGCATGATGATGCGAACCGTGCTTTGATGGGATCAAATATGATGCGTCAGGCGGTACCATTATTAAGAGTTGATGCTCCAATTGTAGGTACAGGTTTAGAGCGTCAGGTAGCTTCAGACTCTAGAGTATTAATTAATGCAGAAGGAGACGGAGTTGTAGAATACGTAGATGCACAAAAGATTACTATTAAGTATGATAGAACCGATCAGCAAAGAATGGTTAGTTTTGATGGCGATTCTAAAACATACAATCTAATAAAATTCCGTAAAACGAATCAAGGTACCAGTATTAACCTTAAGCCAATCGTAAGAGTAGGTGATAGGGTTGCTAAAGGTCAAGTACTTTGCCAGGGATATGCTACCGAAAATGGTGAGCTTGCATTGGGTAGAAATATGAAAGTAGCCTTTATGCCTTGGAAAGGATATAACTTTGAGGATGCAATCGTAATTTCTGAAAAAGTAGTTAGAGATGATATTTTTACTTCTATCCATATCGATGAGTATTCTCTAGAGGTTAGAGATACTAAATTAGGTCATGAAGAATTAACAAACGACATCCCTAATGTTTCTGAAGAGGCTACTAAAGACCTTGATGAAAACGGAATGATCCGCGTTGGAGCTGAAATTAAGCCAGGAGATATTCTTATTGGTAAAATTACTCCAAAAGGTGAAAGTGATCCTACTCCAGAAGAAAAGCTGTTAAGAGCGATCTTTGGTGATAAAGCTGGTGATGTAAAAGATGCTTCATTAAAAGCTTCTCCTTCACTACATGGTGTAGTTATCGATAAGAAATTATTTGCACGAGCTATAAAAGATAAGAGAAAACGTTCTCAAGACAAGGAAGATATTGATATCCTAGAGAGATCTTACGATACAAAATTCGAATTGTTAAAGTCTGAGTTAGTCGATAAGTTATTTGCTATCGTTGGTGGTAAAACTTCTCAAGGAGTTATGAATGATCTTGGAGAAGAAGTATTACCAAAAGGTAAAAAGTATACTCAAAAAATGCTTAACAGTGTTGATGATTATGCTCACCTTACCAAAGGTACGTGGACAACAGATGACGATCTTAATAGCATGGTTGCAGATCTTATTCACAACTATAAGATTAAAGAAAACGATTTACAAGGTAATCTTAGAAGAGAGAAATTTACAATTTCGGTTGGAGATGAATTACCTTCAGGAATCATTAAACTTGCTAAAGTTTACATTGCTAAAAAACGTAAACTAAAAGTAGGAGATAAAATGGCAGGTCGTCACGGTAACAAAGGTATTGTTGCTCGTATTGTAAGAGAAGAGGATATGCCATTCTTAGAAGACGGAACACCAGTAGATATCGTATTGAATCCACTAGGGGTACCATCTCGTATGAACATTGGTCAGATATATGAAACTGTATTAGGTTGGGCTGGACAAAAATTAGGTAGAAAGTATGCTACCCCAATTTTTGATGGAGCTTCCTTAGATCAAATCAACGGATTTACAGATGAAGCTGGAATTCCTAGATTTGGACATACATATCTATATGATGGAGGTACAGGAGATCGTTTTGATCAAGCAGCTACAGTAGGTGTGATTTACATGCTTAAATTAGGCCACATGGTAGATGATAAGATGCACGCGCGTTCTATTGGTCCATACTCATTGATTACTCAGCAACCACTTGGTGGTAAAGCTCAGTTTGGTGGTCAGCGTTTTGGAGAGATGGAAGTTTGGGCACTTGAAGCGTATGGAGCTTCAAGTACACTTCGTGAGATATTGACTGTGAAATCTGATGATGTTATAGGAAGAGCTAAAACATACGAAAGTATCGTTAAAGGTGAGCCTATGCCAGAACCGGGATTACCAGAATCTTTTAATGTATTAATGCACGAATTAAAAGGTCTGGGTCTGGATATCAGATTAGAAGAATAAAAAATAGTTTGCAGTAAGCAGTACGCAGCTTTAAAGCTGCATACTGCATACTTAATACTGAATACTAGAAAAAAATGGCAAGAAATAATGATAAGAATACAGTAAAGAGATTTAATAAGATCTCTATTGGTTTAGCTTCTCCAGAGTCTGTTTTAGCAGCATCTCAAGGAGAGGTTTTAAAACCTGAAACTATCAATTATCGTACTCACAAACCTGAGCGTGATGGTTTGTTCTGTGAGCGTATCTTTGGCCCTGTAAAGGACTTTGAATGTGCTTGTGGTAAATATAAAAGAATTCGTTACAAAGGTATTGTTTGTGATCGATGTGGGGTAGAAGTTACCGAAAAGAAAGTACGTAGAGACCGTGTTGGTCACATTAACTTAGTTGTTCCTGTGGCTCACATTTGGTATTTCCGTTCTTTACCAAATAAAATAGGATATTTATTAGGTCTTCCTTCTAAGAAATTAGATATGATCATTTACTACGAGCGTTACGTAGTAATTCAACCTGGTATCGCCAAAAATGAAGAAGGTGAACCAGTACAGAAAATGGATTTCCTTACAGAAGAAGAATATTTAAATATATTAGATAGCCTTCCGCAAGAGAATTTATACTTGGATGATACAGATCCAAATAAATTCATTGCAAAGATGGGAGCAGAGTGTTTGATAGAAATTCTAAGAAGAATTGACCTTGATGCACTTTCGTATGAACTAAGACATAAGGCAAATAACGAAACATCAAAGCAACGTAAAACTGAAGCATTAAAACGTCTTCAGGTAGTAGAATCATTACGTGATGCAAATAAGAATAGAGAGAACCGTCCTGAATGGATGATTCTTAAAGTTGTACCAGTAATTCCGCCAGAATTACGTCCATTGGTGCCATTAGATGGTGGTCGTTTTGCGACTTCAGATTTAAATGACTTGTATCGTCGTGTGATTATTCGTAATAATCGTTTGAAGCGTTTGATGGAAATCAAAGCTCCAGAGGTAATTTTACGTAATGAAAAGCGTATGCTTCAGGAATCTGTAGATTCTTTATTTGATAACACACGTAAAGCATCTGCTGTTAAAACAGATTCTAACAGGCCATTAAAATCATTATCTGATTCATTAAAGGGTAAGCAAGGACGTTTCCGTCAAAACTTACTAGGTAAACGTGTTGATTATTCTGCACGTTCTGTAATCGTTGTAGGACCAGAATTGAAATTATTCGAATGTGGTCTTCCAAAAAACATGGCTGCAGAATTATATAAGCCATTCGTGATCAGAAAACTGATTGAAAGAGGTATTGTAAAAACTGTAAAATCTGCTAAAAAGATTATAGATAGAAAAGAGCCTGTAGTTTGGGATATCTTAGAAAATGTTCTTAAAGGACATCCGGTATTACTAAACCGTGCTCCTACACTTCACCGTTTAGGTATTCAAGCATTTCAGCCTAAACTTATAGAAGGTAAAGCAATACAATTACACCCATTGGTATGTACTGCATTTAATGCAGATTTTGATGGTGACCAGATGGCGGTACATTTACCATTAGGGCCAGAAGCAATTTTAGAAGCTCAGTTATTGATGCTTGCATCACATAACATTCTTAATCCTGCGAATGGTTCACCGGTAACAGTACCTTCTCAGGATATGGTACTTGGATTATATTATATGACCAAGTCACGTAGATCTACACCAGAATTAGAAATAAAAGGTGAAGATTTAACTTTCTATTCTCCAGAAGAAGTAATTATTGCTTATAATGAGAAGAGACTGGATATTAACGCTAATATTAAAGTACGAACTCAAGATATTAATGAAGAAGGCGAATCAGTTACTAAAATAATTGAAACTACAACGGGTAGAGTATTATTTAACGAAAAAGTTCCTGAACAAGCTGGATATATCAATGAGGTATTGACTAAAAAATCTCTTAGAGATATTATTGGAGATATTCTTAAGGTGACTAGTGTTCCTGAGACTGCTGCTTTCTTAGATGAAATTAAGAAATTAGGATATAACTTTGCTTTCCAGGGTGGATTATCATTTAGTTTGGGTGATATTATCATACCTCAAGAAAAGCATACTATGATTGCCAGTGCCAATAAAAAGGTAGATGAAATCGTAGGAAGTTATAATATGGGTCTTATCACTAATAATGAGCGATATAACCAGGTAATTGATGTTTGGACAACAACAAACGCCAATCTTACCGAGTTATCAATGAAACGTATTAGAGAAGATCAGCAAGGGTTTAACTCTGTATATATGATGCTTGATTCTGGAGCAAGGGGATCTAAAGAACAGATTCGTCAGTTAACCGGAATGCGTGGTTTGATGGCTAAGCCGAAGAAAGCTAGCTCAGCTGGTGGAGAGATTATTGAAAACCCGATTCTTTCTAACTTTAAAGAAGGACTTTCAATTCTTGAATACTTTATTTCTACTCACGGTGCTCGTAAAGGTCTTGCAGATACCGCTCTTAAGACGGCAGACGCAGGATACTTAACACGTCGTTTGGTTGATGTGGCACAGGATGTTATTGTTAATATAGAGGACTGTGGTACATTAAGAGGTGTAGAAGTATCTCCATTAAAGAAAAATGAAGAGATTATTGAAGGACTTGGTGCTAGAATAGTGGGTAGAACTTCATTACAAGATGTAATTAACCCGCTTACACAAGAGGTGTTAATAGAAGCTGGAGTAGAAATTGATGATGCTACTGCTAAAATAATCGAAAATTCTCCTGTAGAATCTGTAGAGGTACGTTCTGCGCTTACATGTGAGGCTAAGAAAGGAATTTGTGTAAAATGTTATGGTCGTAACCTTGCTACTGGTAAAACAGTTCAACGAGGTGAGGCAGTAGGTGTTGTGGCAGCACAATCTATTGGTGAACCAGGTACACAGCTTACCTTACGTACATTCCACGTAGGTGGTATTGCAGGTAACATTTCTGAGGAAAATCAATTAAAATCTAAATTTGCTGGTAAAGCAGAAATAGAAGAACTTAAGACAGTTAAGGGTGAAGATGCGGATGGTAAAGAAATAGATGTAGTAATCTCTCGTACTTCTGAAGTTAAAGTAATAGACCCTAAGACTAAGATTGTTTTAAGTACAAACTTGATTCCTTATGGTTCTCAACTGTTTATCAAAGATGGTGATACCTTAAAAGAAGAACAGGTGATCTGTCAGTGGGATCCTTATAATGGTGTTATTATTTCTGAATTTGCTGGTAAAGTAAGTTATGAAAACATCGAACAAGGGGTTACATATCAGGTAGAAATAGATGAACAAACTGGTTTCCAGGAAAAAGTAATTTCTGAATCTCGTGATAAGAAAAAAATACCTACACTTCATGTATTAGGTAAAGGAGATGAAGTATTACGTTCATATAACCTTCCGGTTGGTGCCCACTTAATGGTCGATGATAATGATAAGATTAAAGTAGGTAAGATTTTGGTTAAGATACCTCGTAAATCGGCAAAAGCCGGTGATATTACAGGAGGTCTGCCTAGAGTAACAGAATTATTCGAAGCACGTAACCCATCTAACCCTGCAGTAGTAAGTGAAATCGATGGTGTAGTATCATTTGGTAAAATCAAACGTGGTAATCGCGAAATCATAGTAGAGTCCAGAATAGGAGAGATTAAGAAGTATCTAGTGAAGCTTTCTAATCAAATTCTTGTTCAGGAAAATGATTATGTAAGAGCGGGGATGCCACTATCTGATGGTTCTATTACTCCAGAAGATATTCTTAAGATTAAAGGCCCATCTGCTGTACAACAATACCTTGTGAATGAAGTACAAGAAGTATATCGACTACAAGGTGTGAAAATTAATGACAAGCATTTTGAAGTTGTTGTGCGCCAGATGATGCGTAAAGTTAGAATTCAGGATCCGGGAGATACTATTTTCTTAGAAAATCAATTGGTTCATAAATCAGACTTTATAGAAGAGAATGATGAAATCTTCGGAATGAAAGTTGTCGAAGATGCAGGTGATAGTGAAAACCTTAAACCTGGTCAAATCATTTCTCCTCGTGATCTTAGAGATGAAAACTCTGTATTACGTAGAGAAGATAAGAATCTGGTTACAGCTAGAGATGTTACTCCAGCTACAGCAACTCCTATTTTGCAAGGTATTACTAGAGCTTCGCTTCAAACGAAGTCATTTATCTCTGCAGCTTCTTTCCAGGAAACTACAAAAGTATTAAACGAAGCTGCGGTAAGCGGTAAAGTGGATACTCTTGAAGGTCTTAAAGAGAATGTAATTGTTGGACATAGAATTCCAGCAGGTACAGGAATGAGAGACTATGAAAGTATTATTGTAGGATCCAAAGAAGAGTTCGAGGACCGAATGGAACAACGACAAGAAGTTAATTATAATTAATATGAAAAGCCTGCCTACATAAAGGCAGGCTTTCTGTTTTTAAAGGAATAGTACTAAAAAACTTGAAATGGCAGAGAATAAAAATCAAAAACAAAATCAGTTAAATATAGAACTCGATGAATCAATTGCAGATGGTATTTATAGCAATCTTGCTATTATTAATCATTCTGTTTCAGAATTCGTGATTGATTTTGTAAATGTTATGCCAGGTAGGCCTAAGAGTAAGGTAAAGAGCAGAATTATTTTAACTCCGCAGCATGCAAAAAGATTACTTAAAGCTCTTAACGATAATGTTAATAGGTTTGAGTCGGCTCATGGAGAGATTAAAGATTATGAGCAACCACCAATCCCAATGAATTTTGGACCCACTGGTGAAGCGTAAGATTAAAAATGTATTTATATAAAAACCTGTTACTATAGTAAAAAAAGTGGCAGGTTTTTTTTATTCAAATACCTCACTTGACTTAAAGGTATATTTTTGATATATTAGTATATTCATACTAAATAAATAGATTAAATATGTCAGATCGAATTAAAACATATTCAGAGTTTTATAAATTTTACTTAACAGAGCACCAAAACAGAACGAGTCGTACCTTACATTTTGTGGGTACGTTTTTGGTTTTTGTATGTATAGCAATAGCTATTTACTTTAATTGGGAATGGAAATGGTTTATAGTTCCGGCTATTGGGTATGGATTTGCTTGGGTTGGACATGCTTTCTTTGAAAAAAATAAACCAGCCACATTTAAATATCCTTTATGGAGTTTGATATCAGATTTTAAATTGTTTTTCGAAATCTTATTCGGTAAGCGTTCCTTTGATAGTACAAAAGATTGAGGTAAGTATATATTGATTTTTCAATATCAGTGAATATAGATAAACCAAAAACCGATTAAAACGAGATAGTTTTAATCGGTTTTTAGGTATATAACATATATTGTTTACAAAGTATGTGAAAAGGCCTTTAGCAGCCTTCTAAATTGGTTTTTAAAATTCTGAAGTATAATGAAATTGAATTGAAGGGTACTTCTGCTGTGTCATTTGTAAGCTAAATGAGGAATCCGCAAGGAATACTAATTGACCTTGCTTATCTTTTGCTAAAAACTTACTTTTTACACGTTTAAAATCTTTGAATTCTTCGTTGTTAGCATCTTCAGGATCTACCCAGCATGCTTTATGAACATTTAGATTTTCATAGGTGCATTTTGCACCATACTCATGTTCTAATCGATATTGAATAACTTCATATTGTAATGCTCCTACGGTACCAATAACTTTTCTTCCGTTCAATTCTAAAGTGAACAATTGTGCCACTCCTTCATCCATTAATTGATCGATTCCTTTAGTCAATTGTTTTGATTTCATGGGATCGGCATTATTAATATACCTAAAATGTTCTGGCGAAAAACTTGGTATCCCTTTATAATGAAGAATCTCTCCTTTAGTAAGAGTATCCCCAATTTTAAAGTTACCTGTATCATGCAACCCAACAATATCTCCTGGGTAGGATATGTCTACGATTTCCTTTTTCTCTGCAAAAAAAGCATTAGGACTCGAGAATTTAAGTTTTTTATTATGTCTGGTATGCAAGTAAGGTACGTTTCTTTCAAAAGTTCCCGAAACAATCTTTATAAAAGCCAATCTGTCTCTGTGTTTAGGGTCCATATTGGCGTGAATCTTAAAAACAAATCCTGTAAAATCTTTTTCTTCAGGTTTTACCAAACGCATATCACTCTCTTTAGGTCTTGGGGGTGGAGCAATGGTAACAAAACAGTCTAGTAATTCTCTAACTCCAAAGTTATTTAATGCCGAACCAAAGAATACAGGTTGCAGTTCTCCTTGTTGATAGGCTTCTTTATCAAATTTTGGGTATATACCCTCTACCAATTCAAGTTCTTCTCGCAGTGTGTCTGCAGCTTCATCTCCGATTGTCTTGTTGAGTTCTTGAGACGATAAATCAGAAATTTCAATTGTTTCTTCGATATTCTTTCTGCTGTCTCCACTAAAAAGATTGATATTCCTCTCCCAAATATTATAGATTCCTTTAAAATCATACCCCATTCCTATAGGAAAACTTAATGGGGTAACGGTAAGACCTAATTTTTGTTCGATCTCATCCAGAAGTTCAAAAGCATCCTTACCTTCTCTATCAAGTTTATTAATAAAAACAATCATAGGAATGTTTCTCATTCTACATACCGAAACTAATTTTTCGGTTTGTTCCTCTACACCTTTGGCAACATCAACAACAACAATTACGCTATCTACGGCGGTTAAGGTTCTAAAAGTATCCTCGGCAAAATCTTTGTGCCCGGGAGTATCCAGAATGTTAATCTTAATGTTTTTATATTCAAAAGCTAAAACAGAAGTCGCAACAGATATACCACGTTGGCGTTCAATCTCCATAAAGTCACTCGTGGCACCTTTTTTAATCTTATTTGATTTTACGGCTCCAGCTTCCTGAATAGCTCCACCAAAGAGCAATAGTTTTTCAGTTAATGTGGTCTTACCGGCATCTGGGTGAGAGATGATCCCAAAGGTTCTCCTTCTTCCTATTTCGTCTGTAAATTTCATTATATAGTTCGTGATAAGGATGCAAATATAGCACTAAAAATGTAATGTAAGAATCAAATTAGTGCACATTAAAAATTAGTGATTAACAATGAAATTTACCCTAAAAAACGAAATCCAAATCAAGGAAAATTGAAAAACTAATGCGAGGTAGTACTATATTTTTAATTGGACTTTATTATATGTAGTTCTTAGTTTGAAAAGAAAGAAAAAATAAAATTTATTTTTTAAAGTTTGTTTTGTCTAATCTTGGTATATAATTCTAATACCTTGGATTTATTATATAAACCATATATTTGTTAATCCCTAAATCAAACTAAACTATTAATGAATAGACTACTAATCGTATTTATGCTTATAGCATTTAGTCTTTCTTCTATTTCTATTAAAGCCCAACAAGACGCACAATATACTCAGTATATGTACAACACCATCAGTATTAATCCCGCCTATGCCGGTAGCCGAGGAGTGATGAGTATTATGGGGCTTCATCGCAGTCAGTGGGTGGGTTTGGATGGTGCACCCCGCACTCAAACATTAACTGTAAATACACCGATAGGGGATAGTGAACGTATTGGTTTAGGATTTTCGATTGTTAATGATGAGATAGGCCCTACCGACGAGACGTATTTTGATATTGATTTCTCCTATACCATTTCTACGTCAGATTCTGGAAGATTAAGTTTTGGATTAAAAACGGGAGGTCATTTATTGAATGTTGATTTTCAGCAATTGACACAGTTTAATACCAATGATGCTCTATTTGAGAATAATATCGATAATAAATTTAGTCCTAATGTTGGAGTTGGAATATATTATCATACAGATCGTTTTTATTTGGGGTTAAGTGCTCCCAATTTATTAGAGACAGATCATTTTGATGAGAGCACTACCGATAGTAACAGCACCGCGGTTAGTTTTCTGGCAGAAGAGCGTATTAATTATTATTTGATCGCAGGTCATGTTTTTGATTTGAGTTCTGAAGTAAAGTTTAAACCTGCAGTATTGAGTAAATTGGTCTTTGGAGCTCCTTTACAGGTTGATCTTTCGGCTAATTTTTTATTATATGATCGCTTTACTATTGGAGCAGCCTATCGCTGGAGTGCTGCAGTAACAGGTCAGGTTGGTTTCCAGATATCGGATTCTATGATGATTGGTTTTGCCTATGATAGAGAAACTACCGAGTTAGGACAAACCCAATTTAACGATGGGAGTTACGAGGTGCTTTTGCGTTTTGAACTTTTCAAGAAGTACAACAGGATGTTAACACCGCGTTTCTTTTAGACACAATAAGTAAAGGAATATACATTACTTCAAAGCATCTTACCTTGTAAATGCTTTTTATTTTAATAACTACATACTATATTTCATTTCAGTTTAGTTATACATTATGAATTGCTAGTATGATTTCGTAATTTTGGCGTAATAAAAAATAATGAAAGAAGAAGAAAAAGTCATTTTAGTAAACGAAAATGATGAACAAATAGGGTTAATGCCCAAATTAGAAGCACACCAAAAAGCAGTATTACACAGAGCCTTTTCGGTATTCGTTATTAATGATGAAAATGAATTAATGCTTCAACAAAGAGCTCATCATAAATACCATTCCCCAGGCTTATGGACTAATACATGTTGTAGTCATCAAAGAGATGGTGAAAGTAATATTGAAGCTGGTACCAGAAGGTTACAGGAAGAAATGGGATTTACTACTTCACTTAAAGACAGCGTGTCTTTTATATATAAAGCACCTTTTGATAATGGACTTACAGAGCATGAATATGATCATGTGTTGATTGGTAAATACGAAGAAAATCCCGTCATCAATCCTGATGAAGTAGCCGACTGGAAATGGATGCCTATCGAGGCTGTAAAAGAAGATGTTTTAGAACATCCAGAACACTATACAGAATGGTTTAAGATCATTTTTGATAAATTTTATTCGTATATCACACTATGAGGATTAAAGCTTGCAGAAAAGCGCATTTTAATGCAGCCCATCGATTGTATCGTAAAGACTGGAGTGATGAAAAAAACCTTCAGGTATTTGGTAAGTGCAGTAATCCAAAATATCACGGACATAATTATGAACTTACTGTTGCCGTTGTTGGGGAGATTGATTCGGAAACAGGCTATTTAATAGATCTCAAAATTTTGAAAGATCATATTAAAACAGAAGTTGAGGATTATATGGATCATAAAAATCTTAATGAAGAGGTTGAAGAATTTGCTACCTTAAACCCTACCGTAGAAAATATAGCAGTGGTAATCTGGAATAGACTGCGCAATAAATTGGCTTCTAAGTACGATATTGAGGTTACTTTGTATGAGACCCCCCGTAATTTTGTAATGTATAAAGGAGAATAGTATATGGGATTGGAAGTAGGGGATAGAGTTCCCGATTTTATAGCCAAAAATGATATTGGAGAGGATTTTCAAAGTAATTTAGTAGTAGGTAAGATTCCTGTAGTGATTTATTTTTATCCTAAAAATTTTACTCCGGGTTGTATTAAAGAAGCTTGCGATTTTAGAGATAGTTATGCTGATTTCAAATCGGTAGGAGCCGAGGTGATTGGGATCAGTTCTGATAGTGTAAAATCTCATGAAAAATTTAAACGTAGATATCAACTTCCTTTTATATTTTTGTCCGACGCTAAAGGAAAGCTAAGAAAACTTTTTGGAGTAAAATCTGAATTATTGGGCTTACTACCAGGTAGAGAAACGTATGTTATCGATAAAAATGGTGTAATACAACTTAAGTTTAATAGTATGAATGCTAGTAGACACCTGGATAAAGCAATTGCCAAAATCAAGGAAATCATTAATGACTAACCCTTCATTATATATATTAAAATTTAAACCTATCCTTAAAGAAAAGATTTGGGGAGGGACTAAATTGAAGAATATTCTCAATAAAGATTCTAATACTTCTTGTATTGGCGAAAGCTGGGAAATAAGTGATGTAGAAGGGGATTATTCTGTTATTAGTGAAGGAGAGTTTACAGGTAAAACACTACATGAACTTCTAATAGAATATAAAGAGCAACTTGTTGGAGACAAAAATTTTGAACGTTTCGGAACTAAATTTCCTTTATTAATTAAGTTCATAGATGCTAAAGAAGACCTTTCTGTGCAACTTCATCCTGGGGACGAGATTGCAAAGCAAAAACATGATTCTTTAGGTAAAACCGAAATGTGGCACATTGTTCAAGCAGATAAAGATGCCAATATCATTATTGGGTTTAATCAAGTAGTTGATAAAGCACTATATCAAAAACATGTCGATCAAAAGTCAATAAAAGATATTTTAAATTATGAACAGGTTACCAAAGGAGATACGTTTTTTGTATACTCGGGGCTTATACATGCCATTGGTAGAGGAGTACTTCTTGCAGAAATACAACAAACTTCAGATATTACCTACCGCGTGTATGATTGGGATAGAAAAGATAGTGATGGTAACTATAGAGAACTTCATCAAGAAGATGCTTTAGAAGCGATTGATTTTAAAAATGAAGAAGAATATAGGATAGAATATAAGTCTGGTAACAATGGGATCTCTAATTTAGTACAGTGCCCGCATTTTATTACAAACCTTATAAAAGTTGATCAAAATATGGTGATTTCTCATGAGAAATTTGATTCTTTTGTAGTGTACATGTGTGTAGAAGGAGAAGCTGTAATAAAAAATGGAAATACAAGTACAGATATAAACATAAAACTTGGAGAAACTATACTAGTCCCAGCATGTATAAAAAATATTAGTATACGATCTAAAAATGTAAAACTACTTCAAACTTATATTTGAGTATATTCTAATAGAAAACACTAATTTTGCGTAAAATAAATTTGATATGGCAAACAAGAGAGACCTTAAGAAAGATATTAACTATGTGTTAGGAGATATCATAGAAGAAGTTTATGTATGGCAATTGGATAACCCTGGTAAAGATGATAAATCAGGAGAAGCAATTATCGATGAAGCAATAACTTCTTTTGATGGATTTATGACCAGAGTTAATGATCGTAAAGTAGAAAATACGTCAAAACACTTTAAGGCTATTCGCGCGGATTTACAGAAAACTGCAGAGGCTTTAATCAAGAAAGTAAATTCACTATAATTTTTTTAAAAAAGTATTTGCAAATATAAAAGTAGAAATTATATTTGCATCGCTTTTGCCGATATAGCTCAGCTGGCTAGAGCAGCTGATTTGTAATCAGCAGGTCGTGGGTTCGAGTCCCTCTATCGGCTCTGTATTGAAGTCCTGGATGTTATATTCAGGACTTTTCTTTTTTAAGTAATGAGGTTTCGGGACGAGAAATTTATCCTGAGCATTTCGACTTCCCTCAATATAGGCATAGTTGAAGGGAGTCCCTCTATTGGTTCTTTAATGAAGTCTTACATGTTATATTTGGAACCCTTTGTTTGAAAAAGATTCTTAGTATAGCCTCTTTTCTAGTTTACTTTTTTAAATAACAACCTAAAACCAAATACAAGGAGTGCTCCTTGTACAAAGTCTAAATCCTTGGATCTTTTAAACCCCATATTCTCATACATTTTCCATGCAACTTGCATCGCTTTTGTTGAATGAATGATCATTTGATTTTGCTTCTCATCTTTAGCAATTTGCAGGCATGCTTCGGTTAAAATTCTACCGATACCTTTCCCTCTGGCAACTGGATCTACAGCAAGCAATCTAAATCCAGAAGCATTTCTTTCTTTTGTAGCTGTTCCGCCAGAACCGTAATGTTTCATATCTCCAAAATAGACTACTGCTCCTGCGATTTTTCCATCTTCAGAGAGTGCGACTAACAACCTTGTTAGTGGTTTTTTTGTTAAACTACCCACGTCGGCAAGCATTTCGTAATAGCTGGGTTGTTCATCTTTAGATGGAAATCCTTTTAATTGAGAATATACCTTAACCATTAACTCTCCAACTTCTAAAAATTCTTCGGGAAGGGCATCTCTTACAATAGGGTTGTTATTTTTCATTCTTAGTTAAAGTTGTTTTTACTATGTACTCTAAAAGGTTTTCGAATACAATACTAATTAATTATAATAAAAAAAGGCACTAATCAAAATACAAATGATTAGTGCCTTTTTTTAAAGGGTGAATAAAATTTAATCGATAGAATCATTTTTTATAGTTACCGATTCTTTTTCTCTTCGATCTTCTATATATGTAATCAGTTGCTTACCGTATAATGATTTTTTTACCTTAGGGCTTAATGATTGAGCCACTGTATCTAAATATTTGATATTGGCATCATATACTTCGCTTAAAGTTACATATGGTGCTACTTCGAGTCTTTTATTAAAAATAGCAAAGTTAATCGTGTATAAATACTTTTGACGCATTAGTTTTTTATAAGCTACGTCATTTGCTATTAGCTTTTCTTCATCCTTTTGCTTGCTCGCTTCAAAATCTTCTTTGATCAATCTAAGGTTTCTTTCATTAAACCGTTTGATCATTTTTTTATACTCATCAAATTTTTCTTGATTTTTACCTCCTTCAATTTTTACATCTTTTTCAAAATCAGCAAGTGTGGTGGTAATAGTAATTTCTCCTGGCTCTGCAAAAAAATCAATACGATCATTAAACTGTTTCCCGTCATCTTTGTCAAGATACAAGTAATGTATTTCTGGCTCTTTAACTTGAGATTGCAGTATAAATTCTGAATCCCCATCAATAAGTACAGAGTCTATATTAATTAGCATGGTATCCCTTACTTTTTGCAAGTATACTTTTCCTTTTTTTAAACCTTTAATATTACCCATGACGGTAACATTCCCTTTTTTTTCGGGAGAGCTACAATTAGTTAAGAAAATACTTAATAATAATATGAAAGAAAATTGTTTCATGTATGATTTAATAATTAAAAAAATTGGGATACAAATATGCTATAATTTGGGTTGAAATACTAACTTCCGGAAGCTATTTGCATTAAAATAGTACATAAAATCGCGCCATAGGTTCCCACTACATATCCAAAAACGGCTAAAAGCACACCAACAGTTGCTAATGAGGGGTGAAAAGCCGCTGCAACTACCGGGGCAGATGCTGCTCCACCAACGTTAGCCTGGCTACCCACAGCAAGAAAAAAGTAAGGTGCTTTAATTAATTTGGCTACGCCTATAAGCAACAAGGCATGAATAGTCATCCATACTAACCCTATCGCTATAAGCCCTGGATTTTCGAAAATCATTCCCATATCCATTTTCATACCTATGGTGGCTATGAGGATATAGATGAATATAGTTCCTATTTTACTGGCTCCGGCTCCTTCATATTTCTTGACCTTGGTATATGATAATAAAATTCCGATGATAGTGGCAATGGTTACCATCCAAAAAAACTTGGATGTAAATGTTGATAGCGCAGAACTCTTATCATTGAATACTTCGAAATTATTAGATAAGAAGTCCGACATACCGCCTGCTCCCCAATGAGAAACTCCAACGGTTACAAATGCAATAGATAACATGATCATATAATCTGTTAAAGTTGGATTTCGGTTGATGCTATCTGCGTAATTGGATACTTTTTCTTTTAATGATTCGATAGCACTAGTGTCTGCTTTTAACCAAGCGTCAATTTTATCGGTTTTTCCGATACCGATTAATAACAATGCCATCCAAAGATTGGCTACCACAATATCAACTACTACCATCCCCCCATATTTATTTGGGTTGTATTGATAGATTTCTAACATGGCTGCCTGATTAGCGCTACCACCAATCCAGCTACCTGCCAATGTAGATAAACCTCTCCAAACCGCATCAAAATCGGCTCCGCCTACCGTTTCTGGTGATACTGCAGAGATTAATAAAACGGCAATGGGTCCGCCTATAATTATACCTAATGTTCCTGTAAGAAATATGATTAGTGCTTTTGGCCCTAAGTTAAAAACAGCTTTAAGATCTATACTTAGTGTCATTAAGACTAAAGAAGCTGGTAGTAAGTATCTGCTAGCAATATGATATACCTTGGAAGATTTCTCTACTAATTCTCCATCGGCTGTAAGTTCTTTCCATTCTGGTGAAATAATACCTAAAGAGTTAAATATTGCTGGTAATAAATAACATAATAATATAGCAGGAACGATTTTGTAAAATGATTTCCAAAAACCTGACTTTATAGATGAGGTGTAAAAAACAAGCCCCAAACAAAGCATTAAAATTCCGAAAACAATAGTATCATTGGTAAAGAGAGGAGTATTTTCCATGGTTTGATTTTAAAAAGATATCTTGCAAAATACAGTATTTTAAAAGAGGTCAAATAGTATTGATAAAAAAGTTTTAATCATTAACCCAATTTTTCAATAAGTTTAATTGTTGTAGAGAAGCTTTAGGGTTTTGTTCTAAAATTGTTTTTTCTACCGTTGGTTCTACAACATTTGATACGAGAGTTATGATTTCATTATCTCGTTTAATCTTAAAAACAATTTCATCTCCTATTTTCCATTGATTAGAATCTCCAAAAAGATCATAAATATTCTTAAGGTTGTATTCTTTTTTATTAATACTTAATAAAATATCTCCACCAATAACCCCCAGGTTTTTTAAAAAACTATTATAGGCAATTCCTGATACAAAAATAACTTCTTTAGAGGCTTCTAAACCTTTTACTAAAGGCTGTTGTTCAAAAATAAAATAGGAAGATTGAATGTTTTTTATTCCATAGATAACTCCCACTTTATTGAGATAAAATTCATAATCAATAGGGATATTTCCTACTACATGTTTTTCTAAAAAATCATTAACTTCTGTATAAGAGAGCTCTTTTATTGTTTTAAGTAGCGTTTTATCTTTAAAGGGAATATTAATTCCAAATTCACTAGAAAGGTTTTTAATAAGATCTACTATGCCATATTTACCGCTACTCTTTTCACGCATAATAATATCTAAACACATAGAGATTAGTGCTCCTTTTTCGTATACATTTCTGTAATTAGCGCGATAGGGTTCCTCTAATATATTTTTACTCATTGTGGTAAAGGACATAGCGTCGTCAAATTTTTTAGAGGCTTCAATTTTGTCTTGTAGTCTTTCAAAAAATTCCTCTTTTGTGATTAGACCTTGAGTAATTTGAAATAAGAGAGAAAAATATTCTGTAGTGCCTTCATAAAGCCAAATATGCTCTGACATCTTTGGGGTATTGTAATCAAAATTGTGAATTTCTTCAGAATGAATAGTTAAAGGAGTTACAATATGAAAAAACTCATGCGAGACCACATCGGTGAGAGCATCATTAAGTTTCTCTCGCGAAAGAGATTCGGGTAGTACTACTACCGTTGATGTATTATGTTCTAACGCTCCAAAACCTTGAGCATCATCAGATTTTAGTGTAGAAAGATATAGTAAAATACTATATTTTTTTGTGGTGTTGATATCGCCAAGAAAACTTTTTTGAGCCCTTATTATACGTTCTATTTGGGGCATAATTTTAGAAGCCTTATGTGCTTTATTTGGAGAGTATACACTTAATAATATTTCTATACCATTAACAGTAAAAATAATTCGATTTGAGTCAGAATACATTATTGGTAAATCTACTAAATCTGCATATCGTTTGTACTTGAAAAAGTCAACATCATAATTAATGTTTTCTATAGATTGATCAAATGTAGTCTCTACTGCCGAAGTAGATGCTTCGAGGTTTTTGGGGTGCTTTATAAATAGGTTATACTTATTTTCTTGGCGCCCAGTAAAATATCCAACTAAAGCATAAAGGTTTAAAACAAAATTTTTATTTCTTAAAATATTAGTTCCCGTGGGTGAAAAAATAGAGTGAGTGTCTTCAGAATCAAAGGTGTCATGTATCCAATAGGTAATTTTGTCTAATTGACTTGCATTATTTATTTTCCATCGATTTTGCCCATATTTTTGTGCGTATAGCGGGTTACCTTGCTGGTCAAAAGCTTCGAAATTTTCTACAAGTTTTCCGTAATTATTATTTTGATACGTGCCGGGAACAATTTTGGGTAGGTAGTAGCTTATCGTATCGGTGTCGATATTTTTTACTTTAATTTCTACTTTTATTTTATCATCAATAACATTAAAAAGGTCTATAGATGCACTGATAGGAGAAGTATTTACTTTTGCAGTTAATTGCTCGGCTTTACAACTGGCCGTTAAATTAAAAATAGCAAATACATATAGTAAGCTTGTTATCGTTTTAATGGTTTTCTGCACAGTTATAATATATTATTTTTAATGTAAGTTGCAACCCCGTCTTCTTTTCCCGCAAGGGTTATTGTATTGGCAATTTCTAGGGTTTCTGGCTTTGCATTAGCTACTGCAACGCCTGTACCAACCGCTTTAAGCATATCAATGTCATTGTAATTATCTCCAAAAGCTATAGCTTTAGCAATAGGGATATTAAAATGAGTGTTTAATAAAATTTCTATAGCCGTTAGCTTAGAAATGCTCTTATGTGCAATTTCTATATAAGTAGGTTTAGAGCGATACAAATGCAATCTTTCTGCAAAATTGTTTTCTAAAAAAGTATAGGCCTTATCTATATATGATTCTTCACCCATGCACATGATTTTATGAGCTCCTTTATTTTCTGAATTCCATTTTTTTATTACTTGTTGCAGGGGTTTTACAACTGGATCAACTTTGGTGTTTTGAGCTTCTCTATGAGCCCAAAAATCCATTTCAGGAACATACCAGTCATCATTATGGTATACACTAATATGAATGTCTTGATTACTATTGAAATTATGGAGTTCTTTGATAATATCTGTAGCAATATATGTGGAGTGAACGACTTTTTTATTGATTAAAATTAACCCTCCGTTATAACAAATTAATGGCTGATTTGTAATTTCTAATTTTTCTTGTAAGTGCGTCATAGCACTAGGCATTCTGGAAGAAATCAGTATTACGGGAATCTCATCCTTAATTCTTTTAATCTCTGAAATAGTAAATTCAGATAGTTCTCTTTCTGGATTTAATAAAGTTCCATCTATATCTGAAAATACAATGCGATGTGGCATTATCTGTTTTTTTTTGAATTATTGTTGATTTACAAAGTTAGCAATACCGTTTAGAACTTCGGGCATAATTTTTCGCCAGGACTCATTATAAGATTTGTGATTTTCTAGCCTGCTATTTCCTTTGATTTCTTTTAGAATATGGTTCATGTTTTGAACAATTATGTATTCTGCTTGAGGTACTGATTCCTTTAATTTTTCGGCTTGAGATAATTCTACTTGTATATCTTTATCTCCGTGTATTAGTAAGATCGGAATTTCTAATTGCGTAATTTCTTCAGAAGGGTTGTATTTTACCCAAGACCTCATGAATGCTTGCAAGTCATATCTAAAAATTGATTCTAAAGCTGGGTCATAACTCGTTGCTCTACCATTCTCTCTAAGTTGATTAAAAGCTACAGTAGCACTTTTATCTAATCCGGGTGCTTGTTTAGCTATTTGCTCGATGATAACCTGATCAATAGAATCAGCATTTCCTGCAATAGAGATAAAACCGTCTGCTTTGCCTTTTCCAGAAATCATACCAATCAGAGATCCTTGTCCATGACCGGCAACAAAGATTTTTGTGTAATTCCCATTTTTTTTAAAATAGTCTATTGTAGATCTAGCGTCTTCAATATAATGGTCAAAAGAAATTTCATGCTCACGAATACCAAGACCATCCATTTTAAAAAGTCTTTTGTCATAACGATATGTCGATATTCCTAATTTTGCCAATTCATATGAAAATTGTTTAAACGTATCGTTTTTTGACATTCGGTCATTACCATCTCTGTTTATAGCTCCTGCATCCATAATAAAAATAACCAAAGGAGCTTCTTTATCAGAATCAGAATAAGGGGCTACCAATGTACCTTCTATATACTTATTGATTTTTACGACGGCAGAATTAAATTCTTTCTCTTGAGCAAGAGAAAAAGAAACATTGATGATAAGAAGTAAGAAAAAATTAATTTTCATAGCGGGGCTAATTGTTTTATACGTTACATTAGAGAACGATACATAAGATTTCATATTTTGATTTGGGTAAATACAATGCTTATTTTGTGTCGTATGTATTTTTAATACTTCGATCAATAATAACTCACCTTTTGAAGGTGTTTATATTAAAAATTACAATTCAAATAAATTTTAACGAATCACTAACATACCCTTTTTTATCTTTGCTGCAAAATATAAAATAATGAATCTTCATATTAAACTAATACTTATTGTATTGTTAATTTCTTCTTCTGCTTTTTCTGCCAATTATGATTGGGGAAAAACCGGGCACAGAGCTACAGGTGAAATTGCGTCATCTTATCTCACCAAGAAAGCAAAAAAAAATATAGCTCTTCTTCTCAAAGGACAAAGCTTAGCTTTTGTTTCTACTTTCGCAGATGATATTAAAAGTGATGAAAGGTATAGATCATATAGCCCATGGCACTATGTTAATTTTTCTTTTGAAAAAAAATATGGTGAAGAAAAACCAAGTGAATTTGGTGATCTGGTTCAAGGTATTAATAAGTGTATCGAAGTTCTTAAAGATGAAAAATCATCAATGGATGACAAGGAGTTTTACCTAAAAATGCTTGTGCACTTTATAGGAGATCTTCACCAACCTTTGCATGTTGGTAGAGGAGAGGATAAAGGAGGGAATGATATCCAGGTACGTTGGTTTAAGGATGGATCAAACTTGCATAGAGTATGGGATAGTGATATGATAGATTATAATGGAATGAGTTATACAGAGTTATCTGTTACTACTAATAGATTGTCTAAATTACAAATTAAAGCTCTCAAAGAAGGAACAATTGTGGATTGGGTACATGAGTCTCAGAAGCTTGCCAAGAAAGTATATACATCGGCAAATGTGGGTGAAAAACTTGGATATAAGTACGCGTATGATTATTTTCCTGTGGTTCGGTCACAACTTCAGAAGGGAGGAATACGGTTAGCTAAAATTTTAAATGAAATTTTCGGATAAACTCTTAATCACTTAAGGCTGTTTCTTTTCTATATTGCTTAGGCGACATTGCAAAGTGTTTTTTAAATGTTTTAGTGAGATGACTCTCATCTGTGTATCCCAATTGATAGGCAATTTCTGCAATAGTAAACTCTGTATGCTGCAATCGATATTCAACCAATTTCATTTTATACTTAGTTACATATTGATGTATAGATTCGCCAGTCTTTCTTTTAAAATAAGTGCTAATTGAACTTTGAGACATATTAAATTTATTGGCCAAAAAACTTATTTTAGTACGATCATTATCATAAACATTTTGTCTTATGTGACCTAAAATCTGATCAATCTTAGAATGATTTATTGGAATTTCTCTTTGATTTGAGTCGTATTTTTCTGAAATGTTACGAACAATAATACTCAAAATAGTACTTATGGCATTCGAGATAATTTCCTGGTAATAGATTTTTTCATTTTTAAATTCCTCTAACACGACGTTATGGATATCCCAGATAATACCGCGATCATCTTCGTGAGAAATTACATCCCCCGGTATAATATTAGGATGGTGCAATAACTGTTCTATGCGTTGCAACCAAAACTTTCTATCGGGTAAGTTTACTTTACTCGAAAATAAAAGCTCGGTAAATTTGAAATAGGTAAATGTTGAATAATTCTCAATCTCAAAATGATGAGTATCTTCTGGAGCCAATAAAAAAATATTATTTTCTTTATAAGGAAATCTAACTCCATTAATGGTGTGATATCCACTTCCTTTTTCCACAAAAATAATCTCGAAGTAATTGTGATTATGAGGTTCCGCTTCCCATTCATCAATAGAGTATTGGTCTACCACAAAGGTTTCATGCAAGGTGTAACGGTTCATAACAATTCTTTAACATTTTAAAGTTACAAAAATAAAATCAATAATTAGAACTTGTTTTTTGCAAGTAATTATTAGTTAGAATGTTTGATATGCTTGGGATAGAGTATGTTATGTTGTTTTTGTACAAGTTATTTAGAAAATTGTACAAGTATAAATAATGAAGCGAGACATAAATTTGCAAAATAAATTTAAGCGCTCAATTCTTCACATGAAATTTAAAATTTATTTATATAGTATTACCCGAGTTTCTTTTGGAATGGTATTGATGTTACATAGTATATATAATGCAATCAAATATTCTGGATTTTTGGATAGATTAGATAGATACTTTAACCGGGTTACAATATTTGATAATGATATTATTGAGGCTATGGCTCCATTAGTTCCTTTCGAAGAATTTGTAATTGGATTTTTCTTGATTCTAGGAATGTTTACAAAGAAAGCTTTGATGGTGTCTACAGTATTATTTGCTTTTTTTACCTTATTTTTACTAGATGCTAATTTTTGGTATTGCGCTGGGATACATTTATTTCTTTGTATGATCTCTGTTATCTTGTTGAGAAAAAATGATTATGATTTAAATTCTGTAGAATCATATAGAATATCATTCTAAATAAGAAATTATAAGTTTAAAGGGCATGAAAATTAATAAATGGGTTTGCTCTTTTATTGAATTACTCTAAATGTAATGTTGATTCTAGGACCAATTGTTTTTTTAGTTTTAGGAACCTGATGAAGCCAGCAATCCTGTGTTTTTCCTTTCATAATAAGTAAACTACCATGTTGTAATACGATCTTTCGTTTTAGATTTTTATTGGTTTTATGTTTAAAATGAAACCATCGATCTTCACCAAAACTTATAGAGGCAATGACTGGATTTTTGCCTAACTCTTTTTCATTATCTGCATGCCAACCATTACTGTCTTTTCCGTCCCGATATAGATTGAGTAAACAGCTTGTAAATTGTACAGAACACGCGGATTCTACTTTTTCTTTAATGAATACTAACTCTTTTGTAAATGGGTTCGGAGTCATCGTTATATTCGAATAGCTATAGGAGTTATTGTTATTTGCATATAAAGCCGTAAGACGAGGTTGTGGATGCGATTTACCAAAAACAGTAATATTATCTTGTCTCCAATTAATAGAGGTGGTTAAGATTTTAGAAAATTCATCAGATTTTTTTTGATCAAAAAATGCAGGATAGTAGACTACATCTGCATCTATCATATCTAATCGAATTGGATGGTTATGCGAATCAAACAAATCTAAATTCATTGAAAACAACGTATTGTAAGCCTAAATATATTGATATGCCCAGTATATTATTCCAAATTGTAATAATAATCTAAAAACAAGAATTGATTTGGGAAGATTAAGGCTCGCTTTTTTATGTATAAGCATATGAATATGCACGGGAAAAAATAAAATAAGCATAATTACTATTCCCCATAAAGAAATTGTTTTGGTAGCCATAAATAACACCCCCAGTCCCGCCAAAATCTCTGCCAGACCGCTTAAGTAAACTATTAATCTATGATATGGGATATAAAGAGGCATTATTCTCATGAATGCCTTGGGGCGAATAAAATGAAAAATCCCTGCGGTAATAAAAATAAACGATAAAATATATAAATGCCAGCTCATTAAACACCTGTTGTTTTTGATTTACCTGCTCTACTTAGTGCAAAATCCTTGCTTCGGGTTAATTTTTTTATGAAGCTAACTTTTCGAAAACGAAGCGCAGACCAATCCTCATCAATCGAAACCTGTCTTACGGGTTCTAGGTTATAATCTCCTAAAACACCCCAGCCATGATCTTGCGTAACTTCAGAACTATATTTTTTAGAACTTTTTTTTGGATAAGCAAACCAAAGTATAGCATCACCTACAAGTTTTGGGTATACAGTTTCAATACGATTTTCTATTTGTTTCTTTTCAATAACAAAAACAAGAGCAAAGTCAACTTCAGAAACCTGAACCAAAGATTCTTTAATTATAACGTCTTTAAGGCAATCCAATTCTTTACAAAAACCTTCTGGTTCATTAAGAATCAGTATCTCATCTAAAGTGGGAGGGAGCTGCAGTTTTTTAAAAAGCGGAGTCATGAGAATACGTATTAAGACATAATTGTGTCTTTTAAAGATACAAAAAAGGAAATAATATTGAATATTTTGACCATGATATTATGTTAATCATAAATAAAAGATAGTTAACAAATAAATAACGTTTCATAGAATTTGATTCGTAATAAAGAGTTTTGATGAGAAAAACTCAATATTCTTACTAAAAAATGGAAATATATTTAATCAAATACAATAAGGTGTTTGTTTTTACAGTTTGATGAGTTCAACTTAAATATATTAATTATGAAAACTTTTTTTAAAGGTGTTTTAGTAGGCGCCTTAGCATTAACTACAAGTACTGTATTCATTTCTTGTGAAAATGAACAAGCAGAAATTTCAGAAGAACAAAACCTTGAAACGATAGAAAAAGGTTTTGCTCAAGAACAAGCTTTTCCCGAAACTACCGGGGAGATTGTGACTATCCAACTTAATGGTCAATCTGTAAAAGCAGAAAAAATTGGAGAAAAATATATCATCGATAATGATATGATTTTTACCAAAGGTGATTTGGCTACAATGAATGGTAAAAGTACCGGGCGTACCACCAGACGCTGGCCTAATAATACAGTATATTACTCTATACAAAGTAGTTTGCCAAATCAAAGAAGAGTTACCGATGCGATAGCGCATTGGGAAGCGAATACAGATCTTAAATTTGTGCAAAGAACCAATCAATCTGCTTATGTTTTCTTTAGAAGCGGTAGTGGGTGTTCATCTTCGGTAGGACGCACAGGTGGAAGACAAAATATCAATTTGGCTAATGGTTGTTCTACAGGTAATACTATCCATGAGATTGGTCATGCCGTTGGATTATGGCATGAGCAAAGTAGAAAAGACAGAGATCAGTATATCACGATTAACTTTCAGAATATACAATCAGGGCGAGCATTTAATTTTCAAACCTATGTACAACAAGGAGTTGATGGTAACGAATATACAAATGCACTCGACTTTGGTTCTATAATGTTATACGGTTCTTTTGCTTTTTCTGCTAATGGTCAGCCAACTATTGTAAGAAATAATGGTTCTACGTATAATGCACAAAGAAACGGACTTTCATCTGGTGATATCGCTGGTATAGCTATTATGTATCCTGGTGATGGAGGCCCTAGTGGAGATATTTGTGAAGGTGTTGCTCCTTGGTCAAGTTCACAATCATATCAAGCAGGAGATCTCGTTACCTATCGAGGGTTTTTATACAGAAAGAGATCTGGACGAGGATGGGATCGTATTGGTCAATGTGGATCATCAAGAAACTCCGGGAAATCTGCAGCAGATAGCACCTCAGATTTAAATGATGTTTCTAATGATTAATTAGAATGTATAGTATCTAAATAGAGAAATCCCTCCAGTTTATGGAGGGATTTTTTATTCATTTATATACTTAATCAAGGATTACAGTTTTATTTCTTTGGCATTATCAGGAGTTTCAAATATAGTTCCTTCTTCATTTAAAAAAGTAATGTCTGTAATGGTGGCTTCGCCAAGTTTATCGGTCATTCCCTTTTCTTCGGTCCAACCGTAGAATTCCCATTGGGTTGCAAAAGGAATCCCATTGATCATTTTAAAATCTTTATAGTGTATAGCGTGTGGATCGGCTTCAGCTTTAGAGGTGTCTCCATTACTTCCGAAGGAAACAATATAAGCAGCAGCTTGCACCACATTTTGATTGTCACTATACAGAACATACCAATCATCTGGTGCATCACCCGTTCCTTTTTCAAAAGTAAGTCTTGCGGTTTGATGTTCTACTCCATTAAGAGTTCTGGGATTTTGGAGTTCCCATTTTGTTCCCGGATCACTCAATTTATAAGGTAAACCAAAGAAATAGGTCCAGGTAAACATATCAAAACGTGCTCCTTTTTCATTAGCATCTTCTGGGCATAAGAAAACTTTTTCGCCAGTGTATATTAGCTTACTTTCATCTTTTTTATCAATTCTTATTTTGGTAGAATTAGTAAGCATGGTAATCTTACCATTCAAATGTTCTTTTCCGCCAAAGAAAATATGGGCATTAAAACTTATTGCTTTGTGCTTTAGAAATTCGTTCTTTTTATGCGCTTTTTCGATACTTTTTACATAAACATTTTCTATAGAAAGGCCACCGTTTCCGATCCCTCCATCAGGTTCTACAGGAATCACTTCTGAGTCTGTATCGATAGTTTGATTTTCTTTTTTATTATTTTGGTTGCAACTAATGAGAGCAATAGCAAGGATTGCCAGCCATAAATTTTTCATGATACGTTAATTTGTGTTACTTGTGTTAAAAGTACTAAAACCTATCATGTTCTATTATAATTTATGAAAATTGTAACAGATACTTGTGGACTATCGTCGGGGTATAATTATGTCGGATTAAGGTTATTGTTTTGTGCTTAAGTTGGTAATACATTTGGCAATATCTTTAGCGGCAATGGCAATACCGTTTACATTCCAATGTGTATCATCAAAATGATATAAGAGTTGCTTTTGTTTTTCTTGATTAAATACTTCTAGAGTATTAATTGTATGTATGTCACGTTTTTTTAACTCGGTATAAAGCTTATTTAAATAGCTTGGTTGTTCTTCAAAAGGAATTAGTTCATAATATAAAGTTTCTTTATTCGGAATCGGGAAAAAAACAAATTCAATACCTTTTTCTTTACAGTAATCCCGGTACAAAGAAATCACATCTGCGGTTCTTTGAACTACTTCATCCGTAGCATCTATTTTTGAATATTTTCCTTGAAAGAAAAACATCTTTTTGTTAATATCAGATTGAATTCCATTTCCTGTAGCCTTATTAATTCTTGCAATGATAAAACGTTGAAAGCTCCTTTTTGCCGGGATATCAATACATCTGGCTAATCCATTAAAAATTGTTGTGTTTTTTAGTTTTAAGAACAAATTTTTTATTCCAGAGTTTGGTTGCTTTATTTCGGGAAGGAATGGTAATCCTCTTTCTATTAAGCCATATACTAGTATTTTGGGTTTATTAATTATTTGCGCATCTAATAATTGCGTGAATTTATCAAAAGAATAAGGAGCAATATTGTAAGTAGATAATCCAGTAAGATGTGAAACCTGATTGGATATGTTTTGTTCTTGGCTTGTGGAATACCCTGCAATATTAGAAGTTCCCAAAAATATTACATCCGGAAACTCTATGACGTGTTTGTTTCTAAAACCTAATTCATCGGTATCCCATACAATATCTTTTTTTAAAATAGCATGCTTGGTGTGATGTGCTAAATCACCATATCCATCTCTTATCATTTTATTATTTGGGTAGAATGGACCAACGAATAGATCTTTAGATTTTACTTTATTAGCTTCTAAAGGGCTATGTGTTATAGCATTTTCGGGAACAATTATTTCAATGAATAGAAGCACAACAATCACAAAAGAAGTGAAATAAAAAATGTCGGTAAGAAACCTTTTCATGACCAGCGTTAGATTAAAATTGAAAATAAATAAATTCTTGAGGTTTTGCTCCAAATACTATAATAGTAAATATGATTAAAAAGAAGAAACTCCAGCGCCAAATTCGATATTTTGGGTCTATAGTAAACTCTAGTGCATGCTCTTTAGTTCTTTGCAGCCATTCGATGATAACGAAAAAGATTATAATACCAATTTTTAATACCAGTATTGTTGTGATAATTGAGGGTATTGTAAATAATGATTCTGAAAATATTTCTTTAAGATACGCTAAAGCATCTTCTATGGTTTTAGCTCTAAAAAACACCCAGGTAATCACTGTTAAGAAGAAAGTAATTGTTATTTGTAGTATTTCTTTTAGGTTCGGAAACATTTTATTTTCGGCCACAACGTCGGTATATTTTCTGTTTTTTTCTAGTAGCAATAAAGGAAGAAAATAACAGGCATTGATAAACCCCCATGCTATGAATGTCCAATTTGCGCCATGCCAAAAACCACTAATCAAAAAAATGATAAACGTGTTTTTGACTTTACTCCACGTACCACCACGACTACCTCCTAATGGAATATAAACATAATCTCTAAACCATGTAGTAAGAGAGATATGCCAACGCCTCCAAAATTCTGCTATGTTTCTAGAAAAATAAGGAAACGCAAAGTTCTTTTTTAAGTCAAATCCAAACAACCTGGAGGTTCCTATGGCGATATCAGAATACCCAGAAAAATCACCATAAATCTGAAAGGTAAAGAAGAAAGCCCCTAAGAGCAATGTGCTTCCGGAGTATGTTTGGTAATTGTTGAAAATATCATTGGCGTAGATGGCACAATTATCGGCAATTACAATCTTTTTAAATAATCCCCAAAGGATTTGCCTAGAACCATCGATGGCTTTATAATAATCGAATTGCCTTTTCTTATAAAATTGTGGAAGTAAGTTTGTCGCTCGTTCTATTGGTCCAGCAACTAATTGCGGAAAGAAACTTACAAAAGCTGCAAACGAAATAAAATCTTCTGTCGGAGTTAATTTTTTGCGATAAACATCAATCGTATAACTAAGTGTCTGAAACGTATAAAAACTAATACCAACGGGTAAAATGATATTCAATGAACTTGCATTAAACGAAGTTCCGAATACCGAAAATACAGTAACAAAATTATCAACAAAGAAATTGTAATATTTAAAGAAGCCAAGAAAACCTAAGTTTGTTAAAATACTAACCCAAAGAAGCAATTTTCGTTTTCCTAAGTGATTTTCTTTAGAAAGTAAGATCCCTACAAAAAAGTCAATTGAGGTGCTAAAAAGGATGAGAGATAAGAATTTCCAATCCCATAATCCATAAAAAATATAACTAGCAATAACTAGCAGTAAATTTTGAAGCTTAAGATTCTTGTGCGTTGCAAACCAATAGAATATAAATACTATGGGTAAAAATATAGCAAAATCAATCGAATTAAATAGCATTCTCTTTTTTTAGTACCTGATTTTTGTTTTTAAACGATCGGCAAATATAAGTTTTGTTTATAACTAAGACTAACTCCATTGGTTTTTCAATTTGATTCGTTCACTTAACAACTTGTGCCTTCACCGTCATATTTGATATCAAATCAGTTATGCTTCTGGTAGATATGCAAACTAAAAACCGCTTCAACTATCTAGTAGTGAAGCGGTTTAATATCAGCATGTAATGATTACATATCTTATTTTATCATCTCAAAACTACGTTTGATAAACGAAGTTAATTCTTCTCCTTTAAGTAAATTTTGAGACAGTTTTGCAAGATCTAAAGATTGTTTAATCAAACGTTCTTTTTTCTTTTCGGTTTTTGTAGAAGCAATTTGTCCAACCAACTCGTGATTTGTATTGACTATTACGTTGTACATTTCTGGCATATTACCCATGCCAAACATACCACCACCGCCGGTTTGTTGCATCTCTTTCATACGACGCATAAACTCTGGTTGAGTAATCATAAATGGCGAAGCATTACTATCCATAGCTTCTAATTGTACGGTGTATTTTTCTGCTGGAATTACTTTTTCTAAATCAGTTTTAAGGCTCTCCTTTTCTTCATCAGACAGTTTAGAAATAGTTTCTTCATCTTTTTTGATTAGATTATCTACATGATCAGAATCTACACGTACAAAAGTTGTATTTTCTTTACTGGTTTCTAATTTTTGAATCAAATGAGAAACGATAGGAGAATCTAATAATAATACTTCATAACCTTTATCTTTTGCAGCAGAGATATAAGCGTGTTGCTCATCTTTATTGGATGCATACAAGACCACTAATTTATTGTCTTTATCTGTCTGATTATCCTTTATTTTTTCTTGTAATTCTTCAAAAGTTAAAAATGTATTGTCTACCGTTGGATAAAGAGCAAATTTATCTGCTTTTTCAAAGAATTTTTCTTCAGAAAGCATTCCATACTCGATAACTATTTTGATATCATTCCATTTTTGTTCAAAATCCTCTCTATTGTTTTTGAACATCGTACTAAGTTTATCACCAACTTTACGAGTGATATAACTTGATATTTTCTTTACATTACCGTCTGCCTGTAAATAAGAACGTGATACATTTAAGGGAATGTCGGGAGAATCAATAACTCCTCTTAGCATGGTTAAAAACTCTGGAACAATACCTTCGACATTATCGGTTACGAATACCTGGTTTTGATATAGTTGAATTCTATCTTTTTGCATATTCATATCCTGACCTAATCTTGGGAAATAAAGAATTCCTGTTAAGTTGAACGGATAATCAACATTTAAGTGAATATTAAATAATGGCTCTTCAAATTGCATAGGATACAATTCTCGATAAAAACCCTTATAATCTTCTTCTTTTAGATCGGTAGGTTGCTTAGTCCATGCAGGGTTAGGATTGTTAATGATATTATCTACTTCTTGAGTTGGAGCAGGGTCTTCTTCTTTTGCATCTTCTGGTTTTGGCAATGTCTCAGTCTTGGTTCCAAACTTAATAGGTACCGGCATAAACTTATTATACTTTACCAATAACTCGCTAATCCTTGATTCTTCAAGAAATTCAGTATCATCTTCACCAATATGAAGAATGATTTCCGTTCCTCTTTCAGTCTTGTTATGCTCTTCAATACTATATGTGGGAGAACCATCACATGTCCAATGTGCCGCAGGCTCATCTTTAAAAGACTTAGTGATAATTTCGACTTTATCTGCTACCATAAAAGCAGAGTAGAAACCAAGACCAAAATGACCTATAATACCTGAGTCTTTAGCACTGTCTTTATATTTTTCAAGAAATTCTTCGGCTCCAGAAAAAGCAACTTCATTGATGTACTTTTCTACCTCTTCGGCAGTCATACCAATTCCTTGGTCGATAATACGTAGTTGATTCGCATCCTTATCAATTTTAACTTCTATGGTAGGGTTACCGTATTCTACTTTGGCTTCGCCTATACTAGATAAGTGTTTTAATTTTAAGGTAGCATCTGTAGCATTAGAAATTAACTCTCTTAAGAAGATCTCGTGATCAGAGTACAAGAATTTTTTGATGAGAGGGAAAATGTTTTCTACGGATACATTAATATTTCCTGTTGTCATTGTATAAGGTTTTAAATATATATCTTTTTTGAAGTGTGTATGGTCAAAAAAAATACCAATACCAGTAATCTGACAAACTGACATTGAACATCGTTTTTTTTAACGTCATGATGTAATTTTTTGACAAAAAAAGAGACTAAACTCCTATCAATTTTGAAATTTCATTTTTTCTGAAACAACTTTAACAATTTTTTGTTTAATCTTTTTGTGAAAATGTTAAACAATTCTTATATTTACAATAGTTGTAAAAATTCTAAAAATGGCATCAACAAATAAAAAACAAATAAAAGATGATCAGTATATAATTTCAAAGTACATGAATTATGTGCTAGAACATGATGGTTATCCAAAATCAGTATATAAGTTTTGCAAAGACATTGCCCTTAAAGAGGAAGATTTTTACAAGTATTTTGGGAGTCTGGAAAGTTTAGAAAGAAGTATTTGGAGTGCTTTTTTTACTACCACTGTTGATGCGATGAATAAAAATAAGGAATACATTGATTTCTCTAGCAGAGATAAAATGCTAACCCTTTATTATACACTTTTTGAAATGCTTACTTTAAACCGGAGCTATGTTTTATTTGCTTTAAAACGATATGATATGCCTTTTAAAAATCTCAATCAGTTAAGAGATATGCGTAGGCATATTAAAGGTTTTGCTCAAGAGTTAATAGAGTCAGATAATGATGAAAAGATGTTGAAGATTACTAAAAACCCTGTAATTGTATTTTCTGAAGGTGCATGGCTACAATTTTTATTTCTCTTAAATTTTTGGATAGGGGATGAATCTAGAAGTTTTGAGAAAACCGATGTGGCAATAGAGAAATCTGTAAACACAATTTTCGATCTATTCGATAATACTCCATTAAATAATATGATGGATTTCGGAAAATTTCTTTGGAAAGAAAAAGTAATGTGGAATTAATGTAAGGAATTTAAAATACTCCTGACTTTTAGATTAGAATTTAAGTAATGAAAACAATAGATAAAATACCAACTACTAAATTAGGCCGCACTGCAGAGCTAGTAAAGACGGGTGTCAAGGTAGGGGGTAATTATCTTAAGTATTATGGTAAGAAAGCAGTTAATCCAGAATTGACTAAAGATCAGTTAAATGAAGATAATGCATCCGATATTTATGATGGATTAAAAAATTTAAAAGGTAGTGCACTTAAGGTGGCACAAATGCTATCTATGGAAAAAAATATTCTGCCAAATGCATATGTCGAAAGGTTTTCTTTAGCACAATTTAGTGTTCCTCCTTTATCGGCACCTTTGGTTAGAAAGACATTTAAAAAGTATCATGGGAAATATCCCGAAGAGTTATATGATACGTTTGCAACTCAATCTGTAAATGCGGCGAGTATCGGTCAGGTACACAAAGCAATTAAAGATGGGAGAAAACTTGCTGTGAAAATTCAATACCCTGGAGTTGCAAACAGTATAAGTTCTGACCTGGCGATGGTTAAACCCATCGCCATCAGAATGTTTAATCTAAAAGGAAAAGATTCTGATAAGTATTTTAAAGAAGTAGAAGGAAAACTTTTAGAAGAAACTGATTATATATTAGAACTTAAACAAAGTAAAGAAATTACAGATGCATGTGTTAAAATACCGAATCTGAAATTTCCGAAGTATTATCAGGACTTATCTAGTGAGCGTATTATTACCATGGATTGGATGGATGGTGTGCACCTTAGTGAGTTTGCAAAACAAAATACCTCCCAGCAGAAAGCAAATAAAATAGGCCAAACACTCTGGGATTTTTATATGTATCAGTTGCATGTTTTAAAAGCTGTACATGCAGATCCGCATCCCGGTAATTTTATGGTAGATGCAGATGATAATCTTATAGCAATTGATTTTGGGTGTGTGAAAAAAGTACCGTTAGAGTTCTATGTTCCATATTTTGAGTTAGCCGAAAAGAAAAATATAGAGGATTCACGTTTTTTTGCCCAAAAGATGTTTCAATTGGAAATACTCCGAGAGGATGATACCCCCGAAGAAAAAAGATTCTTCTCGGAGCTTTTCCATGAGATGCTTAGTCTTTTAACGAAACCTTTTAACGAAACAACTTTTGATTTTGCAGATCAAGAGTTCTGGGATAAAATAACAAGATTAAGTGAAAAATATTCTAGGGATACAGAGCTAAGAAAGATGAATGGTAACAGAGGGAGTAAGCACTTTTTGTATATCAATAGAACCTTTTTTGGCTTATATAATTTGCTACACGATTTGAAAGCAACAATTCGAGTAAAGAATTTTGAAAAGTACCAATAGTCAGTCGCCCGACTGACTTGGTTTGTTTATTTATTGGTTAGGTTGTTAGAAAGATGCGCTGTGGTTGGCGCATCTTTCGCTTTTTAGGGAGTTCAGCTTTACTTTAGATATTTACTCTCTTATCTATATTTGTAAGAATAATCTTCAGAATAAAAAAGTAGCTCATCATTTTCAAAAAATACATTTATCATTATCTTCACGACTAGAAATCCCCCAGTATGTTTAAAAGCAAAATATATATATGTATTGTTGCAGCGACTCTTCATTTTTATACTTATTCACAAGAAAGAGAAGGAGTGACAAGTTTGATTGATAAGGTTGAAAATACATCAGAAAAAATAGAAAAACTCTATGTATTGGATTCGTTATCAAGGAGCATAGCACAAATGAAGTCAACAGACTTTGATTTTTATAAAAAAAATTATACCAAATATGCATTACAGTATATTGATCTGGCCCGAGGCATAGATAGTATTGATTTGGCAGCTTTTCAAACGTCAAAGCTTACAGACCATTATCTAAAGGTAATGGGCCGGCCTGATTCTGCTAAGATTATTATTAATACTATTTTACAAGACAGTGGTAAAATTAAAAAGAAGAGTAACCTTGGTAATTTATATGCTAGTCAAGGATTTATTAATTTTCAAATAGCAGATTTAGAAAAGGCAATTACAGATTTTAGAAAAGCCGAAGAAATATTAAGCAAAACCGAAGATACACTTGGTATGTCAAAAGTGGTTTATTATACAGGACATACACACCAAAGATTAGGAGATTTAACCAATGCTATACTAAGATATCAGCAAGTAAACGAGTTGTTTATACAGCTTAAGGATACAACCTATATGGCATTTAACAAGATTAATATCTCTTATATTTTTAGTCAATTGTCTTTGTTCAATGAAGCAATGAAGGCAAGAAAGGAAGCAAGAAATTTGTTAACCAGTCAAAAGAACCCAAATAATTCTGCCTTATCTCAGTTAAGTGTAATGGATTACCGGGATTTAGTCAAACAGAAAAAGTATGATGATGCCGAAACATCGTTGTTAAAAGCATTAGAATTTTCTAAAAAAGTATCAAATTTCAAGAGTGATATGTTTACAAGGGCATATCTCTCAGTATTTTACTCAAAATACAAAAATCAACCAGAAATAGCTGAAAAATATATAGATACCATAGAACAAGATGTGGATTTTAAGAATGGTCCAGATGGTAGAATACTATATTTAGACGTTATGGCCGAGTTAGAAATGGCTAGAGGTAGATATAAAGAAGCAATTCCCTTTTTAAAACAGAAACAGGAGGCCTTTATAAAAATGAATGATGTACAATCCCAGTTGGATGTAGAGGAATGTCTATATAAATCTTATAAGGAAATTAATAAGCTTTCCGATGCTAATGCACATCTCGAAAAATATATGCTTCTCAAAGATTCTTTATATAATATTAAAAGATCAAATAGTGTAATTTATTATCAAACTCTTTATGAAACAGAGAAAAGAGAGAATAAAATAGCATCGCAAAATGCAAGTATTGAAATCTTAGAAGCCAAAGATAAGGCAAAGAAAAACTTGATGATTTTTGGAGGAATTGGCTTGAGTCTACTTTTTCTAAGCATTTATTTATATAGAAATAGAGTTTTCTTAATGCGAAATAAGAGATTACAGCAATCATTTTTACAAGAACTACTTCAAACCCAAGAACGAGTTAGTAAACGAATTTCTAAGGATTTGCACGATAGTGTAGGCCAAAGCTTACTATTAATTAAGAATAAAGTCTTGCAGAACAAGGATATGAAAACGGCATCAGTTGTTGACGGAGTTATAGATGAAGTACGTGAGATATCCAGAACATTGCATCCATTTAAATTAGAAGAATTAGGCCTTACTGTAACATTGCAAAGTAGTGTTGAAATGATTGATGAAAACTATGATATCTTTATTTCGGCAGAAATTGATAATATCGATAAAGTTTTTGATCAAGAAAGAGAAATAAATATTTATAGACTCGTTCAAGAAAGTTTCAATAACATCCTTAAGCACTCTAATGCAAGGTCTGCAGAGATTAAAGTAGTTAATAAAGATGAAAATATTGAGATCGTTATTAAAGATAATGGTCAGGGTTTTGACGTTTCAAAAGAAAAAATGTCTGTTTCTAAAATTGGCTTAAAAACATTAACAGAACGTTCTAAATTTTTGAAAGCTAGTTTTAAGATACTCTCAGAAATAGATGAGGGTACAACATTGATTTTTAACATACCAAAGCATGTTTAAACCCAATATACTTATTGCAGATGATCACCCTTTATTGTTAAAAGGGCTTGAGGACTTTCTAAAAGAAAAAAAACATACTATTATAGCTGCTTGTTCTGATGGACTTTCTGCGTACAATACTATTGTAAAAGAGAAACCAGATATTGCAATTTTAGATATCGAAATGCCAAATATGACAGGGATCGATATTGCTAAGAAATGCAAGCGACATCAGATTAGCACCAAAATAATTTTAAATACCTTACATAAAGAAAAAAAAATCTTTGAAGAAGCTATAAAATATAATATTGATGGCTACTTGTTAAAAGAATTTGCTTTAACCGAGTTAGAAGAGTGCATAGCGGCAGTATGTGATGGAAAGACTTATTTTAGTGAAAAAATATATAAACGATTTTCACACACTACCGATGAAGATACTAATATCGAAAACCTAACACCTTCAGAGATCAAAATCTTAAGACTTATTGCCGATGAAATGACAAGTGCTCAAATTGCCGATTTTTTAAGTATCTCTACCAGGACTGTAGAAAAGCATCGTGCAAATATCATTAGAAAACTTCATATAGATCAAAAACCCAACTCACTTCTTATCTGGTCTCAAAAGAATAAAGAATTACTACTTTAAATACGCTTTTTATTCAAGTACTTTTTGTGCAATTACGTAGGGTTACGTATGTTTTGATGATGATTGATTAGATATATTTGTGTATATCAAAATTCAATAGGCAATTATTAAAGAGTAGGTATTAGATGATGATAAGTGGAGTTGAAACGGAAATATTTTCGATATACCAAAATCCGACAGAAGGAGAAGTATATGTAGATTTTAATGATTGTGTTTCAAAATCATCATTCAAAGTTTTGAATACACAAGGGCGAACTGTTATAGAGAATAGTAATCCAGTAATTAGGAATACCATTTCGTTGAAAAAATTGCCTGCAGGGATATATACAATGAAGGTAAAAAGTGAAAATAAAGTAATAATTAAAAATTTTCTGAAACTCTAAGTTTTAGGAAGATTGGGGGAAAAAGGCTACAAATTTAAAATTTGTAGCCTTTTTGGTATCAAAAACATAGTACTACCAATTCATAATAGTTCTCATAAAGAGAGTAGAGTATGTAGCTAGTTTTTGTATCAAAATTATTATGCATGCATACAATATAGTAGCGGTTTCTTTTATCAAGATTGTAAGAATACATATATTGTGCGGCAGTTTTAACTGATAATAAAATAACGCACAATACACAATAATTAGCTATATGTATACTTCGAAAATATCAGGTTTGGGATATTATGTTCCTGAAAATGTTGTAACTAATGATGATCTTTCTAAGATAATGGATACCAATGATGCCTGGATTCAAGAAAGAACAGGTATAAAAGAAAGACGCCATATTAAAAAAGGTGATGGTAACAGTACTTCGATTATGGGGGTTAAAGCGGCAAAAATTGCTTTAGAGAGAGCTAATTTAACCACAGATGATATTGACTTTATCATATTTGCCACCTTAAGTCCTGATATGTATTTTCCAGGAGGAGGAGTGAGAGTTCAAGATATGATGAATATGAGCACAGTCCCTGCACTGGATGTTCGCAACCAATGTAGTGGGTTTGTTTATGCAATATCAGTTGCAGATCAGTTCATAAAAACTGGGATGTATAAAAATGTTTTAGTAATAGGAAGTGAAAACCATAGTGGTGGTTTAGATATGACGACACGAGGGAGAGGCGTTTCTGTTATTTTTGGAGATGGTGCTGGTGCCGCTGTGTTAACAAGAAGTGATGAAGAGGGTAAAGGTATTTTATCTACTCACCTTCATAGTGAAGGTGCTCATGCAAAAGAATTATCATTAGATGGACCTAGTACAGAGCATTGGGTTCCTGAAATTATTGCCGAAAACCCACAAGAAGATATTCCTTATTACCCATATATGAACGGACAATTTGTATTCAAAAATGCAGTAGTTCGTTTCTCTGAGGTGATTAATGAAGGGTTGCAAGCTAATAATCTTACGGCCACAGATATTAATATGCTGATACCGCACCAGGCAAATTTAAGAATCTCTCAATTTGTTCAGAAACAATTTAGATTATCAGATGATCAGGTGTATAATAATATCCAGAAGTATGGTAATACAACTGCCGCATCGATCCCAATTGCCCTTACTGAAGCTTGGGAATCAGGTAAAATAAATGAAGGTGATGTAGTGGTTCTTGCTGCATTTGGAAGTGGATTTACCTGGGGGAGTGTGATTATAAAATGGTAATATAAATAGAACATAAAAAAACAAAAACGCGAAGCTTATAGCTTCGCGTTTTTTATGTAGTAAAAATCGGTTATTATTCTTTAAAGGCTAATTCAAATAAATCATAACCATGATCATATTATAATAAACGCTGTAAATTGTAATGTGTTACAGAATATGTTGATTTTTTACAATTATTTAACTTTATGTAAATTTTTGATTATATGATACTAAATTTAACCAATATATTAATTATAATTCAGTGAATTAACATATTTTTTACGAAAAATTTAGTTAAAGTATTCCTCCGCCAGACTTTTCATTAGCATCTCTTCGTTTTCTGGAAACTTTCCTGTTTTTTCCGCTTCCAAAACGGTAAGAAAATCCTAAATAAACGGTTTGAGTTTCTCCCTGAAATCTTCCGTTTTGCGGAAAAGGAGAATCCCCATCAAATCTAAATCGCTGGGTATTGAAGATATCGTTAAAATTAATACTGGCAGTTCCTTTTCCTTCAAGAAAATTGTATCTGGCTCCCGTATTAATGAAATAGAAAGGTTTCATATCAAATTGGATACCTTTTTGTTCACCTCTATAGAACCCAAATATCTGAAAGGTTAAATTTTTGGTTGCTTTGAAATTATTGTTCATCCTAAAATTATAAATCACGGCATCAACTTCTTTAGATAAGCCTTCTACAACCCCTTTTACCGTTTGACCGTACAGATCAAAACTTGTGTTAAAATTCCACCATTTGGTAGGTTTGTAATTGCTTGAGATCTCAATTCCGTAGGCAGAGTTATTATCAAAGTTATCGAAGGTTAGTATTTGCCCTTCTTCGACATCTGGGTTTTCGATTAGAGTTAAGTTAATTTCATCATTGATGAGCCTGTAAAAAACTCCTCCCGTTATTGATCCACCCTTTACTTTTTTGGTATAGTTAGCCTCGATTGAATTCGTAAATTGTGGATCAAGTGATGGATTACCAATAGAAATTATTCTTGGTGTACTCCATTCTCTAATCGGATTCACCTGATTTAACCCTGGACGATCTACTCTTCGGCTGTAACTTAATTGATACGTATTTTTCTCTGTAGGACTGTAGGTAAGATATGCAGATGGATATGCAGTAAAAATCTCATCTTCAAATACTTTTTCTCCATTAAAAATTGCATCTACCTGATAGCTTTCTAATCGAACCCCAACTTGGTAAGACCACTTTTCATTATTTTTACCATAGGTAGAATATAAAGAATGAATATCTCGATCATAACTGTATATAGAATTCGGGAAAAGTGTTGATCGGTAGTTATTGTCGGTTCTTCTAAATCGGGCTTCATACCCTAATTCTAGTTTTGTTTTTTCTGATAAAGGATTTACATAATCCAGATTGATTGTGGTATTTGTTCTTTCGTTATCTATTAGATCATTATAATTGGTAAACGAACCATCTCCTCCTATAAAATTAAAATCATCATCATTATCGCTTTCAAATACATTGTAATCCACCTCTAATTCAATATTGTGACCTTCTTTTTTGAAATCATGCTTGTAGTCAAAATTATACGTTGATCCCAAATTATCATTATCACTTACCAAATCTTGAGTAAGGTCATTTTGATCATTATTTAAGAAGATAATGTCTGTAGTTCCGTTGGTTAAACCATCAAACAAATTTTGATTAGTATATACAGAAATTGTATTTTGATCATTGATATAATAATCTAACCCAACTTTAAACAAATGTGATTTGTTATTATCTAAAAAGCTAAAATTGGTTAGATAGTTTTGATCTTCCCTAAGTACAAACCCGGCATTTAGATTTTTGGTAATATTTGCACCATAATTGCCATAAACATTTACTTTTCCGGTTCTATAATTTAGATCAATAGAGTTGTTGAAACGGGCATTTTCATCAAAGTTAACGCCAAGGTTTATATTTCCATTAAAACCTATATTACTGTTTTTATGTAATACAATATTGATGATTCCACTCATTCCTTCTGGATTGTATTTTGCAGACGGATTGGTAATAAGTTCAATTTTTTTGATAGACGTAGAGGGGATTTGTCTTAATAGTTGAGATGCACTTAAATTGGTTGGTTTACCATCAATAAGAATGCGCACATTTTCATTTCCCCTAAGAGCAATATTACCGTCTTGGTCTACATTAACCGATGGGATATTGTTCATGATTTCTGCTGCAGTACCCCCGGTAGTGGTAAGATCTTTTCCTACATTAATAACTTTGCGATCTATTTTTTGTTCTATTGTAGTTCGCTCTGCTACTACAGTTACATCATCTAATGCTTCAGCACTTTCTTCTAAAGCAACTGTTCCCACATCTATGTCTTTACTTTTTCTCGAAATCTCTATAGGCGTTGAGTAAGAGGTATATCCTATAAACTGTATTTTAAGAGTATAGTTTCCTCTTGGTATATCTGTAATCAGAAAATTTCCATTTTCTGTGCTAATACCGCCGCTAATTATCTTATTGGCGCCATCGGTAATTACAACAGTGGCATAGGGGATGGGTTGATTAAGGTTTTTATCAATTACTTTTCCCTTTATGGTACCTACAATGGCTTCATTGTTTGGCTGAGCAATACCTGGTAAACAAAAGGAAAATAAGAAAAGTAAAGCAAATGCTTTTTGATTGATTGATTTCATTTGGATGTTTGTTTGATTGATAAAGGTTTGGTATCTAACGATACCTATGTAATTCAACACGGTGATTAAGCGTATATATAGTACTAGACGACTATACTTGATATCTGTTACACTTTATGTAGATTTTAACAATGACTAGCTCTAAAAAAAACCGATGATAAGGATTTGTATTTGTAGTATTTTACATAGCTTCGCACGGCATAATAAATAGAGACTAGCAACGGTGGAGAGTTATGTTTTACTGAAAATATTAAAACAGCAACCAATGCGTAAGAAGTTGCACGTGAGCTGGTAAGATTTTGCACTACTGGGACGCATACATTAAATGTTAACTGAATTTAAACTAAATTTTATGAAAAAAATAGGGTATTTTATTTTAATAATCTTCTTCTCTTGTAGTAGTGATGATGGAAATAATATTAATTCTCTTATGTCAATTAATGTTTCTACAGAAGATTTTACGATATCCATAAACGAAAACCCATCAGAAAATCAAGTTTTAGGTACTGTTAAGGGAGTTACGAATCAGGGTACAATAACTTTTTCAATAGTGTCACAAAGTCCGAATAATTCATTCTCTATTAATCAATCAACTGGCGAGTTAACAGTTTTAAATACCGAGAATTATGATTTTGAAAACAATTCATCAATTATTGGAGAGGTAAAAGTAGCTAATGGGGAAATTTTTAAGACTTCTACGATTACAATTAATTTAAATGATATTGATGAGACTGTTTTTGCAGGAGATATTATTCTTAGTTCTCAACAGGAGATTAACGATTTTGGAGCAAAACAATATACTCAAGTTACAGGATTACTTAGAGTAGCCGATATCGAAGGAGGAGATATTGATTTAGATATTACTTCTTTGGCGCCTTTAGGAACAATTAAAACTGTAGGCAGTTTAAGGGTAGCAGCTGGATTATTACAAGATTTATCGGGATTAGAAAATATAACTACGGTTACTAATGATTTAACCATAGTTTTCTGTGATTTAATAACTGATCTTGATGAGTTATCTAATATTACTTCTGTTAACGGCGATCTAAGGATATTTGGAAATGATTCTTTAACTAATATGGATGGGCTATCTAATATTACATCGGTAGGTCAATGGTTAAGAATTAGCAATAATCCTTTAATTACGAGTATAAGTATATTCAATAACCTAACCACTGTAGGAAAAATGGAAATTGAAAGTAATGATTCGCTTATAAATTTAGATGGACTTGAGAATATACAAACAGTAAACGGGGATTTAGAAATAATACAAAACATCTTAATTAAAGATCTAAATGCACTTAGTAATATTAGAGAAGTTAGTGGTGATTTAATAATAGAAAGGAATTTTTCACTTTTAAATCTTGATGGATTACGTAATATAACCTCGGTAGGTGAATATGTCGGTATAAGCTTAAATCCTTTAATTAAAAATCTAAATGGCTTAGGTAAATTAACTTCAATCGGGGGTTCTCTTATTATTTCTAATAATAGCTCCCTTGAAAGTTTGGATGGTATTGCTCCAAATACTTCATTAGGGTTATCAATCGTTCCAGCTTTAAATGGAGATGTTGATATAAGCTGGAATGACTCGTTAATTAGTATTGACGCGTTAAGTAATATTATTTCTGAAGGTTCAATATCAATACATCAAAATGAATCCTTGATAAATGTCAATGGATTAAATAATAAAGCAACTTGTCATGATTTGAGTATAACTTATAATATAACATTAACAGATTTATGTGGAATATCAAATCTAGTACAGAACAACAATATAAAAGGGATGTATAACGTAGAAGAAAATGCAAACAACCCTACACAGCAAGATATTATTGATGGGAATTGTCAGATTTAATAAAATATCCAATAGCATGGATTTGTAGTATGCTGATACGGTTTTGTGCGACATGTTAGTGATTAGTAGAGTATGTCTCGATCATGAAATAGAACAATAACAAATAAAATAATTGCATATCAAGCTAAATACAAAAACCGCCCCTATTTTTAGGGGCGGTTTTCTATAATAACCAAATAGTAACACTAACCATCAACTATGAATAAAATTTGATTATTATTAAGTAACTAACTAACTAAATTTATGAAAAATCATATCTTTTATAAGTAAGACGCTGTGCTTTGATTTGTGTTACACACATGCTTTGTTTTTAACATTTCTGCTTGCTTTTTTAACGTTTTAACCGTTACTTGAAGGTCTGGAAAGATATAATTTACTACTACATTTAATTCATGATCTATGAATAGAAAAACACTTGTGCTAGGTGCATCATTAAGAGTCGATAGATATTCTAACTATGTTATCAATAAATTAGTAGATAATAATCACGAAGTACATGCAATAGGTTTAAGATCAGGAGAAGTATCTGGTGTAGAAATTCAAACAGATCCTAAAGGAATAGAAGATATCGATACGGTAACATTATACCTAAATCCGCTTCGACAACAACCATACTATGATTACCTCGTAGATCTTGCTCCCAAAAGAGTGATTTTTAATCCCGGAACCGAAAACCCAGAGTTATATCAAATACTTAGAGCTAAAGATATCGAGGTTGAGGTAGCCTGTACTCTTGTTTTACTTTCTACGAATCAATATTAACCCTAAAAAGGTTAATAAACCGTTTAAAATTAGAATAAAGAAGCCAAACTCAAAACCAAACCAGGTTGCACTATTATCACTTATAATATAAGACAGGATCGGTGATAATATAGCTATAATCGGGACTAGTTTATCTCTAACATTTAGTTTTGTAAACAATCCAAAAGCATATAAACCTAATAATGGTCCATAGGTGTACCCCGCAAACACGAATAATTTGGCAATTACACTTTCATCTTTGATGATATATTTAAAAGCAATAATTACTAGCACCAGAATAAAAGAAAATAGAATATGAATCTTTTTTCGAGTTTTTACCTGATCCGAAGGACTATATTTTTTTTCTATATCCAGAATATCAATACTAAAAGAGGTTGTTAAAGAGGTTAAAGCACTATCGGCACTACTATAGGCAGCGGCAATTAAACCCAGAACAAAGAAAATAGCAATGCCAAAACCTAATCCACTTTGTGTCGCAATCACCGGAAATAATTGATCTTTATGTGCATCGATACCATTTTGAGCGGCATATTGGGTGAGCAATAACCCTAATCCTAAAAAGATGAAGTTTACAATAGTTAACACAATAGTAAACCAGAACATGTTTTTCTGTGCATCTTTCAAACTCTTACAAGTAAGGTTTTTTTGCATCATATCCTGATCTAACCCAGTCATCACGATAGCAATAAATGCCCCAGAAAAAAATTGTTTCCAAAAGTAATTGGCACTTTTAAAATCATCAAAGAAGAACATTTTAGAGAGGTCGCTATCTAGCACATAACCCAATAGGTTTGATCCTTGGATTCCCAAATCATCGGATACATAATAAATTGCCACGCCAACGGCAATGAGCATAAATAAAGTCTGTAATGTATCTGTCCAAACAATAGTCTTAATCCCTGATTTAAATGTATATAACCAAATCAACAAAATGGTAATGATTACTGTTACCCAAAAGGGAACCCCTAAAGCATCAAAAAGTATAGCTTGCAAAACATTGGCTACCAAAAACAACCTGAAACTAGCACCTACAACTCTTGATAATAAAAAAAAGGAGGCCCCGGTTTTGTATGAATAATTTCCAAAACGTTCATCTAAATAGGTATATATCGAGGTAAGATTTAGTTTATAATACAGTGGAAGCAATACCGTACCTATAATGGCATACCCTAGAATATACCCTAATACTACCTGCATATAGCTAAATTGAGAAGCCTCTACCCAACCTGGGACTGAGATAAAAGTAACACCGCTAAGCGAAGCACCTATCATCCCAAAGGCTACAACATACCAAGGCGATTGTCTATTGGCTTTAAAAAAAGCCTCGTTATCGGCATTTTTTCCGGTGAAATATGATATAAGGATTAGAACTCCAAAATAAGCTGCAATTAAAAGCAGAATGTGTGTGGGTTGCATAAATTTTGGTTAAAATGAAGCACCAAAATACAAATTAACTACAAACTTTAAACTATTTAATTTGAGTTGGTCATAAGAAAATTTACGTCAGTCAGAGTGGTTTTCGATAGAAAACTGTATCGAAGACAAGTAAATTTTCTTACCTCAAATTCACGTTAGTTAATACCCGTTACAATCGAATGGTAAAATGTTCTTTAACTTGTTCTTTTCTGATAAAAACAAAACCTAAACTAAAGGTGTCAATGGTTACAGTGATTTTTGGATGAACTTTTATTTCATCCCATATCATTGTATTGATTTCGGATTTATGCATAGAATCTGTAATGATAACACTATTATTATGTGCTATTGATGATAATGTCTCAACCTTAAGGTAATGTATAAGGGTATTTATATTTATAAAAATTAAGTCATAGTGTCCTTTAAACTGAATTGATTCATGGACCTCAATAGTATTATTTAGGGATAGAATTTCAGAAAGAGGCCCAGAATTTTTGGATAGAATTAATGCTTTTTTGGCTTCAAAGTAGGCTGGAATGCGATTTAGCAGTTTGGCAGTTTCTATACTAAAACGTTTTTTGTCAACTTGTTGTTTCGATAAAGATGAAATTGCAGGATAAGAAGCCCTTTCTTCTTTGTTATAAAAACATTTTGTAACCAAATCATAAACGAAAGGAGAGTGCACCCCATGTTGATTGGTAGATTTTAGTAGGAATTTTAAGTATGACTTAAATTCGAAAATCATTCTTCCATTTTTTCAGAAAGTTCAAGCCAACGCATCTCACTTTCTTCAATCTGATCAATGATTTTCTGAAGCTTTTGAGATTCTTCATTAATCTTATCTCCTTCTAGGTCACCATCAACAAAAAGAGTTTCAATTTCTTTTTTCTGAAGCTCTAACTTCTTGAGATCGCGTTCAATTCTACTAAATTCTTTTTGCTCATTATAGGATAATCCAGCTTTGTTATCTTTTTTCCAGGTCTTTTTAACCTTTGGTTCTTCGTTTTCTGATTTAGATGGCGCAGGGTCACTACTGTTTTCATAGATGCGATAGTCTGAGTAGTTACCAGGAAAATCCTGTATAACCCCATTGCCTCTAAAGACGAACAAGTGATCTACTATTTTGTCCATAAAATAACGGTCGTGTGATACCACCATTAAACAACCAGGAAAATCTAATAAAAAGTTCTCTAGCACATTTAGAGTAACAATATCAAGGTCGTTTGTAGGCTCATCTAAAATCAAGAAGTTAGGGTTTTGTATCAAAACAGTACACAGGTATAATCTTTTTCGTTCTCCACCGCTTAATTTTTCTACAAAGTCATATTGTTTTTTACGATCAAATAAAAAGCGCTCTAATAATTGCTGTGCAGAGATTTGTCTTCCTTTTTTTAATGGAATAAAATCACCAAACTCTCTAATCACTTCTATCACTTTCTGACCCTCTTTTATGGTGATTCCTCGTTGGGTATAATACCCAAATTTTACGGTGTCACCAATAACAATCTTTCCATTATCTGGGGTAATCCCACCGGTAATCATATTTAGAAAAGTAGATTTTCCGGTTCCGTTTTTACCGATAATACCAATGCGTTCTCCTTTTTTGAACACATATTCGAATTTATCTAGCAACACAAGATCTTCAAAACTCTTAGAAATTTTATGGAGCTCAAGGATTTTACTTCCCAGGCGTTCCATATTGATTTCTAATTGAATTTCGTGATCATTTCTACGTTTATGAGCACGTTCTTTGATTTCGAAGAAATCATCTATTCGGGATTTAGATTTGGTGGTACGCGCTTTAGGTTGACGGCGCATCCAATCCAATTCTTTTTTATAGAGTTGTTTTGCTTTGTCGGTTGCAATTTGTTCGTTGGTAATTCTGGCTTCTTTATTGCCTAGATAATAGGCATAATTGCCTTTGTAACTGTATAGTTGTCCATTTTCTAGTTCTACAATCTCATTGCAAACGTTTTCAAGAAAATAACGATCGTGAGTTACCATAAAAAGAGTAAAGTTCTCTTTTGCAAAATACTCCTCTAACCATTCTATCATTTCGAGATCTAAATGGTTAGTAGGTTCATCGAGATACAATAAATCAGGTTTACTAAGTAGGATATTAGCTAAAGCTAATCTCTTTTTTTGTCCACCCGAGAGTTCACTCACTTTTTTATCAAGATGTTCTAGTTTGAGTTTAAAAAGTATTTGTTTGTATTGTGTTTCAAAATCCCAGGCACTAATGGCATCCATTTGCTCAAAGGCTTTTTGGTATGCCTCAGCATCGTTAGGGTTTTGTAATGCTTTTTCGTAATTATTGATTACCTGTAGAGTAGGGTTGTCTGAAGCAAAAATGGTTTGTTCAATAGTTAAACCAGGATCTAGATCGGGTTCTTGCGGTAGAAAAGCAACCTTCAGGTTTTTTCTATACACCACCTGGCCTTGATCTGGCTCCTCATCTCCGGCAATGATGTTAAGTAAAGAAGTTTTTCCGGTTCCGTTTTTGGCTACAAATCCAATTTTTTGCCCCTCATTGATTCCAAATGAAATGTCTTTAAAGAGAATTCGTTCTCCAAAGGATTTAGCAACATTTTCTACTGATACGTAATTCACAATTGTTTTTTATAAGGCTTCAAAGGTACAAAGTTGTAAAGAAAGAAAGGTATAAAGTTTCAGAGTATCAAAGCTAGAAAATCAAATAGATTATTTCTGAAGTATGAAGACTTCATAATACACATTAATTTTGCATTTTCCTTTTCCGTCGGGTTACCGAAAACAAGAATATAAAAATAGACAAGAAAATAGATACTCTTGCCAGGTAGTTTCCGGCCTTTACATAAAAAGTAATGTCATCATTAGTTTTTAAAGTTCCTTTTAATGCACCCTGTTTTTCATATCCTAGTTGGGTAATAATATCACCTTTTTGATTTATGATTGCAGAAATCCCGGTATTGGCACTTCTGGCAATACTTCTTCGGGTTTCTATAGCACGTAATTTGGCATAGGATAGATGTTGTTTGTGTCCTTGTGTATTACCCCACCAGGCATCATTGGTAATCACGGCCAGGAAATCGGCCTTGTTTCTAACATATCCCGCTGTAAATTCACCATATATGCTTTCATAACAAATCATAGTTCCTACACCGATACTATCTTTAGTAAAAAACACCTCACGATCTTCTTGTGTGGTTTTTTTAGCTACTGTACCTCCCAGATCAATCATGGCATCTCCCAAAATAGGTTTTAGAACGCTTTGATATGGGAAATTTTCGACACCTACAACCAGTTTGCTTTTATGATACAATTCATCGGTCCCATCTGGGCGAACAAAGAATGCAGAATTATAATCATCATAAAAAATATTCTCTTTATACACATTGGTTTGAGCATGAACTCTTGAGGGGTCGTTAAAAACATCAATAAGAGAAATGCCCGAAAGAAAATGTGCATTTGGGGACATATTTATAATATCTTGAGCTGTTTTTTTCGCTGTGGAATACGGAAAATTATGTAACCTGTTGCTATCGGCAAAAACAGTTTCGGGGGCTATAATAAAATCTGTTTCCTGTGTGATGGCAGTTTTTGTAAGAGAATCTAATAATATACTTATGCGTTTATCTGTAGTGTTATATTTTTCGGTATACGGGTTGATATTGGGTTGAAGAATAACAACCTCTACATCCTGACCTTTTTCGGTATAGGTTTTTAGAATAATAAAAGAAATAAGGATCGGAACTATTACAATTAAACCATGCCGAATGGCAGATCGGTATAAAATAGTTTTCTCTTTATGTTCTTGAAACAATATGATACTTTTAAAAACCCCGATATTGACTATCCATATCCATAAAGTTCCTCCAAAGGTTCCTGTGTATTCATACCATTGTACCCAAGAGGTAAAGTTGGCAAAACCATTTCCTAGATTTAACCAAGGCCACGAAAATTGCCATTGTAGATGAAAATATTCAAAACTCATCCAAAAACAAACCAAAAATAGGCTTCCTATGGTAAATGTTGTTCTTTTTGCAACAATATGATACATCAAAAAAACAAGTGCCATAAGCATTGTGTTTACAATTTCAGCAAACCACATTCCGAAGGCCGAAGAATTGTATATCCACCAAGTAGTGATCATATTCCAGATAAAAAAAGTAAGATATGCAAGTCCAAAAACCTGACTTTTACTGTATTTGTTTTTACGAATAGTGTACTCGGCAATTAATAGAGGAACGAATCCAAAGAATAGAAATAAAGGAAAACCATATGTTGGCCAACTAACTGCGAGTAAGAGTCCAGAAATTACGGACAGTACAATGTTTCTCATATAAAAAGACTTCCTTATAAGAACGAAAATAAACTTATTTAGTTACAATTAATAAAATTGAATGCTTCTTTTTTATGAAGTATATGCCTTCATATTTTAAATCTATATTAACAGACCGAAATAGTTTGTTATTTTTACACAAAATCAAATGTATGTGGATCAAAAAACAAATTCCAAATATTATAACGCTTCTCAATCTTTTTTGCGGGTGCATTGCAGCGATTTTTGCGGTACAAGGTAATTTAGAATTAGCCGCTCTTTTCGTAATGTTAGGAATAGGATTTGATTTTTTTGATGGTTTCGCAGCGCGAATATTAAACGCTCAAAGCGAGTTAGGGCTGCAATTAGACTCTCTGGCAGATATGGTAACAAGTGGTCTTGTTCCTGGGGTAATTATGTATCAGTTGTTATCGCAAGTTTTTGGAAAACCTTTCGGTACTTCTCCAAACTCTTGGGGTTCTGATCATATCTTATCAAGTATAGATATGTCGTATGTATCCTTATTAGGTTTATTAGTTACACTAGCATCTGCATATCGGTTGGCAAAGTTTAATATCGATACTCGCCAGACGACTTCATTTATTGGGTTACCTACTCCGGCAAATACACTTTTGATCATTAGTCTTCCGCTTATTCTTAAATTTCAACAGGAAACTTGGGTTGTAGAAATTATACTAAACAAATGGTTCTTGATTGGCTTAACACTATTGAGTTGTTATTTATTGAATGCTGAAATCCCATTATTTTCTTTGAAATTTAAAACCTGGGGTTTTAACGAAAATAAAGTACGTTATATCTTCTTACTTCTTACTATTGCATTGATCGTTTTACTGAAGTTTATAGCAATTCCTGTGGTTATATTGTTGTATATATTGATGTCTTTGTTTTTGACAAGGAAAGATTAATGCATGATAATCATGATATTAAATGATAATTGCGTTAGAATGCCATCTTTTTTTATAGTTGGAATAGTTTTTTTGTGCATGTTTTTATCTTGTACAGATGTAGAATCTCATAAGAAAGAATTCAAGAAAGGCGATTTTTTTCTTACAAAAGAACATGACTCACTTTATTATCTTAAAATAAGTTCTGGTAAGCATTCCGATAGGTGGAAATTGCCTTATCCAGTGTACCAGTTTCATACAGGAGATATTGATAATAATGGAACGGATGATGCATTAATTGGAGTCATTAAGTCTACTCGCTTTGATTCGACAAGTGATAAACGGCTTTTTATTTTTAAAAACTATAAAGGGTTAGTAAGGCCACTTTGGTTAGGGTCGAGATTAAGTCAACCTTTGGTGAATTTCGGTTGTTACCAGGATAAAGACGGGACATATATAAGAAGTATTGAGAGAGAAAAAAGCGGCAAATATTTAGTGGCAGAATATAAATGGCGTAAGTTTGGGTTAGAATTTATTAGATATTTAAGAAGAGAAATCGATAGCACTACTGCTTTGACTTTTTTAGAAGAAGAATCTTTCTAGAAATTTTTTCTAAAATAGAAAGAAATAATAATTGGTTTTCGATATTTCGAAACGTATGATCTTTAAAAATTATATAGTAATCGATGAAAAAAATAATACTATTGTTGGTTTCCTTAACTCTATTGAGTTGCGGAGGTAATGAAAAACCGAAAGACAAGCCTGTTGTAGAAGAAAAGACAAACACAATATCAGAAATTATAAAGGGAGATCAAGAATCTACGCTTCCATTGTTTTCTGATAAGGGTCTGAATGTTGAACAGTTAAAAAATGACATCGATTTAGAAATGGATGTTTCTGATCTTAGTCTTTCCGATATTCGGATTTTGAGAAATGCTTTTGCTGCTAGACAAGGATATTGTTTTATGAAGGCTGATCTCAGAGGGGTTTTTAGTACTACAAGCTGGTATGATACAAGAATGGAAGAAAGATATTGGGCAGAAGAAGAAGAAAAACCTATGCCTCCTATTTCGTATACAGATGATGAGCAAAAATTCATTGCTAAACTAAAAGCTAGAGAAAATGAGTTGAAGGCAAAAAATTTTGTATTGGAATCAAGTCGTAAGTTTCCAAACCTAAACAATATTGTTAACCTTTTTCAGATGGAAAAAATTCCATCTGAACTTATGGAGGCGCTTGCACAGAATGGATTTGCTATTATACCTAATGATAATATTCAGTTGTTTCATGTTTATGAACAAAATGATTATCAGCAGTTCCCCAATTTTGTTACCACTGATATGTATATGCAATTGTTTCATATGTATTTTGGTTATGTTCTCAAAGAAATCGAGCAACAACAATTTATACCACTACTTTCTCAGATTTGTAAGGCAATGATGACCGATATGAAAACTCTTGCAGGGACTACAAAAGACCTATCGATAAAAGAGTTGGCCGAGTATAATCTTACGTTCTATGCTATTGGTTATACTACGCTTACCCAGGAAAAAATAAATGTGCCATTAGGTTTTGAGGATCTGTATGAAGAAGAGCTAACAAGTATAAATATGGCCGAAGATTCACCTTCAATTTTTTTAGACTATAAACAGGTAGCGTTTCCTTATAGTCTTTTTAAACCAAGAGGGCATTATACAAGAACCGACGGACTAAAAAGATATTTTAAAGCAATGATGTGGCTGCAAACAGCACCTTTTTGTTTGGATAATGATATCCACTTGAAAAGAGCAATGATTAATGCTTCAGTTTTAGCAAACAGTCCAAATTTTGGAGAGGAGACTTTAAAAAAATATAATGCCATTATGGAGCCTATCAATTTTATTATAGGTCTTCCTGATAATGTTTCATTCTTGGATTTAGTACAATTGATCAAGAATAAAGAGTTTGATCTAAATACTATTTTGACTAATAAAGACTCATTAGAAGAGTTTAGAAAGGAAATAAAAAAAATAGCGGATGCTCAGAATATTATAAAACCCAAAATACCTGGCAGTTGTGTAGATAAAATTAATTTCATTCCCCAACGATATTTGTCCGATAATGAAGTGTTACAAGAGTTGGTTGATGTCAAAAGTGATGTTACAAAAAGAGGATATCCCAAGGGGTTGGATGTAATGGCAGCCTTTGGAAGTGCTTCCGCAGAAAAAATTCTATTGAATGAATTAAAAGAGGGAGAAAACTGGAGTGAATACCCTGAAATACTTGCTGGTCTAAAAAGTAAAATGGAAGGATTAGATTGGAATTCGACAGTATATACCAAATGGATTCATAGTCTGTTAGAATTGCAGAAACCAAATAAAAGTTATCCCTATTTTATGCAGAGTCCTCAATGGAGTAAGAAAGACCTAAATGCTTCATTAGCTTCATGGGCAGAGTTGAAACACGATGCAATTTTATATGCAGAACAACCCATGGCTGCCGAATGCGGAGGCGGAGGACCACCAAGCCCATATACAGTTGGGTATGTAGAACCAAACATTGGATATTGGAACACGGTAATAGCATTAATAGATTTAACCAAAGGAGTTTTAGAACGAAATAACCTTATGAGCAAGGATATATCCAGGATAACAACAAGCATTAGGGAAAATGCAGAGTTTTTACTTTCTGCCAGTAAGAAAGAGTTATCCGGAAAGAAACTAACTGAAAAAGAATATATACAAATTGAACTTATAGGCAGTACATTCGAATGGTTAACTTTAGATTTAGTAAAGCAAAAAGATCAATATCTTTCTGGTTGGAGTGATGTAAAAGGCCCTGATAAATCAGTAGCAGTAGTAGCCGATATTTACACATCAAATAGCCCTAATAATCCGGATAAAGGGATTTTACATGTGGCTACCGGAAATGTAAATGATATTTATGTAGTTGTTGAGATTGAAGGATACTTGTATATCACTAAAGGAGCTGTGTTAGGATATCATGAATTTCATGTCCCAATGGGCAACCGTTTAACAGATGAAGAGTGGCAGGAAATGCTGGAGAAAGGTGAGGCACCAGAAATTCCGGATTGGATAAAAGAAATTATGATCAATATCGATGCACCAACACCTAATGAGAAAATCTTTTACAGTTCGGGTTGCTAGAGAAAAGATATGTTGATGAATACTTCGAACCTGATATTTAATAAGCCATTTTGTCTACTGCTTTTGACAGTAATGTTTATAGTTTCTTGTGATTTTTCAAAAAAAGAAATAGATAAAAAAAGAATTATTTTTGTTGGAGACCTACTTCTGGACAGAGGAGTTAGAGAAAGGATAGAGCATTTAGGGATAGGTGATTTATTTCATGCTACGATAGACTCTGTTTTTGCCGAAAGTGATATTGTTATTGCTAATTTAGAATGCCCCGCTACCAAAATTGAAGAACCTATTAATAAGAAGTATATTTTTAGAGCTGAGCCAGAATGGCTACCAGAATTAAAGAATCATGGCATTACGCACCTTAATATGGCTAATAATCATGTTATGGATCAGGGAAGAAAAGGATTGATTGATACAAAAATCAATATTCTGAATAGTGGGTTGATCCCTTTGGGAGTAGGAAATAATCTGGAAGAAGCCTGTAAGCCCCAATTAATTACAAATTCTCCACGAAAGGTTTATATTCTTTCATCACTTCAGGTACCTTCAGAAAATTGGCCATTTCTAGAAGATAAACCTTGTGTTTGTGAGCATTCGTTCGATGCTATTGCTAAGCAAATTAAAGAGTTGAAAAATAATGAGCCTGATTCAGTTATAATTGTTCAGTTGCATTGGGGAGCAGAGCATATTTCTGTACCATTAACTTCTCAAAAACAACAAGCACGTATATTGATTAATTCTGGAGCAGATGGCATTATTGGTCATCACAGTCATACTATACAATCTATAGAATACTATAAGGGTAATCCAATTTATTACAGTATTGGTAATTTTATTTTTGATCAGTCAGACCCAATAAATTCCAAAGGATTAATGATTCAGATAGAAGTGACTAAATCACAAGTTGTATTCAAAGATACCAGATTTAATATTAAATCATGTGTGCCAATGTTATAACATTATTTAAAAATTAAGTTTCTTTTTCCGCAACTCAAAGTTTTGACCTAGATATACTTTACGTACCATTTCGTCTTCGGCAAGTTCTTCGGGGATACCCGCTTTAAGAATACTACCTTCGAACATTAAATAGGTTCGATCTGTAATGGCCAGGGTTTCTTGCACGTTGTGATCGGTGATTAAAATACCAATGTTCTTGTTTTTTAATTGGGCTACGATTCGTTGTATGTCTTCTACTGCTACAGGGTCTACACCTGCAAAGGGTTCGTCGAGAAGGATAAAATTTGGATCTGTGGCCAATGCGCGAGCAATTTCTGTACGTCTACGTTCTCCACCACTTAAAAGATCTCCGCGATTTTTTCTAATATGCCCTAAACCAAATTCTTCAATTAGAGCTTCCATTTTATGTAGTTGCTCTTTTTTAGATAGTTTAGTAAGCTGCAAAACGCTTAAAATATTGTCTTCTATACTTAATTTCCTAAAAACAGAAGCTTCTTGAGCTAAGTAACCAATACCGTTTTGAGCACGTTTATACATTGGGTATTTGGTAATATCTATATCATCCAAGGTAATCTTACCTCCGTTAGGTTTTACCAGACCAACAATCATATAAAATGAAGTAGTTTTACCGGCACCATTAGGTCCCAGGAGCCCTACAATTTCTCCTTGATTAACCTCAAGAGAGATGTCTTTTACCACTTTTCGTCCTTTATAGGACTTCATTAAATTATCTGCTTTCAACTTCATAGTACAATGACTTCTTTATTTTTGGGGTGTTGCTCAAAAGAGCTGGTAAATTTACAGTATTCTTTTTTAACCGTATTCTAATCTCAGGAAGCCTTTTCTTCTAAAGCATCCCAAAATTCGTAGGCACGTCGTAAATGAGGAATCACAATAGTACCGCCAACTAGGGTAGCAATACTAAGGGCTTCGACTACTTCTTCTTTAGATAAACCTTCTTTATGGCAAGTTTCAAGATGATAACGAACACAATCATCACATCGAAGTACAGCAGAAGCTACCAAACCTAATAATTCCTTGGTTTTTACATTTAGAGCACCTTCCATAAAGGCATTGGTGTCTAGGTTAAAGATTCTTTTGATTACTTTATTATTATCTTCCAGGATACGAGAGTTCATTTTTTCTCGATATCCATTAAATTCATCAACTATAGTACTCATGTAGATTGTTTTTGTAATTTTTTCTTTTCTTTTTTAATAACAATTTTTGAAATATAAATACTAACCTCATAAAGGACTAGTATAGGAATAGCAACGATGACCTGGCTAGCAATATCTGGTGGTGTAATCACTGCCGATAGAATAAGTACAATGACCAAAGCAAACTTGCGATATTTCTTTAAAAACTCGGGGGTTACTAATCCAATTTTGGTTAAGAAGAACATAATAACAGGGAGTTCAAAAATCAAACCACAGGCAATTACCGATGCTCTTAATAGACCAATGTAACTATCGATATCAAATTCGTTTAAAACTTCTTTGCTTACTTGGTATCCTCCTAAGAAGTTAATCGATAGCGGTGTGATAACATAATATCCGAATAGGACACCTAAGAAAAATAAGCAAGAACAAATAATAATGAACCCTTTAGAATTCTTTTTCTCATTATCATACATTGCTGGTGCTATAAACTTCCAGAATTCATACAAAACATAAGGGAATGCAATGATAAAACCAGCAGTGATCGATGTCCAGATATGAACCGAAAATTGTCCTGCAACTTTTCTACTTTGTACACTAAAAGGTAATTCTTTGAAGCATAAACTTTCGTCCAGACCTAGAAGTTTTGATAAATTACACAGCCCTTTATAAGTCGGAAAATCGGGCTTTTTTGGCCCAAAGATTAATACATCAAAAATAAATTCTTTAGCAATAAAAGCAATAACAGCTGCAATAAGTACTGCCATGGTTGCTCTTATTAAGTGCCAACGTAACTCTTCTAGATGATCTAGAAAAGACATGGATTGGGGGTTTTTTTTTGTATTTTTTGCCATTATAAAATACCTTCTCTCATTAGGTCATGAATATGTAAAAAGCCTGCATACTTACCATCTTCTTCTGCAAGTAATTGCGTAATTGAGTTTTCCTCTAATTTTTCTAGAGCATCAACGGCCATGGCATTGTTATCAATTCGCTTGGGGTTAGGAGACATAATATCTTTGGCAGTAAGCCCATTAAAAGAAGTATTATTGGTAAGCATTCTTCGTAAATCCCCATCGGTGATGATACCTAAAATACTGCCATTATCTGTTACAGCGGTGGCCCCAAGTCTTTTTTCGGTAATTTCAACAATCACACTATTAATATTAGAATCCGGAGCAACTTCTGGTTTTTCATTACGAGAAGTAATATCGCTTACTCGTAAATATAGTTTTTTTCCTAAAGCTCCTCCAGGATGATATTTAGCAAAATCACGGCTCGAAAAACCCTGTAAATATAACAAACTTACAGCTACAGCATCTCCCATAACCATTTGGGCTGTAGTACTGGTAGTTGGTGCTAGATTGTTGGGGCAAGCTTCTTTTTCTACAAAAGCATGTAATACATAATCGGCTTCTTGACCTAAAAAAGATTCTTTGTTAGAGGTCATTCCAATTAATGGATTTTTAAAACTTTTTATCAAGGGAACCAGGACCTTTATTTCTGGAGTATTACCACTTTTAGAAATACAGATGACTACATCATCTTTCAGAATATTTCCTAAATCACCATGAATGGCATCTGCGGCGTGCATAAAAACAGCAGGAGTTCCTGTAGAGTTCATCGTTGCAACTATTTTAGAAGCGATTATTGCACTCTTGCCAATGCCAGTAATGATAACTCTACCTTTAGAGTTCTGTATGGTTTCCACAGCTTTAGAAAACTCTTCATCAATAAGTTCTTCTAAATAGGCAATCGCCTGAGCTTCCTCGGCGATGGTTTTTTTGGCATATGAAATTATAGTATCTCGGGTATTCAAAATTTAAAAAATTTGCGTGTTATGAATAAAGATTTTATTATCTTTAATTTACGCAAAGGTATACAATACCTTATTAATTTTAAATACTGTCAAAAAAAAGCATATTAATTTATGCTTTCGTTATATTTGGCATACTAAAATTGAAATGAAAATATCCACTAAATCTGTGTTTGGGGAAACGGGTTTTAGTGTTAGTAAAATCTTTATTTAAATTGGTATATAAAAGTTAAAGGATTTAATGAGTTTGAATGAAACTGACTTGCAAAATGCTCTTAAAAAGTATTTTGGATTTGGTCAATTTAGAGGATTACAGGAAGAGGTAATCAAAAGTATTCTTGGAAAGCAAAATACTTTTGTAATAATGCCTACAGGCGGAGGAAAGTCCCTATGTTATCAGCTGCCTGCTTTAATGTGCGAAGGAACTGCAATTGTAGTTTCACCCCTGATCGCATTGATGAAAAACCAAGTTGATGTTATACGTAGTATTTCATCACAGGATGGTATAGCACATGTGCTAAATTCTTCACTGAATAAATCAGAAGTAAAAAAGGTAAAGGATGATATTATCAATGGAGTTACAAAACTACTATATGTTGCTCCAGAATCCCTTACCAAAGAAGAATATGTAGATTTTTTGAGAACACAAAAAATTTCATTTTTGGCAATCGATGAAGCTCATTGTATTAGCGAATGGGGTCATGATTTTAGACCAGAATATCGAAACCTGCGTACCATAATCAAGAGAATAGGCGAAGATATACCTATCATTGGGTTGACCGCTACAGCCACACCAAAAGTGCAAGAAGATATCCTGAAAAACCTGGGGATGAGTAACGCAAAAACGTTTAAAGCTTCATTTAACCGCCCTAATTTATTTTATGAAATACGGCCTAAAACTAAAAATGTTGATGCCGATATTATTCGTTTTGTAAAACAAAATCAAGGAAAAAGTGGTATAGTATATTGTCTAAGCAGAAAACGTGTAGAAGAACTTGCGCAAACTCTAGAGGTTAACGGGGTAAAAGCAGTGCCTTATCATGCAGGATTGGATGCTAAAACAAGAGCGAGACATCAAGATATGTTCTTAATGGAAGATACCGATGTGGTGGTCGCTACCATTGCCTTTGGAATGGGAATAGATAAACCCGACGTGAGATTTGTAATCCATCATGATATACCCAAAAGTATTGAAAGTTATTACCAGGAAACAGGACGAGCAGGACGTGACGGAGGAGAAGGGCATTGTCTTGCTTATTATGCCTACAAAGATATAGAGAAGTTAGAAAAGTTTATGAGTGGTAAACCTGTTGCAGAGCAAGAAATTGGTCATGCGCTATTGCAGGAAGTTGTCGCTTTTGCAGAGACATCAATATCCAGACGTAAATTTATATTGCATTATTTTGGAGAAGAGTTTGATGAGGTGAATGGCGATGGAGCAGATATGGATGACAATGTTCGTAATCCAAAGAAAAAACACGAAGCTCAGGATGAGGTTAAACTACTACTAGAAGTGGTGAGTAAAACTGGCGAAATATATAAGTCTAAGGATTTAGTGAATACAATTATAGGAAAAAGTAACGCACTTATCCTCTCGCACAAAACCAATAAGCAATCGTTCTTTGGAAGTGGGAAATCTAAAGAAGGGAAGTATTGGATGGCCCTTATACGTCAGGTATTGGTTGCCGGATACCTTAAAAAGGATATCGAAACTTATGGAGTAATCAAAATCTCTCCTAAAGGAACCGATTTTCTAAATGATCCGGTAAGCTTCATGATGACCGAGGATCATATTTTTGACGAAGCTAATGATGATACTATAATAACTGCAGCAAAGTCTGGAGGTAAAGGTGGAAGTACTGATGATCGGTTAGTAGGAATGCTTAAAGATCTGCGTAAAACTGTTGCTAAAAAGCTGGGAGTACCACCTTTTGTAGTATTTCAGGATCCGTCGTTAGAAGATATGGCTCTAAAATATCCTGTTACTATAGAAGAGCTTGGAAATGTACATGGGGTAGGAGAAGGAAAAGCAAAAAAATATGGAAAGCCTTTTGTAGAATTTATTACTAATTATGTAGAGGAAAACGATATTGTTCGCCCAGATGATTTTGTAGTGAAAAGTACAGGTGCCAATAGCGGCCTCAAGCTGTATATCATACAAAACGTGGATCGAAAATTACCACTCACCGATATAGCAGCAGCAAAGGGAATGGATATGACAGCCTTTATGAAAGAAATGGAAGCTATTGTGTATAGTGGTACTAAACTAAATATTTCGTATTGGATTGATGATATTCTTGATGAAGATCAACAAGAAGAAATCCATGAGTATTTTATTGAAGCCGAAAATGACAAGATCGATATTGCTATAAAAGAGTTTGACGGTGACTATGACGACGAAGAACTTCGTTTATACCGTATCAAGTTTATTAGTGATGTAGCGAATTAAAAAACATAAAGATAAACTAGCTTTAGGCTAAACCGAAGGCTTTGATTTTTTTATCAAAGCCTTTTTTTACTTTTTACATACCGTCCATTATGGATTGACAGGTACGCAAACACATCCTTGAGGCTTCCATCCTACACATAAGCATAACGTACAATCTAACGAAATAGCTATTGCACAATTCGATCTACTTGCGCTACTTGCTTTTATAGCTTTTTTTTCATTCTGATTCAAAGATTTAATATCCTTGATTTCTAAAATTTTCTTCAACATAATAAATGGTTTTAAGATTATACTCTACAATGTAATTATAATTTTTTGATGTCATTTTCTCTTTCTGTTAAAACTATATTAAGTCTAAGCCAAAATAAGTATGTAAACTTTAAAAGCTAATATGTTTCTGTAAACCATAACCAATTACTTATCTTTGCATCTCAAAAATTAAAACGCTTAAAAATACGCTGTTATGCAAGACGGATTATACGCAAAATTTAAAACAACAAAAGGGGATATTCTTATTAATTTAGAATACGAAAAGACTCCAGGAACCGTAGGTAACTTTGTAGGCCTTGCCGAAGGAAACATAGAAAATGAAGCTATCCCACAGGGAAAGCCTTATTACAACGGTTTGAAATTTCATAGAGTAATCGCAGATTTTATGATTCAAGGAGGTGATCCTCAGGGTACTGGTGCCGGAGGCCCAGGATATCAATTTGATGATGAAATACATCCAGATCTTACGCATGATGGCCCTGGTGTATTATCTATGGCTAATGCAGGTCCGGGAACAAACGGTAGCCAGTTTTTTATTACACACGTAGAAACATCTTGGTTAGATGGTAAACATACAGTGTTTGGTAAAGTAATAGAAGGGCAAAATGTAGTTAATGCCGTAGCTCAGGGAGATGCTATTGATGAGGTAGAGATCATAAGAGTAGGTGCAGAAGCAGAAAATTTTAACGCTGTAGAAACTTTTAGAAAGTTTAACGGAGCAAAAGCAGAACGTGAAGCAGCTGCTAAGAAAAAAACAGAAGCGTTATTAGAAGAGCTAGCTGCGGGATTTGATAAAACAGAGAGTGGATTACGATATAAAGTAATTCAAAAAGGAGATGGTGCTAAAGCAGAAAAAGGTAAAACGGTTTCTGTACATTACAAAGGGAGTTTAACCGACGGAACCGTTTTTGACTCTTCTTTTAAACGAAATCAACCTATTGATTTCCCATTAGGAATGGGACATGTAATCGCAGGATGGGATGAAGGGATAGCACTATTAGAAGTAGGCGATAAGGCTCGTTTTGTAATCCCACCTTATCTGGGATATGGTGAAGCTGGTGCAGGAGGAGTAATTCCACCTAATGCGACTCTTGTTTTTGATGTAGAATTAGTAGAAGTGAAATAATTTTCATTTTTTATTAAAAATATACTTTAAAATGTCCCTGATTACCTCAGGGACATTTTGTTTTAAAACCTATATGTTTAGCGCAATAAGAAAATGTGGTATGCTTTATGATATATTGTAATAGAGGTTTTGTTAATAAAACCTATTTTTTATCTGATTCAAAATCATTACTTTGGTTGTTCTAAGTGATGATGAAAATGTTAAAATTTTCAATTGATAGTTAGATATATGCTTCTTCTTAATTATGTTTATGGGAAAACAGGAAGAAGCTTTAATCAATTAATATGAAAAAAACACTACTTACAACTTTTTTGATTCTTTATCTGGCAAATGTTTCTTTTGGACAAGAAAAAGAAGATCTTCTTATTAATATCAAAGATCAAATGGAGGTCATTGATGGTTATATAGAATTTGATACATTTTTTCTGGATCCCGAAGAATTTCTGGATAAAATGCCTGATAATGCAGCAGAGCTTAACGGATACTACGAACATGAACGACTTAAGAAAATTGTTAGAAAAGTAGGAACACGTTCTGCAGATGTTCTTACCACATTTTATTTCTGGAATGACCAATTGATTTATGTAGACTATAAACATAAACCATATTTAACAGCAACCAATCCTAATGGTCAAAAAGTACTTGATTATTCAAGAACATTTACTAAATACGAGTCGAAGCATTACTTTAATAGTGGAGAAGAAATAGAAACTGAGAAAATTGGATCACCCGTTGCAGGAATTCCTTTAAAAGAAGACTTTTTGTCATATGCAAATAAGATGAAAGGGCTGCTGGATAATAAATTCTACAATAGAGATATATACGATGCATTACAGGGGAGATGGCTTTTTATACAAAATACAGACGATTACATCATTTTTGAAGGTACTATACGCTTTAATTTTTACAATGGTAAATTTGCAAATCGTCTAAAAACCAGGATCGACGATGGTGTTCTAGAATGCTTTTTTCCTATGGATGATCGTATTTATAGATATAAAATAGAAAACGTAGATGAAAACGTACTTACGTTGATTGATCTCTTCTCTAAAGAAGAATTTGTGTATGCTAAAGTAGAATAATGTATTATTAATTATGGATGCTAGAAAATATCCTATTGGAGAATTTAAATGCCCTGTAAATATAACCTCAACCCATATAGAACAATGGATATCTGATATAGAGAGCTTGCCTTTAAAAATATCTGACCTCGTTTCTGATTTTACTGAAAAACAATTAGAAACCCCATATAGAGAAGGTGGTTGGACAGCTAGACAGGTAATTCATCATATTCATGATAGCCATCATAACGGGTATATTCGGTTTAAATGGGCAATGACAGAAAATAATCCGACCATCAAGGCATATAATGAAAAATTATGGGCAGAACTTTTCGATACTAAATCAGCACCAATTAATTTGTCAATAGACCTTATAAAAGCCTTACATGCTAAATGGGTATACTTTTTAAAAGGATTGTCTGCTGTGGATCTTGAAAAAGAATTTATACATCCAGAGGGTAATATCGCAATTTCATTAGCCGAAGATATTGGCATTTATGCATGGCATGGTAATCATCATTTGGCACATTTAAAAATTATTGCAGCGTTAGGGGATTAGATTTCTATAATCATTCGTTGCATTTCTCGATACCCATCTTTTAAACCTGGATAGTCCAAGTCATAAAAAGAGATGGTTCGAAAACCATTTTTTTGATAAAAGGCCAACGCAGGACTCGTGGTCATTACGTCTAACCACAGTACCTTTTTATTCAAGGATGTGGCATAGTTTATTGTAAATTCCAAACCTTTTTTACCAATACCTAGACCAGTAGAGTTTTTTAATAAATAGATTTTTTCTAATTGAATAGCTTCAGCGTCACCGAAATTAGACACTTTTTCATTTTTTCTAATCTTCAACAATCCTAAATTGGTATCTTTTTTTTGAATTAAGAAATACACAATGTTTTCAACTTTAAAATCCTCCTCAAAAGCCTTTAGGTTGAAACTTAGATTTATATAATAACTGGGATCGTCATTTTTCCAGATATGAGTATAATGTTCGGGATAAAACTGCTGACTAATATGTACCAGGCTTTCAATATCACTTTCTGAACATTTCTTGAAGATGATTTCTGAATGCATACTCTATTCTTTCCATTTTATATTACAACCAATACTAGGTTTTTGATTTTCAGAAACTTGTGCGTTACGTAATACTGCATCTAATGCTTGTCGAAGATCACGCCCATTTACAGGTATTCCGTTACCAGGCCTGGAGTCATCAAGTTGACCTCGGTAGATAAGTTTTGATTCTGCATCAAATAAATAAAAATCTGGCGTACAAGCGGCATCATAGGCCTTTGCCACTTCTTGAGTGGCATCAAATAGATAAGGGAAAGTATAGTTGTTTTTTTGTGCTGTTTTCCACATATGCTCAGGGGCATCTTGAGGATATTTTTCGATATCATTGCTACTAATGGCAACAAAACCAAACCCTTGTGTTCGATAATCATTTGCTACCCGTACAACCTCTTCATTTACATGAATCACAAACGGACAGTGATTACAGATAAACATTACTACAGTTCCTTTTTCGCCACGAACATCTTTTAGTGTTACTGGGTTATTAGTAATTGCATCTACCAGTTTAAAATCTGATGCTAGAGTCCCGATAGGTAGCATATTTGATGGAGTACGTGCCATATTTTTCAATTTATTAAAGGTTCCAAATTACAATTTTCTATATAATAAGTCTAAAAAATTAGTACCTTCGTTACAACTAAATTTAACTTTATGAAATCTTTAGATACTTGGTTTAAAGAATATGCTGTAAGCCATCAAAATAAGACTAATATTGCAATTCATTTTATCTGCGTTCCCGCTATATTCTTTTCTATAGTTGGGTTAATAATGAGTATTCCTAGTGGTTTTTTAGCATCAATTATCCCTGGTAACAATCCATTTATTGAAAACTGGGCTTTTGTAGTGTCATTACTTATCTTACTCTTTTATATCAGACTATCTGTAAAAATGGCCTTGCAAATTCTGATTTTTATAGCTTTTTGTATTATAGCAAATCATTATATAGGTCAATATGCACCTTTATGGTTGGTTTCTTTAATCATCTTTGTAGTTGCATGGATTGGACAGTTTTATGGGCATCATTTAGAAGGAAAAAAGCCATCAGCTGCAGAGGATATACAGTTTTTACTGATCGGTCCAGCATGGGTAATTCAAAAAATGTTCGGAAAGAAGTAGTATGACTTTAAAAGACTGGAAAAATTCGGGTTCTTATTTTAAATATAAAGATAGCTATCAAATATTTTATAAGAAATCGGGTAAGGGAGAGCCTTTGCTCCTTGTACATGGTTTTCCAACATCATCTTGGGATTGGGAAAAAATTTGGGATTCTCTTGTAGATAAATATGAGGTATATACATTAGATATGTTGGGGTATGGTTTTTCTTCAAAACCAATGGATTTTAAATATACGATTTCTGCACAAGTTGATTTGTGGGAAACTTTTCTTGAAGAAAATAACCTCTCTTCTTTCCATATTCTGGCTCATGACTTTGGTGATACTGTTGTACAAGAAATGTTGGCCCGATTTAAAGAAAATCCAGAATATAAATTTGATATTAAATCGGTTTGTTTCTTAAATGGTGGAATGTTTCCTGAAACTAATTTCCCGACTATTACGCAGAAGCTTTTATTAACCCCTCTTGGCGCTATTCTAAAGCATTTTATGGGTAGAAATACACTAGCTAAGAATTTTAAAAAGATCTTTGGGAAAGACACACAGCCTAGCGAGAAAGAGGTAAATGATTTTTGGGAAGTAGTAGACTATAACGATGGTAAAAATGTCATTCCGAAACTTATAAAATACCTAACAGAAAGAGATACCTATAAAATTAGATGGCGAGAGGCTATACAATATACAGATATTCCAAAACGATTAATCGATGGGGGAGTAGATCCAATCTCGGGCAAACATATGGCAGAATTTTATAAAGAAATCGTACCTAATGCAGATGTCGTAATTTTAGAAGACATAGGGCACTATCCCCAAGTTGAAGCTCCGGATGAAGTATTAGAGCATTATTATGATTTTAGAAACAAACTGTCATAATATCATTTAATTTTAGCAACCTCCTCACAGATTACATTTCTTCGCTAAAGAATATGGCATTCATTAATAGTTTATTGGTACCATACCAGAAGGCTCTAAAATTAGTATTATCCGTAAATAAAATTACGTTACCTTTTCCTAGGTCGTTATGCCTAAAGGGAACAGTTCCTGATAACGAATCTAAGTTTTTTTGACTTATATAGCCGCTCAATAATGGGTTTTTGGTATACTTAATAGGGTTGTTGTAGCTTTGTTTGTCGGGTTTTACAAATAATGTAGTATTTCTAAACAAAGCAATCTTATCCTGCTTATACCCAAAATTAATTGGATGAGAACGATCGATTTTTGCTTCGAAAATAGCTCCGCCAATAACCTGGGCACCCGAAAAATCTCGTTTTTGTTCGAAAGATATAGTTTTAGCATCATTCTCAGGTTTCGCAAAATCAATTTTCATAAGTTCATGATTAGCAAAGAACTGTGCTGCATTTCTATACCCTATTAATGTTCCTCCATTGCTAATCCAAGTTTTAATCTTTTCTGCTTTTTCTTTATCAAAACTTTGTCTCCAGCTATTTGGTAAAATAATATGGGAATATCTTGATAAATCTGTTCTAGAGAAATTTCCTGTTTTTAATTTTGTAATAGGAATATCGTATCGTTGATCCATTAGATGCCATACTTCACCTGCATCGTATGGTGTGATACCAGCACCAGTAAATAAGCCTATCTTGGGTAGTTTAAGAGTTCTAAATTGACTACTGCCTAAATCAATTCCTTCTGTAAGTCCTGTAGATACTCCGGTAATATCAATATGATTATCAGTAGCAACTTTTTGAAGTAAAGCATAAAGTTCCTGAGCGTTTAATTTTTGATTCTGTATAGGTATTAGGATAGTACCATAATCATACCTCTTGTTTTCTAATGAAAATGGTTTCATGCCTACTTTTGCTCTAATGCCTTTTGCTAATAGTTGATATAAAGCTCTAGGGCTATAGTATTCGTGCCACTGCATTACATAGGCATAATTACTCTGGTTTACAGCATTAGCATTTCGGTGTTTTAAATCAGAGACTTCTTTACCTACATTAGCAATTGAAATCCTGTCTGCATACTCAAGATTAAAAGCCAAAGGGAATGTCCAGGCAGAAATATCATAAAAAAGACTATCCTGAAATGAAGTTCTCTTCTCGAAAATGGCTTTTAAAAGTCGATTCTGACGTTGATTTTTAGGTACAATATAGCTATATCCTTTTCTAAAGGTTTTATTTCCTGAAGTTATATCTTGTTTAGGTTCATACAACTTAATTTGATGTCTTTTAAGGATTTCGGCTAGATGATATACTGAGGCCGCATCTTGTGAGTTTCCAAAAATATAGGCATCCTTTGCAGGTTCTTTTCTGGCATTATTATAAAAACCTTTTTGGTATTGCAGCAATTCTTTTCGCATTGACTTGGCGGCTTCTAGTGTAGACAAAGCTGCGGTAAACTGATTTCTAATAGTGTATGGAAAAGTAAGTATCCCATTTGCTGTTTGTTGTGCATGTCCGCGAGAACTTGCTTGTTCAAACAAGATTCCAATCCCTCCATTGATATCAGGAAAGGTAGATCCTTTACCGTAATAAAAATCATCAAAATTTTCTTCGGTATAATACAAAGAACCTATTTTGTCAAGTGCGTTAGCATGATAATTGGCTATCTTCTTGGTTAATTCCTGATTAAGTTTAGGGGTAAGAGGGTGTGTTCTGGATTGTATACCCGGTTGGAAAAAGAAAGTGCTATTTGATCCCATTTCATGGTGATCGGTAAGGATGTTCGGATACCACTGGTGAAAGGTTTTAATTCGCGCTTTTGATTCGGGTAATTGCACGGGTAACCAATCGCGATTCATATCAAACCAATAATGATTGGTTCTTCCTCCTGGCCATACTTCACTATATTCTCGATCTTGGGGATCAGTACTCAGGTTTTTACTTTTATTAGTATTTGCCCAATAGGCAAAACGTTGTAAGCCATCTGGGTTCAAAGAAGGGTCTAATAAAATAATAGTATTGTTTAAAAGTTCTTCTATTTCGGGTCCCTGGGCGGCAGCGAGATGATATGCAGCAATCAAAGCCGCATTAGAGCCACTGGGTTCGTTACCATGAATAGAAAATCCTTGATACACGATAACAGGTTGGGTTTCTATTTGTACTGTTTCAGAGCCCGATTCTGTAAGCCGAAGATGTTCTTCTTGTATGTTTTTTAGGTTTTGATGATTTTTTTCTGAAGTGATTGTCAATAATAAAATGGGGCGATCTTCAAAAGTATTTCCTCTGTTTTCTAGTGTTATTCTTGGTGAAACTTCGGCAAGTGTTTTTACGTAATTAACTAATTTATCATGACTAACATGCCATTTCCCAGGGACAAATCCCAAAATACTTTGAGGAGTGGGTATTTCTGGATTATAGGTTGTGTTTTTTGGAAGATAATATTCTAAAGCAAGATCATTTTGAGCAGAGGAGACAAGAGTGGTTAATGCTAAAAAAACAGTAAAGATGTATTTCATTGAATTGTTGAGTTATTCTTTCGATTTGTGAATATAAAAAAAACCGCTTCAGACAATGAAGCGGTTTGCATAACTTTAACTTTAATAAGTCTTTTGTTACTTTCTATATATCATCAAAGCTTACATCTGTAAAGCTTTCTGTAGAAGCAGATATTTCTTCGGTTTTTTCTTCAGTAGAATTGTCATACGACTTTTGATAGTCTTTTTGATGTCTCTCACTGATTACTTCTTCACCTTTTTCTTCAACAATGTAATTCGTCATCTCATTTAAGATTTCTGTAAAGCCAACAAAATCCTCTTTGTAAAGATAAATCTTGTGTTTCTTGTAATGAAACGATCCATCGTCATTAGTGAATTTTTTACTTTCTGTTATTGTCAAATAGTAATCTCCAGCTTTGGTAGCCCTCACATCAAAGAAATATGTTCTTCTTCCTGCGCGTAAAACTTTTGAGAAAATTTCTTCTTTCTCCATCATTTCATTATCACTCATAATCCTTATTTCTTAAATTAATTAATATGCTATGATGGGTTAAAAATCCAAAAAAAATGTTAATCGGACAAAAAAAACTCAAATTTCTTTTTCGCTAAGCTGTTTTAAATAGAGTTCTTTATAGTATCCAGATGCGTTGATTAGTTGATTATGAGTGCCTTGTTGTATTATTTTACCATCTTCAAGAACAATTATTTTATCTGCATTTTTAGCGGTAGAAACTCTGTGACTAACTATAAAAGTGGTTTTATCTTTAGAGATTTTGCTTAAATTTTGCAATATTTCTTCTTCTGTCTCGGTATCGACTGCCGATAAACAATCATCGAAAAGTAAGATTGATGGATTTTTAATTATCGCTCTTGCAATAGAAACACGTTGTTTTTGCCCCCCAGAAAGTGTGATTCCGCGTTCTCCTAAGATAGTGTCATATCCTTTACTAAAACCAATAATATTATCATGTACTACTGCATTTTTTGAAGCTTCATACACTTCGTCATCAGTAGCTTTTTCTTTTCCGAATTTTATATTGTTTTTAATGGTATCACTAAATAAAAAAGCATCTTGTGGTACAAATCCGATATGTTCTCTAAGATTTGTTAGGTTAAGGTTTCTGATTGGAGTTCCATCTATACGTATTTCTCCAGAGGATACATCGTAAAGTCTTCCTATTAGATCTAATATTGTTGATTTACCAGATCCTGTTTTTCCTAATATTCCAATAGTTTCTCCATTTTTAACTTCAAAACTTACTTTTTTTAGGGCGGTTATGTTGGTGTCGTCGTATGTAAATGAAACATTGTCAAAACTAATATTTCCTTTTATTTGAGTTTTCTGTGTTACCCTATTGGTAATTTCGGGTTCCTGACTAAGAAATTCATTAATTCTTACCTGCGATGCTTCGGCTTGTTGTACTATAGAACTAACCCATCCTACTGTTGCAACAGGCCAGGTAAGCATATTAACAAATATTATAAACTCTACAATTACTCCCAGATCCTTTATCGTTCCGTCTAGGAATTGTTTTCCACCTATATAGATTACCAAAATATTACTAAATCCAATCAACAGGACCATTAAAGGAAAAAACAATGCCTGTACTTTGGCTAAATTTAAGTTTTTATCCTTGCTAGTATTAGATAAATTGGTGAAATCTTCTTGTGTTTGAGATTCTAAACCATATGCCTTAATTACAGTAATACCACTAAAAGATTCTTGAGTAAATGTGGTTAATTTTGATAGAAATTCTTGCACTACTGTACTCCGTCTATGTATCGCAACACTAAGCTTATAGATAGATACCGATAATATAGGTAAAGGAGTTACTGTGTATAATGTGAGTTCGGGAGCAATGCTTATCATATACCCAATTACTACTACAAATAAAGTAACGGTATTTACACTGTACATAATTGCAGGACCTACATACATTCTTACTTTAGAAACATCTTCACTAATGCGATTCATGAGATCACCCGTTCGATTTTTTTTATAAAAATTTAGGGACAGTTTTTCATAATGTTGAAAAACTTCATTTTTTAAATCAAATTCTATAAATCGAGAAACTACAATAAAAGTTTGACGCATTAAAAAGGTAAAAAAAGCAGAGATAAGTACAGCTCCTATTATTAATAGGATATTAAGTATAAGATCGCTTTTTACTTGAGCAATATCTGTAATGTCTTTGTTGATATATTGCTCTACCACATCAACAGAGTCACCCACTAATGTGGGAACCAAAGTGGCAAAAATTCTAGCGATTATAGTAATTAAAATACCGATAAGGAGTCGGTATTTATACTTCAAAAAATATTTGTTTAAATGGCGTAATGCGCGCATAAAAGATCTGTCTTTAAAAACTGTTTATTAAATAATTCGTAAAATTTAACAGGTTTGAATTTTAAATTCGTAAAAATACATTATTTTAGCAACCTGATTTTGAATATAATATAATTGTAAAATTTTAATTTTTCACAATATGATAACCGAAGTGCTTACTGCAAATCAATTAAAAAAAGAAGCTCCAGTATTTGGACAACTATCTTTTGATAACCACGAACAAGTTGTTTTTTGTCAAGACAAAGATACAGGATTGAAGGCAATAATTGGTGTGCATAACACAATTTTAGGACCTGCTTTAGGCGGAACCAGAATGTATGATTATAAAACAGAATGGGATGCTTTAAATGATGTTTTAAGATTGTCAAGAGGAATGACATATAAAGCTGCAATCACCGGGTTGAACTTAGGAGGAGGAAAAGCTGTTATTATGGGAGATCCTAAGAAAATTAAGACTCCTGAGTTAATGAAGCGTTTCGGTGAATTTGTGCATACCCTTGGTGGAAAATATTATACTGCCGAAGATGTGGGCATGGAAACATCTGATATGGATACTGTTCGTGAAGTTACCCCATATGTAACCGGAATTTCTGAATCAAAAGGAGGAGCCGGTAATCCATCTCCTGTTACTGCATATGGTGTGTATATGGGAATGAAAGCAGCAACTAAGTTTGCCTACGGTAATGATGGCTTGGGTGGAAAGCGTATTTTGGTTCAAGGAATTGGACATGTAGGCGAGGAGCTTGTGCGTTTAGCATCTGAGGAGGGAGCAAATGTTGTGATAAGTGATATTAATGAAGAAAGACTAGCTGAGGTTAGTGCCAAATATGGTGTGGATATCTATCGTGGAAATGATTTATATGCAGAAACTGCAGATATTTATGCTCCTTGTGCTCTGGGTGCCACAGTTAATAATGATACGATAAATAAACTGAAGGTTAAGGTGATTGCTGGAGCTGCCAACAATCAACTAGCCGATGAGAATATTCATGGGCCTTTATTACAAAAGAAAGGAATTGTCTATGCACCTGACTTTTTGATCAATGCAGGAGGTATTATTAATGTCTATGCAGAAATAGAAGGGTATGGGAGAGAACAAATCATGGCTAAGACCGAGAATATTTATAATACAACATTAGATATACTAAATAGAGCAAAAGCTACTAGTATTACAACTAATGCTGCTGCAATTGGTATTGCAGAAGATAGAATTGCTGCTAGAAAAAAATAGCAGTAGTCCTATTGTTTGAAAATTTAAATTAACTAGTTATAAAAAAGTACTTTTTAGATAGCTAGATTAAAAATAATAGTATTTTTGCAGGGCGAAAGTGAATATATACTTTCGCCCAATTTTTTTAATATAAAGTTCTTTGTAATTTTCTATGTTAACCAGAAGACATATTAGAGTAAAAGTAATGCAGTCCCTATATTCTATAGAGCAGACGCAAAACGACAACCTCGATAAAGAAGAAAAGTTTCTTCTTTTTAGTATTGATCAGATGTATGATTTGTTTCTTATAAATCTTCAACTTCTGGTGGAAATTAAAAAACACGCTGCTGATTATTTGGCAAAAAGCAAAAAAAAGTACCTCGCTACTTCCGAAGAAAAAAACCCGAATACTAAATTCATCCATAATGAAGTTTTGTTGTTATTAGAAAACAACACACAGCTTAAAGCAGAAATTGAGCGTAAAAAGCTTAATTGCTGGGATTTAGATGATGAGTATGTGAAAATATTATGGGGTGAAATTAAGGAAAGTGAATTGTATAAGGATTACATGAACACTACCTTAAGTTCTTTTAGAGAAGACAAAGATTTTTTACTTGATGTATTTAAGGAAGTCATTGCACCAAACGATAAGCTGTATGAATACTTCGAGGATAAGAAGCTTACCTGGGTAGATGATTTACCACTTGTAAATACGGCGATCATCAAAATGCTTCGTAAAATCAAAGCATCTCATGACGAGAATGTATCACTGCCAAAGTTGTATAAAGATATCGATGATAAGAAATTTGCCACAGATATCCTTAAAAAAACGGTACTTAACGGAAATGAGTTTACAAAAGAAATCGATGGTAAGACTCCAAATTGGGATAAAGATCGTATCGCAGAATTAGACAAAGCCATCATTAAAATGGCAATTTGCGAGTTTGTGAAGTTTCCATCAATACCGGTAAAAGTAACAATTAACGAATATTTAGAAATTGCAAAAGAATATAGTACTCCTAAAAGTAGTATTTTTATCAATGGTATCCTTGATAAGATTTCTAAGGAGTATCAAGAGAGCGGTAAACTAAATAAAGTTGGCCGTGGACTTATGTAGTTCAAAAAAAATAGTATTTTTAACCCTCAATTTAATTTAAAACCCAAGTAATGAAAAAAGGAATCTTAATTTTAGCCGGAGTTTTTGCTATGACATTTGTGTCTTGTAAAGACGATGCGGCAAAAAAAGTTAAAGAAGAAAATGTTGAAATAGCGGCTGAGCGTGATGCAAAGAACACAGATTTTCCTGTAATGACTTTTGCAGAAACTGAGCACGATTTCGGAACAATCAATGAAGGAGATGTTGTAGAGCATAAATTTAGTTTTACAAACACAGGTAAAGCTCCTTTAGTTATTGTAAGTGCAAAAGGAAGTTGTGGATGTACTGTACCAGAATGGCCAAAAGAGCCAATCGCTCCAGGTGCACAAGCAGAGATGTTAGTGAAGTTTAACTCTAACGGAAAGCCAAATCAGCAAACCAAGCAAGTTACAATTACTGCTAATACTGAGGCTGGAAAAGAAATTCTTAAGATTAAAGCTATGGTAACTCCAAAAGCTAAACCAGCAAGCGGAACGCCAACAAGCAAGTAATTTTATGGAACAAATACAACAGTTTCTTCCTTTTATATTAATATTTGTGGTGATGTATTTTTTTATGATACGCCCGCAGATGCAAAAAGCAAAAAAGGAGAAAAAATTTGCTGAAGAACTTAAAAAAGGGGATCGCGTAGTAACAAAAAGCGGTCTTCATGGTAAAGTTTTTGATTTCAGTGAAAAGAATAATGCTGTTATTATTGAAACAGGATCTGGTAAATTAACTTATGATAAGTCTGCAATTTCTTTGGAGATGAGTCAAAAATTAAACAAACCAACCGAAAAAAGTAAGTAATAACTAGCCTACTTAATTTAAAAGCGCGATACAAAACTAAGTTGTATCGCGCTTTTTTTTGGATAAAATAGTACTTACTAACGTTTAGCCGTCAATTCTGCAATCCTAACAATAACCTCAACGGCTTTAATCATACTCTCTACAGGAACATACTCATATCGTCCATGAAAATTATGGCCACCAGCAAAAATATTAGGACACGGTAATCCCATATAGCTTAATTGTGACCCATCTGTTCCTCCACGAATTGGTTTTATTAACGGAGTAATATCAAGGGATTTCATAGCTTCTTCTGCAATATCAACAATATGCATCATAGGCTCGACTTTTTCTCGCATATTGTAGTATTGATCTTTGATTTCAATTTTTACAATTTCTTTGTCGTATTGACTATTCATTGTAGAGGCTAATCTTGTCATTACTTCTTTTCTGGCTTCAAAATCCTGTTTGTCATGATCTCTTATGATATAGAGCAATTGGGTTTGCTCTACATTACCTTTTATATCATGCAAATGATAAAAACCTTCGCGCCCGCTAGTATGTTCTGGTGTTTCTGTTCTGGGTAAAGCATTAATAAACTCTTGAGCAATATACATGCTGTTGATCATTTTTCCTTTTGCATAGCCTGGATGTACAATCTTACCCTGGACGGTTACTACAGCTCCTGCCGCATTGAAATTTTCGTATTCTAGTTCGCCAATTTGACTGCCATCCATAGTATAGGCCCAATCGGCCCCAAATTTCTTAACATCAAACTTATGAGCGCCTCTACCAATCTCCTCATCAGGAGTGAATCCAACGCGAATTTTTCCGTGTTTGATTTCTGGATGTTGTATGAGATACTCCATCGCAGAAACTATTTCGGCAATTCCTGCTTTGTCATCGGCTCCTAATAACGTGGTTCCATCTGTGGTAATTAATGTTTGTCCTTTGTATAGTTTAAGATCTTCAAAATAATCAGGAGAGAGAATAATATTTTCTGATTCGTTTAGTATGATGTCTTTCCCGTCATAATTCTCGATAATTTGTGGATTAACGTTGGCTCCAGTAAAATCGGGAGTGGTATCAAAATGTGATATAAAGCCAATGGTAGGGACTTCTTTATCTATATTAGAAGGTAATGTTGCCATGATGTAGGCATTCTCATCGATCGTTACTTCGTCTAATCCAATCGCTTTTAGCTCTTCTACTAATTTATTTGCCAAATCCCATTGCTTATCGGTACTAGGAGTAGTATTGCTTTCTGGATCACTTTCGGTGTCGATCGTTACATAACTTATAAACCTATTTATGATATGTTTTTTTGAAATCATATTTTGATAAAAATTCATTTTTTTTAGATTATTATTGAATTTTTTTTAACAAAAACAATCTATAAATGTTAATAATATTAAAAACCAGTCAATCTGTTGCGTAATTTCTATTACATTTAAATACACAATCATCCAATTATTAATCAAAAATATAATTATGTTTAGACTTTACGTAATGGTATTGTTGTTTTCTTTTGGGCTTACAACAATTGCCACAGCACAAGAAGTGTCTGGAACAGTTTTAGATGATCAATCACAACCACTTCCTGGTGTTTCGGTTGTTATTAAAGGTACCGAAACAGGTACAGTAACAGATTTTGACGGTAAATATACGATAGAGGCCGATTCGGGGCAGATTTTGGTTTTTTCTTATGTAGGGTTCGAAAAGCAGGAAATTGTAGTTTCTGGCCCAACATTAGATGTCACATTACAATCGGGAGTATCCTTAGATGAGGTAATATTAGTAGGTACAAGAAATGTTAATCGTACAGTTACAGAAACTCCGGTTCCTATCGATATATTAGATATTAAAGAACTTGCCACAGCAACTCCACAAGTAAACCTTAATCAGATTCTTAATTACGTTGCACCATCTTTTTCTTCTAATACACAAACGATTTCTGATGGTACAGATCATATCGATCCTGCATCCTTAAGAGGTTTAGGACCCGATCAGGTTTTGGTTTTGGTGAACGGGAAAAGACGCCATACTACATCACTGGTTAATGTAAATGGTACTTTTGGTAGAGGTAGTGTAGGGACAGATCTTAATGCAATTCCGGCAGCATCTATACAACGAATAGAAGTGCTAAGAGATGGTGCCTCGGCACAGTATGGATCTGATGCTATAGCAGGTGTAATTAATATTGTACTTAATAAAAGTGTAAATGAACTTAATCTTTCAATCACTAGTGGAGCTAATGTTTCAAGAAATGCTGAAGAGCAAACCGGTGGCATTGATGGCGAAACGATTAATGTAGCCGCTAGTTATGGATTGGCACTAGGAGAAAAAGGAGGTTTTATCAATTTTAGTGGTGATTTTGATTATAGGGATTATTATAGTCGAATGAAAGAATGGGAAGGGAATATTTTTCATGGTCAAAATGCCATAGAAAGAGTGGCGATAGAATCTGGAGTAACAGATATTTCAAATCTTACCCCAGCTCAAGTACGATCATTTGGTAGCCAGGTTACCTATTTTGATCAAAGCTTAAGAGATAATATTTTAAACGCAGCTAGTTTGGATGCAATATATGGTGTAAATGCAGGCTCGGCTTCTGTTGCGGGATTTCTTTCAGAATTAACATTTAACGATAATGGGGGTGTAACTGGGATTAGGCCACTTGATTTTACCGATCAAGAATTAGCGGCTCGTGGTCAATCCAGATCTGATTATAACATGCGAGTGGGACAATCAGAACTTAGAGGGGGACGTTTTTTTGCAAACTTTTCTTTGCCATTAGACGATAATGACACCGAGCTGTATTCTTTTGCAGGTATAAGTTCAAGAAGAGGTAACTCTGCGGGATTCTATAGACTTCCAAATCAAGAAAGAACATATACACCTGCATATATTAATGGATTTTTACCTGAAATTAATTCAAAAATCAATGATCAATCCATAGCCATTGGTATCAAAGGAAAAATAGGAGAATGGAGTGTAGATTTCAGCAATACTTACGGAAAAAATAGTTTTTTATATACGATTTCCAATACGTCTAACGCTTCTCTTTTAAATGCTACCCCTACCACTTTTGATGCGGGTGGATTTTCTTTCCTTCAAAATACAACCAATCTAGATATCACAAAGTTCTATGAGGATATATTTTCTGGCTTTAATGTTGCTTTTGGAGCCGAACACAGGTTAGAAAATTATGAAATTGTTGCCGGAGAAGAGGAGTCCTATACACAGTATGATCCAAGCGGACGCCCTGTAGGCCCAGTCACCATATTTGATGCTTTAGGAAATCCTATTAATACAATTGTAACAGAAGCGCCCGAAGATGTGTTTGGTAGAACTCGTCCGGGAGGATCACAAGTTTTTCCAGGATTTAGTCCGGCAAATGAGTTATCTCGAAATAGAACCAGTATTGCTGGGTATTTGGATTTTGAAGCTGATTTTACGGAGAAATTTTTAGTAAGTTTTGCTACCAGATTTGAAGATTATAGTGATTTTGGGTCTACAATAAACTTTAAAGTTGCTACTCGCTATAAGGTTACAGATGATATTAATATAAGAGCGGCAGGTAATACAGGGTTTAGAGCACCATCGTTACATCAGCTAAACTTTAACTCTACATCTACAATTTTTGACAATTTCGGTAATCCTCAAGAGGTAGGTACATTTGCCAATGACAGTAGAGCAGCTAATCTACTTGGGATTCCGCAATTAAAAGAAGAAACTTCGCGAAGTATATCTATAGGAACAACAGCAAAAATACCTGGCCTTAATTTATCAATTACTGTAGATGGATATTTCGTAGCGATAGATGATAGGGTAGTTTTTACAGGGCAATTTAGAGGCCCCGGAACAGGAACCGAATTGGATAACCTATTGGCTCAGGCTAATGCAACAAGGGCTGCGTTTTTTGCCAATGCTATTGATACAGAATCCAAAGGATTAGATGTGGTGATTACGCATAAAACAGGTATTGGTGCCAACATGGAACTGAAATCTGATTTGGCAGCTACCTTTTCTCAAACAAGAAAAGTTGGAGATATACAAGCTTCTGAAGTATTAGAGGCTGCAGGCTTAATAGATACATATTTCCCTGAGGATAGTAGAGTGTATCTCGAAGAAGCAGTACCAAGAACTAAGATTAATTTATCGAATAGTTTAACAACAAATAAATTCAATGTCTTTTTAAGGAATGTATATTTTGGAGAAGTGACTGAAGCCACCACAACTATTGAAAACCAACAAGTGTTTGGTGCAAAAGTGGTTACTGACCTTTCTTTTGGATATAAAGCCACCGAAAATTTTACTATTACTATAGGGGCAAATAATCTTTTTGATATTTATCCCGACAGAGCCGAAGAAGAATTTGGTAATAGAAGTAGTGGGAGGTTCGATTGGTCTCGTAGATCACAACAGTTTGGCATAGGTGGTCGATTTTTGTTTGCCAGACTTAGTGTTGTTTTAAAATAGCAAAATAATCGTTTCAAAAATTTGTAAGCCCATTCCATAATTTCAGAATGGGCTTTATTCTTTAAAATCTTTTCTCAGTTCGTTACTAAACCTCTATTTTTGCGCAAGCAAAATCATCATCAATGTATAAACTTCTAGTTCGTTCAATATTATTCGGGTTTGATCCTGAAAGGGTACATCATTTTACGTTTAAAACAATACGATTTATTAATAGAATTCCTTTAATGTCATCTGTGATTAAGGGGATGTATCGTAATAATAATCCTAAGCTGGGAAGAGAGGTTTTTGGTTTAAAATTTAAAAATCCGGTTGGTTTAGCTGCTGGATTTGATAAAGATGCTAAGTTATTTAATGAATTATCTGATTTTGGCTTTGGATTTATCGAGATCGGAACGTTGACCCCTAAGCCACAAGCCGGAAACCCTAAAAAGCGATTATTCAGACTTAAAAAAGATAACGCAATTATCAATAGAATGGGTTTCAATAATGGAGGTGTCGAAGATGCTGTGAAGCGATTAAAAAAAAATAAAGGAGTTCTAATTGGTGGAAATATTGGTAAGAATAAGATAACCCCTAATGAAAATGCAGTAGAAGATTACAATACGTGTTTTGATGCTTTATTTGACTATGTGGATTACTTTGTGGTCAATGTGAGCTCTCCAAATACACCTAACCTAAGAGCATTACAAGATAAAGAACCTCTAACAGCGCTCTTAAATACTTTGCAAGAGAAAAACCTGCAGAAGCCTAAACAAAAACCTATTTTATTAAAAATAGCGCCAGATTTAACAAACGAGCAGCTATTGGATATTATCGACATTGTTAAGGAAACTAAAATTGCAGGAGTAATAGCAACAAATACCACTATTTCTCGCGAAGGTTTACAATCCAACCCTGATTTATCAAATGAAACAGGAGGACTTAGTGGTAAACCATTAACGGTTAGGTCTACAGAAGTGATTCGGTTTTTATCTGAACAAAGCAACAAAGCTTTTCCCATTATTGGAGTAGGAGGCATACACTCTGCTCAAGATGCTATAGAAAAATTGGAAGCGGGAGCAAGTTTGGTACAATTGTATACAGGTTTTATTTACGAAGGCCCTAAGTTGATCAAGGATATAAATAAAGCTATACTAAGCAACTAGTTTTATGGATATAAATTACGAAATTCTGTATACATTTATTATAGCTTCATCGGCTTTAGCTATTTCGCCCGGCCCTGATAATATATTTGTTTTAATGCAGAGTATAGTAAACGGCAAGAAATACGGATTAGCTGTGGTTGCCGGTTTAATGACGGGATGTTTTGTGCATACAACCTTAGTAGCATTTGGAGTATCGGCTTTAATTAAACAAAGTGATACTTTGTTTTTTATAATAAAGCTTTTTGGAGCGTTATATTTATTTTTTCTTGCTTTTAAAGTTTTTAAAAGTGAATCAACAATACAACTTTCTGGAGAAACAGTAGAGAAAAAGAGTGTAGGTCAATTGTATAGACAAGGTTTTATAATGAATGTGTTAAATCCTAAAGTGTCAATATTTTTTTTGGCTTTCTTCCCGGGATTTTTGTTTAGTACAACGTTAAGTAGTGTTTTTCAATTTTATATATTGGGAACATTATTTGTATTAGATGGTATCCTTATTTTCGGGCTGATTGCGATATTGTCTGGAGCTATTTCTAATTTTATTAAACAAAATTCTAAGGTAGGAGTGTTTCTAAAATGGCTACAGATTATTGTCTTTATAGGAATCGGAATTTTTATCTTATTTTCTGAAAAATAATCATACTTTTATACTCTAAGTTGAACTTCTTTTATTTTGATGCTCTACAATGGCCGAAAAAGTAAAAATTATTGAATGCCCCAGAGATGCTATGCAAGGCATAAAGGAGTTTATTCCTACCGAAAAAAAGGTTCAATATATTCAATCTTTATTGCGTTGCGGTTTTGATACTATCGATTTTGGGAGTTTTGTGTCGCCTAAAGCTATACCACAAATGGTGGATACTGCAGAGGTGTTATCACAATTAGATATATCGAGTACAGAAAGTAAGCTTTTGGCAATCATTGCGAATGTAAGAGGAGCAAATGATGCTGCACAGCATCCCGAAATAGATTATTTGGGGTATCCTTTCTCAATTTCTGAGAATTTTCAGATGCGTAATACGCACAAAACGATAGCAGAATCTGTAGTAACATTACAAGAAATCTTAAATATTGCGGATAAAGCAAATAAGAAAGTAGTAGCGTATCTTTCTATGGGTTTTGGTAATCCATATGGAGATCCTTGGGATGTTGAGATTGTGGGTGAATGGACAGAGAAATTAAGTGATATGGGAGTAAAGATTCTTTCATTGTCTGATACAGTGGGAACATCGACACCAGAAATAATCGATTATTTGTTTTCTAACCTTATATCCAAATATCCAGAGATAGAATTCGGGGCGCATTTGCATACTACGCCTACTACGTGGCATGAGAAAGTAGATGCTGCATATAAAGCGGGGTGTAGGCGTTTTGATGGTGCAATCCAAGGTTTTGGAGGTTGCCCTATGGCCAAGGATGAGCTTACAGGCAATATGCCAACCGAACGTATGGTTTCGTATTTTACTTCGGTAAAAGCAGATTCTAATGTAAGGCCCATGAGTTTCGAATCTTCATATAATGAAGCCACAAAAATATTTTCAGAATATCATTGATTAATTATAGAGAATGAAAAAATATACCAAGACTATCGGTTTATTATTGCTTGCAGTACTTATTATTATGCAATTTATCAGATTGGATAAAAATGAATCGGGTTATGAATCTGTTGCATTTTTTGAGAATGAAACCAAACCCTCGGATCAAATAAAAGCAATTTTAAAAGATAATTGTTATGATTGCCACAGTAATCAAACTAATTATCCGTGGTATGCAGAAGTAGCCCCTGTCTCTTATTGGTTAGCGCATCATGTAGATGAAGGTAAAGAACATTTTAATATATCGGCCTGGAAAGAATATCCCACTAAAAAGAAAGATCATAAACTAGAAGAACTCATTGAAGAAGTTGAAGAGGGAGAGATGCCTCTTTCTTCATATACCTGGCTTCATGGTAATCTTACCAAAGAAGAACAAGAACTATTGATCAATTGGGTAAAAGCGTTGAGAACTCAATATGGTATAAAACAATAGTATTTTTCTTCTACTTTTTGATAATCAATACCTTAAGGTTGCTTCCCTATTAAGGGAGTTAATTTTATTTAGATTTAATACAAATAAAGTTTGTGAAATACATTTTGATGAATATATTTGCACAGCAATAATTAACTATTTGTATTAAGTCTAAATAAAAATCAATGAAAATAAATAATCTATTAAATCTAATGTGTTTATCGGCAGTGCTTATGTTAGGCTCATGTTCTGATGATGACGATACTATTTTTATTCCAGAAGCTCAAGTTGAAGCTCCTGCGACTTATGTTTTCGAACGTAACGGAGAGAGTTCAGTAAGTTTTGGAGGACAAACTACTCGTATAGCAATGTCTGAAGAAATTATAAGCGCATTTAAAAACGAAACTCTAAGTGAGGAAGTTTTAGCGAATATGTTTGCTCATGTAGAAGGAGCAAATGATTTTTCGACCGCAGCACTTAATGATTCAGATAAAAGTGTGCGTAGTAAAACTGCTGCATCAAGAGATTACTTTTTTGATAATGCTACTGTAGCTACCGAAATTAAAGAAGAATTTGATGGTTGGATTAAAAGTCAGGTAGATGAGGTATTTATAAATTGGACCACTCCTGCAACAGAAGGTGTAGCTGGTTTTATCGAAGAAGGTGGGGCAGATCCTGCTACAAGATATGTAAATGCAAAAGGATTAGAATTAAATCAAGCATTTGCAAAAAGTTTGATAGGAGCATTAATGGCTGATCAAGCGCTTAATAATTATTTAGGAACCTTGATACTTGACGAAGCCGATAATAGAACTAATAATGATAATGATGTAGTAGCAGAAGGTAAAAATTATACTACTATGGAGCATAAATGGGATGAGGCCTATGGGTATCTTTATGGTGCTTCTGCAGATGCAGCTAACCCGAACGCAACAATTGGTGATGATGATAGTTTTCTGAACAAGTATATCGGCAGAGTAGAAGGTGACACAGATTTTGCAGGAATTGCAGCCGATATTTACAATGCTTTTAAATTAGGAAGAGCCGCAATTGTAGCAAAAGATTATACACTTAGAGATCAACAAGCTGCAATTATCAGAGAAAAGGTGTCTGAAGTTATAGGTGTTAGAGCTGTATATTATCTACAGCAAGGTAAGAATGCTATAGAAGCAACTACTGTTGATTATGCTAGTGCTTTCCATGATCTTTCTGAAGGGTATGGATTTATATATAGCCTACAGTTTACTAGAAACCCAATTACAGATGCCCCGTATTTTAGCCGAGAAGAAGTAGAAGGATTTATTAATCAGTTAATGGGTGGTACTAATGGATTATGGAATGTTACTCCAGAAACATTACAAACTATCTCTGAAGCTATTGCAGCTAAATTCAATTTTACTGTGGATCAGGCAGGAAGTTAAAAGAGTAAACAAAATATAAAATGAGAAAAAAGAGGTTGGAAATTATATGTTATTCGGCCTCTTTTTTTACATTTGCACATCTTTATTAAGAATAAATAAAAATAATATGAAGAAGTTTTTGCTTTCATTTTCTGTTTTAGCAATATTTTTAACAGCTTGTTCGTCTAGTGATGAAGGAGGAACCGTAGTACCTGGAGATAGTTTTGATAGAAAAGCCATGCTTGAGAATATGGCAGATAATATGATCATCCCGGCATATCAAAATTTTTCTAATGATATGAGTGCACTAAAAGATGCGGCTACAAACTTTACTACCACCACCAACGAGGATAATTTTAATAATCTTCGATCAACATGGTCTGATGCGTACATTTCATGGCAGTCTGTGAATATATTTGAGATAGGTAAGGCAGAAGAGCTTTCTTTTAGAAATTTCATGAATGTATATCCAGTAAATACAACAAATATAGAGAGTAATATTAGCTCTGGATCTTATGATCTCACTGCTGTTTCACAACAAGATGAACAAGGTTTTGCTGCTTTAGATTACTTAATTAATGGATTGTCTGATACCGATGCCGCAACTATAGCCTTTTATACAGATGGTACTAATGGAACTAACTATAGAAACTATCTTATGGATGTGGTTAATCGCATGGATGTGCTTACGACCACTATAGTTACAGATTGGACTAATGGATACCGGGATACTTTTGTTAATAATAGTGGATCATCTGCTACAAGTTCTGTCGATAAAATTGTAAACGATTATCTATTTCATTTTGAAAAACATTTACGTGCCGGAAAAATAGGTATTCCTGCTGGGGTTTTTGCGCAAGGAGAGACTTTTCCTGATAAGGTTGAAGCTTTTTATGATGGAGGTTTTTCGAAAACGCTTTTTATGGCAAACCTAAAGGCCATGCAAGACTTTTTTAATGGAAAACATTTTAGTAGTGCTACCACCGGAGAGAGTTTTAATACTTATTTAGATTTTTTAAATACTATCAAAGAAGGTGAAGATTTAGCAAAACTTATTAACGATCAGTTTGATGTTGCAAAAACTACTGCTTCAGGCTTAAATGACGATTTCTCGAGCCAAATCAAAACAAATAATACATCAATGCTTAGAGTATATGATGAGCTACAGAAAAATGTGATTTTCCTAAAAGTTGATATGCTTCAGGCGTTATCAATTAGTGTAGATTTTGTGGATGCCGATGGAGATTAGATAGTTTCAATACGGTATATGAATTTTACTATAAAAGAATATTTTCAAAAAAATACAGAGGCTGCACCACTTGCAGTCTTTCGTATTTTTTTTGGTTTAATGATGTTTATTAGCATAGTCCGTTTCTATAGTTACGGATGGATAGATAAATTATACATTCAACCTAAATTTTTCTTTTCATACTATGGATTCGAATGTATTAAACCTATAGGTGATTACACATATCTAATTTTTTTACTTTGCGCGCTTTCAGCAATTTTTGTGGCTTTAGGGTATAAATATAAAATTGCAATCATTTCTTTCTTTTTAAGTTTTACGTATATCGAATTAATGGATAAGACTACATATCTTAATCATTACTATTTTATCAGCTTGTTAAGTTTTCTAATGATTTTTTTACCAGCTAACGCATATTATTCATTAGATGCAAAACAAAAAGAAATTTCATTTCAGAAAATTCCTAAATGGGCTATCGATGCAATCAAGGTATTATTAGGAGTTGTATATTTTTATGCAGGATTAGCAAAACTAAATTCGGATTGGTTAGTTAAGGCAATGCCACTTAAGATTTGGCTACCTTCTAAATACGATATCCCGATATTAGGAGAATTAATGCATCAAGAATGGGTTCACTATCTGTTTAGTTACACAGGAGCAATTTACGATCTCACCATCCCTTTCTTATTGCTATATAGAAGAACCCGAATCTTTGCATTTGTTTTGGTAGTTGTATTTCATGTGTTAACCCGAGTGCTTTTTCCAATAGGGATGTTCCCTTACATTATGATTGTTAGTACATTGATATTTTTTGACCCTAAACTTCATCATAAAATATTAGAATGGATAAGTAGAGTTTTTAAAATCAATAAAGAATTTTTTGACACCAAGAAGACGTTGTCATTTGCTGCTAAAAGGGAAAAAATAGTGCTATCAATGTTGTCCTTGTTTTTTGTAATTCAGTTACTTTTGCCGTTTCGATGTTTAATGTACCCGGGAGAATTATTTTGGACCGAAGAAGGATATCGCTTTTCGTGGCGGGTAATGTTAATGGAAAAAGCGGGATACGCTAATTTTAAGATTGTTGATGCTAAGACAGGTAAGAGATTTTATGTAGATAATGATGATTTTCTTACCGCATTTCAGCAAAAACAAATGGCGACACAACCTGATTTTATTTTAGAGTATGCACATTATCTAAAGAAACATTTTGAGAATGAGGGTCATCAAAATGTACAGGTATTTGTAGAGAGTTATGTAGCGCTTAACGGTAGATTAAGCAGTCAATATATAGATCCAGAAGTGGATTTGGGGAAACAAAAAGAATCATTTAAACATAAAACTTGGATTATTCCATTCAAAGATGAAATTAAGGGATTATAGTGTATCAGTATTTACTTTTTTTATAGTAAGCTCTGTTTTTAGCCAATACAAACTTACCGGAACGGTAATGGATCAAAATAACCAACCTATTGAAAACGCCGAAATATACAACCAAAATACAGGAGACCAAACGGTAACAGGGGCTAATGGTAAATTTGAATTTACAGATATTAATAACGGAAAATATTTGATTACCGTTTTTAACTATAACTTTGATATACTTGAAAAACAAGTTACGGTTAATGGTGGCGATACGCTTATTGATTTTGAGCTAAAACCTTTAGGCGAGGAACTTTCTGAAGTATTAATTACACAACGAAGAGAGCGAATTTTTGGGTTAAAACAGTTAAAGCCTGTAGAAGGGACTGCCATCTATGCTGGTAAGAAAAGTGAAGTGGTTTTGCTAGAGAATGCATTAGGAAATTTAGCTTCTAACAATGCGCGACAGATCTATGCCCAGGTTGCGGGGTTAAATATTTACGAAAATAGCGTCGGTGGATTGCAACTTAATATAGGAGGAAGAGGTCTTGACCCTAATAGAACAGCTAATTTTAATACTCGTCAAAATGGCTATGATATTAGTGCAGATGTATTAGGGTACCCAGAGAGTTATTATACACCACCAGCAGAAGCTCTAAGTGAAATACAAGTGGTTCGTGGTGCTGCATCTTTGCAATATGGTACTCAGTTTGGAGGGCTAATTAATTTTAAAATGAAACAGCCTAATCCTACTAAAAAAATAGAATGGATATCACGTCAGTCGTTAGGATCGTTTAATTTGTTTACTAGCTTTAATAGCCTAAGTGGTACTGTAGGAAAATTTAGTTACTACACTTATTTTAATTATAAAGAAGGAGACGGTTTTAGACCAAATTCTGAGTTTGACTCTAAAAACGCATATGCACATTTAGGATATCAATTATCAAACAAAACTAAACTTACAGGAGAATTTACATATCTTAATTATTTAGCACAACAACCAGGTGGTTTAACAGATACACAATTTGAGTTGGATCCAGATATTAGTAATCGAACAAGAAACTGGTTTGAGGTGGATTGGAAGTTGTTTTCTTTAAAGTTAGAACATGAATTTTCTGAAAAAACAGATTTTAGCTTTAATCTTTTTGGACTTGATGCTTCAAGAAGTGCTATAGGGTTCAGGGGGATTCCTACAGATCTTAATTCTAACCCTATTACTGCAGTAGATGAGATAGATACCGAAGGTAATTTTGTAACACCTAGGGATTTAATTGTAGGGAATTTCCAGAATTGGGGAGCAGAAGCACGTTTACTTAGTCGTTACAATTTATTAGGAAAAGAATCTGTTTTTCTAATAGGTTCTAAGTTTTACCAAGCAAATAATGATGCTAGACAGGGCCCTGGAAGCTTGGGAACTGATGCCAATTTTAGTTTCCAAAATAGCACTTTCCCGGATTATGCGAATCAATCTACTTTTGATTTCCCTAATCTAAATGTGGCTGTATTTGGGGAGAATATTTTTAACATTACAGATAAATTTTCTATAACTCCAGGCATACGATTCGAATACATAAAAACACAATCAGAAGGTACCTATAATGATGTAGTTTTTGATAATGCAGGAAACCCGATAAGTAATATTACCAGAACAGATAATCAAACTCTAGAAAGGTCTTTTGTTCTTCTTGGATTGGGTTCTAGTTATAAAATCAAACCAGGGCTTGAAGTTTATGCCAATGTTTCTCAAAATTATAGATCTGTAACCTTTAGTGATATTCGTATTGTTAACCCGACCTTTGCTATTAGCCCTGATATAGGTGATGAAGAAGGGGTTACAGCAGATATTGGTTTTCGAGGAAAGATAAATAAAAACCTTACGTATGATGCAAGTGTATTTGGATTGCTATACGACGATAGGATAGGAGAAGTATTTGATGATAGAGCAAGAAGAACTCGAGGAAATATAGGAGATGCTATAATTTATGGAATAGAAAGTTACACTAACTGGAACATTGCAAGTACTTTTTTTGAAGATAACACGAATTATGTATTGAACACTTTTGTGAATTTAGCCATAACAGATTCAGAATATACAAGATCAGAAGAGTCTATCGTAGAAGGCAAAAAAGTAGAATTTATTCCTGCCATAAATTTAAAAACGGGTCTTGGGTTTGGGTATAAAAACTTTTTGGGTAATATCCAGTTTACCCATTTGTCAGAACAATTTACAGAAGTTACCAATTCAGATAGAGGACAACAAGGAAGCAAAGAAGAAGGGACTTTGGGTAAGATCCCCTCGTATTCTATATTAGATATTTCATTTTCGTATACCTACAAGAAGTTTAAATTAGAAACCGGAATCAATAACGTTTTAGACGAAAGTTATTTTACCCAACGAGCTACGGGGTATCCGGGACCAGGGATTATTCCTTCAGAACCAATTGCCTGGTATGCTACACTGCAATTTAAATTATAGCCATATAAATTTAACTTTTGTTTAATCAAAGAATTAACTTTTGTTCAATCATAAGAGCAAGTTTAATTCTATATTTTTGATCAAAATGTTTTTTATGGAAGAGTTTAAGGGTTACGATCATATGATGGCTAGGTATTATGAGAAAATGAGCAATTACTCTTTGCCTTTATTGTCATGGGAGTTTTATGGAGAACACCATACTCTTTTAGAAAGTTTTAAAGAAGATCTTAGTACATTAAAAAAGCTTACCGAAAATTGGGAATTTACTAGAGACTATTCTAAAGAGTTTACCCAAGAACAGTCTGTTATTGTTATTACCAATCCAAATCTTAAAATCGTTTATGCTTCACAAAATATTCAAAATTTAAATGGATACTCACCTGATGAAGTCATAGGGAACTCACCAAAAATGTTTCAAGGTAAAGACACCTGCGTTAAAACATCTGCAAAAGTTAGAGAAGCCGTAAATAATCAAACGTCTTTCGAAGTTACTATTCTTAATTATCGAAAAGACTTAACTCCATACCAATGTATTATCAAAGGGTTTCCTGTTCATGATAAAAAAGGAAAACTGATTAATTATATCGCATTCGAAAAAGCAGCTTAAGTACCACATAATTTCCTTTTGTAAAAGTATAGAGTAGACTTAATGTCGTACACGTGTATGCGTATTAAAGCAGCAAGAAGTCCTTTTTTTCTTAAATTCTTGTTAAAAAAATATTTAGATTCTGAAATAAAATTCTTTTATTTGCAGCCTTAAATTATGTTGGGGAACATAAAAATACGCACTTCATCAAAAATATTTAGCGAGTAGAGGTAACATTCTAATAAGTTAAAACATAAAGCAAGGTTATGTTTTATGGATGTCTTTTATATCGATACTACATAGTTAAACCTTTTATTATTTAGTTTAATTACACAAATTGTAATAAAGAATAAGAATTACTTGGTTTAGGAAGTTTCAAATCATTTAAAAAAAATATTTCTGTTTTTATGGTAAATCTATGTAAGTTAATAAGTGAAAGTAAGTGGTTTCAAAATTTTGTAACTATTGCAATTTTAATTGCAGGTGTCTTGGTTGGTATTGCAACATATCCAGAATTTTCTGCTAAGCACGAAGCCATTCTTGAATTATTAAATAAAATAATTCTCGGAATCTTTATTATAGAAATTGTTGTAAAAATTATAGCAGAAGGTAATAAACCTTGGCTTTACTTTACCGATAGTTGGAATATTTTTGACTTTATTATCGTGGCCGCGGCATTTCTTCCTTTTGCTGGGAGTTCAATAGCAATATTACGTTTGCTTCGATTACTAAGAGTTTTAAAACTTATAAAAGCACTACCTAAACTTCAGATGTTGGTGAGCGCACTTCTTAAGAGTGTGCCTTCTATGGGGTATGTTTCTATTTTACTGGCCTTGTTGTTTTATATATATGCTGTTGCCGGGGTTTTCTTTTTTGCAGAAAATGACCCCATACATTTTAAAGATCTTCAGACATCAATGCTTTCTTTATTTAGAGTAGTAACCCTAGAAGACTGGACAGATATCATGTATATCAATATGTTCGGATGCGAGAATTATGGATATGATGGTAATATGGATGTTTGTGTTAATTCAAAAGGTGTTTCTGCACTATCTATAAGCTATTTTGTGTCTTTTGTTTTAATAGGAACCATGATTTTTCTAAACCTATTCATTGGGGTTATTATGAATGGTATGGATGAGGCTAAAGCAGAAATGTTACTCGAAGAACAAGCAGAATCTGGTAGTGATGATACCAATGTAGAAGATATTGAAAATAAACTAGCAGAACTTCAGGAACTTCTAATAGTGTATAAAGTGCAGCAAAAGAACAAATAAAAAAGATTCTTTCTTACCAAAAAATCAAAAACGTTAGTCGTAGTATTATAATCATAGTGCAGCTGACGTTTTTTGAAATAATTATACTACCATCCAATTGGTATATCAAAGCCTTTATATAGTCTGATTTTAAATTAAACTGAAACATTGAAAACTCTCACTTTATGAGTAATTTATTGTGTATTTTAGTTACATGACTAATAATTGAAGTATACTATGATACCAGAAATAGAAAAATTACTTAATGAGCAAATAAAATATGAAGCCAAGGCCTCTGCACAATACCTTTCTATGGCGAGTTGGGCTGATACTCGGGGATATAACGGTGTTGCCGATTTTTTTTATACACAGTCTGAAGAAGAGCGGGTACACATGACCAAGTTGGTTAAATTTATTAATGAACGAAGCGGTACAGCAGTAATCCCTGCTATAGAAAAACCTAGAGATGATTTTAAGTCACTTATGGAGCTTTTTGAAACATTCCTCACCAGTGAAGAGTTCGTTACTGCCAAGATTAATAATGTAATTTATGAGTGTCTTCAACGTAAGGATTATAATGTTCATAATTTCATGCAATGGTATGTAGCAGAGCAATTAGAAGAAGAAGCAGTCGCACGAACTTTATTAGATAAATTGAAGATCATTGGAGATGACAAATCGGGCCATTATTTGTTTGATAGAGATATCAATACATTTCAGACGGCTGAATGAGCTAAGTGATTGTTAATAAGTTGATAAAGAAAAAATTGAGATTTCTTTTTTGGGAATCTTTTTTTGTTATTTTTGTGCTTTATTTAGATTCAATAAAAATTAAATAGAGTGCAAAGTACCAATACCCCATCATTATATTCTCCATGTGCCGCCATGAATTGTGAAGTAGCTTGCGGAGGGAAAAAGAAAAAATGTTGCAAAAAATATAAGAAGAAAGGAAAATCAAACTGCAAAAGATGTCCTAAACTTTAATGTCAGGACTTTTATATACTATATAGGATTCTATATCCATTCTAGAAAAACGGAGATACAAACAAGTATCTCCGTTTTTTGATTTTATAAAAAAAAATGGCCTAAATTGTAGGGTGTTCTTTTATCTAACTGTATTATAGATAGAAGTTAAACGAATAACTATAGATAAATTAAGAAAAAGAATACAGCTAAGGTATGATTATTGAAATGACAATTATCATTATTTAGATTGGGTACGTGTTGTAGTTAGAAACACGTTATTAGTACTAAATTATTTGTTTACGCAGTTAGTAAAAGATAGATTTACATGAATATGAGAAAAATAGTTATAGCCGGATTCTTGCTCTTTGTAGGGGTAAGTTCGTTAAGCGCACAAGAATGGTTAACCGATTTTGAAGAAGCCAAAAAGCTAGCTTCAGAAAAGAATAAAACTATAGTTTTGGTATTTGCAGGTTCAGATTGGTGTGCGCCATGCATTAAGTTAGAAAAACAAATATTAGAGAGCCAGGAGTTTCAGAAGTATGCTAAAGATAATTATGTACTTATTAAAGCAGATTTTCCCAGAAAGAAAAAAAACCAATTACCCGAAGCATTGCAAACTCAAAATAAGAAATTAGCCGAAACATACAATAAGAGTGGCGGTTTTCCTTTGGTTGTTCTTTTAGATAATACGGGAAAGAAACTTGGCGAAACCGGGTACAAGAAAGTGACCCCAAATTCATATTTAGGAATATTAAACAAAATGATCAAATAACAGTTTGCAATCTCTTTTTACATTTTTATTCATTATTGTTGCGATAAGCAATAGTTTCTCGCAACAAATATATAAACGTACCCTTACACTAATGGGTAGTCGTTTTGATATTACAGTGGTTGCCAAAGATCAAATCGTTGCCGATACATCTATTGATATCGCCATTACTGAAATTAAAAGAATAGAAAAACTCATTTCTTCCTGGGATAAAGAATCTCAGACTTCATTAATTAATAATAATGCAGGTATACAGCCTGTAAAAGTAGACGATGAACTTTTTGCACTCATCCAAAGAGCGGTTGGTATTTCTAAACTTACAGATGGTGCTTTTGATATTAGTTATGCATCAATGGATAGGATTTGGCAATTCGATGGCAGTATGATAGAAATGCCTTCGGCGGAAGAAATCAAGGCATCTGTAGCCAAAGTTGGATATCAAAAGATCATACTAAATAAAGAAGAATCTACAGTATTTCTATCTCAAAAAGGAATGAAAATTGGATTCGGTGCTATTGGTAAAGGCTATGCCGCCGATAAGGCAAAAGATCTTTTGATAGCTAAGGGAGTATCGGCGGGTATAATTAATGCTTCTGGAGATATGAATACCTGGGGTAAACAGCCCGATGGTAGTGATTGGAAAGTAGCGATCACCAACCCTTTAAATAAAAATAATGCATTTGCTTTATTACCCGTTATAGATAAAGCAGTGGTTACTTCTGGGAATTATGAAAAATATGTAATTTTTGATGATAAACGATATGCCCACATTATCGATCCAAGAACAGGATATCCTGCTACAGGGATTGTTAGCGTGAGCGTCTTTGCACCAAAAGCAGAACTAGCCGACGCTTTGGCGACTTCGGTTTTTGTAATGGGTATAGAAGTCGGGCTTAATAGAATAAATCAATTAGGGAGTGTAGAGTGTATAATTGTTGATGATCATGGTAATATCCATACTTCTAATAATATCAAAATAGACGATCAGTAATGGTAAGTATAATACAAAATAAAATGTATGAATAAGTTGATGATAATTTCGGGACTACTACTATCACTAAGCTCTTGTGTAGTGGTAAAAGAATATGAAAAAGTGCAACTCAACGATCCTGATATGGAACTGGTGACAAAAAAATGCGATCGTTTTGAAACTAATTTTCAGGCGTATAGGGAATCTGCAGCCGGAGCCAACGGAGGAAAAACAGGTGGTGGCTGTGGCTGTAATTAAGTAAGTGAAACTCTGTTTTGGAAATCCGCTTTGGCGGAGCATTCAAAATAGCAAGTTGAACTTATCCCGTTGAAGAACGGGATCTGTTTTTATACTTTGTGAAGCCTTAAAAACGGATAGATAAAAAATTAAAAACTTTATAAAAAAGACCCCTTTTGAAAAGATTTACCATACTATTAGCACTGTTCTCTACAATTACATTAATTGCTCAGGAAGCACAGCAAGATACACCAGAAACCTACAAAAAAAGAGTGTTAGAATCTACAGAAGTAGATTTTTTAATGAGTTACTATACGCAAGATGGTGATAATGCTGCAGTAACTGGAGGTATCGGTACCGAAGAGCTTACCGATATTACGCCTACAATTGTGGTTTCTATTCCTTTAAATGACGATGATGTACTAACAATTGATGCCGGTATATCGGCATATTCTTCGGCCTCGTCTAGTAATGTAAATCCTTTTGATGGGGATGCTGCGGCCAATCCGTTTGTAGCCTCTTCGGGAGCATCTAAACAAGATGTATTAACAACTGTAGTAGCAAATTATAGTCATAGTAGCGATGATCGTAATACGATTTGGTCTGCTAATGCAGCTGTTGCTAGTGAATATGATTATTTTTCAGTGGGTTTTGGCGGTAGTTATACCAAGTTATTTTTTGAAAAGAATACCGAATTAAGCGTAAAAGCTAATGTGTATCTAGACACCTGGAACGCTATTTATCCCTCAGAATTAAGAAGCTTACCTACGTTTGTTCCGTTTGATGATGAGTCCCGAAATTCATATTCTTTAGGATTTGGATTTTCGCAAATACTATCCAAAAAACTACAAGGATCTTTATCTTTAGATGTTATTCAGCAAGAAGGGTTGCTGTCTACACCTTTTCAAAGAGTACAATTTGCAGATGTCGAAGACATCATTGTACAGGAGTTTACTTATGGAGATGATGTAGAGAGGTTACCGGATTCTAGGTTCAAAATAGCAGTAGGAGGTAGATTGCATTACTATATCAATGAGATTTTTACCATACGTACTTTCTATAGATATTATACAGATGATTGGGGGGTTAATTCGCATACGGCTAGTATCGAAGTACCGATCAAAATTACAGATAAGTTTACGGTATATCCAAGTTATCGTTTTTATAATCAAACAGCAGCAGATTATTTTGCTCCATTTAACCAGCATCTGTCTACCCAACAGTTTTATACCTCTGATTATGATTTGTCTGATTTTGATGCCAATCAATATGGTTTTGGGATTAGCTACACCGATATCTTTACCAAATTCCATCTTTGGAAACTTGGATTAAAAAGCATTGATCTTAGATTTAGGCAATACGAGCGTAGTTCTGGTCTTAGTTCTAGTCTCTTTTCTGGAGGATTTAATTTTGTGGTAGATTGATTTTTATTAAAGTGAAGAATTAACTAAAGTGGTTAGCTGTTTTTTTCTGAAGTAATTTAAGTTCCTTCTCCTTGGAGAGAAGTTTAGGATGGACGTCTAAGCCCTCGTTTCAGTGCTTTTTCAAGGAGAGAAGAGCATATTTAAATACAAACATATAACTAACAACTTAAGTTAACCCATTGTGCATTTAGATATTTTTTAACCAAACTCCGTCAATTCGAGTGCTTCGACTTTAGGAGAAGTGTATCGAGAATAGGATTATTGGTTAAAAAAAGCTATTCTCGATACCTACCCATCCGGCAGGCGGGCATTTTGTCTTCTGTCATCTCGAGCGAAGTCGAGAGGTCATTACGCAAAATACTCGAATTGACGCTTTTTTTGTAATGATTTTCTAAATGCCCTACGGGTTAAGTTGACTATATTTAGCAAGTTCTGGGTTTTAAAATACCATAGGGCTGCATACCTTTATATTGTTTTTAAAGTAATAGTAAAAATGATAAAAGAAAATAATAGTAACTATAACCGCATCGCCGAGGCAATTTTATACATAAAGGATAATTTTAAAGATCAGCCTAACCTAGATGAGATTGCAGAAAAGATTCATTTAAGTCCATTCCACTTTCAGCGACTTTTTACTGATTGGGTGGGGGTAAGTCCTAAAAAATTCTTGCAGTATACCAGTGTAGAATATGCCAAGCAAACATTAAAGGATCAACAAACTACTTTATTTGATGCTGCCTATGAAACGGGACTCTCTGGTACCGGAAGACTTCATGACCTTTTTGTGAAAATTGAAGGAATGACCCCTGGCGAGTATAAAAACCAAGGACAAAACCTAACGATAAATTATAGCTTCGCCGAAAGCCCATTCGGAAAAATTTTAGTGGCTTCAACCCCAAAAGGGATTTGTCATATGGCTTTTGTCGATCAAGAAGATAATGCTTTTTCAGAACTGAAAATGCTTTTCCCTAAAGCAAATTTCTACCAGATGGTGGATAGGATTCAGCAGGAGGCATTATTTATTTTTACCCAAGATTGGGGAAAGTTAAATCAAATTAAACTACATCTAAAAGGAACCGATTTTCAGTTAAAAGTATGGAAAACATTACTTAAAATCCCAATAGGAGGATTAACTACCTACGGAAGTATAGCCAAGCATATCGACATCCCAAAAGCATCTAGAGCTGTAGGTACGGCCATAGGCAATAATCCGGTAGCATTTTTGATTCCGTGTCATAGAGTAATTCAATCTACCGGAAATTTAGGACAATATCATTGGGGGAGTACACGAAAAACCGCTATGATTGGTTGGGAAGGGGTAAAAAGTTCATAGTAATTGAGCAAGATTCGGGTGGTAGATTATCTTATTCATGATCATCTTTGTATAAGAAACTTAAAAGCCGAATACATGAACCAGTTTAGAATTATTCCGTTAACAGAAGAGTATGCGTCAAGAATTAGAAAAACAAAAGTAGATGATTTTGGGCATAAGACAATAGAGCAAGTGGCTACAGGTTTGGGACCTTGCAGAGTTTCTTTAGAACCTTTTGAGCCCAAAAAGGATCAACGAATTTTAATACGTCATAGTCCTTTCGAAAAAGACAATGCTTTTAATCAATCAGGCCCCATTTTTATCCATAAAAAAGAGGTTGAATCTTATAAAGATATTCATCAATTTCCGTCAGAGATTAAAGCCGATAAAAAGAACTTTCCATTGTCATTGATAGGATATAGCGAGGATCAAAAAATGATCTTCACCAAAATGGTTGGTAATGAAGATGTTGATCTTTTGATTCCCAAAATATTTCAGGAACATTTAGAAATAGCCTATTTACATGCCAGAAACTCTGAAGCAGGGTGTTATATCTGTAAAATAGAAAGAGTTTAAGGGTGTGATTTTAAGTATATTAAATAAAAAAAGGATGCTCTTAGAGCATCCTTTTTGCCATCTACACGTTATAGATAAAGTTATGGACATTTATTATTAAACGATCTCATAGTGAAATACCCTACCACCTTCTGGGATTTTGGGTTATGAATCTACTTTTAACTATAATCATGGTTAAGGATTAAGTTTTTTTTATGAATAGGATCAAAAATGTTTTTCTACTTTAGAACAATAACATTCTTAATGTGTTACAGAAGATCTAAAATCCTGAAAAAATGAAGAATATAGGCCTGTATATGCTAATAGTTGTTTTTACGATTGGATGCACATCTAAAGAGCACGAGCTAAGTAATGGGGAACAAAGTCAGGTCATAAAAAAAATGATCAAAGCAGTCAACGAAAAGGATGCGAATACATATGTTGAAGGTTTTGCAGATGATGTTAAGGTGTATGTAGAATCACAGCTTAAGATTAACGGACGAGAAGCATTACGAAAAAATCGAGCAGCGCATTTCGAGAAATACCCTAAAGTATATTCAGAAATTCAATATCTAATAGAGATTGATAATAAGGTGATTATGCACGATAAAGTATGGTTGGATAATAATAGTGATGATCAGGATATTGTAGAGATATTCACATTTGATAAAGGAAAAGTAGTGCAGGTAGATGTTGTACAACCCAAAGATTTATTTAAATAAAGTATCATTAACCAGTTGTGAATTTGATATTTTTCATCTAAAATTTGTCAATTCGAGTATTTCGACTTTAGGAGAAATGTATCGACCCTTCGACAAGCTCAGGATGACAAAGCTTTTTTTACCCTATAATTTCAAAACGCACAACGTGTTATTATTAATGTTTAATAGTAAAATAAAATATAATGAAACATCTATTCACTTTACTTCTGTTGTTTGCAACTTCAAATGCAATACATGCTCAGGACTCAGAGTATACTATGGTCGAAAAGGCAGTGCAATATTACCTGGATGGTGGAACCAATAATGATTTCGAAACACTTAAAAAAGCCTTTCATAAAACTGCAACGATGAGGTATGTCGCCGATGAGTACAAAGAAGTTAATGCCCTTGAATTCTTCAGCAAAATGAAACCAGGACCAAAACAAAATCGTAAGACTAAAATTGATTATATCAATATCACTGGCCATGCTGCAAATGCAAAGCTCGAGATCGAATATCCAACCTTTACCTTTATTGATTACATGAATCTTTTAAAAATCAATGGCGAATGGAAAATCGTAAGTAAGATTTTCTATAAGAAACTACATGATAAAGGAACAAAATAATGAAACGTTTAATTCTATTAATACTGTTATTTAGTATTTATACATTGCAGGCCCAGGAATCTCTTTTATATCTGAAACAAGAACCACCATCAACCACTCCCAAGGTTTTTGCACCAGGTATTATTTCTAATGAGAATGAATACGAATTTGGTTCAGTATTTTCAAAAGATGGTACCGAGTTTTTCTACGGAGTAAATGTTGGAGGGAGGTCCGTTATACGATATACAAGATTAGAGAACGATTCGTGGACGATACCTAAAACCATAATTTCTCATGATCAATATGGTTTTAACGACCCATTTTTGTCTCCGGATGAAGATGAATTATATTACATCTCAGATATGCCATTAGAGGCAAAAGGAGATCAAAAAGATCATGATATCTGGTATTCTAAAAAAGAAAAAAATGGGTGGTCAAAACCTATCAATGCGGGTAAGAATATCAATACAGACAAAAATGAGTATTATATGTCTTTTACCAAAAATGGTACCATGTACTTTAGTTCTAATAAAGAGGCAGATAAGAATAATACCAATAATTTTGATATATACGCTTCAAAACGAGTGCAGAACGATTTTCAGAAAGCAACACGACTACCTGATGCCATTAATACTTTGGCCTATGAAGCTGATGTGTTTGTAGCTCCAGATGAATCTTATGTAATTTTTTGTGCTAATAGAAAAGAAGGGCTAGGTAGAGGCGATTTGTATATTAGTTTTAAGGAAGATAATGGTACATGGACTAAATCTAAGAACATGGGAGCGCCAATTAATACAAAAAATCACGAATTATGTCCTTTTGTTACCCAAGACGGGAAGTATTTTTTCTACACCAGTAACATGGATATTTATTGGGTGAGTGCCAAGATTCTTGATCAATATCGATAAATAGTATGAATAGAGTAATAGAATTCCCTTCTAAAAATGAATACCCATCCTATGCAGAGATGTATATGGATTATGTAAAAAAAGATGGAAACCTTTTAAATCAACTTAGAGATAGCTTAGAAGGAACAAAAGAATTTATAAGTACTTTATCAGAAAGAGAGTTAAATTTTAAGTACGCTCCCGGTAAATGGTCTATAAAAGAAGTATTAGTTCATATTGTCGACGATGAAAGGATTTATGGATACAGAGCCCTCGCTTTTGCCAGAAATGATAAAACCGATCTTCCTGGTTTTGAAGAAAATGAATATACACAATATGCCGATACCGATAAAAGATCTTTAGAGAATATCATGAGCGAGTATATAGCCGTAAGAATGGCTACCATAGCACTGTTTAATGGTTTTTCTGATCAAGCCTTATTAAGAATTGGTAGTGCCAATGATAATAAAACAAGTGTACGCGCTTTAGGATATCATATCTTAGGGCATGAGCTTCATCATATCCATATTATAAAAGAAAGATACCTAACCTTACTCTAGACCGAATATTTGATTTTTTCTACCATTGAGTTGGTATAGAGTTTGATAATGTAGTAAAAGAATTGAATGTATTATTAATTCTGAAGGGTGTCAAAACGCATTAAAACTTTTGATTACCAAAAAAAAGCTTAAATTTAGACCATATAAAATTTGAATTATGAAAAGATCCCAATCTACATTTGTAATTTTTGCTATGCTTATGTTGGCTGTTGTGCTAACTGGTTTTACAACAAAATCTACATCGCAAAATGCTACTCTCGACGGTAAAGAAGTTACCGTAGATCAAACAAGCCCAAGTTTTTTAATTGGCACATGGATTCATAGAGATGATCCCGAAAATATAATTACATTCAATGCAGATAAAACTGTAGTAGAAAAAACAAAAGAAAAGACAACCAACAATACATGGACTCACAATGATAAAAAACGTGAAGTTTGTATTGGTAGCTCAAGATGTATATATTATGAAGCTACAGAAAGTGCATTGTTCTTATATATAAATAAAAAGAAGAGTGTGTACTATAAATCAAGAGAAAAGCAATAGGATTAAATTAGCTTATAAAGCTGAAACTGTGATATAATCGTAGCATTCATGAAATATAAAGAAAGGGTATTCATAACGAATACCCTTTCTTTATTGTATAGGATTTGTTATATCTTTATGTAGTAGTAATTTGTAGTGTATTTTGATCTTTTTTAGCTAAAATTCGTCAATTCGAGTACTTCGGTCGTAAGAAGAAGTGTATCGAGAACAGCTTTTTTACAACATTTCTCAAAAAGCACAAAGTACTCTCTTTAGAAATAAATATGCACGTATGCATGTCCAAATTGTAAAAGCAGGTTCGTTGTAAGAGTATAAAAAACTGAATCATGAACTATTCGATTAAGCATATTTTTCATATTGAAGCTTCGCAGCACAAAGTATTCGAGGCTATTTCAACCATCAAAGGACTATCTCATTGGTGGACCGTTCAAACTATAGGAAGCGCAGCTTTAGGCGATACCATTCAATTTGACTTTGGAGATACAATAGGGCCTAAAATGAAGGTTGTCGAACTACAACCAAACGAAAAAGTAGTATGGGAATGTGTGTCTAGCCAGCATGGATGGTTAGGGCATACATTTGTATTTTCATTAGATGATAACGAAGGAAAGACACGTATTCGATTTTCGCATAATGGATGGGAGGAGCAAGGAGATTTTTATGCCATGTGTAATTTTAGTTGGGGGCGTTATATGGAAAGCCTTCGGCAGTATTGTCAAACAGGAAAAGGAGAAGCTTTTGGAAGTGATGGATATCGAAAATAATGTTTTTAAGATATAATCCAAATTCAATGTCCAAATCCTAAAAGTGTGTTCGTCATACTACTATAAACCATAAAAAAATAAACATATGAAGCAATTTATTTTCCTTTTCAAAGGTGGAGACGAAGCCTGGGATAGCAAGTCTCAAAAAGAACAAGAAGAACACATGCAACGGTGGCAACAGTGGATAGGAGGAATAGCAGAACAAGAAAAATTCTTAGGAGGTGAGCGCCTATATCCTAACGGAAATACAATTCATCCTGGAGGCACAAAAGTAACCGATAGACCGCTTACAGAAACCAAAGAGTTAGTAGGAGGTTATATAGCAGTACATGCAGCTACGCTAGAAGAAGCTACCGAAATGGCAAAAGGATGCCCGGGATTGCAATGGGAGTCCTCTGTTGAAGTAAGAGAAGTTTGGCCAGAAAATTAAAAAAACAGAAAAAATGAAAGAATTCTTATATTTAATACGTGGAGGTCAGGAAAAGTATGAAAAAAACTCTCCTGAAGAAATGCAAAAACACATGCAACACTGGCAAGAATGGATGGGAGGTTTAGCACAAGCCGGGCAGCTTGTTGGTGGTCAACCTTTGATGACAGAAGGCAAAACCCTTAGCGAAGGAGGAGCAAAGGTAATCGATCGACCGCTAGCCGAAGGCAAAGAGCTGGTAGGTGGATATTTATTGATAAAAGCAGATTCACTAGAACACGCAGCAGATATTGCCAAAGACTGCCCTAGTTTTGAGTATGGATGTACTGTTGAGGTACGTGAAATTAGCCCGATGTAATCTCTTTTGAAAGAAAACGATCACATAGACAATACGTTAAACCATCTTTTTCGGCAAGAGTCGGGAAAGATGGTTGCCGTATTGATCAAAATATTTGGTACAGAAAATATTGAGATGGCCGAGGATGTCGTGCAAGACGCCTTGGTGAGTGCTCTCGAGACCTGGAAATTTAGAGGAATGCCAGATAATCCAAGAGCATGGCTATACCGAACAGCCAAAAACAAAGCCATAGATATTATAAGACGAAGTAAGCATCGTAGACTTATTGATTTTTCAGATCCAAATAAACAACTGTTAACCTCTGGCTATACATTGAATACGACGATGGATAATTATTGGAAAGAAGATCAAATACAAGATGATTTTTTGGCCATGATGTATGCGTGCTGTCATCCCGATATCTCACAAGAAAATCAGATTACCTTTATTCTAAAATCCCTCTGTGGGTTTAGCACCAAAGAAGTAGCACGATCTTTTCTTACCAGTGAAGATACTATATCCAAACGTTTATATCGAACCAAGGAGTATTTCAGAAAACATAAGATTCGTCCTAAAATACCAACTCCTAATGAAATTACAACAAAAACTGTCACAGTATTAAACGCTATCTATTTAATGTTTAATGAAGGATATAACACAACTCATACTGATCAACTTATTCGAAAAGACCTAATAGAACAAGCCATGTTGCTATGTCGTTCTCTGTTATCCTTAGAGCGTACACAATTACCCGAAGTATACGCCCTTATGGCACTTATGTGTTTTCATGCAGCTCGAATAGATAGCCGTATAACTAACGAAGGCGAACTTATTTTATTGGCTAAACAAGACAGAACCCAATGGGATACCGCAAGTATACAATCGGGAGAAGAATATCTTAATAAGGCTGCTTTTGGCACTACATTAACCACATATCATATCGAAGCAGCAATAGCATACGAGCATTGTATTGCAAAGCAGTATAAGGATACGAATTGGGCTGCGATACTAAAGTATTATAATCTATTTCTAGACCTTACCCATGACCCTATTGTTTTTCTAAATCGATGTATGGTGGTTTTAGAGCTTCAAGGCCCTGATAAAGCCTTAGAAGCCTTACAAACCATCAAGGATAATAAAGTACTCGAAAAGTATTATCTATATCATGCTACATTAGGCGAAATCTACCAACGATTACAACAAAACACTAAAGCCGTGAGTTGTTATCAAAAAGCAATACAACTTACCCAATCTAAACAAGAGCAAAAATTTCTTAACGATAAAGTGGCGGGTATTCTTAATTAGGAATGTAAGCCATAGGATTTGATAATTCGATAGCTAGGGAACATAATTCTCAACACTAATATCGCTTTTTGGCATTCGATTTTCAAAAGATCTACGGCAGATCTCAAAAATTGGAGTCTGTACTTTAAAAAAGATAGGCAAGACCACAAATCGTATAGGTCGACTTGCAAATTTACCGCATCGACCCGCAAACGAAGTGGGTACACTGACAAAGCTACCGGGACGACGTGCAAATCTACCGGGTCAACTGACGAACTTACAGGAAGCTTTAACAATTGAAGCCCCCTTACCCACTAAGCTACCGGGTTCTTTAACAAATTTTGCGGGCTGTCCTGGTAATGAAGTACCAGGGGGTACTATCGAAGTACCTCTACTCATAAAAATAATGACATTAAAAAGAGTGCATCCGAATATTCTTTCTAACTCCCGACTCCTGACTCCCGACTCCCGACTCCCAAATCCTGACTTCTAACTTCTAACTTCTAACTTCTAACTTTTGACTTTTGACTTTTGACTTTTGACTTTTGACTCCCGACTCCTGAAAAAAAAATCTCCCAGTAACGAAAAATGAAACTGGGATGTAATATCATTGCATCAGAAAATAACAATAAAAATTCTAAATAACTGGGAATCAAAGTGGAATAGAGAGCAATGGAATTATGAGTTTAATAATTTATTAACAAAATGAATTTGTAGGTATGGGAATGCCATAATATTAATATATTTGCGCCCTCTTCATACGACCCCAGAATAGAAGACTTATTAAATTTTTAAATAATTAAAGAATCAGTGCTGTATAACAGCATTACACAGGTATCGTGTGCTTTTTTGGGAAACTTTCTTTAAAGAAGTATTAGGTAATACTCTAAAAAAATATTAAAAATAAATCTACAAATCAGTTATGAAAAACGTATTATTAATCACTTCAGTATTTCTATCATCAATGATTAATGCACAAACCAATACTTTTCCAACTAATGGTAATGTTGGGGTTGGGACTGCTAATCCAGAGGCAAAGCTACAAATTCAATCTTCAGGTGCGCATCATAGTAGTTCCCCATCTGTTCGAATTAAAGATTTGACTAATAGAGCAACCATGTTTTTAGAATCGTTAACAGATAATCCCACAGATTTTGTCTTCAAAAATAATAACCGCCTTTCCTGGTCCATGTCAACCCGTGCATCGACAGATAATTATTCACTTCACTTTTTTCCTTCTACAAACGGTACTACTTGGGGTAGTCCAACTTTATCTTTATTGACTAATGGTAATGTTGGTATTGGCACAATAACTCCCCAATCAAAACTAGAAATAAAAAATGGTACTCAAGGAGTAAGATTTTTGACTGGTACTAATACTAGTGGTTATGTATTAGATATAGGAGTGAATGACGATGGGGTTAATTTTAGTAATAACTCAACGATTAGAGGATTTAATTTTAAAAATGCTAATGGTGGTTTGCTCAAGATAACTTCCAATGGTAATATAGGTGTTGGAACCACAAGTCCTGCGTCTAGGTTAGATATATTAACTAATGCAGGGCAAACAGAAAGTTTTGCTCGCTTTAAAGTTCATGATGCACCAAACGATTATTTTCAAATATTAAACTCTACCGGAGCTGCTAATCAATTTATTCCGTTAATTAAAGGACATCATGAGTCAGATAATAGATATTCTTTGCAAATTCAAGGAGTAGCAACAGAAGTTAATGATTCAGGAACAAATGCTTTGGTAAATTTTGATGCAAGAAGGACTAATGGACCAATACAAACTAGGCCTTTGTTTATTTGGACAAGCTATACTACCAAGATGATGACTATGACTGCAAATGGTAATCTTGGAATAGGAATCACAACTCCAAAAGCAGGTCTACATGTTAAATCGGCATCAATTGAAGAATTATCTACAAATAATCATGATGCAAACTTAATCATAGAAGGGACTGGTTCATCAAGATCAATGTCTAAAGGAGCAACTCTAGGTTTTGTTGTCCCTGCAAACGCAGATGGAGGGAATCCCTGGCAGCAAGGAAGGATAATGGTGACTCCAGATAATGAAAGGAATGCATATGCCGCAGGAAGGATGTTTTTGCAAACTCGTTATCTAAGCAATGGAGCTTGGCGATGGCGTAATAATTTGGTCTTAAGGTCTGATGGAAATGTCGGAATAGGAACCACAACTCCCGACTCAAAATTAGCCGTAAACGGTAAAATACATGCTAAAGAAGTAAAAGTTGATCTTGTGGGTTGGCCTGATTATGTATTCAAGGATGAGTATAACTTACCATCACTAAAAGAGGTAGAACAGCATATCCAGGAAAAAGGACATCTGCAAAATATTCCTTCTGCCAAAGAAGTAGAAGAAAATGGAATACTATTAGGTGAGATGAATAAAAAACTTTTAGAAAAGATAGAAGAGCTTACCCTGTATACGATTGCTCAAGAAAAGCGATTAACACACCAACAAGAAATAAACAAAACATTAGAAGTCAGATTAGCAAAACTTGAAGCTTTATTAACTCAAGAATAAAACTTCCGAAACCAAGCACCTGTCTTCAAACTGAATAAAAACACCCAAAATAAAAACCTCCGACATCACTCACCTGACTTCGGACAAGAAAACATAAACTATGAACAAATTAGCATTACCTATCGCCATTTTGGCCCTTATCGTATCTGTAGGATCTTTTTTCTTTCTGCAATCTTCATTAGACTTAGTATATGTAGATGTAAATAAGTTATTAGAAGGTTATAAAAGAACTGCAATAGTCAAAGCAGAATTTGATGAAAAAGCCAAAACCATGAAATCTAATGTAGATAGCTTAATCTCAAACTGGCAAGAAGAGCTTAAAGTGTATGAAAAAGAGCGTAGCTCGATGTCCAAAAAAGAGATAGAGTTAAAACAAGAGTTATTGGCAAACAAGCAACAACAAATTAATAACTACCAGCAAGCTGTGCAAAAACAATTGGTCGAAGAGGATAAAAAGATCACTCAAACGGTGATTAATGACATCAATGATTTTGTAAAAGAGTATGGTAAAACAAAAGGATACAAAGTGATCTTTGGTGCTACTGGTAACGGTACGATTATGTATGGAGAAGAATCTTCGGATTTAACCAACCAAGTGCTAGAAGAACTTAATGCAGAATTTGAAGGGAAGTAAGTTATAAGCACGAAGACCGAGTTCGGAAAAACAATCTGTAGTCAACGAATTCCAAACTTCGTACAAAAAAAATAAACTTTGAAATCAATACAATTGTCATCAAAAATTAAATTCAAGTTTCGAAACTCCTTCTCCCTATGGGAGAGGGTTGGGGTGAGGGCTTTTTTACTTATAAGTTCATTGATTCTTACTTCCTGCTCCACCAAAACCTTTGACACTTCAGAGGAACTCATGGAGTATATCAAGCAACCAGAGAATGAGTATGTGTATACCAAAACAGTGAATGGAGTAGATTTTTCAATACTCTATAAGCCAACAGATTTGTTAGTGGATCAAGAATTAACAGATGAGGTAGAGGCACCTAAAGTAGATAGTCTGCGAAATAAATATGGTAAGTACATGTATTTCACCTTATCGATGTCTAAAAACAACCAGGAGTTATTGAGCAATGTAGCAGGCAACAAACAACAGTTTGGCGCTATGGTCAATGAGTTGGCTTTTGGTATGGAGCAAAAAGTGCATCTATACACTCCAAAAAAAGATACCATTGCGATGGCTGATTATATCTATCCCAGGATGTATGGGATGAGTGGAGCAACAACGATGCTGCTAGTCTACCCCAAGGAAGATAACATGGAGAAGGAAGAGTATATCAATATGACAATAGAGGATTTAGGATTTTATACCGGGGAGGTAAAATTTAAGATACCAACAAAGATTATAAATAATGAGTTAAAAATAAATTTTTAAGACAGAAGCTAGAAGTCAGAGGACGGAAGAATTAAAATCTTTGGATTCTAGATTTCAGTCTTCTTACTTAAAATTCTTTGTTGTTATACTCAAAAACTAAAAAAACACACCTGACTTCGGGCATCCGACTTCAGGCAAAATAAAACATCAAACCATAAACCTGATGAAGAAAACGAAAACTAAATCATCACATAGAGTAATTGCACTGTTTTTTACTCTAACTTTTTTGCAAACATTGATCCCATATAATCAATTATGGGCTAATAATAATGGCCCCACGGCACCAGAGGCAGCTTCTTTTGAACCGGTAGATGCCACTGATATGGTGAATTTATTAACAGGGGATATGTCTTATGTTTTGCCAATACTTAATGTGCCTTCTCCTGAAGGTGGATATCCATTAGCGTTATCATATCATGCAGGGATTGCTAATGATCAGGAGGCTTCTTGGGTAGGTTTAGGGTGGAATTTAAACCCTGGAGCAATCAATAGAAGACTAAATAAAGTACCTGATGATTGGTATAAGGCCAGAACCTATAATATTTTGTCTAGTGGTGTCAATACAAATTATAGAGGTTCTGTATCTATAAATGTAGGTACTGATAAAATAGGAGGTTCAATAGGTTTGTATGTTAATCTTTCTGAAAATAGAGCATTCAATGGAGAAACAGAATACAGAACAGATGTTGGAGTAACAGGTGGCCTTGGAATTGGAGGAAAGGACTCTCCATTTTCTATTAATGGTAGTCTAGGGACAGATGGTATTAGTGCAGGTTTAGGTTTCACCGGTTTATCTAAAGGTAGCGGTGCTAATGCTATTTCTACAGCAACAGGTTTTAATGTAAATGCATCTTTAAGTCAATCATTTATAAATGGATCAACAAGTTTTTCAGTTTCTTCATCTTTTGGCACAGGATTTTCTTTAAGTTCTACTAATGGTTTAGGTGTTTCTGTTCTTGGTAAACCTATTGGAGTTAATAACTCTAATATTGGTTCTCAGGCATCAAATATTTCAACAAGACATTACGGAGTCCCTTTGTACTTAATTAACCTTAACCTTTCTATACAAAAAGCATGGTTGTTTGAAAGAGATTATACAATAAATCAAGGTAGTTTGTATAGTGGAGATATGAAAAAAGTTCTTGATGAGGCTATTTTTACCTCTAAAGTTGATTATGATGGTTATGAGTCTATAAATCCTAATAATGCATTTGAAGAGTCTACAAAAGGAAATTTTTCTAATGTAAGTTATGATAATTATTCAGTTTCTGGTCAAGGAGTATCTGGAACTATGAAACCATATATTTTCGAAAAAAAAGGATACATTTTTAATAAAGAAACTTTGCTTAATGCTGCGCCAGAGGAGTTTTCTTCGCTAGTAGGGTATTATCCAGAAAAAGTACATTTTGAAAAAAATGTAAATGGAGTACCTCAAAAAGATATTCATTTTTACTTTGATAATGAATTTTCGTCTTATCTGAATGTTGATTCAGGAAATTGGAAAACAGACCAACTAATTATTAATAACCCTGCGGTATTAGATTTCGATACATTAAACAATACTTTTCAAACCTCACTAAAAGGAAATGATACATATAACGACAATACAAGCCGCTGGAAAAAAGGAAATTATGTAGAAGTTTTTACGAATGAAGAAATTAATGCCAACCCTAGGCTTGTATTAACTACTCCTGGTTTTAACAGGAATAATTCTACTCTAATACCTGTACCAGAAAAAGGTATTGGAGCATATAAAATTACGATGGTAGATGGTAAAACATATCATTATACTATTCCGGTTTATCAACATGAGCAGTTTTCAAAAACAGCTCATAAAGACTATGCAATAGAAGAAAATTTTTCAGAAAATCAACAATTAGAATCTTACGCTACGCATTGGTTACTAACAGGGGTAACAGGACCTGATTATATAGATGTAGATAATGATAACGCCCTATCTAAAGGGGATTATGGATATTGGGTGTCATTTGAATATGGTAAATGGAGTGATGGTTATATGTGGAGAACTCCAAAAGTAGGAGAAAGGGTATTTGAAAACACCAAAACCTACTCTTGGGGAGTTAAAGATATTTATTACTTAAACAAGATAAAAACCAGAACGCATACAGCCTTATTTATTAAAGAAGATCGAAAGGATAATAATGGAAGTGCTATTCATTTCCCATCAGAAAATCCAAATGATTTTAAGCGATACGAAGATGTTCACTATGATTCTAGAAATAGAGGATCTGATGGGGAGATATATTTTAATGGAATTTATGAAGACCAATTGTCATCCGTAGGTGTACTTGGTCTTGGATTGTCGTACTATGATGTAAACTTTAATATAAAAAGTCATAAAACACTTCGATTAGATAAAATAGTAGTGGTAAAAAACAATAGTGATTATAGTGGTATGTCTTTAAGCCATGTAAACGAAAGTGTAGATCAAAGTATTGGGAGTATAAAAATTAAAACGGAATTTTTGACCTACGACACTGCTGGAAGACTCATTTCTACTAAAAATAAAGGTGTACATAACAGAAAATGGAAGGGAGAGTTTTATAAAAACATATTAGATACAAAAGATATCATAAACAATGCCCCTAATCTTTATGAAGATGCAGTAGAGGTTATAGATTTTAATTATGATGAAACGTATCCATTGGCAAGTTCAACACCTAATTCAACTGCTGCTTCAAAAGGGCGTTTAACACTTAAGTCTGTTAGCACATTAGGAAAAAAAGGTAAGAGTTTAATTCCTCCTTATAAATTTGATTATTTTAATAAAAGTATCTCTTTTGATAAAGAAAACACCGATTCTTGGGGGTATTACCAGGGTAGTCCCGCGGCTTGGAGTTTAAACGAAATAGTAACTCCTACAGGAGGAAAAGTTACGATTGAGTATGAAAATGATGTTTATAAAGAAATTGTTCCATCAAGTAGAATATTTTCTGATAAACTAAGATTTATGTTTACAGGAGATATCTATGGTAACAAATACGTATATCTCAGTAATGAAGTTTTTTCGACAGAGAAAATTGATTTTAGAGAGTACTTTGATACTAATTCTACAGCTTATGTAGATGTTCTTTATTGGAGGCACCCTCCAGGAAATTCATCACATAGGATTGGTGATGTAGCAAAACATTGTACAGTCTCTCAGGTACATGAAGATTTAGTGGTTTTTAAAATCCCTAATATACATTATAGTCCTAACGTAAGACGTGGAGTTAATTGTGAAAGAAGTGATTGGGTATACTATGCTAAGGTAGAGGAAACGTATAATGCATGGTTCACAAAAACAGATGCGAATAGTTGTGGAGACCCTAGACATACAAGTAATGGCACAAGAGTACGTTACAAATTTCATTCTAATAAAAAACCTGCAAATGATATCATTGGTGGCGGTATACGGGTAAAACAACTTATAGTTTCTAACGGCGATAATGAAAAGTATAAGTCTCGTTATTCATACACTAATCCAATTACGGGATCAAATTCAGGAACCACTTCGTATGCTCCTGCAGAGTACACTAAAAATATACCGTTTCTTTCAGAATTACCTGCACCATCTGTTCTATATCAATACGTAAATGTTGAGAAGTATTCTACAAATAATACACGTACAGGAGTGAAAAGATATAAGTTTAATACAATTCAGGGTTTTGCAAATCTTGGTAATGGTTTTGTAATGGATAATTTTTTATCCCTAAAAGAAGATCAGAATGAAAATAAAATATCGACCATACCAACACAACCTCCGGTATATTTAGGTACAAATTTTACAAGACATCGATTAGAGGATAATACTTCTGCCATAGGTTCATTAGTATATTCTAAAGAGTTTAACTCCGAAAATCAATTGATATCTTCTACAGAAAACGAATATGGATTTGATAGTAGTAAACAAGGTTTCGTACAAGAAACGTTTAGAAAGGTAAAACTACATGTGCTAAGTGGAGCTAAGAATTTGTTTGTCAATGCATCAAGTAAGTTAAAGAAACAAACAATCTTAAAACAATCGAAAGTCACACAAAATAATTCTAGTTTTATCACTTCGTATGAAAAGCATGATCCATTTTCGGGAAAACTATTAGAGCAATTACAGACATTATCCGATGGAACTATATATAATACCAAAAGTATACCGGCATATACAAAGTATTCGCCAATGGGGAATAAAGTAGATAATACTATCAACAAAAATATGCTAACCCAAGAAGCGGCTAACTTAACACAAATTAAAATTAATAATGCCTGGAAAACTATAGGAGCAGATATAGCTACTTGGGATAATAACTGGACCTATCGTAATACAAACGGTACAACCAGTACACCAACCACTAATGATCAAAAAATATGGCGTAAACATAAAACGTATACCTGGAAAGGTGATGTAGACTCAGATGGTGCCTATGTAGGGTATACTGGGGATTTTGATAGCTTTAATTGGGGTAATACAGCGCAAACTAATCCCAAATGGATTAATACATCTACCATAAATTTATATGACCACTTTTCAATGCCATTAGAAAGTACAGATATAAATAAAAATAATGTAAGTACTCGAACGGGGGATAATCACAGTAAAATTATAGCTGTGGCTAATGCAAGATATACTAGTATGTATTATACCGGAGCCGAATATTATACAGAAAACAGTGGTAACACTTATTTTGATGGAGGAGTAAAAACTTCAGGAAATGTTATTGTGGATCCAAATGCACATACGGGTACACATATCGTACAAGTAAATGGAGGACCTGCTTTTGAAGTCATATTACCTCCCGACCCTGATCGAGTAGGAATAAAATCAAAGTTTAAAGTTGCTGTTTGGGTTCGAAAAGGTCAAGAAAATAAGGTAAGCCTAATGGTTCAAAATGGTGATAGTTTTCCTTTTGTAACAGATTTTAATGCCAACGAAACTATAACGGCAGGAGATTGGGTATTAGTAAATGGATATATAGATATAGGGACAAGCCAAGCTATAGTAACGGTAGAATCCACAGGAACTATTGATCTAGATGATTTTAGATTGCATCCAGTATCTTCTGGGATGACCAGCTATGTCTACAATGAATGGGATGAACTTACTCATATTATGGGAGCCAATAATCTGGCCACCAAATACCAGTATGATGATGCAGGGAGACTAAAAAGGATATATGCCGAAGTAATAGATGCTCCAGGAATGGTTGGTGGGTTTAAAAAATCCCAAGAGACTAATTATAACTATAAAAGATAATATCTGTCATGACTCAAATAATTAAAAAATATAAATTTCAGTTATTGTTATCATTTTTACTTTTAATAAGTAATTTAGTTAACGCTCAATGTTTATTGCCTAGTTATACAAGTGTTTATGTCCCTTCGATTGCAAAGTCCTATAGCAAGAATTTTGTTATAGCGAAGATCTATCAACCTGGATGCAGTGAAACAATCTTATTTCAAGATGTACCTAGTTGGATTACCAGTATTACTGGAAATGATGCTGGACAACTTAATTTTACAGTAGCTGCTAATGCAACAGATATTCCTAGAGAGGCTGTGATTACTGCAGTAAGAAAAAATACCAACGGCGGTCAAGGTACTAAGGTTCTTAGAATTATTCAAGAGGCTCCTAATAGATGTGCCATGCCTTTTATTACTGATACAACTATTTCTGGTCTTGGAGGGAAGTATAAACTAAACGCCGAAATTTCTTCAAAAATAGGACAAGTAGGTTGTACTAATGAGTATGAAGTAGAAAACTTACCCTCATGGATTTCTAATGTAAAATTAGATATTTCAGGATTACAGTTAACGGTGTTACCAAATTATACAGGTGCCGATCGAGAAATTAGGTTAACTATTAGAAGGCTTTCTACAGGAGAGTACTTTAGTGATGGTTTGCTGTTCTATACGGTTATACAAAAAAAGATGGCTTCTTTTGATAATGATAACCATAATTGGGTGGCTACTGATAATTTTGCTCCTAATGGTACTAAAATAGCATCTTCTATACATTACTATGACGATTTGGGGAGAACAACCCAAACCCAAACCATAGACATGAAAACTAAAGATACATGGGCTTCACAAACCTTATATGATAACCAAGGACGTTCGGCATTACAAACATTGTCAGCACCCACTAATAAAGAGATTTCTACAGACTTTTTTTATAGATATGATTTTGTAAGAAATTCTGATGGTACTATTTTTAATACATCTGATTTTGAAAGAAAACCAGAAGATCCTTCATTAATTGGTACACAAGAAAACACCTTGGGATGGTATTATAGTACTAAAAATAGTAACGAACCATACCAAGACGTAACAGCCAGGCCATATACTCGTACAATCTATAGTACGTTAAATCCTGGGATAGTATTAAAAACCATAGGCGGTAACAAAATCAACGATGAGTGGAAAAACGGCTATTCGTTTTCTATGCCAGCTGGGCAAGAATTGTCTAGTGTTGCTGCCTTTGGAGATGCCAAGTATACTAATTATAAGGTGATCAAAACAGTATCCCGCGATGTACATGGGGTAGAAAATGTAGTGTTTACCAATACCGATGGTCATACCCTGGCTGCTGCTCGTAGTGGTAATGAAGAGGGAAATACTATAAACCGCACATCACAAATAAGGATGGGTAGACAAGGTTTTGTGGATATACATATTCCAAAAGGTACTCAAGGGATAACTATTGATAAAGGGATTGCTAAGGTAACTTTGGATATTTATAACTTAATTACCGAGCAAAAAGTAACTACTGTGGCAGGCAGTCTGCCTCCAGGGTTTTATCGAGTTGCTGTAAGGGATTTAAGTTTTTATTACCCAAGTGATGTAATATTAATTACCTATCCCGAAAATTACTACGACTACAGCCTTAACTACTATGACAAAACAGGGCGTTTGTTAAGCTCTAAACAACCACTTAATAAGCTAGAGAGTACATTTGATTATAACTCATTAGGGCAATTAGAAACCACAACAAGCCCTGATGAGGGAGAAGCTAAATTTAAATATCGCAAAGATGGGCAGATTCGCTTTTCGCAAAATAGTAAGCAGGCATTAGCAGGAGAGTTCTCGTACACCAATTATGATGATTTAGGCCGTCCTATCGAAAGTGGTGTGATAGAAAGCACTGATTTTGCTACCGCCGATCCAGATGCAGCCTTACCCTTAGGAACGACCAAAGAACGCCATATCACACAGTATGATTTTCATGATAATTATGAGCTAGCAACAGCTTTTGGCAGTGATGCCAGAAAGAGTAACTATGCAGCGCAATCTTTTGTTTCGGGTAATGTGGCCAAAACCTATACTACAAATCCAGAAACTACAACTACTTGGTACAGTTATGATATCTATGGCAGAGTACAATGGATCGTACAACAGATTAATGGGTTAACTGGTGTAAAAACCATTGATTATGTATATGACCCAATTACCAGCCAGGTCACTAAAGTATACTATCAAAAAGGCAATACAGTAGAGCAATTTATCCATAAATATACATATGACTCTGTAGATTATAGTTTAGTAAAAGTGGAGACGTCTACCGATGATGTTGTATTTACCGAGCATGCTAGCTATGAGTATTACGAAACAGGGGCGTTAAAACGTATCAATATTGCACAGGGCTTGCAAGGGCTAGACTATGTGTACAATTTGCAAGGTGCTTTAAAGAGTATCAACCATCCAAGTTTGGCAAGTACTAATGACCCGGGAGGAGATGCTAATGACCTGTTTGGGATGATGATCGATTATCATAATTACGATTACAATCGACCGCTACGCAATATTAAAAGTGCAGAGTATGGTACTAACCAGTACAACGGTAATATCAAAGGGATTCGTTGGAGTTCTGATTATAATCCGATCCCGGATAAGGAGCATACCTATAGTTATTTGTATAATCGTAAAAACTGGTTGCAAGGAGCAACCTATGGTAATTTTACAGGCGATTATACTAGTATCCCTAAAATCTCGGAAGGTGGAGGGGGTGGTAATGCTGAGCAAGATTATATTATTAGTACAGATGTTGTAAACTCTGGCGGTACCCAAAATTATAAAGCCAATAGAAGCATTACTATGAAACCAGGCTTTCATGCAAAAGAAGGGAGTGACTTTTCTGGTAAAATCGATGGGGGTAACCCGGCCGTACATGATATAAATGCCGGTTCATTGGCTAATAATCCTAACGGCGACTACAAAGTAGGCAATATCACCTATGACGCCAATGGTAATATCCAATCTCTAGATCGTAATAAGCATACCGAGAATGGTAGCAACGCCATGGATCAATTATCATATACCTATAAAACCGATAAACCCAACCAGTTGTTACGTGTAGATGATGCCGCAGGCGATGTAGCCGGGGCCGATGATATTGGGGATCAAAATGGCGATAATTATGAGTATAATAGTATTGGGCAATTAGTAAAAAACAATGCCGAAAATATTACCTATATTTATAACGCCAGTGGATTGGTGACCGAGGTGCATAAAGATAATATACCTTTGGTGAAGTTCTTTTACAACGATAAGGGGCATAGAGTACGCAAAGAATCCTATAACCCCACTACTAGTAGTCTAACCTATACCGAACATTATGTGCGTGATGCCGCAGGTACAGCTATGGCGATTTATCGCGATGGGCAGGTGATCGAAAATACCATATATGGAGCCAGTAGATTAGGAGTAAGAAAACCCGATGGCACCCATCTATACCAATTAACCGATCATTTAGGTAATGTACGTGCTGTAATAGGCAGAAGCCCAAGCGGGCAAGCCATGGCCATGACTACAGCAACCGATTATTACCCCTTTGGGATGCCAATGCCCAATCGTACCCTGAGCGGAGCCGAAGGGTACCGATATACCTATCAGGGACAAGAAAAAGATCCCGGGACCGGGAAGGAAGCGTTTGAACTACGACTTTGGGATGCAAGGATTGGACGTTGGTTGACTACGGATCCTGCGGGGCAATATAACTCGCCGTATTTAGGTATGGGAAATAATCCTATTACTATGGTCGATCCAGATGGAGGGGCTGCGTGCCCTAATCCACCATGTAATGGAGGTGATTTACCTCCTGGTTCTCATACACTACTTGGTGAAGATGGCTTTGTGAATGATGAGTTTAATTTTACAAATGGAATACAAGATCTTGGGGAGATTGTTCTTAATGGTCAATCACTGAACAATAATTCGTTGAAAGAGGGTTTACAAAGAGCTTTTTATCGTGGATATGGTTTTGCAAAATTATGGGAACAATTTGGGTATATTGAAATAGGTTTTAATACGATGCAAGGAGCTCCATTGGAAGTTAAGTTAACTAAAGCCTATGCTATTGAGATAGCAACCGATAAAGAAATTCCTTTCTCTGCTACATATACGAATAGGGATGGAGGAAAAATTACTAGAGGTGTAGAAAACCATGATAAAGAATTTACGATCGGTTTAGGAGCAGCTGGAGGTGGAAGTGTATCAATAATTGATAATCCAGATGGAAATGTACAAGTCGGAGCTGCTGCCGCCTATCAGGTTATGACCTCTGAATATTTATATAGTATTGATGCTGATGAACACGGTAACCATCATTCTACATTTTTAGGCTTAGATATCACACCAGGATTTGGTGTGTGGTATGGTATTGAAGGAACGTTAAGGGTTGGATTATTAATAGAAAATTAATTAAAATGAAATCTATATCATCATATGGGAGGATGAAAAGTATTTTACTTTTTGAAGTTATAGTTATTATAATTTTTGTCACAGTTATTCTTTTTAACATAAGTAATATAGGTTATTTCTCAATTATTGGATTTGGGATATTGATTATTTATGGTTTGGTTACTTATCTTAAAAATTACTATTATAGAGGTTTTTTTGTTGATTCAAATGGAGATTATTTTATAGTCCAACTATTGGGTTTGAAAAGAAAGCGTCAAAAAGTAAAAATTCTCGAAGTAGAGAAAATGTTTTTTCCCAAACTCTTTAGAGTTGATGTTTTAATTCAAGGGGAAAGAAAATCGTATTATACAAACTCTTTTAAATTATCAGACCCTGTCTCGTCCTAAAAAAAGTACCGATGGCACCCCCTCTCCTAAGTGTGCGCACTACGAATGTCTGTGACTTCGCGGCTCCCCGTTCCCGCTAGAGTGTCTCTAGTGGCCCCGCTACCGCTAGAGTTTCTCTAGTGGCGTCAAAGATTGGCAATAAGAGTAAGAAATAAAGCAAACAGCTATACGTTTTTGTGACGTATAGCTGTTTTTATAGTATACCAACATAAAGTTGCGTAGCGCACTAGTGATATACTGGTGGCAGGGGGGAATTGATTTATTAAAAGCGCAGTTTTAGATTAGAAATGATGAAGTTTTTTAAGTTTATTTATTACGATTTATATAATAGCAGCAGTAAAGCAAATGCAACTCCTGAAATACCTGTTTTAGGGTTTATTTCATTCTGTCAAGCAAACAATATATTAGCATTATTTCATCTATTATTAATTTTGTTAAGGATAAAATTTGATTATAAGGTTCATGAATTATATATCGTTCTACAGATTATTTTATACATATTAAATTATTATTATTTTCAGACTAGAAAAACTGGGAGACGTATTTTACAAGAAGAAGGATATAGTTTAGGAAAGAAATCATTTCTTGTTTATGTATATATAATATTATCTGTTTTTTTGACTGGATTTACTTATTACGTTTATAAGGAATGGTAAATGTATTGATAGCCGCTCTACGAAGTTTAGGCTCTGCGAATGTCTGTGACTTCGTAGCGGTACAGTGAGCAAGAAATAAAAGATAAAACTGTACTACTTTTTTAGTACTGTTGTTTTTTATTGTGTGTCTGCAAAGTTGCAAACTTCGCAGAGCTAAAGAAACAACGAAGTTGCAAACTTCGTAGAGCAGATTAGTATCGAGATGAAATTTTCGCTAACACCCAGCACCAGAAACCTGAAACCCAACACTACTTTTCAACAAACATTTTTTACTAAACACTTCATTTTTAAAAAAATACCAAAAAACATAGGGTTCTAAATCATTGTATATCTGGTAGATATTGGTTGTAGATTAATAAAAAAATCTAGTATACGGGTTTCCATAAAAAAGAAAAGATTCTTGGTGATAGTTTTGTGGTCGTTAAAACAAATATGAATCTTTTAAAACCAAAAAATGAACGACAACAGAATTAGTAAAGTGCTAGAAGTAAAAGAAGTAAAGGCGATAAATCATAGTATTTCGACTTTAAAAGAAACGCTTGGTTTTTTGCAAAACTTAACTCCGCTAGAGCGTAAAAATTTACCAAAAATTAATGGCTCTAATAAGATCTTTACCGAAGATAGCATTCATGTATTAGAATCAAAACCAAAGTGGGTACCCGAGGCGCTTACCCCTGTAGAAGCCCGAAAAGACCTTACGCTTTTTGAGCAGTTGGATCCTGTAGTATTAGAATTAGAAGGACTATTACGACAGCTTAAGGATACTCAGATCATAGCGGGGAGTGAGGCCTACAAAACAGCACTAACTGTATATCGGTTAGCCGATGCGGGGCGTAAAATGCCAATCGAGGGCGCACAAAGCTCCTACGAATTATTAAAAACTCGTTTCTCGCAAAGTGTAAATAATACTAACGGGGATACAGATAATGAGATTACCGAGAATCTGAATTAAATGTAAGTGTAATAGTAGAAAGTCACTTGTCATTTTAAGCTGTCACACTGAGCTTGTCACACTGAGCTTGTCGAAGTGTCGATACATTTTTGCTAATGCAAAAACACTCAAATTGACGTGACTTTCTACTATTGAACTCTATCTTTTGATCATCATTTTAAGTTTCGTTTCCCACCGCTAGCGCTCGTCTGTGACGGGTGCCGTTAAAGAGTATCGTCCTAAAAAAGTTTACATATTTTACATTAATCCTAACTCCTAACTCCTAACTCCCGACTTCTGACACCCAACACCTAACTCAGAAAAAAATACCAGTATCATCAAATGAGACTGGCACACCTTATTATTGCATAGTGGCAAAAAGGAAAATAAAGTAAAGACTCGAATTTTTACTACCACATTAATAATCAAGTACTATTAAGAACATTTTATGTATCGTTAAAGTTTTACTGCAGTTCAATACGAGAGCTTCATATCAAAATGTACATAGATAAGAGTAAGAAATAGTAAAACAGTTACGTCTTTTTACCAATATAGTTGTCTTTTTTGTACATATCATATTCTAAAAAACTATCCTAATTCATTCGAAGTTTAAATTTATATAACCCGGCCTTAGGCCTTTCATAGCCTGAGGAAGTTAAGCGAAAAGCATCACCTGTTTTCCGTGAAAACGGGGAATAAACATGCGTAATTCTTTGTATAAACCAATATCTTGCAAGCTCTAAAATCGTATTGATTTTATAATTACAACATCACAAGCTGAGGGGGAATTAGCATGTGATTTAAGGTGAGAAATTACTCTTTTTGCAAAAAAAGAGAAGATTGAATTTTGGTTCAAATCGAATTCATACAAATTTTATTTATGGGGAATAACAACTCAAATCAATTCTTATGAAAACAATCATTCAATACATCAAGCTTATGGAGCGAATTGATCAACTTGTTCGTTTACAGGCAACCGGTGAGCCTGAAGATTTTGCTCAACGATTGGGGATATCAAAAGCAACACTTTATCGTACTATCAAGACTATGAAAGAACTTAATGCTCCTCTTGAGTATGATATAACACTTCGAAGCTTTGTGTATAGAGAATCAGTAGGGTTTAAGTTTGGGTTTTATGAAAAAGAATTGTCACACAATCCACGAATTCTAAATAAGTTCTTTTGATCATAATCTAATAATCAAAATATCGAGAGCTTAGAAAAGAGGTTTCTGCTTTAAAAAACGAGTAAATAAAGTAATCTAGATCTAATGGAATAGTTCGTTTTTGTATGAGCAAGAATACTAAAAAAGTCACTTCAAAGTGACTTTTTTAGTAAAGAGTTAAGAATCCAATTACTGCATTATAGTGCAAATTATTAAAAAATCTCCCAGTCTCAAAAAATGAAACTGCTAGGTTGTACTATTGTGGTTTAAAAGAAAATTGGGCTATTCTAAAGAAGAACCTTTTTTAAGTAGTTAATCCACGTTTTTGGCTACTTAACGAAATGTTAATAACTGGAAGAAACCTACCATAAAGTCTATTGGTTGAGTGGGCTTTAAAAACTAGGTTTGCCATTTTTAAAACACTAATCAGTCTTATTGAAATTACTCTTATGAAGAAAAAACTCCTTATTGTAGCAGTATTGATTGCGGCATACACTTTTGGGCAATCAGATAGCGGTGATCCCGGATCTGGCTTAGAAACTGATCTGATTCCTTATCCAACTTCTCCCGAAGCTGCAAAGCTGGGAGTATTTGGTAATGTTCCTGTAAACTTAAGTGCAGGGCAAATGAATTATCAAATACCATTGCATACCCTTAAGGTAAATGGATATTCCTGGCCAATCACTCTGAATTATAGCTATGGCGGTTTGATTTTAGAAGATAAACCGTCCCTAAGTGGAATGAGTTGGAATCTTTCTGCAGGAGGAACTGTAGTGAGAGAAGTTCGCGGATTACCCGACGAACATCCTAAGGGGTATTATGGTGCTCAAAATATTAGATTCACTCATTTAAAACCTTATTTTGATAATGGCGAAATCACCGAAAGTACAATTGACCAAATGTTATCTGGCCGAATGGATTCTGAAGCCGATAAATTTACCTTGAGTATTAATGGGATTAATTTTTCCTTTAAAATAGATAAAGACAAAAACCCGGTTTATCTTTCTAAGCATAACTTCAAAGTATCGATTACTTGGTTAACCGGCTATATACATCAAATAGATAAATTTACACTTATAGATGATAAAGGATACACCTATATTTTTGATGTTAAAGAGCGTAACGAGCCTGTTGGTAATTCTGTTATATTTAATGATTCATTTACCGGATATACATCAAGCTGGATGTTATCCAAAGTGATTTTTCCTAATACCGAAGAAATCTCTTTTAGTTATGTAGATGATTTCTATGAGAGTCTTGACTTTTATGCCTCAGGATTTTTTAGTTATAACGTTCCAAATATACAATGTGCTGGTGGCCCTGGTCTTTTAGACTATACCGAAGGGTTTTCTAAAACATTAATCAAGCGTAAACTATTAGGCGGTATTTTATCTTCTAATGGAAATATATTCATGCCCGTCGATATTAATAGCGATCGTAAGAGATATAATGCTATTGTAATTAACAATTCCCAAAACAATACGATAGCTAGTTATGGTTTTGATTACTATGGAGCGAGAGACGTATTAACTAGTATCACAAAAAACAATCAGCCATTCTATACATTTGATTATTATAAAAAAGATAATATACCGGATTACAAAGCTTCAATAAATGCTAGGCCTTATGCACAAGATAGATGGGGTTTTTTCAATGGTGTAGCTAATACCTTTGCGATTAATATGCCATATACTCAGTATAGTGCAAATAAAACCCCAAATCCTGATAAAGCTAAAATAGGTGCCTTAACCAAAATAATATACCCAACTGGTGGATATTCTATAATAGATTACGAGGCGAACCAAATTAAAACCAACTATGTTGCAAGAGATACAGAGCAAGCTCTACTTCCGAACAGGGAAATCTTGGTAAAACTAAAATCGGATAATGTATTTACCACTACAGGAAATGATTATAAAGAGCGTAGCGTGATTTATACATTTAAAACCGATGTATATGCCAGTATTGCCCATCGCATTACTTCCAATCAAAATGGCACTATTGAGGCATCAATCAATAGATTAGATGATCCTTGCACTGTCTATCATCAATATAATTTTGGTGGAGATTACCCAATAGTAGCCCAATATTACCGAGAAGTGGAAAATGTTGAGATTCCTATATTTTGCCCTGCTTTGGGTGATGCATTGGATGATGGTTATCAAGGAGACTCTGAAACATTAAGTGGAACGAGTGGTGGTTACATCATTATACCTAAGGGTAAGTATGAGTTCAAACTCTTTACCCGAAATAATAGGAATAAGGACGTACACGGATACATTAGTGTTAAGTTTCATAAATTACCGGAAAATCAAGGGGATCAACCTCTTTATGTAAATACCAACGTTGGAGGTATACGAGTAAAAAGTATCAAAGAGTATAACCCTAATGCACAATTACTTAAAAAGAAATACTTCAACTATAATGATATAGATGGATTTTCAAGAGGGAAGGAATTACAAAAAGGTATTTCCCGAAGAGATTATACCGTAGAATATACTTGTGTAAATGGGATTAATTATTTGACTTATCGTTTTCCTCGAGCCAATTTTAGTTATAAATCTTATAATCCTGTTAACCTAAATCAAGGAGTACCTGTTTATTATACTCAAGTTAAAGAATATGAAGAGCGATATACTAAAAGCATACCTAGTTATACACCAAACCCTTTGATCGCATTAAATTACGATGGGACTAAAGTGTTTCGAGTGATTTCTGATCCTTACGCAAGAAAGGAGCATTATTATACCAAAGGATATACAAATACCTCTTTTGAGTATCCAATATATGCATATCAACAAGGATATCCTGTAGTACCCAATGGAGTTGATAAAGATATGGGAAGACTCAACGAAACAACTACCTATAAGTTTAAAAAACCCGATTCAATCATTCAAAAGATAACATCAACTTATCAAACTTATAAGCATGTTAGAGGATTAATTGATCAAGAAGGAAATGATTACAATCCTTTGCATCCGCCGAGTTTAAAAATAGGTTATAGGATAAAAAGAGAAGGGATTGTTAATAGTGGAGTCTATCTAAATGATTATTTTATATTCAAAATGTATAAAGAATATGATAATCTGTTTTTACCAAAAACAAAAGAAACCACTCAATATTATCCCGAACAGCTAAAATCGCTAGAGACGAATACATATGATTCTTATGATCAATTATCTAAAACTGAAGTTGAAGATAGTAATGGGAAGGTGTATAGTTCTGAAAAACAATATCCTTATGATATAAATGAGCCGGTATACAATGAGATGGTAAATAAAAATACAATTGCCTATCCGGTAAAGAATACCTCTAAAGTAGATGCCACAGTATTGTCATCAACAAAAACGGAATTCTATAATTTAGGTGGAACGCTATTCAAACCAAAAGCGAAGTTATCTTCTAAAGGAAATAATGCATTAGAACCGAGGTTGCACATTGATCGATATGATGTACAAGGGAATATCCTCGAATATCATTTGGTTTCGAAGGATAATGAAACCACAAACGATGCTAATAATAGATATATCAGCATTGTATGGGGGTATAATAATCAATATCCAATCGCCAAAATCGAAAATGCTTCATATGCTAAAATAATTTCTGCTCTAGGTATAACCGAAGAAGCATTACTAGCTTTTAATGAAACAAACTTAGCTACTCTGAATAACTTAAGAACTAGTTTGCCAGAAGCAATGGTTACTACCTATACCTATGAACCAGAAGTAGGGGTTACTACAATAACTGACCCTAAGGGATATACTACCAGTTATGAGTACGATGATTTTCAACGTCTTGAATATGTGAAGGATGCCGAAGGAAATCTTGTTTCCAGAAATAAATACCACTACAAAAACTAACCAGTCGACATGAGAAAATATATTATATACAGTATACTTTGCTTACCATTGTTAGGTATGGCTAAAGATCGATTACCAGGATTTAATCTAAATGTTTCATGTTTTTTTGAGGATACGGATAACAAGACCCTTGAATACTTGGGTGAGGTCAATCATGACAATGATGATAAAACCAATAATGATGAAAATGCAAACCTGATAGTACCAAGACCTACACTTCAAAGTATTGTCAATGAATGCGGAAGAACTAAACTGGTAAGAAATGATCCTCCAGCCGGGATAACCTGGTATTGGAATAGTATACGATTTCCCTTTCAACCGGGTTCACTTAGCGTAGCAAAAAGTGTATATCGACATTCGGGAACTACATATTATTTAATCGCTCAAAATAATAGTACTAAACAATGGAGCCAGGCTTTAGAGATAAATTATACGATTAAGTATAAACCAGCAACACCTGATGCACCTGCAAGATCGGATAATTGCGGAAGAACTACATTAACCAGGGGCAACCCACCTAGTGGTATCACTTGGTATTGGCAAAGTACCGAATCCGGTGCGAGTACAGCAAATTCTGTGCAAAGCATAACAAGAACCAGTGGGAATAGATATTACCTAAGGGCTCGTAACAACTCAAATGGATGTTGGAGTACTACCCGAACTGTATCGTATAGTATAAAATCAAAACCGGATAAGCCTACTGTTCTGATAACTAATAATTGTGGAAGCACAACATTAAAACAAGGCATACATGTTTTAGATTTAGAAACCTGGTACTGGCAAACAAGTGCTACGGGGACAAGTACTTCAAATTCTGCGCAAAGCATTACAAGAACTAGTGGTACTAGATATTACCTGCGTGCAAAAAGTAATAGTAACGGTTGTTGGAGTGATGCCTTAACCATAAACTATACTGTTAAAACCATACCTACAGTACCCACTGCAACAGTGGCTAACAATTGCGGAAATAGTAAACTAACCAGAAACAATCCACCCAATGGGATTACTTGGTATTGGCAAAGTTCATCAGGGGGGACAAGTACTTCAAATTCTGCAAAGACAATTACCCGAACCAGTGGAAGTACCTACTATCTGCGAGCCAGAAATAATACTAGTGGATGTTGGAGTGGAGTACGTACCTTAAACTATAGTATCAAAGCTCTTCCAGCAATGCCTTCTGCATCATCGGTAGTCAATAACTGTGGAAATAGCAGGTTAACCAGAAACAATCCGCCTAGTGGCATTACATGGTATTGGCAAAGTACGTCTGGTGGTACAAACACAGCTAATGCTTCAACTACCTTAACAGTAACTAGTGGTAGTACATATTATTTACGTGCCAGAAATAATAGTACGGGATGTTGGAGTAGTGCGCGTACCGTGAATTATAGTATTAAATCGGTTCCTGCTAAACCAACACTTAGCAGTGTGATTAATCAATGCGGTAGAACAGTAATCACACGAAATGACCCACCTAGTGGGGTAACCTGGTACTGGCAGAGTAATCCAACCATACCCGAACCAACTGGGAGTGTTGCTAAAACCGTAACCAAATCCAGTGGAAATGTATATTATCTTAGAGCCAAAAACAACACCACAGGGTGTTGGAGTGCCGTGTTAACGATTAATTATAGTATTAAGTATAAACCTGCGATGCCTAATGCGCCTTCTGTATCAAATAATTGTGGTAGCAGTACATTAACCCGAGGAACCCCCCCTAGCGGAGTTACATGGTACTGGCAAAGTAGCGAATCTGGTGCGAGTACTGCATATTCTGCAACTTCGGTTACTCGAACCAGTGGGAGTAGATATTATTTAAGAGCTCGAGATAATACTACGGGATGTTGGAGTACTACCCGCACAGTGTCCTATAGTATAAAAACAATACCTAGTAAGCCTACTGTTCTAATAACTAATAATTGTGGAAGCACAACGTTAAAACAAGGCTTACATGTTTTAGATTTAGAAACTTGGTATTGGCAAACAAGTGCTACAGGTACAAGTACGGAAAATTCTGCGCAAAGTATTACCAGAACTAGCGGTACTACCTATTACTTACGTGCAAAAAGGAATAGTTCTGGTTGTTGGAGTGATGTATTAACCATTAACTATACTATCAAAGCCTTACCAGCAGTACCAACTGCTTCTGTAGTTAATAATTGCGGAAATAGTAAATTAACAAGAAACAATCCACCTAGTGGAATCACCTGGTACTGGCAAAATAGTTCAACAGGAACGAGCACTTCGAACTCGACAGCAACGGTAACCCGAACTAGCGGGAACACCTATTATCTGCGAGCAAGAAATAATACCACCGGATGTTGGAGCAGCGCACGAACGATAAACTATAGTATTAAAGTAGTTCCCACAGTACCATCGGCGCCTTCAGTAGTCAATAATTGTGGAAATAGTAGACTAACCAGAAGCAACCCACCTAGTGGCATTACTTGGTATTGGCTAAGTACCTCTGATGGTACTAATACGGCAAATTCTTCAAGTTCGATTACACTAACTAGTGGTAGTACATATTACTTGCGTGCCAGAAACAATAGCACAGGGTGTTGGAGTAGTCCGCGTACTGTGAATTATAGTATTAAATCGGTTCCAGCCAAACCAACTCTGAGTAGTGTAAATAATCTATGCGGAAGAACTGTAATTTCACGAAACGATCCACCAAGCGGGGTGACTTGGTACTGGCAGAGTAATCCAGTTATACCTGAACCAACTGGGAGTGTTGCTAAAACTGTAACTAAAACCAGTGGAGATGTATATTATCTAAGGGCAAAAAATAATACCACAGGATGCTGGAGTGAGACGTTGACCATTAATTACAGTATCAAGGCTGTTCCGGGAGTACCAGCAGCTCCTTTAGTGACTAACAATTGTGGTAGCAGTACCTTAACCCGTACAACTCCACCTAGCGGTATTACGTGGTACTGGCAGGATACAGAAACGGGAACCAGTACAGCAAATTCTGAAAACACAGTTACAAGAACTAGTGGCAGTACGTACTATTTACGTGCCCGAGATAATACTACGGGATGCTGGAGTAGTGCACGAACTTTTGGTTATAGTATTAAGGAGGTGCCTAATAAACCTCACTTAGCATATATCACCAATAACTGTGGAAATACGGTGTTAGCTCAAGGGTTACACGTATTAGATATATCTACATGGTATTGGCAAACCACTGCTACAGGTACAAGTACAGAAAACTCCAGCCAGACACTTACGCTTACTAACGGGAATACACATTACTTACGTGCTAAAAGTACGAGTTCAGGTTGTTGGAGCGAAACCTTGACGATTAACTATACTGTTAATATTATACCGTCTACTCCTCCGTTACCAAACATACAAGAGAATTGTGGGAATACGGTACTTACCAGAACAAATCCCCCAGCTGGGATTAGCTGGTACTGGCAAAGTGATGCTTCTGGAGTTAGCACTGCAAATTCTTTAGCATCGATTACACAAAACAGTACGGGAACGCACTATTTAAGAGGATTAAGTATAGGCGGATGTTGGGGTGATGCCAGGAGAATCGACTACACTGTTATCCAACCTACACCCTGGTATGGAGATACCGATCAAGATGGGTTTGGTCATCCTGCAGATATGCAAATGGATTGTACGCAACCCACCGGATATGTGTCGAACAACAATGACAGATGCCCGGCAGAATATGGCGAAAAGCAAGGGTGTGTCTATGCTTCTTATGATGAGGTTGTTTTTTCTAATGAAAATTACATCTTCACGCAATCGTTTCAAAAACCTGTGACTTCAACACAACAGATACAGTATAACAAAGATGTGATAGAAAGTATTACCTATTTTGATGGTATCGGAAGACCTATGCAACAGAACGCAATCAGAGCGTCAAAAGATGAAAAAGATATAACAGTTCATATAGCGTATGATGAATACGGCAGACAAGGCAAAGAATACTTGCCCTTTGAGTATGATAAAGCTTACGGGAGTTATCAAGCTGTTGATGTCGAGAACCAAATTAATGGGTATTATAAGAATACGTATCCAGAGGATTTTCCTGGCATTACAGATCTCAACGAGATCAATGCTTATAGCGAAAGTATTTTTGAACCATCTCCTTTAAACCGCGTGTTAAAGCAAGGGGCGCCGGGAAAATCCTGGAAAGCGGACCCAAACAGCAATGCAGATCATACGATTAAATTAGATTGGAAAACGAACACAGCAGGCGAAGTAGCCCATTTTTACGTGACTTTTGAAAATAATGATATCGAAAAACCACAGTTGGTAAAAAGTACTACCGATTATGTTGCAGGTCGATTATACGTTACGATTACCAAAGATGAGAACTGGCAGTCTAGTCAGGCGCATCCAAATGATCATACAACTAAGGAGTATAAAGACAAACTTGGTAGAGTTGTATTAAAAAGAGCTTATAATGAAAATATAGCGCATGATACCTATTATGTATATGACGACTTTGGGAACCTTACCTACGTAATCCCTCCAAAAGTAACTATAGCAGATGGGGTCTCAAACAATGAGCTTACCGAACTGTGTTATCAGTATAGATACGATTACAGAAATAGATTAATCGAAAAGAAAATCCCGGGTAAGGGAGACGCGAGCACTTGGGAGTCTATAGTATATAATAGAGTAGATCAACCAATACTCACTCAAGACCCTAATCAAAAAGCAAACAACGAATGGTTGTTTACTAAATACGATGTTTTTGGAAGAGTAGCCTATACCGGTAAAATTACAGATAATCGCGATCGAAAAACAATACAAGACGAGGCTATAGCGCATAATGGTGCACATTGGGTAAAGCGCAGTTTGGCAAGAAACATTGGTGGCACCACAGTGTATTATACTAAAAATGGTTATGTAAATGTTGATAATAGTGAGGTTCTTACCATCAGTTACTATGACGATTACGAGGTTAGTTTGTGGGGATTAAGTGCACCACCAGTTACCATTTTTGGTCAAGAAGTATCTACACAAACCAAGTCGTTACCTACCATAAGTTTAGTAAAGGTTTTAGGTACTGATCAATGGATTAAATCAGCAACATGGTATGACAAGAAAGGAAGGCCCATTTATGCAGCTAGCAAGAACTGGTATTTAAATACAACAGATGTTGTAGAAACCAAACTGGACTTTGTAGGTAAGGTATTCGAAACCAAAACCACGCATACCAAAGACAGCAATGCACCAATTGTCACGGTAGACAAATTTGAGTATGATCATATGGGTAGAGTGCTTTCTCAAACTCAAAAGATCAATAACCAGGATAACGAGCAAATTGCGGCTAATGTTTATGATGAACTAGGACAATTGATTAGTAAAAAAGTTGGAGGTACCGTCATTGCGAACGCTAGTGAAGCAATCTCTCCATTACAAACCGTAAACTACAAATACAATGTACGTGGTTGGTTAAAAGGGATCAACGATATTACTACCCTCGGAAATGATCTGTTTGCTTTTGGGATTGATTATAATGCAGGTACTATACCATTATACAACGGTAATATCTCTAAAACCACCTGGCAAACGGCTAATGACAATGTAACTAGAAGTTATGACTATACCTATGATGCATTAAATAGAATTACCAGTGGATTAAGTAATGATGGCAACTACGACCTTTCTAATGTATCTTATGATAAGATGGGGAACATTATGTCTCTCACCCGAAATGGTTTCCAGAACGTATCAATTTATACTAATATGGATATCTTAGATTATGATTATGATGATGGAAATAAACTCTTAACGGTAATTGATGATGGTAATGCTACTTTTGGATTTAAAGACGGTACCAATACTAATGATGATTTTGACTATGACGCCAACGGTAATATGACGATCGATCGTAACAAAGGCATCACGGGTATTACCTATAATCATTTAAATCTACCAACAACAGTGGCTATCTCTAATACCGAAGGAACAGGAACTATTTCTTATATTTATGATGCCACTGGAGCGAAATTGAAAAAGATCGTCACAGAGGGAAGTTCTGTAACAACTGAGTATGCTGGTAATTATGTATACAAAAATGGCAATCTTGAGTTCTTTAACCATCCAGAAGGGATTGTAGAAAAAGAAGCTGATGGGTATAAGTATGTCTATCATTTTAAGGATCATCTGGATAATGTGAGGTTATCTTATTCTGATAAAAATATGGACGGTGCTATCACTCAAAGTGAGATTGTACAGGAGAAGAATTACTATCCTTTTGGGTTAACGCATAAGGGGTATACTGATATCTTGCGAGGGAGAAATCACACGTATGGTTTTGGTAATAAAGAAGAACAAGACGAATTAGGTTTGGGGTGGATTGATATTACTGCTAGAAACTATGACCCTGCATTGGGTAGATGGACGAACCTTGATCCTTTGGCAGAGCAGATGAGAAGGCATAGTCCCTATAATTATGCTTTTGATAGTCCTATTTATTTTATTGACCCTGATGGAATGGCTCCATTAGGTTTTGAAGAAGGTCCGATAAAAGATAAAAATGGAAAAATAGTAGCTTATGAGGTTGAAGCAGGGCAAGGGCCGAGTCAAATAGCTGAAGATTTAAATTCAACAGGAGAATTCAACGTTGAAGCAAATTATTTTGATATAGTTGAATCTAACCCCACAAAGTTTAGTAATGTTGAAAACCTAAGTGATATTAATGATTCTGGCTTTAAAGAATTAAATTTAAATGAAGGAGACATCGTAAGTATTGATAAAGTTTTAGACAAAGAATCTGTTGCTCAAGAAAATATAAGTGAACGGAGAGAATTAGCAGGGGATATAAATGATACTAGAAAATCAATAGATAAGGCAAACAAAGATATTGATTCTTTGGTAAAGGTTAAAGAAACCGCAATTAATCGTAATACACAGAACAAGTCAGCAAAAGCGTACGAAAGTCATCCAGGTGATCCTATTTATGCTGGAGCGCTTAGTGAAATAGGAAATTCTCTAAGACATGGAATAATTGAAATGAACTCTGACAATATGGTCAAGAAGAAAAAGAGGGATGTTGATAGCATGAAAGCTTTGAATAACCAGAGATTGAACAGAATGAAAGAAATAGATAACTAATATTAAGTCAAAGCTCTTATGATACTATATTTATTAAATTTGGTTATCGTCTTTAAATTAAACGCTTAGATATGATTAAAAGCCTTTTAAAGTCCATTTTAACTTTAGTGATATATTTTGCTTTACATTATGGATTTCAAAAACTGTTGAAATTCATCTTTCTAAGAGAAGAATTCATTAACATTAATCCAGATTATTTTTTATTTATTGATTCTATATTGAATATGCTTTTTATTAGCATATTAATATGGTTCATAAGAAAAACCTTTTTTGTAGATAATAACAAAATCGATATTAATATTAGAATTTTACCTATGGTAGTTTTTTGCGCTATTATTTTTTTTATAATTAAAGAGCCGTTTTTGAGAATAGATTTAATTTTAGATAAAAAAGAAATTCCTGAATCAATTGGCATGTCGTCAAGAAGTTTTCTCAGTTTAGTTGCTACTTTTTTAAATATAGTAATTTTAACTCCAGTTTTTGAAGAATTACTCTTTAGAAAAATTATGTTAGGTTTTTTCTCTAGAAGCCATTTGATTATAGCTATAATTTTATCTAGTTTCTTTTTTGCATCAATTCATGTTAATTTTAATGAGATAAATAGTGTCATATTAATAACTTTTTTGGGTTTCGGATTTGTCTCTTGTTTATTATATATTCGATTTGGTTTCATATATAGTCTATTATTTCATGTCTTCAGTAATATGATATGGTTTATCGTTGATGCAAACCGTGATGTGTATTGGGAATTGTTGAAAATATTAGATTTCGGCTTTTTCTATTGGATGATTATTATAATTTGTTTTAGCACAATTTTCTATTTGATGCTTAGGTTATTTAATCAAATAATCAAAATAAATAATTCAAAATCAGGATATTTGAATCAATTGGGAAACGTTAAGCCTTCTATATATTCAATATTTGTTAAATAAGATTAGTAAAGGCTTAAGTCCGATAGCTCGGATTTGTAATCCGTGCTGCATATGAGTAAGCAAACAAATAAAGGCACAACTTTTTGATAGTTGTGCCTTTTGTTTTATGAAGTACTACAAATACGTTATTCATCGATAGAGGCGTCATCATTGGCTGCATTATTACATGTACGGTTTTCTATGCTCAGAGTACAGGACGGTTTCGTTACTGTATAACAACAAACAACAACGTTATATCAGGAGTATGCGACGAAGTAACCTTTTTATGGTAGTAGGTTGCTTCACTTTGGTCTATCTAGAAGACACTCGAATTTTCAGATTCATTAGCTCGAAGACTAAAATCTTAAATTTTAACATTTAAGAATCTCCCAGTAGCAAGAAATGAGACTGGTAGGTTTTATCATTGCATAAGAAATAAAGAAAACAATACTTAGGAATGTTTAAGATTGTTATTAAAAAGTTAACGAACAGGAGAAAAACCCCTATTGGTCCTACTGTGTAATTAGGATTTTAACGGTAGGTCTGCTCTGGGAAAAATTGAATACTAATAAACTAACTATTTACTTATGAATAAATTTATTTGTTCTATGGCACTTTTATGCTGTATTGCTATGGGTTTCTCTCAAGAAGGAACCGGATTTGATTACAGCAAAGAATTACAACGAATAGCCTCGATTCCTAACTCACCAGAGGCAGAGGCCTTTACCAAATATGGGAATACTCCTGTACGATTATATACAGGTGCCACCGATACGAGTATACCTATCTATACCCATCAGGGTAAAGAAATGAGCTTACCCATCACTCTTACTTATGATGCCTCAGGTATTCGTGTAGACCAAATGGCCACCCAGGTTGGATTGGGATGGAATTTGAATGTAGGGGGAAGAATCTCCAGAAATGTAAATGGCCTACCGGATGATTTTTATGAAGTCGCGGGTAATTACCAAACCTTATACAATCCAGCTATAAGAGCAAAGGCATTACATTATATGCAACATGTCAATACTATTGCATTTGATACGGAGCAAGAAGTTCATGATTACTTTCTTTTTATTGAAGATATAAGTAAAAACTTGATTGATACCCAAAGCGATTATTACAGGCTTAATGCCATGGGGTTAAATGAAATGATTGCCTTGGATATTCATGATAATCTGACCCCGAAAACAGTTAATAACCCCCGAATTAAGGTTCAGAAAACTCATGGCGCCAATAATTCTGTTAATAGCTGGGTAGTTACCGGAGAAGATGGCGCCAAATACTTTTTTGAGGTTGCAGAATCCACCATTATGCGTGCAGACCCTGTAGATCAAGGATCTACAGGTAGTATTATCAATAAACATCATTCTTCTTGGGTATTGACAAGAATCGAGTCTCCAAACAAAAAGGATGTGTACGAATTCGAGTATACCACTTTTGGTTTCTGGATTCAGGAACCAGTAGGTTATCATGCTACGTTTGCGGTTAATGAAATTAAGCCTAATCAAACCAACTACCCTAATCCGGAAAAAATCTCAGGAGGCTCTTTACCGTATTCGATCAAGCAACAGTTTTTAACGCGCATCAAGTATAACAATGATGTGATTGTAAGTAATACGTTGGGAGATCGAGCAGATACTGATGGTCGATCAAAGAAGCTAGACAATATCAAAATCACAGATTATTTGGGTAATCAAATACAAAAGGTAGATTTTGAATACACATATTTTGGAGATGTAGCCAGTACTAATGTTTTTGACAAACGTTTAAAGCTGGATAAGTTAACTTTTAGAGGAAAGAGTACGACCAGCACAGCCAATCAATATGCGTTTGAGTATAACAGTCCGGAGGAGATCCCTTCAAGATTATCCTTAGCACAGGATGCATATGGATATTTTAATGGAGCTCTTGGCAATACTGTATTATATCCAAGTTATATACATGATGATAATAATTTTGGGGGAGCAAACCGACGTCCAAACTTTTCATATGCGCAAATAGGATTGCTGAACAAAATAACATATCCAACCAAAGGATATACCACTTTTACATATGAAGGTCATAAAGCAGATACTCATGTGCTACAGGATGATACAGAGACATTTCTTAACACGATCATTTATCCAAACGATGCGGTAGACGAAAGTATGTTCAGAAGAGCTGATGGTAATATCTGCGATGATGTGTTTTTAGAAACCGGATTTCCTAAGGCCAAAGTAATAATGTTCATGATTCCTGAAAGCTCAAGTAACGGGTATACCATTAAAGGCACGAATATTTTAAGCGCTTCGATTGCTAAGCTCGGAAATTTGGATCAAGCGATTATCCAGGGGCCGCTCTATGGTTTTTCAGGAGAAGATACTTATAAAACCTATTGTGATTTTATTTCACAACCCAATCATTGGACAAAATCCGAGGCAAATTTTACTGAAAACATCGTATTGCAGCCAGGAATATATAAAGCCTTGGTGTTAAGTGATGCGGACCAAACGGCGACTTCACAACTTTGGATGTATAGGGAGACTTCTACTCTCGTTAGAAGAACAGTACCTATTGGTGCAGGAGCTCGCATTTACAGCATTAAAGATTTTTCCGCAGAAGGAAAACTAGCGGGTACTCGCATATTTGGTTACACAGACGATGACAACAGGAGTACTTCTATTGTACAGTATAGACCAGTATTCTCTCAAGTTAAAACAGTAAAAACATACAAAAGTCTTGAGGAGTATGGTAAGGAGGTATCCCAATTGCATAGAAATGCGACATCTCCAAACTCTTCTTCAGGGCCGGCAGTTACTTATGCTAGTGTAAAAGAGTATAAAGTAGATAATGAAGGAAATGCGAATGGATACACAAAATATACATTCAACCCTAAGAGAGAGGGAGTCATTACGCGCAACGGATATCCTTATCAACGTGATTTTTATGGAGGGACTATTTCAGGAAGTACATCAAATGAAATGGTAATTAGTAAGACCAATGATACATTGCTCGAAAAAAGTACTGATAACTACTTAAGGAAAGAGAATTTCTTGAATAGAAATTTGGTGGTATATACAAAAAGTGATTTGGTTCAACACCGGGTCGGAGTAGAATACAATGAAGGGGATGGAAAATATAGATATGGCCGTATGGAACCTTCATTCTGTAACTTATTTAATACACCCACAAGCCCTACTCAAGGAACTTCAATGTGTGCAGATCAAACAGAATTAGAGTCCAGTATTTATGCCTTTGTGTTATATAATAATTATGCACAATTAGAATTGACAAATGTTGTTGTGTCAGGTGAAATCACCGCACCAACGGTAGAGACCACCATCGAAAAATTTGATGGAGAGGAAGTTGTCAAAACGACCAACTATACGTACGATCCGGCAGTTGACTATCTATTAAGAGAGGTTGTTACCCAGCAAAGTAATGGACAATCTCAAAAGACAAAGTTCTTTTATCCTAAAGATTCCGGTAGTGCAATAAATAACAATTTGATTGCGGCCAATCGATTAGGAGAAGTCATCAAGACAGAACAGTATAAAAATGGTAAGAAACTGGCCACGAAACAGACAATTTATACGTCATTGGCGGGTAATAAAATCCTTCCAAAAAAGATCCAGACGTATAAAGGAGCTTTACCAGCTGGTAGTGGTCTGACTGAAGAACCTTATGAAGATCGTATGATTATTCATAGGTATGATACCCAGGGTAATCCTCTGGAAGTATCTCAGGCCAAAGGGAGTCATACCATTTATATCTGGGGGTATAAAAACCAAATTCCTATTGCCAGAATTAGCAATGCTACCTATACCGATATGCCGGTCGCGGTAAGCGATCTGATCAATCAAATCAAAACGGTTTCTAATACAGAGAATTCCAAAACACAGGAAGCAGAGATGCATACTTTATTTGATGCGTTGAGAACACATTCGTTTTTTACGAATTCTGAGATGAATTGTTATACCTACGATCCTGGGATAGGAGCAACCAGTATGACTGATGCCAGAGGGTATACGATGTATTACCAGTATGATGATCTAAATCGTTTAATCGAGGTAAAAGATCAGGACCAGCATCTGTTGTCCAAGAACACCTACCACTACAAAGACCAAAACTAACAAAGACTGACCAAGATGAATTTTATAAAATATAGTTTCGTAATTATAATAGGGATGTTCTCTATGTTAGGATATGCACAACTGGGACCTTCAGGTCCTGGAGGAAACCCTTGTGCCGATGTAGAACCAAATTCAAAACCCTGGTATCGCGATGCCGATGGAGATGGCCTGGGTAACGGAAGTAACATGAAGTGCGCTGTAAACAAACCCTCGGGCTATGTGAGTAATGCCGGGGATTGTAATGATAATAATAGTAGTCTACCCAGATGGTATTATATAGATGCTGATGGCGATGGATACGGAGGTACTTTGGGAAGAAAAGCGTGTAGTTCTCCTTCTGGGTTTGTAGCTAATAATAATGATTGTAATGACAATAACGCCTCAGTTACGATATCTCGCCCTTGGTATCGAGATGCCGATGGTGATGGCCGTGGTAATAGTAGTGTAAGTACTACGGCATGTAGTAAACCATCAGGTTATGTTGCTTCAGGAGGAGATTGTAATGATAGTGATGCCAATGTAACCCTTGTCAAAACATGGTATCGAGATGCCGATGGGGATGGTCATGGCCACCGCTGGACAACCAAAACCGCATGTTACAAACCTTCAGGTTATTTGAGTAGTTATAGTGACTATGATGATAATAATGCATTGATTACTAATATCCCTCCCAAATGGTTTTATAGAGATGCCGATGGGGATGGTTTTGGAAACCCAAACAACAAAACCTATCGCAGTGTTCGCCCAAGTGGGTATGTAACCAACAATACCGATTGTAATGATGGCAATGGTTCGTTACACCCCAATACAATATGGTATCGTGATGCTGATGGGGATAGTTGGGGAAACAAGAGTGTGACCAAAAAACAATGTACACAACCATCGGGATATGTACGCAATGATGATGATTATAATGATGGGAATAACTTAATTACCAACATTGCACCCAGGAATTTTTATAGAGATGCCGATGGCGATGGTTTTGGAAACCCAAGCGATAAAAAATATCAGAGCACCAAACCTAGTGGCTATGTCACTAATGCCAGTGATTGTGCAGATTGGAATCCTTCTTTGAATCCTAATACGATATGGTACCGAGATGCCGATGGCGATAGTTGGGGAAATAAGAACAGTACCAAAAAACAATGCACAAGGCCCTCGGGTTATGTATACAATGATGATGATTATAATGATGGAAATAATTTAATTACCAATATTGCACCCAAGAACTTTTATAGAGATAGTGATAACGATACGTTTGGAAACCCCAATGATAAGAGATATCAAAGTGCCAGACCATTTGGATATGTTGCCAATGGTAGTGACTGTAATGATACAGATGCTTCGCTAAACCCTAATACGGTTTGGTATCGTGATGCTGATGGAGATAGTTGGGGGAACAAGAGTGTGACCACCAAAAATTGTACACAGCCTTCAGGATATGTACGTAATGATGATGATTATAATGATGGCACTAATTTGATCACCAATATCGCTCCAAGAAATTTTTACCAGGATGTCGATGGGGATACCCATGGTAATCCAAGTATAAAAACGTATCGCAGTGTCAAACCATCAGGGTACGTTACTAATGCGAGTGATTGTAATGATAGCAACTCTGCAATACACCCTACTACCATTTGGTATGCAGATACGGATAATGATGGTTTTGGAGATGCTAATGTGACCAAAATACAGTGTACTCAGCCATTGGGTTATGTAGCCAATAAAGGTGATCAATGTGCCACGATACCTGGGACAGTAAAGGGTTGTGAAGACCAATTGGATCAACTGGTAAACCTAAGTGATACAGAGAACTATGTGTTTACTCAGACATTTCAGAAAGAAATAACTTCTCTCAGTGAAATTAACAAAGAAGAAGATGTTATTGAAGGGGTTACCTATTATGATGGATTGGGACGACCAAAACAGCAAGTGGCTATTAAAGCTAGTCCGGGAGCATCTCATGGCATTAGTTCTAATGAGCTTACTATGGATTGGTCTACTGGTCAAGGAAGTACAGGTTTCTTTAATCAAAACGGGAAAACTTCAGAAAATAATAGAGTAAACGATGTAGATCCAGAAGGAAAATTGTCTTTGCTATGGAAATGTGGCAATGATGTTAGCAACGATGCTGATGGTGGTTGGAATACGGATTACTTCAATGTAGATAAAAACCTTGGCTATCGCTATACCGTGTGGGTAAAACGAACAGGATCAAATGATGGAAGTACCTATCACGGCACACAAAATGTAAATAATCTAAACGGAACGGCAAATAATAATCCATATTTTTGGTATGGTGACTTACCTGAGTTAGATACCTGGTACTTACTGGTGGGAATAATCCATCCATATCAACACGGATCAGAAGACTCAGGGATTAGTGGTGTTTATGATAGTAATGGGAATAAAGTGCTAGCCGGAAATGATTTTAAATGGAGGGATAACACTACAAATTCCAGATTCAGGAGTTATTTATATTACAGTACCGATGTCAATACCAATCAATTCTTTTGGAACCCTATTGTACAGAAATTAGATGGCTACGAAAATTCTATGACAGATCTTATCCAGGGTCATCAGAAAAACTCCCAGGACATTGTAACTCATATCGAATATGACCAATATGGCAGACAGGCAAAATCATATCTTCCATTTGAAAGACAAAACACCCCAAAGGGAAGTTATAAAACGGTGGATATGGTCAATAATATCAATAGTTATTACCAGGCCAAATATGCAGATGATTTTGCAGGAATGTTGCCAGAAGATGTAAATGCCTATAGTGAGAGTGTCTTTGAACCATCTCCTTTAAACCGTGTGTTAGAACAAGGTGCACCAGGTAAGGCTTGGAAAGCCAATCCTACTAGTGATGATGATCATACCATCAAGTTTGGTTGGGATACCAATGAGACCAATGAGGTAGTACGTTTTAAAGTGAACTTTGCAGACCTTGCAAATACAGAAGTTCCTACTTTGGTAAAGGATGGTTTTTATGCTCCTAATCAACTTACGGTAGGCATCACCAAAGATGAAAACTGGACAACGGTAGATGGAGACAATCATACAGTTAAGGAGTATAAGAATAAGGCCGGGCAAGCCATCCTTAAAAGAACATACAATAACAATGTACCGCATGATACTTATTATGTATATGATGATTTTGGGAATCTTACCTACGTACTACCACCAAAAGTAACTACTAATGACGGAGTATCAAACAATGAGCTTGTCGAACTCTGTTACCAATATCATTATGATGGTAGAAACAGACTGATTGAAAAGAAAATCCCAGGTAAAGGATGGGAGTATATTGTGTATAATAAGTTAGACCAACCGGTGATGACGCAAGATGCATTGTTAAAGGCGCAAGGTGTCTGGTTGTTTACCAAGTATGATACTTTTGGTAGAGTGGCTTATACGGGTAAGTTAGCAGACAACAGAGACCGTTCAGTAATACAAACAGAAGCTACTGCATATGGTAATGATCTTTGGGTAACACGTCAAAATGCAACAACCATAGGAGGAGTTTCTATGTATTATGATGATGGCGGTTATCCTAAAGTTACTACGGGTGAGGTATTAACCATCAATTATTATGATGATTACAATTTTGATCTTCATGGTATGGATAAGCCAGGTAGTATATATGAAGTAGCAACATCAAATAATGTAAAAAGTTTACCTACAGGAACTAAAGTAAGAATATTAGGAACTAATAATTGGATTACTACAGTTACCGCTTATGATATCAAAGGAAGAGCAATCTGGACAGGAAGCAGAAATCATTATTTAAGTACTATTGATAAGACAGAGATCAAATTAGACTTTACGGGTAGGGTTTTAGAAACTAGAACATCACATGTTAAAAATGGAAGTACGCCTTTGATCACGATAGACAAATTTGAGTACGATCATATGGGTAGAGTACTTACTCAAACTCAAAAGATCAACAATCAAACAGAAGAATTAATTGCAGCCAACGTTTATGATGAGTTAGGACAACTAATTAGTAAAAATGTTGGAGGCATTTCGACTCCGCTCAGTGGCAGCAATGGATTGCAAACCGTAGATTACACCTATAACGTGCGTGGATGGCTTAGAGGTATCAACGATGCCAATACCCTTGGTAACGATCTCTTTGCCTTTGGGATTAATTATAATAACGTAACCGAAAACACCTACAGAGCTGATGCTTTATATAATGGTAATATAAGCGAGACGATCTGGAAGACAGCCAATGATAATACAAAGCGATCTTATTCGTATAGTTATGATCATCTTAACCGAATTACAGATGGATTTTGTAGTAACGGAAGTTATAACCTGCTAGGAGTGACCTATGATAAAATGGGGAACATCATCTCTCTAAATAGAAATGGCTATCAAGGTGGATCGAGTTTTGGTAGTATGGATGCACTATCCTATACGTATGATAACGGGAATAAACTACTAAGCGTTACAGATGGTGGCAATAAATCCTATGGTTTTAAAGATGGCACCAATACCAATGACGACTTTGTATACGATGTTAATGGTAATATGACGATCGATCGTAACAAAGGCATCACGGGTATTACCTATAATCATTTAAACCTACCAACAACAGTTGCGATCTCAAATACCGAAGGTACCGGAAATATTAGCTATATTTATGATGCCACTGGAGCGAAATTGAAAAAGATCGTCACAGAGGGAGGTTCTGTAACAACTGAGTATGCTGGTAATTATGTCTATAAGAATGGAAATCTTGAGTTCTTTAACCATGCAGAAGGATATGTAGAGAAAGAAGCAGATGGGTATAAGTATGTCTATCAATTTAAAGATCATTTAGGCAACGTTCGACTCTCCTATACAGATGCTGATAACAACGGGATTATAGAACAATCCGAGATCATCGAGGAGTCGAATTACTTTCCATTTGGATTAAAACAAAAAGGATATAATGGCTCTGTGTCTTCTTTAGGAAACTCTACAGCACAGAAATTTAAGTACAACGGCAAAGAACTTCAAGAAGAATTAGGATTAAACACTTATGATTATGGAGCAAGAATGTATGATCCTGCAATTGGTAGATTTATGCAGATAGATCCACATTCATATAGTTATCCTTGGGCTACCCCCTATAATTATGCTTTTAATAATCCAGCATTAGTTATAGACCCCGACGGAAAAGATGGGGTAGTATCTGGTTCAGGAACTAAAAAAGATCCTTATGTTGTAACTGCAAATTATTATCATCATGGTTTAAGTGATAAGCAAGCTGAGGGACTTCAATCAGCTGCGGATGCTTATAACAGCAAAGGTAAAGCTCATACTATTAAAGATGGAGATGGAAATAAAGTTTATGTTAAATTCAATATTGGAGTAACGAAAGCTGAAAGTGCAGAACAAGCTAGTGAACTTGCAACTAATGATTATGTTGAGACATCAGATGGTGCAACGGCTAGTTTTGGAAATGTGGTTACTATTGGAGGTGATTCAAAGGGCGATGATTTAGGCGCAGCAACTAGGCATAGAATAACATTGAATGAGGAAAAAATTGCTAATACTTTAGAAGCTTACCCAGGAGGGAGAGAAAGTGACATTATTAAAGGAACTTTTATTCACGAAATAGGTCATAATATTGGAGGAAGTCATGGAGACCCAGGTTCTACTATGCAGAGTACTAAAATCACTAATAACATCCCTTCAGGAACAATAGGAGGTTCAGGTGATGGAACTTTTAATTACAGTAATCCTTCTGTCAGTAAAAATGGTATTCGTGCAATAATGGGAAGAGTAAATATGGTTCCTGGTTCTATAAATTCTAACTACCTTTCTGACAAAGAAAATAAGCAAGTTAATCAGGCAATTGATCCAGGTTCTTCAGGTAGACTTAAATCAACAAATTAATCACTAAATGAAAAAAACCATTTTATTATTATTCATTATTCAATCATTATTTTCTTGCGCACAAGTAAATAATACTGAACAAGAAACAGTTAGAGTACAAGGTTATTTGTTTATTCAAACTTCTTTAAAAGAAGATATTGTTTCTAATGATGGAACAATTAACATACCAATAGATAACCCTAAATCGTATTTTTTTGCACCACTTAAGTCAATATCTTCTAGTTTAAAAGAAACTATAGAAGCTTTAGGTGTTCCAAAAAATAGTTTTTTATACTTACCGTTAACTTTAACAGAATCACAGAAAAGTATAGAGTTTACTAATTTTGGTTTGAGAAAATTCTTAAAGGATAATAGTATAAAAATCTCTCAGCTTAATGAAAATAAGATATTCCATAAAAAAGAGAAAACAATAATAAAAGTAATAGGTGATAAAGTTCCTAAGAGAGTTTATGAAGTAGTATATATTGATGGAGTTTGGGAGAAATACAAAGTACCTTTTAAGTGGACAGAAACATTGTCGATAGGTCGCTATAGAAGTAATAGTTTAGATAAAAATCATAAAGATGGTTATGACTATTATTTTTTAAAAGACATCAATGTGATATCTTATAAACTTGATATTAAAGAAAATGAAATAACAGTTTTAGGTAGAGGAGATAATAGTATGCCTCTAACAAACTAAAATGTTGTTCATGAAAAAATGATAAGAACCAGTATTCCCGTTGATTTCCATGTTAAACCCAAGAGGTAATTGTTAAAATATAGTATAAATCAGGCAGCAACTTTTAGATAAGGTTGCTGCCTTTTGTTTTATGGGGTACTACACATACGTTATCCCTCTGTAGAGGGGTCATCGGTTGTATTGTTATTAGAACGGTTTTCTATAACCTGGTTATACTGCGCGGCGAGTACGCAATGCATTGGTCGGGATTGTTAAGGTCGCCAAAAGTAAAGATAGCAGGTATGATTACTAAGTTTTTTATGGTTTCGAATACCACAAAATAGTGCTGCGTCATGAAGGGACCTTTCATCACTATGACGAAACCTTCCTGCGTGACGCAGGGCGTTTTCTCAATACGACGAAACCTTGCTGCGTGACGCAGGAAGGTTTCGTTACAGTGAAAAAACCTTGCCGCAAGACGCAGAACACTTTCGTTAAGGAAATGTACATTCATACTGCACTACGCTACGTTTATACACTACATGGCTTCATTTAGATAATATATATTCATATTCATCAGATATTTATGTATATAGCGAAGAATGTAAATACTAATGTACTCGGTTGTTCAAAAACTTTTTGTTAAAAATCTCTCAGTCTCAAAAAATGAAACTACTAGGTCGTACTATTGTAGTTTACAAAAAACTAAACCGGTATAAAAAAATATTAGGTTTTAGGGGTAACATTTTACCATAGAAGTAACATATACCTATAGAATTACATTAAGAATATATTTCTGTTATTAAACTTAAAAAATGAATCATGATACTACATAGAATGATGAAGCATATTAAGAATAATGGCCTTAATTTTTATAATTATAATTTATGACACTTCATATTCCCTTAAAAATCATATTTTTGAGGCCCTTTTTGACGATAAGATGACTATGAGAAAAATACAACTAAGCAAGGTAAAGGCTTTTAACCTACAAGAGATGCTCCTGGTACTGGCAATTATTGGGATTCTACTATTGATTGCACTACCTAACTTTTTACCATTAATTGCGCAAACCAAGGCGCAAGAGGCAAAAATACAGCTAAAAACGATTAGCAATATGCAAACGCAGTATCGATATCTTAATTCTAAATACTCTATCGATTTTACAGAAATCAATTACGAAGCTCCGAAAACGGTAAAAACCGGAGGGACTGCTAACTATGCATATGAAATATTAGAAGCTACAGTATCTAATTTTAAGGCAAGAGCTACTGCTGTAGTTGATTTTGATGGAGATGGGGTGTTTAATGTATGGGAGATCGATGAAAATGGTAGCCCAAAGCAAATTACGAAGGATTGATACTATTCATCAAAATACTTACGATCTGCACCCTTGCAGTAATTGTATATCAAGATCTTAAAGATCGAGAGGTATATGGGTTTATATTCCCTGTACTTATTGGTTTATTTGGATTTTTACATTATCAGAATACCACGCATATTACTTTTTTGTATGCTATCTTAATGAATATAGCTGTACTTATTGTGATCATGGGGTTATTGTATTTATATACGTTAATACGATTGAAAAAATCTTTCTTTAAAGAAGTATTTGGCTGGGGAGATCTACTGTTTTTTATAGCACTAGCTGTAGGTTTTCCAACGGTAACGTTTGTAATTCTATTTGTGTTTTCATTGATTTTTTCACTATTAGTGTGGTTGGTCATCAAAAAGAAAGCAAAATATAATACCGTTCCGTTAGCGGGGTATATGGCAGTGTTTTTGGGAATGGTCTTTATAACAAACTGGATAACGAACGCGTTAACTCTGTATCTAATATGAGCAGTACCTCTACATACGAAATACCAGTACATCTTAAACAATTGATTACATCAAATCAAGCGTTTCATTATAGAGTGGTGCCCGTGGCAAAAGAAGAGAATGCGCTCCATCTAAAAACAGATGCGGTTGATATCGATACGCTTCAAAAAGAATTGACTATAATTTTGGGATGTGATGTTTTGATCATTTCCGAAACTACAGAAAATATACAATCGTATTTAACCTATAACTATAGGAAAACTACAACTTCTGCGAGTGAAAAACTAGAGTACGAAGATCGTTTTTTACAAAAGCTAATTACTACTGCAAAGGATTTTGGGAGTAGTGATATTCATATGGAACCTTACGATAAGTTTTGTAGAGTACGTTTCCGCTTAGACGGTAAATTAAAAGAACAGTATACGATTGCCAATACAGAGTATCCGCAATTGGTAAATCAAATCAAAATACAATCGGGTTTAGATATTTCACAAAAACGACTGGCACAAGATGGGCGTATTACTTTTAAAGAAGGTAATGATGAATTTGATATTAGGGTGTCGACCATGCCTACCTTGTACGGAGAAAAAATTGTACTGCGATTATTAAATCGTAATACTCAAGAAGTCTCGTTAGAGGAATTAGGATTTACCGATGAAGAATTGAAGGTATATCGTGATGCAACCAGAAAGAAGCAAGGTATTCTTTTGATTTCGGGACCAACCGGATCGGGTAAAACGACAACACTTTATGCCACATTAAAAGAACTGAATGAAGAAGTTTCTAATATCCTAACGATAGAAGACCCTATAGAATATACCCTCGAAGGTGTTAATCAGGTGCAACTTAGAGAGGATATCGAATTTGATTTTCCGGCGGCATTGCGAACATTTTTACGTCAGGATCCCGATATTATTATGGTAGGAGAGATTCGTGATGATCGTACTGCGGCTATGGCAATTAAAGCAGCACTAACAGGGCATTTAGTATTATCAACAATACATACCAATTCGGCCTGGGCAACGATTTCAAGATTGATTGATATGAGGGTGCCGGCATTTTTGTTAGCGACTACTATCACGATGAGTATTGCTCAGCGTTTGGTGAGAAAGTTATGCCCACATTGCAAGACACAGAAAAAAACCGAAGTCAAGGATTTTCCGCAGGATTTTGAGATTACCGAAGAGATGCAACAACATTATGTAGCAGTAGGATGCGACCGTTGTTATCATACCGGATATTTAGGTCGTAAGGCAATTTATGAAATACTGCCCATTACCAAAGAACTCGAAACGGCAATACGACATAACGAGTTGCAAATAAATGAGTATATAGAAGAAAGAAAGATAAAAACGCTACAGCATAACGCCATACGAATGATTATAGAAGGGGAAACCTCGGTGGATGAAGTGTATGCTTTGTTAGCGGATAATTGAAAATAAACAAATGAATATAAAACAAAAAATAAGTATTATAGGTATTGCTCTGGTTATTGGGATACAAGTAATGGCGCAAGATACTTTCCAGACAGGAGCTCAGGATAATACCCGAATTGCAACTATCGAAAACAAGTTGCAATTACTTAATGTAGATATTCCGGGACTTACCGAAAAAGTGAATGTGAATATCTCTAACACCTCGTTGCTTAATTTTTTACGAGCGGTATCCCAGGTGCATAAGATTAATATTAATCTGGCTAATGATCTTAATAACATTACGGTGGTTAACGGATTTAATGATGTTACTGTCCAGGATTTGTTAGTGTTTTTGGCAAAAGAATATAATCTTGATATTGAATTTACAGGAAATATACTATCAGTAAAACTCTATAATGCTCCGGTGGCAGCACCCGTAGAAAAAGAAATTGTAGTACAATATGATGTGCTGGCGTCTACGTTATCTACCGATTTAAGTAACGATCCTTTGCCAAAGGTGTTTAGAAAAATAACCGAGGCTTCGGGGAAGAATTTACTATTTACACCAGAGTTAAGTAATAAGAACCTAAACTTGTTTATCAGCAATGTATCTTTTGATATTGCAATGAAGAAATTGGCCGAAGCCAATAATATGGATTTTAATAAAACCAAAGATGGGTTTTATGAATTCGATGCTTTTCCGCAGCCTGGAAGCTCTGGCACCGGATCAAGAAGATCTCGCTCTAGGCGCCCCAATTTTTCGTATAAAGTACTAGATACTGTGGCGAGAATGGTTTCGGTAGATCTAAACAATACACCAGTAGCCGATGTGATTTATACCTTAACCGAAGACTTGAAGTTGGATATTTTTACTGCTTCACCTTTAGAGAATGCAGGAAAAGTCACCGTAAAAACCGAATCTATTTCTTTTGATAATCTATTGGTTAAAATTTTTGAAAGCAATATTACGGCTAATCGCGCTCCTGTATCGAATCAAAATGTTGGTAATAATGTAAACGGACAGCAGAATCCTCAAAGTAATGCAGCATCTTCATCTGGAGCATTTACCTTTAAACGAGAAGGTAATGTATATTACTTTGGTACAGAGGATCAGTTGGCATTAAAAAAGATCGAACTGGTACAAATGATGCATCGATCTATTGCGATGTTAGGAGATGCCAATCCGTCTACTTCTTACGGGAACAGTTTTGGAAATAATAATTTTACCACGGGAGGAACAAATTTCTTTGGCGGAGGCGCAAATCAAGGATTTAATCAGGGACTAAACCAAGGCGGAATCAATAATAGGAATCAACGAGGATCATCTATTAGAAATAGTGGTAGCTCTAATTCTAGTGGTAGTAACGGACAGGGAGGCTCTATTTCAGATGTTTTTCCTGCTTCAATTACTGAAGGCCTGGATGTAAAAATAGATACAGAACTTAATAGTTTCGTAGTTAGTGGTCCTGGTACTCGGGTAGAAAAATTTAAAAACTTTGTCAAATATATAGATAAACCGGTTCCGTTAATATTGATTGAAGTGATGATTCTAGAGGTTAATCGTTCTGCTACCGTTGAAACAGGAGTAGAGTTTGGGTTAGGTAAAGAGCCTGTTACGACCGAAGGAAGAGTGTTTCCTAATACGAGTATCACTCTTGGTGCCGAAACCGTAAATAGAGTGATTGGTGGGTTTGATGGTTTTGGATCATTAAACTTAGGTAATGTTGTCCCTAATTTTTATATGGATATCAAAGCCATGGAAACTAATGGTAATGTAAAAATATTATCAACACCTAAGTTAAGTACACTTAATGGGCATAAAGCATATTTGTCGAGTGGACAAACCACCTATTATGCAGTAACCAGCCAGAATATCTTTGGTTCGCAAAACCCGCAAACCTCAGAAGTAGTAAATTATCTGCCGATTGATGCAGAACTTGCATTAGAGTTTAAACCTTTTGTGTCGGGTGATGGCCAGATTACGTTGGATATACAAGTGATTCAGTCTAATTTTAGTGGAGAACGTATTGCCGAAGATGCACCGCCAGATATTAACAGTCGTAGATTTTCTTCAATTATGAGAATGAGAGCGAATGATGTGGCCATCCTGGGTGGGATAGAACAGAAAGTGAAGAATGATTCTGGATCCGGAGTTCCTCTTTTATCACGCATCCCTATTATCAAATGGTTGTTTAGTAAAAGAGTAAGAGAAGATTCTAAGAAAAAATTGAATGTTATTATAAAACCAACTGTATTTTATTAATGCTGGAATCGCTAACTTCATATCTACCTTTTAAAAAAACGGTATTCACTCTTGAGCATACTAAACAAGAGAGCGAATCTGTTATTTTTGGCCTTGAACTGGTTCAGAAGAAAGGAGAACTGGATATAGATCAAACCTTTACTGTTAACCATCCTGATGAGTTAGGAGAAGTGGTTAAAACAGGTAAATCGGTATGCCTTGTGATTACCGATGACCAGATTTTATCCAAAGAAGTATCAAATACAAATACAGACGTAGAGATTCTTGCAGAAGCTTTTCCGAACCTGAATCTCAATGATTTTTATTATCAGATACTTCGTACTACAGATAGGTCCTTTATCTCGGTATGTAGAACACAATATGTAGAGTCATTAATCCAAGAATACCAAAAGGCAGGCATCAAAATTACTGGCGTTCATTTAGGAGGATTAAAGATGGCCGCTTTATCAGTATATGCAGAAGGAAATACATTACATAGTAATACGACTGAAGTACGTTTTGCAAACAACGAAGTGACTTCGATAACAAAGAATAATAAGACTTCTGTTGAGCAGTACACTATTGAAGGACTTAATTTTTCGTCAACACATACGTTGCCTTTGGCAATAGCATTAGATGAATTTTTAAGTACAGATGTAATTTCTGGAAATATAGCATCCAAGAATCAGGAATTGAAGAAGAACTATAAAGAATCTCTTTTCTTTAAAAATGTTCTTCAGATTGGTGTTGGATTCCTTTTAATAGCGTTGCTAATTAACTTTTTTGTTTTTAATGCCAAATATAAAAGCTGGCAAGGTCTTCAGGAGGAGTTACAAGTGTTTACAACACAGCAAGAACAAATTAAAAGCAAACAGGCTGATGTAAACACAAAAGAAGCTCTAGTACAAAGTATACTAACGACCGGGTTCTCTAAAAGCTCGTATTATATCGATCAGATTATACAAGCACTGCCTAGTACAGTAGTATTAACCTCTTTTGCATATCAACCTTTAGAAAAACCTATCCGTAAGGATAAAACCATTGATCTTAGGGCAAATGTTGTTTCTGTAACTGGAAAATCTATTGATAAAGAAGAGTTTACGAATTGGTTACGAAGAGTAGAAGGATTATCATTTGTAGAAACAGTGACGATAGTACAATATGGATTGGATAAAAGAAACACATCTGATTTCGAAGTAATGCTTACAATCAAATCAAATGGAACAACGAACTAAAAACATACTGCTGGTTGCAGGTCTTTTATGTGTGCTTTTTATAGCATATCACTATAGTTTTGCCAAAACATTTGCTATAAGTGATGAGCTTGATATACTAGAAAATCAAAAAGAACAATACCAGGCTGCACCTATTCAATTAGCAGCACTATCAAAAAAAGAACAGCAGTTAGATATAATTTTAGCAAAGAATAATGTTGAAGGAAGTTCATTACAGCATAACCTGCTAAAAACATTGAATACATTATCAGATACAACCAATGTAAAAGTTATTGCTTTTGAAGAGCCTCACCAATTTGTAGATGAAGTGTCTAAAAAAGGAACAACGACCTATGATTTCAGGTTACAAGGAGATTACAAAGCATTGATAGGGGTTATCTATACGTTAGAACAGCAGTATAGTTTTGGTAATATTGTTCAGGTAGATTTTGAAAAAAAGAAAAATTTTAGAACGGGAGCAAGATATTTACAATGTAGAGTTTTGTTGCAACGATTGAATTAATATAAATAGAATACAAGATATTATGAAGTATAAAGTATACGGTATAGCACTACTATTAGCATTGGGTTGTATAGGATGCCATAGTATTAAAGTCAATACGACTAGCATGCATACCTCTACCACAAATCCTTTTGCCTTAGGGATTATAGGTTCACAAAAAAATGATGTGCTTAGCTCAGATTTTAAAGTATCTGCACTACCAGTGTATAAGCAAAAAATAAGGGTAGGAGTAGCGGCTGTAGATTTTACAACCACAACTTTTGAAGCATACCAAAAAGTATCTAAAGAAAACAAACAAGGGATCGCCTATGTAGATTCCCTAGATAACAAACCAAGGTTTGTAACATTAGAATTATTGGATCGCGTAGCGGCCATAACCGAGTTACAAAAGGGCTACAATGCACAAACAATATCTTATCTAAAAGGTCAAAAAAGGGCGACCATAGTTACTTCGGTATCTTTGGCATTACCTAAAGCCGTTATACAGGAAATTACTGGTGCAGAAGTTGTGTTTCTAAATACCGGAGGATATAAACAATATCAATTATCATTGGTAAATGCAGGGAGGACATATAAAACAATCAATTTTGGTGAAGCTACAGTTTTTGGATATGAACTCTCTTTTTTCTGCTGGAGTGAGAATGATAGAAAGCAAATAACACTATCAAATATCATAGATGAAAAATCATCTTGCTCGAAGAACGCTTACCGAGATGCTCAAAAGGCTATGGAGAAAATGAATTATTTTAAATTATAATGATGAAGAAATTATCTATATATACGGCTATACTATTGGTATCTTTTTTTACACTGTTTAGTTGTGAAGAAGTACTTCTTGAAGAAGATTTAACCGATAAGACGATTGCACTTATAGCTCCCGCAGATAGTACTATAGTACGAAATACATCAATAACATTTAGCTGGGAACCAGTATTACTGGCTACCAATTATCAACTGCAGGTAGCTCAACCAGATTTTGAAAATGCGTCTCAGGTGGTATTAGACACTACTGTGACAACGACTAGTTTTACCACTAGTTTGTTAAAAAATCAGTATCAATGGAGAGTAAGAGCTCAGAATTCAGGTTCTTCTACGCCGTATACTTTTGCGAGATTTAGTGTTTTAGAAAGCGAAGACTTCTCCTCTAGTGAAGTAATATTAATATCTCCACAAGATAATGAAATCACCAATTCTGGAACTATAGAGTTACAATGGCAATCTATAACTGATGCCACTGTGTATCGTGTGCAACTATTGGATGCAACCAATCAGGTTATTGAAGAAGAAACTACCACCACAACTTCTATTTCGTTTGTCTTCCCAGAAGGGGTTACCAAATGGCAGGTGCGTGCAGAAAATAATACGCAAAGTACGTTATTTACAACCAGAACATTAACAATTGATAGCAATGCACCTAATAAGCCAGTAGCCACTGCACCAGCTAGTGATGCTACACTAAATGATACAGCTGTATCATTTAGCTGGACCAGAGAAGCCGTTGCAGGAACAACAGAGATCGATAGTATTTATGTATACAAAGATGTTGCACTTACAGAATTAGTAACCAAAGATCAGGTAACCTCGCCAACAGAGATTACTCTAGAGGCTAGTACTACCTATTATTGGTTCCTAAAAGCATTTGATCAAGCAGGTAATGAGAGTGATCCTAGTGATGTATCTCGTTTTTCAATAAACTAAGTAAATATGCTAAAGGGAAAAAAAGCATTATATGTCTTATTACCAGTAGTTGCGTTTATTTGGGGTGCAATTATTTTTCAGGTGATAGGAGCGTTTTCAGATGAAGATCCCGAGATTACTAAAGCAGCAGAAGTTAATGTGGCTCCTGTTGAGGTAAAAGAACGAGATAAGTTTAGCATTGGCGCAATAGAAAGAGATCCGTTTTTGGGCACCGCTTATAAACCTAAAAAGAAAGTAATTGTTTCTAAACCAAAAATAAAAAAACCACCTTTGGTATGGCCTTCTATTACGTATAAAGGCGTAGTGTCTGGACAAGGTAATGCAAATGCTATCTACTTAATTCAAATTGATGGAGCCGACCAGCTTATGAAAGCCAGACAAACTATTTCTGAAGTAACACTGGTGAAAGGTAAGTCAAGTTCAGTACGAATGAAATATAAAGGTAAGATCAAAGATTTTAAAATTGTTAATTGAAAGTTTTTTCAAAAATAAAAGCGCAAGCCATGCAATTTGCCATACTGATCTCGGTGTTGGTGGCGTTACTATTAGGTGCTTTTTTATTGCTTACCCATGTACAATCCTTTTTTAAAATCAAATCGCAAGAACTAATACAAGCTTTTGAACAATCAAATACATTAATATTTGATACACTAGAGAAGACTACTGTAGTTAGTGATACGATTGTTTCTGAGGTAGGGCCTAAAGTCATTAAACATGCTACCAGTTATCACGGGACATGGCTAAAGACATATGCCGGTGTGATTACACATAATCGTAAAGCCGAAAGAATAGCATTTACGGGATCAAAACGAACCGATAAAACTCCTAATTTATATCTGGTTAATACTAATTCTCCATTAGTAGTTGTTGGTAATACACGCTTAGAAGGGAATAGTTATTTGCCTAAACAAGGAGTAAAGGCTGGTAATATTTCGGGTACATATTATCAAGGTAATAATCTATACTATGGTAGAGCTATCGAAAGTGCAGAATCATTACCCAAATTAGAACAAGGGTGGATAGACTATTTGAAAAGCGTAACTAGCGGTTCTTCTATTGATAAAGGTATTTCTATTACATTAGAGAAAGAGATCAAAAATTCATTCCATAAATCTGTTCAACTTCTATATGATAGCGATCCCATCTTTTTGGAAAATGAAAAAATAGCGGGTAATATTATAATCCAATCACAAACTAAAATTGTTGTAGGAACAAGGGCACAATTACAAGATGTTGTATTAATTGCACCCAGAATTATAATACAAGATGGGGTAAAAGGGAATTTCCAAAGTATTGCAACTAAAACTATTGAAATAGGAAAAGGATGTTACTTATCGTATCCATCAGCAGCAGTACTTTTAGATCAAAATGTACTTCATACTACTACTCAAAACAATCAATTGCAAAATGCTAAACCTGATTTTAATATAGGCTCGGGTACCATAATTGAAGGAGCAATAGTGTATTTAAAGAATAAAAAATCTCCTGATAATCGTATTAAAACACATGTAATGATAGCTCCTAAGACAGAAATCGTGGGAGAGGTATATTGCGAAGGGAATGTTGATTTTCAAGGCACCATTCGTGGTTCTATGTATACACGGCAGTGTATTGCAAGACAATCGGGATCGGTATATTTAAATCATATTTATAACGGTAAAGTATTGATTAATCCTGTTAAAGATTATGCTGGCTTACCTTTCAGGAATTCAAAAAATAGTATAGCAAAATGGTTGTACTAAAAAAAATACAAGCAGCCACTCTAATAGAGGTGCTTACGGCTTCCGTATTAATCATTATCGTATTTATGATTGCGAGTTTAAGCTTTAATAATGTGTTTGCCAATCAAATAAAAAGGGATCAAAGTGCAATAGAGAATAGAGTTAAAGAATTAGAGTACCTTTCGATTCATCGTACTATAAAATTACCTTATGCCGAAGATTTCGAAGGTTGGGAGATTATGATTACTAGTGAAGGAAATAAAGCAGTTCTTTTGTACAGTAAAGAAGGTGTTGAACTTGAAAAAAAGTTGAGGATACATGAGTAAAATTGCTCGAAAAATAAAAGCATTTACCCTTACCGAAATCATGGTGGTTATAGTAATTTCTACTATCGTGGCGGGTCTTGCGTTTACGGTATTAGGGATTGTACAAAGTAATATGCGTAGCATTGGGAGCAATTATGATCACAAAACACAAATACAATCTCTAGAAACGGCATTGACTATTGATTTTAATACATTTCAGGTAGCTACTTGGGATTCAAGAGAAAATATAATAAAGGTGTCTTCTCCGATAGGAGAAAGAATATATCGATTCTATACAGATAGTATTGTGACAAATATAGAGACGTACTCTTTAAAAGTAAAAGATAAGGTGTTTTATTTTGAAGGAAAATCGGTACATTCAGGAACTATTGATGCTATAAAATTGACCTTTGATAAAACCAAAGCATCTCAGCATTTGTTTGTATTTAAATATAATGATCCAACCATACACTTTTAAAGCATGGGAATAAAGATTTCAAACACTAAAAAGCAGCCTCAAAGGGATAACTCTTTTGATGTCTCTGAGATATTAACTAAAGAGATTACGGTATTCGGAAGTGCTTTTTCTGCTAAAAAGAAAGAGCAATGGTATGCAGAGCTTAATGTGCTTCTAAAATCGGGTATTGATCTTAGAAGTGGATTAGAATTATTGGCCGAAACTCAAAAAAAAGAAAAGGATCAAAAACTAATGACATCTATGCTGTCGCAATTGGTTGATGGTAGTTCATTTTCTGAAATACTCAAGAAAGATCCTAATTTTACAGATTATGAGTATTATGCGATAAAGATAGGAGAGCAAACAGGGCAATTAGCACAAATTACCATAGAGCTTAGTGAATTTTATAAACGTAAAAACGAACTACGAAGAGAGATTGTATCATCGCTAACCTACCCCATAATTGTAATGTGTACTGCATTGATAGTTATCATTTTTATGTTAAAATATGTGGTACCAATGTTTGTTGATATTTTTAAACAAAATAATGTAGAACTTCCCGGCATTACAAAGGGAATTATTAGCTTTTCAGATTTTATGAGTAATCATGGTTGGTTACTTTTGATTGCATTGATCATTGGAGTTGTTGGGGTTATTTTTGTTTCGAAAAAACAATGGTATCGTAAAATTATGGGTAATCTTCAACTAAAGCTTCCTATTTTGGGTAATTACTTCAGAAGGATCTATATGGCGCAATTTACACAAGCTATTTCATTGTTAACTTCAGCAAAAGTCCCAATGGTAGAGAGTATAGATCTGGTAAAAAATATGATAAATTTTTATCCGCTACAGGAGGGGTTGCACCAAGCAAAGCGTTCTATCTTATCAGGAGGCACATTAAGCACTGCTTTTGATGAGAGCCCTATTTTTGATAAAAAAATGATTGCTATGGTTCGTGTAGCCGAAGAAACCAATCAAACAGAATTTATTTTCCAGAAGTTAAATGAACAATATAATCAACAGGTAAAGCATCAATCCCAAGTGATCTCTAATGTGCTTAATCCTTTATTAACCATATTTGTGGGCATTATTGTGGGTGTTATTTTGATCGCAATGTACCTGCCAATGTTTAGATTGAGTAGTGTTATAGGGTAGAAAATAGAAAAACTTGTTATTGTTTTATAAAAAACTATATTTGCGACTTCGTTATAATTGCATTTATCATAACGAGACGTAAACATTTTTAAAACGGAGGGAATGAATAATGACCTCCGTTTTATATTTTAAGCCTCTGTTTACTTAATTACATAGATTAATCTACCATCCATATGGTCGGCTGTACGCCCGTAGGCAATTAATGATGCGCCTATCGTCCATCGATTTGCAATACGATACCAAAATGAATATCGCTGGTACATCCAATTTTCCTGGATATTTTCTGGTCGGGTTATATATATCCCAAATTGCTGTAAGAAATAAAAATTGCCTACCGAGAAATGATGACCTGCAGTAAATGCTGAAGAAAAAGCAGAATCATTTATGAACCGTTGTTGTGCTATTTTTTCATCAGACCAATCATACCAAAGCTCTACACCAAGATTAAATCCATTAATACCCGAAAGAGGTTTTAGAGCACCTCCCATAATACCAATTAAAGGATGATTGGTAGATTCTGCTTCCCGATCAGCAGATCTTAGACTAGCAAATGATCCAAGGTAATATCCCCATGAGCGGCTATATTGTTTTAATTCGTTAGGTTTTGGGCGCAGTTTAGTATGGTCTATAATTCGATCTACACCAATAGACAAGGTCGGAAAATTCATCCCTTTATTTGGTTGTTTCTGCCCTCCGTTAGAAATATGATTATAGTTGGCAGAGAGGTTAATGGTGTATTTATCATTGATGTGGTAGTTAAGGTTAAGGGATAATGCCAGATAAAAACTGAAGTGCGTACTAAAGAGTAAATTATCCGGATTAGATTCTTCGTCAAAAATAGTATCCAGATAGGTAGCACCAATAGAACCTCTAAGAGAAAACTTTAATGGACCTTGATACGTAAAATAAGGTTCTACAAAGTAAATGAGGTTGTAAGAACTACCAAGCACTCGATTTGCATAATTGAAATAAGTGAAAGCAAACCCAGTCCTACCATAGCAAAAACAGGTTTTCCAAGCTTTATCACTTGTTCGTAACTTGCTTATTTCTAATTGAAGTCCATAAGGGTTGGTTTGTGAAATTGGTTTTAAATCTGGTGTATGAGCTATGATAAAACCATAATGAGATTTCACACTATAAAATCTTGGATTGACCTGTGCATTTATAGTATATGATAAACCAATTATTAAAAATATAGCAATTTTTGACATCCATATAAAGTTACGGTACTCTACACGATATTCGAAATTAAGTTGCTTTTAGTTTAATTTTTGTACTATACAAGTACTATTTTTTTTTCTTTGCTCTTTTTGTATTCGTTGGTAATACTTCTTCAGGAAAAGGGAAGAGTATAGTAGAATTCTTTTCGGCTGCAATATTAGATAAGGTTTGGTAAAGTCGTAATTTTATAGCAGACGGAGATTGGTCGATAAGCTTACCTGCTTCTAATAGTTTACCGGCAGCTTGTTCTTCTGCCAAGGCAAGAATAATTCTCGCTCTACGCGATCGCTCGGCTTCAGCTTGATTAGCCATCATTCTTTTCATATTCTCGGGTAGTTGGATATCCTTAATTTTTACATCAATAATTTCAATCCCCCATTCTTTAGTTTCTAATTCAACAATATTTTTGATATTCTTTCCCATTTCTTCTCTTTTAGATAAAATAATATCTAATTCAACCTTACCACAAACATCTCTCAAAGCGGCTTGTGATAATTGTGAAATGGCAAACTTATATTCTTCTACTTCTAATACTGCCTTTTCTGGATTGTTGATTCTAAAAAAGACAACCCCGTCTATGCTACAAGGAACATTATCTTCAGTCATAACCTCCTGAGATAGAATGTTAATTGTAATAACTCTAATATCAACAATTTGTATAGTTTCGACTATCGGAATAATCCATCTAAAACCAGGATTTAGTGTTTTTATGTATTTTCCGAATCTGAATTTTAAAGCTCTTTTGTATTCAAATACAATTCGTATACCTGCTAAAAAGAATACTCCAATGAGAACGCCAATCAATACTTGCGGATTCATAATTAATGTAATTAAAATGTTTATGCGTTAAGATCTATTTAAACTTGATCTTATCATAGCATAATAAGTATAAAGATCAATAAAGAGATAGCTCAATTTTTATCAAAATGATAACATTAAAAAGAAGAAGGGGAGCTTCTATTCTTGTTATTGAAGATCCTACTAAAGTTACGAAAATTAGAAGTGATAACAAAAGAAGTATTAAAATGAAATGAAAAGCTTAACAATATGACTATTGCATATAGGTAGTGCGGGATACAAGAGGATAATGTATCTGAAATTACTTTTTTAATTGAAAAAAAATCAAAGAGACCTGAAAATGTGTAGTTATTATTGATTTAGCATACTTCCACTGTTGTCGATTGTGAACCAATTACCTTTTTTCACAATTTAATTTTTTTGTCCTCTCGTTTTCGACTGGCCCATGTGCTAAATGAGAGTCAAAATAACATCGACATTTTCAGATCTTTTGATCTATTATGCAGCAAGTTCATTCTTACTTGCCGACTGATTGCCTATTACCAGTGCTCCCCACTTTAAACTGGTATCAAATTGAATTGAAATAGGACTTTGATTTCTAAGGGTGTTTAGGATAGTTTGCAATCCTGGTTCATGTAAATATATATTCAAAATTCCGTTACTGTGCTGAGTGTTTTGAGGTAATACATTACCATCTTTGATAATACCTAAGTATCCAAGGTATTTTGATTTTTTTCCATACAAATGTACGTAGCCTGTTTGGTAGCCACCTCCTTGAGCATAATCACTAACGATTAAAATATTGTACGTAGCTATTTGGTATGTAATAACCATTATTATTGGTTTTTATGGTTGTTGTTTGGTTGTTTACTTTTGGTGTATTGTTAGTATCAAATGTAAAGCATACTATGTTGCCATAAAAGAGGGAAAACACGCAATTTTTCAAGGGGGTATTTCCCCTTTTTAATGTGTAATTTGTAGTTTTAGAAGTTAAAAACCAGGTATAGCTAATGAATGGCAAGACACCTGGCATTGTATATTAAACCTAGAAAATGATAGAGAATTTAGTTATAAAGTTTTGGAAAAATAAAACCCTAATCCACTATCATCACTATACTGCGGAGCAAAAGCAATTCCATTCATTTTTTTAAACGGATTCCAAGCTATTAGATGATCAAGTTGGTATACTAGCTTTGTTGCCAATATTCCTATTCCTGCACCAACAAGAACATCAGAAAGGTAATGCATATTATTTGCCAATCGCAGACTGGCCGTAGTCACTGCAAATGCATACCCGCTATACGCCAAAATAGGACTAGTATTTTTGAATTCTTCAAATAAAACGGACGCTGTAGTAAAGGCTGTAGTGGTGTGACCAGATGGGAATGAGTTAGCATGATCAGAGCCACCAGGCCTATATTTATGAACTTCTTTCTTTAAAAGTGTTGATACTCCATTACTTATTATAGATGATAGTATAAGATTTTTGGTTTGATCAAACCAATGATTTTTTGATGGTACTCCTAAAATATCTGCTGCATACATCTCAACCACGGGTGCATATCTTGTATAATCATCAATTCCAGAATAAAAATCATTACCTACTGCATTTCTAATGTTTTTTTGAAGAGATTTTTCAAAATTACTTGTTGATAGCAGAATTCCGGCAGTAATTAAGGTTACCGGGATAATTCTTTTGGTTAATGAACTTTTTTCGGGTTTAAATTCTTTTGTTTCAAATTTGATGAATTGACGATTAGTATCTGGAGCCTCGGTATATTGGGCCTTAACGGTATTGAAATGAAAACATATCAATACCAGACAGAGTAGTATTCTCATAGCACTTATATTTTGGGGTTATAGTAGTTTGGGGCTACTAATTATGAAATATAACGTGTAATTATTAAAATATTGTTAAAATTTCATGTTTTGTTAATAAATAATTAACAATTGTTATGAAAAACCGAAATTCAAGAGATTTTACATTATCTCTTAAAGGTTTTTCCGTAGTTTTTCTTAATAAAATAAGAGTGTTACTCTCTGCATGCGGGTATACTCTTCAAGATTAATAATCGTTATCAAAATAAAATCATATCACTAAAGTATTCTTTAAAAAAGGTGTATATTTGCACGCAATTAAATTTTAATTGCCATGACAGCACATGAGTCCAAAATCGTTGGAGAAGGTTTAACCTATGACGACGTCCTTTTAGTCCCTTCATTTTCTGAAGTGTTACCTAGAGAGGTAAGTATACAGACTAAATTCACAAAAAATATTACACTTAATGTTCCTATTGTCTCTGCGGCGATGGATACAGTTACAGAAAGTCGTATGGCAATTGCTATGGCTCAAGAAGGAGGTATAGGTGTTTTGCACAAAAATATGACTATCGAGGAGCAAGCCATTAAAGTGCGTAAAGTGAAACGAGCAGAGAGCGGTATGATTATCGATCCTGTTACACTGCCAAGAGATGCTAAGGTGGTTGATGCAAAAAATAATATGCGCGAACATAGTATTGGCGGTATTCCTATTGTAGATGATGGTGATAAGTTGATAGGCATTGTAACCAACAGAGATCTTCGTTTTGAGAAAAATGACGAGCGTCCTATTTCTGAAGTAATGACTAGTAAAAATTTGGTTACAGTAGGAGAGGGGACTTCATTACAACAAGCCGAGGTAATTCTTCAGGAAAACAAGATAGAAAAACTGCCTGTAGTAGATAAGGATAATACACTGGTCGGATTAATTACGTTTAGAGATATCACTAAGCTTACCTTGAAACCAATGGCAAATAAGGATAAGTTAGGTCGTCTTCGTGTAGCTGCTGCTATTGGAGTTACCGGTGATGCAATAGATCGAGCAGAGGCGTTGGTTGGTTCTGGAGTTGATGCTATAGTGATTGATACCGCACATGGGCACACAAAAGGAGTTGTTACTATTTTAAAAGAAGTAAAAAAGAAATATCCAACATTAGAAGTAGTAGTTGGTAATATTGCCACAGCTGATGCTGCAAGATATTTGGTAGAGGCTGGAGCTGATGCTGTTAAAGTGGGTATCGGTCCAGGATCAATTTGTACCACTCGAGTAGTGGCAGGTGTAGGATTTCCTCAGTTTTCTGCTGTACTAGAAGTGGCTAATGCAATAAAAGGTTCTGGTGTTCCCGTAATTGCAGATGGAGGAATTAGATACACTGGAGATATTCCTAAAGCTCTAGCTGCTGGTGCAGATACTGTAATGCTTGGGTCTTTGTTGGCAGGAACTAAAGAATCTCCTGGTGAGACTATTATTTATGAAGGTCGTAAATTTAAGAGTTATAGAGGTATGGGATCTGTAGAAGCCATGAAAAAAGGTTCTAAAGATAGATATTTTCAGGATGTAGAAGATGATATCAAAAAATTAGTACCCGAAGGTATTGTAGGAAGAGTGCCTTATAAAGGAGATTTAATAGAGAGTATACATCAGTTTATTGGTGGATTACGTGCAGGAATGGGGTATTGTGGAGCAAAAAATATTGCTACACTTAAAGAAAATGCCCGTTTTGTAAAGATTACGGCCAGCGGTATTCATGAAAGTCACCCTCATAATGTTACTATTACTAAGGAAGCTCCGAATTATAGTAGACGATAAGTATTGGTTAGTCTGTTGACTACCGAAAATAATAAACCCCACATAGTAGATACTATGTGGGGTTTATTGTTGCAATAAGTTATTGATTACTTACCTTCTTCAATTTTTATTCCTAATTTAGTCATAACTGTTTTCGTTAAGTCAAAATTAGGGTCAACATATGCCAAACCACTTGTGGTTATTGTAAATACCTGAGTGTATTTTTCGGCCTTAGCAACTTCTTCTAGTGCTTTACCAATTTTTTGATATAGTGGTTGTAATAATCTGTTTTGTTCTATTTGTACCAATTGTGAACCATTTTGACGAAATTTTGCAATATCATTTTCAAGACCAATGATTTCTTCTTGTTTTGTTTTTTTCATAGGATCTGTAAAAGAAGCTACTTTTTCCTGGTACTCTTTTACTTTAGCTTGATAATCATCTACTTTTACTTTTAAATCGCCTTCAAGTTTAGTATTGTAGGCTTTTAAATCTTCCTGAACTTTAGTTAATTCTGGCATTTTTGAAAGGATGTACTCGGTGTCAATTGTTCCAGTTTTTGATTGAGCACTTAACTGTAAACTTGTTACTAAAACTAAAATTGATACTATTATCTTCTTCATTATAATTTTTTATTTACTGATTTTTAAATTTTTGCAAATATATAAGGTCTTAGTCAATATCTGTGCCATTACTCATTTTTTTGAGCACTTATTCTTCATAGAGTGCACCACGATGTGGTTTTAAGGCGTCTCTTACAGGTTTCATTTCAGAATCTGTGACTACCATATATGCTATACTGTGCACCTCATTTACGTCTTGATAGCCAGTAATATTGAGTGATAATTTTTCTATAGAAATATATTCTTTGAGATGAATTTCGTGATGTTGTGCCGTCTTGCTTGCCGCAGGTCCTTTAAAATCCCAAATTAATTTTAACTGTCTTTCCATTTTTGTTATACGAATTTTAATTTTCTAATACGCTTTTACCTTCTTCGGCGAATGCTTTAAAATCTTTCATATAGCTTAGAGATTGCTTTTTAAAAGCACCAGGCATAAAAAACCCCATGATCTTCATAAAACCATTAAACCTAAATTCATTTTTAGAGACCCATTTTGTATTTCCATTAGGTAATTCTTCAAAGTAATTTTCCTGAATATTATACACATTCTTGGCATCAAAGGTGAGATGTATTGCATCAGGTAAATCCAACATAGTAATGGTTTCAATCATCTCAAATTCCCTTTTACCCATTTTATACGTTAATTTTGATGTAGCTCCGGTTTTTCCCTTTTCCCCACTTAAGTGTTCCATGCTTACAAAACCTTTTTGCCAATGTTTTAGGTTTTCTTCGCTATCCATTTTTGCAACAACCTCTTTTCTAGGTGATTTAATTTCGATGTCTAGTGTATATTCCATTGTGTGATTTTTTGTTTGTTAGGCTCTAACAATATATACAATATACACAGATCAATAAAATTTTAAAAGCTAATACTATACATGTTGTTTAGTTCGTTAGAAAAGGGACTTGTAAAACATCTTAATATTGTTATTTTTGTCCGGTTTAGGGACTTTATCATAAAAATTATGCACAAAAAATCATTGATATTTTTTTTAGGGGTTATTTTTTTTACACTTGCCAATGCGCAAGAACAGAAAGAAGTATTGCTTTCAATTGATAAATCACCAGTGTACACATCTGAGTTTAAGAGGGTGTATCTTAAAAATATTGATTTAGTTAAGGATGATTCTAAGAAAGATATAGACGAATATCTCAATTTGTTTATTAATTACAAATTGAAGTTAAAAGAATCTAAAACCCTCGGATTAGATAAAAAAGATGCCTATTTAAAGGAGTTAAAAGGGTATAGAGAACAATTAGCAAAAGGATATCTTACAGATACTCAAACCTCTGAAGCATTAATAAAGGAAGCATATGACCGATCGCAGGAAAGAATTAATGCCAGTCATATCCTGGTTACTATAAAACCTAATGCGTCTGCAAAAGATACTGCCGTAGCATATCAGAAAATTTCTGAGGCTAGAAGTAAAATCTTAAATGGAGAATCTTTTGAATCTGTTGCAAAAATGTACAGTCAAGACCCTTCTGTAACCAAAAATGAAGGAAACCTCGGGTGGTTTTCTGTTTTTAGAATGGTTTATCCTTTTGAAAATGCTGCTTATAAGACTAAGGTTGGAGAACTTTCTGAACCCTTCAGGACTCAGTTTGGCTATCATATAGTCAAAGTTAATAAAAGAGAGAAAAAATTAGGAGAAGTTAGTGTTGCACATATTATGGTTGCTATTAATGATACTAGAACAACTGAGCAAGCAGAAGAAAGAATCAAAGAGATAAACCAGCAACTCAAACAAGGGGCTTCTTTTAGTTCTTTAGCGAAACAATATAGTGATGATCCCAGTACCGCAATTGATGGAGGAAAAATTAAAAGATTCGGTCAGGGAGCACTTAATTCTGATACGTTTGAAAAAGCAGCCTTTAATCTACAAAACAAAGACCAACTATCTGCTCCTTTGAAAACTCGATATGGTTGGCATATCATAAAGCTAATAGAAAAATACCCAAATAAAACGTTTAAAGAACAAAAAGAAAAACTAACAAGTCAGGTAAAAAAAGATAGCCGATCAAAATTAGTTACAACATCCTTTATCAACTCACTAAAAGAAAAGTATTCGGTTCGTCGAAATGAAGAGGCTCTAAAATATTTTAAAGAACGTATCCCAAATTCGATTCTAAAAGAAGTTTGGGAAATCCCAAAGGATGATAAACAACTAAAAAAAGAGCTATTTCGTCTTAAAAAAGAAGTATTTACCTATGAAAACTTTGCCGAGTTTATAAAAAAGGAACAGTCTAGGGCTAGAAACTATACAGATGTTTCTTTATTTGTAGAAGACGCATATAATCAATTTGAATCTGCTACACTACTTAGTTATTATGAAATACATCTAGAAGAAGATAACCAGGATTTTGCAAACATAATTGCAGAGTATCGGGATGGACTTTTACTTTTTGACCTCATGGAATCCAAGGTATGGAATACTTCAAAAACAGATGCTATAGGACTTCAAAAGTTTTATGAATCTAATAAGAATAAATATTCTCAGAATGAAACCTACAAAATACTTAAAGCTTCTTCATCAAAGCAGGAGGCCATAGATAAGGTGAGAGAGTTACTAGAGAAGCAAAAATCAATAGCCCAAATAAAAAAAGAAGTAAATATAGAAGATACAGTTCTAGTTATTTTTTCTGAAGATGAATTAGTGAAAGGTGAAAGTAAATTTCCAAAAGGCTTTTCTGCCGAAAAAGGAAACATCCTTACTTCAAAAGAAGAAAACTATATTACTTTGATTATGGTTAAAGAAATCTTACCTTCCAGAATTAAAACTTTTGAAGAGGTGAGAGGTGAGGTAATCAATGATTTTCAGGGGTATATAGAGACCAAGTGGCTTAGTGAACTTAAGACCAAATACAAGGTAGAAATTAATAAAAAAACTTTAAATAAGGTTAAAAAAGAATTGTCTAAATAAATGAAGTATTACATATTAATAATTTTATCAGTTCTTACTATTTCTTGTCAAAATTTTAGAAATCGAATTGATAAAGAAGCTATTGCCAGGGTAAATGACACTTATCTATATAAGGATGATATTAAAGATTTAATACCCAAGAACACACCAACAACAGATAGTGTCACTATCGTTACTAATTATATTAATACTTGGGCCACACGTCAGTTATTTATAGATCAAGCCAAACGAAATCTTACAGAACAAGAACTTAAAGAGTTTGATGAGTTGGTAAATAATTATAAAAGTACCTTATATGTTAATGCATATAAGAATGCCGTGATTAATAAATCTATTAATATGGAGATCACCGAGCCTGATATAAAGTCATATTATGAAGAAAATATAGAAAATTTTAATCTTAATGAGGAGTTAGTAAAGTTACGTTACTTACATTTGCCACCTGATTACAATGATATTGTTGCAACACAGCGACAATTAAATCGTTTTAATGAAGAAGATGTAGAAGAATTAGAAGGTAAAAAACAACAATGTGTTGCCTATTCGTTAAATGACTCTACTTGGATAAAATTAGATCAAATATTGAATAAAATACCAATTCTTAAAAAACAAGATAAGTCAAAAATTTTACGAAGTGGAAAATATATGCAGCTTAGAGATTCCACAGGTGTTTTTATGATAAAAATGAAAGATGTTTTAAAGCGGAAAGAAGAAGCTCCGTTAGAATATATTAAGCCTATCATAAGACAAATTATATTAAATAAAAGAAAGCTGGAACTGGTAAAAAAAATAGAAAAAGATATCACAAAAGATGCAGTTGAGAACAAACAATTTGAAGTTTACAATTAAGATTTCGGTACTATGTACCCTACTTACTTTTAGTAGTGCAAAACTTGTTGCCCAAGAAATCATTGAAGATGAAGTAAAGGATACAATTATAGCTAATGATACACTTAGTGCAGCAATAGACTCTTTAAAAACAACAATTGAGCCTCCTAAGCCATTTCAAAGAATGAAAGTAGATGGTGTTGCGGCGGTAATAGGAGAACATGTTATTTTAGATAGCGATATTGATATTGCTTATCAACAATTGATAAGTGAAGGAGTATCTGCTTCAGATGTTAGCCGTTGTGAGCTTGCAGGAAGCTTGTTTGAAAATAAACTATATGCTCATCACGCGGTGCAGGATAGTATTGAGGTTAGAGATGCCGAGGTTAACTCAATGGTAGATCAGCAATTAAATTATATGACTAATGAATTGGGTACCATAGAAAAAGTACTAAAATTCTATAAAAAGGATAATGTTGATGATTTTAAGAAAGAACTTTTTGAAATCAATAAATCAAATCGCTTATCCGAACAAATGAGATCAAAAATCATCGAAGATATAGAAATTACACCTGAAGAAATTAGGGAGTTTTTTGAAGAAATCCCAGAAAAGGATAGACCACTTTTTGGAACCGAGGTAGAATTGGCTCAAATTGTTATCGAACCAGAAATCCCAGAAGAGGAAGAACAAAAAGTAATTGATCGATTAAAACAATTTAGAGAGGATATTGTTGAGAAAGGTAGCAGCTTTGCTACTAAAGCAGTTTTATATTCTCAAGACCCAGGTTCTAAATCCACTGGTGGGAAATATACACTTGATCGACAAACCAATTTTGCAAAAGAGTTTAAAGATGTGGCTTTTAGTTTACAAGAAGGTGAAGTAAGCGAGCCTTTCAAAACAGATTTTGGTTGGCATATTGTAAAAGTAGATAAAATTAGAGGAGAAGAGATTGATGTAAGACATATATTGCTTACCCCCGAAGTAACTAGAGAAACGGTAGATATAGCAAAGAAATTAATAGACTCTCTGCGTTCAAGTATCGTTTCAGGATCCGTTAAATTTACTGAAGCTGCAAGAAAGTTTAGTGATGAAAAAGAAACTAGAGAAGATGGAGGGCAATTAATAAATCCAACTACAGGAGATACACATTTTGAACTTACCAAAATTGATCCTATATTGTACGATCAAGTATCCAAATTAAAGACTAACGAAGTTTCTTTGGTTATTCCTGATCAAGATCGTCAAGGTCGAAAAAAGTTCAAATTGATTACTGTGCTTAATCGCTATGATGAGCATATAGCTGACTATTCAAAAGATTATCTTAAGATTCAGGAATTGGCTCTTAGGAAAAAACAGATTGATGCTATTCGTAAGTGGCAGAGTGAAAAAATAATGGATACTTATATCAAAGTTAACGGAGATTACAGAGACTGTAGTTATAGTGGTAACTGGTTAAAAAAAGAGAAATAATATGTCAGACGACGTAGCAGCTGTAAAAAAACTAGTAGAAAAACATTCCGAACTCAAAAAAGAAATTTCCAAAGTAATTATTGGTCAGGAAGCCGTTATAGACCAGATACTTATTTCTGTTTTTTCTGGTGGTCATGCCTTACTAATAGGTGTTCCAGGATTAGCCAAGACGTTAATGGTTAATACAATTTCGAAAGCACTAGGTTTGGATTTTAAGCGCATTCAATTTACTCCCGATCTTATGCCAAGTGATATATTAGGGAGTGAAATTCTCGACGAAACCAGACATTTTAAATTCATTAAGGGCCCGGTGTTTTCTAATATTATTCTTGCAGATGAAATTAATCGAACTCCGCCAAAAACACAAGCTGCATTATTAGAAGCAATGCAAGAACGTGCCGTAACCGTTGCTGGGCACCATTATGAACTTGATTTGCCATACTTTGTTCTTGCTACACAAAACCCAATAGAGCAAGAAGGAACATATCCTCTACCAGAAGCACAGTTAGACAGATTCATGTTTGCTATTGAGTTAAAATACCCAAGCTTTCAAGAAGAGGTAGAAGTGGTGAAGAGCACAACAGGAGATACTAGTCAAACTATTAATGCATTGTTTACAGCTCAAGAAATTATTGATTTTCAACACCTAGTACGTCGTATTCCAGTGGCAGATAATGTTATAGAATATGCAGTAGAAATGGTCGGAAAAACAAGACCTAATGGTGAAACAGCTACAGAATTAGTTAAAAACTATATTGATTGGGGAGCTGGACCGAGAGCATCTCAAAATCTAATTCTTGCGGCAAAGGCAAATGCAGCAATTAAAGGAAAATTTTCTCCGGATATCGAAGATGTTCAGTCTGTAGCGATGGGTATTTTACGCCATCGTATTATCAAAAACTACAAAGCCGAAGCCGAAGGCGTTAGTGTAGAAGATGTAATTAATAGTTTGTTTTAAAACTATTGAATAAGTTTTTTCTGCTCATCCAAAAGCAATTAAATAATTTTTATTGATAGGCAAAAGAACTAAAGCTTTTCAAAAACTTCCTATACACCTTTTTTTAGATTTTGATTAAACCTTATTTAATCTTTACAGTCTTAGTTATTGAACAAATTGTTTAATAATAAAGAAAAGGAAAAGAATGAAAAGTGTTTTAATGGTTGTTATAATATTGTTTACTGGAGCTTTATCCTTATCAGCTCAATCAAATTCAGATCATGCTGATCATAAGGAACAAAAAAAAGAATTTGTACAAAGCCTTTCCGAGGATCAAAAGATGCAATTTGAGAATCAAAAACAATTAAGAGAAGAGCATAAGGAGACTATGAAAACGACGTTCTCAGAAGAGCAGTTAGCTATAGTAGCTAATAAAGATCTTTCCAAAAGGGAAAGGAGAAAAGCATTGATGCCGACCTTTAGTGAAGAACAACGTGCAATGTCAAGAAAGCATAGAGAAACAATGAAGGAGGAAAAGGAAAAATTTAAATCGACTTTATCAGAAGCTCAGATGGAGCAATATGAACAATTGAAAAAAAGAAAAGGAAGTCGTAAAAAAATGAAACATTAATACTAAACTTGAAATAAGTTTATGTAAAGTGAAGCCTTATGGCTTCACTTTTTTGTTTTTTTATCCATATTTATAAAGATTTACTATAACGTTTTCGTAAATCAGAATAATAAGGTGTCATTTTCTTATATATTTTTTTATTGATTTTGTAGAATTTGCAAATCTAATTTATCGATTTGTATAAATGAACACCCGAATTTTTTGAAAAATGCAAAAACATCTGAATAGGACTATTCATTTAATAAAATTCGTATTTTCGCAAGGCTTTTCATGATACAATTACATGGATATAGTTGTCGCAATTTATGCAGACGAGAAAAAGAAATTGATGTGTTGTGTACACATTTAACATTGAAAGAATTCTATTATATAGCATATGAACACTTATAAGGATTACATCAAGGAGATCGAAGAAAGAAAATCTCAAGGATTACACCCTAAACCAATTGATGGAGCGGAGTTATTAAGCGAAATTATTTCGCAAATTAAAGATAAAGATAACGCACATCGAAAGGATTCTCTTCACTTTTTTATTTATAACACTTTACCGGGTACAACAAGTGCCGCTGGTGTAAAAGCTGAATTTTTAAAAGAAATTATTCTAGGTGAATCTGTTGTTGAAGAGATTTCATCTGCTTTTGCATTTGAGCAATTATCTCATATGAAAGGTGGTCCTTCAGTAGAAGTGTTATTAGATTTAGTTTTAGGGGATTATGGAGCTGTTTCCCAAGAAGCGGCTAAGGTTCTAAAAACTCAAGTTTTTCTTTATGAAGCAGATACAGAACGTTTGGAACAAGCCTATAAAGCAGGAAGTACCATAGCTAAAGATATTATTGAAAGCTACGCTCAGGCAGAGTTCTTTACCAAATTACCAGAAATTGATGAAAAAATAGAAGTCGTAACTTACATCGCTGGTGTAGGTGATATTTCGACAGATTTATTGTCTCCAGGTGCAGATGCACACTCTAGATCAGATCGTGAATTACACGGCCAATGTATTTTTGAGCATAACAAAGACATGCAAAAAGAAGTGTTGGATTTAAAAGAACAACACCCGGATAAGCGTGTGATGTTAATTGCCGAAAAAGGAACCATGGGAGTGGGCTCTTCAAGAATGTCGGGAGTAAATAATGTAGCATTATGGACGGGTATTTCATCTAGCCCATATGTGCCGTTCATTAATATAGCTCCGGTAATTGCAGGTACTAACGGAATATCTCCAATCTTTTTAACTACCGTAGGTGTAACAGGAGGTATTGGAATTGACCTTAAAAACTGGGTAAAGCAAAAAGATGCAGAAGGTAATACTGTTGTTGACAAGGATGGTGAACCAATGTTAAAACAAGAATATTCTGTTGATACAGGTACAGTACTTACTATTAATACAAAGACTAAAAAACTTTATAACGGAGATAAAGAATTAAAAGATATTTCAGCGGCTCTAACTCCTCAAAAAATGGAGTTTATTAAAGCTGGTGGATCTTACGCTGTTGTTTTTGGTAAAAAATTACAAACATTTGCTGCCAAAACTCTAGGGATCGATGTACCTCAAGTATATGCAACTTCAAAAGAAATTTCTATTGAAGAACAAGGGTTGACAGCAGTAGAAAAAATATTCAACAAAAATGCTGTAGGTACTACACCAGGTAAAACATTACATGCAGGTTCTGATGTTCGTGTTGAAGTAAATATAGTAGGTTCTCAAGATACTACAGGATTAATGACTTCTCAAGAATTAGAGATGATGGCGGCTACTGTTATTTCTCCAATTGTTGATGCAGGTTACCAATCAGGATGTCACACAGCTTCAGTATGGGATGATAAGTCTAAGGCTAATATTCCTAGATTAATGAAGTTTATGAATGACTTCGGATTAATTACAGCACGTGACCCTAAAGGGGAGTACCACGCAATGACCGACGTTATTCATAAAGTATTAAATGATATTACAGTAGGTGATTGGGATATCATTATTGGTGGTGACTCTCACACTCGTATGTCAAAAGGAGTTGCTTTTGGTGCTGATTCAGGAACGGTTGCCTTAGCATTAGCTACTGGTGAAGCTACGATGCCAATTCCGCAGTCAGTAAAAGTAACGTTTAAAGGCGATATGAAAAGTTACATGGACTTCCGTGATGTGGTTCATGCAACACAGCAACAAATGTTAAAGCAGTTTGGTGGTGAAAATGTATTCCAAGGAAGAATTATTGAAGTTCATATTGGAACACTTACTTCTGATCAGGCCTTTACATTTACCGATTGGACAGCCGAAATGAAAGCCAAAGCTTCTATCTGTATTTCTGAGGATGATACATTAATTGAGTCTTTAGAGATTGCAAGAGATCGTATCCAAATCATGATCGAGAAGGGTATGGATAACGAAGTGCAAATGCTTAAAGGTTTAGTGGATAAGGCGAATGCTAGAATTACAGAAATAAAAACTGGAATAAAACCAGCGTTAAGACCTGATGCTAATGCCAAATATCATGCAGAGGTGGTAATTGATTTAGATAAGATTGCTGAACCAATGATTGCTGATCCAGATGTGAACAATGATGATGTATCTAAACGTTACACCCATGATACTATTAGACCATTATCTTTTTATGGTGGAACTAAAAAAGTAGACTTAGGTTTTGTAGGATCTTGTATGGTGCATAAGGGCGATATGAAAATTTTAGCTCAAATGTTGAAGAATATAGAAGCTCAACAAGGTAGAGTAGAATTCAAAGCCCCTTTAGTTGTTGCACCACCGACATATAATATTGTTGATGAGTTAAAAGAAGAAGGAGACTGGGAAGTATTGCAAAAATACTCAGGTTTTGAATTTGATGATAATGCGCCAAAAGGGTTAGCACGTACTAAATACGAAAACATGCTATATTTAGAGCGCCCAGGGTGTAACTTATGTATGGGTAACCAAGAAAAAGCAGAGCCGGGAGATACGGTAATGGCTACTTCAACTCGTTTATTTCAAGGAAGAGTCGTAAAGGATTCTGGTGAGAAAAAAGGAGAATCTTTATTGTCATCTACCCCGGTTGTAGTGTTGTCTACAATTTTAGGCAGAACTCCTACTATGGAAGAATATGAAGCCGCAGTTGATGGTATTGTATTAACAAAATTTAAACCATCTCAAAAACAGTTGGTTGTATAATCAAAGATATTTATAATAGCTTAAAAGCCTTAGTATTAGTTGTACTAAGGCTTTTTTTGTGACTTCAATAAGGGGTGTTTCGGTTTTCGTAATAAACTTTCGACTAAGCAATAGTTGGTTTAATTGGTCAGATTTAAAATTGATCACTTTTATTTCGTTTTTGTGACCACCATTTTAGTTTGTAAACTATTCATTTTTAGTTTAATAAAGTCCTTTTTATAATCGTTCTATATTCTTTGAGCTCTTTTCGTAGTGGTTCTATAATTTCGTATCTTAGAATTCTTAAAATAAAATAACAGAAATATATAAAAGTCTTATGGCATTCGATATCGATATGATTAAAAAGGTCTACAGTCAGGTAGCTGATCGTGTAAATGCTGCACGTGAAATTACGGGTAAACCTTTAACACTAGCAGAGAAAATTTTGTATTCACACCTTTGGGATGGTAAGGCAAATAAAGCCTATACCAGAGGAAAGGATTATGTTGATTTTGCACCAGACCGTATCGCTTGTCAGGATGCAACAGCACAAATGGCACTGCTGCAATTTATGCAGGCAGGAAAAAATAAGGTTGCAGTACCTACAACGGTACATTGTGATCACTTAATTCAAGCTAAAGAAGGTGCGGCGACAGATTTAAAAAAGGCTAACGATGTTAGTAGTGAAGTATTTAACTTCTTAGAATCGGTGTCTGATAAATATGGTATCGGATTCTGGAAACCAGGAGCAGGTATTATTCACCAAGTTGTACTAGAAAACTATGCTTTCCCAGGAGGTATGATGATTGGTACAGACTCGCATACAGTTAATGCAGGTGGTTTAGGAATGGTAGCTATAGGTGTTGGTGGAGCCGATGCCGTTGATGTAATGGCTGGTATGGCTTGGGAATTAAAATTTCCTAAGCTAATTGGCGTAAAATTAACCGGTAAATTATCGGGTTGGACAGCGCCTAAGGATGTGATTTTAAAAGTAGCAGAAATTCTTACTGTAAAAGGAGGAACTGGTGCTATCGTAGAATATTTTGGACCTGGAGCAACATCAATGTCATGTACAGGAAAAGGTACAATTTGTAATATGGGTGCCGAAATTGGTGCTACTACATCTACATTTGGTTATGATGAATCTATGGAACGTTATTTAAGGGCTACAGAAAGAGCAGACGTAGCCGATGCTGCAAACCAGGTAAAAGAACATCTAACTGCAGATCCTGAGGTATATGCAAATCCAGAGCAATATTTCGACCAAGTAATCGAAATTAATCTATCTGAGTTGGGACCATTATTAAATGGACCTTTTACTCCTGATTTATCAACAGAAGTTGGTGCTACGATGACTGAAAAAGCAAAAGCTAATGATTGGCCACTACAAGTAGAATGGGGACTAATAGGTTCTTGTACAAACTCATCTTACGAAGATTTATCAAGAGCGTCTTCGATTGCACAGCAAGCTATAGATAAAGGTTTAAAAATGAAAGCAGAATTAGGAATTAACCCTGGTTCTGAACAAGTACGATATACTGCCGAAAGAGATGGTATATTGGGGATATTCGAAAAACTAGATGCTAAGATCTTTACCAACGCATGTGGTCCATGCATTGGACAATGGGCAAGATACAGCGACCCTAAAAATGCACCAAAAAATAGTATTGTTCACTCATTTAATAGAAACTTTGCTAAGCGTGCAGATGGAAATCCTAATACACACGCCTTTGTAGCATCACCAGAATTAACTGCTGCAATTGCAGTTTCTGGTCGTTTAGACTTCAATCCATTAACTGATAAATTACTTAATGAAGAAGGACAAGAAGTAATGTTTGATGAACCGACAGGATGGGAATTGCCTCCAAAAGGCTTTGAAGTAAAAGATAATGGATATTTAGCTCCTGTAGAAGACGGTAGTAGTGTAGAAGTGAAAGTAAGTCCAACTTCTGAAAGATTACAATTATTAACACCTTTTGAGCCAATTGGTAACGAAATAAATGGAGCAAAACTTTTAATCAAAGCTTTTGGCAAATGTACTACAGATCATATTTCTATGGCTGGTCCATGGTTGCGTTACCGTGGTCACCTCGATAATATATCTAATAACTGTTTAATAGGAGCTGTTAATGCATTTGGTAAAAAAACAAACTTTGTTAAAAACCAATTAACAGGAGAGTTTGGTGGTGTACCTGATACAGCAAGAGCATATAAAGCTGCTGGCGTGTCTACGATAGTTGTAGGAGATCATAATTACGGTGAAGGATCTTCTCGTGAGCATGCAGCAATGGAGCCAAGACATTTAGGTGTTGTTGCAGTAATTGTAAAATCATTTGCACGTATACACGAAACCAACCTTAAGAAACAAGGAATGTTAGGGTTAACATTTGTAAATGAATCTGATTATGACCTTATACAAGAAGATGATACATTCAACTTTACTGATCTTAATGAGTTTGCGCCTAATAAACAGCTTACATTAGAAGTAGTTCATGTCGATGGATCAAAAGATTCTATTAAACTGAATCATACCTATAATGATTCTCAAATCGAATGGTTTAAAGAAGGTTCGGCGCTAAATCTAATCAAAAAGCAAAATGCTTAAGTAGAACTGAAATACAAGGATTTATTATAAAAAACTTCCAAAGTAAATTTTGGAAGTTTTTTTGTGTGTTATACTGTAAGGTTTGTCCGTGTTTTACGTTCTAATTGGGTAAGCTAACATCTAAACACAATCATCATGAGTACTATCTGGTTTTTTGAGGATGCTAATCTTTTTAAAGTATTATGTCCTCATAAATTTAAAAAGTATAAAAAAGATCACGATTTCGATGCTTACAGAAAAAACGATTACATTTATTTTGAAGAAGATTATGCCAATAAAGTATACCTTATTGAGAAAGGAAAAGTGAAAATTGGATATTATGCCGAAGATGGACATGAGATCGTAAAGGCTATATTGACCAGAGGAGAAATTTTTGGCGAAAAAGCCATATTGGGTGAAAATAAAAGAACAGAGTTTGCACAATCATTAGAGAATGTTACTTCAATATGTCCTATAGGGGTAGAAACTATGCATGGACTTATGCGCGATAATCGATCTTTTAGCCTTAGGATTTATAAGTTTATTGGTTTGCGCTTTAGGCGTTTAGAAAGAAGGCTTCAGTTATTACTTTTTAAAGATACAAAAACAAGACTACTAGAGTTTTTAAACGAACTTAAAGAGGATTATGGACATTGCTGTCCTGATACTGGGGATATGGTCATAGAGCACCCATATACTCAAAAAGATATTGCTAATTTAATCGGAACATCAAGACCTACCTTAAATATTATCCTTAATGAACTAAAGGATTCTAATATCATTGATTTTAATAGAAAAGAAATTAGATTAAAAAATGTTGCCTAATGTTAGCCATCTAACATTTTAAAAAGTTGGATGTAAATACTTTTATGATATAATAATCATAAAAATAAAAGCAATGTTTAAAAAATTAATTATAGGGGTTTTTGCAATAGGATTTATTGCAGTCTCTTGTAGTGATGATGACGACTCTGGAGTTTCTAATGTTTCAAACTTAACTTTAAACCTTACTGGGCTTGAAGCTTTAGGAAGTAATTTTGTATATGAAGGTTGGGTTATTGTACCCAATCAAGATCTTCCTGTAAGTACAGGTACTTTTACGAGTGTAGCATTTCCTCAAACATTTTCTGTAGATAGAACAACGTTGCAAACGGCTACTGCTTTCGTACTTACAATAGAGCCAGCAGGTGAAACAGGAGAGGCGGCATTAATGCCAGCAGAAACAAAATTACTTAGAGGTGAGTTTGGAACTGGAAATACAGCAACTGTAGGTTTAGGGCCTGTGGGAGACTTTAGTAATGCAGCAGGAACTTTCTTTTTAAGAGCACCAACAGACGAAGATGTACCTGGTGGGGCAATGAATAATGGTAATGATGAGAATGGGGTGTGGTTTGGTACACCAGGAATGCCTCCGGCACCTAATTTAACGCTCCCCGCACTTACAGGATGGAAATACGAAGGTTGGGTTGTAACCGATAATGGACCTATTTCTACCGGCACATTTACATCTTTTGATATGAGAGATGATAATGCAGGTGACCCTAATGGTTTTAGTGAAACTACTTTTGATGGTCCTCCATTGCCAGGTGAAGATTTCTTTAGAAATGCACCAGAAGGAGTTACTTTTCCTTTAGATGTTAGAAATAGAATGGTAGTGATTTCTGTAGAGCCAGATCCAGATGATTCGCCGGCACCATTTGTATTAAAACCTTTAGTTGGTACAGCAGGTATGGATACAGCACCTACAAGTTATGATTTTGAACTAAAAACAGATGCCTTTCCAGCCGGAAGTGTATCTAGATAGTTCTAAGTTTTATTTTGTTAGTTTTTAAAGCGCAATCATTGATTGCGCTTTATTAATTCATAGATTTGTTATGATTTTTCAGAATTCAAATTTTTTATAAATGAAATTTAATAGAAAAAAAATATCAAACTTAATTTTTGTCATCATATTGGTATTGTTTTTTATTCCTAATACCAGAGGGATGATGCAAATATTTTTAACACGAATTTTTTCTTTTAGCCCTGATTTAGTTGCTGTAGAAGAAAGAGTGCAAGTAGAATCCTATGACTGGAAACTACACGGAGTAAATACAGAATCAATGAATTTTGATACTGCCAAAGATAAAGTGGTTTTACTTAATTATTGGGCTACATGGTGCCCACCTTGTATTGCAGAAATGCCTTCATTACAAAAGTTATATAATGATTATAAAGATAAAGTAGTTTTTGTGTTTTTAACCGAAGATGATGATCCAGAACTAAATAAGTTTATGAAGGATAAAAAATATTATTACCCTATTTATCGATCATTATCGCCACATCCAAAACCTTTCACTCATAAGCCTATTCCTGGTACTTATATACTGGATAAGAAAGGAAATATAGTAATTCATAAGGTAGGTGCTGCAGATTGGAATACTTCTAAAGTGAGAGAAACTATAGAAAAATTATTGGCAGAATAGGTTATAAATTTACTTTTTAAAATATTTAAAAGGTACTACTAACATTCCAAAGCATTCTCCTTTTTGTTTGCCAATATTTTTGTGATGTATCTTATGTGCTCTTCTCACGCCTTTTGCATACCAGTTATTTGCATTTCTAAACAACTTAAAGCGTTGATGAATAAAAATATCGTGTACTACAAAGTAAGCTATACCATAGGCTAAAATCCCTAATCCTATTGCTCTACCGATCCAAAAGGTCTCAGAATCATGAAAAAATATACAAGACATACTTACTATGGCATAAAATATAAAGAAAAAATCATTGCGTTCCCACCAACTGTCATGATCTTTATGGTGATGATCTTTGTGTAAGGACCATAGAAACCCATGCATTACATATTTATGAGTAAACCACGCCATAAATTCCATAATAGCAAAAGCAGAAAGAAAGACTAATATCTGTATTATAATTTTCACAAGTATAGTTTTGTACAAAAATACGGTTAAATTAGATTTAATCTATAGTCAAAATAAGATTTAGCTAACAAACCAAATTTTTGGTAATTCGGAACTCGTATACGTGTATTCTTTATTTCTAAAGAAGGTGTTTTTTTGAGTTTTTTTAGTAGTTTTTTATAATATATAAATGCTGTATATACACCAAATTTTGCTTCTACAGGAAGTTTAAGAATACCTTGAAGACCTTTTTCAAAATCTTCTTCAATTTCATTAATAATTCTCAATTTTGATGGTTCATCTAATTGTTTTAGATCTGTATTTGGAAAATAGGTTCTGTCTAAGTCTTCATAATCAGCCTTAAGATCTCTTAAAAAGTTAACCTTTTGAAAAGCAGAGCCCAGACGCATGGCACTTTGTTTTAATTCATTATATTTTTCTTCATCTCCTTTTACAAATACCTTTAAGCACATTAGACCTACTACATCTGCAGATCCGTATATATATTCTTTGTACTCTTGATCTGTTAAATATTTTGTTTTATGCAAGTCTAAACGCATGCTTTTCATGAAGGCTTCGTATAAATCGGGTTGAATATTGTATTGATGAACCGTTTCTTGAAAAGAATTGAGAATGGGGTTTAGGCTTATTTTATCTTTAATCGCTTTATACATTTCAACTTCGAAGTCGTTAAAAAGCACCTCTTTATTATAATCATGAAAAGTGTCTACAATTTCATCTGCAAAACGTACAAACCCATAGATGTTATATATGTCTTGTCTTATCGAATGAGACAACATTTTTGATGCTAATGAAAAAGATGTACTGTACGAGTTAGTAACAACTTTACTACAACTGTGGGATACTGTATCAAAAATTGCTTTCATAGAGGGATGAGGTTTAAGATTTATTGTGTTTGGTTTATGTGGTTAAGAGTTTCAATTCTTTTGTTTCAGTATATTGAGCTTCAATTAGTCCTGCTACTAGTTTTCCAGAAATTAAAGAAGGAGGCACTCCCGGACCAGGAACTGTAAGTTGCCCTGTAAAGAATAAATTCGTCACTTTTTTACTTTTCAGCTTAGGTCTTAAAAATGCAGTTTGTAGCAAGGTATTAGCCATTCCATATGCATTTCCTTTATACGAATTATATTCTTCTACGAAATCTTTCACGCAGAAGCTTTCTTTAAAGATAATATTATTTTTAACATTTTGATGGGTAAGGTTTTCGAAACGCGTAATAATTTTATCAAAATAGACCTCTCTTAGTTCGTTGTTATCTTCTATGCCTGGAGCTAAAGGAATTAGGAAAAAACCATTCTCATTTCCTTCTGGAGCCGTACCAGGATCTGTTAATGAAGTGAAATTTGCATAAAAAAGTGGTTTTTCTGGCCACTTGGGATCATCATAAATATCTCTTGCATGAACATCAAAATCCGTATCAAAAAATAGATTGTGGTGATTTACGTTTTTTAATTTTTTATTAAATCCTACATAAAAAAGTAGAGATGATGGAGCAAAAGTCCTACTGGCCCAATATTTTTCGGAGTATTGACGATGTTTTGGATCTAATAATGTTTCTCCATGATGGTAATCTGCTCCGCACAATACAATATCGGCATCAATCTCCTCTGAGTTTACTTTAATGCCTGTAGCTTTCTGGTTTTTAACGACTATTTTTTCTACGGTCGCGTTAGTTTGAATTTTTACACCAAGTGACTTAGCTAATTTTTCCATACCAAGTATTACTTGATACATTCCGTCTTTTGGGTGCCAGGTTCCCAATCCAAAATCTGCGTAGTTCATAAAACTATAAAAAGCAGGTGTGTCACTTGGTTTTGCTCCTAAAAATAGTACTGGAAACTCAAGTATTTGTATGAGCTTTTCATTTCTAAATTCTTTTCTAACTTCTTTCGAAATAGTACTAAAAAACTGGCCTATACGCTGTAAAGTCTCTTTTGTTACTAATTCTAAAGGAGACACTCCCGGTCTGTAGACTAGACTTTTTATCGCTATGTCGTAATTATTCTGGGCAGTTGTTATGAATTTTTTTAGCTTATCAGAACTCCCTTTCTCTTCATTTTCAAATGCTTGGTATATTTTTTCCAAGGTGTCTTCAATGAGGATACTTTCATTGTCTTTAAAAAAGACTTTATATGCTGGATTTAGTTTCTCTAGAGTGTAATAATCGGAAACAGATGTATTAAAATCATTAAAAAAACTTTCAAACACATCCGGCATCCAATACCAAGAAGGGCCAATATCAAATGTAAACCCTTCTTTTTTTAATTGTCTTGCTCTTCCGCCAATAGTTGAGTTTTTCTCAAAAATCGTTACATCATGTCCTAATTGTGCTAAATAACAAGAAGCAGATAAAGACGAAAATCCAGAACCAATTATTGCTATCTTTTTAGACATGTCTATATAGATTGTAATTTATTATTGAAGCTCGGATAATAAAGAGCTTATAGAATTAAAATAGCGATGATTTGGTGCGCTACTTTCGGTAACATTAGTAATTTGTTTACCTAACATCCAAAATTCACTTACACGATCATTACAGACTATTCTATTAAAATCTTCAACATACTTAGAGATGTTATCTTTTTCTGGTCTTATCGTAAAATAAGATACAAATACCGTGTTTTTATGAAATGCAAGCATGTTGGGTAGACTATCCAGTGGTATGCTAGCGCCTAAATAAATCGCTTTGTATCCATGTAGTAATATCTCGTAATTTATATAAAGCAACCCTAATTCATGTATTTCATTTTCGGGTAAATAAAGAATAAATGCTTTGTCTTTTTTTGTAGGATTAGAATACTGCAGTTTTTCTATGTTAAGAAGTAATTTCTGCTTAATAAGATTAGAAATAAAATGTTCATGAGAAGGACTAATGGTGTCTGTTTGCCATAATAATCCGATTTCTTTAAGGAGAGGAATAAAAACATCAATAAATATCTGTCTAAAATTTCTCTTCTTTTCTAATTGCTCATAAGTACCAAGGAAAAGCTCTAAATCATAATTAAGCATAGAAATTTTAAAAGAATTTATTGCTTGATTTTTGGTACTATTATCAGATACAATACTTCTTACATATTCATTTATTTCTTCTTCATCAAGTTTAGATATTCTTGATATTTTATAACCACTATTAACGAGATAGGTAACATTCAATAACTTTTGAAGGCTTTTTAAATTATACGTCCTGATATTCGTCTCTGTGCGATTAGGAGAAAGTAAATTGTATCTTTTTTCCCATATTCGTATGGTGTGAGCCTTAACGCCACATAGATTTTCAAGATCTTTAATACTGAAAGTTTGTTGAATATTGTTCACTATTATTATAAAATTGTTAAACAAAACTAGGTAAAAGAATTTATTTACTTTTTCATTTTTTGTTAAAATAATAGCACTTTTTGTTAAAATAATAAGATTTATTTAATATAAATGGATGTAAAGTTTGTTTTAAGGTAAAGGATCATGAATAGAATTCGAAAAGTAATAGTATTACAATTTTGTATACTTAATGTGCTAGTCGTTGGTAATTATCTACCGTATGTATTGGTGGAGTTCTAATGAATAAAATTCAGTACTAAGACATAATTATTTTAATTAAACTTTATTTTCTTAAACCAAATATCTTTTAGGCTTAGGTTAATATTTATTAGGTTGAAGTTTTCTTGTATGAGAATACCTTCGACTGCTCCTCTTTGCCCCGTAGTGTACGATATATTAAGCATCGAAGTACCTCTTCGGTTTATTGGGAAGCCAACTCCTGTTGTAATACTATAATTATCAATTACTTCATTGTTCACTTTTAAGTATCCAGAATCATAATTAAACCCAGCTCTAAACTCTATATTTTGCCAATACTTTAATCCTTTCTCTCTTGCGCGATATTGTGCACCAAGACTTATAACAGATTGGTCTACGAATTCTCCTATATCATCTCTTTGGTCTGTTTGTCCCCAGAGACTTCTTCTATAGTCGATATTTAATGTGATGCCATTAAAAGGTTTTAAAGCTAGTCCAAAACCAATGTCTAGCGGTAGTTTAAAATCAGGTATGTTAACTCCCTCTTCATCTTCAGTTTCGGTGGTAATGAAATCCAAGCTTTTGGTTACAAATCGATCTTGAGAACCACGTAAGGATGTAGGTAGATCTGTAGTGAATCCTAAAGAGTATTTAGAGTTGATTTGATATTGAAATCCAATACCAAACCGAAAACCGTTGTAATAATTTTCTTCTTCAATATTTAAAAAAGCATCTCCAATCAGAATATTTTCAGTTTCTTTAATAGACCCAAATAGAAATGAAGTTCTAAGGCCTAAGCTAAAGTTATCATAAAGTTGGTAGCCATAATTTAGTCTTAAGTCACTTAACCCTCCTGATCCAAAAATATTACTAATAAATTCACCTTGCGATCCTTCAACGTTGCTTTCAATACCAATTAAGGCATAACCAACGTCTGTAAAAGGAACTATAGATAACCCTAGACCAGATCTATCATTTAAGCTAAATGCAAAGGCCAAATTTGAAAAATTAGTGGCTAGTCGGAGTTCATCTTTATTGTTATTTGTGATTTTATTTAACTCTCCTAAAAAACCAATATCTAGTAGAAAAGCTTTCTCAGGAATTGCAGAAAAAGAAGCTGGATTGTAGTTATTAATTTGGTTTTTGCTTTCGAGGGCAATTCCGCCGTTACCCAATGCACTGTTTTTTCCAATATTAGAGTTTGATTGAACTCCAAGTCCGAATAAAGAATAAGGAGATCCAGTGAGGTTATTGGTTTGAGAATATAAAGTAGTTGTACATACAAAGACTAATAACGTTTTTAGGTATCTATTCATTTTCATCATATATCGCATAAGTAATAATTAACTGTGCTTCAAAATCCTTACTGTTTTCTCCTTCTAATATGATTCGATCTACGGTGTTGTTGTAGTTTTTTGGAAAAATTACAATGGCATCATCAATTTCGGGGGCTTCAGATAGTTCTTCTTCTAGATACACGCCTATAGGGATTTCATATACAATTTCATTGAATTCTTTATCACTTTGGTTAATAATTGCAAATACATCGCCAAGACCATTAAACAATTGATTTCCGAGGATGTTATTTTGATCGATCTTATTTACAAGAAGAGAGTCTCTTATAGGAAGAAGATCATTAAACTCTTGTGGAGGAGGTTTGATTCTTAGTGTGGCATCCAAAATAGTCCCGGTACCAGGAATTTCAAAGATATTTTTAATTGTTGGAAATTGAATCCTTGTTATTAAACCAGACCCTGCCTGTATATAACTTCTGTTATTGGCTTCTTGATCTTGAGAAGACAAGTTGATTTCTTGATCGGTAAGACTTTCAAATAGAGTCCCTTTAGTATTGCTTTGAATATTATTGAAGTATGTAGGAAATGATTCTAAAGAGCTTATGACCAAGTCAAATGTTTGCTCGTCGTCTTCAAATTCTCCTGGTGTTCTATAAAAAAACCTGAAATATGTTTTAGCGTTATCAACCGTAAACCCAATAATTGAAGAGTCATCTGTTTTACCAGGAAGTAATGCCAGACCTTTAAATTCATTTCGCAATTCATCGGTGTCATTTATTTCTCCCGACTGCATTTTTTCGAATAGGGGTAACCCTATAGAGTTGGGTATAGTAATGTGTATAGAGTCTTCTTTTTTAGGTTTAGGGGAGAAGTTTTTGGTTGCAATAAAGTTTTCTTCATAGGGTATCGTACTGGTATTATAAAATACATCATCATCGGGTCGTACTTCATCTTTTAATAGATGAACATTTATAGAAGATACTTTAAGTGTGTCGCTGTAAAAATAACCATCGTAGTTAAGAATCAATGCAATGCTGTCTAATTCGGCCTCGTCTGAAATGGAATAATCTAATGCTGTAAGTTCCATAAAACTACTCGCCTTGATAGTATCAAATATTTCATCTTTATATTGACCTATCAAAATTCGATTTGTTGAAGAAGTAACAATACTATCAAATTTGTAGGTGGATAATTCTACAGCAAAAGTGTCTATAGATAATATTCTAACATTCGAGTTAGTGAAATCTTGTCCTACTTCGAGAGTAGGTATGTCTTCCTGTTCAGAACAAGAAATGAACATTGTTGAAACACAGAGTATAAATAATAAAAATCTCATATTGACTAATTTCTAAAACAAAAGAAATAGACATGTCATCCTTCTGAAACTATATTATACTTACGAACAAAATGTATAGACTAACCCTTGTTTTTCTTCGACTAAGGGTGCTTTTTTTGGTTGGTAGATAAAAAAAAAGGATTTGTCCATATAGTTTTGATCTCTGTATATTTTTTTTTCTTCGGTTATACTCCTACAATACTTTTGGTGAAAAATTTTACATGCAGTATCACTTTAGACATATTGTTCTGGTAATAGGAGCAGCCAACGTATTATGGAGCCAAAACCCGAGTAAGGAAATTGTAGGGTTTGAATATGGCTTAATGCCTAACGTTGGAGAAACCAGTGTCGAAAAATATACTGTGAATTTTAATTTTGATAAGCGGTTAAACGAAAGCCAAACAATAGGTTTTGGTGTATCATACAATGCATACGATTTTATGTTTAATACTGCCTCTATTGGATTGGATGCTTCGGCCTATGAAAATATACATGATATAAGATTAAGGATACACTATAAGTATGCTATAACTGCATCCTGGTCTGCAAATTTGATGTTTTCTCCTACCATATCATCTAGTTTGAGTGAAAGTCTAAGCGAAGAAGATCTTATTCTAAGTTCCATGGCAACCTTGTCAAAAAGTTGGGGGGATAAAAACAAACAAGCTTCACTAGCTTTTGGTGTTGGGTATGGCCCTTACTTTGGTAAACCTCAGGTTATACCAGTAATTCTATTCAGAAAAAAAATAAATGCACGATGGAGTTACATTTTAGGGGTTCCGAGGGCTATGATAAGTTACCATCGTGATGATAGGCATAAAGTATCTGCCGAGGCTAATATTAATGGTTTTTTTGGCAATGTTTCTTCTGGAGTAGATTTTCCTGAGCTAGGTTCTTTGCAAAATACCAAACTACAATACAATTCTTTAGATATGGCTCTAAAATACAAGTACAGGATTCAGCCCAATTGGACAACTGTTATTAAAATGGGGTATTCCCTCTGGAATCAACTAAAAATATTAGACAATGGAAATAATGAAATATATGATTTTGGAGCCAGTAGTTCGCCATTCATATCCATGGGATTAAAGTATAATTTAAACAAATAAATAATGAAAATAAGAAATAAATTAAAACAGTCTTTAACAATAGAATATAAGCTCATTTTATCAACCCTGGTTATTCTTTTAATCGTTGGGTGTTCTGGAGATGATGACGATGATGACAAATTGGGTAATTGGGTAGAGAGTTCAGTTTTCGATGGAACCCCAAGAAGCAGCGCAATATCTTTTACCATCGGCAATAAAGGGTATATGGGCACCGGTTTTGATGGGGATGATTACCTGGCCGATTTTTGGGCATATGATTTAGAAGGTAACTTTTGGAGTCAATTAGCAAATTTTTCGGGAAATGCCAGAAGTGCTGCTGTTGCTTTTGCAGCCGATAGCAATGGTTATGTGGGCTTAGGTTTTGATGGTGATAATGAATTGGGAGATTTTTATAAATATAATATATCTACTAATAGTTGGGATTCAATTGCTCGTTTTGCTGGAACCCCAAGACGTGGCGCTGTGGCTTTTAATTCTGAGACTGATGGATATGTAGGTACTGGTTTTGATGGCGATAATGATAGGAAGGATTTCTGGAAGTATTCACCGCCAACCGATACTTGGGTAGAATTAATAGGATTTGGAGGAAATAAAAGAAGAGAAGCTACTGTATTTGCAATTGGTGATAATGTGTATATGGGGACTGGTAGTTCGAATGGTTTAAACCAAGACGATTTTTGGGTTTTTAACACCACTACAGAAGTTTGGAGTCCTCTTACAGATTTGGATACCGATGATTATGATCTAACAAGAAGTAATGCCATTGGATTTAGTATTGGTAATAAGGGGTATCTGGTCTCTGGTGAAACAGGTAATGGAATCACCGCAACGGTTTGGGAATATGATCCAACGAATGATAACTGGGATGAAAAAACTTCTTTTGAGGGTGTTACAAGACAAGACGCTATTACTTTCTATAACGGAACAAGAGCATTCGTTGCCCTTGGAAGAAGTGGAAACTTGTATTTAGATGATAACTGGGAATTCTTTCCTTTCGAAGAAGAAAACGATGATGATTGATTGTTTTTTGTTCATATCAGTGAGCTCTTAAACCTAAATCAATAAAATAAAATGAAGAATATGAAAATAACGTTAGGCTATATGTTGGTTTTTGGAACTATAGCATTTGGTTCTATAATCGGAAGCTATTTCTTAAAAAGAGAAAAGAAATCTAATTATTATTCTAAGTATTATTGGGTAAAGGTAAAAGAGCTTTCTGATCATCAAGGGTGGTATTATGAAATTTATAAAGGCAATAGTATATTGATTAAACAAGAAAATATACCCGGTACATCAGGAAAACAGTTTTTTGTATCAAATACAGATGCAAAAAAAATAGCCCTGTTAGTAGTGAATAAATTAGAGCGTAAAATCTTACCGTACATATCTCTGGCAGACCTGGATAGTTGTAACATTGATTTTAAAAAATAGTTATATTGTATATCCATAAAAGAAGAAGGATTTGAAAAGAACATTTCGTATTAAAGAAATATGGATTCATATTATCTCTTGGGTTTGTTTGATGTCTTTTCCGATAGGAGTCACACTTGTTCAAATTGGTAGTATTCATCCGGTTTTTCTGTTACAAATTCTGTTTAACCCATTAATGTTTTATGCCAACTATTCTTTTTTAGCCCCACAATTATTGCTAAAAAAGAGAATCATAACATATGTTGTTACATCCATTGCGGTTTTATTGTTGTTTAATTTTATCGCTAATAATTTTCCGATAATATACCTTTCGGATAAAATGAATTATATAGCTGAGTTGGAAGAGGGGTTTCCGCCGGTTAAAAACCTTAGAAATCTGATAAGAGGGATTTTTTCGTTAGCATTTTTTCTTTTAGGGGGATTCTTTCGTCTAATGGTAGATTTTTATAAAAGAGAGAAGTTATCAAAGGCTACCGATGCGCAACGCACAAAGACTGAACTTCAGTTCTTAAAAGCACAATTGAATCCTCATTTCCTTTTCAATTCGTTAAATAGTGTGTATTCTTTGGTTCGAACTAAGTCAAATGATGCATCTGAAGCAGTGTTAACGCTATCAGAATTGATGCGTTATATGTTGTATGAGGCAAATCAGGAAATCGTACCTTTAATCAAAGAAACAGAATATATTAAAAACTATGTTTCACTGCAGAGGCTTAGGTTATCTAATAGTGAAGATGTTAAATTGTCGATAAAAGGTGACTACGAAAAGAAAAAAATATACCCACTACTACTTATTTCTTTTATAGAGAATGCATTTAAATATGGAACAGATTTTAAAGGAGTAACCGATATTGATATAAAGATTCAAGTAGTCAAAGACACTCTTGTTTTTTGTGTTAGTAATGTTATCGGAGTATATAGAAAGAATATAGACAATTCTGGTGTAGGTTTGACCAACATCAAAAATCGATTAAAGCTCTTGTATCCCGATTTACATACACTAGAGATACAAGAAGAAAATAATCGATATGTGGTAAACTTAACCTTAACGCTTACGTAATATGAGGTGTATAATTATTGATGATGAACCATTGGCACTTGGCATAATAAAGTCATATTGCGAGGATATAGGTACTTTAGAAATTGTAGGAACCTTTATTAATCCCTTAGAAGCAATACCATTTTTAAGTGATGCTAATGTCGATTTAGTGTTTTCTGATATAGAAATGCCACAGATCAATGGTATTGATTTTATTAAAACATTAGATCATAAACCCCTTTTTATCTTTACTACCGCTTATTCTCAATATGCCTTAGAAGGATTTGAAATTAATGCAGTAGATTATTTAGTAAAACCGATTCCTTTTCCAAGGTTCGTAAAAGCTGTAAATCGCGCTAAAGAGATTTATGAACTTAAAAAAGTAAACAAACCTTCTTCACAAGAGTCTCTTCCTGATCTTACAATTGTTTCTGGGGCCGATGAATTTGTTTTTATTAAATCTGATTATGATACCATAAAGATTAAATTAGAAGATATTAAATACGTACAAGGTCTAAAGGATTATCTTAAAATCTATATAGCAGAAGAGAAACCCATTCTCACCTTAATGACTTTTAAAGATATTCAGTCTAAATTACCTGAAGATCAATTTTTAAGAGTTCATAGGTCGTATATTGTAAATATCCGTAGTATTAATTCTATTCAGCGTAGCAAGATTATTATTGATGGTGTTAGAATCCCAATAGGGGATAGTTATAAAAATGATTTCATGAAGAGGATAGGGATGTAGTATTAAAAATCTTTTTTTTGAAATAAAACTTCTTTCGTTTCGGCTTTGTCATTAAAAGGAAAGCTTCTTTTTAATGAAAAGTTGTATTTTTTGTATATTTAACAATGAACTCTATATGTTAAAAAGTTATTGGAATACTTTGATAGCTATAAATTATTTGTAATTGTTAAAAGAAGGAAATGAAAAAAGTAATTATTTTTTGTATAACTCTGGTAGTGTTAGTTTCCTGTAAGTTTGGAGAAAACACTAAAAATGGAAACGAGGCAGAAGAGAATTTTACAGTGTCGCATGAGTTAAGAACTATCCAAGGTACTATAGTTGGGGAGAAAAAGAAAAAAATCGCATATGCAGCGATAAAGTTATATCTGGATGAAGGAGATTGTATGAGTGCATATACAGATACCGAAGGTACTTTTCAATTTAAGGTCGATGAGCTAAGAATTAAAGATCAAAGTCATTTCGAAATTGTTTATAAAGGATATGCCGAGAACTTGTTGTCTATAAGAAATTATGATGATAGTAAGCCAATCGTGCTTAGCAAAAAAGGTAAAGTTATTCCGGCAGCAGAATATCATGTTTTTTATGAGTCTATAAAAAGTTGTGCACAATAATCATTAAATAATTCATAGTAGTTTTATTCTAAAACTAACTACGCTATTATGATGTTGGTATAGATCTCGCTACGCATAATATAAGTACAATGTAACCCGAAGAAAAGAAGTGCCCAGAGCGGGAGTCGAACCCGCACGCCCTAATGGACACATGGCCCTCAACCATGCCTGTCTACCAGTTCCAGCACCTGGGCAGTATAAACAATACTACAATATAGTATAAAACTAAAAAAGTACCGTAGAGATTACGATACTTTTTAGTGACCGGGCTGGGGCTCGAACCCAGGACCCTCTCCTTAAAAGGGAGATGCTCTACCAACTGAGCTACCAGGTCATTGATAATTGTATTATCAAAATATATTTTAAAAGAACCTACAAATAACTTTATATTATTTGCTTTAGTGACCGGGCTGGGGCTTCCTTCGACTGGGCTCAGGACAAACTTCTCGCCATAATCACTTCACAACTTCTAATAGAATATTAATCATTTATTAAATCATTATTCCATTAATTGTGACCGGGCTGGGGCTCGAACCCAGGACCCTCTCCTTAAAAGGGAGATGCTCTACCAACTGAGCTACCAGGTCATGCATTTTTTTCCTTCAATGCGGGTGCAAATATACTATCATTAATTTATTTTTCAAGAAGAAATTGATATAAATTTGCGTTTTATTTAAAATGGTATTTCTTTTGAGTAATATCTACTTAATTTTAGCAGCATGAATATAGTTTTAATGGGGTATATGGGGAGCGGAAAATCCTTGATAGGCAGAGACTTGGCAAAAAAAATAAAATTAGACTACCTTGATTTAGATGATTATATAGAAAACCAAGAAAAAAAATCAATCGAAAATATTTTTAAAGATAAAGGAGAAATATATTTTAGAAAAAAAGAATCTAAGTATTTAAACGAGGTATTGAACACTTATAATGATGCTGTAATTTCATTAGGAGGAGGTACCCCATGTTTTGCTGGTAACCTAGAAATTATACAAGAGAAAGAAAATACCAAAAGTATTTATTTACGTACATCACTAGATGAGTTGACAAAAAGATTGTTTAAAGAACGAGCTAAGCGACCATTAATAACACATCTTAGTACTGAAGATGAACTTAAAGATTTTATTCGAAAACATGTATTTGAGAGGTCATTTTATTATAATCAAGCAGATTATAAAATAGCCACAGATCTAAAGAATGCAGATCAAATAACTAAAGAAGTTATTTCTTTACTATTTTAAAATTGCGAGATCTTCATCTCCGAATTTTACTTCAACGTGCTCGTGCAAAGAGGTAGATAATGAAATCCCCTTAAAATCAGCTTTAATAGGATACTTTTTATGATTTCTGTTTACTAAGACAACGGTTTTAAATCTAGTCAAGGGGACATTTAAAAAATGGTTTACCCCATAAATTAGTGCTGTTCCAGAATTTAGTACATCATCAGTAAGGACTAAGGATTTGTTTTTGTATTCTGATGCATCTATTGAGGTTTTAACGGTATCCTGAGGTGATTTTTTGTTCATGGTAACCTTACATAATGTAACCTCAATACCAGAAATTTTTTCTAGAATATTTTTTAAACGTTGAGCAAGAATATATCCATTTTCTGCTATTCCCGCTATTACAATTTCTTTTTCATCAACATTGGTTTCGTATATCTGGTAGGCTATACGCTTTATTTTATGTTGTATTTGTTCGTGTGTGAGGATAATATTGATATCGGTTTGCATATTGTAATTGCTTTTTAAGCGATTTTAGGATATTTCAAATATATAAAAGAGTTTGTTACTTATAATTAGGTTTGTTTAATTATAAGGGATAACTCGAGTAATTTCATTCTTCGCTATCGTCATGTTCTTCTTTTGGCTTTTCGTCATACCAATTATCAATATCTCTACGATCTTTTTTGGTGGGTCTTCCTGTACCCTTTTTGCGATAATAATCCTTTGAATATTTTAAAAGACCCAATTTTTGCAACGATTCTTTTGGAGTAGTGTCTTTACGATATATATCAACAAGTTTTGCTCCAATTCTATTATCAGGTGTATCTAGTACAACAAGTTCATAGTTAATTTGATTTTTACGTACTGTAATTTTATCCATTGGATAAATTTCTCGAGAAGGTTTTATGAGGTCGCCATTTACACGAACTTTACCTTCTTTACATGATTTTGTTGCTATACTTCGTGTTTTGAAGTAACGTATACACCATAAATATTTATCAACTCGCATAGAAAATGGTTAAAATGCGTTTTTATATTAAAAAATTGTTCAACAAAAGTACAAGAAAATTGTATCTTGCGCCTTCAAAAAAGTAATCATAATGAATGTGAAAAAATATATTTTTACAGCTATACTCTTAACTGTAGCTTTATATGCTTGTAATAATGATGATGATGGTAATCCTTTAGTAGGTGATCCTATACGTGATAGAGCAGAGCAACAAGTAACAGATGATGCTCAGTTAGTAGATTATCTTAATACACATTTCTTTACTCCTGTAGATGTAGATTTAAATAATGATACCGTTATCGATTATCAAACTGCAAGTCTGGATACTATAGCTGGAGATAATAGTGGAGAACAGTCTATAATGGAGTCTGGGAAATTGATAACAAAAGAAGTTACCTTAGAGGATGTAAAGTATAAATTATATATTTTAAATATCAATGAGGGAAGAATAGATAAACGAACACCTACTTTTGCTGATTCTACATTAGTAACGTATAGAGGAGAGTTGCTTTATGAGGATTTTAATGTATTTGATAGTGCCGTTACTCCTGTTTGGTTTGATTTAACGAATGTGGTGCCTGGATTTAGAGAGGCTATGCCTGGTTTTGGCGAGGCTTCTAGTATTGATTTTGATATGGTGGATGGTACTTTTACGGCTAGCGGTTTTGGGCATCTTATTGTATTTATGCCTTCAGGTCTTGGTTATTTTGCTACTCCTCCTTCGGGAAGTTCAATTCCTACGTATGCGCCTTTGATTTTTAATATACAGTTGTATAAAGTAAATCAATCTGATCATGACAGAGATGGATTACCTACTTATTTAGAAGACTTAGATGGAGATGGTGTAGTGCAAGATGATAATACAGATGGTGATGCGGCAGCTAATTATTTGGATGTTGATGATGATAATGATGGTATATTAACAAGAGATGAGATAACTATAACTATTATCAAAAATGATAGTATTACAACACCCGACGAAATTACTTTTTATGATGATGATGGAGACGGTATACAAAACCATTTAGACCCTGATGATAGAGAGGTGAAAAATTAAAAAATTAATTAATGAAAAACTCCGGTACACGTACCGGAGTTTTTTTGTTTAGAATACTATATTATAAGTCTACAGCTAAGCCCAAAATAAGCTGGTTTGGTCTTGAGTCTACTCTGATTCCTGTATTCGATTCGGCACGATTTTTACTGATACCACGTTCATAGCGAATATCCAAATTAATACGCTCTAATTGTATTCCTGCTCCAAATTGTAATCCAACCGTAAATTCGTTTTTAACATCTCCTAGTCTTACATTTTCAAGGTCATTTTCTACTATGTACTGTAAAGCAGGTCCACCAAATACATGTATTGGACCTAAAACAGATATTCCTACTAAAATGGGTAGGTCTAATTTTTTTATATTATAATCTAGATCTACACCAGCAAGTTTATATGTACTATTATTTACGGTGTATTGTAGTTCTGGTTTTAGATATATGTTATCGGTAAGTTTTCCTCTTAAGAAAACTCCTAAATGATATCCTACCCGATCATCTGCGCTTAACTCTATAATATCAGTTCCTTCAATTCGACCATTATCCCCGTAGTTTAAACCGGCTTTTACTCCAAAAGTAATTTTGTTCTCTTGCGAAAATGCAGTAAATGAACCAAAAAGAACTAGAAATATGAATACGTTTTTCATTGTAAAAAAAATTAAAGATTAATAAAAAAATAGTTGATTTTGGTATATAGGCTAGTCTTGTAAAAACGTTTGCGGTCATTTTTTATTCTTTTCAAAATCTTAAAAAAAATAAAAAGCCTACTGAATTCTATTCAGTAGGCTTTGAAATATTAAAATAAAGTATACTATTTTCTTTTCATTACATTTTGTACTGCATTGATAATAGCTTCAGCATTAAGGCCATATTTCTCCATAAGCTGATCTGGCGTTCCGCTTTCTCCAAAAGTATCTTTAGTTGCAATAAATTCTTGTGGAGTTGGGTGATTGGTAGCTAAAACTCTAGCAACACTTTCTCCTAAACCTCCTAAGAAGTTATGTTCTTCGGCAGTTACGATACAACCTGTTTTCTTTACAGAGTTTAGGATTGCTTCATCATCAAGAGGTTTTATAGTATGTATGTTGATTACTTCGGCGCTAATCCCATTTTCAAATAAGGCTTCAGCAGCGCGTAGTGCTTCCCATACTAAATGACCGGTGGCCACAATAGTTACATCGGTACCTTCTTGTAATAATACTGCTTTTCCAATTTCAAATTTTTGATCTTCAGCAGTGAAATTAGCTACTTTTGGTCTTCCAAATCTTAAATAAACAGGTCCATGATGTTCTGCGATTGCAATTGTAGCTGCTTTAGTTTGATTGTAATCACAAGTATTGATTACAGTCATTCCAGGTAGCATTTTCATCAAACCTATATCCTCCAGGATTTGGTGTGTAGCTCCATCTTCACCTAGGGTTAAGCCGGCATGTGATGCACAGATTTTTACATTTTTATCGCTATATGCAATAGACTGACGAATCTGATCATACACACGTCCCGTTGAAAAGTTGGCAAACGTTCCGGTAAACGGAATTTTACCGCCTATGGTTAATCCTGCGGCAATACCCATCATGTTTGCTTCAGCAATACCTATCTGGAAAAATCGCTCCGGATGATTGGCTATAAAGGCATCCATTTTTAATGAACCAATTAAATCGGCACATAAGGCTACTACATTTTCATTGGTTTTACCTAATTCTTCCAAACCAGCTCCAAAACCAGAACGAGTATCCTTTTTTCCTGTATCTATATATTTTTTCATTTTCTTTTTTAATTTGGTAAATTAATAATCCCCTAAGGTTTCAGGATTTTGAGCTAAACCAATTTCGAGTTGTTCATCATTAGGAGCTTTACCATGCCATGCGTGCGTATGCATCATAAAATCTACACCATGTCCCATTACGGTATGTAGCAGTACGCAAACAGGTTTTCCTTTACCAGTTCTGTTTTTTGCTTCATTAAGACCTTCTATTACAGCTGTAATAGAATTTCCTTCTTTTATTTCCATAACATCCCAACCAAAAGCTTCGAATTTAGATTTTAAACTTCCCATAGGAAGAACATCATCTGTTGATCCATCGATTTGTTGTCCGTTAAGATCTATGGTAGCAATAAGATTATCTACTTTTTTACCAGCAGCATACATAATTGCTTCCCAATTTTGCCCTTCCTGTAATTCTCCATCACCATGTAAACTATATACAAGGTGTTCGTCATTATTTAATTTTTTAGCTTGGGCAGCTCCAATAGCTACAGACATACCTTGTCCTAAAGATCCAGAAGCAATTCGTACACCTGGTAAACCTTCATGGGTAGTAGGGTGGCCCTGCAGTCTACTGTTGATTAATCTAAAAGTATTTAGTTCCTCAACAGGAAAATATCCACTTCTTGCTAATACACTGTAGTAAACAGGTGAAATATGGCCATTGGATAGGAAGAAAAGATCTTCTCCAATACCATTCATGTCAAAATCACCTTTTCGTTCTAAAATTTCTTGATATAGGGCGACAAAAAATTCTGTACATCCTAACGAACCTCCTGGATGACCAGAATTAACCTTGTGGACTTGTCGTAGAATGTCTCTACGAACTTGCGTTGCAAAATCCTCTAATTGTTTTGTTTTTGGCATTATAATGCTGATTTCTTGATAATAAAGCCCCAAAAATACAGGTTTTGAATACGGTGGCAAAATGTATAAGCAGCTTTTAATTAAGAAACGGATGTTAATAACGAAAAGTTTTCGAAAATCTATGTTTTTTACATTAGGTGAATACCTAAAATTAGGGCAAGAACATTATTAGATTATTAAAATGTTTGAAATATAGAATTGAAGTTTTTGAGTATGTGAGTCTATTAGAATTTGAGATTTATCTATAGAGGTATTATATTATATCGTTATCAAAGTGGATGCTAAACATATCAATATATACTAAACAATGTTGAGGTAATAAAGTGAGTCACTAAAAGAATATTTAAATACTCAATTGCTCAAATGCTAGCTTACTCACAAGGGAAGTAAAAAGAATAGACATTAAGCTCTAACTTAAATTTGTTAGTTATCTTTGCGCTCTATCAAATGTAAATTATGCAATTCGACCTTTTATCCAAAGATCCACAAAGTAAAGCAAGAGCAGGAAAAATAAGTACGGATCATGGTGTTATTGAAACTCCAATTTTTATGCCAGTAGGTACTGTTGGTACCGTAAAAGGAGTCCATCAAAGAGAACTAAAAAATGATATTAATCCTGATATTATATTGGGAAATACGTATCATCTATATTTAAGACCACAAACTCCGATTTTAGAAAAAGCAGGAGGGTTGCATAAATTCATGAACTGGGATCGTAATATTCTTACCGACAGTGGCGGTTATCAGGTGTATTCGTTATCTGCTAATCGAAAAATTAAAGAAGAAGGAGTAAAATTTAAATCCCATATTGATGGTTCGTACCATGTATTTACTCCAGAAAATGTAATGGAAATACAACGAACTATTGGAGCCGATATTATTATGGCATTTGATGAATGTACACCATACCCCTGTGATTATAATTATGCAAAGCGTAGTATGCACATGACTCACAGATGGTTAGATAGGTGTATGCAACATTTAGAAAAAATTCCGGTTAAATATGGATATGATCAGGCTTTTTTTCCAATAGTACAAGGAAGCACCTATAAAGACCTTAGAAAGCAATCTGCAGAATATATTGCAAATGCAGGTGCCGTTGGGAATGCAATTGGAGGACTATCTGTAGGGGAACCAGCAGAAGAAATGTATGCAATGACCGAAGTGGTTACTGATATTTTGCCAGAAGATAAACCACGTTATCTTATGGGAGTGGGTACACCGATTAATATTTTAGAAAATATTGCTTTAGGAGTAGATATGTTTGATTGCGTTATGCCTACTCGTAATGCACGTAATGGAATGTTATTTACGGCCCATGGAACCATCAACATGAAGAATAAAAAGTGGGAAGACGATTTTTCGCCTATTGATGAAATGGGAATTACTTATGTAGATACCGAATATTCTAAGGCATATTTAAAACATCTTTTTTCGGTGAATGAGTTATTAGGAAAACAAATAGCCACGATACATAATTTAGGATTTTATATGTGGTTGGTTAGAGAAGCCAGAAAGCATATCTTAGCTGGAGATTTTTATACTTGGAAGAATATGATGGTTAAACAAATGGATAAAAGATTGTAATTTGAAGATATTAGATTGGTACATACTTAAAAGATATTTAGGTACATTTTTCACAATGATCTTACTTTTTATTCCTATTGGGATTATTGTAGATCTTTCTGAAAAGATCGATAATATGCTCGAGCATAAGGTCCCTGTAAATGCGGTAGTAGGATATTATCTGGATTTTACAGTGTATTTTGCTAATTTATTGTTTCCTCTATTTGTATTTCTATCTGTAATATGGTTTACTTCAAAACTTGCGAATAAAACTGAAATTATTGCATTTTTAAGTTCGGGAGTTTCTTTTTGGAGATTCTTAAGACCGTACATGATTGGAGCTGTTATTATATGTGTGGGAGCGCTGGCTATGGGATTGTTTTTGGCTCCTAAAGCAAGTCAGGGATTTAATGAGTTTAAATATTCTTACCTTAAGAAAGGAAGAAAAGTGCAAGAAACCAGTAATGTATATCGCCAGGTTAATGATAGTATTTTTTTATATGCTAATAATTTTAAGCCATTAGAAAAGTCTGCCACTAATTTTACCTTAGAATATTTTAACGGTAACGCTTTAGATACCAAAATTTCGGCTAGAAGAATCACATTTAAAGATAGTATATACGAATTACGTGATTATGTAAAACGAAAAGTGTTAGATGATAGAGATATTATAGAGAGGGCTCCAAAAAAAGATACTATGTTGCCTTTTAATATTGATGAATTTACTCCCGTGACTTATGTAGCAGAGACGCTTAATTACACCCAGTTGAGTGAATTTATCGAAAAAGAAAGCAAAAGAGGATCTTCAGATATCAATCGATATAAGGTAGTAGCGTATAAACGTTGGAGTATTCCAATATCTGCATTCATCCTTACCGTAATTGGTGTGGCGGTGTCTTCTATGAAAAGGAGAGGAGGTATGGGAGTCAATCTGGCAGTGGGTATTTCATTAGCGTTTGTTTTTATTTTTTTCGACAAAGTATTAGGTACACTGGCAAATCAGTCTGATTTTCCGCCAATAGTAGCGGTTTGGTTTCCTAACTTATCTTTTGGGATTTTAGCTATTTATCTATTGTTCAATGCTAAGCGCTAAACTTCAGAATTATCTGCATTTGCATTTTATCATATTCGTATGGGGTTTTACCGCCATATTAGGAGAATTGATATCTGTAGAGGCAATCCCGTTGGTTTGGTATAGAATGCTTTTGGCTTCAGGGTTTATTTATTTATATATTAAAGCGAAAAGAATATCCCTTACGGTTTCTAGAAAACTATTTTTCACACTTTTTATAGCAGGTGTTATTATTGCGTTGCATTGGATAACATTTTTTGCAGCCATCAAAGTTTCTAATGTTTCTATAACACTTGCGATGCTATCTACAGGAGCATTCTTTACTTCAATTTTAGAGCCAATTTTTTACAAGAGGAGGCTAATTTGGTATGAACTACTATTCGGAATGTTGGTAATTTGTGGGTTGTACATCATTTTCAATGTCGAAGGAGATTATGTGTTGGGTATTATTTATGCTTTATGTTCTGCATTTTTATCTGCAATATTTTCACTGATTAATGGTAAGATAGCTCAACAGTATAATGCATCAATGATTTCTTTTTATGAATTGTTATGTGGTGTAGCAGTAATCACTATATATCTAATGATTAGTACTTTTTTTGGAAAAGAATTCGAAGGATTTACAATTTCCTTTTTCCAATTATCTATTACAGATTGGATATATATGTTAATATTAGCTTCAGTGTGTACTGCCTATGCTTTTATAGGTTCGGTGCATGTAATGAAGTATTTGAGTCCTTATACAGTTATGCTCACAGTTAACTTAGAACCCGTATATGGCATAGCATTAGCATTTTTAATTTTTGGTGATTCAGAAAAAATGAACCCTCAATTTTACTATGGTGCAGTTCTTATATTTTGCACGGTAATACTAAATGGAATATTCAAAAATGCTAAAAAAAGAAAAAGACAGTCAACTTTAGGTAACATTACGAAGTAAAGTTTTTATATTTGTCGGCTAACCCTAGTTAATATAAATTATATTCTTGATTATGGAATATTTAGAATTTGAACTCCCTATAAAAGAGCTTGAAGAACAATTCGAGAAAGCTTGCGCCATTGGTGAAGAAAGCGAAGTTGATGTAACAGATACCTGTAAGCAAATCGAAAAAAAACTCAAAGAGACCAAAAAAGAAATATACAAGAACCTTACTCCTTGGCAGCGAGTACAGCTATCAAGGCACCCTTCAAGGCCGTATACATTAGATTATATCGATGCGATCTGCGGAGAATCGTTCTTAGAATTACATGGAGACCGAACTGTAAAAGATGATAAAGCAATGATTGGAGGTTTAGGAAAAATCGGGAATCAAAGCTTTATGTTTATCGGTCAACAAAAAGGATATAATACGAAGACCAGGCAATATCGTAATTTCGGGATGGCGAATCCAGAAGGATATCGCAAAGCACTTCGTTTAATGAAAAGCGCAGAGAAGTTTAATATTCCTGTGGTAAGTTTTATTGACACACCTGGTGCATATCCTGGATTTGAAGCTGAAGAAAGAGGGCAGGGAGAAGCAATAGCAAGAAATATTTTAGAAATGACCCGCCTAAAAGTCCCTATTATTGTTGTAATCATTGGCGAAGGAGCTAGTGGAGGAGCCTTAGGAATAGGAGTAGGTGATAAAGTATTAATGTTAGAAAATACTTGGTATTCTGTAATCTCGCCAGAATCATGCTCATCAATTCTTTGGCGTAGCTGGGAGTTTAAAGAGCAGGCTGCCGAAGCGCTGAAACTTACCGCAAAGGATATGAAGAAGCAAAAACTTATTGATGAAATTGTAAAAGAACCGCTTGGTGGTGCTCATAGCGATCGTGAAACTACATTCAAAACAGTTCGAGATAATATTTTAACATCTTTCGAAGAATTAAAAAACTTATCACCAGACGATTTGATAGAAAAACGTATGGATAAATATGCAAATATGGGAGTCTTTAAAGATTAACCCCCAAAAAATCACTTAGTACCTAAATCTGAAGTTTTGAACTTCAGATTTTTTTATGCTTATTAACAATAAAAATTACTTATTAACAGTTCATTTGTTGAAGACCGGTGAACATTCGTATCTTTGTATGTAGGTACATCTCTTTACAATTTTTTTACATTCGTGGTTATGGAAAAAGTACAGCAATCTCAACAAATAAGTTACGGTCGGGGGAACGTAATATCGCTTGAGAAAGGGAAAATACCCCCTCAAGCAGTTGATTTAGAGGAAGTTGTGCTTGGGGCAATGATGATTGATAAGAAAGGGGTTGATGAAATTATTGATATCCTTAACCCTGATGTTTTCTATAGAGAAGCACATCAATACATCTTTGAAGCAATATATAAACTCTTCGAAAACTCCGAACCAATAGACTTATTAACGGTTTCAAGCCAACTTAAGAAGGATTCTAGGCTTGAACTCGCCGGAGGAGACTATTATTTGATACAGCTAACCCAAAAAGTGGCATCTTCTGCCCATATTGAGTTTCATGCCCGTATTATTCTTCAAAAATATATTCAACGTAGTTTGATTAAGATTTCAAACGAAATCATTGAAGAGTCATATGACGAAACTACTGATGTTTTTGATTTGCTGGATATGGCAGAATCCAGATTATATGAGGTTACCCAGGGTAATATTAAAAGATCTACAGAAACAGCCCAGAACTTAGTAATTCAGGCGAAGAAAAAAATACAAGAAATATCAAACAAGGAAGGTTTAAGTGGAATACCATCAGGTTTTGATAAATTGGATAGATTGACCTCGGGGTGGCAGCCAAGTGATTTAATCATTGTGGCTGCCCGTCCGGGTATGGGTAAAACAGCGTTAACCTTGTCTATGGCAAGAAATATGGCCGTTGGGCAAAATATCCCTGTAGCTTTCTTTTCTTTAGAGATGTCTTCTGTGCAGTTAATTACACGTTTGATTTCTTCAGAAACTGGGCTTTCTTCAGAAAAACTACGTACCGGTAAGCTAGAAAAACACGAATGGGAGCAGCTTAACGTAAAGGTTAAAGATCTCGAAAAGGCACCCTTATTTATAGATGATACTCCGTCATTATCAATTTTTGACTTAAGAGCAAAAGCACGTCGTCTTGCTTCTCAACATGGGATAAGAATGATTGTTATTGATTATTTACAATTAATGACTGCAGGAGGAACTGGTAAAAATGGAAATCGTGAACAGGAAATTTCTACTATTTCTCGTAACCTTAAAGCATTAGCAAAAGAATTAAGTGTTCCCGTAATTGCATTATCACAGTTATCGCGTGCTGTTGAAACTCGTGGAGGTAGTAAAAGGCCCTTACTTAGTGACCTTCGTGAATCTGGGGCTATCGAGCAGGATGCAGATATTGTATCCTTTATTTATAGACCAGAATACTATAAAATTGACGAGTGGGATGACGAAGAAAGATCGCCTACTCAAGGTCAAGGAGAATTCATCGTTGCAAAGCATCGTAATGGTGGTTTAGACAATATAAGGTTAAAGTTTATTGGTCACTTAGGTAAATTTGATAACTTAGATGACTTTAGTACTCCTTTTGAGTTTCATTCAAAAATGAATGAAGGAGAAGAAGAAGATCCATTTAATACAAGCCATCTTCCTAGTGCAGATGAAGCTTTTGGGAGTAGTATAAATGATTCTAGTGATGACGACGAAGTGCCCTTCTAAAACAAAATTAATAGCTAAGCAAGCGTATATATCCAAAAAACTTGCTTACCATTTTGTATGTGTTTTAATTTTCTTATTTACATTTCAATCCTATGCGTCTTACGTACTCATTCCTATGGACGCAGATGGGCAGCAGAATCATTTAAAAGCGTATGGCATAACTTATTGGACGTTAAGCAAAGACCTTAAAGTTAAATGGTTACTTAATTATCGAGGAGGATCTTTTCTTTTACCTGATACCGAAAATATCCGTAAAGAATGCACCATTCGAGGAGTTTCTTATGAAGTAATAAGTAATGCCGAAACCGAGGAAATTCTTGAAGAAATTAGTAGTCCATCACAGAATATGGAAGCTGTGATTTTAGAAAAAGCTCCTAAAATAGCAGTATATTCTCCAAAAGGAAATCAACCATGGGATGATGCGGTGACTATGGTACTTACTTTTGCCGAGATTCCTTATGAAACTGTTTATGATAGAGAGGTACTAGAAGATAATTTGATTTTGTATGATTGGTTGCATTTGCATCATGAAGATTTTACTGGTCAATATGGTAAATTTTATGCTTCTTATAGAGCTGCGCCATGGTATATAAAAGAAAAAGCTGAAGCCGAAAAGCTTGCAAAATCCCTGGGCTATCAGAAGGTTTCTCAAGAAAAACTTGCAGTGGCATTAAAAATTAGAGATTATGTCGTTGGAGGAGGGTTTATGTTTGCTATGTGCAGTGCAACCGATAGTTTTGAGATCGCTTTAGCTGCACAAGGTGTGGATATTTGTGAACCCATGTTTGATGGTGATCCTAGCGAACCAGGGTATCAATCTAAAATAGATTATAGTCAGACTTTTGCATTTAAAAATTTTACATTAGAGAGAAGCCCAAATGTATATGAATTCTCTTCTATTGATATGACAAGAAATCGTCGGATTTCTAAAACAACAGATTACTTTACTTTAATGGATTTCTCTGCTAAATGGGATCCTATCCCTACAATGTTATGTCAAAATCATACGGCATTGGTTAAAGGATTTATGGGACAAACAACGGCATATAACCCTAACGAAATCAGATCTAATGTTCTTACGTTGGGGGAGAATAAAACCAATGGTGAAGCAAGATACATACATGGTATTAAAGGTAAGGGATTCTTTACCTTTTACGGAGGACATGATCCTGAAGATTACACACATAGAGTGGGAGATCCTAAAACCGAATTAGAGCTTCATCCCAATTCACCCGGCTATCGTTTAATTTTAAATAACGTGCTCTTTCCTGCCGCAAAAAAGAAAAAGCAAAAAACTTGATTTTTCTTGTAAGGACGTATTAGTATACCTGACTATTTCACTTTTAAAAGTAACTTATAACTATACTATCCTTACTCATGAAAAGATTACTCGCACTATTCGTTTTACTTATTGTTATTGCATCCTGTAAACAGGAAACAAAATCAGAAAAAGAAACTATTACCTCAGAAACACCAAAAGAAGCTGTAGTTCTAGATCGATCTAAAGATTTTCCAGAAGATATCGCTTCAGTTTTTAAAGCTCACGGAGGGATCCAGGCTTTTGATCAAATGAATACCTTAATTTTCGAAATGACCAATCCCGAAGGAAATGAAAAGCATATAACAGACCTTAAAACTCGTCATGCACGTATTGAAACCGATAAATTTACTTTAGGTTTTGATGGTAAAGAAGCATGGTTAGAGCAAGATTCAACATATTTTAAAGGGAACCCTAGATTTTATCATAACCTAATGTTTTATTTTTATGCCATGCCCTTTGTTTTAGGAGATGATGGAATTTCTTATCAAAAAGTTGATGCTCTTAAAATGGAAGATGTCTCATATCCAGGATATAAAATTTCGTATGGTGATGGAGTAGGAGATTCTCCGAAAGATAATTATTTCATTTATTATGATGAAACTTCTAAGAAGATGAAATTTTTAGGATATACAGTTACATTTTTTAGCAAAGAAAGTAGTGAACGAATAAGTCTTATTGAATATTCAGACTGGAACGATGTTAATGGATTATTGCTTCCCAAAACTCTTAAATGGAGGGAATACAAAGATGGTGAAGTAGGCGATGTTAAAAGTGAACGGAATTTTGTTAATTCAAGTGCTAGCAAAGAAAAACCTTTGCCTTCATTATTTAAGAAACCTGTAACTGAAAAGGAAACTCTATAAAAAGTAAAAGTACAAGTATAAGCCCTGACAATACATTATATTGTCAGGGTTTTTTATTAGCAAAGCCAAAACTTTTTTTGATAAAAATAAGAGGGCTTTTTTCAGGAAATCATAATATGTAAAGTTGATTTCTGATTTTGATTATAAAATCATCAATTTTGAGTCGTTTTTTAAATGAAAAGGGTAGGGGTTAAAAATCTACACGTTTAAAATTTTCTAATTTTACGAAAACGATATAGTTAATCATACAAAAATTTCCATATGTATAAAGAGCTCAACACAAGTAATAGAATTTTAATGGGTCCTGGCCCATCTGATGCACATCCACGAGTACTTAAAGCCATGTCTACTCCTTTAATTGGTCATTTAGATCCCGAATTTGTAACGATAATGGATGAGGTAAAAGAAATGATACAAGAAACTTTTATTACTAAAAACCATCTCACCTTTGTGGTATCAGCGCCCGGAAGCGCAGGTATGGAAACTTGTTTGGTGAATCTTTTGGAACCAGGAGATGAAGCTATTATATGTATTAATGGTGTTTTTGGAGGTAGGATGGCCGATATTACAGAACGTTGCGGGGCCACAGTACATAAAATCGAAAAAGAATGGGGAACTGTAGTATCTCCAGATGATATAAAAAAAGTACTGGATAAGTGTCCAAAACCAAAACTTGTAGCTCTGGTACATGCAGAGACTTCCACGGGTGCCTTACAACCGTTGAAAGAGATTAGTGATTTGGTTCATGATGCAGGAGGATTATTAATGGTGGATGCGGTAACCTCATATTGCGGTATGGAGCTTAGAGTTGATGATTGGGACATAGATGCAATTTATACAGGGACTCAAAAATGTTTAAGTGCTCCTCCTGGATTGTCCCCTGTTAGCTTTTCTGATAGAGCCTTAAAAGTATTAGAAAATAGAAAAACCAAAGTGCAAAGCTGGTTTTTAGATCTTAGCTTGGTCAAAAATTATTGGGGTGGAGCTAAACGTGCTTATCACCATACAGCGCCAGTGTCTTCGGTATATGCTTTGAGAGAGTCATTACGAATTGTTTTAGAAGAAGGTCTCGAAAATCGATGGAAAAGACATCAAGATGTACATCAAGTACTTAAAACTAAATTAGAACAGTTAGGGTTTAGGTATTTGGTTGAAGAGCAATATCGTTTACCAAACTTAAATTCGGTTTTCCTACCAGAAGGAAACGATGAATCGCTCATTCGATCAAAATTGCTTAATGATTATAATATAGAAGTAGGTGGTGGTTTAGGAGCTTTTGCCGGTAAAATATGGAGAATCGGTATTATGGGAGAAAGTTGTACGCTAAATCATGTAAATATGCTAATTAGCGCACTTGAAGATATAAAAGAGTTCAAAAATTGAATACATACAAAAAATTGAAATTAAAACCTCACAGATCTTAATAGCCTGTGAGGTTTTATATTTTTTCTACTGTCCATATTTATTACTATATCGTTTCCAAAGCTTGGTTTGATGGCTTTCAAGACTAATTTCTCTTCCCTGGATAAATGCCTTTTCTAATTGATTCGTGCGCATATCTAAAGCATCACCAATACTAATAAATAAGGTTGCGTCTTTACCCTTTTCCAGAGTTCCGGTTATAGTATCGATACCCAGAATCTTAGCACTATTACCAGTAATCAATTGTAGTGCTTTTTCTTTATCTAATCCATGTGCTGCTACCGTTCCTGCCTGAAAAGGAAGATTACGTGCATTGGCACGTTCCATACCACCACTATTCTGTAAGGCAACCAGTACACCAGCATCGATTAATAATTTTGCATTTTTATAAGGTTGATCATAATCATCATCCTCATAATTAGGCGTTGTATGTGTTCTTTTTAATAAAACATGTACATTGTTTTGTTTTAATTGTAAAGCTACTTTATAAGCCTCATCACCTCCAACAATTACTATTTTTTGTACACCATACTCTTTACCAAACGATAAAACTTCAAGGATCGCTTTTTCGGCACTAACATGAATAAATAACGTCTTTGAACCATCAAAAACTCCTTTCATTGCATAATGAGGAAGGTTTTTATTAGATATATCTTTTGCCTTTAAAGAAGCTTTTGCTTCAAGTATAAATTCTTTTAATTCTTTGGTTTGTTTTGCATAGTCTTTATTAGGTTTCAAGCCTGGTTCTTCTCCAAGCCACCAACGCCCTCTTGTATAGCTGTCTGGCCAGTTGATATGTACTCCATCATCTAATTTTATGGTTGCATCTTCCCAATTCCAGGCATCTAATTGCACAATAGATGAGGTTCCTGAAATTCTTCCGCCTCTAGGGGTAACCTGTGCCATTAAAACACCATTTGGGCGCATACTTTCTACGATTTTACTTTCTGCATTATAGGCAATAATACTTCGAATATGAGGATTATAGCTCCCTAATTCGACATCATCACTACTTGCTCTCACAGCAGCAATCTCTACCAAGCCTAGAGTAGAATTAGGAGCAATAAAACCCGGATAAACATGTTTTCCAGAGGCATCTATTACCTTTCCTTTTGGTGTAGTACTTCCTGAAGAACCTATCTCTGTTATTTTTCCGTTCTCAAAAATGATAATGCTATTTTCAACAACGTCTCCATTACCAATATGGGCTGTAGCACCAGTAATCGTTATGGCTTCACTTTGCGCTTTTGCCGGAGTTTGCTGTGCCATTGTTTTTCCGAAGAAAAAAATAAACAATGTTACTATGAATAATATATTTTTCATGTTTCGTTTTCTTAATTAATCGTTTCTATAGTTTCACATTCAAAGTGTTGTTGCTCTTTTTTCTTTGGAGGTTGCGTTTTTAAACCGTTGTTTTTGGCCTTTAACATCATGGTAGAAAGCTTGTTTTTCTCTGATGCGATGGATGTTCTCATGGCTTTATCCTTTTCGAGATCAAAATAGATAGCACCTTCAATAATTGTTTTTTCGGCTTTAGCATATACAGAAAGAGGATGGTCTGTCCATACTACTAAATCTGCATCCTTGCCCACTTTGATACTTCCTACTCGATTATCGATATGTAGTAGTTTGGCTGGGTTTAAGGTGACAAACTTTAATGCCTCTTCTTCAGAAACACCACCATATTTTATCGACTTTGCCGCTTCTTGATTAAGGCGACGTGACATTTCTGGGTCGTCACTATTAATTGCAGTCACAACACCTTGTTTATGCATAATTGCTGCATTATAAGGGATAGCATCATTAACTTCGAACTTATAGGCCCACCAATCTGAGAATGTAGAACCACCAACACCATGAGCTGCCATTTTATCTGCAACTTTATATCCCTCAAGGATATGAGTGAAAGTGTTTATTCTGAAATTGAATTTCTCCGCAACTTTCATGAGCATATTAATCTCACTTTGTACGTAGGAGTGGCAACTTATATACCGTTGGCCATTTAGGATTTCTACTAATGTTTCCATCTCTGTGTCCTTACGGTAGGGTTGACCACTTTTTTTAAGCTTGTCGTATTCTCTTGCCCTATTGAAGTAATCTGTATATACCTGTTCGACTCCCATTCTGGTTTGAGGGAATCTTGTTTTACTTCCCCAATTACTTTGTTTTACGTTTTCACCAAGTGCAAACTTGATAAACTTTGGAGAGTTGGTATAGATTAGATCATCGGCATTGTTACCCCACTTTAATTTTATAATCGCCGAGCGTCCTCCAATAGGGTTAGCAGAGCCATGAAGAATTTGTATCGAAGTTACACCTCCTGCCAGATTACGATATATATTGATATCATCGGGATTAACTACATCTTCGATAGTTACTTCTGCGGTAGAGTTATGCCCTGCTTCATTAACTGCAGCAGTTGCAATATGAGAATGCTCATCGATGATCCCCGCAGTAATGTGTTTTCCTGTTGCGTCTATAACTTTAGCATTTCCGGCATTAAGGTTTTTACCTACGGCAGCAATCTTTCCGTTTTTTACTAATACATCAGTTTCAGTTAAGATCCCATCAGACTCATTGGTCCATACTGTAGCATTTTTAAATACAATATTTTCAGAAGTAGGTAGATTTGTGCTTCCATAGGCAATATTAGGGTATGTTATTGGTAGCAGCTCGGGTTTTTCTTTTTTGTCAGAAGGTTTTTTATCTTCTTTTTTATCTGAAGTATTTTTTGGTTTCTTTTCAGCGGTAAAACTAGTTTCAGATCCATTTGGCAGAATGGCTTTACCACTCCAAAAATTTGGAGTATCTCCTAAAGCAGTTACAATTCGAGTGTATTTGGTTTTGGTAGTATCTGCATCAGTAAAAGTTATGGATACCCAATCGTCTTGGTAATTAATTTTAGTACCTAATTTTGTTTCACCAAGCTTTATAGTAGCTTTAGGTTTAGCGGGTTTACCAGAAATTGAAAGATCATACGTTTTTCCTGCTACAGTAAGCGCGTATGTACCATTGATATCCGTAACAGTCATATCGTTAACTATATTTTTTTGACCCTGAACCCAGTTTTCGTATATAATATTCTCTTTTGAAAACAACTCATCTTTTGTAATCAAAAAATTGGCATATGCTCCTTTTTTGATACTACCCAAAAGATTGCTTTTTCCTAGGATTTTTGCAGGAATTGTGGTCAAAGCTTCTAGAGCAGTTTTCTTGTCCAATCCATACTCGATAGCTTTTAGTACTCGGGTATTAAAGTCTGTTATTTTCTTAAGCTTATGTGTTGTTAATGCAAAAGAAACTCCATTTTTTGCCAATACCGAAGGGTTAGCAGGAGCTTGATTCCAGTGGCGCATATCTCCAAGACTTACCAAGGAAGTTGTATATGGATCTGTTACATCATAGGCATCAGGAAAGTCTAGCGGAATAATATAATTAGCATTGGTGGCCTTTACCTTATCAATCCTTGCATACTCGTCACCACCACCTACAAGAGTGTATTGGATCCCAAATTGATCTCCAATTTTATCGGCTCTAAAACCATGAATACGACTTCCGGCTTCAAAAATTTGTAGAAGATTTTTGTTTCTATTAATAGCTTCTAAGGACAAGTCTTTATTATCCGCATTACCAGAGTTATACCATGTTGCATCATGATACACTTGCCTTAGTAATGCCATAGCTCCCATTAAGGATGTAGGGTATACTTGTTTACTTGCGTTACTTTTTGTGAAGGATAAAAATTGTGCAGACGCATCACTTAGTAATCGTTCACCTTTAGTACCATGATTATTTAATGCTACTAAGACTCCTATTCCTCTAATGATTCCGTCTGGCATATGGGTATTTAATACCCCAAATCCTTGTTTTATATATTCGGTAGCTTTTTTATCATCATATTTAAAATGAGTTAACGAATTTGTTTCAGGACGAATATGATCATTCCAGTAATGCCCCTCTCTAGAAGCTGTCCACTGCGGTTGTGCACCGGGGCTAAAAATACTACCCCCTTGTTTTTTTGGCTTTTTAATTCCAAAATTGGTAAACGGATCAATAAAAGAAGCATAAATATGTTTTCCTTTAAGGTCGATAATGATGCTATTATCGGGGATAGAAACTGAAGTGCCTACCTCGATAATTTTACCTTTTTGGATAACCAAAATTCCATTTTTGATTTCAGAATTTGGATTGGTATGGATCGTTGCATTTTTAAATACGGTGTAATTAGTCTCTGTAGTTTTAACTCCGTCGTTTTTAGGAAAGTATTCTTGAGCATACGAAGTAAAACAGCCACATATCACCGTGAGTGATATAAGTAATTTTTTCATCTGATTGTGTAATGTGTTTGAATCAGATTTAAAGATAGCGGTTGATCAAGAAAGAGCTTGTTAATTAATAATAATTTAACAGCTAGTTGATGCTTACTAGATTAAAAAGTTATTCTATGTGGGCGATTGGATTTACTTTATAATAGTTTACTAATAGTGCTACAACATAACTATAGGTATCCATACCATCGGGTTGATTGTTGGCTTTTAGGTATTTATCATACGTGCCTTTAAAAATAGGTTCTAAAGGGTTTTCATATGATTCCCAGAATTCATTTACTTCGCGATAATTTGCTCGTACACCTGGGCGTAATTCTTCTACTAGACAAATTGCTTTTTCCTCATTACGCAAGTAAAGGTCATTCAGACAAAATTTGAGAGCAAAAGTGGCTCCACTATAATTAAAATATAGATCATTATAATTCATAGTAGTAAGTGCGGCTATAAAATTGGCTTCATTCTCTTTTGCAAACCCCAACTGATGGGCTTCTTCATGACAACTTGTTGTAGGGGTTTTGTAGTTAAGAATGAGCCCGTTTACCTGAGCTTCGTTGGTAATAGGGTTTAAGTACCCGCTAAACCCCATGTAGGTTAAGGGTATGCTTAATAAAGATTTTTTAATACTTTTTGGGTGGTATCTAAGCGTAGGAAACATCCCGTTTAATTGTTCGTAGGCAGGAATCGTTTTTTCGAACACTTCTTCTTTAGAATAAGGAATCTGAATGGCTAGTGAATCATTAGGTTCAAGTTTTTGATGTAAAGAATTTGCATGCGCAATTAACTTTTTTGAGACCGAAATCAGCTCTGATTCGGTATATTCATCGTCAATTTTCAATATTTCATGCAGCGGCATCCTATAATAATTCATTCCCCATAGGATATGAAAACTAGCATAAACGATTGATAAAGTAGCTCCCATATCAATCAATACATTTTTCCAAATAATATCTTTTCTGAATACTTTTTTAATTAAAAAGCGCAGTAGCATAATGATTAAAACACTATACAAAAGATCTCCAAAAGAAAACGGAAGCCATCCAAAAACATAACGTAATACTTTAGAGGTATAGACAAAAATACCATTACTATAAAAGCGCTCAATAAATTCTGGAAAAAAAGAAATAATCTTGATCAGTATAATTTGAACGGGTAATAGTAGGGTAAGAAATAGTTTTGTTCTGGATTGCATGAAATACATATAAATTACATTGACAAAACTACAACATTTAATATTTCATTGTATTTAAGGTTATCATAATATACTACATTTGCGAAAATACGATACACATATGAATTCAGAAATAAGAAATCTAGAACCTAAAGCCGTTTGGAATAAATTTGCGGACCTTAATGCAGTACCAAGACCTTCAAAAAAAGAAGAGCGCGTTATTGCATTTATGAAAGATTTTGGAGAATCTCTTGGGTTGACTACCGAAATAGATAAAGTTGGTAATGTTCTGATCAGAAAACCAGCTACACCAGGGATGGAGGATCGAAAAACGGTAGTAATGCAATCTCACCTGGATATGGTACATCAAAAAAATGCCGATACGAAGTTCGATTTTGATACCCAAGGGATAGAAATGTATGTTGATGGTGATTGGGTACGAGCGAATGGAACCACATTAGGTGCAGATAATGGCTTAGGAGTAGCAACTATTATGGCAATTTTGGAATCGAAAGAGATTCAGCATCCCGCAATTGAAGCCTTGTTTACCATTGATGAAGAAACAGGCATGACCGGTGCTATGGGACTCGAGGGCGGTTGGTTGCAAGGAGATATTTTATTAAATCTGGATACCGAAGAAGATGACGAAATAGGAGTGGGATGTGCAGGAGGAATAGATGTTACTGCTAACCGAACGTATAAAGAAGAAGATGTTCCCGAAGGAAAGGTTGCGTACACCATTTCGGTTACAGGGCTTAACGGAGGACATTCTGGAATGGATATTCATAAGGGATTAGGTAACGCTAATAAAATTATGAATCGATTATTGTTTGACGGATTCGAAAATTTTGGAATGCGAGTAAACGAAATTAGAGGAGGAAGCCTTAGAAATGCAATACCAAGAGAAAGTTTTGCTATGGTAGTAATAGATGAAATCCAAGCTGAAGCATTCGAGTTTGAAATTGGTGAATTGTCTAACACCGTGAAGAAAGAACTTTCTATCGTAGATTCAAATCTCGAAATTGAAGTTGTCAAAGCAAATCTCCCAACCCATGTTATGGATTTAGGAGTGCAAGAAGGGATTCTAAAAGCCTTATACGCAGCTCATAATGGTGTGTATACCATGAGTGCATCGATTCCTGATTTGGTAGAAACATCAAATAACATTGCCAAAGTGACTATTGGTAGTGGTGAAATTACTATCGAATGCCTTACGCGTAGTAGTGTAGAGTCTTCAAAAATGGATTTGGTAAATAAACTAAGAGCCACTTTTGAACTCACAGGATGTGAGGTGACTACCAGTGGAGATTATCCGGGTTGGGCACCTAATATGAATTCATCTATCCTAAAAGTGTTGGATGAATTATACCAAAAACTAAACGGAGAAAAAGCACATGTTGCCGCTTGTCATGCAGGATTAGAATGTGGTATTTTAGGACAGAATTATCCCGATATGGATATGATCTCGTTTGGTCCAACGATTTTGGGAGCGCATTCACCCGATGAGCGTGCCAGCATATCTTCTGCACAGAAATATTGGAATTTCGTTCTGGAGATTTTAAAAGAGATTCCGAAGAAGTAATTTTAAATACATAGACCTCACAGGTGGGTTGCTGAGCTTGTCGAAGTAAAACCTGTGAGGTCTTAAAAAATACGATCAGGATTATAAATTCTCGAGAAGAAATATATAATTTTAAACATTTGTAAATAATTACTAACGGTAGTAATAGTAATTGTTATTATGTCATTGTTGTGCATCATTAAACTCTTAATAATGTTTGGAATTTTTAAAAAGAAACCTAAAGTGCTACCAAATTTTGAATTTCTAACTGGTTATGCTGAAAAAAACAAATATTTTGTTCGGACATTACAATGGGACTGGCTTAATGAAGAGATGATTCATCTATTCGACAACAAATCTCCAAGAGTAATAACTATGGATGAATGGCCTCAACAAATTTATCTTGATGCTGACGGGCAAAAAACTATTGAAGAATACATTATATGGATAGCAAATAAGTATAGTCGTGGACAAGTTCCTTCAACGTTAGACAAAGATATAATCCTAATGATCGAAGACTTAATAGAAGATGGTGAAATGATAAAACTAACCGAAGGAAAAACGGATTTGCCATATTATTTAGACAGTCCGAAATCCAAACAGGATATAGACAAAGCGTATGAGTTGATGAAAAAGGATGGTTATATAAAACAAAAATAATTTTTGAATGGACGAAGTTGACAAACATTTTTATAATCGAGCAGATGAACATATTAACTTATCGAATGATCAATTAAAAACTGAAAGTAGAGGAAAAGTGAGTGCCTCAATGATGTATGGATTAACTCGATTTAACTCATGGATAAGCGCCTGTGGATGGAACAGCGGAGAAGAGATGAAATCTGCTAAAAAAGAAACTCTAGACTATTTTGTCAATGAATATCGAAAAATGCTTGAAGAAAATCTTGACGATTACATTAACAATTTTGATGATTATATGAAACCTGAAAAATAAAACGAATGCACAACACTATATAACAAAACATAGCTGCCCTTTAGGTCAGCAACGTTTGTTATATTTAACGTTACCCACAATTATAAGAATGACATATTCATCAATAGAAGTTAATGATAGAAAAAGTTTCTCAGAATTCTTAAAGCTATTATTAGAAGATTATAAAAACAACGGACAAAACTGGGAAAATAATAATCTTGAATTATTTTTAGAGGCAATGCAAAGATATTCGGAGGATGTTGATGGATATTATAAAAATATAAAACCAAATCTGGATCCGGAAACTCCAACTTGGAGAATTTTTGCTGATATATTATGTGGAACTGTTGTATATGAATGAGAAACATATTCCATATCAAAAAAGGTTGAGTCATCCTGAGGACTTCAAAGTTAAATATCATTTTTATTCAACTGATGAGGGAGGAAGAAAATCCTTACCATTTCAAGGAATAAGATCTGACTTTTGGTACGAAAGTGAAAACCACGATATAGACGGATATTTCATTATTTGGCCTGAATTTGAAAATAAAAATGGTGGATTAATCGAATCTGGAGTAGTTTTGAATCAGGGAATTGCAAGGATGTGGATCATTAATAACAAATTAAGAGCTTATCATCAAGATCGAATAAAAATCGGAACTAAAGGTTACTTTATAGAAGGAATTAGAACGGGAGAATGTGAAGTAATAGAAATTGTAGGTTTAATGAGTAATCCAACCTAAAAATAAAAAGTGGATAACACTATATATGTGAGCATAGCAGCAAAGTGATCAATCGAAAGGTCTTTGTATTTTTGGTTAGGCGCAATGCTTGCAAAAAGGAAAAGTTAGCAACCAATGCACGATAATGTCGATGGCTTGGTAACATTTTGCTCTGCTACGACACATATATTAAACGTTAACTACAATTGCCAGAAAATGAAGAAAGAACATAAAAAAATTGTGGAATATATTTCTACATTCCTTAATAAGTACCCTGACCAAAGATTTGGTCAAGCTATTTTTAATCTTAAAATCAATGAGTTTCTTGAAGAAGAAGATTGTATGAACCCCAAATATCAACTTCGAGATATATATGGTGATTCAGATGAAGAAATACTACATAGAGTTGAATCTCAAACAGAATGGTTAAAAAAACAAAGTAATGATCAATAGATTACAATTTTCAATTGATATTAAGGCTGGAAAAACCAAGATTTGGGAAGCACTCTGGAACGAGAATTCTTATCGCGATTGGACCAGTGTATTCTTTGAAGGCTCTTATGCCATTACCGAGAATTGGAAAGAAGGTAGTAAAGTATTGTTCCTTTCTCCAGATCAAAGTGGTATCTACAGCATCATCGAAACACATATTCCAAATAAAATTATAATATTTAAGCATATCGGAAACGTGGTTAAAGGAAAGGAACAACCCATTGATGATGAAACTAAAAAATGGTCGGGCGCTGCAGAAATTTATGCACTTACCGAAGGAACCGACTACAATACACTTACAGTTGAAATAGATGTCCTTGATGAGCATCTAGACTTTATGACCGCCAGATTTCCAAAAGCACTGGAAACGATAAAGAATAACTGCCGCTAACAACATGTATAATTAATTGTGGAGTATTTATTGGATAGATTTTAGACCCACAAAAGAAAAGTTGCAACTAATATGAAGAAAAACCCAAAAACAAGGTAATATTTTACTCAGTTACGGCAAATATTAGATGTTATATAAAAGAAGAATAAAATTATTAATAAAAATAATATTATGTCAGGAGGAGATTGGAAATCTATGTTTAAAGCTACCCAAGAGGGTGATTTTGAATTAGTGAAATTCTATCTTGAAAAAGGAATGGACCCAAATTATCAACATCCAGAATTTATGGCTTTACCCTTAGTAGAAAGTATTAGGTTTAACCATTTGAAAATAACAAAATTACTACTAGAAAATGGCGGAGATCCAACGATTAGAGAAGTTATGGAGGGAGAAACATCTATCTCTATAGCAAAAAAACTGAATAATCAAGAAGCAATTGATTTATTGAATGCTTATATAAATCAACCTGAATAAGAAAATAGCTTGAAATATTCGTAGAACCTTATATCATTAATTGTCATAAAATAGAATGTAAAAACAAAAAGCATCTCAATATTGAGATGCTTTTTGTTTTATTTACACACTTACACTTCTAGTGGCCATGACCATCATCTTTTGAATGTCCTTTAGGAGCGCTATTAGGATCCTGTATATCAACAATTTCAAGTTCGAAGATAAGATCAGTATTTGGCGGGATTGGTCCAGCTCCTCTTTCTCCGTAGGCAAGATGAGCAGGAATGTATAGTATAGTTTTATCACCAACTTTCATTTGTTGTGCACCTTCTTTAAAACCAGGGATCATTTGAGCATCTGGAGAATATGGCATTGGCATTGGAGCATAACCTTTTGGGTGTGCCGCTCTACGCTCATTATAAATACCAAGTTCTTTAGCTTTTTCGGCAATGTTTGTGTCAAAAGCTTTCCCATCTGCAAAATACCCAGCATAGTTTACATTTACAGTATCGGTTGTTTTTGGTTTTTCTCCACTTCCTTCTGTAACGAATACTACTTCTAATCCGCTATCCAATTTTTTAGCTTTAGCTCTTAGTTCCTTAAATTTTGCAGCCATAGCTTCGCTTCTTTCTTTTTCTAATCGCTCTTTTTCTTCTTTTTCTTCTTCAAGAGCTTTTAATTTACCAGTAAAAGCAGTTTCAGTATCAAAAGCCTTGGCATCAGAACCTTTACGAATGATATTTACTTCAAGCATTTTTATTTCGTTTTCTGGCTTATCTCTAGGGCCAGTTTTAACTACTCCTATACTGTCAACAACATCTTGGCCGATAACAATTTCTCCAAACACAGTGTGCTTCCCGTTTAGCCATGGAGTTTCTTTTAGAGTAATAAAAAATTGACTACCATTAGTACCAGGGCCAGAATTTGCCATAGATAGAATCCCTTTAGATTTGTGTGTAAGTGAATCTACAATTTCATCTGGGAATTTGTATCCTGGATCACCAGTACCTGTACCTAATGGATCACCTGTTTGGATCATAAAATCTTTGATCACTCTATGAACTATAATTCCGTTATAATATTTTTTTCCTTTATAAGTACTATCAACCATGGTATTAGTACCCTCTGCCAATGATACAAAATTGGCGACTGTCATTGGGGCAAGATTATGATATAATTTTGCAACTGCAGTTCCTTTGTTTGTTACGATTTCTGCATAAATACCTTCTTGTAGATCAGGATATTTTTCATTACAACTACTAATTGTTATTGTGATTAGAGCTAAAAATAAAAGACTTAGTTTTTTCATTGTGTATTAATAATTTAATTTTCTGTTGTTGATTCTTTTGTGATTTTATGTAAAGTTACTTCTGTTATTAACGGAATATTTGTTCCAATCTTATTATTGTCGCCATAATATCCATAGGCTTGATATGAAGGAAAAAGAAAAGTGACCATTTCACCTTCTTTCATAAGCTTTAAACCTTCTCGAAGTCCTAAAAATAATTCTTCTTTATCAATATAATAGGTAATAGTATCCAACTCTTGTTGTGAGTATATCATATCTCCATTGAGATCTTTTACATTGTAATTAAAGTTTACAATATCTCCAAACTTGGGTGTTCTATCAGAAAGTGTATCTTTTTTATTGTAGTAGTACCAAAATCCCCCTTCTGATGTTACATAATTATGTAGTGTATCCCTATTAATAATTTTCTGGATTATAGCTTCCTCTTTGGCTGCTAGTTCTTTATTGCGATTAATAGATTGGCTATCACTTATAAAAGATCCTGATTTGATGGTTATAGGTTTTCTGGCCTCAGGAGCTTTACAAGAAGGAAATAGAAAAATAAGACATAATGTGTAAAGGATTATTCTCATTGGTTTAGGGCATTTTTATACGGCGGTAAGATACTAATAAATTTATCAACGGTATCAGATAAGGAAAGATTACTTTTCCCACCAGCTGCGTTATGATGACCACCTCCTTCAAAGTGATTTCTCGAGAATTCATTAACAGAAAAATCTCCTTTAGAACGTAACGAAATTTTTATAATTCCTTCACCTTTGTTTTCAATAAAAATGACAGCAAATTTGATTCCTACTATTGATAATCCTAAATTAACAAAACCTTCTGTATCTCCCTTTTTAAAACTATTTTGATCCAACTCTTTTTGAGACATTGTGATGTAGGCAGTTTTATATTCGGGAAGCACTTTTAAGTTATTTAACGCGATCCCTTTTAATCTAAGTCTAGATAATGTATTAGAGTCATAAATACGTTCGTGAATACCAGTATTATCTGCACCCTTATCAATAAGATCTGCTACAACACGGTGAGTGGTACTGGTAGTGGATCTAAATCTAAAAGACCCCGTGTCTGTCATGATGCCCACATAAATACACGTTGCAATCTCTGGGGTGATTTTGTCGATGTCGTTCATTTTTTCAATAAAATGATAAATCATCTGGCAGGTAGAACACATGGCTGTATCGCTATACACATACTTAGCATAAGTATCTGGTTGTTGATGATGATCGATCATAATAAAGGTAGCTTCAGATTTTGCTAATGCACTTTCCATCTCTCCACTTCTGGATAAATGGTTAAAATCTAAAGTAAAGATAAGATCAGCTTTCTCAATCTCAGAAATAGCAGTTTTATTACCGTTATCAAATTTAAGTATAGAATCTTCTCCAGGGATCCATTTTAAAAACTGAGGGTATTCATTTGGAGTTATTACCGTAGAATTAAAACCTAATGCAGAGAGGTATTGGTGTAATGCTAACGTTGAACCAATTGCGTCTCCATCAGGGTTTTTATGTGTAGTGATCACAATATTTTTAGAAGAACGCAATAACTCTTTTATTTCATGTATATCTTTATCATTCATAGGTCAGCGAATATACAATAAATAATATTTTAGTAATATTAGAACAATTAATTTTGTCAGACTCTTAATTATATACATATGAAAATTGAAAAGATCATTATTGCTGTAGTTATATGTTTTGTTCAGCTGTGTTTTGGTCAGACAAAAGAGAACATAGATACTTCTGATTTTGTGATCGCTTTTGGTAGCTGTAATAAACCAACCGAACCCCAGCCTTTTTGGAATGATATTTTAAAGATGAATCCTAATGTATTTATCTGGGGAGGTGATAATATTTATGCGGATTCTGAAGATATTAATAAGATTGAAAATGATTATCGAATACAGAATAATAATGTAGACTATAAAAGATTAAAAGAAACCGTACCAATTATGGCGACTTGGGATGATCATGATTATGGTAAGAATGATGCTGGAGCAGAGTGGGGGATGAAAAAGGAAAGTCAACGGTTGTTCTTAGATTTTCTGGAGATTCCTAAAGATGACCCTAAAAGATCACAAGAAGGTGTGTATACTTCAGAAGTATTTGATACCGAAAAAGGAAATATAAAGATAATTGTTTTAGATACCCGATATTTTAGGTCTCCATTAAAAGAAAGCAATACCGAAGGTAGACGTTATGAACCTCATGTAAATAATGAAGGAACATTATTAGGCGAAAAACAATGGAAATGGTTAGAAAGGGAGCTAGAAAGTAATTATTCTGATTTCATCATTATAGTTAGTAGCATTCAATTTTTGTCATCAGAGCATGGTTTTGAATCCTGGGGCAATTTTCCTCATGAGATTGATAGACTTGAAAACTTATTGGTAAACAAAGCTGTTAGAAATGCGATCATACTTAGCGGGGATCGTCATATTTCTGAGTTTTCGATGACAAAAGTTAAAGGACTTAAGTATCCTATAGTTGATTTTACTTCTAGCGGATTAACGCATTCATATTCTGATTATAAGGGAGAATCTAATAGATACAGAGTTGGAAGAGTAATTTCGACACCAAGTTTTGGTATACTAAAATTTGATCTCGATACATATAGAGTCACCATGCAAATTCGAGGAGAGAATAATATTATATTACAAGAATTTAATCGACAATACCCTAAAAATTAAAATTTTTGGATTGGGAGAAAAAAAAGCATCAAAAATAATTCTTGTTTTTGATGCTTTTATACATATTTTTGCAGCAAAATTTAGAAAAGGATTATTCCTTATTAATAATTAAAAAATTCTTCTACTTAATTAAGTAGACAACAAAAAGAAATACAATGGCAACAAACAGAACTTTTACAATGCTTAAACCGGATGCGGTAAGAAAGGGATACATTGGGGCAATCCTTGAGCAAATCACTGCTTCAGGTTTTAGAATTGTGGCGATGAAATTGACGCAACTTACTACCAATGATGCTAAAGAGTTTTATGCGGTTCATAAAGAACGCCCTTTTTACGGAGAATTAGTTGAGTATATGACTAGCGGTCCTATTGTAGCAGCTATTTTAGAAAAAGAAAATGCAGTAGAGGATTTTAGAACGCTAATCGGAGCGACGAATCCAGAAGAAGCGGCAGAAGGAACTATTCGTAACAAATTTGCAACTTCTATTAGTGAAAATGCGGTACATGGTAGTGATAGTGATGACAATGCAGCTATCGAAGGAGCTTTTCATTTTTCTGGAAGAGAGCAGTTCTAGAAAGAACGATTTTTATAAAATATAGTAAGCCATCCTAAACAGGATGGTTTTTTTATTACCAAAATACCCTAAAACTTATATTAGGAGTAATTCCTAATGAAAAGATATCAGAACTTATAAATTGGTTGTCTAAGGAGTTCGTAACTCTAAACTCTTTGTTTAACAAGTTTTTTCTATCATAAAGATTCAATAGAGAAAAACCAATACGGTATTTAATATTGGGGTTATATCCTATTTTAAAATCATAAATCGCAGAAAAATCCAATCGGTGATATATAGGTAAAGTATTACTATTTATTTCTCCAAAGTCTAAAACGACAATGTCACCACTTTCATCTACTCCAGATATGTTGGTAAATGCTTTACCGGTGTGCCATATCCAACCTAATGAAAATTGAAAGTTGTTAATCTTATAAAACTGAGACCATTTTACGGTATGCTCGATGTTCCAGTTACCAGGAAACGATTCATTATTATTAATGTCATCAAATGTATTACGCGTATTGATATATGAGTAGCTTACCCAGGTTTTATATTTTTTAAATCTCTTTTTTAAGAAAAAATCGACACCATAAACTTTACTTTGTCCAGTATGGTAAGTATTGTCTATAGGGTTAATAAAACCTGCCGTTAGTGTAGTGATACCATCAATTTGTTTAAAGTAACTATCAATATCGAGATACCATCTGTTTTTTCTAAAACTGCTTCCCAATGTATACTGGTAACTTGTAATGACAGGAAAAACTTCATTATTTGCTAATGTCCATACCTGGTTTTCAAGGGATAAGTCACTTATTATCGATTCCTGGATTTGGCTTACGGTTTGACTTCGATATTCTCCACTAGTATTAACTTCCCAATTTTTAGTTAAGTATTTTTGAATAAAAACCCTGGGTTCTATAAAAGATTCATCTATTTCTGTATACTGATTGAATCGTAATCCTGCAGAGATATAGAAGTTTTTGGGATTCTCGTATTTATATTCTGCATATGCTGCATGAGTATTTAAAAATCGATCATCCTGATCCAAAATCAATTCGTAACTTGGTGTAGTTGTGATAAAAGCATATCTAATATTATTGTTAGAGAATTGATATCCACCTAAGAGGCTTTGATAGGTCGATATGTTATATTTCATACTCAATTCTGCACCATAATCGCGAATACTATTTTTTTTACTTTCGATTTCGGTGAGATTACCCAAATTTCTAGTAATGAACTGGTAGTTTAACAAGTATTTTGCATAATATCCACTGGTTTGAATCGATAATTTATCGCTGTAGGTTGCATTCCACTTAAAATTATAACCTTCATTTTCTGTGATTAGATCATCATTAAAAGATTCGATATCATTACTTCGCCTAAAATCAAGATCATTTTTACCGTAAATAGTATTCACCTCTATGGTATGGTTTTGAGATGGTTTAATAATTAAATTTGCATTATAATCTGTGTAGAAGAAATTATTATCCTCATCGTTAAGTTGCGTGGTCTCTGTAATTTTGGTGTTTTGAAAAACTCGGTCTGCCAGCTGTCTGTATGTAAATGTTTCTAAAAAGTCGGTATAAGATCTTCTTCCAGATACCTGAAGAGAAACCCTGTCTTTAATAATTGGGGCCTGCATTACGGCATCTGCATTGATCATATTAAAACCAGCTCCGCCAGTAAAACGTTCTGCTATTTGAGTATTGGATTTAATATCTATTACGCCCGCAATTCGATCACCGTATTTGGCACTAACTCCGCTTTTCGAAAAATTAACTTCTTTGGCAACATAAGGATTAAAAGCAGATAACATTCCAAAAAAATGTCCCTGATGATAGGTTTTGATTCCATTCCACAATACAAGATTTTGATGGGGTGTACTTCCTCTTACAAATAAACCAGAAGCTGTTTCAAATGGGTTATTTACTCCTGGTGTTAGTTGTACACTTTGCAAAATATCCGGTTCGGTTCTTCCCGGAAGAACTTCGACATCTTCTAAATTAATATGGGTTATTTTTTTATTTTGGGTAATTCCCTTTGCTAAATACTCCTCTATAAAAACTTCATCCAAAACTTCCTCCTCGGCATGAATAAGGTAGATTTTAATGCATTCTTTGGTTAAAAAAATATCAGAACGAAGTACTTGTTGTCTAAATCCTGGAGCACTGATCAAGATCACCGAATTATAGGGAACTTTTTTATACTCAAAATATCCATTTTCATCGGTCGTGGTATTAACTCTAATTCCCTTAAAGAATATTCTTATATTCTTAAGGGGTTTTTGTTCTTCGTCTAGAATATAGCCACAAACAGAGATCGTATCTTTTTTATTGAAAGCACTAATCGTAATAAAATTATTCCCTGTAAGTTTAAATTTTAATGAAGTTTGGAGTTGTAATTCTCTAATCAAATTTTCTAAGGCAAGGGCAGAGTTAATTGTGGTTGAGACTTTTTTATTTTGGATCACAGCATCAATGTAGGAAAACTTAATAGCATAAAATTCTTCTATAATTGGGATAGCTTCAGATAAAGGTTGGTTTTCTATAACAATTACTTTTGTACCTCCTTGCGAGAAAGCAGTAATGCTACATAAAAAATAAAATGTACATAAAAGTCTGATCATACTCTTACTTTTCTAGTACGATGGTCTTACCATCTTGGGATAGGCTATAGGTAATGCCTAAGGTACTAAAAACTGTTCTAAGAGCAACCTCTTGATTATTATTAGGAAAAGTTCCTGTGTAAATGGTTTCGAGGTCTATAGATGGCGATTTGATCTTTACGTTATATTGTTCTTCAAGTTCTTTAAATACATACTTGATGGGTATACTTCTAAATGAACTTGTATTAGTAAGCCAAGAAGGCTGTTGAGCCTCAAAAGTCCAGTTTTCTGATGTGCGGCTTTCTAAATTTCGAAATGCTTTTCCGGCAGTTAGGATTTCTTTGTTTTTGTTGTTTACCACACTAACCTTACCTTCAAAACAACGAACTTCAAAGAAAGAATTTTGGGACTGCACATTAAATTGAGTACCAAGAACAGAAACGTCTCCGTTCTTTGTTGTTACCGTAAATTTGCTTCCTTTTTTTACCTTGAAATAAGCTTCGCCTTCCAATGTTACCAATCTATTAGTATCCCAATTCTTTTGATCAAAAATTGCTTCAGATTTTGCGTTCAATATCATTTCTGAACCATCTGGTAATGATACAGCAAGTTGTTCTCCGTAATCTGTGCTAAATGATTGGTCAGAGTTAAACAAAAACAGTCCTAAAATAACGGCTATTGATGCAGCAACTGCAACATACGGCCATAATTTGATGGTCGAAGTTGATTTTTTAGTTACACCAGCATTACGTTTTGATTTGAGAGAGACAAGTTCTTTATCTACATCATAATTTTTTAGATCCAAGGCATCAGCGCCAGCCATTATTTTTTCATAATGCTCATATTCTGGATGAGACTGAAACTCTCGAAGTTCTTCTTCTGAAAGCTCACCGTTAATCCATCTGGATAAGAAGATATCATCTTTTTTGTCGTCTAACATAACTCCTGTCTATATAATGTTAACGTTTTACTTATTAATTACCCTACCTCTTTTTAGTTGGCAGTTTTCAGTTTCAGTGTGCAGTCATTTCTTTGACTAATATTCTATTGCTTCTACTACTCCAAATTTACTAGGATTGTTGATCATATAATTTATTAAACTTCCTACTTCTTTGCTTTGAGATATAAGTTGATCAAAAATACTTTTATCTATATATCCACAAGCTAAAGAAAATTCAAGCCAAGTTTGTGTTTCAGCATTTTCTGCATCACTATCTGAGAGTTTACTTATGAAGTTCTTAGGATAACGTCGTTTTCTATATGATTCTGAAATATTTGCTGATACGCTTCTGGACGATCTCCTAATTTGATCTGTAAGAGAATATTTCTCTTCTTTAGGGAAGCTTTTAGTTATTTCGAATATTTTCATCGCCAAATCAAATGATTTTTTATATGCTAACAGGTTTTTAAAATCCATATCGATTAAATTTTGTAATCATCATACTTAATTCATTCATTATTCCTATTATTACTGCTAACTGAGACTAAATACTGTTCACTAATTGATCAAACATTCCCAATTTTCTTCCTAAGTGTCAATAATGCTTTATGCATTAATTTCTCTATAGCCTTTATAGAAACACTAGATAATTCTGCTATTTCTTTGTAGGTTTTTTTATCTATTCTACTCAATAGGAAAACTTCTCGTTGTCGCTCTGGTAATTGGGCAATTGCATTTTTCAGCTTTTCCATGTATTCTTTTTCCAGAGCAATAAATTCTGGGGATTCATGATTTACATCGCTTTTACGTTGGATAATATAGTCCTGATATTTAAATTTTACTTTTTGATGACGGGCATTACTAATTCCCAAATTAGTGGCAATAGTATACACATAACTCTTTGCTTTATCCAAAGATACCTTAGCGCAATTATTCCATAATTTAATGAAGGAGTCCTGAACAATATCTTCTGCCAGATCCATATCTCCGAACTTGTAATACAGATAATTTCTCAAAAGTTTTGAGTGACTTTTGAAAAACTGATCAAAAGCTTGTTCGTTACATGTAGAGTTTTTATCGTCAGACATTTGGGGTATATAAATTGTGTTATCAAATCTAGATTTTTTTTCTAAGCTATCAAAAAATAAAAGATCGTAACTGCAAAAGGGGGGTAGGGTATGTTTTTTTAAAGGCGTTTCATTTATGTAGAGCAATACAGCTTCTAACAAAAGATAAATAACCCTAAAACAATTATACCATGAAAAAACTTAACATTTGGTTCTTAGCGACTCTAACCCTTCTTTTAGGATTTACATCATGTGAAATAAATGAAGAATTCGGAGATTGTCCCGAGATTGATATAACCATTGAGAATGAACCCGGAAGTGCTGTTTATAGATTCATTACCCAATTTAACGGATTGGATGATGTAAGACTTACTTGGACTATTGATGGCGAAGAAGTTGATACTGGAAACCTTAATGAGATTATAGGTCAGATTTTGGATTATAAATTTGAAAATGGAGAATACACAATATGTGTAAAAGTGGCCGATGAAAGTTGCCCTGTTGAAGTGTGTAAGGATATTGTTGTTGAACGAGATGAAAATGACCCATGCCCAGACTTATTCTTTAGTAGTAGACAATATGAAAAACCAAATACCTATAAGTTCATTGCAGATTTTGAGAGAATCGAAGAAGTTTCTTATGGATGGTTTATTAATGGAGAATTGGTAGAAGATTCTGCTCCCGATGAAAGAAACTATTTAATTTGGGATTTTAACGAGCCAGGTGTATACGAAGTATGCATTAAAACAGAAACTCCAGATTGCCCAGAAGGTACTTCGTACTGTAAAGAAATTAGAGTAGAGGAATCTGATTTAGTTTGCCCAGAGGTTTCTTTTGATAAAGAAATGGAGCCTGGAACAATCGGAACATATGTGTTTGAAGCTAATATTGAAGGTGTTGATGAGGTAAGTGAAATACTATGGTTTGTAAACGGAGAAATTATAGAATCTCCTAATGATCCACAAGTAGGAAGCAGAGTTTTAGTATATCAATTTGAGTATGGTGTGCACGAAGTGTGCTTGAAAGTAGTTACACCTGATTGTCCAGAAGGGGTGAAATACTGTAAAGAAATTCGTGTGGGAGATTGCCCAGACCTGTTCTTCGAACCCGAAAGAGATGGAGACAATTTAGCATACTATTTTTATCCTAGAGCATTTGACGGAATCGATGATGTAACCATAGAGTGGTTTGTCGATGGTGAGTATGTTGGTAGTTCTCCAGAATTTCCTCATAATAATCCATTCTACTATCAATTTGGACCGGGTAGATACGAGGTGTGTATGATGGTTGAGACACCAGATTGTCCTGCAGGGGTTTCATTCTGTAAGGTTATCGAAATTGATGATCCCACACAAGGATAAAATTAAAATATTTACAATAGGTTAGTTAGGTTAGATTAATTAGGTTGATTCCCCGGAAGTATTGCCATTACTTTCGGGGAATTTTTATTGTGCCTGTAGTAAAAAGAAGGAAAAGTGTCTCGAAAAGAACTTTTGTATTATTTTTAGGTTCTTCAAAAAAAGAAATAAAGATGTCAAAGGAGCATTATCAGGCCAAACTCGAAATACTAAAAGCATTACCTCGGGATGTGATTAAAAAACCAGATTTACCCATAGATACAGCAATACAAGAAGCAGAAAATCGATATATGTGGTCTAAACAAGATGCCGATACACTCGTAGAACGTATCAACTTTGATTGGATGAGGTACGGAGAAGACCTTATTGTTCGTGCAGGCGCATTGCGATATGCACAATCACTATGGGAGAAAGAGCGTAAAAGTACTGGGAAAGCTAAAAAAGAATGGAAAGAAAAATCGATAATGGCCTTTGCCCTAAGAAATGAGTTGCTTACCGATTTTAAATATGCCTACCACAGTAAAAATGATATCTTAAGTGTTTTAAAAACCATTCGTAAAGGAAAGAGCACAGCCGATATGATACAAGATCTAAGCAGTCTTAGTACGTTAGGAACAAGTAACACTAAAGAACTAAAAACGATCAATTTTGACATGAGTAAGCTACAGAAAGCAGACTTGCTATCAAAAGAAATGGCAACATTATTGGCTAAGGCTAATGCCGAAACACTAAAAAATAGTACCGCCAAAGATAGGAGAGATCGAGCCTATTTTCATCTTAAAGAGGCAATGGATGCCTTATCAAGAGCTGGTAAGTATGTTTTCAAAGATACTCCCGATCGGTATAAAGGGTATATTAATCAGTACTATAAGAAAAAAAGATAATGCAGTTTTTCTTTTTACTTAGTTAGTGTATAAAAATTAGATCTCTGTAAGAGAATATAGTATTACTGTGTTTAATTATAATATTCCTGTATAAATTAATAAGAACCCTGTGATGCAGGAGATATAAAACATAATACAGGAAATACAAAATATTATGCAGGACTTATTAAAAATAATATAGAGTATAAAAATATATATACAGGAAACATAAAATTTATACAGGAAATAAATATATAGATACAGGAAGATAATAATATTACATCAACTATCAACTATCAACTATCAACTATCAACTATCAACCATCAACTATCAACTATCGACTATCAACTATCGACTATCAACTATCGACTATCGACTATCAACTATCGACTATCGACTATCGACTATCGACTATCGACTATGGACTATCAACCATAATTTAGGGGTAGGGTAGTATAACTTTCATTCGTTATATTTATATTAGGACCAATTTTAATAGGAAAATAGTATTTTGAAAACATCAATGATATACAAATGGATGATAACACTAGCAACGATATTACTTATCGTAAGTTGCGTGAGTGATGATACCGTTGGTTTTCCTGATACTAGTCAATTTAATATTACCTCTAGCGCTGCAGTAGTGTCTCTCCTTAAAAATTTAGCTTCAGAATCCGATGCTACTACCGAGGATCAGCAATGTTTTACATTTAATTACCCAATTGTTTTGGGGTATAACAATGATTCTAATATTATAATCGAAGATTACAATGGTTTGTTAAGTACTGTTTCTGCACAAAGTTCCAACTTCAATATAACGGGTTTGCAATTCCCTTTAAACATTACGTTTAAGAATGCGAATAACAGTATTAGTGTCGAAAATGAACGGGCCTTGTTAAATGTTTTAAATGAATGTGGGTATGATAGTCTGCGCGAAGAATTCGAAAGACTCTTTAGACAATGCTTCACTTTTGATTATCCGGTTGTTGTGCTTGATGGTATTGCATCAGAGCTTTCTGTAGATACCGATCAGGCGTTTGATACTTTTTTCGATACTCAAAATATAAATTACCAACCCAATTTTAGATTTCCTTTAAATCTATTGGTAGGACCAAATGGCACTTTAGAACAAGTAGATACCTATTTTGATCTTTATGAGATTATTGATGCTTGTGTTGGATGTCCTCCTGTGCGTATTGATAGTACCAGGGTGTCTAATACAATGTATAGGTTTGTTGCAGATTTTGAAATTAAACCAGAATACGAATTATCCTGGATTATCGATGAAGAAACGATTCCATTTATAGAAGGAGAAAATGCTATTACCCGCACACTTGATTTTGGTTCGCATCTGGTTTGCGTAAAAGCAGAAACTCCAGATTGCCCTTTGGGAGTCAAAGCATGCAAAGAAATAACAGTTTGCCCAGAGTTGTTTTTTATAGCAGAACAAGAAGGTATGACAAGTACATACACATTTGCAGCAGATTTTGATGGGATCCAAGATGTTACCTACCAATGGTTAGTCAATGGAGAGTTTCGGGAAGTTGATGGAGGTCCGGGTAGTGATAACATGTTCACTTTTCAGTTTGAGCCCGGGTCTAGTAATGAGGTTTGTATTCTTACCGAAATTTCTGGGTGCACAGATATTTCAAAATATTGTGTGCAAATAGATGTTCCACAATAGATGATAAAGGTTAATTTGATTCTTAAAATAATAAAATATCATCTTTGATATTTTTGATTTATCAGTATTTGTTTGGTGAAATTCTAAAACTAATAATTCTTCTCTTAACTATTCTAAATAGGTAATTGTAGTCGTTATTTTAGGTAATTTTATGACAAACAAAAGCGCAATGAGATACCATACAAGAAAAATTGTAAAACCTGGAGATCTAAACCCCAATGAAACCTTATTCGGAGGTAGGTTATTAGAATGGATAGATGAAGAAGCAGCTTTGTATGCCGTTATACAGTTAGATAGTAAAAGAGTGGTGACAAAATTTATGTCAGAAATAAATTTTGTAAACTCTGCAGTTCAGGGTGATATTATCGAGATCGGTATGGATGTAGTAAAATTTGGCAAAACATCGTTGATCTTAAAATGCGAAGTACGAAATAAACTCACACGCAAAACGATCATACAGGTAGAGACGATCACAATGGTTAATCTAGACGAAAAAGGCAAGCCAACGCCACACGGAAAAACAAAAATTGAGTTTGTAAAAGATAGGTTATCTAAGGACTAATTTTTTAATCAATTCTTTACCTAACTCTTCATTAAGGTTGCTAATAATTTTTTCTTTGCCATAGCTAAGCTCTTCTCTAAGTACAGAAGAGGTAAGCTGAACAAATAATGTATCCCGGTCAAGTTTAATGTTTTGGGTGTATTTAGTAATTGCAGGTCCCATTACTTTTTCCCACACATCACGTACAGCAACTTTATCTAAACCTTTTTGAAGGTTATTGTCAGAGACGAAGTCTTTTAAAACATCTCCCAGACTTTGTTGTTCTTGATGGCGTTTAGACATTATAATTGGATCTTTTGATATGATTTATAAAAATACACATTTCCAGCTTCATTTTTGACGGTGATCTGGTTTTCTTTTGCAGAAATAATGGTTTCTTTCCAACTAGAAAGAGGGGTTTTATAATACATCCTAAGACTATCATCTTCGATTTTTAAGGTAAATAATTCACTGTCATTAGTGGTTATAAAACTTCCGTCTAGTCTTGGTTGTACTTTTTTACGAATTCCTATAGAGTCTTTAATTTCAAAAAAGTCAATACTTTGATTGAAGTTGTATTTTTTTTCGGTTCCATCAGATAATACAACGCGTTCGATCTCCCAATATCCATCTATATATTGGATATAGTTTTCAGGATTTGGTGTTGTACAAGAAACAATAGTAATTAATAATAATGTATAGTATAGTGCTTTTTTCATAGCTGATTAATTAGACTCATGATTTCCGTCTTCTAGCTTAAAAATTTTATAAGACTGAGAGATCTTTTTGACCACTTCTTCTGTTCGATCAGCGTGCGTATCACTAATAAAAAGTTGACCAAAGGTTTTATCATCTACTAGTTTTATAATATGCTCTACTCGTTTTTCATCGAGTTTATCAAAAATATCATCAAGCAAAAGTATAGGATTTACATTACTATTTCTTTTTATAAAATCAAACTGTGCGAGCTTAAGTGCTATTAAAAAAGATTTTTGTTGCCCTTGACTTCCAAATTTTTTAATAGGATGTCCTTCAATTTCAAAAGATAAATCATCCTTGTGTACTCCTACGCTGGTATATTGAAGCATTCTATCTTTTGCGAGATTTTGTTCAAGAAGGGTTAATAGATTAGTTTCTGATAACTTACTTTGATACGTAAGGGCAACTTTCTCCTTTCCAGAACTTATGGCATCATATCTATTTATAAATATGGGAATAAAAGCCTCAAGAAACTCTTTTCTTTTAGTATGAATAATGCTACCATATTCATGAAGCTGCTGGTTATAGATTTCGAGAGTAGTAGGGTCAAAAGTAGTATTGGCGGTAAAATACTTTAATAATGAGTTTCGCTGTGATACTATCTTGGTATATTTTAATAATGTAGAGAGGTAACTTTGATCACTCTGCGAAATCACACCATCAATAAATTTACGTCGTGTATCACTTCCTTCGGTTATTAAATCCCGATCTGCAGGTGAGATAATAACTAGGGGTAAAAAACCAATATGTTCACTAAATGTGTCATAGGCTTTACCATTGCGTTTGATTACCTTTTTTTGCCCTCTTTTTGCACTTACAATCATTTTTTCCTCACGATTGTCCTTTATATATAGGCCGTCGATAACAAAAAAATCTGTATCATGCTTGATATTTTGACTCGTAATAGGATTAAAATAGCTCTTGCCAAAAGATAAGTGATAAATGGCATCCAGAACATTCGTTTTTCCGACTCCATTATTACCAACAAAGCAGTTTATCTTATCATCAAAATCAAAATTGATGGATTCAAAATTTTTGTAATTGATTAAAGAAAGAGATTTTAAAATCATAAAACATTGATCGTCAAGGAGTCGTAACTTTAATAAAATTCGTAATTAATCCGTGCAAATTATTGAAAAATAATAAATACTTGTGCTTTTAATTATGAATAAAAATTTTATTTTTGCCCTTCATTAAAGAAAACTTATGGCAACTTACAAGAAACGAGGACACAAACCTAAAAATAAAGCTGAAGAAGTTGAGAAAATCGAAGATGGATCAACAACAGCTGAGGTATTTAATACCTTAGATGAAGGCGCTTCTAGAACAGAAGAATGGGTTGCGGCAAATCAAAAATACATACTTGGTGCAGTAGGAGTTATAGCTCTTGTTATATTAGGATATCTTGGTTTTCAAAAATTCATCCAGGAACCAAAAGAACAAGAAGCAGCAAATGAGATGTTTAAAGCTCAACAATATTTTGATAACGCTGTAAATGGCAATACATCTGTTAGTGATTCTTTATATACATTAGCACTTAACGGAGGAGAAGGTAAATATGGTTTCTTAGAGATTATAGAAAACTATGGTGGTACAAAATCAGCAAATCTTGCAAACTATTATGCTGGATTTTCTTACCTTAATATGAATAAATATCAAGAAGCTATTGAATACCTTGATAATTTTAAAAGCGATGATCAAATGTTGGGTCCTCTAGCTTTAGGAGGTATTGGAGATGCTTTTTCTCAGTTAGACCAAGTAGAAGAGGCACTGGGGTATTATGAAAAAGCTGCGAAAATAAAAACGAACGATTTTACAACACCGAAGTTTTTATTAAAATCAGCAATTACTGCTATATCATTAAATAAAGCTGAAGTGGCAATTTCTTATTTGGAGAGAATCAAAGAGGAATTCCCAAAAAGTGTTGAAGCTAATCAAGTAGATGTTCATCTTGGTCAAGCTCAGGCAATGCAAAAATAGTCTAGGGTTAAGAGTTAAGAGTTGAGAGTTTTTATAAACAGATATAACTCATAACTCATAACTTATAAATCATAACTCAAACAATGGCTACAGAAAATAAAAATTTATCACAATACGATAAAGCTACAATCCCAAATGCGAAAAACTTTCGATTTGGGATTGTTGTTTCAGAATGGAATGAAAACATTACACAAGGGCTTTTTCAGGGAGCATTTGATGCATTGATCGACTGTGGAGCTATAAAAGAAAATATTGTTAGGTGGAATGTGCCGGGTAGTTTCGAACTTATTTACGGTTGTAAAAAGATGCAAGAATCTTTTGAGATGCTTGACGCAGTTATAGCAATTGGTAGTGTTATCCAGGGAGAAACTAAACATTTCGATTTTGTATGCGAAGGGGTTACTCAAGGAATTAAAGATTTGAATATAAATACCGATACTCCTGTTATTTTTTGTGTGTTAACCGATAACACCATGCAGCAATCCATAGATCGTTCTGGAGGTAAACATGGTAATAAAGGAACCGAAGCCGCTATTGCCGCTATTAAAATGGCACAATTACGAAAAGATGCTAAATTCTACAAAGGATAGTGTCTGGGGTTTGTTTTTTTTAATCTTATTTTTTTGATATGGTATACTATTTGTGCTACATGCCATGTGTTTTAGTGTAATGAGTTTGAAATGTATAATTCAATGCCAGAAAACATGTTCATGAGTTCAGAATGGTTTGCTGTTATGATTCTTCAATTTGATCTATAGTTTCAAAACGAGAAACCCTAAACTGAAATTTATAAATCACTTTCATTGTTATTGTAATGCTAAAAGCTTTAGATTACAGAGCATTTTAAGTATATTTGATTCGATTATGGGAATATTTAAAACAAGAAAAAATAAAAAATTTAGTTATTCTCCTCGTTATTGGGATGATAATGGAGAGGGTAGCCCATACCAGATAGAAAATAAGTTCGAAAAATTCCGAAGTATAGGAAGAAGTAACAACTTTAAAGACAAATTTAAGACGGCTTGGGAAGAACTAAAACAGGATTCTGATAGAAAGATCAATCGAAGAGTTTTAGGGATTTTTCTTATTCTACTTTTGGTTTTTTTATATCTCATAGATTTTGATTTATCCATATTTACTGCAAGACGATAAATGTCTGATATCATTCAACTATTACCAGATCATGTAGCCAACCAAATTGCTGCGGGAGAAGTGGTTCAAAGACCAGCTTCGGTAGTCAAGGAGTTGTTAGAAAATGCGATTGATGCCCAATCCAGTTATATAAAGCTAATTGTTAAAGAAGCGGGTAAAACACTTATTCAGGTTATCGATGATGGGGTAGGAATGAGTGTTACAGACGCAAGACTTAGTTTTGAACGCCACGCTACTTCAAAAATAAAGGCGGCAGAAGATCTTTTCCAAATAGATACTAAGGGCTTTAGAGGAGAAGCTTTGGCTTCTATTGCTGCCATTGCACATGTAGAGCTTAAAACTAAACAAGAAAATGACGAGGTAGGTACCGAAATTAAAATAGAAGGGAGTGAGGTTACCTCTCAAGAAGTATGTGTAACCCCTAAAGGAACTTCTATAAGTGTTAAAAATTTATTCTATAATATTCCGGCACGAAGAAATTTTTTAAAGTCTAATGCAGTAGAATTACGCCATATTATAGACGAATTTCATCGTGTTACGATGGCACATCCCGCTATACGATTTGATATGTATCATAATGGGAGCGAAGTGTTTAATCTGCCTATTGCTAATCATCGCCAACGTATTGTAAATATTTTTGGAGGAAAAACTAATGAAAAATTGGTTCCGATTAAAGAAGAAACGGATCTGGTTACCATTGGCGGTTTTGTGGGTAAACCCGAATATGCCAAAAGATCACGTGGAGAACAATTTTTCTTTGTAAACGATAGGTTTATTAAAAGTGGTTATCTAAATCATGCCGTAAATGCAGCTTTTGAAGGATTACTAAAAGATAAAGCACACCCAAGTTATTTTATTTATTTACATGTAGATCCTAAATCTATAGATATTAATATACATCCCACAAAGACTGAGATTAAGTTCGAAGATGAGCATGCATTGTATGCCATGCTGCGTTCTACCATAAAACATAGTCTAGGGCAGTTTAATGTGTCTCCGGTTTTAGATTTTAATAGAGATGCTTCGATGGATACGCCTTATGAATATAAGAGCAAAATGGCGCAAGTGCCTAAAATTGAAGTTGACCGAAATTTTAATCCGTTCAAAGAAGATAAAAAATCAGAAACAAGCTCTTCTTCGGGTAAAAACTATACATCTTTTAAAAAAGAATCTGCAGGAAGTTGGGAGAACCTATATGTTGGACTAGAATCTGAAATGACTTCCCCTAAATCAACAGATAATGAATTTTCATCGGTCGAGTTTGAAAGCGAAGAAGTAACCGGTTCTTTATTCGAAACGGAAGACAAAAAAGTAGGACATCACACGACATATCAACTTAGAAGAAAATATATTGTAACTACCATTAAGAGTGGTATGGTGATTATTAACCAAAATCGAGCGCATCAAAGGATTCTTTACGAAGAATTACTGCGTAATATTACCATGGCCAGTGCAGTAAGTCAGCAATTATTATTTCCTCTTACTCTTTCTTTTTCTAAAAATGAAGTAGCTCTTTTAGAAACAGTAAAAGAACAATTAGAAAATACGGGATTTATGTTTGGAGAGTTCGCTTTGGGAGAAATAGAAATTAAAGCGATACCTTCGGTGGTGTCTGAGAAAGAAGTTTCGGCTTTATTAGAACAATTACTTAGTGATCTCGAAAATGAAGTTCCTGACACTGGTTTCTCACAAACAGATCTATTAGCAAGATCAATTGCCAAAAGCATCGCAGTAAGAACCGGAGTAGAACTAGCTCAAGAACAACAACAATATATGGCAAATAGCCTCTTTGCCTGTACAGAACCTACAGTAACACCAGATAATAAGACGACTTTCATCACGTTAACTGTAGATGAGATCGATAAGAAATTTTAAATATAAATGGGGAGAATTACAGACACAGTAAAGGTCTTATTGATTACTAATGTAATATTTTTCATAGGATCGTTAACCATAGGGAATAGTGCATTTAATTTGTTTGCATTTTGGTTTCCATATAATGATAATTTCCATTTTTGGCAGGTTTTTACTTATATGTTTATGCATAGTCATGAGGGTATAAATCATATATTGTTTAATATGTTTTTACTTTTTATGATGGGTAGTCAATTAGAGCATTCAATAGGGCAAAAAAAGTTTCTTTTTCTTTACTTCTCTGCTGGGTTTGGAGCATTAGGTCTACAGTTATTGTTTTATTATTTAGAATTTCAACCTGGATATCAAAGTTTTGTACAAGCAGGTTTTGATAAAAATGAAATTTTAGAATTTATGAGAACAGGAAGATATAGTACATCTGTTTTAAAGTATACAACAGAAATAACTATTAACGATATGTATGGAGCGTATATGAGTCATATGGTAGGGGCTTCTGGCGCAGTCTCTGGGGTTATTGCTGCTTTTGGAATGTTATACTGGAATCAATCATTATATTTAATGTTTATTCCTTTTCCGATAAAGGCTAAATATTTAATGGCTTTTTATTTTGTCCCGGATCTTATAGGAGGGATTACAGGTCAAAGTTTATATGGTACAACAAATATAGCGCATTGGGCGCATATTGGAGGAGCAATAATAGGCTTTATCACTATGTGGTACTGGAAAAAAAATTCGTTTAATCAACATCGTTGGTACTAGTATGACTACTAATAATCTATCATATCAGTTTAAAACAGCTAATATTGTGATTAAGCTTATTGCAATTAATGCTATATTATTTTTATTTGCTACCCTTGGCTCATGGATATTTAAAACAAGCCCGGGTGCGTTGATGGAGTGGTTTGTTTTGCCTGCGGCATTTGATGCTTTGATACTACAGTTTTGGGGAATCTTAACGTATAGTTTTTTACATTTTGGTTTTTGGCATATCTTCTGGAATATGCTAATGTTATATTGGTTTGGACAATTTGTATTGAACTTGTTTACAGAAAAGAGATTTCTTACCATCTATTTGTTGGGTGCTATATGTGGTGGTTTGTTATTTGTATTGGGATATAATTTTCTACCTGTTCTAAGTGGAAAATCAGGATATTTGATTGGTGCTTCGGCGGCAGTTTTAGCCATAGTGATTTTTATAGCGACATATACTCCTAATGCAGAGGTTAGAGTAATATTTTTTAACGTTAAACTATGGCAAATAGGACTATTTGTTGTGTTGTCTGATTTAATTCAGCTTCCTACTTCGGGTAATGCGGGTGGTTTGATTGCGCATATGGGTGGTGCTTTGTTTGGTTATATCTATGCCGTGCAGCTCAAAAAAGGAAATGATATTGGAGCCTGGTTTGAAAAAATGATGGATGGTTTGATGAATCTATTTAAACCACGCAAGAAAAAAAGCCCCTTAAAAACTGTACATAAATCAAAAACCCATAAAAGAGCTACCAAAAAAACTACTCCTTCTTCTGCTAAAAGTCCAAATCAAGTTAAGATAGATGCTATTTTGGATAAAATAAGTAAAAGCGGGTATGATAGTTTAACCAAAGAAGAAAAAGATTTCTTGTTTAAAGCAGGTAAAGAATAGATATAGGTATAAGTATGAGGGCGTTGGTTAACAAGATTATCTTTGTTATTAATTCTATTGCAGCTTTTGCATTGTTGCTATCGTATTTATTGCCTTATGTTTCTCCCAAAATGTTTCCGTTGTTATCGGTATTAAGTTTGGCGGTACCCATTCTTATTGTGATTAACATTGTGTTTTTATTGTATTGGTCAGTCCAGTTAAATAAAAAACTAATACTTTCTCTTACCATCCTGATTTTAGGATTTTCACATGTTTCGTCATTATATAAGTTGAAAGGAAAATCATCAGACAATATAAAGGATAGTGTTTCTTTATTAAGTTATAATGTACGTAGTTTTAATCGATTTGAGTGGATTGATTCAGAATCTATACCACAGGATATTTCGAAATTAGTAAAAGAACAAGAGATAGATATATTTTGTGCACAAGAATACTATAATAATCCAGATATAGATTTTAATCATTACTCGTATAAATATGAAGATTTTAATAACGATAACGGAGAGCTTGCATTAGTTATATTTTCGAAATTTCCGATAATCGATAAAGGATCTTTGCGATTTAAAGGAACTGCAAATAATATCATTTTTGCAGACGTGGTTGTTAAAAAGGATACGGTACGTGTGTATAATGTGCATTTACAATCCCATAAAATAAGCTCTACTACTAATCAATTAGCTAAAGCAGATTCTCAAAAGCTATTAAACCGTATTCAGATTTCTTTTGAAAAACAACAAGAGCAGATAGAGATTTTAATTGCCCATATGAAAAACTCGCCATATAAAAACATTGTGATGGGTGATTTTAATAATACAGCGTATTCTTATGTCTACAATAAAGTAAAATCTGAAGGTTTAATAGATGCTTTTAAAGAAGCGGGTAGGGGTTTTGGTAAGACTTTTGAGTTTGAACTGTTTCCTGTAAGAATAGACTTCATTCTAGTTGCCGAAGATTTTGAAGTTTTTGAATTTGAGAATTTTTATAAAAACTTCTCGGATCATTATCCAATTTTTTCTAGAATAAAGCTTTAGTTTTGCTTTTTTATATTGATAAGTATTGTATAATATAATAATATAGATTTTCTTAAAATAGTTAACCCAATGAATAGTGATCTTATTAATGATCTGTTGGAAGCACTTTCTTTTTCACCAGATAATGTTCCTTTGAGGCTTAGAATTGCAAAGTTGTACTTTGATAAAAGTGATTATATCAATTCAGAAAAACATTATTTGGAAGTTATAAACCTCCAAAACAATAGTAAAGATGCCAGGTTTGGGTTGGCAAATTGCTACTATAAACTAAATAAAATATCACCAGCTGAAATTATTTTGGAAGAATTACTAAATGAAGATGGTAGAAATATTTCATATTTAGAGCTTCTTTGCTATTGTCAGTTAGATGGAGATAATTTATTAGATGCAAAAGAGACATATCAGGCACTGCTAAATATAGATGGTTTATATACGAATGAGTATTTTGATAATAAGCTTAGATTAATGAGTGGATTAGAAAAAGAAAATGATTATGTAGATGAGGATGCTAAGAAATTTCTAAAGAAACCAACAATTGATTTTACAGATGTCGGTGGTATGGATGAAGTGAAGAATCAAATTTCTTTAAAGATTATAAAACCATTAGAACATAAAGACTTATATAAGGCTTACGGAAAGAAAATAGGAGGAGGGATATTGCTCTATGGGCCTCCAGGGTGCGGTAAGACTCATTTGGCAAGGGCTACAGCTGGAGAGATTAATGCTAATTTCATTAATATTGGTATTAATGACATATTAGATATGTGGATAGGAAGTAGTGAACAGAATTTACATGAGGTGTTTGAAACAGCCAGAAAGAATACTCCGTGTGTGATTTTTATCGATGAAATAGATGCATTAGGCGCTAATAGAAATGATATGAACAAATCGGCTGGTAGAAATGTGATTAATCAATTTCTGGCAGAATTAGATGGAATAGAGAGTGATAATGAAGGTATTTTAGTACTTGGGGCTACTAATACCCCGTGGCATTTAGACCCTGCTTTTCGAAGACCTGGTAGGTTTGATCGTATTATTTTTGTATCTCCGCCTGATTTTAAAGCAAAATCTTCTATTTATGAGATTATGCTTAAGGGAAAACCTGTTGATAAAATTGATTATAATGCTCTAGCAAAGAACTCTAAAGGGTTTTCTGGAGCAGATATCCAAGCCGCTATTGATGTTGCTATTGAAAATAAATTAATGGAGTCATTTGATGATGGAATACCTAAACCTTTATCAACAAAAGATATTCTAAAAGCAATAAAACAAGTTAAGCCAAGTACTACAGAATGGTTTACCACTTCGAAAAACTATGCACTATACGCTAATGATTCTGGATTATATGACGAAATATTATCCTATCTAAAAATTAAGAAATAAATGGAGAGTTTGTTTTTTGAAAGAGGTTTTCAACTTTTTCAAGTGAAAAAATTTAAAGAAGCATTACACTCATTACAGGAAGGTTTACAAAAAGAGCCAAATAATTATTTTGCTAAGAGCCTGTTAATTAGATGTTATGTTGAATTAAATGATTATAAAAAAGCTGAAGAATTAAATGAACTTTTGATTTCTGAATACCCTAACGAAGACGAACTGTTTTATAATCGTTCTGCTATAGCTTGGTATCATGAAAATAAAACAGCAGCTTTGGAGGCTATTAATGAAGCTATATCATTAGATCCATATAACCCTGATTATTTTGGCTATAAAGGGTTAATGCTCTTAGAGTCTAAGGACTATCGGGAAAGTCTTTCGTGTGCAGATGATGGTTTAAAACTTGATCCCAATAGTGTACTTTGCCTTAATGTTAGAGCTCAGACTTTAACAAAATTAAAAAGACAAAAGGAAGCGCAAGAAACAATAAGTAATACACTAAATCAAGACCCTGAAGGAAGTTTTTCTCATGCTAATGTTGGTTGGGTTCTATTAGAACAAGGAAAACATAAAGAAGCAATGGACCATTTTAAAGAGTCTCTTAAAAATGATCCTACATCAAGATATGCTCAAGATGGAATGTTGGAAGCTATAAAAGCTAAAAATTTTATTTATAGAGCCTATCTAAAATATGCATTCTGGATATCCAATATGAAAACTAAGAATCAATGGATGTTTTTAATTGGGATTTATTTGGTGTATAGATTTTTGATAAAAACAGTACAGCTTTCGGAATATCCTTATCTAGTGTTTTTCATTATTGTGCCTTATTTACTGTTTGCACTTGGAGGATGGATTATAGGACCGTTATCTAATATGATTTTACTATTTAATACTTATGGGAAATATTTATTGGACAAAAATGATAAAACTTCTGGAATTATATTCTTTTCCTGTTTAGTACTTTCTTTAAGTTGTATTATTTTGTTTTTTTGGTTCGATTTAGATGTTTACTTGTTAATTGCAATTTCTTCAATATGTGCAATTATACCACTAACTAAAGGTTCTTTATATCAAAATAGGATGTCTAGATTAATAAGTTTTGGAATAGGAAGTGTAGTTCTTTTAGCGGGAGTATTAGGTCCTTTTTTAAATTCGGATTTAGTTTTCCTTGGTACGATATCGGTTATTGGAATGGTGGCTTATACTTGGATAGGTAATTTATTGAAAAATTAATTGATCTTTCTGATTGGACTTCGCTACGATTTATTTTTGTTTGAAAATCAGTTGATTATTTTAGACAATAGAAAAGTAATTGAATGCAGTAATACTTCCTATAGAAATTAAGGTATTCCAAAATTGGTAAGAGAATATCTGGCAAATATGTTTTATTCAAATTAAACTATAAATTCTTGACCCTTTCTCAAGGATTTGATGATAAATAATATTCTTAAGATAAGATATTAGTAACCTAATATACCTTTTACAAGATTAGTATGTTGTTTTTATTGTATTATTTTTCTGCTAAACGAGTGGCTTTATTTGCCATCTCTTTTTCCCAACCCTTAGAAAAAATGGCGTGACCATTTTTACTCATAAGCTTCATTTTTTCTTTTACTGCATCTTGTATTTTAAGTGGTAAAGCATAAAGTTTTTTGTTAATTTTGGTATGTCTACCACCATCGATATCACTATTCTGATGTTTGATCGATACTCTTTTTTTGTTATGGTAAACTAATATTTTTACCCTACCGTCTTTATACATATTTTGACCTGTAGTACCATAGACTAAGATGAGGTCTACAAGACCGTCACCATCAAGGTCGGATATTTCTGAGTATTGATTCCAAAAACCAATAGAAGTTTCCCAATCATCATCTATTTCACCTGTAACTGTAGATCTCTTTTTAAGCTGATTGTTTTTGTTCGTTATATTTAAAGCGTATATATTATCATATAAAGTATCTTTTTCTTCATGTATTGCCTTCCTGTGATCAGTTAATAATAGATAGTATTCGCCCGATTCATCCTTATAAGAATATGCTTGATAGAGGGCATTTGAAATGCCTAATAGATTTTGTTTTCTTCTTGTAAAAATAGATGCAATCTCTTTTTTAGAAAGCTTACTCGCTATTTTCGAATCCATGGGTATGGCATCATATTTTTCTATTGGTGCCGTCACAATTGCCTCTTGTTTGGTTACTTGTTTGGATTCTTGTGCTTGTTCTTTGCAAGCGCATATTGCTAAAAGTAAGATTAAAAGTAAAAATCTTGTCATAATCAAATTGATTTAAAAAAGATGTTAATAATGCTTGTTTTTTTACTAAATGTAAAAAATATTTTATAAAAGAAACACTTGTAACCGTACTTTACATCATCCAACAGTCTATTTGATCAGTAATAATATGCCATAGCAGGGCAATTCCGAAAATTCTGATCTTTGGGAAAAATAACATAAAACCATACACTATGATTGCATAATAACTATGTAAAAGATGAAAACCAATACTGCATCGATTAGGATCAAAAATAGGATTAGCCAGCAAATGATCAAGGTCTATAAGCATGGCTCCTAAAAAGGTGAGGTATACTTTTTTCCATTGTTTTGGATAAAAAAGTAAAGCGATTATTAAAGGGATGATAAAATGAAGCCCGTAGTGTATGATAGATCGAGTCATGTTAATCTTATTGCGAGGTACTTTTTTAAAATCAAGTTATGTATTGAAAAATTATGCAATATAAGTGCTTCAATTTAGTGATTGATATTAATGCTAATTATTTGTTTGTTGTTGTAAAATAACCCTCTAAGAGAGGGCAAAGTAGATTGGTGTATTTTGTTGCTCCTTTATTATTAAAATGGTTACCATCTAATAAATAGTTGGCATTGGTAATACTCTCAATAAAACCCTTGGAGTATCTTATTTTTACACTATCTGGTAACGAATTATATAACGGAATTACTATATCCTTTTCTTTTTCTTTTAAATATGTAACAGGCAAAAAGAACACTATTTTGGAGTCATATAATTCACTTAATTCCAATAAATAATTAATGTAGTTGTGATAAGATTTCAGATTTTTATTCTTTTTTGAAGAATAGTTAATCTCCTTATATGTTATAAAAGGAGTGGTAGAATAAAAATTATTTCCTTTTAAAGAAATAAAACCCATCAATTTTGTACTACTTTTTTCACTATCATTATTATGGTTCAATATTCTTTTCATACTCTCTTTTAAAGGAGTTTTTAAGAAAAAGTAACTATTCAATGCATTTAGATTTATGATTGTCTTTTGACGTAAGTTTTCTTTCTTTGTCAAAGCTTTAATAGTTTCCGTTATATTTATATTAGCTTCATTAGAGAACTTTATTAATCCTTTTGGGAGCTCTGGAATTATTGGAGATAACTCAATAAAAAGTACATTTGACCCCTGAGTTCGTATTAGGTAATCAGCTAAAATACAATTGCTTAAAAAAGTTGAACTACTAATTGCAGTGTTGTGTATATTGCTATTGTTAAAATGATCCCTTAGTATTTTTGGATTGACACTTTTCTGTACTCTGCTAGAACCAATGAAATAATATGAAGGTTCTTTGTTATTAGATATTTTATCTGATATAGCAGCGTAATAATTGTCAACGTTTGGAGGAGATACCTTTTTAATAAGTAATGCTATTAAAAGGATAATAGTTCCAAATGCAATTAATTTTACAATTGTTTCTTTTATTTTCATAATAATTTTTATCAAAATAAGATATAATAATTTTTATCAAAATAAGATATAATAATTATCAACTCCGGTACTTAATCCGAATATCAAGGTCATCATTGTCAATTTAATATAAATAAACCACCGATTTAAAATAGGCCTATTTTGCAAATAATCATCAAATCTCTTGCTTCCCGCCTTACTATAATGATAGTCCATTATTACAAACGAAATTATGATGATTACAATATTTATTAACTGTCTTTGTAAAATCTCTTTTGGAATATATGATGGATTCAAAAATACTTTTTCAAATAGAGACATCAAATCTGGCGAAATGAAAATGAGCGCTAGAACACAAGAGAAAAAAAGATGATATAAATAGCCTGTAACTTTCCTGAATTTTGGATAATGGAATTTTTTTAAATCTACTTTTTTTTCAAGTATAATCCACAAACCATTTAGGATACCCCAAAGAAACAGAGTTGTCGTAAGTTCGTGCCATAATGCGATTAATATAAAAGTGGTTAATAATAGTAGATCGGTATATTTTCGCTTTTTATCATATTTGGCTATGACAAAGAAAAAATAATCACGAAACCAATGATTTAATGTAATATGCCATCCTTTCCAGAATTCTTGTCTAGAGGAAGAAAAATAGACTCTATTGAGAAAATTATTTTTTAATTGTATATTAAAAATTTGAGAAATACCTTGAAAAAGATCAATAAATGAACTGAAGTTACAATAGAGATAGAAAAAGAAAAGCAGTCCTAAAATTAAGTAATAGAATCCGCTAATTTCTGAACTTAATAATATATCAAGTAAGTTAAATATTCTCTGAGCAATAACTGAGCTTTTAAATAATCCCCATAGTATTAGCCGCATACCTTTTGAAATACTTTGGTTAGAAATAGAGATGTTCTTGAATTGCGAAATAAGATATTTTGCTCGATGTAGTGGTCCAGAAAATATAGCTGGAAAATAGATTAAATATAGTAGTAATAAAAAAAAATTCTTTTGGGGTTCAATATATTTTCTCTTAATATCAATCAAGTAACTTATCCCATTAAAAGTAAAATAAGAAAGACCAATTATTTGAAACAGAGATGACCACTTAAGCCATTCCAATAATTGAATGCTTTTTGAACTATAATCTTCGAAATGAGTACCAGTGTTTGTTATCTTCGAAATGATTAGTGGTACTAAAATAAAGAATAATAACACTCTTGTTTTGGAAAAATTATGACGTATTACAAAACTTAATTTATATATGATAAAAGATAGAAGAACTAAGAATAACAATGTATAACCTACTAATAGATAGTAAAAAAGTAAACTTGTTACAACAAGAGCCTTCCATCGATTTTCCTTAGAAAAAAGAGAGACTAAAAGTATAGAAAAAAGTATATACAGAAATAATAATAATAAATTAAATTCTACCATTTAGCTTTTTTTAATTTTATCGAACTAATGTCGAATGAATTTTTTGGTAAATGGTTTGGCATCTTCTATGTTTCTTTTTTGGATCGGTAATTAGGTAAGGATATTATATTAATTGAATAGGGTTATTATCTAAAAACAAAAGCAATTTGAAAAGTTTATTTCGAAATACTACTTTTTAGATGTAGAGTATCTACAGTTCGCATAAAAATCTGTCTTGCCCATTTTATTTGTTGCCTATCATCTATTTCATAATCTTTTAGAAAATTCACCATTGGTTTCAGACAATATCTCATCTCTTGTCTGGCTATCTGGGCTCCTAAACAAAAGTGATTTCCTCCTCCAAATGCTAGATGCTCATTTGGATTTCTATCAGGGATTATCTGATCTGGATTTTCAAAAACATTAGGATCTCGATTTGCGCTGGCCAAACACAGATATAATTTTGAATTAGACGAAATGGTGATCTCACCATACTCTAATGGTTCTTTATTAACTCTCACAGTATATTGCAAAGGAGAAGAGAATCTAAATAGTTCCTCGATCAAAAGATTTAATTCTTTGCTATCAGTATTCAATACATAATCTATCAATTTAGAATTACTAAGGATTTCAAATAATGCCATAGTTAGATTGTCTTTCGAAGTTTCAAAAGCTGCCATTACAGAAACAGACATAATAGAATAAATGTCTTCATCTGTGTATTTGATATTTAATTGATTTGCGAATTTTTTTATATTTTCTTTGTATTCTGAGTCATGAAAAATCCCTTTACCCCATAAAAACCAAGAATTTATTTCTTGATATATCTGTTTAGGGATAAAAAGATCCTGACTTCGAGCCAACATGTTTGAATATTTTTTTACTTTTTCAAAACTTTCAAAATTCTTAATTCCAAATAGTTTTTCGGTTACTAAAAAAATAAAATAAGCACAATAATTTACAAGATCAATGTTTTTGACATTTTTGTATTTATCGTTCAAAATATCCATAGATTCAGCTATCACCGCATCCAAATCAAACTCTTTAAAAGATTTACCCATAACCACTTTTAAATTTCTATGCTGATCATTATTTAAATACATTGCCCATTTTTGGGTTCCTTTAGATAAATATGGACAGGCATCTGTATTTTTAAAAATGTAAGGCTCTTTGGTTTTAAAATATGTGTTTAATTCGGAAACATCAAAATTGTTAGAACGTATAATGGTGTTTACGTCCTGATGCTTAAAGAAACTCCATTCATTATGTACTCCTTTATGGATTGGGTTTTTTTCTCGGCACTCTTTTAAATGTGGGTACGGATTGTCAAAATATCCTTTGGTATACGGATTCCAAATTATTTTTGATGCTCTATCCATTCAACAAGCTTGTTTATAGTGTCATATTCAGAAAAAATTGTAGGGTCGATTTCTCCTACATCGAGCTTAGATTCTAAATCAAATGCTAGAGTTAACGTAGACAAAGAATCCATATTAAAATTGGTAAATTCCAGATCACATGATATTTCATCGATAGGTAGGTCGGTTTCTTCAGCAACTCTTTCCTGAAGCCATAATTTTATACTCATAGTAATTGAATAGTTGGTTTAATATGTTTTTTTTGAATTAGTCAATAAACGTCGATTAATTCAAATAGGTATAATTAAAGAATTAGGGTAGGTTTATAGAATACAAAACTTGTATCTCTTTATTAGTGCATAAATAGTATTTTTTTCTTAGAAATTCAATTAAACTTTAATAGAAAATTTTTTAAAAATAATTTTAACAGTGGAGGTTGAGAATATGGAAAAAGATTATTAGCAGCAGTATAGAGTTGATTTTGCTAAAAAATAGCCTGTTTCTCTAAATACGTCAATGCATTTGTGCCTTCATTAAATAATAAATCCAAAATAGAGAGGTTAGGTATAAATCCGTGTTTTTCTGAAAATACCTGGATGTATGATTCTAAATGATATCGTTTTTCTTTTTTAGCATTTACAAGCTCTCTTTGATCGTTAATTTCCTTGGGAGTCTTGATATATTCGTTTGTTTTAGTGAAACTAGATTCTAACTGAAGACAGTCAAAAACAGCCTCCATACATTCATAGTTAAAATCTAACAGAAATTTTTTCTTCTTTTCGAATAAATGAGCAAATTCATCTTCGTAATACTCAAAAAAGGGGGAGGTTCTATACGCCGTTTCTAATGATTTCCAGTGCAATGTCTGCCATTCAAAATCATTTTCTATACAAACATCTTTATACAATTGTCTCCCTACCTTTCCGTTATGTTTGATGGGGATAGATAATAAGAGCTTACCGTTAGCCCCGTATACATAGGTGCGATTGCGATAGGTTTGCTTTTGATAGTTGTCTTCATTTTCAAAAACAATCGAATCTGATTGTGCAATAGCGACATTTTGAGCTATAGACCCAAAGTATGTTGGATGGAGTAAGATTGTCTTCAATGTACTCTTTGATATTATGCTGCTTTCTTTCTTTTTCGGTATTGATTATAAATAATCCAACCTGCTAAAAGAATTATAAAGTATTTGAAATAAGAAACTGGTTGACCGTTTCCTCCTACAGTTGTGAACATACGATCCCAACGGATCTTGTTAAACAATCCTTTGGCATTGGTATCCCAACTAAACCATACAAAAACAGGCTTACCTACAATGTGATTGGCAGGAACATATCCCCATACTCGGCTATCTTCACTGTTATGACGATTGTCTCCCATCATCCAGTAATAATCTTGTTTAAAAGTATAGGAGTCTATAGGTTTTCCGTTAAGAAGTACTTGTGTGCCATTAACTGTTAATTTATTTTCAATCCCTAACTCAGAGCCTTCATAGACTTCAATAATTCTTCGATATAAAGAAAAACTTTTAAGGTCCATCTTTACCGTTTTACCTGCTTCAGGAATATATATAGCACCAAAGTTGTCAGAGTTCCAATTTACCTTTCCGTTATTAGGAAAGATATTAGGGTCTTTTTGACCTTTTGGAGAAAATATTCTTCGAATATCTGCTACATTGGGATGATTTTTAAATCGAGTCGCAGCATCTTCGGTCATACCTTTTATAAAAAAACGCTGTTGGTCATATCCAAATTCTTGTTGATCTTTTGCCTTTATTTTATAGCGATTATAAAGGTTTTGAAGATTAAAACTTTCACCTTTTGTACTTCCGGCATGCGTAAATTGTAACTGAGCACGATCAGGGAGTTGGTTTCTTTTACCATTAATGTGTACATATCCATCCACAACCGATAAAGAATCTCCTGGTACCCCTACACATCGTTTTACATAATTTGATTTCTTATCAATAGGCTTGTAAAAGCTTTTTTTGGATTTGTCTCTAAAAAAACGAACTGTATCTATAGGCCAACTAAATACCACAATATCATTGCGCTTGATTTTTTGAAAGCCGGGCAATCTAAAGTATGGATATTGCGGGCTGTTAGTGTATGATTTTGTTCTAATTAGTGGAATAGTGTCATGTACCATTGGAAAAGATACAGCCGTCATAGGAGTTCGTGCACCATAATGAAACTTACTTACAAATAAGAAATCTCCAACCAATAATGTTCTTTCTAAAGATCCAGTAGGAATCGTATAAGGCTGCATGAAATAAGTATGAACTATAGTAGCTGCAACAACAGCAAATAGTATTGAACTAATCCATTCTCCTGTTGCTGTTCTTGGTTTTAAACTGCGATCTTGTATATAATTTACATCTAACATGTAATTTACGTAGTAGATATAAAATCCAAGAGTAATAACTACTAATACAGTATCAGTAGTAGAATTCTTACCAAAACTTCTAATGGTTTCTACCCAAATAACGGGCAACATAATTACATTGATGACTGGTATAAATAGTAAAATAACCCACCACCATGGGCGGTTTATGATTTTCATTAATACCACTGCATTATAAACTGGCACTATAGCTTCCCAAGCCTTTCTACCTGCTTTAACATATAATTTCCAAGTGCCTAGAAAATGAATTACCTGTAGTATCAGGAAAAAAATAAACCATTCTGTTAGTATCATCTCTATTAATTTTTTATATAAGTACTTCTTATGTGTAAAGTGTTACATTTTTTATAACCCTAAAACATTTTTCATGCTAAACACTCCTGTTTTGTCAGAAAGCCATTCGGCAGCTACAACAGCACCCAGCGCAAAACCGTTTCTATTATGAGCTGTATGCTTAATTTCTATGTCATCAACTTCAGACGAGTAAGTCACCGTATGTGTACCCGGGACTTTATCAATTCTTTTTGCTACAATAGGGATTGTAGTCTGGTCTCCTTTTTCTAATTGCCAGTTCTTTTTATCAGTATTTTCTATAATTCCTTCGGCAAGTGTAATTGCGGTGCCGCTCGGTGCATCTAATTTTTCGGTATGGTGAATTTCTTCCATTTCAATATCATAACCTTCTAACGGACTCATCATCTTTGCTAACTTTTTATTGAGTTCAAAAAAAAGATTTACCCCTAAACTGTAATTAGACGAATAAATGAAACTGCCTTTTTTTTCTTTGCATAGATTTACTATCATATCATAGTATTCTAGCCATCCTGTTGTCCCCGAAACTACTGGAACTCCTGCGTTAAAACAATTGGTAATATTGTTAACAGCTGCAGCAGGGATACTAAAATCGATGGCAACATCGATATCAGACAGGTCATAGTCCCTGTCGTCCTTATCTACTTTTAGAGCAATAGTATGGCCTCTTTCTATTGCAATTTTCTCTATGGTTTTTCCCATTTTACCATATCCAAGTAGTGCGATTTTCATATTTTGATTACTATAGTATTTATTAGTGTGCTTTGTAAAGTAAACTGTTTTATCTCTTAAAAACTGTAATTGAGCGATACCCCATAATTGAGTCCAACATCAAATTCGTTGAAATTTATTTTTGGTTTAAACGAAAGGTCTTCAGTAACATTGTATTGTTGCAAGTGCGCTGTAACGTTGGCATCTACAATATTTAAAAGGTAAATTCCTACGGTAACCAATAATGATAATTCTTGATCACGTCTATAGCGTTCCTGTAATGATATCAGTTGGTCATTAGTAATATTCGGAAATTCGTCATCGGTAAAACCCGCAAGTCTTCGTTTAAAGATATCTCGCACTCGGTTATAATTGTCATTATTCTGAATATAAAAATAAACTCCTGTACCTAATGCTGCATAAACTATGGGTACTTTCCAATATTTTTTTTGATACGCTTGCCCAAGTCCCGGAAGAACAGCAGAATAAAATGCGGCTCTTGCTGGAGCCAAAGGTTCGTAAGGAGGAATTTTTTTTTCTCTTTTTTTCTTTTTTACAGCAACCTCTTCTGTGGTAACCTTCAATTCTTCATTCTCTTGAGAAAGAATACTTTGAAAGGTAAAAAGTACAAAAAAAGTAATATAATAGCATTTAATCCTCACTATTGATAAGTTTCTTTAAGCGTTTAAAATCTTCTTCTGAAGAAAAGGGTATAATTAATTTACCGCTTCCTTTGCTAGAAACCTTTATATCAATTTTTGCACCAAAATACTCAGAGAAGTCTTTAATTCCTTTCGAAATATGTCTTGGTAATTGATTAGGGGCTTTAGTCCCAACATTATTATTTTCTGTTGGATCATTTAATGATCTAACTATTTTTTCGGTTTCACGAACAGATAATGATTTACCAATAACTTTTTCGTAGATATCTAATTGTTGTTGCTGATTATCAATATTTATCAATGCACGCCCATGTCCCATTGAGATAAATCCATCTCGCATTCCGGTTTGTACTATAGGGTCTAGTTTTAATAATCTAAGATAGTTAGCAATTGTAGATCTTTTTTTACCAACTCTATCACTTAATTGTTCTTGTGTTAAGCTTATTTCATCGATAAGGCGTTGGTATGATAATGCGATCTCAATAGGATCTAAGTCCTGCCTTTGGATATTCTCAACCAAAGCCATGGTTAATGACTCTTGGTCGTTTGCAATACGAATATATGAAGGGATTGTTTTTAACCCCGCCAATTTTGAGGCGCGAAAACGTCGTTCTCCACTTACCAGTTGATAATTGTTGAAATCTAGCTTTCTAACGGTAATAGGTTGTATTACACCAACTTCTTTTATTGAAGTTGCGAGTTCGCGCAGTGTTTCATCATTAAAACTAGTACGAGGTTGAAATGGGTTTACATCGATACTCTCTAGCTCTAACTCTATAATATTGCCAACTACTTTATCGGCATTTTTATCTTCTACAGATTTTATGTCATTATCAGGGTCTTTGAGCAGCGCCGATAATCCTCTACCTAGTGCCTGTTTTTTTGTTGCCTTCGCCATGAATCCTTAACTATTTTTTTTAATAATTTCGTGTGCTAAACTTAAGTAATTACTAGCACCTTTACTGGCTGCATCATAATTTATAATGCTCTCACCATAACTAGGTGCTTCACTTAAACGTATATTTCGTTGAATGATTGTTTTAAATACCATTTCACTAAAGTGTTTCTGAACTTCTTCTACCACTTGATTAGACAATCGTAATCTAGAATCATACATGGTAAGTAGAAGCCCTTCAATATCCAGATTCTTGTTATGTACTTTTTGTACACTTTTTATAGTGTTTAAAAGTTTTCCAAGACCTTCTAATGCGAAATATTCACATTGAATAGGTATCATAACAGAATCGGCAGCGGTTAATGCATTTAGTGTTAATAAACCAAGTGAAGGAGCACAGTCGATCAGAATATAGTCGTATTCTGATTTAAGCGCTTCAATTGCTTTTTTAAGCATATACTCCCGTTCATCTTTATCTACTAATTCAATTTCTATAGCTACCAAATCAATATGTGCAGGAATAATATGCACATTGGGCGAGCTGGTTTCTACAATTGCATCTTCAGGTTTTACTGTATGCTCTAAGATTTGATAGGAGCCTTTTTCAATACTATCTACATCTAAACCAAGTCCAGAAGTCGCGTTGGCTTGTGGATCAGCATCGATGAGTAATACTTTTTTCTCTAAAACACCTAGAGAAGCTGCTAAATTTACAGAGGTAGTGGTTTTACCTACACCACCTTTTTGATTGGCAATCGCTATTATTTTACCCATGTGGGGAGATTTGGATTTAAGAGGTAAAAATACAATTTATTATATATTATAAAAATGAAAAATGTTAACAGTAGTTAATAAAAAAGACCATCCGCTTTTAGGGATGGTCTGATGTACATATCATATTGTTAATAACTACTTATTTCTTGTTTTTAGATCGGATTGAAGCTTCTAGCATATCCCACATTTCTTCAGGAACCTGTTCTAGCATATTAAACTCTCCAGCACCTTTTAACCATTCACCACCATCTATTGTAACTACTTCACCATTAACATAAGCTGAAAAATCTGATACTAGGTAGGCAGCTAGATTAGCTAGTTCTTGATGATTACCAACGCGTCCTAAGGGTACTTGTTTAGTAATATCAAGTTTTTCTTTTAGGTCTCCTGGCATTAATCTATCCCATGCTCCTTTTGTTGGGAAAGGCCCTGGCGCAATTGCATTGAAGCGCATCCCATATTTTGCCCATTCTACAGCTAAAGATCTTGTCATAGCAAGCACACCTGCTTTTGCGGTAGCACTTGGCACTACATAGGCTGATCCGGTCCATGCATATGTGGTAACAATATTAAGAACTGTTGTGTTTTTGTATTGGGTGTCGATCCAATTTTTCCCAAAAGCCAACGTACAGTTTTTGGTTCCTTTTAATACAATATCGATAATAGTATCAAAAGCATTGGCAGATAAACGTTCTGTTGGAGAAATAAAATTTCCTGCTGCATTATTAAGTAATACATCTACTGTTCCAAAGGTTTCGAAAACCTTGTCTCTCATTGCTTCGACTTGATCATAATGACGAACATCACATTGCAATGGTAAACAAGTGCCTCCAGTTTCGGCTTCTAGTTCTTTAGCAGTGTTTTCGAGTTTTTCTAAATTTCGAGAAGTAATAGCTACTTTGGCTCCTAGCTCTAGGAAATATTTAGTCATTGCTTTCCCTAATCCACTACCACCACCGGTAACTACTATGTTTTTTCCTTTTAGTGCTCCATCACGAAGCATTTTTTCTGTATGGCTCATATGTATATTATTGTCAATTTGGTGAAAGTTACAATTTATACTTTAAATACTATGCATGCATAGTATATTTTTCTGCTCTTTTACTCAAATGCAGAAATTAAAATGTCTAGAATTGTGATCGCTGCATCACTAATCTTGGTTCCTGGACCAAAAATAGCTACAGCTCCAGCATCGAATAAATAATCATAATCATCTGGAGGAATTACACCACCGACTATAATCATTATATCTTCTCTACCGTATTTTTTTAATTCTGAAACAATTTGTGGCACTAATGTCTTATGTCCTCCTGCAAGAGAAGATACACCTACGATATGCACATCATTTTCTACAGCTTGCTTGGCAGCTTCAACCGGTGTTTGAAAAAGCGGTCCGATATCTACATCAAAACCTACATCTGCATAACTTGTGGCTACTACTTTTGCTCCGCGATCATGGCCATCTTGCCCCATCTTAGCAATCATTATTCTAGGTCTACGGCCTTCTAAATCAGCAAATTTATTTGCTAGTTCTCTTGCTTTGTTAAAGGATTGGTCATCTTTTATTTCTTTCGCGTACACTCCTGTAAATGATTTGATTTCTGCTTTATATCTTCCAAATTCTTTTTCTAAAGCATCACTAATTTCGCCTAGGGTAGCTCTTAATTTGGCTGCTTCTACTGCTAAAGCTAATAAATTTTGGGAATCATTTGTTGCTGCTTTTGTTAAATTATGTAGCGCTTCTTTTACGGCTTGCTCGTCTCTAGATGCTTTTACTTTTTTAAGTCCATCTATTTGTTGAGTTCGAACAGCTTGATTATCTACTTTAAGAGTGTTAATAGCTTCTTCCTCTTCAAGTTTAAATTTATTAACCCCTATGATTACATCTTGTTCGCTATCTATCCTGGCTTGTTTACGGGCGGCAGCTTCTTCGATACGCATTTTGGGTATCCCAGCTTCAATAGCTTTGGTCATGCCACCTAATTCTTCTACTTCTTCTATTAATTGTAAGGCTTTTTCTGCAATTTGATTGGTCAAAGATTCTACATAGTAACTTCCTGCCCATGGATCTACGGTACGAGTAATCTGTGTCTCTTCCTGAAGATAGATTTGTGTGTTTCTCGCAATCCTTGCAGAAAAATCCGTAGGGAGTGCAATAGCTTCATCCAAAGCGTTGGTATGTAAACTTTGTGTACCCCCAAAAGCGGCAGCACTAGCTTCGATACAAGTACGGGCAACATTATTAAATGGGTCTTGGGCAGTTAAACTCCACCCACTAGTCTGGCAATGCGTACGAAGCATTAAAGATTTTGGGTTTTTAGGATTAAATTGTTTTATCAATTTAGCCCAAAGCATACGAGCGGCTCGCATTTTAGCTATTTCCATAAAATGATTCATGCCAATGGCCCAAAAGAAGGATAAGCGTGGAGCAAATGAATCAATATCTAACCCGGCATCGATACCTTTTCTAATATATTCTAACCCATCTGCTAGCGTATATGCTAACTCTATATCGCAAGTAGCACCAGCTTCCTGCATATGATATCCCGAAATACTAATTGGATTGAATTTAGGCATATTTTTAGAACAATATTTAAAAATATCACTAATAATTCGCATAGACGGAGTGGGAGGGTAGATGTACGTATTACGTACCATAAACTCCTTTAGAATGTCGTTTTGTATCGTTCCCGAAAGTAATTTTTTTTCAACACCTTGTTCTTCGGCTGCCACAATATAAAATGCCATTATTGGTAGTACTGCACCGTTCATGGTCATAGAAACAGACATTTTATCGAGTGGTATTTGATCGAACAGCACTTTCATATCTTCAACAGTATCAATAGCTACGCCAGCCATTCCTACATCTCCAAATACTCGCTCATGGTCACTATCATATCCACGGTGTGTTGCTAGGTCAAAAGCTACAGACAGTCCTTTTTGGCCAGCGGCAAGATTTCTACGGTAAAATGCATTGCTTTCTTCTGCTGTAGAGAATCCTGCATATTGTCGAATTGTCCATGGTCTGCGAACATACATTGTTGAGTATGGTCCTCTTAAGTATGGGGGTAATCCGGCAGAAAAATTTAGGTGATCCAGATGAGCAATATCATCCTTATTGTAACACGATTTAATGGGTATACCTTCTGAAGTGTTAATCGTTACCGCCTCATTTTTGGTACTTGATTCTGTGTTTTTTGGCAGTTGTAAATGCTGTATATCTTTTCTATTCATTACGCAAAGCCTCGTTTTTCGAAATGACAAATTAACAAGGCTATAAAATTAAGCTTTTAGAAATGATTTTTATAAAAAAATCGCGCTCTATTTGTGGTTTTGATGAGAATATGATAAAAAAAACTATCCAAAGGCTTTTTCAATTACCATTAAAATAGAGTAGTAAATATCAAATGCAATAAATTTCTTTATTTCATCGGCACATAATTCTCTGTCGGTTAGGTAATAAAATTTTTGAGATACAAGAGATGTACTAATATTTCCGTCTTCTTCGAGTGTGTTAATTATATCCTTAAAGTCATCACTCTCACTACTGTTTTTTAAACATTGTATAAAACCACCTCTATAGTTAAAGATTAAAATTTCCTCTTCGTTCTTTCCGGATGTTGATGGGTTTGATTTTTTTGTAGCCTCGTGATTTTCGTATTCACTTAATTTAACCCATAGAGAATTTTTATTAGTTGCAATTTTCTTAAATGAGCGCGTTAATTGTATAGAGTTATTTGATGGAAGTTTTCTTAAATCCAGAGACAAACTAGCTACTTCTGCTAAAAAAGTTCTATAAGTTTTTATCGAGTCGTTACCGAATTTGTAATAACTAAATAAATCATTCTCAAATGAATCGTAGGCTTTTTTTATAATCCCTGTTTCATCAACATCAAGACAATAACTGCCTGATTGTGGATAGGATGAAGTAACAGATGTTAGCAGAAAAATGGCTAAAATTCCAGATCTAATCTTAAGGGGCATTGATTTAGATTTAGTAATGTTAATGTATAGGCTATATTTTATATTAAATGAGCTGCAAGTTAACAATAAGTTAGTTAATATTAACGTTTTATTGTGTTTTTTTATCTATAAAATGACTTAATCGTCTCTTAAGAACTGGTTCTAGTAGGGTTTTTCTTACTTTTTTTTCTGAAAACACCTGTTTTTGAAAAGTAGGTGTAATTTCTTCAGGATTTCGATATTTATTAGTTCCTGTTAGTATAATTTCTTCATTATCGAAGAGCTCCTGTTCTTTTAAAGCACTTTCTTTTATCTTTTTCTGTATAGTGCCGGATTTTAATTGATTCAAAAAACCGCCTCCTTCTTCAATATTTTTAAATAAAGAGAGTGCATTACCGGCTAACTGATCGGTTATAGACTCTATGTAATATGATCCCGAAGCTGGATTTTCTACAATATCAAAGTAGCTTTCGTTTTTCAGGATTAAAAGTTGATTGAGCGAAATCCTGGTACCAAAATCATTCTCGAGGTTGTAAATATTATCATACGGAAGGTTATAAACCGTATCGGCTCCTCCTAATATTGCACTCATGCATTCGGTTGTGGTACGTAGCATATTTACATTATAGTCTAAGATGGTTTTATTTCGATGAGATGGGTATGCGATAATGTGGCATTTTTCGGAAACATTATATTCTGTAGCCAAGGTGCTCCATAACAATCTAAGGGCTCGTAGTTTTGCAATCTCAAAAAAGTAATTCCCACCTACTGCAACTTTGAATACTATTGGTGATTCTTTAAAAGGATTGGTCTCTTTATCGTTGAAATAATTAAGATATTCATTGGCATGAGCTAATGCATATGCTAATTGTTGAATCATGGTAGCACCAGCATTTTGATATAAATCAATGTCTATGCTTATTGTACTTTTTAGGTGTGTGTTTAGTTTTGCAAGTTCGGTTAACGAATGATGATCTTCTTTAAGGTTGTTAAACCAATTACCAGTACTTGCCAGATTGCCTATTATGTCTGTTAAGACATAAATGTTTAGATCAGAAGTTTTAGAAACTTCATTTATTTTTTTGATATATGAAGTCGAAAGAAATTTGGTTTCAATAAATATCGATACTTCAGAAGTAATACCTTGTATAAGTTCTTTTGGCTCAATAGTATCTTTCTCAATAACAAAATAGATACTTTCAGTCCCTTTTTTTATGGCTTCAACAGCTTTTTGATTTCCAGAGGCTGTATCCGTAACTTCAATTTTTAGAGAATTTTTCCAGATAGAAGGATGGGAGGCCCGATTATTACTATGTAAAAGATCTTCTTGATCATAAAAAGGTTTTACATCAATACCTTCTAAAGATTTAAAAATCAATGCTTCATTATAATCTGCACCTTTAAGATCAAATTGAATTTTTTGTTTCCATTGCTTGGCAGAAACTTTTTCAAAGCTATCAAATAAGGACTTAGTCATTTTTGTTGTTTTTGGGTATACTATCTTCGTATTCGATGATATAAATTTCTTCATCATCTCGTTTCATGAAATATTCTTCGCGAGCGAATTTTTCTAATTCATTACTATCCTTTAAGACTTTTATATCTTTTTGATCTTTGATGATCTCTTTAATGTAATACTCTTTGTTATCATCTAGTTCTCTTATCTCTTGATCCAACTCCTTATGAATTAACCAGGAATTAGTATCTAAAAACAACATCCACACCACAAAAAGAAGTACGATTAAGACATATTTATTTAGAAATATGGCAAATATCGGGATTAGTGCCGGTTTGTTTTTTAATTCCTGAAAATAACTTTTAAGCTTCAATCTTAATACGATTAATATTGGTTGTAAAGGTACAAAAGTTAATTCAAGCGTTCCTTGATAATAGTACGTACGATATCAACAGCTACATTATTATAGTGATTATTTGGTATAATAAGATCGGCAAATTCTTTGGTAGGGTCAATAAATTGCTGATGCATAGGTTTTAGGGTGTTTTGGTAACGATCTAATACTTCATCCATATCACGGCCACGTTCTGCAATATCTCGTTTTAACCTTCTGATTAGTCGTTCGTCACTATCTGTATGCACATATATCTTGATGTCAAACATATCTCGTATTTCTGGATTTGTAAGAATCAGGATACCCTCAACAATCATTACTTTTCTTGGTTTTGTACTAATAGTTTCACTTGTGCGGTTATGATCAACAAAAGAATAAACAGGTTGATCGATGGTTTCGCCTTTGCGTAATGCTGCCAAATGTTCTCCTAGTAAATCAAAATCAATAGATTGCGGATGGTCAAAATTTATTTTCACTCTCTCGTCATAGGAGAGATGACTAGTGTCTTTGTAATATGAATCTTGAGAAATTACACATACCTCATTTTTGGGTAATTCATTAACAATTTGATTAACAACAGTGGTTTTTCCGCAACCCGTTCCTCCGGCGATACCTATAATTAGCATTCTTTAATTTTTTGGGCAAATTTAATTATAGTTTTTGAGTATTTTGCTTTCAAAGATTCAAAGTTTTGAAGATCTCTTACTAATTGGGATAGTAGGTCACTCCCGAAGAGGAGTCTTTTAATGCTCCGGTTACAGATTTGAGACAGTTTATTTCATTTCGATCCCTTAGTACGCCCATAAAAGCAAAGATCAATGCTTCTTTAAAATCTATACTGTCTACAGAAGGAATTACAACTTTGGCAAAACCTGTCAGTTTTTGCTGTAGCATTTCGATTAGAAAATTATTTTTTGCACCACCACCTGTAATTAATAAGGTAGAATCACTCTTTTGAGTGTTTTTAATGCCATTGGCAATCTGAGTGGCAATATGTACAACAGATGTATGCAAGAGATTTTCAACACTATCTTGAGTATTATCAATGATTGGAATTACTTTTTCTGCAAACCATTCATACCCTAATGATTTAGGAAAGGGTAGGTTGTAATATTCCAAAGCATTTAGCAGATCTAAAAGCTGAGGGTTTATTTTTCCGGTTTTGGCAAGTTGTCCACCTTGATCGTATTCGAGGTTGATTTTTTGACAAATAAAATTAAGTAACATATTTGCAGGCGAAATATCGTAGGCCATTCTTTGTGCTTTACTATCAAAAGAAATATTACTAATCCCACCAAGGTTCAGGCAAAAGTCATACTCATTAAATAATAACTGATCACCAATAGGCACCAAAGGAGCTCCTTGTCCACCTAAAGCAACATCGTTAGTTCTAAAGTCACAAATAACTTTGTGATTACTAGAATTGGCAAGATGTTGTCCTGAGCCTATTTGATGCGTTAGTCCGATCTCTGGTTGATGAAAAACGGTATGCCCATGGCTGGCAATAAAATCTATTTCTAAAGTATACTTTTTGATGAAATTTTTAGCTTGCTCTCCCAGCCAGTTTCCGTATTCGTTATGAAAAGCTAATAATTTAGATGCTTCAAGATGTACAGTGTTTTTTAATTGTTCTTTAAGTGCTGAGGTGTAGTCAATACTCTGGGTTTTTACTATGGAAAAACTCCAAGTATTATTTTTGTTTTCGAAATGACAACAGGCAATATCTAGACCATCTAGTGAGGTTCCAGACATAAGACCGATAACCTTATATGTTTTTGAAGCGTGCATGTTTACGAATATACATTAGCAAAACATTAATCAGGGTATCTTTTTTCTAAATTCTTTATATTTTGGTAATATATTGAAGATCCAGTATCTCTGGATTGATTTCGGGCAATGATTTTTTATAATAAAAATCAATGATTCGGTTTTCGAGGTAAGGGATGATTTTTTCGATATGGTTTTCATTATACAGTGTATACACTGGTATCGCTTCAGATTTTTTGAAAGCCATCATAAGTTCGTCTGGTGTTTTTACGATATCAATACCTTTGTACTTTTCAAATTTGTTCTTCATCCAACGATGACATAACAATTTGGTTTGACTATCCTGAAGCTCTTTTTTAAGTTGATCAAATTTCTCCAGATCCGAAAAATCTTCTTTTAATGCTCGATCCAGTGCAACCTTAGCTTTTGTGAATTGTCTTTCAAACTTAAAATCAACAACATGTATATCTTTTTTTACTTTTCTAACCGCTTCATGAAGAGCATTTTCATAGACACTAGCAAAATCCTCATAATTATAAATAGCATCTAAAAATAGTACCGCATGCTTTTTATAGTATTTGGGTATGGCTTGTTTTTTTGTAGCGATAAAAAGAGTATTCAATTCTTCTTGTATTTCTTCAGGAATTCCTAAAAATTTTGAACTGGTTTTTAATGTTCTTAATTGCGTATTGATCTGAAGTTTGGAACCTTTATAAACTTCTGATCGGTATTTAAATCTATATCTATTAGGAGAATCGTTTTCATCATATTGCGCATTACCCTGGTATACCAGCATTAATGTGCTAAGGCATAATAAGAAATTTATATGTCGTAATTTGGTGAACAAAAGCCTTTATTCTTTGATTTACGTGATGTAACAAAAATACAATAAAGTAAATTAACGCATTATGTTATAGTATTGTTATACAAAAAACATATTTTGAATAAAGATTATTTTTTAATCATTGCTACTTCTTCTGGGGTAACTATGATATTTTGGGTATTTCCCCAGCTATTCATGATATAATTCATTACATCAGCAATTTCTTCATCTTCTAACCCTAAAGAGGTCATGGCACTATTATATGGTTCACCATTTACTTCTATCGGGCCATTTAAACCGTATTTTATAGAGTGTATACTTTCTTTTCGTTTATCGACTAACCAATTTGACCCAGCTAAAGGAGGGTATATTTTTGGAGTCCCTTTTCCATCTGGTAAATGGCATTGCATACAAAAACCTGTATATATTTCACTTCCTCGGGTCATACTCTCTGTTAATTTATTATCCTGAATTTCTGCAGAAAAGTCTTTTCTATACTCTGTATCTGAATTTCCGCTTTGTGCAACAATAGAAATACTCATGATCACCATTATAGTTTCTAATAAAAAGAGTCGTTTTAGATGCTTTTTCATGTTATTTCGGAATTATTTTTATGATGCCCTTATTTTCGATAGCAACATAGATGAAACCATCAGGCCCTTGTCTTACATTTCTAATACGTCCCATGCCTTCTAATAATTTTTTTCGCCCTGCAACCTTATTGTCGGTTAATTCGACTAATTCCAAATACTGAAATTTAAGCGAACCTACGAGTAGGTCGTTTTTCCAATCAGGATATTTGTCGCTGGTTATAAAATCCATTCCACTTGGTGCTATAGATGGAGTCCAGTAATATATGGGTTGTTCCATACCCTCTTTTTTCGTGATATTTGTTATCGAAGTACCACTATAATTCAAACCGTATGTTATGATCGGCCATCCATAGTTTACGCCTTTTTTTATAGTGTTAATTTCATCACCACCTTTGGGGCCATGTTCATGGATCCAAATATTACCATTGGGATGTATCGCCATTCCTTGCGGGTTTCTATGACCATAAGAAAAGATTGCCTTTTTTGCTCCCTTCTTGTCTACAAAAGGATTATCTTTTGGTATACTACCATCATCATTAAGGCGATATATTTTTCCACCATCTTTAGTAATGTCTTGGGGATTTGCATCTCGATTTCCCCGATCTCCAATGCAAAAATAAAGATAACCATCATTGTCAAATTCTATACGAGAGCCAAAATGATGACCGCGTGTGGTATTAGGAATTGCTTTGTATAGTTTTTCGATATTCGTTAAGCTATTATTTTCGAGCTTGGCTCTTATCAATGCTGTATTACCACCTTTTTCTATACCTTCTTTTGAGGAATAGGTAATGTAAATCCAGCCATTTTCTTTATACTCTGGGTGCAGTTCTATATCTAATAACCCACCTTGGTTACGGTTATAGACTTCTGGGACATTACCAATCCTAATTTTTTTACCTTGTTTAAAATGGATCAGTTGTCCGCTTTTTTCGGTAATTAGGATGCTTCCGTCTGGTAGCCAAACCATTCCCCATGGGATTTGTAATTCGGGGACAACCAATTCTGTGGTGTAATTTTTAGGATCGGGTTCTAAAGTGATATCGTTTTTCTTTTCTTGAGCACAGGATAAAGTTGTGAGAAAGACGAAAGTTATTGAGAAAATAAAACGCTTCATTACTCTAGTGTTTGCATTTGAAAAATACAAAGAAATACGATGCCATACTCTATAATTTATGTTAATCCCACTCTATGATCAAAGGTGGTTAGTTACAAAATTATAGGAACGTATATTTGGATACATTGCATAGAGGATGAAGAATTCTGTTCAAATCTAATATGTACTATATAAGAATCAAAGGATGTTTAATAAACAAAAAGTCCAATCACATATGTGATTGGACTTTCTTGGTCGGGGTGGCAGGATTCGAACCTGCGACCTCCGCGTCCCAAACGCGGCGCGATAACCGGGCTACGCTACACCCCGAAGTATAGCTTTTCCTTTTAAGGGAGTGCAAATATAGGTAAATCATTTAGTTTAAAAATGAAATTAATGAATAAAATAATAGATATTTTGTTAATACATTTTCTTTAATCTATCTAGAAGCTATGATTTTACCGCTGTTATCCTAAAAACCCACTGTATCTAATTAAATGCAGTGGGTTTGATTAGAACTTATAAAAGTACGATGGGTATTACGCGTGATAGTAACGCTCTCTATAGATTTTGTCATCCTTCCACTCGGTAACTACCGTTTGTTCAGAAAGCATAGTGCTGCCATCTTTTAACTTTAATTCCATTACCGCGTCATAAAAAGAGTGATTTCCGTTTACGGCATAATTGTTTACATTATATCTAACAAATTCGGCAAGTTGATTATCAATAAAATCTTGTTCAAACTTTACATTAAATGCTTTTCCTTTTTTAGGAGCGTCATTAGCTTCTTTTAATTCTACATCATCATGTAAATAAGTTTCCATGGCCTCAATGAACTCGCCTTTTGATAATAATTCATGAATGTGCTTAAGGTTTTTTTCAATTGTACTTTCCATTTTGTTCTTTTTTTAAATTAATTTTTAATTAGCAATTAGTTACTCTTGTAATTTAATGGTACAAAGATGCGTTCATAATTGCTGTCATAAAATGTAGTTTTTCCCTTAATGCTTGTCGATTCTTCCCGAAATAGAAATTCCAAATGAAATGGTTTTTTTGCTTATCTATAATTCCTGAATAAGATTCCTAATTCATTAAAATTTAACTGAATTTCTAATGAGTTCTCATTTTTTTAACGAAAAAGATAATAATATATTAACAATCAAACGTTTGCGTAAAAAAATGGTTGCCCAATTGCTACCAAAAATCATTTTTTTTCGAAACCTTTATTACAACGTTTGAGTAATTATTTAAAAGACAGATTATCAAGCGATTAATTATTAACCAACAAATTAAAATGTATCATGAAAAAATTATTTTATTTGGGGCTTTTACTGACTTTATGTTTACCTAAAATGAGTAAGGCTCAATCCAACAAAGATATACCGTTTGCATGGGAGAATGCAACGGTATATTTTGTGTTAACAGATCGTTTTGAAAATGGAGATCCCTCCAATGATTTTTCTTATGGAAGGCAAAGAAATGGCCCGCCCTTAAGAAGTTTTGAAGGAGGTGATCTTCAGGGATTAATTAATAAAATAGATAGCGGATATTTTGATGATTTAGGAGTTAATGCTATTTGGGTCACTCCTCCTTACGAAAATATACATGGTTCTATTGGTGGGGCAGGATATGCTTTTCATGGATATTGGGCAAAAGATTGGACTACAATAGATCGTAATCTTGGAACAGATGCTCTTTTTAAAACCTTTGTTGATAGAGCTCATGATCATGGTATTCGTGTGATTATGGATGTCGTCTTAAACCATGTAGGGCCAGACAATTCTAGAGATGAATCCTGGCCAAATGAATGGGTTCGTCGAGAGCCTACTTGCAATTTTCAGGGGCCTGGAGGTAGTATTCCTTGTGAATTAGTTGATAATTTGCCAGATATCAGAACAGAATCTAATGGGAATGTTTCGGTTCCCGGTTGGTTACTTAATAAATGGAGTCAAGAAGGTAGAAGACAACAAGAAGAAACAGAATTAAATGACTTTTTTAGCAGAACAGGACATCCAAGAGCTCCAAGGTTTTATATCATAAAGTGGTTAACTGATTATGTTAGAAAATATGGAGTTGATGGATTTAGAGTAGATACTGTAAAACATGTCGAAGAATTTGTATGGAAAGAATTGGAAAGAGAAGGTTTAATTGCTTTAAAGGAATGGAAGAATAATAACCCCGGTAAGAAATTAGATGATTTGGATTTTTGGATGACGGGAGAAGTATTTGGTTATTCTGCTCCTAGTATGGGAAGACGATTTACTGGTGACGGTTTTAATGTAGACTATTACGATAACGGATTTGCCAATCTTATTAATTTTGAATTTAGGTTTAATGCTAATGACGGCTTAGAAAGTATTTTTAGTAAATACGATAATTTATTACAAAATCAGTTAGGTAATGGGAAGAGCGCTATGAATTTTTTAGCAAATCATGATACTAATGAAGTTTTTGATAGAAACCGAACCCGAACTTTTGAAGCGGGAACCAAATTATTATTAACCCCAGGGCCAGCACAGATATACTATGGAGATGAAACAGCAAGAACATTAACTCCGGGAGGAGGAGCTACAGGTGATGCTACATTACGGTCTAACATGAATTTTAATGAACTAAACAACCCTAATTCTACGGCATCACTAACCCTAAAGCATTTTCAAAAAATAGGAAAATTTAGAAGAGAGCATGTTTCTGTTGGTGCCGGTAGACATAATAAATTACAAGACACACCTTATACCTTCAAGAGAGAATATAATAATTCAGGAATTACAGATAAATCATTAGTATACACAGGGAATGATGGTGATTTTTCGGGTGCATTGAATGTTTTTGGAATATGGCCTAATGGTACAACGTTAAAAGATTATTTCTCTGATAAAACAGCGGTAGTATCGGGAGGGAGTGTTAATTTTGGCACCTCTTTTGGATTAGTATTGATAGCAAAACCTTTAACAATTTCTAATTCAGCATCTCTATCCGTAACTCCGGCCTCGGGTTTTTATACAAGTCCAGTGAATGTAGAGATGACAGCATCAACTACGACTCCAGGAGCATCGGTAAGTGTTTTTTATACTGATGATGGATCAACGCCTTCAGATTCTAGCAAACGGTATACAAATCCATTTATGGTGAGTACTAATAAGACCATAAAAGCCATAGCCGTAGATTCTGAAGGAAATCAGTCTTCTGTAATTACCAGAGATTATGTGTTTGGAGGCCCTTTTGATGTATATTTCAAAAAACCTGTAAACTGGTCTTCCGCTTTTGTTTATTTATTTGATAACAACGGTGATGCACCAATACCTGGATTTCCAGATTGGCCGGGTATTTCTATGGAGGCTATTAACGGTACACCATGGTTTAAATATAAGGTTGATCAAGATATTCAGGTTGGTATTGTGTTTAATGATAATGGTGGAGCCCAAACAGATGATCTAACCAGAATAAAAGAAGGTTGGTATGATAATCAATGGTTTGATACATGTCCTAGTGAATGTCCTCTACCTACCGAGGTTCCAGAACTTACTGTATCTCCAGATTCTGGTACATTTACAGGAAATGTACGTGTTTCGATGAATGCTTCGAACTCAGGTTCGATATTCTATACCACTGGTAATGCTGTTCCAGATGCTAACAGTACCCCTTACACAGATACATTTTTGATAAATACTGTTGGTGTCACCAAGGTAAATGCTATAGCAATTAATAGTGCAGGCAGCTCTTCTGTAATTACTAAAACATACACAATAGTACCCGATATAGGGAGTTATGTAGTGAACTTTAAAAAACCGAATGATTGGAATATGGCATATATTTATTTGTTTGATAAAAATGCTAATACTCCAATACCTGGATTCCCAGCTTGGCCCGGAATAAAAATGTCGGTAATAGATAATTCTCCCTGGTTTAATTATACTATTGACCAAGCAGTAGAAGTCGGTATTGTATTTAATGATAACGGTGGAGCACAAACCGATGATTTATTTAGAACTTCAGCAGGGTGGTATGATAATCAATGGACAGATACTTGTCCTAGTGATTGCCCGGGCGATACAGGAAATGCTTTTAAGGCATATTTTAAAAAACCAGCTTCTTGGGGTAATGCATTCATCTATATTTTTGATAAAAATGCTAACGGGCCAATAGCTGGAGCACCAGGTTGGCCTGGGGTAGCCATGAAATCTCTTGCAGGTTCTCCTTGGTATTCTGCAACTATAAATGAATCTATAGAAGTCGGTATTGTATTTAATGATAATAGTGGTTCGCAAACAGCTGATTTATTTAGAACTAAAGATGGTTGGTATGACAACCAATGGTTTGATACATGCCCAAGTGAATGTCCAGGAGCTAGAGCAGTATCAACCATTTCAAAAGATAGTGGTACCAGTTTGGTAAAAGCATCACCAAATCCATTCGATGACACGTTAACCCTATCTTTTACTGGTGATATGAGTAAAGACCCAGTGAAGGTGGCAGTGTATAATTTAAATGGAAGAAGAACTAAATTGGTTTCTAATGGAGATATAAGAACAAATATAGTAACGTTGAACACAGCGGATCTTCCGAAAGGAATTTATATGCTTAGAGTAACCTCTAATAATTTTACTGAAATTATAAAATTGGTGAAGTAATTAACACTTTTACCTAAAAAAGGCCTGGTATAGATAGTTCATCTATACCAGGCCTTTTGTTTTTATAAAATTAAGGAACAACATAGACAATAATTGAAAAAGCAGAATAATAAATTTCGAACCCTAAAGATTAGAAATTAATATAATTCTGTTTCTAGCTTTATTATATAGTCATTTTTTAGAGTATAGTATTTGGTAAGTTTATAATTGCTAAAAGAGATTTCGTATTTGGTAAACTCTAGCCTTCTTTTTTATGGAGTTTTCAATTTTTTAACGTTAAAAAAACTAAATATTAACACTCAAACGTTTGCGCAAAAAATTGGTGGTTTCATTGTTATCAAAACCCAATTTTTTTTAGAAATATTTATTACAACGTTTGAGGATTATTGAAAAATAAATTTTCTAACGTTTTAATTATTAATACACAAATCAAAACTAATTATGAAAAAACGCTTACTCTATTTTGGATTGCTTTTATGTTTATTGCTTCCAAAAGTCAGTACTGCACAATCCCTTAGAAATTTACCTTTTTCTTGGGATAATGTTACCATTTACTTTTTATTAACCGACCGCTTTAATAATGGTGATCCTACAAACGACACCAGTTTTGATCGCCAAAAAAACAGTACAGCCAACGAACTTGATTTTCAAGGAGGTGATATACCTGGGGTTACACAAAAAATTCAAGAAGGATATTTTGATGAATTAGGTGTAAGTGCTATCTGGGTTACTCCGGTGGTAGAGAACAGACATGGGTTTATTGGTACCGAATTTAATGATTATCCTTATCATGGGTATCATACCAATGACTGGACCGCCTTTGATCCTAATTTTACATCGGCAGAGCAGTTCGAAGAATTTATTGATGAAGCACATAACCATGGTATTAGAGTACTTGTGGATATCGTAATGAACCATACTGGATACCGTACCTTTAAAAGGGTTAATGGTAATTTAGAGTTTGTAGACGAAGAGTACCCACTTGATTGGGTAAGACTTGAATGCCAAAAAGATGGTGAACCTAATAACGGAGAATTGCGTTGTGATGATTACTCGCAGCCTTTATACGGATTACCAGATATAAGAACGGAATCTTTTAACGAAGTTCAATTACCGCAATGGTTATTGGATAAGTGGGAAACCGAAGGGAGAAAACAACAAGAACTTGATGAGTTAAATGCCTATTTTGCTAGAACTGGAAAACCAAGAACTCCGAGATATTATTTAATCAAATGGTTAACAGATTGGGTAAGAGAATATGGTATTGATGGCTTTAGAGTAGATACAGAACGTCACGTAGGTGCCGATGTTTGGAAGGAACTAAAAGAAGAGGCAGTTTTAGCTTTAAGAGAATGGAAACAAAATAATCCAGCTAAGAAATTAGACGACCTTGATTTCTATATGACAGGAGAGGATTCGGGACTTAATATTATTGGAAATCCTGGTGATCCATTACCCGAAGATTTTACGGTTAGTAAATTCAATAGTATGATTAATTTTCAATCTCCTAAAGATGCCTACACTAATATGGGGCAAGAAGAAATTTTTAGCTCTTTCGCTGCTAAGCTTAATCAAGATGGTGGTTTTGGTACTAATGGAGAATACAACATGGTGAGTTACTTAAGATCTCATGATTTTAGCCAGTACTATACAGGGAATATGTACTATGGAGGGACAACTTTGTTGTTATCTCCCGGTGGTGTTCAGATTTACTACGGAGATGAATCCGGAAGACAGTTTTTTGATGCCCAAACCTATCCAGATGCGGGATACCGTGGTTTTATGAATTGGGATTCTCTAGATGAAGGAATGCTATTTCACTGGAGAAAACTTGGAACATTTAGAAGAGAACATACTTCAGTAGGAGCGGGATCTCACCAAAAATTAAGCGATTCACCTTATATTTTCAAAAGAGAATACAACCGTAATGGAGAAAATGATAAAACATTAGTTTTTCAAGGACAAGATGGAGACTTTGCAGGAGCTCTTAATGTTTTTGGAATGTGGCCTGATGGGACATTACTTAAAGATTATTTTTCTGATCTAACAGCTACTGTTTCTAATGGTACAGTAACTTTTGGAACCACTTTTGGAATGGTACTCGTTGGAGAACCTTTTGAAGTTTCGAATTCGGTAAGTTTATCAGTAAATCCAGCCTCAGGGTTGTATACTTCACCCATAAATGTGGATATGACGGCTTCTACGACTACGCAAGGTGCTTCAGTTTCGATTTTTTATACGATAGGAGGAGATACACCAACTGTTACGAGTACACCATACAATGGCTCTTTTGAGATCAGCACCAGTACAACTATTAAATCAATAGCTGTAGATTCTGAAGGAAATGAGTCCGATATAGTTACTAGAGATTATGTAATAGGCGATGGTGGACCTTTTGATATACATTTCAAAAAGCCAGCGGAGTGGAGCTCAACTTACGTATACCTCTTCAATCAAAATACTGGAGAAGCATTGCCAGGATTCCCTGCATGGCCAGGAGTAGCAATGCAAAAAGAAGGAGATTCACCTTGGTATAAATATACTATTGATCAAACAGTACAAGTTGGTATTGTGTTTAATGACAATGGAGGAGCACAAACCGATGATACGACTAGAATTAAAGAGGGTTGGTATGATAATCAATGGTTTGATGAGTGCCCAAGTGAATGTCCAGGAATCATTGTAGATACTCCATATGATATACATTTCAAAAAGCCAACAAATTGGAGCTCAGCATTTGTGTATATTTTTAATAAAAGTACTGGAGCTGCATTACCAGGATTTCCTGGTTGGCCTGGAGTTGCTATGCAGAAAGAAGGAAATTCTCCTTGGTATAAATATAATGTAGATCAAAGTGTTGAGGTTGGTATTGTATTTAACGATAATGGAGGAGCCCAAACCGATGATTTATTTAGAACTACAGAAGGATGGTATGATAACCAATGGACTGATGCATGTCCAAGTGAATGCCCTGGAATTGTTGTAGACCCGTCTTTTGATGTGTATTTTAAGAAACCTGCTTCATGGAGTACGGCATACATATACATTTATGATAAAAATTCAAATACATCAATTCCTGGAGCACCAGCATGGCCAGGAGTACAAATGGAACCTTTATTAGGCTCTCCTTGGTATGTTGCTACAATAGATGAGTCTGTAGAGGTAGGAATCGTGTTTAATGATAATGGAAATGCCCAAACAGCAGATGTATTTAGAACTACAGACGGTTGGTATGATAACCAATGGTTTGATAATTGTCCAAGCGAATGCCCAGGGTCAAACGCGGCATTAACAAGTTCTAGTCGATTTGGGAAAACTGATACAACAAGCATGGTGTTAGTATCCGAAAATCCATTTGGAGAGACATTAACATTATCTTTTACTGGTGATACATCAAAAAGCCCAGTGCAAGTAGTAATGTATAACCTTAGCGGAGAAAGAATGAATGTAACTCCTAATAGAGCAGTGAGAACTCAAAGCCTTACATTAAATACTTCTTTACTTAAAAAAGGAATATACATGGTGAGAGTAATTTCTGATCAAGGAACAGAAATAATCAAATTGGTGAAGTAGCACTAACTTTTATACGGTTTAAAAACCTGCCAATGACTTATGTCGTTTGGCAGGTTTTTTTATACGTAAAATTGGATTTTTTTTAAGAAAAATAAACATCTTCTTTATACTTTAAGTCAAGGTCAGGTCGTATCTTTATAGGCGTAATTGGAAACCTGTTTCTTCTCTAAATTTTATCTATGGAAAACCTTGATGCGGCGAGACTCCAAATGGCATTTACTCTTATATTTCATATTGTTTTTGCTTGTATTGGTATGGTCATGCCTTTTTTTATGGTAGTATCTCATTATAAATGGTTAAAAACACGTGATCAGATTTATCTTACGCTTACCAAGTCCTGGCAAAAAGGAGTTGCAATCTTCTTTGTAACTGGTGCCGTTTCCGGCACCGCACTATCTTTTGAACTAGGGTTGTTATGGCCAGAATTTATGAAACATGCTGGTCCTATTATCGGGATGCCTTTTTCATTAGAAGGAGCGGCATTTTTTGTTGAAGCGATTGCACTAGGATTTTATTTATATGGCTGGAACAAACTACCCGAGAAATTTCATTGGTTTACTGGTATTATTATCGGTGTATCGGGAGTAGCATCGGGGATTTTGGTAGTCGCAGCAAATGGGTGGATGAATTCTCCCAGTGGGTTTGATTATATTGACGGAAAATTCCTGAATATAGACCCCATACAGGCCATGCTTAATCCGGCTTGGTTTACACAGGCACTGCATATGACACTCGCAGCATTTACTGCTACTGGTTTTGCTGTAGCAGGTATTCATGCGTATCAGGTGTATAAAAAAAGAAAGGTCGAATTGCACAAAAAAGCATTTAAGATTGCGATTACTTTTGGTGCTATTGCAGCAATTCTTCAACCGATTAGCGGCGATATTTCGGCAAAAGATATTGCGGTAAGACAGCCTGTAAAATTAGCGGCTATGGAAGCCCATTATAATACAGAAAAAGGTGCTCCATTATATATCGGTGGAGTAGTGGATACCGAAACACAAGAAGTGAAATATAAAATAGCATTGCCTAAAATGTTATCCTTTCTTGCTTTCGGAGATTTTGATGCTGAAGTAAAAGGACTAAACGATTTTCCTAAAGACGAGCACCCCAATGTAGCCATAGTACATTATGCGTTTCAGGTTATGGTGGGTATAGGAGGGATATTGTTACTGGCCGGCATCTTATACTTTATCTCACTAAAGAGAAAGAAATGGTTCGGTAATAATAAGTATTGGCTATTATTTGTTTTACTAGCTCCCTTAGGATTTATTGCCCTAGAAGCAGGATGGATAGTAACCGAAGTAGGCAGACAACCTTGGATTATTCATAAAATTATGAGAACTAAAGATGCAGTAACACCTATGCCGGGTATCGTTTTTAGCTTTTATATGTATATCGCAGTATATCTAACCTTATCTGTTGCAGTAACTTGGTTAATGCTTCGCCAAATAAAAGTTTTAAATCATTCAAATCATTAAGTATGTTATACGTTGTTTTATTCTTTTTGATATTTTCATTGTATCTCTATGTGGTTTTGGGTGGTGCAGATTATGGTGCAGGTATAGTTGAGCTTTTTTCCTCTGAAGAAAATCAAAAGATTACCAAAAAAACCATTTATAGGGTTATGGGACCCGTATGGGAAGCAAATCATATTTGGATTATAATTTTGATTGTAATTTTATGGATTGCCTTTCCTGCGTATTATAATATTATGGTGGTACACCTTCATATTCCTATCACCATTGTGTTATTAGGAGTTACATTAAGAGGAGTGGCTTTTGTATTTAGACATTATGATGCAATAATTGATAATTCACAGCAATTGTATGACACTATGTTTAAGGTGTCTAGTTTGGTTACTCCTATTTTCTTAGGGATGGTATTTGGAGCATTAATAAGTGGTGAAATTATGGTGGTAGAAGAGGTTTCTACCTTATCTTTTTATGAAGCCTTTATAAGACCCTGGTGTAATGTTTTTAGTGTATTAGTGGGATTGTTTTTTGCTGCACTTTGTGCTTTTTTATCTTCTGTTTTGTTGATAGGTGAGTCTGAAGGAGGTAACGAGAATATTTATATCAGAAAGTCTACTATTGCCGCTATAATCGTTTTTGTTGTGGGACTTATAACTTTTGGTTACGGGTTCTTTTCAGAAAATATATTTGTACGAGATTTTGTAGAAAACCCTTTTGCCATGATCTTAGTTGTATTTTCTGCAATGTTATTATTTCCGTTATGGAAAACTATTAAGAATGGAAATAAAGTGTGGAGTCGTTTTTTCGCCGGCTTACAAGTATTTTTAATTTTATTAGCGGCTTTGGTTTCACATTTTCCCAATATCATTATTACAAAGACAGGGAGTATTAGTCTTATTGATAATATAGCTCCAGATGCTGTGATTAATGTACTAGGAATAACATTAATTATTGGAGGAACAGTGATTCTTCCAGGGCTATTTCATTTACTAAAATCATTCAAAATGATTAAGATTTTAGAACGAAATAGTACTTCTAATTAAGAACAAGATTATTATATTTGCAACCTAATTTTCGGGTAGTAGCTTAGTCCGGTTAAAGTGCTGGTCTGGGGGACCAGAGATCGGAGGTTCGAATCCTCTCTACCCGACACCTATCAAACCCCCTTTTGACAAAGGGGGTTTTTGTTTTTTTAGTTAGTAAAATCCATCTAAAATGTGAATGGGATTTTTTATGCCCTTTTGAAGTTTATTTTGCATAGGGAATTTCGAAATATGATAAACGAATAGTTTGATAAAAAAATCAAACCGAATCCCGCTTATCTATTTTTACGTCTATATCTCTACAAGGGGTGTGATTTATGATTTATCTCGGTTGTCCTCCTTCTGGACCACATTCCTCTTTACAACATCTTAAATCAATTTCACATTGAAAAACACAATTTGTGTCTAATAGACCACATTCATCTGCACATATTTTAAATTTAGCAGCGCATTTTGCTAAACAGAAAAGTCCACTCACCCCATGCCCACCATGTATATTTAATTGTTCCTTTTTACTTAAAGGTTTTCCAAGATTTAATATTTTTTTCATAACAGTATGATTTTAAATTGATTAACCCTTAAAGATAAGCAATAAAACGATTATGTATTGGCGATGGTTCAAAAAATGCAAAGAGAAAGTTCAAAACAAAAAGAAAGGTTTTAGAAAACTAAATTTTAATAGAGGTTTGAATCCTACATACCCAACCAAAAAATCCAATGTTTTGGCATTGGATTTTTTATTTACAATACTCCTAAGTAAGCTTGGGAGTTTCTAATATAAATAATGTATTATTCAACCCGATCATAGTTTTCGGCTAAGGTATAATGCCCATTTTCATCCACCGAAATTTGTTGATACATTTTTTGCCCCATAACCAGTTCAAATTTAAAAACCTGGGTAGTGTCCACAATTTTCATCATAGGTCCAGAAGCATACTCTAATCGTTCTTCAAGCATACCATCTTTAATCGTATAATTTCCATAACCAAACCACTCATTGCTATCTTTTGGATCAAATCGAGTCCACATAACCTTTCCTTTGCTATACATCTTTACTTGTCGATAACCATTTTGATTAAAAACGGTATCGCTTATGTTATTGTTTTCATCATAAAGAAATTGATGTTTTAGTTCCCAAACACCTTCTAAGTTATAAGGCTCAATAGATGTATTATTGTTTGTTTCTGTAAACGCTAAGATAGAACAGATTCCGAGTAAAAGCAGCACTAAGTTTTTCATTATTGAGAGGTTTTTATGATCTGTATTCTATTAATTTACAAAAATTTTATGAGATTCGTTTTAATTCTACAGGCTTTATCATTTATTTAAACTTTTGATACTTAGCTAATTTTACGTTTAAAATATTAAGGGTTAAAAACGAATATGTAATGGTTTGATATACTCGTACTTTTTTGTAGAGGCATTTTTTAAGTTTATTATTACGGTATTAGTAAATTTAGCGGCCAATTAAAGTGATTAATTAAAATTAAATGAATACTCAACCTACTCAACCCCAAAAAAGAATCGAAATATTAGACGTTTTTCGTGGATTTGCGATATTAGGAATTTTTGTAGTGAATATCGAAATCATGAATTGTGTATTTATGAATCAAGATGCATATAGTGCACAATGGACTGCTCCCATTGATATAATGTCGGTAAGGATTTTTCAGCTATTTTTTTACAGTAAATTTTTTCCGATTTTTTCATTTCTTTTTGGATTAGGAATTACCATGCAGGCGCTAAGCCTGTTTGAGAAAAATAAGCTCAGGTTTTCATTTTTTGCAAGACGAATGCTGGTTTTATTTGTTTTCGGAGCATTACATGTTCTTTTGTTCTGGTCGGGGGATGTTATTCATTTATATGCGGTACTTGGATTATTAACCACGCTGTTGATCAAAAAATCGAATAGGCTCATACTTTGGTTATCATTAGTTTTCTTGTTGTTCCCATTTTATGATCAGGTAGCAGACTATCTTTTTAGCATTACAAAGTATAATCCAGAAAGCTATTTGAAGAATTTTTCGTCTAATGATGTTATAGATACAATACGTAATGGAAGCTATACTAACGGAGTAAAGCTGCGTACTTTAGAATATTTGTCTAATATCCCTTTGCTTTTTGTTTTCTTAGCGCCCGTTGCCTTGTCTATGTTTTTATTAGGTCTTTATTTTGGTAAGAATAACTTTGTTACCTCAATAGAGACATTGATCGATCGTATTAAAAAACCAAGCTTAATTATAGCTATTAGTACAAACCTGTATAGAATTATATTTTTGTTTTTTCTTCCGGATTTCGAAATATATTCAAACGAATATGCACGCCCCATTTTTTTGAAACTTATGTTTCTGTCAGATATCGTGATGGGTTTATTTTATTTGTGGTTAGTGGCTTGGATTTGGTATAAAACAAAATGGAAAAAAATAATAAGCCCGTTAAAGTATGTTGGAAGGATGGCATTGACCAATTATATCATGCAAAGCGTTATTGGGTTACTATTATTTTCATCGATTGGGTTTTCACTTTATGAAACATTGAGTCCTTCTCAAACACTAATTACAGCATTGATTGTTTTTTGTTTTCAATTGATGTATAGTAAAATTTGGCTTACATATTTTATGTATGGACCACTAGAATGGGTTTGGAGATGTTTTACATATCAAAAGCTTCTTCCAATTAAGAAAAGTCCTTTACGTATCAAAACCCAGAGTCAATAACGTTAATGATTTTACCTTACAATAATTTCTGACTACTCACCAAAATTCCGTCTTCATCGACATATACAAAGTTTCCGGGTATAAACTCTACTCCGGCAAACTTTACAGTAATGTTATGTTCTCCGATATTTTGCTTGATACTCTTTACTGGGTTGGTGTTAATTGCTCTAATACCAACATTCATATTGTTTATGATCCGACTGTCTCTTATGCAGCCATAAACGATGATGCCTTCCCAGGTATTGTTGATTGCTAATTGTGCCAATTGATCACCCACCAAAGCACATCTTAATGACCCTCCACCATCTACCACCAGGACTTTGCCATCTCCCTTAGTTTCAAGTTGTTTTCGAACAAGCGAATTGTCTTCAAAAAGTTTTAATGTCGTGATTTTGCCCCAGAAAGCCGTTTTCTTACCAAACGATTTAAAAATTGGATCTGCACAGCTAAGATTATTGAAGTGCTGATCCCATAAATCTGCTGTTTGAAAATTGTAAGTATTCATTTTCAACATTGTATTAATATTATCTTCAAAAGAATTCTTTCTAATAGAATTTAAATATAGCTGTTTACTTTGATAGTTTAGCTCTGATCATTTCAAAAGAGAGTTCCTCAACGATATGTTGGGCATTAGTAAATGCTTCTTCTTCATTTTGGCTTACAGATAGAACTGTTCTTAACGCTATGACCCCTAAAGACTTTGTTTCAGGAACAGATAAGTCCGATGCTCCAGAGATAGCATAAACCGGAATGTTTTTGGTTTTTGCGAATTGGGAGACTCCAAAAACTACTTTTCCGTGTAGTGTTTGTTGATCAATCTTACCTTCGCCTGTAAAAATCAGATCAACTTGCTCCAAAGCCTTCGAAAATTTAGTAATTTCTAACATCGTCTTAATTCCCGATTGAAGTGTAGAATTTAAAAAAGCAATACTTCCGCCGCCAATTCCTCCGGCAGCACCTGCACCAGGTTGTTTGGCAATGTTTTTATGTAATTGTTGCGAAATAAGGGTAGAGAAATGAGATAATCCTTTGTCCAGAATTTCAATCTCTTTCGGATTAGCTCCCTTTTGTGCTGCAAAAACTTGTGCAGCTCCTTGTGGACCATATAAAGGGTTATCTACATCGCATAACGTAATAAACTTTACGCTGTTAAGCAAATCCTTGTTTTCAGGGCGTTGTATTGAAACTATTTTTCTGAGGTTTTTGCCAATAGGCCTCACTTGTTTTTCATTTTTGTCAAAAAAAGTATACCCCAGTGCATTGGCCATTCCGATACCTAAATCACATGTTGCAGAGCCGCCAATCGATAAATAGATAGTAGTTGCTCCTCTCTGTATGGCATTTAGGATTAATTCACCTGTACCATAGGTGGTAGTATGCATACAATTACGTTCTTTTTTCTTAAGTAATGCTAAGCCTGAAGCTGTAGCCATTTCGATATAAGCTATATTATTTGTTTTTTTATAATGAGCTTTTATGGGTCGAAATAGGGGGTCATTTACGGTTACAGCAATAGTCTTGAGATCCAGATGTTGTTCCAGAATATCCAGTGAACCATCACCACCGTCGGCAAGAGGGTGTTTTACCACTTCTATAGTTGGATCATATTTATTAATTCCTGTTGCAATAGCATCACATACAGCTGTAGCACTAAGTGACCCTTTGAATTTATCTGGTGCTATAAGAATTTTCATAACGCATTTGTTATTTAAACAACTCAGGGAAAATAGTTACATCAATATCCCACATGATAGGTAATAGAAAATAAATCAAAATGGTAGCTACAAAAATAGAGATTATATTCATCCAAAAACCAGCCTTAATCATAACAGGTATGGTTAGCAATCCAGAACCAAAAACTACGGCGTTTGGAGGTGTTGCTACAGGCAACATAAATGCGCAAGATGCTGCGATGGTCGCGGCAGCCATCAAAAAATACGGATGTACATCTATAGAGAGGGCTAAGGCTGCTAATACAGGCATTAACATAGCTGCTGTTGCAACATTAGAAGTAATTTCGGTAAGAAAATTAATAACTGTTATGATTGCCAGTAGTAATACTATTGTTGGTAAAACTTCAAACAAAGTAAGTTGATTACCAATCCATTGTGCTAATCCCGAGACTTTAAATCCTTCGGCCAGGGCAAGACCACCTCCAAAGAGCAATAATATACCCCAAGGGATGTTTTCGGCAGTTTGCCAGTTAATGATTCCAATTTTTTTCTTTTCTCCAGAGGGAATTATAAAAAGTGTAACGGCTCCTGCAATAGCTATTAAAGTATCATTAATCCCTGGAATGATTTTTTTAAGGAGGAACGAATTTGTGATCCAGCACAGTGCAACTACTATAAATACAATGAATACAGATTTTTCTTTATAGGATATTTTTCCTAGTTGTTTAAGCTGTTTGGTTATTGTTGTTTTTCCTCCCGGAATACCTTCTTCGGTAACTGGGAATACTACTTTAGTTAGATATAGCCAACCAATAACTAGCATTAGTATAGAAAACGGAAGCCCCAGCGCCATCCATTGGGTAAATGATATCGTCTGACCATATAATTCTTCTACGATACCAACAAAAATGATGTTAGTGGGGGTGCCTATAATAGTTGCGATTCCGCCAATAGAACAACCATAAGCAATGGCAAACATTAATGATTTCCCCATACTTTTTTTAATTTCATCTTCAGCCTGGATTTGAGAAACAACCGCCATTCCTATAGGAAGCATCATTACCGCTGTTGCCGTATTAGATATCCACATACTTAAGAACGCTGTAGCAATCATAAATCCTAATATTACTTTATTCCAGTTGCTTCCTATGGCATGAATTATATTGAGAGCGATACGCTTATGAAGATTTGTTTTTTCGATGGCTGCCGATAAAATGAATCCCCCTAAGAATAAAAATATCATTTGATTGGCGAACGCCGCTGATACCCCTTTTACCGACATAACCCCGGTTATTGGAAATAATATGAATGGCAATAAGGCGGTAGCAGAAATAGGAATAGCTTCAGTAATCCACCATATGGCTATCCAGGTGCCTATTGCCAATGTGGCGGTCCCTTCGAGTGTTAACCCTTCTGCACGAAAAAAAAAGAAAATTAACAAAAACAGAATGGGGCCTGCAAAGAGTCCGATAGACTTTGTCTTCATATTAGTATCAGTTTTTAAGATCTCTGTTTTGTGAAACAGACTTTGTGAATTTAGTGCAAATATTTGGATCTGTTTTATATTTGGTACGGTAGACTTAGTTATGAACAGCATTAAAACATTATGGCTATAGAATTAAGAAGAAATAATTCTTAATTTAGCAGGTATGATCACTGGACCATCTTTACTACTTCTAATATTAGCATCGATAGTCTTGATTATACTTCTGACTGCTAAATTCAAACTTCATCCATTTCTGGCATTAATTATAGCTTGTTTTTTTCTTGGGATTACGGTGAGAATTCCTTTACCCGAACTTATAAAATCTATGGAAAAAGGTTTTGGAGGTATCATGAGCTACATTGGGATGATTGTAATTTTTGGTAGTGTGATTGGAGTGTTTTTAGAAAAATCGGGTGGTGCCATGAAAATTGCACAGCGTATTATTAAACTCACAGGTGAAAAGAAGACAATTCCAGCTATTTCATTGATTGGGGCAGTTGTAAGTGTTCCTGTTTTTTGTGATAGCGGATTTATTTTGCTTTCTGGATTAGCAAATAAACTAAGTAAATTAAGTCATACGAGTAAGGCTAGTTTAAACCTGGCATTAGCTACAGGATTGTATACTACACATACTTTGGTGCCTCCTACGCCTGGTCCGATCGCCGCAGCAGGAAATATAGGAGCCTCAGGTTATTTAGGAACGATTATTTTATTGGGTATATGCTTTAGCATTCCCGTATTATTCATCACCCAATTACTTTCTAAAAGGTTGGGGAAACATATTGTTACTAAAGAAGTGCATAATGAAATAGAGGAGGACGATCTTACTATAATGCCTTCTTTAAAAAATGCTCTGATCCCTTTGTTACTTCCAATTTTGTTAATTGCATTAGGTACAATATTTCGTTTTACCGGAATTGAAACGCCGTGGTTAAATTTTTTAAGTGCGCCTGTGGTAGCGATTTTTATAGGCGCAATTGTTGCGATGTTATTGTTACGCCCCAGGAATAAGAACGAATATTCGGATTGGTTTTTGGAAGCAATTAAAGTGTCTGGGCCGATACTAATTATTACCGCTGCAGGGGGTGCATTTGGTGGTGTATTAAAGGCAACTCCCCTTTCTGAATATGTATCACTATGGATGACTTCTGGAGATTCTAATGATGTTTTGATTCTAATTCTAATTTTTATAATAGCTGCTGTCTTAAAATCGGCCCAAGGTTCTTCAACCAGTGCAATGGTTATTACTTCTTCGCTTCTAGCCCCATTGATCCCGGCGTTGGGTTGGGACTCTGCCATTCAATTTGCATTGGCAGTTTTGGTCATTGGAGGAGGAGCTATGACAGTATCTCACTTTAATGATAGCTATTTTTGGGTGGTTTCTCAGTTTAGCGGAATGAGCGCTAAAGACACGAACAGATCTTTTACTTTAATTACTGGGATACAGGGAGTATTGGTGTTAACCCTTTCTATTTTGATTTGGCTTTTTGTTATATAACTGCAAATAATTATTTATTAAGAATTAAGCTATAGTTCGGCATGAAAGAACTGAAATAAACATGTAAACAAATCCATTATGAATGGGTTTTTGAAATTCAATTCCTTTTCATGCCGAGTTTATAGCCTTTTTTATTTTAAAGTTAATTCCATTTGAATATTACACCGCTCATAAGGAGTCGAACGCCCAATGACTTTTTTGAAACCAAGTTTGTGATATAAATTTATGGCCGGTTTTAAAACTGTATTACTCTCTAGGTATATGTTTTTTGCGCCTAAAGATTTTGCTTTTTCTATGACAGCTTTACCTAATAACCTACCTATTCCTTTTCCTTTTGCGATAGGGGAGACAGCCATTTTTGCAAGCTCAAAATCATAATTCGGATCATTCATTTTTATTAATGCACATACTCCAACCGGTTCATTATCGTATAGTGCGATCAAGATGTATCCGCCTTTATCCAAAATGTGCTTTTTTGGGTGATCTAATGCCTTTCGATCGGCCTCTTCCATTTTGAAGTAGGTAGTTATCCATTCTTCATTTAAACGCTTAAAAAATTCTTGATGCTTTAATTCATAAGGGACAATCCTCACTTTTTCCGACTCTCGTTGTTTCTTATTCTCTTTAACACGCTGAAGAATTGATTTTTGATCCAATAAAAATTCAAATTCTTCCATCGCACTCCATAAATTATTTCTGCTTTGATTTAGAATTTCTTCTACGGCTTTTTTTACATCAATATATTGTTCTTCAATTCGGACGGCTAATATTTTTCCTTGATCAGAAAGTTGAATGTTGTTTTTTCTTTTATCATTTTTATCCTGTTTTTCATTTGCGATTCCTGCTTTGATCATTTCACGCACTATTTTGCTAACAGAAGGATGGGAGTGACCTATATCATCGGCGATTTCTGTAATTGATCTTTCATTAGTCTGCGACAAAATATAAAAAACCGGAAACCATTTTGGTTTTAAACCTACATCATACATTGGGTAAATTTTAGCTGCGTCTTCGGCAACTTTGTCGCTAAGCATTCTTAACCTGGTACCTATCGCAATACTGCCTATATCATCAAAGAAATTCATATACAAATATAACTACGTAATTGGTTACGTAAATATAAAAATTTTATGTCATTTTTCAAAATTCACCCTATAAATCACTAAAAATACAAACAAAAAAATCCGATCGTTTAGGATCGGATTTTTATAAGGTTGTTGATGTTTTTATTTTTTGGCTCCGTTTTTCATGTTTTCTTTTACCAAAGCATAAAACTCATCAAATTTGGCATCAATTATAATTCTTGTTGCAGTTTCTATGCTTTGAGATCCATATTCACTTTTTCCTAAGACATTCATTCTCTTTGGATCTACTTTAAAATCATTTTGCAAAGTTCTCACCACAGCAGCGGCTTGTTTTGCACTAAGGTCCCAGTTATCACTGATGCTCTTATCTTTAATATTTAAAGCATTGCTATTTCCTTCGACAATGATTTTTAAGTCGGGTTTTGCATTTAAAGCATTTGCTATTTTTCCTAATAAGGCTTTAGCTTTGTCATCAATAGTATAACTTTTATCACTCTCTCCAAATAGTAAGGTGTTTGCCAATGTTATAAGAACACTTCCGTTTTTTAATGCAATAGTATTAGCTTGGTCTCCAAGTGCATTCTTTAAAACTTTTAAAGTTTCTAATTTTGTAGCATCACTTTGACCAATGGCATCATTAATGGTCTTAAGTTGTTTATCTTTTTCCTGAAGACTTTCTAATGAAGATTCTAAATTTTGAGCTTTCTTTTTAGAAAGTTCGGTAAAATTCCCCATGTTGGCTAAAAGCGATGCATTGGTTTCTTTTAAGTCTTTAACCTGGGCTTGTATCGTTTCTACCTGGGTAAGTGTAGCTTTTTCTTTTTTCCGAGAATCATTTAATTCTCCTTTGGCTACTTTTAACTCTTTTCTTAGTTTATCTATTTCGTCTAAAAGATCTTTTTTTTTCTGAGAATATACAGATGAACTTGTGATCAATAGAACAGAGGCTAATAAAATAATTTTTTTCATCGGTTTGAATATGATTTGTTGCAGCTGCTAAAGTAAAACTTTTTTACAAATAACAAAGTAACAGTACGCTATGACTTTTCTAATAGCTTTTTAGCATTTTTAATACTTGAATTGATTTGATCTTTTAATTGATGTACTTTAACTTTTTCTTCCTGTAGTAGTTTCATTTGTGAAGATAGCTTTTCTGCACTCATTTTACTGTCTTCATTTTCATGCGGAAAAGTGTCGCTAAAATCACTCATCCACTTCATCATAAAGTCATACGAATCCTTTAGATCTTGTTGCGCTTTAGCATGAGTTTTTCCTACGGCTGTAGTGTCGATTTTTGGATCCAGATACTTGATTAAGGTGCTTACTTCTCCCATTTTAGGCATCACTTCATCATGTACATCGATCACTTCTTGCATTAATGTGTCAAATTTTTGTTCTTCTCCAGTAAGCTGATTGCAAGATGCACATATCAGCAATATCAGAGATACTGAATATAAAAACGATAATTTCATAATTTAAAAATTTTAAAGTTGTATAGTGCGGGTAATTTTATTTCAAAGATATTACTTTTCCTTCTCTTGCTAAAGCTTTGCAGCATTATATAGTTTTAGGGTTTTTGCTTATTTTCCGATCTGTTAAAATACGTTGATATTAATGAAAATTGATACAAATAGTGCCAATATAAGTTAAAATATAGGCGCTATATGAAGTTTAGCTATTCTATAAGTTTCTTTTTTTTATTTAGTGTTTTTGAAGTCAGTATATAAAGTGTAAACCCAGAAAGAATAGTAAAAATTCCAAAGAGAGAAAAAGCACGTAGAAGTATATTATTAAAATTATCACGCTCTTGATAATCCATAGTGTGTAACATCCACAAAAAATCGAATATCCGCCATTGATTATTTCTAAAAGTTTGGACATTGCCATACTCTTTTGATATATACACAGTGGTATTGGCGGGTTGATCAAAAGTAATAGCATAAGCCGGAAGAGGACGTCGGCGATATTCGTGATGATTTCCAGTCTCGGTTATATATTCAATAGCATTGATTTTAGCATTTATGTTTAACTTTTTTTCGGCTATTTTAATGGCTTCTTCTTTGCTAATAGCGTGTCTTAACTTTCCGTTTTTTGCATTGATAAGTAGCGCTTTCTTTTTTCCTTCAGAAAGAAACTGTATACGATACACTGGTTTTTCTAAGATAGAAGTTAGTTCTAATGAAATGAGATCATCATTTTTATTAAGTAGTGTTGTTAAAAATACTTCTGGAGAAACGTATGCAAAATCTTTAGGAATACAAGGAGCTTCATTTTTTAGATGATCACCTCTAATCTCATCAATGGTAGTCCAACTAAAGTAAAGCCCTCCTATTGTCCATAATAAAAACTGGATTCCCAGAACAACACCAAGATATCGATGCCATTTACGAGTTAATTGTATTACTTTTCTTTTTTTCATTTTGATTTCGTATTGAAAAAAATTAAACCACTTTATTAGCTCGAAATAGCTACTTTTCTTTTCTCTTTTATATTTCTTATATAATCAAAGATAAGTATCACTAATAGACTAGCCCCAAATAAAGGAAATATAAGAGCAAGGATACCTATTATAGCGATTATACCATACCCTACTTTAAACGTTATCGGTACTTTTGGTACTCCCCAACTGCCTTTACGTTTTCTAAGCACATACGATATTAAAGCCGAAATGCTCATTATGGCTAAAATTATAGCTGTAAAGAACATTAACCACCAGTTCCAGGCACCAAACTCGCCTTGATGAAAAGCCATTACCCACATTCTTGCCCGCATGAGTATCCCAACATTCTGCCAATCATTAAATTGGAGTTGTTTTCCTGTATATTGATCAAAATGAATTTTCTTTTGAGAACCTAGATCACTTGGGTTAAAATTAGATACACTAAACACTCCTTTAGGGCCTTTTGGAAAATGAAGCGTTACTATACCCGTAAGGTTTAAAGTTCCGGCTACATCAACCATTTGGTCTAATGTTAGTGCATTTTCTTTTGGTTGAGATTGTAGTTGTCGACTATCCCAGGTCGCTGGAAAACCTGTATTTGTTATTTTTTGAAGTTGTTTGAAATTCGACCCCACCACATCGGTCCAAGGAAAACCTCCTGCTAGAATAAGAATTAATAAGCCTGAAACCCAAAATCCTGTTATAGCATGTAAGTCTCTAAATAATACTCTTTTACCCTCGCGTACTCTTGGTATAAAAAAACCTTTTAAGCTCCAGCCTCTCGATGGCCACCAGACATATAGGCCTGTAAGAATTAAAACTACCATCCAGCTTGCAATTAACTCTATGATTTTGGTTCCAAATTTTCCCATCAATAGTTCACCATGAAGCTTCCGGATTTTAAACATATCGGTTTTACTACTAACAATCTTTCCTGAAACTTTTCCAGAATACGGATTCACAAATACGCTGCTTTTTCCACCAAAACGCCCTGAAACAAATTCTGTAGCTTGATTTGCTTTGGTGGTTAAGATGACGGCATTAGGTTTTTTAACTGCATTTGTATTGGCAATTTGCCATTGTTGCTGTAAAGAAATTGGAGCCCCTTGTACCACAACTTCTTTAATGTGTTGTTGTCTGGGAGCCTCATAATCGGCTTTAAAAAGGTAGATTGCTCCCGTTATTGAAAGTATGAGTATAAATGGAAGCGAGATAACCCCCGCTATAAAATGCCATTTCCACAGCCACTTATTTAGTTTTTCGTTTTTTTTCATTTCTTTATTTGCATTAAGCCTCACAGGCATAAAGTATTGAATGTACTGCAAACCTGTGAGGTTTGTTTTTTATTAGAAATTATACTTTGCTCCAAAGTGAAATGCTATTGGGTTACCGATTGTGAAGCTATTTTCTCCTCTAAATCGATTAAATGAAGCCCGTGCTGCATACAGTTCATCAAAAATATTAAGTGCATGACCCCATACTTCAAAACTTTTAAAACTTACATTGGCTCTTACATTAAAAACATTGTGCCCATTATAGGTTGCGGTATCAAAGGTTCCATCTTCGTTATCTATTTGTCCTTCGAAACTAGTGTTGTATTCTCCTACTAATTCATGCTCTGCAGTAATGCTGAAACCAAAATCATCTTTAAAATTTTTCTGATAAGTAATTAAGGATGTGCCTAATAAATTAGGGGCCGTTTCTCTGTCTGTATTAGAATAATCAACTCCTCGTTCAAAAAACTCTACATATCGGTGCTGCGCATAGCTCCCATTATGAGTGATAGATAATTCTTTAATAGGAAACCAAGTGATGCCATACTCTACACCATAAGATCTAGTTTTACCTGCATTAGTGTTGAAGAAATTATCATCTACATCCCTTAGTGTAATTAACGTATTTTCTCCTTCGAGAAGATATACAGCTGCATCTAACTTTAGTTTTGAGGACATCGTAAAGTATCCACCTAGTTCATAATTATGGTAACGACTGGGTTTGATTCCGCGCAACTCATTTCGATTACGATATAGTGTAGAAACTTGAGGAGGAGTAAACCCTTGCGAGTAGTTTGTATACACACCAGCCTTAGTATTAAAATTATAATTGATGCCAAGCTTTGGTGTTAGATTATTGAAATTATCAATCGAATCATCAACTCCTACAGTCCCATTGGCCAGGTTATCATAATCGTATTCAAAACCATCATAACGAAGCGCTGCGGTAACTTTAAGCGCATCAATTGGAGATATTTCATATTGGAAAAAAGAGGCGTAATTAAAAATATTGGCTTCATAATTAAGAATGAAATCTCCTGTGTTAATGGTAAAGTCAAGATTTCTTCCAGTTTCTGGATCTACTATAATGTCGGTTGTTTCTGCCACATAATCCTGTGGAGAATAATCTGTTGTAGCTCCTACAATCAAAGAAGAATTTGCAAAGTTAAAATCTAATTTATGCTGAATTAAACCCACAAAACTTTTAAACTGATTAGAATTAACTTCTCCAGATCCAAAACCGGTTAATTGTCCTTGATCTCTAAATTGACGAACCCTATATGACGGATTTTGATCCATTCGATTATTTCTAACGATTACATTGAATGACGTTTTGTTCTGATCATTCCACGATTTGTCTAAGGTAGTTCTGGTTCTAAATGAAATAGCCTCTCTTTCGGTAAAAGTCTGGTCACTCTCATAATTTCCACTGGTATAATCAGTTTCGCTTAATGAACCACTCATGTCTGATCGATAATCTACAATGTCAAAAACGGTTGTCCATTTTGTAGTGGTATTTATATCATATACTGTTTTAAAGGTAACCGCGGTTTTTTCATAGTCACTATGTTCTATAGGACCATCTTCGCGCTGCACATAATGTCCGCCTAGATAGAAACCAAATTTTTCGCTGGTTTGATCCGAAACTTCAAATTCATAACGCTTTAATCCTAAATCATTAGCCTGAAAGCCAACGCTACCGCTTAGTTTCTCTGTAGGGTTTTTGGTAATGAAATTGAAACTTCCGCCAATTGATTCGCTGCCATAAATACTTGATGCGGGTCCTTTTAATACTTCTATACGACCAAAAGAAGTATCATTCATTTCTAATAATGCATTGTGATTAAATACCGAAGTAGGTCTAATTTGTAATCCATCTTCTAGATATAAAAACAAAGCTTTTGTTGAGATAGGAGAGCGTACCGCCATAAAGTGTTGCTCATTACTAGCAGCTCTTGAGGTTGACATAAATACTCCTGGAACCTGGTTAACTAATTGATCTATACCAAAAGCTTTTGTTTTTTCAATAGTTTTTGCATTAATAGTTGCAATAGATCCTGGCACTTCAGAACGTTTTTGGATTTCTCTACTTGCAGATGTGACTAGAACTTCTTCTAAGTCTATTGATTCTTGACCATAACTGGTCCAACTCGTATATAGTAATACGAGTATAATAAATTTCTTCATTGTTATTGGTTTATAGGTTTTAAGAAAAGAGTGTAGGTGTAACACTCTACAAAAATGTTAATAAATGATTGCTTCAAGTCAGAAATTGACTTGAAAATAATAATAAGTGTATATGGTATTACATGTACTGAGGAGGGTGGTCGATAGTGTTAGAAATCTCTAGTACTTGTAGATGATGAGATTTCCAGTTATGTGTTATATTATAGTTGGTAATGATATTTTTTAATTGAAAAGTGTTTTCCTGAAAAAATAAAGGGATAAAAGCTTCTGTAATAATAATGGTTTCAGATTTTTCTGATGAAGATGGTTTATTGGCAGTCTTCATTTGTGTCATTAGATAACACTTTCCGTTACAATTTAATCTTGGTCGCTCTTTATTAACACAATATTTTTCTACGATAGTATCAATATTGAGTTGATAATACAAAACAGTGCTAATTTCCATAGCCGGGCGTATGGCAAAAGAGGCAAACAGCAATATGGAGAAAACAACTCTTATCAAGTAATGATAATTTTCGTGCAAAAGTACTAAATTTGATTATTCTTTTATACTAAAGAATGAATAAGGAGGTGTTAAAAAATGGGATTTATTTCTTAATTAATGTAGCCTATTATACAATGTTATACTATGTATTGAAAAGGAAAATTAATTTTTGATTGAAGATATCGGGAGTCAATTTTAGAAATGAAGCTTCATACCCTCGTGAGAAGCTTTAAACCCTAGTTTTTGATAAAATCTGATAGTTTCTGAGCGTTTTTTATCTGTGGTAAGTTGCAGTACGTGTGCACCTTTTTGTTTTGCGCGTTCTATTACCCATTCAAACATTTTTTGCCCAATACCTTGACCTCTTTGATCTTCTCTAATTCTAACAGCTTCAATTTGAGCTCGTATTCCTCCTTGGTACGTTAAATATTGAATAAAAGTAAGTTGTAGTGTTCCTATAATTTCCTGGTTATCACTTTCTGCTACAATTAATTCCTGATTAGGGTCTGTATTTATATTTTTGAAAGCTTCAAGATATTGTTTTGGTAGTGGATCTTGATAGTTTTCTCTTGTTATACCCAATTCATCATTAGCAATCATTTGTATAATAATTGAAACATCATCCAGGGTAGCTTTTCTGTACTTCATATACATTTTGATGTTAAAAAGGCAGTAAATCTGGTTCGATATATTGTTTTTGTGCTTTTTCAGAATTGAAAATATCAATACTATAATGATACCCCAGTAATTCTTTAAAGTTGTATTTAAGCCTAGGAAACTCGTTAATAAAATCCTGAAAACTGGTTGATCTTGATTTTTGCATAAAATGATGTACTGCTTTTATAGCTGCGATAGTAATAGTTTTATTGAATTTATCGGGATCATCATGTTTAGTAGCAAATTTTAGGATCTGATTTGGAATCGATATGCAAGCAGTATTCACGTCATATTCGTTAATGTTAACCCAGGCCAGACGTAAATGGGCTTCATGAGTAAAAAGAGTAGGAGTTAAAGTGCAGTTTGCAAATTCTTTAAGAAATTTTGAATCGGTGAGTTTTCTGTGTTCTTCCATTTCAAATCATTTTTTATCAGGACTATTTTTAAGTTCAATTAATGTTAATTGTGCAGTTGCACATAACTTTTCCTTTCCATTTTTTATTATGTACACATCAGATTTACAAATGGTCAATGTTCTTCCGTTTTTTATCACATTAGATTTTCCGATTAGTAATTCTCCATCTCCGGGAGTCATTAAGTTAATTTTAAACTCTACGGTTAATACAGAAGAGCTTTCTTCCATCAATGAAAAACCAGCATAACCAGCTGCATTGTCTGCTATTGTACTTATTACACCCGCATGAAAAAAACCATGCTGTTGCGTAAGATTTGAATGATAAGGAACCTGAATTTCGCAATAACCAGGTCGAACATCTACTAATTCTGCTTTAATCAATTTCATGAATTGCTGGCGCTCAAAGCTTTCTTCTACTTTTTTTTTGTAGTTGTCCGATTTAGGTTCAAATTTCATTTAATAATTTGATTTTTGACAAAGAATGATGGTAGTGATACCTTGTATTTTACTACAAGTAATCTAATGATAATAATAAAAAGGGTAGTAGAGAAGTATATTATGTTTTGATTAACACTAAAAGAATGTAATACCATAAAACAAATTCCTCCGGCTATCGAAGCGGTGGCATAGATCTCCTTTCTGAAAATTACTGGAATCTCATTACATAAAATATCCCGCACTACTCCTCCAAAACACCCTGTCATTGCTCCTAAAGCAACAGAAACTATAGGCTCTAAGTTAGCTTGAATACCTGTTTCTACCCCAATAATCGTAAAAATACCTAATCCGATAGTATCGAATAAGAAAAGAGATTTCTTAAGATAATTTAATTTGTTTCTGAAGATAATGGATAGGGTAGTAACTCCACCAATTAGATATAAATTCGTGGTGTTTTGCATCCAGGAAACAGGTGTGCTTCCTATTAATATATCCCGTATTGTCCCCCCACCAATCGCGGTTACAAAAGCAATGATAAAAATACCAAAAAGATCAAGTCTTCGTTTCATTGCGCTCAATGCTCCCGAAATTGCAAAGGCGGCTGTTCCTAAAATATCTAATACATCAAAAAATGTCATAATTGTATAGAAAAAAGATGAGTTCAGTGCGTTTTAATGTTTTGTTATCAGGTTTTTTGCGTTAATACATTTTATTAGGATTCGCTGAATCTTTAGGAATATGCTGAATTGAATCCCAGTGTTCACAAATTTTTCCATCTTCATCAAACCTAAAAAAGTCCATTGTAACATATTCATCATTTCCAGGCCATATTTGATGCGTATGAAGTGCTACTAAATTTCCTTCGGCAATAGATCTAACAAATTCAATTGATTTATCAGGATATTCTTTTTGCATTCTTTCAAAATAATCGATAAACCCCTTTGTTCCATCTGCAACATCAGGATTATGCTGAATATATTCTTTACCAACAAATTGCTTTACAGCATCTTTAGGATTTCCTTCATAAGCAGCTTTGTAAAATGCGATTGCATTTTTCTTATTTTCTTTTAAATTCATATACGACAGTTTTAGTTGCAAATGACTTTTATATAGATGTAAATGTAATAGTATTGAGTTGTAAGAAAAAATTCAATAATTGAAGTTTATGGGTTAATAACAATTCTTAATAACTTTAATGTAAGGTTTATCGTCAAATTGCTACTTTTACATCAGATAAAAACGAAATGACTATGTCTGACACAATAGAAAGAATTAAATGCCTTATTATAGGCTCAGGACCTGCAGGATATACTGCGGCAATATATGCAGCTAGAGCTGATCTTAAACCTGTTATGTATACAGGGATGGAGCCTGGGGGACAATTGACAACGACTACCGAGGTGGATAATTTCCCCGGTTACCCGGAAGGGATTGATGGCCCAACAATGATGGTGCAACTACAACAACAAGCAGAACGTTTTGGTACAGAAGTGCGTATCGGAATGGCAACTGCAGTTGATTTTAGTACCGAAGTAGGAGGGATTCATAAAATTACCATTGATGGTACAACACAGATTGAAGCCGAATCTGTAATTATTTCTACAGGAGCGACAGCTAAATATTTAGGAATTCCTAGTGAGCAAAAATTAAGAGGTGGTGGTGTATCTGCATGTGCTGTTTGTGATGGTTTCTTTTATAAAAATCAAGATGTGGCTATAGTTGGAGCAGGGGATACTGCTGCAGAAGAAGCGACTTATTTGGCAAATATATGTTCTAGTGTTACGATGTTAGTGCGTAAAGATTATATGAGAGCTTCTAAAGCCATGCAACATCGAGTAAATAATACTCCAAATCTTAAAGTATTATATAATACTGAGGTTGATGAAGTATTGGGAGAGCAGGTTGTAGAAGGATTACGAATGGTAAATAACCAAACTGGAGAGAAATCTGAAATCGAAATTACAGGATTGTTTATTGCAATTGGGCATAAACCTAATACAGATATCTTTAAAGGACAGGTTGATATGGATGATACAGGATATATCATTACCGAAGGTAAATCTACCAAAACCAATATACCAGGTGTATTTGCTTCTGGAGATGTACAGGATAAAGAGTACAGACAAGCAGTGACTGCGGCAGGAACAGGGTGTATGGCAGCATTAGATGCAGAACGCTATCTGGCAACAGTAGAGACTAGCGAAGAAGTTTCTGCATAAATACAAATAGAATAAGAATTAAAAAAAGGCGTCTTACTTATCATATGTAAGACGCCTTTTTATTAATTTAATCTTAATTTGCTAGGCACATAATCTATTTTCTTCTTAAACAATGTAGCCTCATTAGAAAAAGTATTGATATTGATTTTAGGTTCACCTAGTAAAAATATCTCAGTTTTATCTCTGGCTTCAATGGTTATTTCTTCATTAACCAATATATAGCAGTCACTAGAACCTTCACCAACTAAAGACATCTTTTTTGAACTTAATTTTTCACCATAAAAGTCGGTTTCGTTATCGGCCCGTAGTAACATGGATTGTACTTCTCCCTGTAGTTCTGAAGACGCTTTTTGATATAAATCTACTTTAAGACTATCTGCCGTAACGATTCCTTTTATTTCTGAGTTTTCATTTATCTGATAAATAACTTCTGTAGCAGTGCTATGTAACTCTACATGGGCTTTACCATTGGAGACACAGTTTATTTTATTGGTATCTGTGGTTAAAAAGACCTCGGCATTGTCATTTACTTCTACTGTTATTTGGCTAGAAGTTATAGGCGACAAAGATTTTACATTTACTTTGTTATGTAACACAATTTTTTTTAGTTCTGAAGCATAAAATATTTCAATATTTAAAGCTTTAGCGCGTCGCAAATCTTTGTTAGATTTTATCGTTAATATACCATCAACAATTTCAAAGTTGATAAGCTCCTGTAGATTACTATCTGCTTCAATCTTTAGCATATTATCACTGCTTTCATCTAGAGTTACATCGAAATTTTCATATATTTCTATAGTATGAAAACTTTCTAAGGTATGTTCTTCGGTACTCACTATTTTATTGCCCTTAACTTTTTCTCTTTGTCCATAAACATTTCCCAATAAAAGAAATGAAAGTAATACTAACAGAAGTGTTCTCATATTTGTGTGAAATTTATAATTATAACAGATTTTTTTTTGTTTAAGTATAGTGATTGGCGAAACTTGTTTACAAATATAATAGACTGGAGAATAAAAGAGGAATTACATAAAAATGATTAATTAGAAAAAGCCCCTTTTTGAAGAGGCTTTGGCTTTGATTGGTTCGGTTGGGGGTTAATTATATTTATTGTCTTCTTACGTTACCTCCAGAGTTATCTACTTCAGATACTTTTTTTGGTTTTCCATAGTATAACACATCAGCACCGCTGGTTGCTTTTCCTGTGAATTGGTTTTTTGCATGAATTCGGATCGAAGCTCCACTAGTAGCCTTGGCTTCAGAGACAAGACTTAAAAGGTCTTCTGCTCGTAAGTTCGCTCCACTGGTTGCATTTGCTTTATGAAAATTCACTTTTCCTGCTAGGTCGATCATGGCTCCACTAGTAGCCGAAGAAGTTACAGATTCTGCCTTTATGTTTAGCTTGATATCTGCTCCACTGGTTGCTCTAAGTTCGATGTCTTTTTGTTTTACAGCTTCTTCAGAAGTTATACTGGCCCCACTATTCACCCTTAATTGGTTTAATTTATCATACGATACAAATACATTTTTTTCATCAGCGAAATATATGTTTTGATCTGAAGTTACATAAAGTGTATTTTCTTTTACATATACCTCGATATGTTCATGCAGGTTTTTATTGGCTTCTACGATTACCTTTCTACTTTCGTCCTGTATCAGAATAACATCTAATCCTCTACTCGCCTTTATAGCATCGAAGTTTTCATTAATGGTTCTTTCTTTTCTTACAACTTCTCCTTGTCCCTTAATCCCATCGAAGACTACATTGCAGGAACAACAGGCTATCGATAAACAAAAGGTTACTAAAATTTTGACTAGTGTGCTCATGGTTTTACATTTTAATTATTTAACTGTTCGTTTTTTGATTGATCTTGCTTATTGCAAGGATTGATTTAATTATCGGTTTTAATTTCTATTCCGTCTTCGTCTATTTTTATATCTACTTCTTCACTTTTGAGTCGTACTCCGTCTTCATCAATTTTAAGGTTAGTATTTTGATCATCAGAGTTGATATTAATTTTCACTTCATCATCATCCTGCCATTCATTGTATTCCCAATCATTTTCTTCTCCTTTTTCTGGGCAATTTTCACATTCAAATTTTCCATCGACTACCTTGATATATTTACCTTCTTTGTTATCAATTGTTATATAGTCATCGTATTTCCAGGAATTATTAAACCCAGATGTGTTTTTATCGGCAAATATTGTGATTCCCTCTGGTAGGGTAAGTATTACATTAACTTCTTGGTCTCTATGTTTACTGGCATACTCTGTAATTGCATATCCATTTAGTAACAAGTGGTTGCCATCAAGTTCGTAAGCATAATCTAACTCTTCGGCTCTTTGTGATGCTTCATCATATGATCTTCCTTCTGCTTTCTTTTCTATAGTAATACCTACCATAGAATCTCTTTTTGACGTTTTAAAATAAAGTTCTATATCCTGTATCACAATTATCCTGTTACCTTGCGAGTCTCTCTTGATTTTATAATCATTTCTGTGTTTAAGGTGTTTTACGTATCTATTATTTGATTCCATTTTAATAGTTAAGGTATCATTACTGGTAACCGGTAATAATTTCTTTTCTGTAATTACTTCGGCATCGTATGCTTCTAGAGTTGCTTGTCTAACCCCTATAACAGCTAGGCTTATAATTGAAATTATCCATACTCCTAATAAACCAAGTTTGGCGGGGGTTCCTATAGATTTTAAGTTACTTATCAAAATTCGTAACCCAAGGATGAATAAAAAGAAAAATGGAATTCCTACAGCAAAAAAGGTGATTAGAGAGAGTAACCATAATGGAACTTCTGGGTGATTACTTACTTCAAAGTATTCTACCCATGGTGTGTCCATAAATCCAAAGGTGCCTAGTGTAAATAATCCAATAAATAAACTAATTAAAGTAACTCCGGCCACTATGATTAGAAGTACACCGATAAACTTTACGAATATTTTTAATAAGACTAATAACACATCTCCTAAGGCTTCAAAGAAAGTAGTTGAGCTACTTTTTACTTTATCGCTATATTTTTGATAGTCTACATTTTTTACGGTATCGGTGACATCATCAAGCCCTTCTTTGATTTTCTTTTCTATATTACTAATATTAACTGCTTCTCCTTTCATTGCCAAAAAATCGGCAGTGGTTTTAGCCTCAGGAACAAAAATCCAAAATGCTATGTAGATAAGTATGAAGGCTCCACTAGAGAATATTGTAAACAATATCCATGCTAATCGAATCCATATTGGTTCTATGCCTAGATAATGACCTAATCCTGAGCTTACTCCTCCGACGTAAGAATTTGTAGTATCTCTAAACAGATTTCTTGATGTTCTCGATTTTTGAGATGCCGCTTTGGGTTCATCTTCAAAGATTTCTTCATCTAGCCTGTAATCTTCCGGTTGTCCCATTACTGCTATAACTTCGTCTACTTCTTTATCGCCGATAACCTGTCGTTCGTCTTTTATTTTTTCACTAAATAATTCTGCAATTCTAGCTTCGATGTCTGCAATAATCTCATCTCTACCTTGCGAATCGGTAAACGAACGTTTAATGGCATTTAGATAACGTTGCAGTTTTAGATAAGCGTCTTCATCGATATGAAAAAATATACCTGCTAAATTTATATTAACTGTCTTGTTCATTTTACTTCTTTTTTTGTTTGGTTACCAGGTTTACAGCATGTCGTAATTCGTCCCAGGTGGTATTTAATTCTTTTAGAAATAGTTTTCCTGTTTCTGTGAGGCCATAATATTTACGAGGAGGCCCAGATGTAGATTCTTCCCATCGATAGCTTAGCAATCCGGCATTCTTTAGTCTCGTTAATAAAGGGTAAATTGTACCCTCTACCACTAACATTTTTGCATCTTTTAGGGTTTCCAAAATTTCGGCAACATAGGCATCATCGTCCTTAAGGATAGAAAGTATGCAATATTCCAGAACACCTTTGCGCATTTGCGCTTTTGTGTTTTCGATCTTCATAAAACTAATTTTTAAAAGTTAAACTGTTCATTTTTTGATTGATGATTGATGGTTATTTTATAAATCGTATACAAAGAGGATACTTATATGTTTCACCTTTGTTTGCTTTTAATGCCGCTGTTATCACAAAAATTATTTCCAGAAAAAAACCAATTAATGCAATAATGCCAATAAAGGATGCTCCAATTAGAGTTCTAAATCCTCCCGGATCTGAAAAGTTGATTGATATATCATTAAAATGAAATAGATCCGTAATGGTCGCATCTCCAAAAACATTAAAAATGAAGAATGGAAATGATAATATTCCTAATACTACAGTATATAATAAAATACTTAACTGAAAATTAATTGCCTCCTTACCATTAGTATCTATAAAGTCTGATTTATCTTTATTCGTTGTCCATAAAAGAATGGGAACGATATAATTTCCGAAAGGGATAAAGTATTTAGAAAATACACCCAGATGCATGAAAGCGGCAATATTTTTATGATTATTGATTGACATTTTTAAAAGTATATAATAGTTTCTTATGCAAATATATATCTTTAAAAAGGTATTATGCAAAACATAGTACCATAATTTAACATAAATTTAAGATTTAAGATGTTTTTTCTAGACCATTCTTTTACCTATATTGTCATAATTAAAAGCAAATACTATGAATATCACTCCTGGAAAACTTAATTCATTCTTACTACTTAAATTACCTTCTGCTTGGATGTGCGGAGTACGGGTAAAAAAAATCGATAGAAATAATTGTACCGTTACAGTAAAACATAGATGGATCAATCAAAATCCGTTCAATTCTATGTTTTGGGCTGTACAAGGTATGGCCGCAGAATTAACAACCGGTGCTTTAGTAACGGGGTATATAAGAAATAGTGGAAAAAAAATATCCATGTTGGTGGCCAATAATAATGCAACTTTTACTAAAAAGGCTACAGGTAGAATTACATTTGTATGTAATGATGGGCATTTGGTAGCAGATGCAATCCAAAAAACAATAGAAACCGGAGAGGGGCAAACCGTATGGATGAAATCTATAGGTACTAATAAAGAAGGGATAGAGGTGTCTACTTTTAATTTTGAATGGACAGTAAAGGTGAAAAGTTAATAATGTATAGTAAAATGAAGATTTAATTGTAACACATTTCTAAAATTGTTTACTGATAAAGAAAAGATTCATTAATCTACCTGTAAGCGAACAGGTAACTAAAAACTATACATTTAATTATGACTGCACACGAAATAGATTATGAGATCATTGGTGAAGAAATGCAATATGTAGAGATAGAACTTGATCCACAGGAAGGCGTAATTGCTGAAGCTGGAAGTTTTATGATGATGGAGGATGGTATCAAAATGGACACTATTTTTGGAGATGGCTCTGCTAAAAACCAAGGTGTCATGGGAAAAATATTTGGAGCAGGTAAACGTCTGTTAACAGGAGAAAGCTTGTTTATGACTGCTTTTTATAATCAAGTTTCCGGGAAAAAAAAGGTAAGTTTTGCGTCTCCATACCCGGGTAAAATAATACCGATAGATTTAACTAACTATGGCGGGAAGTTTATTTGCCAGAAAGATGCTTTTCTTTGTGCTGCAAAGGGGGTTTCTGTTGGAATTGAATTCTCAAGAAAATTAGGTCGAGGTTTATTTGGAGGAGAAGGATTCATTATGCAAAAACTTGAAGGTGACGGTATGGCTTTTGTACATGCAGGAGGAACTACTGCGAGAAAAGAATTGCAACCTGGAGAGAAATTAAAAATTGATACCGGTTGTATTATTGGGTTTTCTAAAGATGTAAATTATGATATCGAGTTTGTTGGAGGGATAAAAAACACAATTTTTGGAGGCGAAGGTCTGTTTTTTGCGACTTTAACTGGGCCAGGGGTAGTGTATGTACAATCCCTTCCGTTTAGTAGATTGGCAAATCGAGTATTAGCATTAGCTCCCAGAGGAGGAGGTAAAAGTAAAGGTGAAGGAAGTATCCTGGGAGGTATAGGAGATCTTTTAGATGGCGATAATAGTTTTTAGTATTGTTAAAAATGCGCTAAATGACCAGGTTTTTAGTTTTATTTGCATATATTAGCGTATACTAATTTTAAAAACGTAAGCCTATTCCTACAATTACTTGTTTAAACCTAACATTTTTTTAAACCCCTATTAATTTATGGCTAGAGCAATGTTTGATTACACAAAAACTGTACTAAGAAAAGTAAGTTTTGATGTTAATCTTTTTACAAAGGAAGTTCTTAAAGCACTAAACAGATTACTTCCACATGAGATTGAAGAATTAAAAATTTGGATTCAATCTCTGACCGTTAAACAACCAGAATTACAATCTTGTTTAATTTATTTAAAAACATAATAAAAAAAAAGCGACTTTTTAGTCGCTTTTTGTTTTTTGAAGAGGACTAATAATTTGCACGTTTTGAAAAGCAATGGCTCCCTTTACTACACCAGCAATTGTAGAGTGCAGTGCATCTATAATTTGCATTTTTAACTCACTTTTATTAAAAATCAAACTCACTTCTCTTGCAGGGGATGGTTCATTAAAGTAATGAAGATTACTTTTTTCATCATTTTTTATATCTAACGTATGTAAATAGGGTAGAAGTGTCATCCCTAAGCCTTCGTTTGCTAACTTTACCAGTGTTTCAAAACTTCCACTTTCTAACTGAAAATGATCTTCATCATAACTTTTTTTGGTTTTGCATAAGTTAATAATACCATCTCTAAAGCAATGCCCATCTTCTAGTAAAAGCATATCATCGATATCAAGATCTCCGGTGTCAATCTTTTTCTTTTGGTTTAGTCGGTGTGTAGAGGGTATATATCCTACAAAAGGCTCATAATATAGCACTCTTTCCTTAAGATTTTCATTTTCTAATGGAGTAGCAGCAATAGCAGCGTCTAGATGTCCATCCATGAGTCGTTCTACAATAGTCTCTGTATTTAACTCTTCGATTTTTAATTTTACTTTGGGATATTTTTTTATAAAATTGTTTAAGAACATTGGAAGTAAAGTAGGCATAACTGTTGGGATAACACCTAGTTTAAATTCACCACCGATAAATCCTTTTTGTTGATCTACAATGTCTTGTATGCGCTCACTTTCATTAACAATATTTCTTGCTTGCTGCACTAGTTTAGCTCCAACTTCGGTAAGTGCTATCGGTTTTTTACTACGATCAAAAATAAGGATATCCAGTTCTTCTTCAAGTTTCTGGATTTGCATACTTAAGGTGGGTTGAGTAACGAAAGTTTTTTCTGCTGCTTTGGTAAAGTTTTGATGTTCTGCTACCGCAAGAACGTATTTTAATTGTGTGATTGTCATTTTTATCAAATTGGTCTACAAAAATAATAAAGCTATTGATAAAAACTATTAATATTTAATTAAAAATTTATTTTGTTTATTGTTTGATATTGAAGAAAAGGAAATTATCCACTACAGATAATTTCCTTTTTTTGATTAATGAATATAATCTGTTCCTACATTCTAATTTCCATCTCCATATCTTTAGATCCAACTTCAAACTTTGCATCGCTCCACATTGGTGGGCCATAGCTCATGTTGTTATTAGATACTCCATAGCTTTCTTTTGGCATTCCGTTGTCTTCAAAATCCATTCGATTGTTACTGTTTTTATCATGAAAACAAGAGATTGCGAATATACCTTCGGGAACATTGGTAAATGTGATTTTTGCAATACCTTCTGTTATTTTGCTTTTTTGCCCCTGTATGGGAGCTGCTTTCATAAAAGTATCTTCGTTGTAGAGTCCAAAAACAACATCTCCTTCAGAACTTGTTACATTCGGAACTGTAACGGTAATAGTTATTCCTTTAGTTTCTTCTTGTGCCTGAGATATAAAGTTCGAAATAAGAAAGACAATAATTAATGCGAGAGTTTTCATGTATTTAAAGTTTTATAGTTATTTGATTTTTGATGATTCAAATGTCTATATATCTATAGCTATATGCCAAAAGAAAGTACCGAGTTGTTATTTTTAAGGGATAGAATGTAGTTTAGCTTTTAGATACTATCTGCTAGGATGAGTATTGTCAAATATCAATTCAAAAAGGAGTCTTATCAATTCAAACCTATCAGCCATACATTGTATGTAAGAAGTACGATGGCGTTTGCATACATTTATGTGATATCAACAACTACCCCTTTTTTAATAGTATAGATTCACATATAATTCTTAAAACCATATTTATGAAAACTACTAAATTAAGGCTATTGATTTGCTCGTTTCTGATCTCATTTATCTCTTGCGAAAAGGATGAAATTACTACTTCAATTGAGGAAACTTCAGAAAAAGGCTTGAACATTCTTCCATTGGGACAACTTCTTTATGAATTTCCGTTTAGGGGAGAAGATATAAAACCTAAGGAACGGGTATATACAAGGAATCATGCAGCGGGGATTCAACAAAAAGGTAAAGATATTCATGTAAAACGCTATATAGGTAATAACAAATGGACGCATCTAAAAGCGGGAACCGATGGAAGCAAAAATTCTGATGATGTTATTTACGGAAAACCGATATACGCCATTGCAAACGGTAAAATAATTGGAGGATGGCGTAATGCCCCAGAAAACCCTGGTGATGGAACAAAACACCCCTTTGTAGCAGCAAAATTGATTCCAGGAGGAGGTAATATGTTATGGGTAGAACATGCTGATGGATCTCGTGTATTATATGCGCATATGATTCCTGGGTCTATACCATTAAGTTTATGTGATATACAAGAAGCTACTTTTCCCGCATCAACTAATAACGAAAACCAATATGTTATGTATGACCCTGCAGATCAGGTTAATATTGTAAAAGGACAATTTTTGGGTAGAGTAGGGAACTCTGGTAATTCAACCGGTCCGCATTTGCATATACATGTAGAGAAGAATGGAAGTGCTAAAGCAATGAAATTTAGAAAAGGATCTGCTAAAACGTATGTGCATAACCAAACTACGCTTCATAGTGGATGGCAAAGTTTTAATGGACAAGAAATACCACACGGACGCGTATTGATTGATGCTCCTAGGCGTAGAGAGTATCGTATGATGGATTTTGAATCATATCGAGTGGGTAATAGACAAATGTATGCAGGTATTTTTGTGCCAGGAAGTTATGATAGTGCATCGTATATAAAAGATAATTGGACTCAATTTCGTAACAAATGGAGCGATCTCGAATCGAAAGGGTTTCGTATGATTGATTTTGAATCATATATGCTTGGGAATAAGCGAATGTATGCAGGCATTTTTAAACCAGGAAACTATGCCAGAGCTGCATATTTTAAAGATAATTGGAATGATTTTGTAGCTAAATGGAGTGATCTTGAATCAAGAGGGTTTCGTATGATCGATTTTGAATCGTATAAAGTTGGAAATAAACAAATGTATGCCGGGATTTTTAAGCCAGGAAACTATGCCAGAGCTGCATATTTTAAAGATAATTGGAATGATTTTGTGGCTAAATGGAGTGATCTTGAATCAAGAGGATTTCGTATGATCGATTTTGAATCGTATAAAGTTGGGAATAAGCAAATGTATGCAGGAATATTTAAGCCTGGATCGTATGCAAAAGCGGCTTATTTTAAAAGTAACTGGACTCAATTTCGTAATAAATGGAGTGAACTAGAATCAAAAGGGTTTCGTATGATTGATTTTGAATCCTACAAAGTTGGTAATACACAAATGTATGCAGGTATTTTTAAACCTGGATCCTATCCTCCTGCGGCATATTTTAAAAACAATTGGGAAGACTTTCTGGAAGGCTGGAAATATTTAGAATAGTTAAGAGCAAGGGGGAATAATAATCTTAGCTATTAGTTCGTGTGTTATATGCCAAAAGTATGTAACGCACGAACTTTTTTGTTATGGGGAGGTTAATAATAACTTTATACTTATCAATTTGAGTTTTTAAATTGAAAATTACAAAAGTCCTCTGGCTTTAATTTCTAAATACTTATTGATAGTGTTTATGGTAAGATCCTCTGGAGCCGTAAGTATCGAATGGATGCCATGTTTACTTAATTCATTAACAATCATTTTCTTTTCGTACACGAATTTTTCGGCAATGGTTTTTTCAAAAATTTGTTTGGTAGAGACGGCAGATTGGTCTAATACTAATTTCAACTCTGTGTTTTCAAAGAAAATAACCACTAATAAATGAGTTTTAGCAATAGCTTGTAGATAAGGTAGTTGTCTATGCAATCCATCTAGAGTTTCAAAATTTGTATATAGTAGAAGTAAGCTTCGATGTGTAATATTACGTTTTACATCTATATATAATCGTGCAAAATCTGATTCTGCAAAATCTGTGTTGATGTTGTATAACGTTTCCAGTATCAAATTCATCTGGCTTTGTCTTCGTTGCGCTACAATAGTGTTTTCTACTCTTCTAGAGAATGTAAACATACCCGCCTTATCTTGCTTTTTGATAGCAATATTCGAAATTACCAGAGTGGCGTTAATAGCGTAGTCTAATAAGCTTAACTCATTAAAAGGCATTTTCATAACACGACCTGTATCGATAACAGAATATATAGGCTGCGATTTTTCGTCCTGGTATTGATTTACCATTAAGTGGTTTTTTTTGGCAGTGGCCTTCCAATTAATGTTTCGGATATCATCACCAGATACGTATTCTTTAATTTGTTCAAATTCTAGTGTATGGCCTATTCTTCTTATTTTTTTAAGTCCGTATTGTCTTAACTTATTGGTAAAGGCTATAAAATCATACTTTTTAAGTTGTAAAAACGAAGGATAGCTAGGTACCATTACATTAGTAGAAAACTGCCTTTTTTTTGCGATAAGTCCTAATGGAGAGGAGGTGAAAATGGTAAGGTTTCCAAAGTGGTACTCACCGCGTTGGGTAGGTCGTAATTCGTAGATGAATTTTTTCTCTTCAGAAGGTTTTAGACGCGATTCAATAGCAAAATTTCTATGCTGAAACTGTATTGGCAACTCATCGATAATTTTAATGGCACTCGTAAATTGATATCGATTAACTATGGTAATCTCAATATTGTTTTGATCACCATTTGATAATTTTTCGGGCGGGGCTCGATGAGCTTGAGTGCCTATTTTATTTCTGTATAACAGTAGAATGTCAAATATAAGTCCGCCCAGAAGTATAAAGAGTAAAAGTTTAGCAATGCTAAACAAGTTTTCAAAAAAATAGGAAACAATAAAAAGTGCCGCTATCGAAAAGAGTAGCGTAAAAAATAATTGTCTTAGGTATAAACTCTTTAAAAAAGCTTTCACTATCTAGGTATTTCTATTGTTTCAATAATCTGCAATACTACTTTTTCGGCTGTAAAACCTTCCATTTCTCTTTCTGGGGTTAATATAATTCGATGCCTTAACACAGGGGCTGCCACCTTTTTTATATCATCGGGAGTAACAAAATCTCGACCACTAATAGCCGCCATTGCTTTTGAGGCATTCATAATCGCTATAGATGCTCTGGGAGATGCCCCAAGGTAAAGATTTCCATTGTTTCGGGTATTGTTTACAATAGAGGCAATGTATTTTAATAAGTTATTCTCTATGATGATGCTTTTAATGATTTCCTGGTACTCTGCAATTTGCTTGGCATTTAGAACCGGCTGAATCATTTCTGTAGGAACAGCATTCTTTCTTTGGTGATGTCCTTCTAGAATGGTTACTTCTTCTTCAACTGAAGGATAACCCACATTAATTTTAAACAAAAAGCGATCTAATTGCGCTTCGGGTAAAGCATAAGTGCCTTCTTGTTCTATAGGGTTTTGTGTTGCAAATACCAGAAGTGGACTCTGCATTTTATTTTCAATTCCGTCTATGGTAATCTGTCGCTCTGCCATTACTTCAAACAAAGCTGCCTGGGTTTTGGCTGGAGCACGGTTAATCTCATCAATCAGTATAATATTTGAAAATATCGGCCCTTTTTTGAATTCGAATTCTGATGTCTTTACATTAAAAATTGACGTTCCAAGAATATCACTTGGCATTAAATCAGGGGTAAACTGAATTCGACTGAAATCTACACTCATCGTTTTGGCAAGTAGTTTAGCTGTAACAGTTTTTGCTACTCCCGGAACTCCTTCAATAAGAGAATGCCCATTGGCCAGGATAGAAATAATCAACAAATCGATCATCTCGTGTTGACCAATAATTACTTTGCCCAGCTCATCTTTTATTTTTTGAACAGCTTCTTGTAGGTTTTTAAGATCTATTCTACTGTTAAACTCCAAAGGATTTTCGTTAGTTTCTTCCATAATTTATATTGTAAATTCTTCTATTTTTTTATTCAAGGCTATCAAATCTTCTTCACTGTGAATCGCTTTTCCTCTTAAAGTATTGATATAATCGATGAGGTCTTTCGTTTCTTCTAAAGAGTGATTTGTTTTTACGGCAAGCCTATTCATAAAATCTGTATCGAGCGTATTTGTATTTATATAATATGTACTTCTTATTTTTTCGAGGAAGTAGGTAATTTTTTTTGAAATGATATCACTATAATCTTTATACTGAAAATATAAGTTTCCGATAGTTTTAGTAAACTCTATCGAAGTATTTTCTAACGGCTTAACAATAGGGATTATTCGTTGTTCTCTTTTTCCTGTAAAAATTATAAAAATCAACAAACCAATAATTAAAAGATACCAAGCCCATCGTAATGAGGTTTGATTTAATACAAACCGCATAGGCGAATTTATAATTTTACGACCATCTTTTAGATAATCATCCCAATATAATATTTGATGATTATCTATAAATGAAAGACATGTGGCTGCATATTTCTGATTTCCGTTAAGCATGTAGTAATTAGAGAATGCCTGAGGGAGTGTGTTTAAATATAGGGTTCCTTTACCTTCTTCTACCTTTATAAAATTAACCTCATTGAGCCTCTCTGCAGTTTCCTCATTCTTGTAATGTCCTAATGTTGTAGTTTTTGTGGTATCGAAACTTTTAAAAACTGTTTTGTAGATATTCTTTTTGAATTTTGGTAACGAATCTTCTTTTATGAAAGAAGAGAAGAACGTAGGTGTGATTTCTTTTTCTGTGAGTTGATAATCTACCTCTGTTTCGATATTTAAGGAATCCTTTAGAATTTGCCCAAAATTTTCTCCAGAAAGAAACACAGAATTTCCTTGTCTTACGTATTCAATAAGTTTTTCATAAGATCTTTTATCAAAATTGATGTTGGAATTGATAAAGAGATATGCAGAATTAGATTGGTACTCTTGGCTACTTAAGAAATCAAAAGGATTTTTTGAAATAGGAAGAATCTCTTTATCGTTTTCGAGGTTTTTTAGTTCTTCAAAAAGGATATATCCACCAAATGGTATTTTGTCTGATGATGTATAACTCGATTTCCAATTTATAGGTGTAGGTCTGGACAGTTCGATAACAATGATGGCCAATAATGCTACCCCAAAGAGAATCAATATATTTCTTGACTTTTTATCCAAAGTTTTTCATTTTAGAATTTAACACGTCAAAAGACTCTTTGGCATTTAGATACCCATTTTTATCTAACTCAAATTTACCATACCATATATAATCATATAGATAAGAAACTCTGTTAAAATTTTGCTTTAAAGTAATATCTGCAATTTCTCGATAATAATCTGTATTGGTTTTTTCGAAATGGTAATCAATTATTTTCTTTATTGATAAATCTTGTAATGTCTTTAGATACATATATCGTACAGCAAGACGATAATCTTTTTCTTTAAGCGCGTCACTAACCAATTTGTCTAGATTTATTTTTTCGATATGTTCTTCGGTAATTTGTATTGGAGCAACAAGGGTATTCTTTTTTCTGAAAAAAGATACGGCATCTTTCCCTACCAGCACCCTGATTAAAATGTATACTGCAATACCAATGAGTACAATATAGATAATGTTTTCTAGTAGTTTAGCCAATAGAGGGTCAATTGTGACTCCAAAAATACTCTGTAGGCTATTAAAAAACCAATTTAGCGCTCTGGCTAAGAAATTTTCTGCTTCGCCTTCAACCGTATTGTAATCAAATTCATCTCCTGTATATTTTTTAGACAAATCATCAGAAAAATCAATAACAGATACCTTACTACTATCAATTGCTATTTTGAGCGAGTCTTGTTGTGCCCACACTGGTGAAAATAAATGAGCTACTAAAAAAACAAATATAATATAGTATCCTTTCTTATTCACCAGTACCGATTTGATCAATCTTTTCTCTTGTATTTACATTGTATTTTTGTTCATGTAAAGAGAAATATAAAATTCCGTTAATAAACTGGGATAATGATTGCGAATATGCCAAGATCACTAAAATGATACATAGCCCAAGAGTATATATAATTTTGGCCACGGCTGAGTTTACTATGTCGCCCCCGGTGTCAATCATAATATAGGTATAAACACCACCAATTACTCCTGGTATGGCTACAATAATAAATAGTACTAATAGTCCAACTAGTAACCCGAGAATGAAATTAACCCCAACACATTTCCAAAAATTACTTCTTACCAAATCCCAACCTTCTCCCAAGGCATCTGTAGTACTTTTATTTTCATGCAACATCACCATAAAAGATAATCCAATCCAAGCAGTTAATGCAAATTGTAGTACATATTGTACTAATGTACCTATAATAGGGATAATTGCCAAGATTACAGAAATGATCATAAAACCAATATATATCGGTATCAATAGTAAAATAAAGATAAATATTTTACCAAAATTTTCTTTTACAAAATTCCAGACGTCATGTTTGTTCTCTATGACTTTTTTTTGTTGTTCATAGGTAATCATGTATCCAGATGCTAAACTATAATTTAATGCGGCAATGATCATAAATACAATAAAGAAGAAAAAGAAACCTATACCTATAAACATAAAGGAATCATCTCTGTTGGCGCTACCAAATCCTGTAGTGCCACTACTATCATATAAACCAATGAAACCTGTTACCATAAGATAGCTTACTCCTAATAGCAAAAGAATAAAAATACCGTTATAACTTATGAAAATATTAGTAAAGCTTTTTAGATTTTGTTTAAAGAAATCAAAATAGGTAGAGATTATTTCTCCGAGATCTCTATTTTGTTTAAGTTCTATATAGTTATCTTCTTTCATATGTTTTTTTTAAAAGATTGGGGTATATGATATAATAAAATATAATGAGTGCTAAAGAACTAAATATAATTGACATGGCCAGCCATACAGGCATGTTAGAATATCGCGTAATAAACCCTTCTATAAATCCGGCAATAATAAAAAATGGAATAGTGCTTACCACTATTTTTAGACCATCTTTTGCGCCTTTCATAAAGGACACTCTTCTAGAATAGGTTTTAGGAAATAGTATACTGTTTCCCATTACTATCCCAGCACAACCTGCTATTATGATTACAGAAATTTCTATTGTTCCGTGTAGCCATATCGACTTAGAGGCCTCAAATAAAAGGCCTTTTGTATAAAAAAAAGTAATAAAAGCTCCAAGCATAATTCCATTGCTAAATAATACGTAAGCAGTTCCTATAGAGGTGATCACCCCAAAAGCATACGCCAAGAATGCTACTCTTATATTGTTTATTGTTATCCCAAGGAAGGAACCTACCATGCTTCCGCTTTTATAAATTGCCGTTGGGTCTCCTTTTTCGATGTTACTGAGCGTTTCATTAACATAGGCGTCTCCTAAAATTAATCTTAAAAATGAAGAATCATTTAAAGCAGAAATAACCCCGATACAACATGCGGCGGTAAAAATCAGAAAAGTATAAAATAATGTTTTTTGATGTTGAGAGAAAAATAAAGGAAATTCTGTTTTCCAGAACTCGACAATCCTATTTTTACTTTCTTTTTTATTGATATATATCTTTTGATGTGCTTGTGAGGCCAAAGAATTAAGGTAAAGTAGGGTCTTGCTATCGGGGTAATACGTTTGAGCATAGGACAAATCATTAGTCAAATGTATGTAGTAATCTGCAAGTTGATCTGGACTAATCTTGAAATTTTCATGTATTGCCTTTTCAAAAGCGATCCATTTTTCTTTATTTTGCTTCACAAAAGCTGCTTCCCGCATCTATCAATTTTTTGTTAAAGATAATCACTTACTTATAAATGTCAAATATAGCAATCAATACCACACAAAATGTAAATCTGGATTATAAAACTGTTAGCATAGGAGAGAGGATGCTCGCATTTTTAATTGATCTTGCGATATTTTGGCTTTATCTCTTTATTGTAAATTTTATTACAGCTCTTGTAGGAACTGCTTTCGAAGATAATTGGACCGTATTTGGGATACAATCTCTCTTATTGTTACCTGTTATGTTTTATTCATTGTATATGCATATTCTCTTTAACGGCAGAACCGTTGGAAAAATGATTTTGAAAATAAAAGTTGTGCGTATTGATGGCTTACCTGCTAGCTGGAGTAATTATTTGGTTAGATGGATGTTGCGATTAGTTGATATTTGGATCTTTATGGCATCGGTTGGCGTATTTAGCATTTTATTTTCGAGTAAACGTCAGCGACTTGGTGATGCTGCAGCAGGTACTATTGTAATCAGTACAAAACAGAAAGTAAAAATATCGCATACCATTTTAGAGGAAGTCAACGATGATTATCGACCTCAATTTTTAAATGTAACCAAGCTTTCAGATAAAGATGTTCGATTAATTAAAGACACCTATCGTATTGCAAGAAAATCTAATGATTTTAAAACATTAACAGCATTGCGAAATAAGGTAGAAGAAGTGTTAGAAGTAAAGTCTGAATTGTATGATCGCCAATTTTTAGATACTATTTTAAAAGATTATAATTACTATACGCAACGATTGTAAATTGGGTAATGAGGTGCATTGCACACTTTTTAAGTATTTTCCAGAAACCAGATACCCGATACCAGAAACCAGATACCAGATACCCGATACCTGAAACCATTACTTAATCACTTCAGCTTTTATAAAAATATTTTCTTTTGGCCATTCACTTCCGTCTACAGGAACATTAGATATCTTATCGGCTACGGCCATACCTTTTACTACTTTTCCGAAAATAGTGTGTTCTCCATCAAGATGATATGCTCCTTTTTTTGCAATAACGATAAAAAATTCAAAAGGGGTTGAACGGTTAGAGGGATTATCTACCCATTGCTTTGACAATGCTACTGCACCACGAGTATGCGTTAGACCTTTAACAGGTTCTTGCGGAATTGTATATTCCCCAATTTGGAAACGTCTAACGGCCATTTGTTGTCGATCGCTATTACCTCCTTGAATTACAAATCCTTTAGCTACCCGGTAGAAAAAAGTCTCGTCAAAATATTTCTGCTTAACCAGATAGATAAAATTGGCTCTGTGTATTGGTGTTTCAGTATATAATTGGATATCAATATTACCATACGTGGTTTTTATTCTTACCAAAGTTTCAGGGTTTTCGTTCCCATAATTGGTCATAAACTCCCTAAGGTTTTTGTTTGTAAGTTTAAACGGTTCTTCTTCGGCCTCTTTTTTTTGCAAAACAGGATCACTTACTATTTCTTTTTTATGGTTATCTTCAACTACAGTAGTATCACTTCCCGAATGAGAATCTATTGTTTTCTGTTTATTTTTTTTAGATTGTGTATCTTCACAATTAGAGAATAAAAGAATGCAAGTGCAAAAAGTTAAAATAGATCTGGTCAATGACATTTGAAACATTTAAAAAATTAGTTCCAAAAATAAAGAAAATGTCGGTACCGGGAGAATCTTCACATTTTATTATGGCTCCAGAGATTAGAATGAAAGAGCTTAATGCGATAATGATTGAAGAAAGAAACCCCAGAAATGCTGCAGTGATGATGCTTTTTTATCCAAAAGAGAGCACAACACACATTGCTTTAATTTTGAGACCCGAGTATGAAGGCGTGCATTCTGGACAGATTGCATTGCCCGGAGGAAAAGTAGAAATGCAAGATCAAAATTATACAGAAACAGCATTAAGAGAAACCCAGGAAGAAATTGGTGTACATATACATACTGTTGAAGTAATAAAATCATTAACCAAAGTATATATTCCTCCTTCTAATTTTTGGGTGCATCCTTTTATGGGTTTTACCGAAGAACGACCCGATTTTGTATTACAAAAAGAAGAAGTTGCCAAGGTAATCGAGGTTCCATTAGCAGAATTGTTGAATGAGGATAACGTAAAGGCACAAATATTGTCTACTTCGTATGCGAAAAATATAGAGGTACCATCTTTTAAATTAAATAGTTATGTGGTTTGGGGAGCAACGGCTATGATGCTAAGTGAACTCAAAATGTTTTTAAAAATTTCAAAAGAGCAATGATTTTGTATATTTGGAACTTGTCTTTTCGAAATTTTCACAAGAATTTATCGAAGAACATATCGGTTTTTTAATCTTTTGTTAGTAATTTTCATTGAAAATCAAATCATTACAATTTTACAAGAGTAATTAAGATACATCGACACTAAATAACATACTAAACAAGAATGTATTTATGGGGTTGTTTAAGAGAAATCCTTTTGGGCATATATTATTTTTAAAAAAATGGCTGATCCGTATTATGGGTGGCTTAACGCATAGGCGCTATCGTGGTTTTAATGAATTAAAGATTGAAGGGAGCGAAATTTTTAAGGATCTTCCTGATAATGGTGTCTTATTTGTTTCTAATCACCAAACCTATTTTGCAGATGTAGTTGCAATGTTTCATGTTTTTAATGCTAGTTTAAGTGGTCGTACAGATTCTATTAAAAATGTGGGATATTTATGGCAGCCCAAAATGAATCTTTATTATGTGGCAGCAAAAGAGACTATGCAAGCTGGCTTATTGGCAAGAGTGCTGGCATATGCCGGAGCCATAACCGTAGAGCGTACATGGAGAGAAAAAGGGAAGGACGTTAATCGCCAGGTAAAGATGAGCGATATTACCAATATTTCAAGAGCTTTAGAAGATGGTTGGGTGATCACATTTCCGCAGGGAACAACAAAACCCTTCAAACCTATTAGAAAGGGTACAGCACATATCATTAGGCAGTATAAACCTATTGTAATCCCTATAGTAATTGATGGATTTCGAAGATCTTTTGATAAAAAAGGAGTGGTAATTAAAAAGAAGGGAATTTTACAGTCTATGGTAATCAAACCACCTCTGGATATTGATTATGACAAAGATTCAATTGATGATATTGTTGAAAAATTAGAATATGCTATTGAACAACATTCATCATTTCTCAAGGTGATACCTCAAGAAGAATTAGAAGCTGAAGAAGAGCTAAATAAAAAGAGACAATGGGAGTATTAATTAAGTAATACTCTTTGTTAGATATATTTGGGTACATTTAAAAGCATATGAATTTCAAAAATAATATTGACGTATTCCTAGTTTTGAAATCAAAACAAATTATTAAATATTTGTTAAATTGTGCTATATTCGGGGCATGAAAATGACCCCTAGGATACTACGCTTCGTATTTTTTCTTGCAACTAATCTTGTGTTTTTTAATGCACAGGCACAACTAGGGTTTTGTAATGGCAACTCAGGAGATCCCATATTTAATGAAACTTTTGGAACAGGTGTTACCAATGGGCCTCAATTACCAGCAGGAGTTACTACATATACCTATATAGATGGAACCCCTGATGATGGAGAATATACAATCTCTAATTTTACCGGGTATTTTGATTGGCATGATACCTCGGATCATACCCCTAATGATGCTAACGGAAAAAGCTTAATTTTTAATGCCGATGTCACAGCTGGAGAGTTCTTTAGACGTACAGTAGCTGGGCTTTGTGAAAATACCTCATATGAATTTTCTGCATGGTTATTAAATTTATTACCCAGTGCTAATAATTGTGGAGGTGGTGGAATACCAATCAATGTTAGGTTTCAAATATGGGATAGTACCGATACTAATTTATTAGCATCAGGAGATACCGGAAATATTGGTAGTAGTGCATCACCGGTTTGGGAGCAATATGGTTTAGTATTTCAAACGGTACCAGGACAGACCTCTGTAATTCTTAAAATGATTAATAACGGTAATGGCGGTTGTGGTAACGATTTGGCGATTGATGATATAGTTTTTAGAACTTGTGGAGATTTCATTACCGTAACAGACAACCAAAACAATGCAGATGTTGCCATTTGTCAGGATGATACACCTTTTTCTACACAGTTAATGGCAAATCCGGATTTTTCGATATATGCTACTCATGCATATCAATGGCAACAAAGCGTAGATGGGCTTACTTGGTTCGATATTCCTGGAGAAACAACTTCGATATATGCTACTCCGCCAATTATAAGTTCGGTGTCTTATAGGGTTAAAGTTGCCGAAGACCCTATTAATCTTGCCAATCCATTATGTAATTCATTATCCGAAGTATTTGATGTTTCGGTTATAGCAGAACCCAATACTCCTGTTAGTAATGGGGATGTTATTGTTTGTGAAAATGAAAACTTGACCATATCGGTAACCGTTTCTAACAATGAAACCGTAAATTGGTATGATAGTGCTATTGGAGGCAATTTATTACTTGCGGGTAATACATCGTATCAAGTAGATACTGCAGGAGTGTACTATGCTGAAGCTATATCAACCCTTGCCAATTGTATTTCAGACACAAGAATTCCTGTTACAGCGGGATTCTATGAATTACCACTAGTTTTTGATGAAAACTTATCCTTTTGTGAAGGTGAAAATATCACTCTGGATGCCGGAATAACTAATGTTACGTATTTATGGAATACTGGGGAGACCAGCTCACAAATTTTGGTCAATACGCCCGGTACGTATACAGTAGAAGTAACGAATACTAATGGATGTTCTAGTGTCAAAACCATAACACTTACCCAAAATAGTATACCGATTATAGACAATATTACTTCTGATGGAGATTCTATTATTGTTACAACCTCTAATTCTGGGGCATTCGGATATTCTATCGATGGAGTATCTTTTCAGGACAGTAATGTCTTTACGAATGTAGAAGGTGGTCTATACACTATCTATGTTAGAGGTGAAAATGGCTGTGGATTAGATACTCAAGATTTTATATTGTTAGTATATCCCGAGTATTTTACGCCTAATAATGATGGTTTTCACGATATATGGCATATTGAAGGAATCGAAAACTACCCTAACGCATTACTTAGTATTTATGATAGACTAGGTAAACTTTTGAAACAAATATCACCCAATGGAACTGGATGGAATGGCACATATCGAGGCCGATTATTACCTTCATCAGAATATTGGTATAACTTAGACTTAAGAGATGGGCAGAATGTAAATGGGCACTTTTCTTTGATTAGGTAATACATTTAAAAAACACATACCAGTTGCTTTAATTTTAAGCACTTTTTTATAAAAAGCAGAAACTTAATCATTAGTCAAGAACAACTTCAATATATTTGAATTAACAAAACCATATTAATACACAAACTCCCATTATATCTCACTAGCAACAGAACTAAAAATTATGAATAAAACTCTATTCTTATTATTGTTTGGTCTCCTACTTATAACCAATAAATCTATTTCTCAAGTTAGCGAGCCAAAACACAAATTCGATCTAGAACAATCAAAAAAAATACTCAAGGAACAAATCAATAAAATATTAATGGATACCGGCATACCCTCTGTTTCTTTGTCGCTGATTAAAGGTGATACCATTATTTGGTCAGAGGCATTCGGGTTTGCGAATGTTAAGAAAAAAGTTCCTGCAACTAGTTCTACTATATATAGTACTGGTTCAAATTTCAAATTCGTCACAGCAACAGCTATAATGCAATTAGTAGAAGCTGGTAAATTGGACATTGATGATCCTATAAACAAATATTTAGGAGAATCACCAATTAAGGATCTTTCGAATGATGGAACACCTGTTACATTTCGTCACTTGTTAAGTCATCATTCAGGATTAACTGGGCCAATTGAGATTATTCCAGTATGGGAAAGAAAACTACCTAAAACACTAGAAAAATTTGCTTCTGAAATAAGTACTGAAGAACCACCTGGAATAAATTATCAATACTGCAATCATTGTTATGGTCTTGCAGGGTTGATAATTGAAAAAGTGTCAGGAATGTCTTATCAAGATTACATAGTGGATAATATTCTAATACCGCTTCAAATTGAATCTAAAGGTCCAATTGTGCCCACTCCAAGTATGATTGAGGAACTAGCTCTACCATATTCTTTAGAAGACAATCAACCAATTCCCGAGTATCAATCTCGTTTTGATGTATATCCTGCAGGCGATGCTTATTTGACCTCCCCGGAAATGGCTAATTTTTATATTGCCCAATTGAATCAAGGTTCTTTTGATGGTCAATCTATCTTGAACTCAAATTCTGTGACCAAGATGCAGGAACCACAGTTTGGAAGTAATTATGGGTTTGGAATTGGAGTAGTTATAAAGAATAATACAAAGTATTTAACACACACAGGTGGGGTTCCTGGGTTTTCTACTTGTTTTAAAGCAGAAACAGACTCAAAAACTGGCATATACATTGCTGCAAATGCCGGTCAAATGCAAATTGTATTGCGTGCAATTGGAAACCTTGCTTTGGAACTCTTAAATGGGGATAGCGAAATTGATCCCTTACTTATAAAATGGCAAGATTATATGCATATGTAATTCTTACCATTATAACACGATCCATTTATTAGGTAGGAGTTCATCTATCGATTTACTTTATACTCCTCCATATTCTCCAGCATGTCCTTAAGCCGGGGTATAAGGGGCTATATTGTTAATCTTGCAAGTATTCTTTTTGTGTCTTCTTTTTGAATAGATCAAAACTAAAACCTAAGAATGAACTATACAACATTTAGTTAACTGAACGGTTACGCTAAATTTGAGCTTCGGCCTATAATTCTAGCATTACAAACCACAGTTTTTGAGGTCAAGAGTTTTTTTTGAAGATTAACTATCGAAAAATGGTAGTGACGTAGAAGATTTTGAATGATGACCTTACAAAACGTTATTTTATTCCAACCAAGATTTAAAATCCTTAACTCTTTCTCTTGCTACAATAACTTCCTGCTCATTAAAATTATTAAACTTGATTTGAAGTCTTGAATTTGTATAGGATATAATATCTTTAATGGCATTAATATTCACATAGAATTTTCTGCTTATACGAAAGAATTGTTGTGGATTTAATTCATTTTCGAGTGCTTCGAGCGTAGTATCAATCAAATAATTTCTATTATCGGTCGTGTGTAAGTATGTTCCTTTATTTTCAGAATAAAAGCATTCAATTTCTTCTACTGGGAATATTTTAAGGTGTTGCCCCACTCGGGCTGTAAAACGTTTTTTATACACCCTATCCATTGGGTTGATGAGTAGCTTTTTAATATCTTCAAAATCTACCTGTAATTGCTGTTTTTTAGGAAGGTGTTCTTTGTATTTATTAACTGCTGTTTCTAGTTCTTCATCATCGATTGGTTTTAACAGATAATCAATACTATTTAATTTAAAGGCTTTAAGTGCATATTCATCATAAGCCGTTGTAAAAATGATCGAACTTTTTATAGTTAAAGCATCAAAGATCTCAAAAGACAATCCATCACTTAGTTGAATATCGAGAAAAATTAAATCAGGGTGTTCATTATTACCAAACCATTCTATAGATTCTTGCACAGAATGTAGCATAGTGTTTACAGTTATGTTTAGATCAGACAGCATTCTATTTAGGCGTCTGGCTGCGGGTTTTTCGTCTTCGATGATAATGATGTTCATGGATTAATGATTAAATGAATTAATGATTAAATGAATTAATGATTAAATGAATTAAAGGTTATTGAAATGATGTATTTTTTCTTGCCTTTGATACAACCTTTAAAACTTCATTGGCTTCTTTTAATAAAGGACTTATTTTGTCTGTACTTGCTAGTCCTGATTCCTCTAAAATTTCTAACCAAAAAACGGTTTCATCGGCTTCTTCAGTTGTAATAGACATTTTAGAATAGAACTCTTTTTTAGATCTTGCGATACAAGAAGCTCTATAGTTGGCAGCAGTAGAGGTAGAACTTTTAATAATTTGATAACCAATTATTTTAGTAGCCTCATTTTTGGGTAATGTATTGTACATTAAAATAATATCTATAGATAGTTTTTTTGTTCTCTTTTTAAAATTTTCAATGAATTTAGTTTTTTCCATATAAAATACGCGTAGTGGTTTAAAAATTTAATATTCGCATCATTTTATTATAAAGGTTTTCGCTCTTCTATTAGTTCATTCCCTCATTCTTTCATTGCTTCCTTCTCTCATTGTTTCCTTCTCTCATTGTTTCCTTCTCTCATTGTTTCCTTGTTTCACTCCCAAAGTTGTTTGTCTTTATCCTGTTCTTCGTCCATATATTTTCTGATTTTTCGATCTTCCCAGTCTTTGTCAAACATGGGGTTCACTCTATAGGCTTTGATAGCATGAAAAACGATACCGATCCCCCAACCAAAGGCAGCCCATAAAAACCAGGCGTAGTGCCACTCATTTTGATAGTAATTTAATCCGGCTAAAAATCCAATAACAACAAAATAGGATATAAGGTTGTTATAGAACTTTTTTAATTCTTCTACACGTTCTTTCGCGCGTTCATATCGTTTTTGTTCTTCAAAATTTCTCATAATTATATATTTTAAAAATCGTCTTTGTCTATAAGTTCTTTAATTTTATTTTCTTCCCATTCTTTGCTAAAAATAGAACGCCTTAGCCTCTTAAAAAAAGAGAAGTTTTTCTTGAAAACACATGCTCCGTGAATTAATAAACCAATACCCCATAACACAGGTGTGAACAATAAATTCCAATTAAGCCATTCGGTAAAACCATGATCAGGATTAATCTTATCAATATTAAGGTACACCACTCTATGAATTATTACAATAGCGATATTTATTACAATATATACCATAAGGTGACCGTAGAATCCTTTTTCTTTTTCTACTCGCTTTTTTGCTTTGTAATAGCTTTTTTTCTTTAGATTATCATTAGTCATAACTTTTGTTTTTTGATTCGGTCATGTATTTCTTAATCTTTCTTTTCTCCCAGTCTTTTCCCAAAAAAAGATGATGATCAAAAGCTTCCATGTAGTGAAAAATTATACCAAGCCCCCAGCCTCCCATGGCAAATAAAAACCAAGGAAACTGCAACTCATTAGTTTGATAATTAACAAATACTAAAAATGGAATAACAATACAGTATGCAGTAAGGTTACCGTAAAAGTCTTTTATCTTTTTCACTTGCTCTTTTGCGCGTTCGTATTTTATAGTTTTTTCATGTTCAATATTTTCTAAAGCTTGTGAAGCTTCAAGAGCTGCAAATTTTATTTTTCTTGTTAATATCGGAAGCTCTGCAATAAAAGCATCATTAGTTTTGTATACTGAAAATTTCCTTTTAGTCAATAATGCATATCGTTGTTGTACATTTCCTAAACCGACACCGCTACTTTGTTTTATTACCTCTTTAGGCTGAAGGTTATTTTCTACGATTAAGAAATTATCTTTTTCATAAATTTTAATGTGCAATGGTCTTGTTTGCATTACCACATTGTGTTTTATCGTGTTTTCTAATAAAATTTGTAGCGAAAGCGGTACAACTTTGGCTTCGGGATTTGTAGCTTTTTCAGGCATCTCGAATATGATACTATCTTCAAACCGCAATTGTAATAGGGTCATGTAAGTTTTTGCAAACGCTAATTCTTCATCTATTGTTACTAATTCTTTATCTTTTTGTTCTAATACATACCTATAGACTTTTGAAAGCGATGTAGTAAACTTTTGAGCCATCTTTGGATTTTCATCAATAAGAGAGGTTAATACATTAAGGCTATTGAACAAGAAATGTGGATCAAGCTGGTTTTTTAAGGCAGCAAACTTCGCCGAAGCGGTACCGGCAATAATTTTTTGTTCTGTTATTTTTTGTTTTTGTAATTCTTTAAAGAAAAAGAATGCATGAAAAAAGAGTGTAACGATAAGGGTTATGACAAAACCACTTAGATAATAGCTTAATTTTTCGTCTTGTATAAATTGTTCTAAAGGTTTTCCATAATACCCAACGACAAGTACTAAACGTATCGCGATTATGGTAACCATAGTTAGAATTATAGCACCAATAGCGCCAAACCATAATCTTTTTTGAGGCTGCTTTCCCCATGTGTAAAATTTACCGATAAAATCAGAATAATATGCATTTACCAGCGTAAGTGGAAAAGCAAACATAAATTGTATAATGGTGCTTTCTAATACGCTTTTGTATGTCAATGGACCTCCAGTACCAAAGATTATAATAACCAATTCAATACATATCGCGAGGATAATGCTTATTTTCAATATTTTTCGTAAATCGAACATGTATTTTTGTCGTTTTTTTATGTATTCAACCTATTGTTTACAGCTTTGTTGAACCCTTTGTACCTGACCCTTTCCCCATTTAGGATAAAAGGGAGTATCATGTGTCTCCTTTTCAAAGTACAAGATAGCTTTTTCTATCTCAGGACAAAAGGCCTTTGGGTCTTTACCCCAGAATTTTGCACTACCCATTTTCCACTCGGCATGATATAAAATTGCACGAGGATTTTCGGGCTGCAAAGCTTTAGCTTTTTGATAGAGTTCTTCAACTTTAGCAGAAAGTGTAGGTCCGTATACCGATGGGTTATAAGCAACATAAGCAGTATTAAGCATTGCTTCCATGATTAGGATTTCGGCATTGTCTTTAGAAAATGTTTTGGCTTCATTTAGAAAATTCTGAGCTTTTTTTAATCTTAACTCGATTTCTTCTGCATCTTTTATTCCAAAAGTGGTAACAATATGTACCTGCGCGGCATAATAAAATGGTAGCCAATTTTCTTTTTCAGCTTTGGCAATACGCTCAAAAAGATTAATCGCTTCATCTGGGGTTTTACTTCTCCATAATTCAAAAGCTTTGGTCATTCCTTTTTCATATGCAGCTTGTGCATTGATTGTAGTAGCTGTTAAAAAACTTAGTATAATTAGTAGTGTTTTCATAGTTGTTATGTTTTGATTTATAAGACAAATATCGATTGGGTAAGTATCTTATTATAGTATTTATGACTCAATTGTAGTTTTTGATGGATGAAATGTTCCTTATATTTTATAGTGTAATATGTTGTATTTCTTTTTCGGTAGAAATAATGAATTTAGCATCTTCCCATTTTGGAGGGCCAAATTGCCCTTTTGCATTATTACTAACACCATAGGGCTCTGTTGGGATTCTGAAAAATGTATTCATTTTTTGATTATTATCCTTGTCATGATATAGAGAGATTGCATATTCTCCTTCTTTAATATTTTCAAAAGTCACTTGTACACCTTCTTTTTTAGCTTTTATACTAATTGATTTGTAGATACTTTTCAAGAAGCTTTCTTTGCTATTATACAAACCAATTTTTAGGGTTCCATCATTAGATTTTATATTCGTAATGATAACATCTATTGATGGGTTGTTGTTCTGTGCAAAACAGGATGTTGATAGTGCCAGTAATGCTATGATTACTGTAAAAAATGTAGTCTTCATAATTTTTGATTTTTAAGATTATAGAGTATCTAATTGATTATCGGTTTTGTTATCGCTGATAGTCCAAAAGAATCCAAGAATAAAAAACTGATCAGCATTGGGGCGTATTGCCCGTCTTGAAAAGTTACCATTGGCATCTGGAGTATTGGAGTATTGATAGTTAAAAACATTGTTGAAATCCAGTGCATTTGAGACCGAGAAGTACAGAATTTTTTGCTGACTAATTAAATATGCCCAGCTAAAATTAACAGCATTAAACGTTCGTGTTTTTTGATTCTGAAAAACACTTTCATTTGGATCATTATAAGGCCTTCCAGAAGTAAAGTTGTAGGTAGTACTGATCAATGATTTCCAATCTTTAATCCAATACTTTGTGACTAAAGAAAGATTGTGCTTGGCTGCAAAATTTGGAGTAGCTCTATTGGGGTAGTTTCTATAATTTCTTTTGGTATCCAAGTAGGAATAACTAACCCAATAGTCAAGATTTTTGATCGATTTATTGTCCCGCCAAAAAATATCTAAACCTGTAGCATATCCATCTCCATTATTGGTAAAGTTACTATCAAACATAGGGATCTCTGTATCGAATTTTATAAGACTTTTATATGATTTATAGTACCCTTCTGCTCTAAATGTTCTACCGTTATCTTGGTATAAATAATTCAGGATATAGTGAGATGATTTTTCGGGCTCTAGCATTGAGTTATATTTCAATACATCCTGTTGGGGAGCCTGATAAAAGTCTCCATATGCAAGTGATATCTGCGATTTTGATGAGGTTTTGTAGGCTAAAGATGTTCTCGGAGACACTTTATTGTAGTTTAATAATGTGTTATGAACACCTCTAACACCAATCTGTAGTGCTAGTTTTTTACTAAAAAAGATATTGGCTTCGGTAAATACAGCGGTGCTAGGATTATCATATGTAGTATCAAAAGTATCAAAGCTTGGGCTTTCGGCTTTTTCAGAGAATGTAGTTAAGAACTGTTCTGCACCAAAACTTAGTTTAAATTGATTACTAAACCTTTTTCTAAGTTTCATTTTAAAATGAAAACTATTCTCGGTATCGTCAAGAGTTATGTCGTCAATTCTGATATCATTTTCATCATTAGCAAAGCTCGCGCCAGTTGCAATATCCCAATCATTTTTAAGATCACCTTTGTAAGACGCATTTAGGTATAAGTTTCTGTTTTTTAATCCAAAATTGACGCCTTGGGGAGCATTAATATCGTCTTGTATAAGTTCGAAATCAGCATAATTTAAACCGCCGTAAATTTTCAAAAGTCCATCATTGCTAAACTTATGGCGATATACCGTTTCTCCTGATAAGGATTCGTAAGGGTTGATCCATTTTACGCGTTGTTCTATAATACCTTGATACGGTTTTAGATTTATGTAAAAGGCATTTACACTTAATGAGCTGTTCTCCCATTTTTGAGTGTTTCCTCCACCCAATCCTACATTAATAAACTGAAGATCTGTTTTTTTCTGATCGGGTTCATCTATAGTGTTAAGTTGTAATACGCTGGATAATGCATCGCCAAATTCTGCAGAATATCCACCTGTAGAAAAATTCGTTCCTTTAAAAAGGAAAGGAGAAAACCGACCTCGAGTTGGGATATTATTTGTAGTTGCTAAAAATGGCTGAAAAACACGTAAGCCATCGATATAAATATTGGTTTCATTAGCGTCACCACCACGTACAAAGAGACGTCCGTCTTCTGCTGCATTAGAAGTACCTGGTAACGTTTGTAACGCGGCGATATAATCTCCTGCAGATCCTGCTGTTGTTACAATATCCAAGGGGGTAAGCACAGAAGCTTTACTGTTATCTCCTGCAGAGAATGTTCCGGCATTTAATACAACGCTCCCCAAAGAGTTTACATCTTCTTTAAGGACCACATTCAAATTTTTCATTTCTGAAATGTCTCTATGTAAGGTGTATGTTTCAAAAGAAAGAAAAGAAACAATAAAACTTTGATGCCCCGTTTCTGAAGTAGTAAAAGAAAAGGTTCCTGTTTCGTTTGAAGAGCTACCGTCATACGTACCTTCTAGATATACATTGGCACCGATGATCGGAATCCCTTTTTTATCAACGACTTTTCCGTTTATAGTGGTTTGACCCGATACGTTGTAAAAGAGTATTAATAAAAGTATGGTTAGTTTTAATTTCATTTCAGTAAGTTTTTTTGAATTGATAGGTCAAAAGTGATTTATCTTAAAAGAATCTGAAATAATGTCTTACCGAATTGTAGAAAATCAATGATCAATTGATAGATAAATGCCAATAAAGTTTGCTTACATAAATAAACTAAAGCAATGTATTTAGTTATAATTTATATAGCATTTGAATTTAAAGGATTAAAATTTGAGTAAAAAACACTGGATTTTGAGTATAAAAGACTCGAGTATCTATATAAAATACTTGAGTTTGAATACAAAAGGTTTGTCTTTGAACAAATAACACTAGAGTTTCAGTGTTAAATATTCAAAGTTGACTAAAAACAACTGATTATTTAATAGGGCGAATACATCAGAGTGTAAGCTACCTTCAAAATTTGGGGTTATAGCGTGTTAAAACCTTCATTACACTCTTTCTGTAGAACCATTATCATTTTTAAATGGTCTAACAATTAATCTGGCCGCTTTGTCGTAATTAATATAATTGTATACCCAATTAAAGAAAGTGACAAATCGATTTCTAAAACCTACCAGAAACCATAAATGGATAAACATCCAGATAAACCAGGCAAAAAAACCACCGAATCTAAATTTTCCGAGATCCACCACAGCTTTGTTTCGACCAATAGTGGCCATTGATCCTTTGTCTAAGTATTTAAATGCGGTCATTGCCTTTCCTTTTATATGCCGTTTTAAATTTTTGGCCAAGTGTCTTCCTTGTTGTATGGCTGGTTGAGCCACCATAGGATGACCTTTTGGGTACTCTTGGGTTTCCATCACAGAAATATCCCCAATGGCAAAAACATTAGTATACCCCTCAACTTGATTACATTGGTTTACTTTATAGCGATTGGCTCTTGGGATAAGAGATTCGGCTTTTAGACCAGATATAGGTGCACCAGTAACTCCGGCAGACCATATAAATGTTGCGGTTCTAATAGATAGATCGGTATTGGTGGTTACCAACTCATTCTCATAGTTTTTGACTTGAGTATTTAGATGAATATGCACTCCAATATTTTCTAAGAATTTGGTTGCCTTTTTTGAGGCATGTTCACTCATTGGAGGAAGAACACGAGATGCACCTTCGATTAAATGAATTTCCATTTCGCTAAAATCCATATCGGGATAATCTCTTGGTAAGACATTTAATTTTAGCTCTGCGATACCCCCGGCAAGTTCTACTCCTGTGGGACCCGCTCCGGCAAGTACAAAATTTAAAAGCTCCTTTCTTTTTTCGGGATCAGTAGTAATTACAGCTTGCTCTAGGTTTTCTAGCATTAAACTACGCAAATTTAATGCTTGCGGAAGATTTTTCATGCGCATTGCATTAGTTTCGATTGTAGTATTACCAAAAAAGTTAGTACGAGCTCCTGTAGCAATAACCAGATAATCGTAAGAAATATTACCAATATTGGTATAGATCTTTTGTGTAGCGGGATCGATAGACTCTACTTCGGCCATTCTAAAGAAAGTGTTTTTTCCTCTTTTAACAATTTTACGTAGAGGATATGCGATAGAATCTGGTTCTAATGAAGAGGTAGATACTTGATATAAAAGAGGTTGAAACGTGTGGTAATTATGTCTGTCTATTAATACTAATTGTACAGGTTCTTTAATCATTTTTCGAGCTAATGCAACTCCTGCAAAACCACCGCCAATAATTACTAACCTGGGTAGATTAGAGAAAGGTATATTCATAATCTATATGTTGTAGAACAAAGGTAAAATGATAAAATTATTTACGCTACATATTCGTCGTTTTTTATGCTCGAAACTGTCATAATACTAAATTGTTTTATCACTTTTTGATGAAGTTTATTACCCATAAAATGATAAATTTAGAATTTAAGTGTAACAGAAATGTTTTATTGACTACATATAAGAACGTAACCGACTAGAGTGAATAAAGATTTAGAACATAGTTTTGTAACCAATCTTGAGCAGAATCAGAATATTGTGCATAAAGTTTGTAGGATTTATACCAATGATCCCGACTCACATAATGATTTGTTTCAGGAAATCACAATCCAGCTTTGGAAAGCATATCCTAAGTTTAGAGGTGATGCTAAGTTTAGTACCTGGATGTACAGAGTGGCATTAAATACTGCAATTACATTATATAGAAGGTCTAAGAGGAGCATTAAGACTACAGATTTTGATTCCATGAACTTTAAGATTAAGGCAGAGGAATATGATGATGAAGTAGAACAACAACTAAAACTTATGTATTCGGCAGTAAAGCAGTTAAATGATATTGAGAAAGCTTTGGTTTTCTTATATCTGGAGGATAAATCGTATAGAGAGATTGCCGAGACTATGGGTATTAGTGAAGTAAATGCCAGAGTCAAAATGAATAGAGTGAAGACAAAATTGAAAAAAATATTAAATCCGTAACCCCATGGACGAATTAGAATTATTAAAGAAAGACTGGAAGAAGCAAGAAGGTGTGCTTCCTAGATTATCTTATAAAGAAATCTACCAGATGATATTGAAGAAATCTTCTTCGATGGTTAAGTGGATTTTTATCATAAGCGTGTTAGAGTTTTTATTATGGGCATCTATTGATATCGTTGTTAGATTAAGTGGTAATTATAACGACTTAGAAGGGGTTAATTTGAAAGGTTTTTCAATTATTTCCACTACGATATCGTATTCTATTCTTATATATTTTATGGTAAGGTTTTATCTTAATTATAAAAGAATACAGACTACGGATTCTGCAAAAGTATTGATGCAAAATATTCTAAAAACACGAAAAACTGTAAAATATTATGTTTGGTTTAACTTAAGTTTTTTGGGGTTAACTACCATTTCGCTTGTAGCGTATTTAGCATTTTTTACGGATCAGTTTTCAAATCAATCTTCAGAAGAAGGGGTGTCTGTGTTTTTAGTAATCGTAAGTACAATTGCTGTGCTGGCTATAGCGCTTGGTCTTGTGGCTTTGTTTTATAGATTAATTTATGGGATTTTAACGCGTAGGTTAAAAAACAACTATAAAGAACTTGAAAAACTAGAGGTATAATTATTGTTTGTTCTCGTTAAAAGCTGAAGGTAATAATTGAGGAATAAATTTTATCAAAAGAGGTAGTAAAAGGCTTCCTCCGGGTAATATAAAAATTGCAAGAGAGGGAACCGTTTTACAGATGTCAAGTAATTGCTTTTTTACTTGTTTCTTTTCTTGTTTTGATAAATCTCGCATTGTAGATTGACCTAATAAAATCATTAAATCTTTACTTTCTGTAATCTCATTAATCAATCGTTTTTTGTTTCTCAAAATCAATACACGAACTGTTCTTGAAGTCTGTTGATAAAAGTGTAACGCTGGATGAGAATAGTTGAAGAATGAAATATGATCTTTGTGGTCATTTATAAATGTTTTTACCGAATCAATAGATTCTTTGACTACCACATCTGATAGTTTTAATTCTGCTCCAAGTGCAGACATAAAACTTTGCTCATTTTTATCTAATTCGTCATCATTCCATACTGCAAGGCTAGTTAGATCTATAATATATCTTTTCTCTATTTCATCGGTATATGGGTCTAATTCTATATAATCAAAACTCGCATCTTCTTCTGTCGAGATATCTGTATATCGCACAGATGATGCAAATAACTTCACTAATAATTTATCATAATCATCTTGCTGTTGTTTAGAGTTTAATGCTAAAAAAACGGTATTTGTTAACGTTTCCTCTAGTTTTGCGGCATATTCAAAAGGGTTTTTGTCATGAATTAGATAATATTCAAAAGCCAGTATATCAATAAATAGCAGGGCATTGGTTAAAAGATGACTGAAGTTTTTCTTAAAAATAGATTCATTGGTTTGAATGCGGGTATGTATAATTTTCTCTAGCTTTTCATTCTCATTAGCAGGAAGTACATTAGTAAAAGAAAAAAAAGATTTCTTTGTGTCTAAAAAATCATAATACTGAATGAGTGCATGAATACAGTCTTTTTTATCAGCATTTTCTATAGTATCGTAATAGGTAACTACTAACGCCGTAAAAAGATTGATTTTTGTTTTTTCTTCTTCTGAATAAACAATATCAGAATTGTTTGTAATAATAGTTTCTACCGAAGTACCAAAAATAAAACCAACTCTTCTTAAATCAGAATATAATTGATCAAAAGACCATTGTGGGAGATTAATATTCTCATCAAGATCTCTTAAAAATTTTTCTACCCAACCCGAAGTTGAAGGATTCATAAAGTAGTGTTAGTTAGCTAAGTTATTTCAAAAAACATAAAAGAAAAAAGCATTCTTCAATATTTTATCGAAGAATGCTTTTTCAATTATTCTATACAAGGTTATTGTATTATGCCACCACAGCTAACTCTACCTCCAGCAGCTCCTGTTGGTTGTGTAGTAAAATCATCAACACCCTGGTGTACAATTATTGCCCTGCCTACAATATTTTTTTTCTCATCATCACAACCGATACACCATTCATTGGTAGCAAAGGTAATACTTGCATTTCCTTCGGCATCGGCTTTTAGGTTTCCTATATCTCCTTTATGAAACCCTTCTTTTGCTCCCCATTTTCCATGAGCTTCCATAGTTGGATTCCAATGCCCTCCTGTTGATTTACCATCTGCAGAAGAACAATCTGATTTCTCATGAATATGAATAGCATGCTCACCCTCGCTCAATCCATTTATTTCGGCTACCATATTCACCATACCTTCAGATTCGGTAAATGTAACATTTCCAGATACATTACTATCACTTTTTGGTACTAATGCAAATGTTATAGTTTTAGTTTCTTCTTCTCCTTTTTCAGTAGACGTTACTGTTTCAGTATTGTTTTCTTGATCTGTTGCTTCTTTCTTTTCACCTTTACAACTAAATGTTGCTATAGATAAGAAAGTAAGTACTACCAATTTTAACGTTTTCATAATTTTTATGATTTGTTTGTCGTTTCTAAACGTAAGATAATGTAGTTTTAGTTTATGACAAAGAATTTAAAGAGGAAATACAAGGGTTGTTAAAATTAAGTTCTTCTATTGAGATTAGATTTTTTTTATTAATTCTTGATGATCCCTAATTCCAAGTTTTAAATTCTCTGTAATAATTAATGCTTTATCAATTCGGGTTTGAGATTTCTTAATTTTTAAGATATAGTAAATTAAACTTCGTTTTTTACCATCTGTTAGTGACTCAAATATTTCAAAAGCTTCGAGGTCACTTTGTAAAACTGCATCAAATTCTTCTGGCATTTCTACACCGTATTTAGAGGTGTCTTCAAATAACTGGACTTTGAAATAATCTGAAGGAAAAATGCCTAGTTTCTTTTGATTAGTTGTATTGAAAGTAATGTTGTAATTCTGTTTTAACTTTTGTAGCGCAGCATGAAATCTAATTTTTTGATTGTTAAAAGTGATTTCAACTACTACTCTTTTATACTTTTTATCCAAACAATGTTGGGCAATTTTTTCGGGTACCACAAAACTATGGTTGGATTTTAATGAAGTTTCAAAAATCAAATTTTTCATGTATATGTTTTGTTGTTGATTTTCAGGTGTTTGAAAAAAATAGGATAAGATTTTTCAATGTAAATTTAAGAATTTCTTGTTTAATGTTCTGTTATTTTTGTTAATCAAAATTTATTAGAATGACATTAGAAAACTATATTTTGTAATTTTTTAGATACAAAATTCGACACTTTTACCGTAATCTTAAAAAGGTATTTTTATTAATCTGATTTTTAACAATTTATTCTGAATAAACCTCTTTTTTTTGGAAACACTAGTACTAATAATGTCTAACAGGAATATATTGGGGAAAAATACATTTTAACTTAAGTGTTAAATAAAATTTAATATAAATGTTAATTTATGATAAATTAATATGACTTAAGGACTTATAGCTGCAGATTATCTAAAATTTGTTAATTTTGCAGGACACAAACTCAAAACTTAATTTTATGAAAAGAGTCTACTCGTTTGTCGTTTTATTATTTTTAATAACGCAAACAACTTTTGCACAACAAAGTGCAAATGAATTGATTAAAGAACATTTTAATGATGCTATTACTGTCGTAAGTAATGCAAAGTCATCCTCAGAAAACGTTGATTTTAAAGAATGGATAATCACAGACAAGGTTCCTTCTTTAAAAACTGGAATTTGGCATTATTATGTTCAACAACTTCACAATAAAATCCCTATTTTACATGGAACGTATAAGTTTACGATACGGGACAACAAAATTACGTATGCTGTTCCACAATTTGTAGAAGGTGTTAAAGATAAAGTGGTGTCTGCCAAATTTTCGATTTCTGAAGAACGTGCTATACGTATTCTAACGGGAAGACATAATTTAGCTGCGCCAGCTAGATTATCTAAAACCGTAAACAAAAAATCTAGCGGATTGGAAGTTTCTGAATTCTTAGGTTCTAACTTAACAATAGATGAAGAACCGATAAAGGTACAGAAGGTATATGTGTTAGATAATGATCAGTTAAAACTAGCATATAATGTTAGTCTGTACGAAAAAAGTGGCGAAAACTGGTGGAGCACATATGTAGATGTTTCTAGCGGTAAAGTTCTTTTGGAAAGAAATTTAGTGATCAGATGTAATTTTGATGCACCAGATCATTCTTCTCATAAGCACGAATCTGAATCTGTACTTTTTGATGCTCCTAAAATGGGGCCTTTAACAGAAGCTACAACAGCGGCATTAGCACCGGATTCGTATAATGTATATGCAATGCCTTTAGAAAGTCCTAGTCATGGTGGCCGTTCTATAGTTACAGATCCAGCTAATAGTACTGCATCTCCTTTTGGATGGCATGATACTAATGGAAGTAACGGAGCAGAGTTTACTATCACAAGAGGTAACAATGTATGGGCTCAAGAAGACAGAAATGGAAATAATGGAACTGGTTTTGCTCCAGATGGAGGGGCAAGCCTTGATTTTGATTTCCCAATAAACCTTAACCAGGCTCCAAGTAATTACCAAAGTGCGGCGATTACAAACCTTTTCTACTGGAATAATATTATACATGATGTATTCTACCAGTATGGATTTAATGAAGCCAGTGGTAACTTTCAGGAAAATAATTATGGTAATGGAGGAGCAGGAAGCGATTCTGTAAATGCAGATGCTCAAGATGGTAGTGGTAGTAATAATGCTAATTTCGCTACTCCAGGAGACGGTGGAAACCCAAGAATGCAAATGTTTACTTGGAGCGCACCTAATCCAGATAGAGATGGAGATTTAGATAATGGTATCATTATTCATGAATATGGTCATGGTATTTCTATTCGATTAGTAGGTGGTCCAGCTTCTAATCAATTAGGAGGTTCTGAGCAAATGGGTGAAGGATGGTCTGACTGGTTTGGATTAATGCTAACCATGAGAGCAGGTGATAGAGGTACTGATGGTAGAGGAATTGGTACCTATGCATTAAACCAACCAACTAGTGGAGGAGGAATTCGACCAACTAGATATTCTACAGATAGATCTATAAATAATACAGATTATGCAGATATAGGTGGATTAGCAAGACCGCACGGTGTTGGATATGCTTTTGCTACTATATTATGGGATATGACTTGGTTATTAGTAGATCAAGAAGGTTTTGATCCAGATTTTTATAATGGTACAGGTGGTAACAATATCGCCTTGGCTCTTGTAACTGAAGGATTAAAAAATACAGCCAATAATCCAGGGTTTGTTTCTGGTCGTGATGGTATTTTACAAGCAGATCAGGATTTATACAATGGAGCATACAGATGTTTAATCTGGAAAGCATTTGCTGAAAGAGGAGTAGGACAAGATGCAAACGAAAACAACAATGGAGGTTCTAATGGTCAGACAGATCAAACCGTATCTTTTGTAAATCCATGTGATGGTGGAGGACCTGGGCCAGGAACAGGAGAATGTTCTGGAGATGTAGCTTCATTCCCTTTCAGTGAAAGTTTTGAAACTAATCTTGGTGAGTGGTCAAATGCTACTTCTGGAGATGATATCGACTGGACTAGAGATTCTAACGGTACTCCTTCTAACCAAACTGGACCTAGTAGTGGTGCAGATGGTAATTTCTATGTTTATGTAGAAGCTTCAGGAAACGGTACAGGATTCCCTAACAAACGAGCGATCTTAAACTCTCCTTGTTTAAACTTTACTAGCTTAGCTACACCTAGACTTACTTTCCAATACCATATGTTTGGTAGTGCGATCAATAGTTTAAATGTTGAAGCTAGAACCGATAATACTGGAGATTGGACAAGCATATTTAGTAGAAATGGTGCACAAGGAAATAACTGGAATGCAGCAGATGTAGATCTTGCAGCATATGCAGGAAACGCAAGTGTACAACTACGATTTAATGTGCTTACTGGTACTGGTGGTAGTGGATGGCAAAGTGATATAGCTATAGATGCTGTATCTATCCAGAATGGTACTGGTGGACCAGGACCTGATCCAGACTGTAATGCTTTAAGTTTTAATGATTTCCAAATTAATCCTTTCTCTAATCAAGATAGAGGTGGTACTGCAACAATTGTAAATGCAGGAGCTGGATTATCAATGAGTGGTAATACATGGAAAGAAATTGCTCTTAGCTATACGGTAACATCTAGTACAGTAATAGAGTTTGATTTTAGTAGTACAGCACAAGGAGAAATTCACGCAGTTGGTTTCGAAAATGATGCTTCATTAACACCAGCTAGATATTTCAAAGTTCATGGTACTCAAAATTATGGAGTGACAAACTTTGATAATTATGCCGGTGGTACTACAACGTATGTTATACCAGTAGGTGATTTCTATACAGGAAGTATGGACCGATTAGTATTTATCAATGATAACGATGCGGGATCAGGAAATACTTCTGTATTCTCTAATGTCAAGATTTATGAAGGTACTTGTGGTAGTTCTGTAGTAGAATCAAGTTTTGGAGATATTACTGCGCTTGTAGGAACCGATGGAGAGGAAGATGCATTCTCTTCTGTAAAAATAGCTCCTAATCCTCTTAAAAAAGGTGGTTTACTTAAGGTGTATATGCCTAAAAAAGACTCACAGAATGCTACAATTTCTATATTAAATGTTATGGGACAAGTAGTTAAAAAAGGAAAGCTTAATAGTAACGGTACAATAGATGTTAGTGGTATGGGCGCTGGTTTATATATAATCAATATCCAAAACCAACAAACAAAATCTGTACATCGAATAATTATCGAATAATTGATTTGTTTAGAATTTTAGATTAATAAAAGACCGTCCTAGGACGGTCTTTTTTATTCAAATAACTGAAGAATTTAGAATCTTACATCTTGCGAAACTAAAGTAGTAGAGGTTAATAGTATTTCAACTTTTGGTTATGTTTTATGAAAGATATTGTTAACCAATTTAATTCTGAATTAAGATTCTTCACTTATAGAATTTTAAAGACCTGATTGAATTAAATTTATCGAATTGTAAATGGAGATTGCCGTTTAAAACTTCTTGTTAATCAAATCTTAATACTGTTAAGATTCAATGCTTCTGGTAGAATAAATGTTAAAAAAAGAACAAACTATAGATTATATAAATACGTTTAACAAAACACTAACCACTTAAAATTTACAACATGAAAAGACTACTTTTATTGTTAATTTCATTATTAGCAATTAATTCGTACTCATCGAATGGTAAATATCGTTTAACCCTGAGAGGCAACCCCGCAACCTCAATTGTAATAGGATGGGATCAAACTTCAGGAAGTAATCCCGTAGTGCATTATGGTACTACCGATTTTGGAACAAACTACAATAGTTATCCAAATGCTAAAGCCCCTTCCAGAACCGTTTCTTATAAAGGAATGAACAATAATTTTACTCGTCTTACTGGTCTAATCCCTAATACGGCTTATTATTTTGTAATAAAAGATAGTCAAGGCACAAGTGAACGTTTCTGGTTTAAAACAGCCCCAGCAAATAATGGTAGATTGTCATTTATTGCCGGAGGAGATTCTCGAAACAACCGAACTCCCAGACAAAGAGCAAATCGATTAGTGGCAAAACTTAAACCTCATGCTGTGCTATTTGGCGGTGATATGACCAACGGTGATAGTAATAGTGAATGGATCGATTGGTTTAATGATTGGCAATTAACTATAGCTAATGATAATAGAATGTTTCCTATTGTTGCTGCGCGAGGTAATCATGAAGATAGCAATAATAGTATCTATAACCTTTTTGATGTGCCTTCATCAAGTGTATACTATGCAATTACATTTGGCAATAATTTGGTAAGAGCCTATACTTTGAATACCGAAATATCTATCTCGGGAAATCAAACAACCTGGCTGCAAAATGATTTAAACTCTAATGGCAATACCATATGGAAAATGGCACAGTACCATAAACCTATGCGTCCTCATGTTTCTTCAAAATCAGAAGGGAATAATCAGTATAATAATTGGTCACAATTGTTTTACAATAAAGGAGTGAAATTGGTCATCGAGTGTGATGCCCATACCGTAAAAACAACTTGGCCAGTGCGCCCATCTACAGGGTCAGGAAGCGATGAAGGTTTTATTAGAGATGATCAAAATGGAACAGTATACGCAGGAGAAGGATGTTGGGGTGCCCCGTTACGTTCTAATAATGATAATAAAAACTGGACTCGTAACTCGGCAAAGTTCAATCAATTTAAATGGATTTTTGTTGATGAAAGTAAAATAGAAATAAGAACCGTTAGAGTAGATAACGAATCACAAGTGGGATCGGTCTCTAATAATAATGTTTTTACAATACCTAACAATCTAGATATTTGGAATCCTTCAAATGGTAGTGTTGTAACCATTAATAATACAAATGTAGTTGATACCGAAGCACCATCTGCACCAACTAATCTTACGTCATTTAATGTAACAGCAAGCTCAGTTTCTTTAAACTGGAATGCTGCAACCGATAATATTGCAGTTTCTGGATATGATATTTATCAAAACAACACAAAAATTGGAAGTACTGGAACTACAGGCTACGATGTGAGTGGACTGTCTTCTAATACATCATATTCATTTAAGATTAAAGCTAAAGATGCTGCGGGTAATATTTCTGGATTCGGTAATGCAGAGAATGTTACTACATTAGATGGCTCAACAACATTATATACTGTTGGTATTACCACAGTTGGCGGTAGTAATTCTGCTCATGCTACACGTCGAGCAATGCCATATACAATGACAGAAAACGGAATACTGCAAAGTATCTCTTTTCATATTCAAGGTGGTACGGGAGATGTTCAACTAGGAGTATATGCCAATAATAATGGAACACCAGGGAATAGATTAGGTACCACATCAGTTACTTCTGTTAGATCAACAAGAGGGTGGCAAACCTTATCACTACAAAACCCTGTTCCTGTAAATAATGGAGATACGATATGGTTAGCTTGGATATTTTCTAATAATCCTGGGATTGCATATATTTCTGGAAGTCCAGGACGATACCAGGCAACAGGGTCTAGTTGGTCAACAAGTGGTAATAATATGCCATCAACCTATGGTAGTGGGTCCCAAAGTAATTATCTATACTCAGTATATGCAAACTACTTAAGAAACACATCATCTACAACCTATACATTAACCACGAATATTGTTGGGCAAGGGTCGATAAATGGTGCTGGTACATATACAGAAGGGACTACCGCAACAGTTACAGCCACTCCAATATCAGGATGGCAGTTTGATGGATGGACCGGAGGACTTTCTGGTACTGCTAATCCTGCCAACATAATCATGAATTCTAATAAAAATGTTACCGCTACCTTTAGTGAAGTAACAGGGGGAGGGGAAACCAGAACTTTAGAAGTTGCAATTACCAGTGGGAGTGATGATGTAGAAGAAAGTCAGAATGGAGCAATCTATGCTAATAGTAGTGATCTTGAAATGGTCTATGATAGCTATAATAGCAATGGGTATCAAAAAATAGGTTTGAGATTTAGATCTGTACAATTACCAAAAAATGCTACAATTAATAGTGCATATTTGCAGTTTACCGCAGACGAAAGCAATAGTGCAGGAGCAGAGTTAGAGGTTTCGTTACATAATAGTAGTGATTCCCCAGCATTTTCTTCGTCAAATAATGTATCTGGCAGAACCACTTTTTCTAATAAAATTACGTGGCAACCTTCTTCGTGGACAAGTAACCAAAGCGGAAATTCGCAACGTTCTCCTAATTTAAAGAATATGGTGCAAAGCTTGGTTAATAAAAGCGGTTGGGCTTCGGGTAATGATGTAAGTTTTATTATTAAAGGAAAAGGAAATAGTTTAACGAGTACTTCTGCAAAAAGAGTAGCCGACTCTTATGAAGGAGGCGCGAACAAGGCAGCAAGATTAATTATAGAATATACAACCGGAAACGTAAGATCTTCCAAAGCGATAGTAGGGCAAAAACAGTTTTTTAGTGTGCTTCCTAACCCTTTTACTAATGACATCACTATTTCGACCCCTTTATTAAAGGTTAATAGATCATATACCGTTACAATTTATACACTAACAGGTATGGAAGTATATAAAGAAAGCATTTCTTCAAAATCACAAATAATACATCCTAAAGTTACTCAGGCTGGTGTTTATTTACTTTCGATAAGTGATGAGAATAATACTATTATCAAAACGGAAAGGTTGGTAAAGAAGTAAGTACATAAAACTAAATGTACATTTTTTAGACCGCTAATTCTTAATTAGAATTGGCGGTTTTTGATTTTTTTCTTTTCTCTTTGTAATATAATTTATCGGCGATATATAATGTTTTATTTATCTCGCAGTAGATTTTTGAGCCATTTTTATTGGTAAGAATAGTGGTTTTTATTATTTCAATTTCTTTTTCTAGCTTGACCTTGTCTTTTATCATTGACAATTCTTCTAAGGTATAAATGAAGTCAGCATACAGATTTTCTTTTGCCGGACGTTTGAAATTGATTTCTGCAGATTTATCCCATACGACATATTCTTCTCCTAGAATATTAATTAACTGAACCATGGGTACTGGATCTACAGCAGAAAACATACTTCCTCCAAAAATTGAGTTTACATAATTTCTATTTTTATAACTAATAGGGATTTTCATTTTAACAACCAGCAAGTCTTTTGAAACTTTTTTAATCCTTCCTGTGCTTCTTCTGTACATTGGAGAAAAATTGAAGCCATACTTAAAGAGATTATGCCTTCCGATATATTTTGAACCTATTTTTGCTATTTTCTGATATATTGACATGTTTTGGTTATTTCTTAATGGCTTGAATGCTATATGTAAAATGTGTTTTTATATGTGTTGTAGTCCTGTTTTTTTATTTCTTTAAAACCCTCAAATAATTTATCCAGGGTCCAACTTCATCTTTATATTGTTTAGCCATTACCCTTGAAATTTGTCCAATATGTCCTAAATCATGAACTGTCCATGTAGATATAAGTTGTTTTAGTGTAACTTTTCCAAATTCGGGGTGTGTTCCAGTTAATTTCAAATCGTCTTCTGTAATTTTTAACGACTTTAATTCTTCAAGGTTTTTTAATCTTAATTCGGTAAAATTTTCAAGTAATTCAGAAATCGGTTTGTTTTGATCTTCTTGTAATTGAGCAAATCTGTCAAAGGGTTCAAACAATTTGTTTTCAGAGACGCTCAAAATTGTTCTGATTCGTATCATCCAATCTGTTTTTTCTCCAAAAATTAAATGCCCTACGATTTCGTATGGACTCCAAGTATTCAATCCTTCATTATTCCTTAACCATTCATTAGACAATCCTAATAAATAGGATTTCAAAATTAAAGGGGTTTTTTCTAAAATTTCTATTGATTTGTTTAATTCAAATTGCATTTGTTCTTATTTCATTCCTAATGCACTACAACCATTACTGTTGCTACCTATTTATGACTATATAGTAATTTAAAACTAATCCACTAATTTGGTAATCACTTGTGTCTCGCTATGCAATGTTTTGTGCACAGGACATTTATCGGCTATCTGGAGGATTCTTGCAATCTGTTTTTCATCAAGGTTACCTTCAAGTTTAATTTCTCTTTCAAAAGTATCAATCTTTGCTGTTGGATCTTCGCAATTCTCACAATCAACCATATGCTTTTTATCATAACTGGTATGTACTTCTATATGCTGCAGTTCCCAATCTTTTCTGGCTACATACATTTTGATGGTCATAGCCGTACAAGCAGATAGACCCGCCGAAACTAATTCATAGGGAGTAGGTCCAAAATCACTACCGCCAACGCTTTCTGGTTCATCGGCAACCATATAATGATTCCCTACTTTCATTTGTGTGGTGTATCCTTCATCATTACCTAGACTGGCAACAACATGATGATGACTCTTTAATTGAGGAGTTTCAGGAATATCAACATACCTGGATGACCAACCAGCAATCACTTTACCTACATAGATAGAATCTTCTTTTCTCATTAATAGGTGGTCCGCACCATCAAGAGTAACAAAACTTTTAGGATGTTTAGCAGCGTGATAGATCTCTTCTGCATTTTGGATTCCTACTGTTGTGTCTTGAGGAGAGTGCATTACTAAAAGTGCTTTTCCTAAGTTTTTTGCTATTTCGGGTAAGGATTTGGTCTCTAAATCATCAATAAACTGTTTTTTTATAGTAAAGTCTCTTCCGCTTAAGTTAACTACAGCCATACCCTTGTCTTCGATTTCTTGTAATCCACTTTTTAATAAATGCTTTACATGTTTGGGATTAGATGGTGCACCAACAGTGGCGACTGCTTTTATCGAGTCGATTTCTGCGGCTGCAAATATAGATGCTGCTCCACCTAACGAATGACCAACGAGCAGGGTTGGGGCTTTATATTCTTTTGCTAAAAAGTCTGCGGCAGCGACCAAGTCTCCTACATTACCAGAAAAATTGGTATCTGCAAAATCTCCTTCACTCTCGCCAAGCCCGGTAAAATCAAATCGCAATACCCCAAAACCATGAGAGGTAAGTCCTCTACTTATATTACGCACTGCTCCCAGGTTTTTGTTACAGGTAAAGCAATGCGCAAATAATACAAAATTATGTGGATGTTGATCTGCGGGAAGCTCTAAACGCCCAGATAGTGTTTGACCTTCTGTATTGGTGAAAGTAACTTTAGATAAGCTCATTTTGGATAGTTTATTTTAGAGTCGTTTTATAATAAGAATACTTTCTCTAAAGATAATTTTTTCAAACCAAAATCACCACATTAATTTTGCCTTGGGTTTTGTTAAAGTTTTGGCTTCATATTTTTAATATGCCAGGTATATGATCTTCTTTTTTTCCAGGTACCATCTTTCGAAATATCAAATGAAGTCGTTATAAGTTCCCCATCTTTAAGAGTAGAGCGATGTCCATGCACTTTATTATTGCCACTTGGGTCAACAAATTCCTGAATGAGTTCTGATTGATTGTCTTTGTTCATTGTCATAGGCCCTATCCCAATGGTGCCATCACCTGCATATTGTACAACAATTCCTTGATTTTTACCAAAATCCCAATATTGCCGAAACTCCCAGAAAATTCCTTGTTTTTTGCCATTAATCAACCCATATAATTTTCCGGTAATACTTTGTTTTCCTATTCCCCATTGCCAATCCATTCCGTATTGATCAAAAGGCTCTTTTTCGTTTTTATATGTTGAATTATCTGTAATCCAATTTCCAATAGACTCTTCCATATTCTTAACAAACCAATCCGGTGCTTTTTGTTGAGCGAGTGTACTGGTTGTAATTGATACGAATAATAAAAATGTGATATATGTTTTCATCATGTTAGTTTTAATTATTTTTTACCTTCTGCTTGTTGTTGCCAATTGTCTAATAGAAAATCGGTATCTTCTTTAGCTTGTTTCATCCCCATAGAAAGGAAATATCCACTTAAAAAAGGACTTTTAAATTCATATGCAAAATCCATCTTTAATCTTGTTTGTAATGGACTTACTTGTTCTACTTTCCATAAACCAGATAATGATTTAAGAGGAAAGGGATAGTCTTCTTTTTGTGTGTTTACTACAAATCGAAACTCCTTACCAGGATTCCATACCGTACAGGTTTCTTCCCAACTACTGCCATCAGGAGCACTACAAACACGCTTCATTCCTAAACCTTGCCCTTCCACAATTTCTACATGATGTATATTTGGGGCAGTTACTTTATGATAATTTCCTACATCAGAAATCACCTCCCAGACATTTTCTTTAGGGGCATTAATAATTCGTTCTGCAATAAAATGTTGTTCACCTTTGGCTTTAGGATACTGCACAAACCCGTACACCAATAAAACTACAATGTCTAGCACCAAAAAGATGGCTATTACTTTTAAAATTTTACGTATCATAACTGTTCATTTTTGTACTATAAAAGTACCTAACAAACTGCTTGATTTTGCAGTAAATAGGGTGCTCTCAATTAATTGAAACTTATTTATAGTACATTCACCACAGATGCATTTTCTCATTTAATTAAGTAGTACTATTTTTATCTTATGAATAGTATTGAGTCTTTTGCATTTGTGATCACCTTTTTACTTGGTGGAGTTATCTTGGTGGGATGCTTCATTATTTTGGTAGTTCTTAAAAGTGTTTCGTTAAGGCAATCAAGATTCTTTTTAGCTTTAGCAATTTTTGGTTTAATTCAGCATCTGTTTACCTACCTTTTATTTACAACACAACTTATCAAGCAATGGCCACATTTGCTTGGTATTGGTTATCCTTTGTTATACTTGGTTGGTCCTTGTTTTTATTTATTTATAAAGAGTTATGGGGATTCATCTTTTAGGTTAAAGACGATTGATTTAATACATATACTTCCCTTTATATCGATGTTGGTACTTTTTATTCCCAGATATATAGGAAGTATAGAAGAAAAACAAGCTATAATACAGTATTACTATGATATTTTACCCAATGGATCTGTAGCTTTTTCGGATTGGTTACAGGCTAGTTTGCACCTGATCCTATTATTTGTTTATGCTACAATTGCATTGTTTTTTATTCATAAAAAAGATCAAAAAAATAGCGTTCTCCTAAAACGATTTGGGATTCTTTTGATATTCTTAGCGGTTACCGAACTTATGCTACAGACCGGTTTTTTACTTACAGGAGCCTCTGCAATCACAACCGAAATTATATTATCCGGACTCATGTCGATAACGATATTATTATTAGGATACTGGATTGTGGATATTAAACAAATATTACCAGTACTAGAGGGAAGAAAATATAAAACCTCGCCATTATCTGAAGTCCGTTCCCAAGAGATTCAGCAACAAATACAAGTGTTTTTTTATGAGGAAAAGAGATATTTGGATCCTAATCTCAAAATTGCAGATTTATCCAGTACCATTAATGTACCATCACATCATATTTCTCAGGTATTGAGTGAAAAAATGAATTCAAATTTTTATGAAATTCTTAATCGTCATCGAATAGAGAAAGCTAAAGAGATGCTACAATCTGGAGCATTACAGAAAATTTCTGTGCAGGCAATAGGCGAGGAGTGTGGATTTAGCAGTAAGACAAGTTTCTATAGAGCTTTTAAGAAAATTACCTCGATGACACCAATGCAGTATATTGGAAAAAATTCTTAGCCTAGTTCTTTTGTGAAACATTCGGTAATAACTGTTTTTTGTCAGAATTTTTGAGAAAACGCTCAGGCTTATATTTGTTATATTGCATAAAATATAAAACAATCTACGGTGCATAAAGAATTTAATTGGCAACAAGGAAATAAAAGAATATACGCTCAATCTTGGCAAATCGAAAATCCAATTGCGATAGTGTGTTTGGTTCATGGGATGGGAGAGCACAGTTCTAGATATACCCATGTAGTTAGTTTTCTTAATGCTCATGGTATTAGCGTATATTCTTTTGATCATATCGGTCATGGTAAATCAGAAGGTAAACGAGGGCATACTCCAACTTATGATTTTCTATTAAATAGTGTAGAAAAAATAATTTCTATTGCTAATAAAGAAAATCAAAACATACCCATGTTTTTGTACGGGCACAGTATGGGCGGAAATGTTGTGGCTAATTATTTGCTTAGAAAGTCTTCAAAAATAAACGCAGCTATTTTATCAGCACCATGGTTCACGCTACCTTTTGAACCTCCAAAATTTAAAGTGGGTTTAGCCAAATTTATGAATAAAATTTATCCGGCATTTAGCGATACTACTAATTTAGATGTTACCGCAATTAGCAGGGATAAAAATGTGGTCGATGCGTATCGCAATGATGAATTGGTTCATGGAAAAATTACTCCTGCTTTCTTTTTATCTTGTTTTGAAGCTGGAAAATGGGTAAAAAATAACGGGGATAAATTAAAGATTCCAACAATGGTTATACACGGGACAGAAGATCGTCTTACAAGTTGTCAGGGATCTAAAGAATTTGCATCTACAAATGCACTGATTCAATTTAAAAGCTATAAAGGACTATACCACGAACTACATAATGAACCAGAGCAACAGGTAATTTTGGAGGATATTCTACAATTTATAACCTCTAAATTATAATACTCGAATTTTATTAAGTATTAAAAAACATATAGGAATCATTTTTTAGAGAAGTATATTTTTTAATAAAGACTCTGTAGATAAAATGGTTGCAAATTCGTCTTTAAGACTGGCTATAGCAGTGTCATGGATTAATTGTGCACTATAATGCTTTCCTTTAATTCCGATTTTATCAAAAGTAGCAACTGCATCTTCAATTAGGTATGTAGTAAACCCAAAATTGCCTGCCATTCTCGTTGTGGTGGATACACAATGATCAGTAGTTAAACCAGCGATGACTAGGGTATTGATGTTTTTGTTCTCTAATTGTTTTTGAAGATCTGTACCAATAAAAGCACTATTCACCTCTTTTTCGATAATAGGCTCCTCATCTTTTGGAATAATAAAATCTTGAAAGTTATTTCCCGGATTTCCTTTTTTAAGAGGAGAATTTGGGGTAGTAGAGCAATGTTTTATATGAAATATAGGAAGCCTATTTGCTCTCCAGAATTTTAAGAGCACCTCTATGTTAGCTTCTGCATCTAAATTATTACGTTCACTTCCCCAATATTGAATATCTTCAAACCCTTTTTGAACATCGATTAGTATAAGTGCGGGATGATCACCTTTGTTGATTGCCATGTTTCGCTATTTAGTTTTTCTAAAGTCGGTATTATAAAAAATTCCTAACTGTAAACGATCAAAATTTACGCCAGTAAAATGATTTTTGAGGTATCCCAATTGAATGCTAAAATTGCTTTTTACAGTATATCCAATTGCTCCATATAAGCGATTTTGTCCAAAAATAGGTTCTTGTAAATTAATAAAGACTTCATCATATACATTTAAAAACCATTTTTCATTAATGGGGTAGGTAAGTTGAAGTCGATACCGGGCTCTGTGTTCTGTAAAATTATTAGTCTGTGTGTTTATGAATCGCTGTTCTAGACGATATCGATGCTCAAACTTGAATTTACCAACAGTATTTTTAAGGATAAATTGTTCGAAAATTCGATGTTCGTTAGAATTTTCTTCATCCGGGAAATCTTCAAAAGTACCATCGGTATTAATATATCCATATCCAATAGTAGCTATGGCATGATCATTTATATGATAGTTCAATCCGGTTCTTAATAATAATTGGTTAAAGTTCGAAGTCGTTTCATAAAAACGAAATTGAGCTTCAGAATGGATACTTAATTTGTCGGTTATTTGATTGGTGCCAAAATACATATACCAAGCGCCTAAATCATTTTCACCAGTATCCTGGGCAGTTGCAATTGTGGTAATTAAAAAAAAGGATAATACTGAAATATAGTTTCTAAACATAATAATCATAAAAAGTTAGGGTGTATTAATCTTGGTTTACGGGCTATTATTTATTTTATTCTAAACTAAAACTCTTTGTTTGCTTGAAAGGAGATATATTCGATTTCTCTATTGCTTCACGATAGGATTTCCAATGGGTATCAAAAAACTCATTAGTCTTATTTAGAGCATCATTTAAATCATCTTTGGCATGTTTGATAAGAGTGTTTTCTGTAGAAGTTAAACCATTTTGGCGACTATCGGTATATCTCCTAGCTGTTTGAATGCGTTGCATAACATTTACTTCGGGGTTACGAGTTATTCCTTGTCGTTTATCTTCTTTTCCTATGTATAGTGCTATAACGCTATCGATTTTCTTGGTAATATCTCCAGATAATTTTATTTGATCTTTATATAACTTCTTATCAGATTTTTGAAGTTCCTTTTGATATTTAGAAGCTACTTCCTTACTTTCTGCTAATTGTTTAACAGCATCAGCGGCAGTTTTAGTCATTTTTTCCAAATTTTTGGAAGCGGTATAAATTTCATCAATGTTTTTTTGAGAAACCTGTACTCTGGGGTCATTCATGATTTCTATATCGGTTTCAGATTTTTGATCACCATATTGCATGACCAGTTTATATTGGCCCGGCTTAACAGTAACACCATCGGGTTCTTTGTCCTGTTTTTCAACTTTCCGAGAAGGATTATCTACTCCTTTTTCATCCATTAACCACATTATTTTATGAAAACCAGTAGAATCCGGAGCTTTTTCTTTTAAGGTTCTTATTAAGCGATCTTTATCATAAATTTTGAGATGAATAGAATCCCACTTTTCTTTAGTTTTTTCTTTTTCGTCATCTTCTATATCTTCTTTCTTTTCTTTTTCGGTGTTTTCTTTTTTCTTTTCTTCTACTTTAATATAATATGAAATATGAGCACCTTGATCACGATTTTCACCATTGTATAGAGCATCCCCACCAAAACGAGTGCCGGTTGGTTGTTGGTATGCAGCTTCATACCCCACAGGAGGTTTGAAAAGTTGTAGTTTTTGATTTAGGACACTCTTATTTTTTGCTAAAGCTCTTAGAGGTCGTATGTCGTCTAACACCCATGCCGCTCTACCAAAAGTACCAATGACCAAGTCATGTTCTCTAGGTTGAATTACTAAATCTTTTACAGGTACCGTAGGGAATCCTTTTGTCCACTTTGTCCAACTGTTTCCTGCGTTTAATGAAATGTATAACCCATCATCTGTACCTAAAAATATAAGATTCTTTTCGATAGGATCTTCTGCAATACTTAATGCATAACTTTTTACATCATTTTGATGTACTATACGTTTCCAGGTTTTACCATAATCGGTGGTTCTAAACACATAAGGAATGTAATTAAATCTTCTATAATCATTTGCTACTAAGAGCGCTTCACCTTTATTCTTGTTCGAGGCTTTAATTTGTACAATCCAACTTCCTTGCGGTAGTTCTTTTATGTTTTTTGACACATCGGTCCAGTTGGCACCTCCATTTTTTGTGATATGTACTCGCCCATCATCGGTACCCACCCAAAGCATGTTTTCTTCTAAAATTGAGGGCTCTATTACAATAACTGTACAGTGATTTTCTGCCCCTGTTGCATCCATGGTTAATCCACCGCTCTCCGCCTGTTTTTGTTTATTAGGGTCATTGGTAGTTAAATCTGGTGATATGATTTTCCAGGTAAGTCCTTTGTCGATACTTTTATGTACAAATTGACTTCCAAAATACAGCGTACTATTGTCAAAGGGATCAATATTAATTGCCGCATTCCAATTAAAACGAAGTTTAACTTTTGGATCAGGATGAATTGGCTTAACAATATAGTTATTCCCTGTTTTCCAATCATATCTTAGCACAAACCCTTGTTGGCTCATGGACCAGCCATAACGAGAATCATCTTTATCTGGAACCACATCAAATCCGTCACCAAAGGATATTTCCTGCCAATAAGAGTTACGAATTCCCTGTGTTTTCCAGACGTATGCAGGTCCTCTCCAACTACCATTATCTTGCATACCACCATACACATTATATGGAAACTCATTATCTACATTAATATGATAGAATTGAGCTACAGGAAGATTACCGATAAAACGCCATGTTTTTCCACCATCTCTTGTAATATTTAAGCCACCGTCATTACCATCGATCATATAGTTACCGTCGTTAGGATGAATCCACCAAGCATGATGATCCGGATGTATACCATTATCAACCCCATATGCTGGCATAAGTTGCGAAAAGTTTTTACCTCCATCTTCAGAAACATTTACATACGTAAAAACAGAATACACTCTATTTTCGTTTTGAGGATCCACAAAAATATCAGAATAGTAGAATGGACGGTTACCGATATCATTTTTGTCATTCACCTTTGCCCATTTAAATCCTCCATCGATTGATTTATAGAGCGCATTTTTTTTTGCTTCAACTAAGGCATAGATAATATTGGGTTTGTTAGCAGCAATGGCTAATCCAATGCGGCCTAACTCTCCTTTAGGCAAACCATCCTTATCTGTTCGTTGTTCCCAGGTTTTGCCTCCATCATGGGTGATATGCAGGCCAGAACCTTTTCCACCGGATTTAAAAAACCATGGATCTCGCTTATGTTCCCATAATGCAGCAATTAATTTATTGGGATTGGTAGGATCCATAATAAGATCAGCAGCTCCGGTTTTGTTGTTTGCGAATAGAATTTTCCTCCATGTTGTACCTCCATCAGTAGTTTTAAAAATACCTCTTTCTGGATGTTCGCCCCATGGAGATCCAATAGCTGCGACATATATCGTATTGGGATCGGTGGGATCAATAATTATTCTATGAATATGTCGTGTTCTTTCTAACCCCATTGACTTCCAATTCTTGCCACCATCTAGGGATTTGTATATACCGTATCCACCATTAAGACTATTTCTGGGATTTCCTTCTCCAGTACCTACCCAGATCACAGATGGGTTAGATTGTTGTATAGCAACTGCTCCAACCGAAGCTGTAGTTTCATGATCAAAAATGGGTTCCCATTTGATACCTCCGGATTTAGATTTCCATAGTCCGCCAGAGGCAGTTCCTGCATAAATAATATCAGGATCAGAGATAACTACATCTATAGCTGTTACACGCCCGCTCATTCCTCCAGGACCAATATTACGCGGAGTAAGATCTTTAATTAGATCCATAGAGAATTCTTGAGCAGATACTATGCAAGTGATTCCTAAAAAAAGAAGAAAGATGTTTCTTTTCATTGTTGTCATTGAATTATAATTGAATTTGCTGTTCTAGTTCGGTCAAAAAATAAACTTTTGGAAATTTATTCTTTAAGGATTGTAGTTCTTCTTGTTTTATTCGGGGTGAAATATGAGTTGCAACTACATGGTTTGGGTGTATATATTTTTTGATTAATTCTGAAGCACGGGTATCCATCAGCATCCAATACGGAAGAATAGCAATATCTATGGATTCATTAAATAATTTTAATTGTTCAAACAAGTTTATTTCTTCTAGCCAGTTTGTATCTCCAACATGCAGAATGTTCTTATCTGCAATGTTAACTATATAACCTACATTCTCTACTGAAATATGCCTTTTTCCGGCATGGTTTATTTTTAGTCCTGTAATTTTTAAATTTTTGAGATTATGAGATTGCCTATTATAATCTTTTGTAGCAATAGTAATCACACGATCATTAAATTTTTCAAAACCAGATGTAACCTGACTTGCGCCGAAAAGAATTGTTTCTTTATTTAACTGAAGATGGTTAATGGAAAGTTCTTTGCTAAAATGATCACCATGATAGTGCGTAAATAAAATTGCATCGGGTTTTAGCACAGTTTTTATTTTATGAACGAGTTTTTCATCTGGAAAAAGATAATCTTCCCCATATTGCAAATGTAAACCATCGATTAAAAAAGAGGATTGGTCATTAGAAATATATACTCCCATATTCCCTACATACGTAAGTGATATATTTTCTTGCGAAAACCCAAGGAAACTAAGAGTAATAGTTGTAAGAAAAAGAAGTGTTTTTATCACCTGTCGCTGGATTGACTTTATGAGCTCTAAAGTTACTAAAATGTAAAAGTTAAATTCTTAAAGCGGTGTTAAGTAAATTAAATACCTTTGAGAGGTAAAATGCAGTAATAATGAGATTTATAGAACTTACACTAAAAAACCATACTATTGTTCATGGTTTTGATGCCAGAAATAAAGAGATTACAGAAGAAGTCGAAGTTGCCGAAGCTTCTAAAAAACTTGTCGCTATAGATAGAATTTTATCGGTAAGCGAAAATTTTATTCTAATTCAATATGCTTATGATAGAATAATTTATTGGGAGTATGAAGAGGATTATGAGCAGGTAAAAAGACTACTTTCAAAGTAGTTTTATGGCGTAATTATTTTAGAATTATCTCCAGTTCTGGCAGAAATAAGTTTGAAATCTTTATTTACCTTAATAATAATTTTTTTGCCTGTATGTAAATTGACCATTTTCCATCTAAAACCATAAGAAGTTTCAAAGATGGCAGATCTTGCCATTTTTCTTAAATCGATTCCGTCGATATTTTCAATAATTTCATTTGCTAAAAGATCTATACCTCTTTGTTTTTCTTCTTGGGGAGATAGTTTACGATCTCGAGGGTTTTGAATTTCATCTATAGTGATAGACGAAGTATAATTTTTCACTAAAATATTTGGATACAGCAGTGTGCAAGAAAATACCAAAAGGGGTAGTATGTAGTTTTTCATAATTTGGGGTTTTAAGAATCACATACCATACTATAGTACGCAATTACATAATCTTTAAATGTCTTTTCATATGTATTTGTAATAGTACATTAACAATATATCTACATAGGGGTTATGTAAAATTAACGCTTAAAAGACCTCTTTATGATATTATTTTGTTAAAAAAGAGTGAAATATCTATTAAAAAGGCGGTTTTTACGCTTTATAATTAAGATTTTGATAAAATACCGTAGTTTTACTATGGGTTAGCTAGTCTCTTTTTTCTAATCGATAAATTTCTCTTCCTAATTGAGCCAAAAATGGGATTCCTATGTCATCATATTCATAGTTGTTATCGTTATAGATTCCATTTTTATTAACATGAATAGTGGCAGAAAGAATAAACTCGATGTTGTTTTTTGTATCCTTAATGTATGCGCAATCGGTTAGGTAACCATATGCATATCCCACTTTATTAAAGATTTTAATGTTTTTAGGAATATCCTTTTTTGTATCACCAAAAATGAAAAATTTGACATAAGAATCATAGTATTTTTCTTTGCCATATCCGGCTTGGTAAGGTAATGTACTCATGGCATTTAGGACATACTCATAATCGTTTGGGGCGATAGCAAAGCGTTGAGATTCTGAATACATTTCAGGAAACTGCATGCGTTTCATAGTTTCATGTAATGACCTAAGAGGAAGGTAGTTTTTTTTAGAAAAATCTTTGGGATGCGGGATCAATGTGTCATTATAGATATACCCTTTACCTTTCCGTATTTTTTTTAATGATAATAGAGGTTGAGGTGAATTTTTTATGCTTGTTTGTTGGTATATAGTATCACCATTTTGTATATTTTCTTTAAAAAAGACAGGTTGGGTTTTTAAATTTTGAGAATGAAATGCTGATAACCGATGAGAAATCCTACCTGTAAGATTTTTGGATTTTAAATTTGTGTTGATATAATCTTGCCCTAGAAACTCAAATAAACGATTGTAAGCTTGATTATCACTTACAGCAAAAATTTTTGTAATAGCCTCTTCAATAGAAGTATATAACGTATCGTTTTGTGTTTTAAAACTCGTTTTTCGATCGATATTAATTCCTTTTTCTTGTAAATTTTTCATTTTTTCAAGAGCCATCAAAGCAACTGGAAACTTTACCGAACTAGCAGGATAAAAATAAATACTGTCATCAACATTAAATTCATAATCTTTAAAACCAGGAATATTGTCCTTATCTCTATCAATTTGAGTGTATATGATTTGAAGCTCATAATCCTTATAATTTTGCATCACCGTTTGGATACGTGCGGCATCTGATTGAAGAGCAATTTCTAAGGGATTTTTTTTAGAACACGAAACCGTAAAAACCACTATAATGGATAGCAGTATGATATGTTTCATATAGTATCGATCTATAAACAATAGAATGGATTACTTATTTTTTATATAATTTTTTTCCTGCCTCATAATATTTATCGCCTTCCACCCAAAACGGAGTTTTAGGGTTGTCTGCAATTTTCCTGCAAGCCAGTACGTATGACTGAAAAAACTTAAATAAATAATTATAATCTACAGAATCAGGATTATCGGTTACCTGATGATAGTATTTGGTAATTTCTTCGTTAAATGAAGTGAAACCCATACTAAAAGTAGGAGCAGGTATACCCTTAGCAGCAAAATTTACATTATCAGACCGGTCAAATAGTCCTTGTTCTGGTGCTGGATCATCGATAGCCTCTAAACCAAAGGCTTTTGTTGCCTCGGTAATATCGTTTTGTGCTGTAGTTCTACCCAATCCGATAATAGTAGCTTTAGTGGTGTCGTTATAACCGCCATTATCGCTATTAAAACAATATACCATTTGATCTAATGGAATAACGGGATGGTCAACATACCATTTACTGCCTAATAGCCCTTTTTCTTCTCCGGTAAAGAGAATGAAAAGTGCTGATCTTTTGGTTGGATATTTTGCAATATTTTCTGCTGCAGAAAGCACAGTAACTGTTCCTACGGCATTATCTCTGGCTCCGTTATAAATAGAATCATTTTCTACGGGTACACCAATACCAACGTGGTCATAATGAGCAGAATAAATAATATATTCATTTTTAAGTTTAGGATCTGATCCTTCAACGACACCTATAACATTTTGCGAATACTCATTACTATCTTTAATACCTTCTACCATTAGTTCTATATCTGCTTCTTTGGCAGTAGTAAAAAGCTTACTTATTTCTTCATTTTTATCATTGATCCATAGATGGGTAAATTCATTTTTCTCTTCTTTATTTGAACTTGAAAGAGACATTTTATCACCATTAAAATAATGCTCCATTTGCATTCTTGTGACATCATCTACATTGCATATTTCGATGATACCTAATGCTCCTTTTTCTTTGGCTAGTTTTCTTTTTTCTTGGGTTTTTGTAAAAGCTGCTCGTACTGCTTTTTCATCTTTATTCCCTATAATGCATATTACGAATTTCCCTGTAACATCTGTATCTTTGTAATCCTCTTCTACTCCATAATTTAGAAAAACTGCTTTTCCTTTATAATTTGTATTAACTTGATTTAAGGTTAGTATCTGTTTTAGGGTTAGATCTCCGGACTTAAATTCAGTTTTGGTTGCACCAGAAGTCTTTTTGAGTTCTACAGGTTGTAAATAACTAGTCTCGCCAGGAATAGGTTTTACCCCATAACTTCTTAGCATATTTGCTAGATATTGTGCAGCAATTTTATTTTCAGGGCTTCCGGTTTGTCTTCCTCTTAACTCATCTGAAGCTAAGAAATATATATGACCTTCGATTTCACTTTTAGAAACTGTAGATTTCACTTTTTCTATATCATCTTGTGCATGAATAGAACATGTAAAAGCAAGGAGTAAAGAAAATAGGATATATTTTTTCATAAGATATGATAATGTGTGATTGTAACGATTGATGTTTGTGCTTGTACTTTATTTCTGTACACTTTCTTCTCAAAGATAACAATTGTTGGCAAATTGTAATTCGGTGACATCAAAATGTTGATTTATGCCTGTAATTATCCAAAACAAATGTTAATTCTTATTTCTTAGATAGATTATGTGTCTTTATCTTTTATAAAATATGCTAACTTTAATGTATGAACGAGAAAAAGAAAATTTTCAAAAAGGGCTTCACTTTTAAAGTTTATGAGGCAAAAGAACAATCTCCGTTCGATAAACTTTTTGATATTTTTCAGGAAATTATCACACATACTTCAGGTGATCTTGATGAAGCTTTGGATTGGATGAAAGAGCTTGATAAAGAATATCAACTAACTGATGAAGAGTATACGTTAGATGATTTTGTGGAAGACTTAAAAAAGAAAGGATATATTCGGGAAGAGATTAAACCCGATGGAAAAGGAGGGATGTCTATTACTGCCAAGACAGAACAAGCTATACGTAAACGTGCATTGGATCAGATTTTTGGAAAACTAAAACGTAGTGGTTCAGGAAATCATCGAACAAATTACATCGGTAGGGGAGATGAGCATGCAGGAGAATTTCGCAACTATCAGTATGGGGATTCCTTAGAACGTATCTCAATGACTGAGAGTTTAAAGAATGCACAAATTAATCATGGTATTGGTGATCTTAATCTCACCGAAGATGATTTGGTAGTAGAAGAAACTCAGTTTAAAGCTCAAATGAGCACAGTGTTAATGATCGATATTAGCCATAGCATGATTTTGTATGGTGAGGATCGCATTACTCCGGCTAAGAAAGTAGCAATGGCATTGGCAGAACTTATTACCACCCGTTATCCAAAAGATACACTGGATATTTTAGTTTTTGGTAATGATGCCTGGCCCATTGCTATCAAGGACCTTCCTTATCTGCAGGTAGGACCATTTCATACCAATACAGTAGCAGGATTGCAATTGGCAATGGATATGCTGCGTAGAAAACGTAATACAAATAAACAGATTTTTATGATTACCGATGGCAAACCTAGTTGTCTTAGAATGCCAGATGGTCAATATTATAAAAATAGTAATGGCTTGGATAGACATATTGTTAATAAATGTTATATGATGGCTCAACAAGCACGTAGACTGCATATTCCAATTACAACATTTATGATTGCTCAAGATCCATATTTAATACAGTTTGTTAGAGAGTTTACCTATGCAAATCAAGGAAAGGCATTTTATACCGGTTTGAAAGGATTAGGAGAAATGATTTTTGAGGATTACGAAACCAATAGGAAAAAAAGAATTAGAGGGTAGACTAATTAGAAAATTTTGAGTCAAAAAATATTGTTTTAAAGAACATAGAAAAATATGAAAATTGATAATATAAAAACATTAGGTCAATTAAAAGAAGCTGGATATAAAAGTAAATCTATTAAGGATGAACTAAGAGATAATTTAAGAATAAAAATCACGAATAATGAAGATACCTTTACAGGAATTCATGGATATGAGAATACAGTAATTCCAGAATTAGAAAGGGCTATTCTTTCACGACATAATATTAATTTATTGGGTTTAAGAGGTCAGGCTAAAACTCGTTTAGCCAGACAAATGATTAATCTATTGGATGAGTGGATTCCTATAGTAGAAGGTTCTGAAATAAATGATGATCCTTTTCATCCGATTTCTAGATATGCTACAAATATAATAGCCGATAAAAAGGATGACACACCTATTAGCTGGTTACATCGATCTGATAGATTTGCAGAAAAATTGGCTACCCCAGATGTTACTGTAGCAGATATCATAGGAGACGTAGACCCAATTAAAGCAGCCAACCTTAAATTAAGTTACGCAGATGATCGAGTGATTCATTTTGGGATGATCCCAAGAGCCAACAGAAGTATTTTTGTTATTAATGAGTTGCCTGATTTGCAAGCGCGTATCCAAGTGGCTTTGTTTAATATATTACAAGAAGGAGATATTCAAATTAGAGGATTTAAATTGCGATTACCATTGGATATTCAATTTGTATTTACAGCTAATCCAGAAGATTATACCAATCGAGGAAGTATTGTTACTCCTCTAAAAGATAGGATAGGTTCTCAAATTTTAACACACTATCCAGAAACTATAGAAGTAGCTAAGACAATTACCCAGCAAGAAGCCAAACTTGATTCGAGGCAAAGTGATTTGGTACATGTGCCTGATCTGGCCAAGGATTTACTAGAGCAAATTAGTTTTCAGGCACGGGAAAGTGAGTTTATTGACCATAAAAGTGGGATAAGCGCAAGAATGAGTATTACGGCTTATGAAAACCTTTTGAGTACTGCAGAATATAGAGCATTACATTCGGGGGATACCAGTACTTTGCTAAGATTGAGTGATTTTATTGGGGTGATACCTTCTATAACAGGTAAAGTTGAATTGGTATATGAAGGAGAACAAGAAGGAGCAGCATCTGTTGCACAAACATTGATAACTAATGCTATAAAAACATTGTTTTCGAATTATTTTCCTAAGGTAGAAAAGTTAGAGAAAGAAGATTATGAAAGTCCCTACCAGAATTTAATAAACTGGTTTTTCGAACAGAGTGGTGTTGAATTACTCGATGATATACCAGATAAGGAATACATGGAAAAATTAGATACTATACCTCCTCTTACTAGTTTAATTAAAGAATATCAACCCGATATCAATAATCGTGATTCTTATTTTATGAAAGAGTTTTTATTATGGGGATTGGTTGAATACAAAAAGCTAAGTAAGCATAAAATTTCTGAAGGTTTTCATTTCAATGACCTTTATGGAAGTTATATAAGCGGATTGTAATTTTTTTTGAAGTTTTTGTTTGATATTAAAACGGGATGAGATAATAGTTTACCACCAAATTATAAAGATGCGCTCGTAAGAGTTTTCTCCATTATTTATCCATAATAATGAAGATTTTTTTTGCATGTATAGATCCTCTATTTGCTCATAGATTTCATCAAAAGAGTGCCAGACCTCATGGTGTCTTGGGTGTACAATCCAATCCTTCTTTTTTGGAATATAAAAACGAAAAGAAGCATACTTTTTAGGAATAAATTCTTCAAAATGAATCCAGTATCCGACGATGCTATCGTTATTAACAAGTTGCATTTCTTTCTCTTTAAATGAATATGGAACAAACAAACTTGCTAAATAGCATACTTGTTGATCAATTTTATTTACATCTAAGTTGAAATCATCTAAAATTGATTTGGTTTGATCATTAAATAATAATGGTAATTGTTTGTTTTTTAGTTTATCAATTTTTTCTACTAAAGAATCTTTACGGTTTGGTCCAATCCATCGATTAATTTCATCCAAAATATTGGGATCATAAACATAAAATTTGAAGACCAATTCGATATGTATAACCTTATGATTGTGTATATCCTTAACAAGGAAATCTAACTCGCCAATAGTAATTTTTTCTTTGAAAATCTGGATATTTTTTGCAATAACCTCATAGTGTGGAGAAAGACGAATAGAATATTCAAAAAAATGTTCAGCACGTTTACCCAGAACTTCATTATGATTAATAGTCAGATCTATACTATTAGGTAATGTTGACTTTTTCGAGATTTCTTCAAAATTAAAAGGGGTTAACCCAAAAAAAACTTGAGAGTTACTTATAGAACTAGTATTCAAAAACCCCAAGTATTGCTGTTTCAAAGACGCCAAAATCTAATTTTAACTTTGAAAGAATGAAAAATATTTTTTAAGCATCGGTTTAAGAATTTTGTGATCAACAGGTTTTGATACAAAATCATCACATCCTGCATTTAATGCTCTTTGTATGTCTTCTTCTGTAGAATAAGCAGTTTGAGCTATAATGGGTAGATAAGGTCTTAGTTTCTTTATTTTTTTTGTAGCAACATATCCATCCATTATTGGCATTTTAATATCCATTAAAACTAAATTAATGTTCTCATTCTCTTCACATATTTCAACTGCTTTTTTTCCATTCTCTGCTCTATGAATCACAAATTTATAGTTTTCCATTTTTTGAAGAATAGTTTTAAGAAACAAAAAATTAACTTCGCCATCTTCAGCTATTAGGATAACATGCTTAAATGGTTTTACAAAGTTTTCTTTAGGATCTGATTTCATATTATTTTTATTGGAGTCAATGATTGGATGATAGGCTAATAAAAGTGTAAAAGACGAGCCTTGGTTAAGAGTTGATGTAAATAAAATTTTTCCCTTTATTAAATCTGCATTTTCTTTGGCAATAGTAAGGCCTAGACCCAAACCACCGTATGTTCGGGCAATTTCTTTTTCAGATTGAGAAAAGCTTTTAAATATGTTTTTTTGATCTTCGGTATTAATCCCTATACCGGTATCTTCAATAGTAATTGCTAATTGGTCTTTTGTAATCGAGCAACGAATTTTGACTGATCCTTCTGTGGTGAATTTAATTGCATTATCAATAATCTTATTCAGGATTTTGTCGACTTTAGATTTATCAATTAAAACAAGAGATTTTTCTTGTGGTATTGTATTTTCAAGTAGTAAGGATATATTCTTTTCCTGAGCAACGGTTTCAAAATCCCTCATTAATTTTTGAAATAGATCGTTCAAGTTTGTTTCTTCTTCTTGTATCTTAATTTGTTTACTCCGAAGTTTAGAAATTTCCATAATATCATCAATAATACTCATCAATTGATGACTACTTTCAATAATAATACCGGTATAATTTTTTCGTTCTTCCGGAGTTATATTGGGATCATTAAGAAACTCAGAAAACCCCATTATACCATTCATTGGTGTTCTGATCTCGTGAGATATATTATTAATAAAATTAGTTTTAAGTTGATTACTGTTTTCGGCATTTTCTTTTGCAATACGCAGCTCTTGTGTTTTTTGTTTTATTTTGAACTTAAGATATCTATTAATTAATGATATGGTTAGTAAAATTAAAATTACTCCGATAGAGAAAAATACCCAAAAGATGGTTTTCTGATAAAATGGAGTCACTACATTGAATATCCAGTTATCTAAAATACTTTGTTTTTCTTTTCTTGATACAGCTTTGGTAGCTCTTGAAATAATCTTATTAAGAATTTGGTTTTTTTTAAAAACGGCAATTCCTGTTTTATAAGAGATATCGGTTTCGCCAGCAATTTTTAAATTATTAATGTTTTTTGTTCTGATTAAATAATGTACCACCGCTTTTGGGCCAATAAAAGCATCATATTTACCTGAATTTAGTTTTTGTAAACAAGTTATTTCATCCTCCTCAAAGGCAAGATTTAATTCTGGGTATTTTTGCTTTAAGATTTCTGCTATCGCATAATCTTTTGGTAATACTATAATTTTATCTGAGAAATCAGAAATTTTAGCGCCATTAGAATCCTTTTTTCGAGTGACGATCATATGGGGGCTTTCAAACAAGAAGGCATAAAAGTTTAGGTATTCTTTTCGTTTTTTTGTTGGGTGTATTTCAACAATAAGATCTACCTTCTCTTTTCTAACATCTTCCATCAATGCTGGCCAGGTATTGTAAATTTTTTGATGAAATTTGTACCCTATCTTTTCTTCGATAAGCTCGAGATATTCAGTAAAAACACCGTCTACATTTCCTTGTTCATTAATAATTTGATAAGGAGGATGATAAGGGTAAATAGCTACTTTGATACTGTCTTGTTCTTGTAGCCATTTATTTTGCTTTTCACTCAAAATTGAATCCTTTGAACATGAGTTGAATAAAATAAGGACTACCGTAAAGAGTAGGAAAAGGGGTAATTTTTTAAGCATTACACGGTTTTTCTTCAGGATTTACTTTAACATTTCTTTAATAAAGATACTATAATAGTAACACTTTTAAAAATGCAAGACTTAAAAAGCATGTTTTACGAATACGTTTTAATATCTAATTTATCAATCATTTATGGGGTGATAAGGTAGTGTTAAGGTAAAAATAGACCCCTCATTAAGTATAGAGGTAAAAGAAATATCACCCCCAAGAAGCCTTGCATTTTTTCTAGAAATAGATAATCCTAATCCAAGACCATCATAACTTTTTGTAACATCTTTATCCGATTGAGAAAAATTCCTAAAAATTAGCTCCTGATCTTTTTGTTTGATTCCAATACCCGTATCTTTTATACTAAACATAAGTTGGTTATTGCTTAACTGGCAAGTAACTTCTATGCCTCCTTCATTGGTAAACTTTATGGCATTGTCTATTAGGTTGTGTAAAATTTTATGAATTTTGGGCTTATCTATTTGTACTATACTTTTGGACTTTGTTAGTTCATTTCTAAAAGTAATTTTGATATTCCTGTCGTTAGCCATACCCAGAAATTTAGAAGATAATCTTTCAAAGATTTCATTAAGGTCTGTTTTTTCGGTACTGATCTCTACTTGATTGGTTTGTAATTTTGAAATTTCGGTAATATCTCCAATGATATTAATTAATTGGTTGCTACTATCCGTCACTATTTTTGTATACTGTTCTTGCTCCTCTGGGGTTAACTTTGGATCATTAAGTAGTTCAGAAAAGCCAATAATACCATTCATTGGAGTTCTGATTTCGTGAGAAATATTATGAATAAATGCGGTTTTTAATTTATTACTTTCTTCTGCAAGTTCCTTAGCTATTTTTAACTCTTTTGTCTTTTTTCGAATAAGATATTTTAGATACCTGTTTAGACCTAAAATGATAGTCATTAGAAAACAAGCAGCCATTGCAAAAAATATCCAGAACTTTGTTTTCTTATAAAAAGGAATTACATTGTGATATAACCAATTATCAAAGATTATTTCTTTTTCATCGTCGGTTATACTATTGGATGCTTTGGCAATAATTTGATTAAGTATATCATTGTTTTTTTGAACGGCCATGCTTGGAGCATAACTATACTCTGTTTCGGATACAAGCTTAAGGTTATTGAGATTTTCTGTTTTAATTAGATAATTAGCCACAGCTTTTGGTCCAATATACGCATGATATTTACCATTACTAACTTGTTTCAAACATGTTAAATCATCAATTTCTGTAGCAATGAAGAGATTTTTTTCTTGTTCTTTAAGGATTTCATGTATACCATAATCCTTGGGTACTGTAATTGTTTTATCATAATAACCTTTTAATTTTGAGCTATACTCAACATTTTTTCGAGTAACAATGGTATAACTAGATTCAAAAAGTTGAGAATAGAAATTAAGATAAGAATCTCGGGTATGTGTCTGTTGTATTTCAAGGATAATATCTACTTCACCTTTTTTCGCATCGGTCAATAATTGTTCCCAATTGGTATAGAGCTTCCTTTTAAATTTATAATCAATTTTATCTTCAATAAGACTAAAGTAATCAATAAGAACCCCATCTATTTTTTCATTACTATTAATGAATTGATACGGAGCATAATAAGGGAAAACAGCTATTGATAGATTGTCATTATTTTTTAACCAAGTCTTTTCTTTGTTATCTAAAACATTGACTTTTGTACATGAAAAAAGACTAATGCAAGCAAAAAGTATAAGAAAAGAATACCCTAATTTATTTACCATAATATGATTCTAAAAAAGCTCCCCTACTATTTTTGCTTGTACATTAAAGATACTATAATCGTAATTTTTTCAAAAGAAATAGTAGATGTTATTTTGTAATTAATTTGTATAAATGGTTAAGTGTTTGAAAGCCATTTATGTAAATATGTTTTTGTGCAAAAAAACATTCATATTAAGCCGTCTGAAGGTGTTTTTTTAATAGCTTTCTTAATGTTTTTGGATGTATAGGCTTTGAAATAAAATCATCACAGCCGGCATTCAGCGCATTTTTGATGTCTTCATTGGTGGAGTATGCGGTTTGAGCTATAATAGGTAAATCGGGGTTCATTTTCTTTATTATTCTTGTCGCTTCGTATCCATTCATTTCCGGCATTTTTATATCCATAAGGACAAGGTTAATTTGTTCGTTTTTAATACAAAACGTAATTGCTTCTTTACCATTTTTTGCCCGGTGAATAATAAAATTATATCCTTTTATTTTTGATAGTATTGTTTTGAGGAAAATAAAATTAACCTCGCCATCTTCTGCGATCAAGACAATATGTTGTTTTGACTTATTGTTTTTGATATTCGTTTGGGATGGGGTAGTAGTGTTGTTAATATCTGCAGGATAATATGGTAACTCAAGTCTAAAGGTTGAACCTTTAGACGGAATAGAAGAAAAAGATAACTTTCCCTTCATTAATTTAGCATTTTCTTTTGCAATGATTAACCCTAATCCTAGTCCTCCGTTTTTTTCTGATATCTGATTTTCTGATTTGTAATCTTTTTCTAGTATAGCTTGTCTATCTCTATTGTAAATCCCTTTTCCAGAGTCTCTTATAGTAATAATTAAGGTAGGGTTTTGAACTATGCAAGAAATAAGAACCGCTCCTTTTTCTGTGAAATTTATAGAGTTTTCAACCAAATTATTTATGATTTTGATAAGTTTTGCTTTATCAGTTCTTATAAATTGTTGATTTTCTTTTAGATTATTATTAAGGATTAATGATATACTCTTTTCTCTTGCTTGTTTTTCGAAAAAAGTATAAATATCGTCAAGAACTTCAGATAAGTCTGCTTCTTCTACATTAAGACTGACTTGTTTCGTTTGTAATTGTGAAATTTGTAAGATATTATCCACACTCTCAACTAGTTTTTTACCACTATTGATTATTACGTTGGTATATTTTTCTTTATTTTCATTCGTAAGCTTTGGTTCATTTAGAAATTTTGAAAACCCTAGAATGTTATTCATCGGTGTTCGAATTTCATACGACACATTATGAATAAAGGCCGTTTTTAATTGATCATCTTTTTCTGCAAGATCCTTTGCGATTCTAAGCTCTTTTGTTTTTTGTTTTACTATAAAACCTAAATAAAAATTTATTCCCAAAATGATTAATAAACCTAACAGTGTAAGAAGAACTATGGGTATTAGGAAATCAACCTTTTTATAAAAAGGTTTAGTCTCTGTGTACAACCAATTTTCAAAGATATTTTGATTTTCTGACTGAGAAATGTTATTAATTGCTTTTTGAAAAATTTGATTAAGTATTTTGTTGTTTTTGTCAACACCAATTCCAGGTTTATATATTAAATCAGTTTCTCCGGTAATATGTAACTTAGTTAAATTTTCGGTTCTGATGAGGTAGTTTACGACTGCTCTTGGTCCAATATATGCGTCATATTCTCCAGAGTTTAATTTCTGAAGACATATTAAATCATCTTCATCTTCAATAAAGGTAAGATTTGGGTATTGACGTCTTAAATTTTCAAAAATGGCATAATCCTCTGGTACGGTGATCGTTTTATGAGTGAAATCGGTGATTTTATTTCCAGAAAAATAATCTTTTCTTGTGGCAATTACATGTGGTGACTCAAAAAGCTCGGCATAGAAATTTAAGTAAGTATCTCTGTTTTTTGTAGACTGTATCTGCATAATGATATCAATCTTTCCGTTTCTTACATCTTCCATCAGTTTTGGCCAATGAAAGTAATACTGCCTTTTAAATTTATGGTTTATTTTACGTTCAATTAAATTTATATATTCAATAAAAACGCCTTCAATAGTATTGTTTTCGTTTATGAACTCATATGGAGGATAATAAGGAAAAAACGCAATGGTGATTTTATCATTTGCGTTAAGCCAGTCTCTTTCTGTATTTGTTAATATATCCTTTTGAGAACAGGAAAAAAACAGAATCGAATGCAATAAAAACAATAGTGCTAAAAGAAGTAGTGTTCTACGATGCATTTAGATAAAATCTTCTATTCTTTTTTTGTATTAGGATTATGCAATACTTAAATATCGCAATTCGCATTCTAAAGGTAGTGATTAATTATTATCTATTTAAAGTACTATATCTACTTCTTTATCTCAGTTCCATCTGGGTATAAAGCAAACCTACCTTTTGATTTATCATGTACGTGATCATAGCCCGGCCATGGCCAACCTCCAAATTCGGTTTGCTGATAATCAAGTATCGCTTCTCTAATTTCCATTTGACTATTCATTACAAAAGGGCCATGTTTTACAACGGTGTCGTTAATGGGTTTCCCTTGTAACATTAAAATATGTGCTTCGGCATCACCATTTTTAATGGTAAGCTCTTGATCTGCTTTAAGAATGATTTCATGATTTACAGGTATAGTATATCCATCACTGGTAATTTCACTTCCTTTAAAAAAATATAAAGATCTGCTTATTCCTTCCGAAGCTTTTGGAAAAGTATAAACCGCGTTCGACTCTATTTTCATGGTCCAAATAGCAACTTCATTTTTTGGGTTTAGAGCCCAAGAATCAGGAGCAGGGGTCGGAGCAGACTTGCCTTCTAGTTGCCCTGCTATTAAAGTAATTTCAATTGTTTTCTGATTATCATCTTGTATAACCACCTTGGGGATTTCTTCATTCCATAACATTTTGAAATGCGGGTCTACCATTTTTTTATCTCGAGGGAGATTGAGCCAAATTTGGAATAGTAATAATGAATTTTCTTTTTCGGTATTCAATAATGGAAACATTTCAGAATGTTGAACACCTTTACCAGCGGTCATCCATTGTACATCACCATTACCAAATCTTCCTGCTGCACCTAGAGAGTCGGAATGATCAACTAATCCTTTTTGAGCAATAGTTACAGTTTCAAACCCACGATGAGGATGCGCCGGAAAACCTGGGATTTTAGTTCCGTGATACATTCGCCAACCATCTTTGAGGGTGAAATCTTGTCCGATATTTCGTCCTTCTAAAGAAACATTAGGACCCAGTTGATCATTTCCTTTTGGGTATTGATCTTCATGATAGGCGCAAAATAAAAATGGATCACTGGTTTCCCATGGAAAACCTAAAGGTTTGATTTTGATAATTGCAGACATAACTTTATGTTCGAATCTAACTAAATTATAGATTTTCTTGTAGACGGTATCATAAAATTGGGTTAATACTTTAAAGAAGTATATTCTTTTCGATCTACTATTTTTTGTTTTTTACTCGATATTCTGTTTTAAATTTGATTTGCCATGCATACCCCATATATAACTACAAATGATGAGGAAAAGAAGCATTTTAATTTTGAAATACCGGGCATATTAAGAAACATCAAATTCCTTACATTTTCACTTTATATTCTCTAGCCTCTTTTTCGGTAAATTTACTTTTAAAGGAGAACGCATAGGGTGTTTCTCCATGTTCTTGTAAGTAATATAATCTTTCTTTGGCTTCTTCTGGGGTCGGAAGGTGCCCATTGTCGACATACCAAAATGCCATATGCATTCTGGGCATATTTTTGAACCACTCTTTTTTTCGTTTTAGAATTTCGACATGTGCGGTTTTATAAGTGAAATTAAACAAGGTGTCCATATCTTCCCATACCGACATATTAATAATTAAAAAAAGATTATCAAATACTGTAATTGCCGTAGCGTTTCCTTCTTCATCCTTAAGTCTCCATACGAACCCTTTACTTTCTTCTGCCAGCGCATTGATACGATCAAGATTATTTACAAAATCTGTCATAACAGGATCATTAATAGGAGCAATCATTTCGGCAATATTTACTTGGGCTAAGTGCATCGTATCTATATATTTGATTAATTCTTCAATTTTGAGCAGCGTTTTGAGCAATCTCACTTAATTTCATATTAATATCTTCTATGGATAACCATTTTCCTCTCACTATAATTCCAGAAACTTGTTGTAACGCTTGAATGTTTTGAATAGGATTAGAATCCAGAAGGATTAAATCGGCATCCAGTCCCGTTTTTATCTGTCCGAAAGTATCTTCTTTGCCTAAAAAAATTGCTGGATTAATGGTGCCAGATTGGATGATTTGTAAAGGAGTTAATCCAGCACGAATCATTCCATCAATTTCGTGATGAATAGAAAATCCTGGGACATTAAATAATTGTGGAGCATCTGATCCAAGTAGTATTCGATTTCCATTATCGCTTAGTTTCTTAAGGAGCTTTCTTCGTATGCTATTAAATTGATTCCATTGATTTTCATTAAAATTTGGGTTGTCTGCAGTGTAGCGCCCCTTTCTGTCTTTCCAGTTTTGTAGGGTAGAAGCGGGCATATATTTCATTTCTGGTTCTTTCAATAATTCATTTGCAGTTATTGGCGCAAACCATCTTTCAAACAAACTTTGTGTAGGAACAATCCATACTTTATTGTCGTTTGCTAATTGTGCCAGTTCATCAATTTTGGATTCATCTGCTAAGGGAGCAAAGTTATATCCAAAAAAACCATTGTCACTGGGGTTTACATTTGCGGATTCGGGGACTAAGCCTTCTAGAAATCCATCTATATGATCGATAGAAGCATATTTACTTGTTAGGGCGTGGCGCACTCCAACATCAACAGGAACGTGTCCAGAAAAAGGAATACCAACTTCGTTTGCTGTTTTTACTAATTGATCGAATACCTCAAGCTTAATTCCCGGGTGTATTTTTAGAAAATCGTATCCTTCTTTTTGGTAAGTGGTTACCTTGGTTATTACTTCTTCTTTTGTTCTTATAGAGTTTCCATTCAAAGATGGGCTCGAAGTAAAAATCCTTGGACTAAGAATCTGATTACCTAATGCTTTCTCCCGTAATTCGAGATGACTAGGATGTCCCAACATTCCTCTAATTGTAGTTATTCCATTTGATAAATATAAAAACAAGACTTCTTCAATACGTTTTTTACTTACCGATGGTGGCGGGATATGAGCGTGCATTTCTACTAATCCGGGCATCAGATATTTTCCTTCAGCATTAATCTTAGTAGTATAACTATCTGCATTTTCTATTGTATCAGTAATATTTTTAATTTTTCCTGAATCTATAACTACATATTGATTTTTTAATATTGAACCATCGACAACGTTAATAATATTTACGTCTTTAATCAATACCGCAGTTTTACTAACTTGTGCTTGCGGTTGAGAACAAGATATAATCGAAATAACAAGAAGGATATAAAGAAGTTGTTTCATTTGATCGCTGTATTTATTTCTAATTAATGGTATTACCGTCTACATCTTTGATAAATTTTATTAGCCCGGTAAAAAAGATTTTTTGATCATCAAATTGTGATAGATGACTTCCATTTTGGCAATATAAATAGTGGCCGTTTTGCACTTCATTAGCAATCCATTCCATTTCTTTGGGATCCATAGTGTCATGCTTAGCCCCTATAGCAAGTGTAGGAACTTTGATCTTTGATAACTGATCTTTTACATCCCAGTTTTTTAGCGTAGCATCTCCTTTGATTCCAAATTCACTGGGGCCTTGCATAGTTATATACACATCTGGGTTGAGGTGCTTAAAAGACCTATTAACAGGTTCAGGCCATTGATCCACAGGCATTCTAATCACATGTTTGGTATAGTAATGTTCGACAATTAAATCCAAATATCTTGGATTAGAATAGTCTTCTTTTTCTTCATAACTCATAATCTCCTTTAAAACTGCGGGATCTAATTTTGGAGCCAGTACTTCATCAGAGTATTTTTGATACTCCGGAATAGAAGCTACCATATTAGAGATGATCAAACCTTTTAAGTTTTGTTGGTATTTTAGGGCATATTGCATACCCAAAATGCCGCCCCATGATTGCCCGTAGAGATAAAAATTGTCTTTATTTAACCCTAAAGCAATACGTACTTGTTCCACTTCTTCTACAAATCGATCAAGATCCCACAGACTTTTATCTTTGGGTTGATCACTATAATACGAACCTAATTGATCATAATAGTAATATTCAATCCCTTCCTGCGGAAAATACCCATCAAAACACTCATAAATTTCATGTGTCATTCCTGGTCCACCATGCAGTAGCAATACTTTGATTTTTGGATTATTGCCGATTCGTTTAGTCCATACTTTAAATTCTCCTTTGGGAGTAGTAATAGGGATCATTTTAATCCCACCCATAAATTGATCATCCCTATTGGTGTAATCAAAATAGTTGGTCTCTTCCTTTGCTTGTTCATTTACAATCTTGTCATCAGTTTTGATCTTTGTACAACTTTGAAAAACGATTATAAAAATGAACATGAGGTATAATGAATTTCTCATGATACGTATTTTAGTTAAAGATTTTATCCTCATAAGCCCCCAAATTTCTCTAAAACCTTTGAGGGTTTTGCATATCTAGTTGTGTCCAAGATGACATCCGCATCCTGGTCTCATAAAGCTTTGAGATTCTTGATGCCAAGGGAAAGCTTGGCTATATTTATTATTCTCCCACCAGAATTTGGATCTCTCTTTGGTCGTATTGCCAATTTCATTCATGGTATTAGTATCATATAATCTTCCATTTACCATGGTGTATTTTACAGTTTCAGTATTTCTAATATTTTCTAAAGGATTTTTATCCAGTACAATCAAATCTGCAAGCTTGCCTTCTTTTAAAGATCCAATATCATTACCTGCACCTATGTATTGAGCTCCATTTATAGTTGCAGCCTGTAGTGCTTGGATGTTTGTCATACCACCTTGTTGAAGCATCCATAATTCCCAATGAGCGCCTAGACCTTGTAATTGTCCATGTGCACCTAGGTTTACCTTAACTCCCTCATCGGTTAGAGCTTTACAGGTCTTAGATACCAAAATATGTCCATTCTCATATTCTTCATCTGGTACCATTGTTCTATGTCGGGATCGGGCATCTACGATAGATCTTGGTGTATATTTTAGAAGTTTTTCATTTTCCCAAACATTATCTTTTTGGTAGAAATAATATTCACCGTTCATTCCTCCATAGTTTACAATTAGCGTTGGGGTATATCCTGTTTTACTGGTCTTCCATAATTCGTTTACATCCTTATAAACAGGAGCTACAGGGATATTATGTTCTACGCCAGTATGCCCATCCATAATCATAGACATATTGTGATAAAATGTTGATCCTCCTTCAGGAACAACATTGATTTTTAATTCGCGAGCAGCCTGGATCACTTGTTGTCGCTGTTCTCTACGTGGTTGATTGTAACTTTTTACAGATTTAGCTCCAAAAGCTTTAGTTCGTCTGATCGATGATCTTGCATCATCTAATTTATTTACTACGGCTTTAAAATCCCCATCGGCTCCATATAATATGATCCCTGTAGAATAGATACGAGGACCAACCATTTCTCCGCTCTTAATCATTTCAGACATGGTAAAGATAGACTCACTATTGGCAGAAGGATCATGAGATGTGGTCACCCCAAAAGCCAGATTAGTATATAATTGCCAATGTTTTTGAGTGGTTAATCCATATCTAAAACCACCAATATGCGCATGAGCATCTACAATTCCTGGCATGATCGTTTTTCCTTTCGCATCATATACTTTCGCATCCGAAGGAACAGAAATATCGGTAGAGTTTCCTAATTTTTCGATTCGATTCTCTTTAATGATAATGGTACCATCTTCGATTACTTGGTCACCCTCCATAGTAATGATTCTTGCATTGGTAAATGCAATTCTACCTTGAGGAAGATCTGTTTTTACTGATAAATCGATTTTTACTCCTTTAGCGGTTACTTCTCCAACTTTTTCGGGAGAGTTTGGTAAAAAGGTAAACCTATCTTTGATATCATTAGAGAAGTATTCATCACCAAGTGTCCAAAAAACCTTTTTACTATCCTTAGACCAATGTAAGTTTATACCGGCATCTTTAGAGATTTGAGAGACAGGGACAGACTTGGATTTGTTGTCTAAATCAATCTCCTTTCCATTTAAGACTAAAGGAGCAATAAATGCTTTGTGTAAATTGGTAAAAGCAATCCAGTTATTATCTGGGCTAGGAACTAATCGATTTGCATATTTGGATTTGATATGTGTTTTCTTGTCTTTTCCGTTACGATTTACAGAGACTAAGTTTTTGGTCAATTTACCAAAATAGGTGCCTCCGGTTTGATAAAAAATACGTTTTCCGTCCTTTGAAAACATCGGATATTCGCCTTCATCGATTATCAACTTATTATTTGCTCCTGCAGAAGACATCGTATAAATCCCTGTGTTTTTGGCAAAGCTTAATCCTTGATCACTGTTTCCGCTTTCTTTTCTATAGGTAATCAAATTACCCGATGAGTTATATGATGGAGTTCTATAAATTCCTTTTTCTGTAGTTAATTTGGTTGGTGTTCCTCCTGTTAAAGGTATTTTACTTACAGAGCCCAGATCTTCGTCATTCCAGGTAACAAAAACGATTTCTTTACCGTTGGGAGAAAAGTTTGGCTCAAACTCAAAATAGGTAGATTGGCTTGTAAGTCGCTGTGGTTTTCCTTTGGGTAAAGATTTACTCCATAAATGCCCCAGTGCACTAAAAACAATAGTTTTTCCATCAGGAGAGGTGACCGCATTACGAATCACTTTGGAAGTAAAGTTTTCTGGAGCTACAGGTGAATCAAAATGAAGTGTTTCTGCAATTTTGATGGTAGCATCTACTGTAAACGGAATATTTGAAACTACTTTACTGGTAACATCTATGATGTTGATTTTTCCGCCAGACCAAAATATTATAGCTTTATTGTTTGGCATCCAGCTAAAATTAGGATAAATACCAAAAATAGCCCATGCTTCTTGTTGGTCTTTGTTTAGTTGATCGTAAACGGGCCATTCTTCACCTGTTTGCAGATTATGAATATACAATACAGTTTTGGTGCGCACCCTTTTTATAAAAGCTAACATTTTACCATTTCTGGATACCTGTGGTCTGGCCGCTCCTCCTGGCCCTCCGGTAACCGTTATTGTCTTACCAGTTTCAAACTCATACCTTTTTATAACATAAATCTGCTTATTTGGATCTTTGTTATATTGGAAAAACCCTCCTGGATACACGTCTTCACTGTAGTACATGTATTTTCCATCTGCAGAAATATTAGGTTCATTGACATCCTGTTGATCATTTTTTCTTTTGGTTAACTGTAGCCCTGTACCGCCAGTGATATGATATTGCCACATCTCCCCTGCACCTAGAGAACGTTGCGAGGTAAAATGTTTTCTGGCAACTAGGTAATTTCCATCTGGCATCCAGGTAGCATTATTGAGTAATCTAAATTTTTCTTTAGTAATTTGTTTGGCATTGCTACCATCGCTATTCATAATCCAAATATTATCGCCTCCTCCTGCATCGCTTGTGAAAGAAATTTTCTTACCATCTGGGCTAAAACGAGGCTGAACTTCAAAAGGGATTCCGGTACGTAACACCTTTGCTTTTCCTCCAGAGATTGGCATACTGTAGATATCACCTAAAAGATCAAAAACAATTGTTTTTCCGTCCGGACTTACATCAAGATTCATCCATGTACCTTCGCTGGTAGAGAATTTATGATCTTTGTAATTAAAAGCTCCCTCTGGATTAGAAACGTCCCACTTTTCTTCTTCTTTTTTATCTTTTTCGCTCTTTTTATTCTTCTGAGCCTGTGTAGTGGTAATGATAAATAATCCCAGTATAAGGGATGTGATAATGTATTTGTGCATGATGAGTAATTTATGAGATCGAAAATAAGGAATTCAATCATAAATTATCTTAAAGTGGTGTTAAGGGAGTTTACCCCCAATTACCTCTTGTTTTTTGATTGGCTTTGCATAATTTTATAATCTCTACAATACGTCTATCTCTGGTTTCTTGTCGCTTAGCCTGATTAAGCCAGTATAGATAGCTTTTTCGATATCCTTGTGCGAAGTTTTGGTAATTCTCAAAAGCTTTAGAGTGCTGGTCAAATGCTGTTTGAAGATCTTTAGGGATAATCCCGTTTTCGACATCATCAAGGGCTACCCAGGAACCATTTTTTTTAGCAGTTTTAATAATAGTTAGACCACTTTCATGCATGAGGTTATTTTTAATTAGGTCTTTAATATAATTTTTGTTGACCTTGCTCCAAACACTTTTGGGTTTACGAGGGCAGAAGTATTGCCGGCGACGTTCATTATCCAGTCTTTTGACTGTAGAGTCAATCCAACCATAACATAAAGCCACTTTTACCGCTTCTTCCCATCGCATGCTAGGTTGTTTACTTTCTACTTTGTAAAAAATCAAATAGACTCCCATAGAGTTATTATGATTTTCATGAAGCCATGATCGCCATTCTTGATCATTTTTGAAATATAATTCTGGCTTATTAATCATCCTTCAATTCATCCAACTTTGATTCTATATCTGCTATTTGGTCTTGATAGTGCGTCATATGATCACTATCATATAGTTTTGCTATTTCTATGGCCTTTTGTTGCGTTACTAATGCTTCTTTAAAATTATGATTGGCCTCAAGAGCAGATGCAAGGATGCTTAATGCTTCTGGAGATTTTGGTCGATATTTTACCAAGCGCCGATACACTTCGATAGATTCTTCAAATCGCTTTTGTCTTAGAAGTCTATTGGCAATCGCTTGAAGGCTATTACCACTATTCCATCGTTCGGCTATTGGGAGCACAGTGTAACCATATTCTGCAGAAAGATTTTGATAATATAAATCAATATTACCTAAAGTATTATTAGTTTCCTTTTCAAAATTACTATAATCAGGATTCCATTTTTCTTTTGGAAAAAATGTTTCTATAGCAGAAATAAACGCTGGTAAAACAACACCATAGTGACTTTCATTTGGGAATATGTCTGCTTTTAGTTTTAGATTTTGAGATTCATATGATGATAATCGTTTTTTTAATTTTTTTAAATTGATTCCTATTTCCGGATCAGAAAAAGTATCGGCCTCGGCAGAAGCTACATATAAACTTGCTCTGCGTTTAGGGTTTCTTTTAATACTTTCAGTAATTGCATCAATAAAAGTTTTATCAGGAGTATACCCCATAGCTAATATATTACCAGCCGCTATGGCTATATGTGCCTGAAATAAATCTGGACTGTTACAAAAAGCATGCAATGAAAAAGTGGCAGTAAGAGAGGTGCCCAATATCATTCTATAATCGGTGGTGCGATAATGTTTTGCCAGATATACGAATAATTCATCTTTCAAAAATTTTGTAAAAACATCAGGATCACCGTCAAATGGCATTTGTTTCCAACTCTTTGACCAAAAGCTACTATTGTTTGTATAGACTTTTGGGGCATAGAATTTTTCAAAACCATTAGGGAAACTAATCACTATTGCTTCTGGCATGCTGCTTACAGAGCTAAGGTGTTTTACCATGCCTGTAATTTGATAAAAGAACTCATTCTCTAATAAAACAATCAAAGGATAGGTGTGTAGATCAGAAGCTTGATTATAGGTCTCTGGTAAATAAACATTAAGCGCTACATCTTGCTGTAAAGTTTTAGAATCTATTATATGTTGATCTATAGTCGCTAGGGGCGCAGATTTGGTTTGTGCATTAGTTTTTATGGTTAGCAGTACCATAAAGTACACTAAAAATAGAGTATAAGGTTTCATTGGTTGCAGTTGATGATTGTGTTTTCGCCCCTAAAATATAGTATATCTGTCAATTAAACTCGAAAATTATCTTAAATGTTACGGTGAAAATGTAAAAAATAGATGTTATTTAGAGTAGTAAGTTATCTTTTTACACGAGTTATATATTACTTTTTTTAGTTATTTATTTCAATCTTCATTTGTGTTTTTAACATTCCTTTACCTCCCGCCATTAAAGTTTTTATTTTATTATGTTCAATTTTTAAGTCAACAATAATTAGACTTGGCGAAGGAGTATTCATGTATTCTCCCTGCTGTATTAAGAATCTATCTTTTTTAATTTTGAGCACATCAAATAGGTAGCAAGCCAATGGGCCTGCGGCCATTCCGGTACCGGCTTCTTCTAAGATATTATATCGCGGACCGAACATTCTTGTACTAGCGTCTCTTTCTGGGGAGTCTAAATCAGTAGAGAATACATAAAACCCTATCAAATCATACTCTTCGCTTATGTCACTTATTAGATTGAAGTCTGGGATTATGTTTTTTAAAATATCTGAATTTTTTACCGGAATTAGAATAAATGAATTCCCTGTATTTACCAATTGTATTGGAGCATTGTTCATGAGGTCGGATTTATTTAACCCCAGCGATCTTAAAATTTTATCCTCCCGCTGACTTACATCGATATACTTAGGTGAAAGTTGTTCCATAAATGCTAATGATCCAATTAGTTTTATTTCCCTGTTCCCATCTATTGTTTCTTTAGAAGAACGATCAGTTTTTAAGATATTCAACTGTTTTAAATAAGAAAACGTTGCCACGGTTGCATGCCCGCAATGAGCTATTTGCTTATTTGGAGTGAAGAAATCTAATTTGAAATCTGCCGATGTAGATTTTGAAACAAAAGCAGTTTCTGATAAACCTACTTTTGCCGCAATTTCTAATTTATTTTTATCAGATAAATTATCTGCATCTAAAACCACTCCTGCGGGATTACCCCCTTTTTCCTGATCAACAAAGGCATTAAGAATTTGTACATTAATAATTTTTGTATTGTCCATTTTATTTTTTTTAATCGTTATAATTAATGGACGCGAATACGTATAAAAAGACGTATAATCAACTTAAATTAGTATCAAAATCTAATAATTTACCTGTTGTATCGGATTCAACGTTTGGGCAATCCAGTATATTTTCTCTTAAAATTTCCCTAGCTTTTTGAACTCTGGACTTAGTTCCAGAATATGATATTTTTAAATATGTTGCCAGTTCTTTTTGTGAATAGTTTTTAAAAGACGTTAGTATGATTGCTTGTTTATGTTTTGCGGTAAGATTTTCGATTTTTTGATTGATACAATTACTCAATTTTGAATAGTCAAAATTATCATTTTCATTTTCGGGAATGTCCAGATCATTTATTGGGATTTTTTTTAGACTCAATTTTCGATAATAATCAAATATTGTATTTCTGGTGATTTGGTACACCCAAGAGGTAAGCTTTGAAGTATTCTTTAATTGATGAATTCTTGTTTGAATTTTCAAAAAAACTTCTTGAAGAATGTCTTTTGCTCTCTGCTCATCTTTTACCTTACTAAGAACAAAACTGTAAAGCTCTTCATTTAGGTCTATCCAAATATTTTCGATTTCCTTTTTCATTAGTGACACACGTTTATTTATGAAGATTCGATTTTTCTAATAGCTACAGGATGACCATTAAAGGCCATGTTATAAGATAAAGGATCTAGTCTGTCGTGATTCATTAATTGATTAATATTAACACCTGCATTGCGTTTTGCGTTTTCCATTTGCACGCCTTCTCCGTGATGTCCCCAACCATGGGGAATACTTATTGTACCCTGAATAATATCTGTGGTGACTTCGGCTTCAATAGAAATCGAGCCAGAATCAGAATATACCTCTACGACTTCCTGAGGTTTAATTTTATGGGCTTCAGCATCATCGGGATGAATCATCATGGTACATGTTCTCGAACCTCCTTCTAGAATTGCTAAATTATGCATCCAAGAATTGTTGCTTCGCAAATGCCTTCGACCGATTAGCTTTAATGGATATTGCTCTACTTCCTCGGGAGTTAAAAGTTGTTTAACTTTTTCCATTTCTTTTACAAAAAGCTCAGGCATCAATTCAATTCGTTTGTTTTTTGTAAACAAGCGCTTCGGAAAAACTGGTTTTAATGAGGATAATTCTAACCCTTCTGGATGCTTCTCTAAACGTTTTAAACTCAATCCATCTTTTCTCAAGAAACGTCCACCCCATACACCATAAGCTCCGGTTTTCAGTGCTAGATCCAGTTTTGTTTTTGGATGAATCCTAGACATGATATTGCTTTTTATTCTCTGAAAAATATTTCCTGTAAATAAACGTCGTTGTAGCTCGCTCATAATTTGCCAATCGTAGCGTTGCTCTTTTGAAATGGATAAAGGTGCAGGACTAAATTTGGCGGTATTTCGGGTAGCTATCATGTGGAGTACGAACGAATAATGCATAGTTTCTAATCCAACAGCAGGTGGCATAATGAGATCTGCATGTTGCGTGGTTTCGTTAATATACATATCAACAGCTAGCATAAATTCTAAGTCCGCTAATGCTTTTTCTACTTGCTGAGAATTAGGCGCAGAACGAGCAGGATTACCCGCTATACTAATAAATCCCCGTATTTGATTTTTACCTTTAGTCAATATTTCATCGGCTAATGTAGCTGTCGGAAATTCGCCAACAATTTCTTTGTATGACTTAACTCGGCTACTATACCGAAACATTTTAGACTCATGCGCCATTAAAGTCACATAATCTATGGCGGGTAGTGTAAATAGTAGCCCTCCTTTTTCATCTAATTTGCCAAGTAGAATATTAATAGAAGTGATCAACCATTGGCAAAGGGTACCATAGGATTGTGTATTAACACCCAATCTGCCGTAGACAACACTATTAGGATATTGTATTAAATCATCTACTATGTGTGCGATTTCTTTTGTACTCATACCCGTTATGGGAGCCACCTTTTCTTTTGAGTAGGGTTGAACCAATTTTTTTAATTCCTCGAAATGATCGGCGAGTGAAAGCGCTTTAGATGAAGGAATGGCATCACGAAGTACCAGTTCGTTTATGATTGCTAATAGAAGTAATACATCTTTTTCTGGATGAATGAAATAATGTTCGCTGGCTTTGTTGGCAGTCTCTGTTTTACGAGGGTCAATAACAACCACTTTTCCTCCCTTTTGCTGAATAGCCTTAATTTTCTCTCTAATGTTAGGTGTTGACATAAAGCTACCATTAGAAGCCATCGGGTTAGCACCAATGATAAGCATGTAGTCAAGATGATCAATATCAGGAATTGGCGCTAACATCGCATGACCAAACATCATTTGGTTCACTAAAAAAACCGGAACAGAATCGAGACTATGAGAAGCAAATCGATTTTTTGTATTAAGAGCATTTATCGTATCGTATAAAGTTATGGCAGTACCGGTATTGTGCACGGTTGGGTTACCAGTATATGTTCCGATAGCATCGTTACCATACTTTTTTCGTATTTTTTTAAATTCTCGTTCTGCAATATCAAAGGCTTCTTCCCAAGATATGGTTTGCCAGCCAGAGGCTGTTTTTTTTACAGGTTGTTTTAATCGATTAGGGTCATTGTGTAAATCTTTAAGGGCAATTCCTTTAGGGCATATATGTCCACGACTATAAATATCTTCTTTATGTCCTTTTATACCGATTACTTCGTTATTTGTTACCTCAATCTCTAAGCCGCACATAGCTTCACAAAGGTGGCAAGTGCGATATTTTATGGTATTTGGCATGACTTGTAAAGATGTTTATTAATGAAATTATGAATAAAAACGGTATTAGTATACTGTATACTATACTAATCTTATAAAACGTAAGTGTTTGTCTACTAAATTTATATGATAAGACTTAGTAGATACTAAAATACTATAATCATTCGTATAATCCTTACAAGAAACCAAATCTTTGGGCATTAAGTTTTCTCCTTAATGACAGGTTTTATTGTTCGAGCTTTATATGTTGGAGTTTATATCTATCTCAAAGAGACATGCTGGAGCATTGTGATAGTGATCAGGTAATCCTTTAGTGTTTTCTAAATTAAACATTCCCAAAAAGGTAAAGCCCGATTTTGTGTAATGGTTGATAAGTCCTTTATTATTGCCTAGTGTATCTAAACGTATAAAATCTTTTTGATGTTCTAGAGCGTATTTTTTCGCCCATGTCACAATTATTTCAACAAAATTATTACCTCTAAAATCAGGATTGGTCGCGATACGGTGTATATACACAGCGGCATCGGTGTTTTTTTCTCCCCAAATTTGCTCATCGCTAAATGTGGTTGCCCATACACATGCGATTTGATCATCTATTAGTAGTTTCCATTGTCTGTTTTCGGAAATTTCTGTTTCGACCAGTGTCAGTTCAAAATCAGGCCATACGACTACAGTTTTTTTTGCTTTCTGGTACTCTGAAGCTATTTTATAGAGACGAAATATTTCGTCGATGTCGTTTATCGTGCTATTCTTGATATTCATTTAGATTATGATTTTATATAGCAAAGATCTTAAGTTACTTTTATTGATGAAACCCGAAAATTGCTATTATTTCATCTATCAAATTGGGATATTATAATTTAAAATTTTATAGTTATTGCCTTGTAAATCATGAATCCAGCAAGAAAAGAGTCGTATAGTTAACAACTAACCATTCTTTAGAATAGCAACCTTTTGTTGATTAAACTCTTCTTGAGTTATTGCTTCTTCATCCAAAAGTTTCTTTAATTTGGTGAGTTTATCAATGCTATCTTCTTGTGGTGCTTTAACGGGCTGTTGATTTACAATGATTTTTGTCGGTTTACTATCGCTAGATAAACTCCATACCAAAGAAATTACCCAGCCAATAAGACTCCAGCCCAAAAAGAAATTTAAGGCTATTATAGCAACCAGATTTTTTTTCATTCTTAGTAATGCTATAATAGATGGTATGAAGTAAAAACAGATACCTACTATTATCATAATAACAATAACAGTATCTTGTTCTGACAAACTCGAATCGGGTTGAAAAGATAATATCATAAAAGAAAGCTTAACGGATTCATAAGTTACTTGCAATTACATAAATAGGGTGGGGGTTAATGTTTTTTTATATTGAAATACGAAGCTATTAAAAATTCTTTTATTTCTTTTATTGAATGGTTATTAATTCTGTAGAAACTATATGTAATATTATAATCTTGGTGGTTGGTGTACAATGTAATTTAAGTAGTTGTAAAAAATGCATGGTGCGACACTAGAGGTTTTATAGTATTGATTTCTTTGTCTATTTCATTTTTGGCTTATTTTCAAATCTTTTGATTTAGAATATGCAGCGGTTGCAGCTTCGGTATCATTTAGTGATTCATAGACTAAACCAATATTATCATAATATACTGGGTTTTCTGGATTTATAGCCATAGCTTTTTCGTAGTACTTAAGTGCCTCAGGATAATTCTTCATTTCATATTTTATAATTCCGACACGATTATGAAGTGCATCATTATTAGGGTCTAATTCCAGCCCCTGCTTATAGAGATCCATTGCCTTATCATAGTTAAATTGACTTTGATAAACAAAACCCAGGTGCTCATATCTCCATGGATTTTCCGGATCTAATTTGAGTGCCCGTTTTAAATACTTTGCGGCCTCGTTATAATTCTTTTGCCAGATTAAGTTTATACCAAGCTCTGGGTTTGCCACTAGATTATCTTCATGTATTTTTATTACTTTTTTAAAGGTTATTTCCCCATCCTTCCACTTTTGTAATCGATTGTATGCAATCCCCAGATTATTAAGATATACTATATTCTCTGGTTCTCGTTGAATAGCTTCTTTGTAGAAAGAAACTGCCTGATTATCAAGGTTTTTGGAGCTGTAGAAATAACCTAAACGATTGTGAAATTTACCTGATTCTTTTTCTATTTCGGCAGCTTTTTGATACATTTTTTCGGCATTCGTAACATCAGGGATTTTTTCGTATGTCAGACCGCTATTTTCATAATATATGGGCTCCGAAGGATTTAATTCTATGGATTTAGAGAAACACTGAATCGCTTTATCAAAATCATTATTTTTTGAGTAAAACAACCCCAGATCATTATGAAGTAAAGGGTCATCTGGTGAATGGGCGATGCCCATTTTTAATAATTTAAGGAGATTGTTCTTATCCCCTTTATTTTCTAAGAGTATTTTGAGTTCTTTAAAGTATATCTTATTGGTTGGATTTAAATCAAATGCCAGCTGATAGTACTTTTGGGCCTCAGTATCGTTTTTGGTTTCCTTATGTAAATTACCAAGATAATAATATATTTTTTCTGGTTGAGAGGGACGTAATTCAAGACATTTAAGATAATTCTCAATAGCTTTTGACTGTTGCTTGGTTTCTTGATATAGATATGCTAATCCCCAATAAGTTCCAAAAAAATCACCCTCAAGATCTTTTACTTTTATAAAATAGCCTTCTGCTTTGTCATATTTTCCGAGATAAGTGTAGATATAACCAATATCAATATAGGATAGGATTAAATTTGGGCTGTTTTTAATTGCTTTTTGATAATATTTTGCAGACTGTTCATATTGCCTGGAAATTGAAAAAGCGTATCCAATATTACGATATACTTCATAAAAATAATTTTCGTCTGGATGATCGAACTCAATCTTTTCCAGATAGTCTATAAGTTCTGGAATTTCTACTTTTTTTGATTCGGTATAGTTTGAATAACTGTAGAGGGTAATCTTTTTGGAGTAGCCTTTGGCATCTAAAAAATTCATATTAAGTGCATCATCATACCATAATTCTGCTGTCGTATATTTTGCTTGATCACGATAACTATCGCCCATACAAAGATAATTCTCTAAATCCATAGTGTCTAAATCTATCGCTGATAAAAAGAATTCTCGTGCTTTATTATATTCGCCACGTTTTAAATGATACTCTCCGAAGGCACGTTGAATGATCGAGCTTTGATATAATTGAGAGGCCTGCTCAAAATACGACATTGCCATCTCATAATCGGGTAAATCGTGATATAACTCTATTTGACCAGCATAAATGAAAAATGAGCATCGTTTCTCTTTGTCAAGTAAATCGTTATTAGCAAAGGCTAGATATTCATGAAGTACATCACTCCAACGACTTTTTAAGATGTTGATGTTTAAAAGTTGGTATTTATCAATTTCTTTTTGATGTATTGCAAAATCAAATGGTTGTCTACATAGATCAGAATAAACAATACTATTCCAGTTTACTAAAGCGTCGGTATATTCTTTAAACCATAGTTGATATGCTTCTTCAAGATTTTTTTCTAGAAAATTTTTTTCAAGTTCTTCTGCCGTATATTTAGCTAAAGTGATATGATATTTAAGCTTTAGTTTGACCAGATATTTTATATACGCCGGTTGGCGATATTTATTTTTGTTAAGCTTTAATTTTCTCCATACGGTATGGGGGTTACTCTTCTTAAACATAGAAGCAAGATATTCTAATAGATTAGCAAGGTCTACCATGTTGATTTTAGTATCAAGGCATGCCTTTTTATATATAGGGGCTAACAAAAGTCGTATATGTTTATCATCGAGGTTCATTACATTTTGTTTTTGTCTAATGAGGTTTTCCCTGATTCTAAAACAGGTGCTGTGCCTTGTACTTCTTCTTGGCGGATAAATTTCTTTATTTCTAAACGCTCCCTACATCTACCTGTATTACAATGTTCTAACTCTGAATAAGATGGATATTCTTCTTTACAATCAGGATTTGTACATACCAATATATATTGATCTTTTTTACTCTGTCTTTCCTTTTCTGGGAAGAAGCGTAAAGGGGTAAGAGACGAAGTGAAAATCACAGGAGTCCCGAAAGAGTTATTGCTGTAATGGTGTTCACGATCTAATTCCGGATTTTTAATCCCATATTCGCGTCCAAGAAATACCTTTCCTATGGTCACTGCCTTGAAAAAATCATGGCCGGACAAAAGTGCTTGATAAAACTTCTTAAAAAAGGCTAAAGATGTAAGAGGTGTAACTTCGTTTTGCATAGCCAAAACAAAAGGAATTCCTTTTTTTATAAGGCTAACTGCTAACCCTTGTCCTTTTGAATTGGTTTGACCACTTTCGCAAGCTTGCATTACAATAGCTAAAGGTTTTTTATAATTTAAATCCTTTTCGAATAGCGCAGCAAATTTTTTATGGCTTACCCATTGTTTATGGCCATCATTATCTATAAAAGCGATTTCGGGTTTTTCTTTTTCCATTCTGGCATGACCATAAAAATGAAGTATGTATTCTCCATCAAGTTTTGGTTCTACTTCTTTTTTAAACTTTTCAACGAATTTTTCCCAACTGGGATTTTTTAAACGCCTAGCGACTATTACCTTTTCGTTATTTTCAGTTTGGAATTCTTTATTCAGATCGTCAAAACACTTTTCAAAATCGGCAGTATTAAGATTATCGTTTTCAGGGCTACAAATGACCGTTATTATATTTAGTTTCTTCTGCTCCTGGGGAGAATAGTCGTGTTCGCTATCTTTTCCATCCAAATACTCAATATACCGTACAAGATCGAATTTAACATCTTTTTGCGCAGCGATATAAAAGGGTTCTTCTATATCGTTATCATAATTATCATCCATAATCTGTAAATACTCCCAAGGAAGCATGGCCAAATTACGAGTATCTTTATCAAACAATAATACAATAATGCACCTGGCTTCATCAGATCTCAGGATGTAAGACAAGTCACTGTATACAAAGTTCTTTACCTCAGGGATATCGACAAGACAAAGTATTTTGAAAAGAACTTTGCCTAGGACCTCAAAATCGTTCTTTTTAAAAATGCCTTCGACCCTGGTTCTGTTAAGGGCCTTATGAAAAATCTGACTTACTGTAAGTTCTAATTCCAGGCCATCCTGTCTTAGATCTGTAGCAGAACTATTCTTAAGTTTTTTTTTAGGTTTTGTATACTTTATCTGATCCTTGGTAAACTCTATAAGTAAATATCTCACATCATTTTCAGCCATACTATATCTTTATTTTTTGTTAGTCAAGATAGAAAGTAGCTCTATATCCATTTTCTTTTCCCAGTCATCCCTCTTGTCTTGAAGTTGTTTTTTATCACCAGAAAGTGGTTTTCGATCATCGACCATTTCTTTTAGTTCATGTCGAAAGTCTGCAATTTGATCATCTACCTGATCACGGATTAAGTCAGGACTCATTCGTACCATATTTGACAACGCATATAATTTTGCATTGATTAGGTTCATTTGTTCATTCTTTATTTCTCCCATACCCGAAATGAGTTCCTGAATCTTCTTAAAATGCTCATAGTAGGGGAGAGCTTCTATATCACTTCTATCACCTGTTGCCAAAATGCTGTATAAGACATAGTCATCTTTATCATAGCGAGTGGCTTTATCTTTGGTTATACCATGGTGTAGTTTACCATTAATAACAAAAAAGTCGTTGGGATTAATGCTTTCTTCAGGCTCATTAATCAATGCGAAGTATCCTGGAAAGAAATCTTCTTGAGTATCAGGATTAAGTGTAATTTGATGGCCAATAAGTGGCTCCACATCTTTAGAATCAACCAGGTCTTCATAACCATCTAATACTATTTTGGCTGCTTTTACATAGGGGAGCACCGAGGTCCCGAAACTACTCAAATATGTTTTTGAGGTATTTTCAATAAGGTTTAAGACTTTTCTCAGATAGTCGTTTCTTTCAGCACGCCCTAGTACTATTGAAATTGAAAAATTTCCACCTCGATAAGGATGTAAGCCAGCCACTTTGGTGTCTTTAAAGATCATACCTCCTGGGAGCGTATCATCCTTTTTCCCCTCAAGAAGCATTTTTTGACCAACGAAGAAAGGAACTTCCTGAAACTTTCCATCATATAAGAATTTTGAGCCTACAAAAACAATCGGTTCCCATTCTTTAAACCATTTCCTTTGATAAGTTAAGTACATTTCATTAACAGTTACCTCAAAATATTGTTTATGCCTTTGAAAAGGCCCCGTTTTCTTAAGCTTTGGTTCAATGTTTTTTTGAGGAATAATGATTCTTGCAGGGCGATAACTTTTTGTTCCCTTAATCTTTCCCCATAGTTCGTTAAATCCCATAATCGCGATATTTTAGGTTTTATATTGCTTCTGTTTTCTTTGTGGGGGTAACGCGGGGGTAGTTTCTACTATAAAGTTAATGAATTTTATTTACTTAACATCTGTTTTCCAGGTATTTAACCTTTGGTTAATGTGGTTTTGTATTTTGTGTTATAAAAAAGATTTACTTTTTTTTATGGCTTTAATGATTTATAATTTTGATAAAAAAAGGGTTATATCATGATTCGATATTTAATCCATATAGGAATTCATAAGACATAGAATTAGAAACTTATTGAGTAGAATTAATTATTTCTATAGTTTCTTTTTTCTCTTTAGGGTTTTTAATACGAATATTGATCTTACGATATTGCCATTCGATACCATTTCTATCTGCAATAATATCTATAGAACCACTTGCTTTACTACCTGTTATTTTTATTGTTACTACTATAGAATTTTTATTGTTTGTATATCCAACATCTCCTTCGATAATTGCCAAACTAGAAATAGGGTCAAGTTCACCCATTACTTCGATTACCCTTTCATTTTTGCGAGCCTTTTCTAATGCATTATCATAAATAGAAGAGTCTGAGAGTACTTCGCCAAAACCAATAATATTATCCCCAACACCTAAGGAAGAAATAATTGACAGTATACACATACAAATAAAAAAGAGTAATGTAATTGATGTACCCCATTTCCAATTTCTTTTCCACCAGTTTCTTTCGAGTTTTGCCTCATCATTCATAGCCATTACTTTTATATATTATATTGACTATTAAAATTTAAAATCGTGACAAAACAACTTACTAATAGGTCATGGTTATCTAGTCACTGGTTTAACTTTTATTTTTCTATTCCAATAGATGATATATAGAGTACCCAGTATTGTAGGGGTAATCCAGGCAATTAAGCTTCCGATCCCCAAACCGGCTACAATAAAAGCAGTGATCGATGCAATAAAAGCCCCGATAATTTTACTAATATGGGTGGTTAGCCATGAATTTTTGGTGTTGGTAAAAGTCTTGAAAAACCTAAAGTCTTTGATAGTCATAAACAGACCAAATGCACCGAAGAATAAAAATAGAATACTATTAGTTACTCCTGTAGCTATTCCATAAATACCAAGTGTGGTCATAATCACAGAAAAGAACAACATACTCCCAGAGATTGTTTTATCTGCCCAGTCTGCTTCTTTTTTGTGTTTGGATTTAAAGGAGAGTGCTCTGTTTCCTGCAAGAACCAGATACATTGTAAATAAACCTATTAAGAAAAGAAATAGGTTTTCATGATTGGGCATCCACGCAATTGGTAAGGATATTAGCGAACTGGCCATCATTCCTATAGAGAATAGCTTTCCTGTTTTTTTATGTAATGCGCTCCCTTTTTTTGTAATTATACTTAGTATTCCTGCAATTAATCCTACTCCGCCAAAAAAAGCATGAATGTATATAAAGATCGTAATTGTTTGTTCCATGGTTAGTTTTATAGTTATGACATCAAAGATCTTATTTTAAACGAGATTTGCAAGAGTTTGACTACCCAACTGTAGTTTTTATTGGATGAATGGCAAAATAATGTCTTTGAACACAATGAGTATTGTAAGGCTTATGTTTTTATAGCTGTACCCGTGATTTTCACCTTTCCTCCAAAAGGTAAAGCTTCTGCTTGATAAATTGTTCTTGAAGGCCTTTTACCTTCTGGGAATAATTTTATATATAATTGATTTATTTCAGGAAGGTCATCCAAATTATCAAAAGCAATATCAATAAATACGACATCACTTTTATTAAAGCCGGCATTTTTTAGAGCTGCAAAAAAGTTAGAAAATGCAAGTTGACCTTCTTCTAATGCTGTGCCAGAAACATAATTTCCATCAGTGTTTATAGATAATTGACCACTTACAAAACACATATTGTTTGCCACTACGGCATGGCTTATAGGATTTGACCATTTTGGAAGCCCTTCTCCTTGTACTATATATTTTTTGTTGCCCATATTATATTGTAAATAAGGATTTATAATTAGTCGGATTAACTCCTTTTAATAGTAAAAATAATATTGTCGAGATTGTCTTTATCTATTCTGTTTTCGATATGGTTAAAATTGTGTTTTTTTAAAAGGTATTTCGAAGGTTCATTAGCCTTGTGAGTGTATGCTTCAATTTGATCAAGCTGTAACGTTTCAAAACCGTATTTGAGTACAGATCGCAAAGCTTCACTCATAATACCTTTTCCTTGTAGTTCTGGGTGCAAATCATAACCTACTTCTGCAGTTTTTCTTTCTTTTGAGAAATTCCATAAACAAATGGTACCTACTAGTTCTGGATTTCTGTTTATGGTGATACCCCAAAATACCCAACTACCATTAGATATACCTTTTTTTATTTTATGAATAAAATTAACGGCATCTTGTAGTGTATCAGTTTTAGGCCTTTTTATATATTGATTGATAGTTAGGTCAGATCTTAAGAATTGAATTGCGTAACTATCGGCATTTTCTATAGGTCGTAATGTTAGCCTTTTTGTTTCTATGACGGGAGAAGTAGTAATCATTGTTTTATTTTCATAAAATAAAGAAGATATAATTAATCGAATTTTTTATCTAACCAATGAATTATATTTAGTAGTAATTTATAGTTTTCTTTAGCTTCATCTGTATTCATTCCAACTTTTCTCTTGTTGGGTCCGGCCAATTGTGTGGTGAACATGGCAGCCTCGCCAGAGACCACAATTCTACCTTTTCCAAATTTTGTATAGGCCCCCTGTGACCATCCTTTTAGATTATATGTTGTCGTTTTCTTGTCAAAAACCCATGCAGTATCCGGAAGTCTGTTCACATATCTCTGGTCGAAAACTAAAATAGGTTTTGCTTTAGCCGGTATTTTAATGGCTTGTCCTGTAAATGTGGCAACCTTTGAGACACTTTCGTTACTATTTCTTCCTTTAGTGATGGGGCTTTCAATAAGAGTTCCCGTTTTTAGACTAAAATATGCCGGTCCTTTAACCAGGGTGTCCGTAGCAAAACCATTGGTAAATCTAAAATTAAAAGCTGCTGCTAATTCTTCGGCGGCGCCAGCCATAGGCATATGATCAGCAATAAGAAATAAGCTTCCTCCTTCTTGTACCCATTGTTTGACTGTTTCAATCTCTGATTTTGTAAAAGCTGAAGAAACCGGAACATACCAATTTTCAATATTAGTTTTATGCAATGCATTAGAAATAACAAGAATCTTTCCGGTAGCTAATTTTTCTTTTTCAAAGAGACCTTTATACCTTTTTACGGTATATCCATCGCTCTCTAAAAGATTAGAAAACCCTTTATATCTTCCGTTTTTGGTATGAAAATTATGATGACCTTCATCGATAAAGACTACAGGTCCTTTTCCAGGTTCGTATTCTGGATTTTGTATTGTAGGTTGGTAGTTATTATCTGCAATTTGTTGCGAATAGGTACCAGCGGAAATAACAAAGAGGAAGATAAAGGCCGTTTTTTTCATGCTAGTAGTTATTTTATTTGTCTAACTTATTGTTCTTCTTTTGTTTCGGGTTGATTTTTTACATCTAACTTAAAAATATCATGTCTTGCATAATGTCCAATAACGTCAAAATCAAGTTTACTATGATTAATTTCATCTAGATCTAATTCTGCAATCAAAGCTCCTGATTCGCCAAATAAAGGCCCCGCTATCACTTTCCCCGAAGGAGAAACAATAATACTACCACCAGGACACATATCTTCGAATTCGTTTTCTACCAGTGGTTGATATTTTTGAGGATACATAGATTTGGTATAGTATTGATTACATCCCAGGACAAAGCATCTTCCTTCTAAAGCAATATGTTTCATAGTTGAGGTCCATTGTTCTCGAGAATCAGCTGTGGGAGCAATATAAATTTCAACCCCTTTTTGATACATAGACATCCGAGCTAAAGGCATATAATTTTCCCAACAGATAAGTCCACCTAGTTTTCCAATTTTCGTTTTAAAAGTAACCAAAGATTCGCCATCTGCTTCTCCCCATATAACTCTTTCGGTACCGGTAGGTTTAATTTTTCTATGTGTACCTAATAGACCTTCTGTTGGAGAAATGTATAACATCGAACAGTATAAGCTGCCATTGGTATCTTGTTTTTCTGTGACCCCAATAACCAAATATATATGTTGCGATTTTGATAGTTTTTCTAGCCGTCGAAGATCATCACTGTTAAGATTAATACTGTTTTTACGGTATTCGGAAAATAATGCTCTTCCTTCCCGAGTTCTACTACCAACCTTTGCCCCAAACGAAAATCCTCGTGGATAGCCAGGGATAAATGATTCTGGGAAAACAAGTAATTCACAGCCTTCTTTTGCATATTTTTTGGTAAGCTGTTCTACTTTCTTAATGGTTTGATCTTTATCAAAAAATACCGGACTCTCCTGAACTACACCTACTTTTACTTTCACTGGTTATTTCATTAAAAGATTAATTATATTTTTTATTGGTTTTAATTCTGAAGGAAATACGGTTATAGATTCTAATACGCTACTGCCAACGATAGTAAAGTTAGTGTTTAATGCAGTAATATATTTTTCTGCATCACTTATTTTTAATCCATTGGGTACTTGATAATACGTTTTATCATAATCTGAAGGCTCGAGGCAGTCAAAATCAAAATGTAGATATAGATGCGTAATTTTCTTTGATGCTAATGTTTGTATCAGATCTACAATATCTACATTGATTGGAGCATAAATGTTCTCGGCATCTATTCTTTCTTGCTCGGTTTGATCAATATCTCTTACTCCAATATAATGAATTTGCGATGCTTTGATTGTTGAGAATAGCAAAGAATTCATATTTTCTTCTCCTTCGCCAAGTAGGGTTCTTAAGGGCATGCCATGAAAATTGCAACTAGGAGAATCACAAGGTCGATTAATATCGGCATGGGCATCAAACCAAATAACTCCAAGGTTGGGATATTTTTGGTTTAGATAGGATACCGGAACAATCTCTAACCCACAATCACCGCCAATGGTTTTGATATTTTTGGGTTGAATATGATCTATTTCCTTTTTTAAACGCATTAACTGTTCTACAATAGCATCATAATTATTGATATGATATTTTTGTGTTCCATTTTTTCCTGCTCGAATATCAGAAAGCAGAATTTTTTTGAACGCTGCATCATTAAGATATTCTAAAATGGCTTTTGCGCCAGATTCGATATCTTTACCGGTACCAGATCCCTGCCATTGTGGAAAATAGATTTTCATTGTTTCAGGTTGTGATAGTATTTAATTTATGTATTTCTTTAATTGTGTTTCTCAACATATTTTTGACAATCAATTTATGAAATGGCTTTACAGGTAAGAAATACAATCTACCTAATGTATTATTAAACTTGACAATGGTTGAAATAATTAATTCCTTTTGATCTCGATCAGCAGGTTCTAACAAAAGTGAAACTCTAAAATTAAGATGATGATCATCTTCGCCAAGAATTAATTCACCCTCATTTTGTTCATACACTTTAAAAATTCCTATTCGTTTTCCTTTTTCAATAGTAAAGTGGTTAGAAAGTATGTCTTTTTTATGAAGAGTGTTACCCGTTTTTAATCCAAAGATCGAAACTATTTTATTTCGAAATACCATTAACAGATCTATCCATCTGGGAGAGGAAGTGAGAAATGCTTTGCTTATTTCTTCTATAGATATGTTATTATTTTCTTTTTGAATTTGGCCGAAATAACTATCCGCATAATCATATTTGATTTTTGATAACATTGAATTCTCTGGAAAGGCTATTTTCTTAATTTTCATCACAAAGGCTTCACATTTACATAAAAATTGGGGTCTACACTAAGTTTCTCTCCTTTTAATTCCTTTGTTTGCCATTCGGCATTAGGTTGAACCCATTCAGGTTTATCATCGATAAAAAGGCGAACTGGCATATCAAATTTTTCAATTATATCGACATAGCGGTATGTTAACTTGCCTTGCTTAAAAGAGTATTCGAGGGTTGGAATTTTAGTTGTTCTCAGATACTGGTCAAAAAACTCGGTAAGATCTATTTTGGTAGCCTTACTTATATAATCCTCGATTTGTTTTGTGGTAACGGTTTGATGGTAGAATTCTGAATTTAACCCTCTAAGAACAGATCGCCATTTCTCATCATCTTCAATAAGTTGACGAAGGGTATGCAACATGTTTGCGCCTTTATAGTACATATCGCTAGAACCTTCATTGTTTACATTATAGGATCCAATAACGGGTTTGTCGTTTTGTATGTTTCTTCTGGTTCCTATTACATATTCTGAAGATGCTTGTTTTCCGTAATGATAATCAAGAAATAAATTTTCAGAATAGGCAGTAAAACCTTCATGTACCCACATGTCTGCAGCATCTTTGTAAGTAATATTATTGGCAAACCATTCGTGACCAGCTTCATGAATAATAATAAAATCAAATTTTAATCCCCATCCAGAACCCGAAAGATCGGTACCAAGATATCCATTAGCATATTTGTTTCCGTAGGTTACAGAACTCTGATGCTCCATACCCAGATAAGGAACTTCGACAAGCTTAAAACTATCTTCATAAAAAGGGTAGGGGCCAAACCAATGCTCAAAGGCTTTCATCATCTTTGGCGCATCTTTGAATTGTTTTTTGGCTTTTTCAAGATGATCTCTTAACACATAATAATCCATATCAAGCGTGCCCTTTTCACCTGTATATTGTTCTCCAAAATGCACATAATCCCCTATATTGATATTTACTCCATAATTATTGATTGGATTACAAACAAACCAGTGAAAGGTTTTGGTGTCATTATCATGTTCTTCAACTTTGCGTAACCTTCCATTAGAAACGTTCATTAAATCTTTTGGAACATTAACACTAATAAGCAAGCTATCTACTTCGTCATACATATGATCTTTATTAGGCCACCATACGCTAGCTCCTAATCCTTGACAGGAAGAGGCAATAAAATGTTTACCATTGTTATCTTTTTTCCAAGAAATACCTCCATCCCATGGTGCTCGAATGGCTTCTCTGGGTTTTCCACTGTAAAATATGTCTAGGGAGTTAATATCATTTTCTGTTTGAGGGGCGACAAGAGTTATGAAATGCGCATTGCCCTCGGATTTTACATTTAACTCTTTATTGTTCTGAAGAACTTTTTCGATTTTTAAAGGCGGTTGCAGATCCACCTGTATTACATCATGATTTTTTAACACCTTATACTGAATCGTGTTTTTTCCTGTAATTGTTTTAGTATCCGGATCTACTTTAATATCTAGATGATAGTACGTTAAATCCCACCATTCTCGCTCGGGTGTTATAGATCCGCGCAATGTGTCTTGCCTGGTGAATTTTGATTCTTGAGCAAATACAAATAATGTTTGAAGTATACATAGTAATAAAAAGACCGATCTGTGCATTATCATGAAATTAGTATTCTAGAGGAATTAAAGTTAAAACAAGTAAAGCAACTAAGATAATAATAGTTGTGATTATCTTAGTTGCTTTGATACTTCTTTAACTCATAATTTATAAAATGTTTGCTCTAATTTTTTTCCATAATTTACTTAAAATGTAAGCTGCGCTAATGACCACAATAGTTAGAATAATAGCTAGCGTATATTTGCCGTAGATCCAATACCCTGTGGCAAAAAGTACTCCGTAAATTAAAACGCAAGCCACTAGCATAGCCAAAATACCCGAAGGTACACTCCATTGGCTAAAATCGTTTTTGATAGTTACTTGTTGTTGTTCGGCTGCTTTAATGGTTGTTTTCCAACCCGGACCACCAGGTTGAATTTTTTTGTAAAAATCAAATAGTACCTTATCGTCTTCTGGTTTTGTTAAATAGGTGACGACGATCCAAATAATTGAGGTAATACCAACAACTAGAAGATACTTAGACCATCCCGGAAGCATTCCTTCACCAAATAAGGCAAGATTAACAGATTCTAAATTAAAAATAATAGATACTATACCCGAGGCGAACATTCCGGAGATTTCACTCCATGCATTGATGCGCCACCAAAACCATCGTAGAATAAATATTAAACCTGTACCGGCACCAAACATAATGATATAGTCAAAAATTTGTTTGGCATTAGTTAGTTTAAGTGCCAAAACAGTGCTTATAATCATTAAAACGGCCGTAGAAATTCTACCTACCAGGACTAATTCTTTTTCTGAAGCATTTTTATTGACTTGTTGTATATAAAAATCATTTACGATATAGGAGGACCCCCAATTGAGATGTGTAGAAATTGTAGACATAAAAGCAGCGATTAGTGAAGCTAATACAAGTCCTAATAAACCAGAAGGTAATCGAGTAAGCATAGCTGAGTATGCCAGATCATGTCCGATTTTATCTTTTTGCACTTTTTCTTCTGGAAAAGCTTCTCGTATAGCGGTAAGTCCTTCAGATGCAAAATAGTAGGTATCCATTCTTTCTTTTTCTTCGTCTGTAAGTGTTCTGGTTTCCTCTAATTTTTGTAATTCAACATAGTTGTGTTTTGCAGCTTCCATGGTATTTGCATCGTCTTTTGGATATAATACTAACGAAGCTAATGCAACTAAAATCCAAGGCCATGGTCTCAATGCATAGTGCATAATATTAAAGAAAAAAGTAGCGCCTATGGCATGATTTTCATCTTTTGCTGCTAACATTCGTTGCGCTATATATCCACCACCTCCTGGTTCTCCCCCGGGATACCAGGAACTCCACCATTGTACAGCCAAAGGTATGATCAAGAGCGTGATTAATAATTCTGTATTATCAAAATCAGGGAGTAACGATATTTTATCAATAACTTGAGGGTGGGTGATCAAGTTAGAAACACCATTAACTTCGGGAAGATTAACACAGTAATAAGCTGCACCAATAGCCCCAATCATTGCCGTAAAAAACAAAACAAAATCGGTATATACTACACCTCTAAAACCTCCAACAGCACTAAAAATTACTGTGATCACCGCAGCAATACCAACTGTGTATAAAGGATCAAGCCCTAACATTACCTGGCTAATTTTTATGGCAGCTAGAGTAACCCCAGACATGGCAAGTACGTTAAATATGACTCCTAAATATATGGCACGAAAACCTCTTAAAAAATGTGCAGGTTTACCCCCATATCTAAGGTCATAAAACTCGATGTCTGTATTTACATTGGATTTTCTCCAAAGTTTGGCATATACGAATACAGTTAATAACCCGGTAATTAAAAAGGCCCACCAAGCCCAGTTGCCAGATACACCACCTTTTCGTACAATATCTGTAACAAGATTAGGGGTGTCTGTAGAAAATGTTGTTGCCACCATTGATAATCCTAAAAGCCACCATGGCATATTTCTTCCGGATAGGAAAAACTCATTTGTGTTTTTTCCAGATTTTTTGGAAACTACAATTCCGATGACTAGGGTAATGGTGAAAAATGAAAATATAAGAATAAGGTCTAAATTTGATAATGTGATCATTCAGATGATTTTTAAATGTGTAAATCTTTGTTGTTATTAAAAATGGTTTCTTTTACATGTTTTACATAATTGCGCCCGATAGGAATTTTTTTAGAATCGATTTCTACCAAGTTTCCTTCTACAGATTTTATTTTATCTATGGCGATAGTATATGATCTGTGAACACGCATGAAATTAGAGTTAGGCAACTCTTCAGTAATTCCGGTAAGTGATTTATGAACAAGATAATTACCTTGTATGGTAATAACTTTTATATAGTCTTTAAGACTTTCTATATATAAGATTTCCTTTAGAAGGATTTTTACTAGTTTTTTGTCGACTTTCAGGAAAATAAAAGGTTCTTTGTTTCCTGTATATTCTCCTTTTTTAGATTGACTTTGATTAATAACCTGATTTAGTTTGTTAATGGTTTTCAAAAATCGATTAAAAGGTATTGGTTTAACCAGGTAATCCAAAACATCTAATTCAAAACTTTCTACGGCATATTCTCTATAGGCAGTCGTAATAACAACCTGATAATCGTGTTTGCTATTTTTAATAAAGTCTAAGCCGCTCATTTCTGGCATGTTAATGTCTAGAAATAGTACATCTACCTGTCCGCGTTCAATAATTTCTATTGCTTCTATGGGATTGTTAAAAGAGCCCAATAGTTCGATGTTTTTAAAAGAAGCTAAATGAGATTCTATAATTTTTATAGCGTAAGGTTCGTCGTCAATAATTATACATCTGATACTCATAATATGGGGATTTTCAGTAATACGTTAAACGTATTATCAATAATTTTGGTTTCTAAAGAATACTTGTTTTTATAAAGTAACTCTAGTCGTCGTCTAACATTTTCGATTCCTATACCATGTTTTTTTTCTTTAGAGGTATTTGTATTAAAATTGTTGGTTGCCGAGAAGATGAGTTGTTCATTTTTTTTATTTTCGAATTGAATGTCTAAGGATACTGTATCATTATTTTTACTTCCATGCTTAAAACAATTTTCAATAAATGGAAGAAGTAAAAGTGGTGGTATTGCAATATCATCTATATTTCCTTTAATCTGAATTTCTGAAGTTACCTTATCACCATACCGCATTCGTTCGAGTTCCAAATAGCTTTGAATATAGTTGATTTCACTTAATAAACCTATTTTGGGTTCTTTTACATCATAAAGTACATATTGCATGATCTCAGATAGTTTTAAGACTACATCAGGGGCTTTTTCAGATTTTTCTATAGTCAAATAGTATAGGTTGTTTAATGTGTTAAAAAAGAAATGTGGTTGTATTTGAGACTTAAGGTATTTCAGTTCTGTCTGTAATTGAAGTTTTTGTAAAGATTCATTCTTTTTACGTTCATATATCCAATCACTTGCTAGCTTTATGGCAGTAACCAGTGCAACTACATAAATTTCCCCGATGGTAACCGCTACAATGTGGTTAAAGCTAAAAGCTTTCTGTGCGCCTATAGCTTCAGGCCAAATATTACTTGTTACCAATAATAGATTAAGCCCTGTTCTTGCTACGTAGACCGCGGCAAGAGAAATAATGACAGAGAAAAAATAGAGGGTATATTTTCTTTTTAATATGAATTTTGGGATTAGATAATTGATATGAAAGTATGTAAGAACAATATGTATTGTAAATTCTACAAGGTTTGATTTTAAAGAATACACATAGTCATCAAAATAACTTCCCCAACGAACAAAATTGATGACAAAATACCCTATCCAGAAGAAGAAATGATACTTTATCGGAATTCTATATGAATATGTTTTGGGTACTTTATTTGGCATTGATTACTATTCTTTTTGTGAAAAATTGTTAATAAACGTGAAAAAATTATGTGTTTTTTTTGTTAAAAACAAAATACTTTGCCAAATATTTAAAAATGTGTTTATTTCTAAAAACGCTGGTATACGAAAATATGTTGTTTGTTGTTTTTTTAATGTTGTTCGGATATTTAATTTCTTTTTCAACTTAATTCATAAAACCTTTAAAACTTAATAAACAAACAAATCAATCTTAAACTACATGAGAAAAAGTATTTTAGTTTTCTCTGCTTTTTTATCCTTTTTGATTATTCAACAAGTAAAAGCACAGGAAAAAGTAATTACTGGAACAGTAACTTCTGCAGGAGCAAATTCAGTACCTCTGCCAGGAGTTAATGTTATAGTAAAAGGGACAACAAGAGGAGTACAAACAGATTTTGATGGGCGATATACAATTGAAGCATCATTAGGAGAAATTTTAGAGTTCAGTTATTTGGGGCTTACATCAATTTCTGTAACAGTAGACGCATCGAGTACAATCGATGTCTCTATGGAAGAAAATTTAGAGCAATTAGACGATGTAGTGGTAACTGCCTTGGGGATTCAAAAAAGCAGGAAATCGCTAACATATGCCGCTCAGGATATTAATGCCAATGAGCTTAGTAAGGTTAAACAAACCAATCCTGTAAACAGTTTATCAGGAAAAGTATCGGGAGTGGTTATAAATCGAAGCTCTTCTGGAGCAGGAGGATCGGTAAAGGTTACATTAAGAGGTAATTCTTCTTTAGGGAACAATCAACCTCTCTATGTTGTTGATGGTATTCCATTATCCAATCCAACAGGAGGTCAGCCTGATAACACTTTTGGAGATCTTAATGGAGGAAACAGAGACGGAGGTGATGTCTTGTCACTTATAAACCCTGATGATATAGAATCATTGACCGTATTAAAAGGGGCTTCAGCTTCAGCATTATATGGAAGTGCTGGTTTAAACGGTGTTATATTGATTACTACTAAAAAAGGTAAAGCGGGAGGCTTTATAGTAGATTTCTCTTCTAATGTTTTGGTAGAAAATGCAGCGTATTATTTAGATTTGAATGATGAGGCAGAACGTAATGTAGATGACTTTTTTAATACTGGGTTAACCTCGATAACATCCCTATCTGTATCTGGAGGTTCAGAGAATGCCCAAACCTATTTTTCATATTCTAACACTTTTGCATCTGGCGTACTTCCGACTAATGATTTAAAACAACATACCATTAATATTAGGGAGACAGCTAAATTTTTTAATAACATTGTGACTGCCAATGCTAGTGTTTTGGCAACAACACAAACTATTGATAATCGACCGGTATCAGGATTATATTTTAATCCATTAGTGGGTGCCTATAATTTTGATGCGCCGGGAGAACAGCTTTCTGATTATGAGAATTTTGAGGCATTTGATCCCGTTAGAAGAATTCAAACACAGCGTTGGTTTAGAGGCACCTCTGATATTGAACAAAACCCATTTTGGATATTAGAAAGAAATGCCAGTGAGGATACTAATAGAAAGTTATTAGCCTCTTTGAATTTGAAGTTTGAAATTAGCGATTGGATATCACTACAAACCCGAGGGACTTATGATCAAACCCTTCTTGGGTATGATAAAGAAATATATGCTACCACCGAAGCAACATTGGCTCCCAGTACAGGTCGATATATTTATAATGAGCAAGATATAAAACAGATTTATGGAGATATAATTACCACCATAAATAAACAATTTAATAAAGTTTCTTTATCGGCCAATATTGGAGCGAGTACTACAAGAACAACTACAGAAATTCTTAATGCAGATTCAGGCACCAATGGTGGATTGCAATTTGCTAATGTTTTTTCTATTCAAAATTTTAATGCCAATCCAGGAGTGTCTATTTCTCAGCAATCATTAGAAAAAAAGATAAACTCGATATTTGCAAGTACGACTATTGGGTTTGATGAGAAATTATATATAGATCTTACCGCTCGTAATGATTGGTCATCTTCTTTACCATCAAGTAACAACTCATATTTTTATCCTTCGGTTGGGGTGACAGGTATTTTAAGTGAAGTTTTTGATATGGGAGATAAAATTTCATTTGCCAAAATACGAGGGTCGTATGCCGAGGTTGGTAATGATGTTCCTGCAAATACAGTTTTTCCTGAACGAGAGATTTTATTTGGAGGTGGTTTGAATCCATTAAATCCAGTACGCCCTCTCGGAGAAGTTAGGCCAGAGCAACAAACGTCTTATGAAATAGGAACAGAATGGAAGTTTTTTGATAATCGATTCGGTTTCGATATTGGGTATTACCGAACAAGTACAATTGATCAATATTTTCAGGTGCCAGTTTCTACAGGTACAGGATCTGTTACAGTTGGAGTTAACTCAGGAGATATTGTTAATACAGGTTTCGAAGGAGCTATTTTCGTAATACCTGTTAAAACCGAAAAATTTAGCTGGACCTCAAATATTAATTTTGCAACGAATGACAATGAAGTAAAAGAAATTAGTAACCCTTCAGAAGATGTGCAAATTGGTTTTACAGAAGTGTCACCTAAAGGGGTTAATACCTTTGCATCATATCTTGTCGAAGGAGGTTCTTATGGTGATATTTATGCTCAAGTAGTAAAACGCGATGCCAATGGTCGTCCTGTCGTAGATAATGGGGCTATTGTTATTAATGACGAAAATCCTGATAATGTTATAGAAGGTTTAGAAAAAGTAGGTAACGCTAATCCGGATTTTACTCTAGGATGGAATAATTCTATTACGTATAAGAATATAAGTTTAGATTTTTTAATCGATGGAAAATTTGGAGGAGAAACGGTTAGTATAACTGAGGCCGTTGTAGAAGGATCAAGTAACAATTCACAACGAGAAACAGATAATGGTACTATAGAAGTAGTAAATCTAGCAGGAGATGTTTCTACACTTTCTGCCCAAGAGTATTATGGTCTAGCAGGAGGTCGAAATGGTTTTTCTGGAGAGTATGTATATAGTGCTACAAATGTTCGTTTAGCAGAATTAGCAGTGGGGTATGATTTTAAATTATCAGACTCTTCCTTTTTCAGGAATATAAAAGCATCTTTAATTGGTAACAATTTATTTTTTTTCTATAAAGATGCTCCTCATGATCCTAACGTTACATTAAGTACCGGAAACGCATTGCAAGGAGTTGATATTTTAGGGCTTCCCTCTACAAGAAGCTGGGGATTGAATATTAATTTAACTTTTTAAAAAAGAACTATGAAAAATATAAATAAAATACTTCTATCTGGCTTAATCATATGCTCGATGTTGTTTCTCTCATGTGGTGATGATTTAGAGGGGATTGATGGTAACGCCAGAGATATTAGTGATCAACAACTTGAAATCGATTTTCAGGATATAGGGGCTCCATTTAGACCAATATTTCAAAGTATCTATCAATATGATCCACCATGGTCATTTCAATTACAACAAAATCTAAATGCAGATGTCTTTTCGGGATACATGACCAATCCAAGACCATTTGTTGCAGGAGCAAATAATACTACATACAATCTGGTGGGAGGATGGAATAATTTTATTTGGAGTGTTCCTTATTCTAATGTAATGAACAATGCAAAAACTATAGAAAATGCAACAAGGGACGAATTTCCTGAATTTTTTGCGCTTTCTCAAATCCTTAAAGTTAGTGCAATGCACAGGGTATCTGATGTTTTTGGACCCATTGTATATACAAAATTTGGAGCATCTGAAACTACGAGTGAGTATGACTCCCAAGAAGAAGTCTACGCTGCTTTTTTCAATGATTTAGAAGAGGCGATGCAGATTTTGTCTGATAATATTGGTAGTTCAAGATTTCAGCCGTTTGATTTAGCATACAATGGAAACTATACAAACTGGATAAAGTATGCCAATTCACTAAGGTTACGTTTGGCAATTCGTATTTCAAAAGTAGATCCTGATAAAGCAAAAACTGAAGGAGAAAAATCCCTTAATCACCCAATGGGGCTCATCGAAATCAATCCTGAAGGTTTTTTTGTAAATGGTACTCTGGATCATCCTGTAAAAACGATTAATAATTCTTGGGGAGATATTAGGATGAATGCATCTATGGAATCTATATTAATTGGTTATGAAGATCCACGAGCAACATCCTACTTTAGAGAAAAAGTAGTAACAGATACCGAGACTGTACCTATCCAACCGGGATCATTAAAAGGAATTCGTAATGGATTACCTCTATTACCAGGGTATGCAGATGAGTTGGCACAAAAGGCCGATTATATTAGGTTTGCTGTTATTCATGAAGATTTATTAACCCCTAGTGTACAGTTAATGACCGCTGCAGAGGTATACTTCTTAAAAGCTGAAGCAGCACTAAGGGGTTGGAGTAGTGCAGGTGACGCAAAAACAAACTATGAGTTAGGGATTTCAACGTCATTTCAGCAACACGAAGCTTCTGGAGTTACTTCATATACTACAGACAATATATTAACGCCTAAAGACTATGTAGACCCTGTTAATCCGTCAAATAATATTGCAGCCTTGAGTACAATAACTATTGCCTGGGACGATGCTGCTTCTAATGAAGAAAAATTAGAACGTATTATTACACAAAAATGGATTGCCATGTTTCCAGAAGGGCAAGAAGCTTGGAGTGAGTATAGACGTACAGGGTATCCAAAGATATTTCCTGTGGTTAATAATCAGAGTGGAGGTACTATCGATACTGATCTTCAGATTCGTAGAATTCCATTTGTAGATAGTGAGCTTGCTACAAACGCCGCTGGTGTTGCAAACGCAGTAAATAAACTGGGAGGCCCAGATACTGGAGGTACCAGGTTATGGTGGGATGTTCCCGGCGGGAATTTTTAATTTGAATTGCTGTTAATCTTAAAAAGAGAGAAACAAAGTATAGAAGTTTGATTTCTCTCTTTTTACCGAAAAGTAAAATATAATTAATAATAACCTGTTCTATTGTAGAAAATTATAAATGAGAAAAGATTACCTAACACAAACATTAATAACTCATGAAATTATTAAAAACAACCACATTCGTCATAGCATTATGTGCGTTTTTATGCTCATGCTCTAACGAAAGTTTTTTAGAGGAAACATTAGAAACGACGAATCCTACAGAATCATTAGATGGTAACAAATCTGTTCTTACCGAGCCTATTGTCTTAGGATATTTTCCTTCATGGTCAGAAAGCTGGACCACTACTGGGCAAGGATCAAAATTAAGAGATATTCCTGAACATATAACTCATGTGTTTTTGGCATTTGCAAAACCTAATTTGAGATACCAAAAAGGATCTCTGGATATTGCTGGTACAGGAATTCAAACTCCTTATGGTGGTGAAACATTAAAAGAATCGGTTTCTATACTAAAATCAAAAGGGATCAAAGTAATTTTATCTGTTGGCGGTGAGACGTATTGGGGTACAAATGCGGCTTATGATATCAATTATCAGCAAATAAAGGACCTGGTAGATGATATGGGTTTCGAAGGAATTGATTGGGATTTTGAACCTAATGGAAGCTTTGCCACTATTGGAGATCCAATAAATGTGCAGCGATTTATCGACTTTTTTAACAACTCTAGAGCTATAATGCCTAAAGGGCAATATCTTATTGCTTGTGCACCGGCTGGAGTTGGTGCCTTGGGTGGTGTAAATAATAACGATCCTTCATCTCCGTATGCCTTTAGCAAAAGAAATGCGGTGACAGGAGAGTCTGATGCTAATTTGTATAACGCTACTTCACCTAATCAGGCAATTAGCTTATTTGGATTTGCTACTACCGGTCATATGATACCTGTGATGGAAGCTGTTGGAAGTAAAATAGATTTAATAGCATACCAAGGATATAATACAGGTGCCGCTAGTAATAGAAAAATAATGTATGACGCATACAAACATTATGCGAATCAATATGGGTTTTCTATAGCCGCAGGGACACATTATCCAAATGAGCCTTGGGGTCCCTATTATACGTATACGTATCAGAATGTAGCCGATCTTTCTGGTCATATAGCTGCCAATAACTCTAATAATGATGGTGTAATGATATGGCAATTGTTATTAGGGGATACTTCATCTTCAGCATATGGATACCTTTATGTTGCTAGTCAGGTACTTAACGGGGTTTCACAATCTCAAGCCATAGCTAATGCAGAGAATTACCCAGAATCACCATATTCTGGCGGTGGCGGTGGTGGAGGAAACAATGGAACAGGTTGTGAATCGGCACAATGGAGTGCCACTACCACATATACTGCGGGTAAAGAAGCAGTTTATCAAGACAAGCTTTACAAAGCAAAATGGTGGACTATGGGAGATGTTCCTTCGGCAAATACAGATCCAAATCCATGGGAATTTATACAAGATTGTGGTGGAGGTACAGGTAACAATCAACCTCCTTCTGTTAGTATTACGTCTCCTTCAAATAATACCACTACAAATCAAGGGCAAACTATCTTGATATCTGCAAATGCATCTGATCCTGATGGTAGTATAACTAAAGTAGAATTTTTTGAGGGTACTACTAAATTAGGCGAAGACCTATCGAGCCCTTATGAATATAGTTGGTCTAATGCTTCTGTAGGGAATTATACGATAACAGCAATAGCTACGGATAATGATGGTGATTCCTCAACATCTTCTTCGATTGCGCTTACAGTTCAGTCTTCGGGTGGTGGTGGAGGTTCTTGTAGTGGAGTAGCGGCTTGGGAACCATATCCAAAAGTTTATAATCAAGGAGACCGTGCTGTATATCAGGGAACATTATACGAGGCACAAACAGGTCCATTATGGGTGACTCCGGGAAGTGGTGAGCATTGGTGGAAAACTATTGGATCATGTAATTAATTATGTAATCAGAAATTTCCCCATATATTTAGTTTTTGATTTTAGAAACCTTGGTCGTAGCTATGTGGCAGCTATTATCAAGGTTTTCTTATTCAAAATCCCAATTTATAAGTTTTAACTCGCTATTTTTACTAAGAAGAAGTATATATTCTTCTCCGTTAATAGTAATTAATTCTGCTGCTTTTGTTTGTAAACCTTTCAAATTAGCAGAAAGCGAAGAGGACCATTTAATGCTATCTTTTTCGGTATTGCCAAAAAGAAAATATCCTTTAGAAGCATCATATCGAATGGTTTCTACTTCTGCTTCAAATAATGAACCGATACCAAAAATATCATTGTGTCCATCAGCATTGAAATCTGCAATTAAAAAGTCTGTTGTGGGGCCAAATTGAACAGATTTTGGTAATTCCCGAATATCAAGATTACCATCACCTTTATTAATGATTAGTATACTACTGAAGTTTGTTACACTATAATGTGTAGCTTCTTTTAAATCTTTATTTCCATAAATATCGATCAAAGAAGCTGAAGCAAATTCTTTGTACGTTTTAAATTTTTGAGTAAGTTTTGGGATTTGTTCAGAAGAGCATTCTTTTCCTCTTATGGGTAGTAAAATCCCATCTTTGGCTTCTTTGCTCAGTATGATATCAAACGAGCCATTATCATCAAAATCTTTTGCATAGATATGCAATGGTTTATTTTGATTAGGGTGAAATTTATTGTTTTGCCCCAAGTTTCCGACCAGGTAATCCATATCTCCATCCTGATCAATATCGGTTGCCTGGATATTAAAGTACCACCCTATATAGTTGTCTAGTTTTGTGTTAGTAGATCTTGTAAAAATGCCATCTTCATTTTCAAAAATGCAGATAGGCATCCATTCACCGGCAATTAAGAGGTCATTATCACCATCGTTATCATAGTCAGAAAAAACGGCATCATTTACCATCCTTAATTGATCAAAACCTTCAGATATTTTGTTGGTAACATCTATAAATTTTCCATTTTCGTTTTTTAACAAATATGAAGGTGATGATAAAGGATATTTACCTGGGATTACTCCACCGCCTATAAAAAGATCAAGATCACCGTCCTTGTCAAAATCGGTTGTCGCTATTGCATTTGATGTAGAAGTCATTTGAGGTAAAACTTCCTTTTTAGAAAAATTCCCTTTCCCATCGTTTATATATATCCTATCCTGAAGCGAAGAGCTATTATCTATATCCTCATAACTTCCTGTAGCAATATATAGATCCTGATCACCATCAGCATCTATGTCAAAAAATAATGCCTTATTATCTTCAAGATTGATGTCATTTTCAAAAACCTTTGTATTAGACTTGCTAAAGGTGCCATTTTTATTCTGAAGATAAAGTGCTGCCGAGGCTCCTTTGGCATTACCTGCAAAGAAATCTTCTCTATCATCATTATTTACATCGGCTACCGCCAAAGCAGCTCCCTTTTCACTTTGTTTTTGTGGTAAAAGTAATTGATGCGAATAATCATCAAAAATGGATTCATTATTTTTATAGGTAATCCCGAGTTTTTCACCCTGTATTAATGTAAATAACTCAGGTGTCTTTTTTATAGAGGTGTGATATTGATTCTGTTTATTAGGATGTGGTACGATGAGATTTTGATCGCTAATCACATTGTTTAATATACTTAATGCCCCTTTTGGCCATTGTATATGGATGCTATCAATATGAGTTGTGTTACCTAATCCAAAATATAATCTATTAGTTACAGAAGATTGAAACCCCCTGCAAGTGTATAATTCTTTAGCTTGTTTTAGGTCCTTGGCATAAACATTCACCTTTGCACCAATGGCATTTGGATTGTTTTTTTTTCCTAAAAGAGAAAAGGAGATAAAGTGATTAGATTGGTTGTTTTTATAAATACTAGCCAGGTCAGACTGATTATTAAGAATAAGATCAAGGTCACCATCATTATCTAGATCGGCATAAGCGACACCATTAGAATTAACTTTTTGTTGTAGTCCCCATTCTTTTGTAATGGGTTGAAAAGAATAATTACCGTTATTAGCAAAAATTTTGTTTTGCAATTTTGTAGAAGGCATCATACTAATTGCTTCTTCAAGGCTTACTTTTTTTCGATTGCGAATATTGGTTTTCATCTGGTTTCTAAAATCTTGATTTGATAGGTCATGTTCTATACCATTGGTAACAAAAAGGTCATTAAAACCATCATTATTAAAATCAGCTAGTAAAGGCGCCCAACTCCAATCGGTTTTTGCAATACCGGTTAGTTGCCCAATTTCACTATATATTCCTTTTCCTAAATTTAGTTGCAACATATTAGACATGTATTGGTGATGATATCCAGAAGCTACGAGATGATTAAAATTTTCTGTACTCATAGTTGCCATATTTTCCTTACTTCTTTGGTGATCTTCTGCCAGCATGTCCAGGACAACGAGATCTGGTTTTAGATCGTTATTTATGTCGGCATAATCAGAACCCATACTATTGGCAGATATATGGTCAAAAAACTCAAGGATTCTATTTGTAAAAGTACTGTTACCATTATTAATATATAGAAGGTCTGGTTCTAAAAAATCATTGGCTACATAAACATCGGGCCAGCCATCTTCGTTAAAATCACCAATAGAAGCGCTTAATCCCCATGCTTTATTTAGAATTCCTGATGTTGAGGTAATATCTTTAAATACACCATCAACGTTTTCAAAAAGCTGATCAGTACTTTCGGGTCTAATGTCGAGTTGTATCCTGGGATCAACGGTGGTATTATTATTAAAGTCGGGGCGGTGATTTACCAAATAGATATCCAGATCTTCATCTTTATCAAAGTCAAAGTAGTATGCTTGAGTAGAGAAGGCTTCAGAGTCTAAGCCATATAACTTTGCTTGCTCTATAAAGGTTCCATTCTTTTGATTGATATATAATTTGTTTTTTCTGATTTGATTATTCCGCAGAGATCCTGATTTACATACATAAATATCTAACCAGCCATCTGCATTAATGTCGATCATAGAAACACCAGTCGTCCAACCAATATCATCTAGTACTCCTGCTCTTTGTGTGATATCTTCAAAAATGAAATTTCCTTTATTAAGATAGAGTTTATTGCTTTCTTGATTAGAACCAAAATATACATCCTCTAAACCATCATTATTAATATCACCAACAGCAATTCCTCCTCCATTATAGATGTAAGAATAGTTAAGAAAATTAAAATACAAGGTTTCAGAAACAGTATTTTTAAAATAAATATTAGTGTGCGTTTCAGAAAGTTTTTCAAACAAGTGAGTTTGATCGTCGACTATTGATGATGAACCTTCTTTTTTTTCTTCGGAACAACCAAAGGTTAATATGAATAGTAACATATATATGTGCTTACGCATAGTTTTTTTGTATGAATTTCAGTATTTTTATATAGACCCCGTTTAGGACATAGTTGATGAATAATTTAAAATATAAAACATTTCTTTTGATCTTTAATTTATCCTCTATACAACATCATATCATCGACAAATAACAGGATTCTTAAGAAAATTAGTAGCGTACCCATGGTTATACTCTTTAAGAATTAAAACTTGAGGCACTTTCATAAAAATACATAGCGATATTGATAAAGCTATACAATTGATTTTTTGAGTCATTTATAATTCGTTTTATGTCATCTGTCGAAAAACTTTTTATAAAAACCATATTGGTGATAGCTTCATTATACTATAAGCATTAAACAACTAATTTTATATAAAGAATGAGTTCAGACACGAAATATGATGCGGCATTAAATCAGAACAATGCAGTGCCTTATTATAGAGATATAAGTTATCGAGAAGCTGGTAAATTTGAAGAAACCCGATTTGAAAAGATCCATAATGTAATTTTCAAAAGTTCGAACTATGCCTCTATAATTGTAGCACAAGAAATTGCCAGATTAATTAAAGAAAAACATGCTCAACAAGAATATTGTGTTTTGGGCCTCGCTACAGGGTCTTCACCTATCAAAGTATACGAAGAGTTAGTAAGAATGCACAAAGAAGAAGAGCTGAGCTTTGCTAATGTAATTACTTTTAATCTAGATGAATACTATCCTATGGAGAAAAGTAATGTACAGAGTTACCATTATTTTATGCATGAACATCTATTTAATCATGTAGATATTTTACCAGAAAATGTTCATATACCCGATGGTACGATTTCTCAAGAAAATTTGCATCAATATTGTATAGATTACGAATTAAAAATTAATGCAGCTGGTGGTTTGGATTTTCAATTGTTGGGAATTGGTAGAACGGGTCATATTGGGTTTAATGAGCCAGGGTCTCATTATAATTCGGTTACTCGTAGTATAACATTAGATCATTTAACCAGATCTGATGCTGCCCCTGCTTTTTTTGGTATCGAGAACGTACCCAAAAAGGCAATTACCATGGGGATAGGAACCATTCAAAAAGCAAGGAGAGTTGTTATTATGGCATGGGGGCATAAAAAAGCAGATGTTGTAAAAGAAACCATAGAAGGAGTAATTACATCAGAAGTTCCTGCTTCCTATCTTCAGGATCATAAAAATGCAACATTCGTTCTGGATCAAGAAGCTGCCGATGAGTTAACACGTATCAAAACTCCTTGGTTGGTAGGGCCATGTAGATGGAATGATAAAATAAAAAGCAAGGCAATTATATGGTTAAGTCAAGAGGTACGAAAACCAATATTGAAACTCACAGATAAGGACTATAATGATCATGGAATGTCTGGTCTCTTAGCAGAAGAAGGATCATGCTACGAACTAAATATCAGAATGTTTAATAAGCTCCAGCATACGATTACCGGATGGCCCGGAGGAAAACCAAATGCAGACGATACCCATAGACCAGAACGTAATACACCTCATCAAAAACGTGTTTTGATTCTTAGCCCACACCCTGATGATGACGTGATCTCGATGGGAGGTACGTTTCTTCGTTTGATAGAACAAGAACATAAAGTACATGTGGCATATCAGACCTCTGGTAATATAGCAGTATCTGATGAAGAAGCAATAAAGTATGCAGAAGTAATCAAAAATATTGTTTCAGAAGAAGAAAAACATGCTATAAATACCATCATTACAGATCTCAAGAAAAAAAAGGAAAATGCTATAGATACCATAGAAGTTAGAAACCTAAAAGGATTGATTCGTAGAGGAGAGTCTTTTGGAGCTACACGATTTTTGGGACTGCATGATGCCTATGTACATTTTTTAGATATGCCCTTTTATGAAACGGGTTCTGTAAAAAAGAATCCTTATGGAAAAAAAGATGTTGAAACTCTTTCAAAACTTATCAAAACGATAAAACCACATCAAATATATGCCGCTGGAGACTTAGCAGATCCTCATGGGACTCATAAAGTTTGCTTAGATGTATTGTTCGAGGTTTTAGACAACATTAAAGAAGAAGAATTTATAAAAGATTGCTGGGTTTGGTTATATCGAGGAGCATGGCAAGAATGGGATATTCATGACATCGAAATGGCTGTTCCTTTAAGTCCTGATGAGGTCCTGAAAAAGCGCAAGGCTATATTTTTTCATCAATCTCAAAAAGATGGAGTAATGTTTCAAGGCGATGATTCTAGAGAGTTTTGGGTTAGGGCAGAAGAGCGTAACCAGCAAACGGCAAAAAAATATCATGAATTAGGTTTTGCAGAATACGAAGCCATAGAAGCCTTTAAAAGATATCATTTTTAAAAAAATTGAATGAAAAAACTTTTTATTAGTGCCCTTATCACTATTTGGGCTATACAGTTGATTAATGCACAATCAATTGATAAAAACGGATATAGTCTAATGCCTTGGCCAAAAGAAATAGTCTCTCTGGATGGCAATTTTATAGTTAAGGAAAATTTTACGGTATCCATTCAAAAAGATGCAACAGATAGATTATATAATGCCACAACTAGATTTATTAGACGCCTTAGTGGGAGAACGGGAGTATTTCTGGAACATGGTTTTCCATTGGTGGCCAATGATAAATCTTCTCTAAAAATTGAAATTAAAAGAGAAGCTAGGTTAGAATTATTTGAAGATGAATCCTATGTGATTGAGGTAGGTAAAGAAGGGATACAACTCATAGCAGAAACAGATATAGGAGCATTAAGAGGGTTAGAAACTATTCTTCAATTGGTAAAAGCCAATACAGATTATTTTTATTTTCCATTCGTTACGATCACAGACTCTCCTAGGTTCTCCTGGAGAGGTCTTATGATTGATGTTGCCAGGCATTATCAACCTGTAGATGTTCTGAAACGGAATTTGGATGCCATGGCTGCTGTAAAACTGAATGTTTTTCACTGGCATTTAACAGATGATCAAGGGTTTAGAGTAGAATCCAAAACCCACCCCAAATTGCATGAATTAGGTTCTGATGGTCAGTACTACACACATCATGAAATACGTGAAATAGTACAATATGCTTCAGATAGAGGAATACGAGTTATGCCGGAGTTCGATGTGCCGGGTCATGCTACAGCAATACTAACTGCATACCCAGAATTGGGAAGTAAAGATACGATCTATCAAATAGAACGGCATGCCGGAGTTTTTGACCCTACGTTAGATCCAACGAATGAAAAAACATACCAGGTATTGACTGATTTGTTTACAGAAATGGCAACATTGTTTCCGGATCAGTATTTTCATATAGGTGGCGACGAAAATGAAGGAAAGCATTGGGATGAGAACGAGAAAATTTTGGCGTTTAAGAAAGAACATGGCTTCAAAACTAATCACGATTTACAAACATATTTTAATCTTAAAATTCAAAAAATACTTGAAAAACTAGGGAAAAAACTCGTGGGTTGGGAAGAAATTATGACACCAGAAATGCCAACTACTGCAGTAATACATTCATGGAGAGGGATAAATGAAGGAGTCCAACCAGGATCTTCACTCATTCAAGCTTCAAAAAAAGGCCATCATGGTATATTATCGACAGGATATTACATTGATCGTATGCATAATATTGAAGATCATTACTTGATAGATCCAATACCAAATTCTTCGGATTTAACCGATCAGGAGCAAAAACATATTTTAGGAGGTGAGGTAACCATGTGGGGGGAGCTGGTTACGCCTTTAACATTAGACTCAAGAATATGGCCAAGAACAGCTGCAATTGCAGAACGTTTTTGGTCACCAAGATCGGTAAGTAATATAGAACATATGAAAAAGAGGCTCTCTGCGGTAAGCTTTCGCTTAGAAGAATTAGGGCTAACACACCTTAAAAACCGTGATGTGATTCTTAGAAATATTGCTAATGGTAATACCATTGATGGCTTAATTAAACTAACAAAGGTTTGTCAGCCTTTAAAAGTTTATACGCGTAATAAAGGAGGGACCGAGTATAAATCATATTCGCCTTTTACGTTATTTGCAGATGCTTGCACCACAGATGCACATGATGCAATTTTGTTCGAAAAATTGGTGGATGCTTATACTGTTGATTCAAAAAAATCAAAAAAATCAATAGAAATAGTCTTGAACTCCTGGATTCAAAACCATAATGATGTACAAGCTCTTAAAGGTACTACACCACTTGTAAATGATGTAATGGAACTATCTTTTGCACTTAAAGAATTATCCGTATTCCTACTAAAAATCATAAAGCAGGAAGGGGTGTCCAAGACTGATCATACTACATTTTTAAAACTAATTGAAGAAGCAAAACAACCTCATGCAGACGTAGAATTAGTTCTTAATGATTCCTTTATAAAGTTATTCGAATATGTAAAGAAGAATGAACTTTAATAAAACAGGGCATCCCGTATTAAATAATGATTATAAGTAGTTTATAGCGTTTAGAGAGTTGATCAATTATTGTCTTCATGATCAATATGTAAGTCTTAAATAACCTCTATTGATAATAGAAATAAAGTCGTTTAGAGCAATTTTAATGACATCCGTATAAAAAATTACGGTTTGGCAGATGTTGTTGATATTTTTAACTGACTTAATACAAACACAAACCATATAAACTCATGAAACCAATCTTCACTAAAGGGTGGGCTAGATATTTCTTTCTCCAAACCCAACAAAAGACCTTTAACTGGTACATCATCTTATTCTTTTTATTAGGAATCAATTTTCTGGTGGCCCAAGTAAATACAGGCGGTAGTGCTACTACTGCTAACCATAACAAACAAGTTATAGGATATATTACTAATTGGGATGCCTGGAAAGCAGCTAGTGCGGGTGTACCATCAGCTGGGGCGTTGACACAATTAAATATCGATTATTCGAAATATACCATTTTAAACTATTCCTTTTTTGGAGTAGCAGTTGATGGATCATTACATAGCGGTGATCTTCGTAATAAGCAAATTTACCAACCAGGAGCAGTGCAACAACCAGCCGATCTTTTATACGGTGACCCTTTTAGCAGTTGGGATTTTCATATTCTTTTTGGAGAAATAGAACCTATACAATGGATTAACGAAGCTGTAAAAGTAAGAGCAGAAGCCTTAGGGTATCAGGTTACCGTGGGAGAAAACACGTGGACTCACCCAGAATGGGGACTAAGCGGAGAATTACCATTACCACTACCAAAAGAAGGTAGTGGCGCTAAGGGATTATTAGAGCTAGCTCATCAAAATGGAGTAAAAGTAATGGCTTCTATAGGTGGGTGGAGTATGTGTAAGCATTTTCCTGAAATGGCTGCAGACCCCGTAAAGAGAGCTCGTTTTATCGAAGATTGCAAGAAACTTATTAATATGGGATTTGATGGAATAGATCTGGATTGGGAATATCCAGGACCATTTCCTGGAATGAACTTTACAGGAACTAATGCGGATTATGCAAATTTTGAAAACTTGGTTCAGGAAATTAGAAATGCTATTGGACCTGATAAACTGATTACTGCAGCTATGGCAGCAGATTATAAAAAAATAGAAGGGTTCAATTGGTCAAAATTGACCAACACGATGGATTACTTCAATATGATGACTTATGATTTTAATGGTGGATGGTCTAATATAGCGGGACATAATGCACCAGTATATCCTTATGATGGAGCAGAAGCACCTGATTTTAATTGGCAAACATTATTAAATAAGATGAAAGGTATGGGGGTACCTTCAAATAAAATTAATTTTGGAGCCCCGTTTTATGGTAGAGGTGTTGTGACTGATGGAACAGCAGATCTAAATACTCCAACTGTAAAAAGAAATGTCACGATACAACCAGATGGCCCAGTAAGTACGGCAGCCGATTATACCAATTGGCCACAAGAAGTATATGATGGTACACCAAATCACTTTTTTATCAAGCAGAAGACAGGTGCAGGTAGTGGATGGACTAGAAAATGGGATAATCAGGCCAAAGTGCCTTATATGGTTAAAGGAAATTTCTTTTTAAGTTATGATGACGAAGAATCCATCGGAATCAAAGCTCAATTCATTAATGATAACAACTTGGCAGGTACTATTGTATGGACTGTCTTTGGAGATCTTGAATTTAGTGGTTCGGCGCAATCTTTTGGTACAAAATTAAAAAGATGGTCTAGTGTGAAATCACCATTAATAAACAAAATGAATGAAGTATTTGCTTCGGGAGGTACTGGTAATCCTCCTCCAACAGTTTCAATTACTTCTCCCGCGCAAGGCGAAATAGTTACGGCCGGATCAAATATAAATATCACTGCAAATGCAAATGATAGCAATGGTAATGTTACTCGTGTAGAATTTTATAATGGATCTTCTTTATTAGGGCAAGATGATAGTGCGCCATATGCATATAGTTGGGCTAATGTCTCTGCAGGAAGTTATTCGATTATCGTAAAAGCTTATGATAATGAAGGAGCTAGTGCAACCTCATCGGTTTCAATAACGGTTAATGGATCAGGTGGTAATGAGTTACCGACAGTTTCTATAACGTCACCACAATCTGGAGCCACTTTTACTGCCGGTGCTACTATCGATATCATAGCAAATGCATCCGATAGTGATGGGACAATAGAAAGAGTAGAATTTTATAATGGGTCTTCTTTATTAGGGCAAGACACGAGTTCTCCTTATAGCTACAGTTGGATAAATGTATCCGAGGGTAGCTATACCATTACTGTAAAAAGTTTTGATAATGAAGGAGGAGAGGGTACCGAATCAGTTTCAATTACAGTAAACGGAAGTGGAGGCTCTTGTACGGCACCAGCCTATGTTCCCGGACAAATATATACAAGAGGTGATGTGGTTTCTTATCAGGGAAATGAGTACAAAGCCAAGTGGTGGACACAAAATAATGACCCGGTTACCAATAGAGAAAATGTTTGGGAATTGATAGGCCCATGTAGCGGCGGTGGTAATGAAGCACCACAAGTTACTGTCACTTCTCCTACCAGTGGTCAATCTTTTATCCAGGGAAATACTATTGCAATAAGTGCTAACGCTTCAGACGCAGATGGCTCTATTTCTAAAGTCGAATTTTATGTAGATGGAAATATGATCGGTGAAGATACCACTGCACCCTATACAACAAACTGGACAGCTACTTTGGGTAGTCATAGTATTACTGCAAAAGCAACAGATAACAGCAACGAATCAACTACATCTAGTGTGATTAGTATAAATGTTACTTCTGACGGTGGTGGATGCGATAATAGTGGTTTTAAAGTAGTTGGCTATATGCCGAGTTGGCAAGGTAATGCGAGTGCTATTCAATATGATAAATTAACTCATATTAATTATTCTTTCCTATTACCAAATAGTGATGGAAGTCTACGTCCTTTAGACAATTTAGCTATGATGCAACAGATTGTTTCATTGGGTCATGCACAAGGCGTTAAAGTATTGATCGCTGTAGGCGGTTGGATGGATGGTAATGATTCTCCGTTTACGACACTTGCCGCCAATGCATCAACAAGAACGGCTTTCATAAATAACCTGGTCAATTTTGTAAACCAACATAATCTTGATGGTGTAGATATGGATTGGGAGTACCCTCGCGAAGGTAATGAGCCTCAACATTATGAACTACTAATGCAAGAACTCGGACAGGCAATGCATAGTCGAGGTAAATTGCTAACTGCTGCTGTGGTAGTCTCTGGATGGAATGCTGATGGTGTACTTAGCGGAGTTTTTGATGATGTAGATTTCTTGAATATAATGGCTTATGACGGACCATCTCATGGTTCTATGGCACAAGCCACAGGTGGATTGGATTATTGGCTCGGTAGAGGATTACCAAAATCCAAAGCAGTGTTGGGAGTACCTTTCTATAGTCGCCCACAAGCACAAAGTTACGCTTCATTATTGGCTCAAGGTGCTAGCCCCAATAGTGATTCTTTTCAAGGAAATAATTATAATGGGATCCCAACGATAAAGGCTAAAACCGAGATGGCACTGCAAAGAGGTGGTGGGATTATGATGTGGGAACTCTCGCATGATACTAGTGATCAACAAACATCATTATTAACAGCAATTAATCAGGTTGTGGGCGACCCTTGTGGAGGAAATAATACCCCACCAACTGTTTCTGTTACTTCTCCACAAGACGGAGCATCGTATACTGTAGGAAGCAATGTAGAAATTACAGCAAATGCTTCTGATAGTGATGGTAATATTACCAAAGTAGTATTCTATATTGATGGAAATATGATCAGCGAAGATTCTTCGGCACCATACACAGCAAACTGGGCCTCGACAGCTGGTAATCATGATATAACTGCAATAGCTACAGATAATGATAATGCAAGCACTACATCTGTTGCCATTAGTATTACTGTACAAACAGATACTGGAGGTAGTTGTGATGAACCAAACTATGTTGAAAATGGGGGATATGTAGCCGGAAGTAAAGTACAAAATGTAGGAAATGTATACCAATGTCGTGATTACCCGAATAGTGGTTGGTGTAATGGCGCAGCATGGGCCTATGCTCCGGGTACAGGAACCTATTGGGAAGATGCCTGGACACTAATAGGTGAATGTGGCGGAGGAAACCCTCCTAATAACCAAGCTCCTACAGTATCTATTACCAATCCAGCAAATGGTTCAAGTTTCGAGGTTGGGCAATCGATTAATATTATGGCCACTGCAAATGATCAAGATGGTTCGGTAACAAAAGTTGAATTTTTTGTAGACGGAGTTGAGGTTGCAGAAGACCTGTCTTCTCCTTATAGCACCAATTGGACTGCTACCCAAGGAAACCATACACTCACGGCAAGGGCTACCGATAATTTGAATACGACTGGCGATTCTGCTGCCGTTTCTATTTCAGTAGGATCTGTAAATCCACCAAATCCAGGAGGAGATCTTCCGAAGAGAATTTTAGTAGGATACTGGCATAACTTTATTAATCCAGCGGGTCCAATGAAGCTTAGCGAAATTTCAGATAAATGGGATGTAATTAATATAGCTTTTGCGGTTCCTACAGTTCCTGTTGGTTCTGCAATGACATTTACACCAGATCCTGCAATCTATTCAAGCGTGCAAGAATTTAAGAATGATGTAGCACGTCTTCAAAGCAGAGGGAAAAAAGTTTTAATTTCTATGGGTGGTGAAACGGGTGTTGTAGGTATAAATACCCCGGCAGATGCTCAGGCGTTTAGTAGTTCTATGATCAATATTATTAGAGAATATGGTTTTGATGGTATGGATATTGATTTCGAGGGGCAGTCTATTTCTCTTGTCGGTGGTGATACAGACTTTAAAAACCCAACATCTCCTAAGATTGTAAATCTTATAAGCGCCACTAGAACAATATTATCACAATTTGGCTCTGATTTCATATTATCTATGGCACCAGAAACTTTATTTGTACAGGGAGGTTTTAGTTCTTACGGAGGCCCGGCTGGTGCCTATCTTCCTATAATATATGCTTTTCGTAATGATATGGATTATATTCATGTTCAGCATTATAATACCGGGTGCATGTTAGGGTTAGATGGATTATGTTATTCTTCAGCTAATGCCGATTTTCATGTGGCGATGGCAGATATGTTATTGCAAGGGTTTCCTGTTGCCGGTGGAGCACAATTCCCGGCATTGCGACAAGATCAGGTTGCAATTGGGTTACCAGCTACTGGTAGTGCTGCGGGTAGTGGATATACTGCACCAGCAGAAGTTCATAAAGCATTGGATTATATTATCAAAGGGCAATCTTTTGGAGGTAGATATACCTTACGTAATCCTTCGGGATATGCCAATTTTAGAGGATTAATGACTTGGTCTATTAATTGGGATAAAGCAAGTAATTCCGGGTTTTCTAACCCCCATAGAGCATATCTGGATGGATTGGATAGTAGAGCGACACTTATTCAAAATGATGTAAGTACTGTGAAGCTATCTCCTAATCCAGTGTTTGGCGATGTTGTAAATATAAATGTTGAAAGTGATATACAAAACACCACATACGATCTTCAGGTATTTAATTCTAGTGGTATTAAGGTCTTAGATTTCAGGAAAACCAAAATCCAAAAAGGCGATAATCTAAATACTTTTGATGTAAGTAAGTTAGAAGAAGGATTGTATTTCTATACCATTACCACACCCAAAGGCAAAACAACCGGTAAACTTATAAAACGTTAAGCCCTTTGTATTTTAGCCATCCGATGATCATTGTTACCAATGGCATCGGATGGTTTTATTATTTCATAAAGCTTCTTTTGCTTTATGATGTATTTCTTCACCTTAAAACCTAAAATTATGCAGATTAAAGCTACAATACTAAAAATATGCTTTTGTTACCTTTTCATTTTGGGTTCGTTTTTAGGAACTAATGCCCAAAACCGACCTTTTCCTCAACAAAAAGATTGGAATGGGTGTATTAAACCCAACAATGTATCTCAACAACAAATGAATAGCTCTGTACAGGGCATGTATGATTATTGGAAATCTAATTTTCTAAAACCTACCAATTTACAGGGAGGATATTACATAAATGGTGGGTGTACTGGATGTACAGTGCCTAGTAAAGGAACCTCTGAAGGACATGGATACGGTATGATCATTACTGCCTTGATGGAAGGATATGATACCCAGTCCAAAACTTATTTCGATGGACTGTACAAGTTTTTTGACACACACCGAAGTACTATTAACTCAGAATTAATGGGCTGGAATGTTGCTGTTGATGAGCGTACTAATGCATTTAGCTCTGCGGCTGATGGTGATATGGATATTGCCTATGCTTTATTATTAGCTCATTATCAATGGGGATCTGGTGGTGCAATTAATTATTTGCAAGAAGCGAAGGATGTGATTACCAATGGGATTAAAGCTTCTTTGATTCATCCATCATCTCTTCGGGTCATGATGGGTGACTGGGATAATAATGCTTTAGAGACTCGGTCTTCAGATTGGATGACTGCACATTTTAGAGCATACCAAAAAGCCACCGGAGATAATTCTTGGAACAATATTGCTAACAAAGTATATCAAATGGTGGATCAGCTAAATACCAATAATCTTGGTATTTTACCCGATTTTGTAGATGGCAATCCCGCTATACCAGACACTAATAATGCAACTGGTGAGCCTAATTCTCAAGATTATTATTGGAATGCTTGCCGAACTCCATGGCGAATTGCAACCGATTTTGCACATTATGGAACACCAGATGCAAGAACACAGTCTAATAGGTTTGTAAACTGGGCAAAAACAGATATCGGAACCAACTTCGGAAATTTCGCTTCTGGATACACTGTAAATGGGCAAATAGTAGGTAGCCGATATGGTCCAACAGCTTTCGTGGCTCCCTTAGTTGTGGCATCTATTACCAATAGCGCAAACCAAAGTTTTTTAAATACCGGATGGAATTATATTAAAAACAAACAAACAGATTATTATGGTACGAGTATCAATCTATTAAGTATGCTGGTTATTTCGGGGAACTGGTGGGTACCCGAACCAGAAACCATAAATCCTTCACCCGATCAACAACCTTATGCGGGCACACCGGTTATTATTCCGGGTAAAATTGAAGCCGAAAATTATGATTTAGGTGGACAAACCATTGCATTTAATGATGTGACCGCTTCAAACCAGGGTGGTACTTATCGCAATGATGCTGTAGATATTGAACCTAGTACCGCAGGAGGTCATAATGTAGGTTGGATACAGGCCGGTGAGTGGTTAGAGTATACCATAGATGTTACGGCTTCAAAAACATATACACTCGAGTGTAGCGTAGCTGCTATTTCTTCTGGTAGGAACTTTCATATCGAGGTCAATAAGCAGAATGTAAGTGGTACGATTAATGTACCCAATACCAATGGTTGGCAAAATTGGCAAACTGTTACCAGTACGATGACTTTATCACAAGGTACCCAGGTATTGCGCGTAGCCATGGATACGAATGATTTTAATATCGATTATTTGATCATTAAAGATGAGGGTATAGCCCCAGATCCTAATCAGGCACCGATTTGCAATTTAACTTCACCAACCAATGGTCAAACGTTTACCGAAGGAGATACAGTCACCATAAATGCTACAGCATCTGATATAGATGGTACGATCACCAAAGTTGAATTTTATGACGGAAACATATTGCTTGCCACCGATGCTACAATACCTTATGCCTTTAATTGGAATACAGCATCGGTAGGCAATCATGTAATCACCGCAAAGGCATTTGATGATGATGGAGATACCACAGTCTCCACCGCGGTAACCATTACAGTTAATACATCGGGTACCGGAACCGGCAATTGCGATGTAGCACCCTATATTGAAGACGGAGGCTATGTAGAAGGCAGTCAGGTACAAAATAATGGTAACGTTTATGAATGCAAACCGTATCCATTTTCGGGATGGTGTAATGGTGCTGCATGGGCCTATGCACCAGGAGAAGGAACCTATTGGGAAGATGCCTGGACGTTGGTAGGTGAATGTGATGGCGGAACAAACCCTCCGGGAGGAAATCAACCCCCAACGGTATCAATTACGAATCCAACAAATGGGCAATCCTTTGCTGTAGGAAGTACGATTACTATTAACGCTAATGCTTCAGATACAGATGGAAATGTTACCAAGGTTGAATTTTTTGGTAACGGTACAAAATTAGGAGAAGATACAACAAGTCCGTACAGTTATAGCTGGAGTAGTGTTTCCACCGGAAATTATATACTAACAGCAGCAGCAACCGATAATGAAAATGTAACCACAGAATCTGCATCAGTAAATATTTCTGTTGGGACTACCAATCCACCACCTTCGGGTTTACCGGTTAGAATCATGAATGGGTATTGGCACAACTTTTTTAATGGCACTAATTTAATAAAGCTTAAGGATGTTTCTCCTAGCTGGGATGTGATCAATGTCTCATTTGCAGTACCCAAATTTTCTGCTGCAGATGGCGAGATAGGATTCGAATTATCATCGGATTTTGATGCGATTAATTATACAGAAGCCGAATTTAGATCAGACATTCAATTATTACAGAGTCAGGGCAAAAAGATCATCATTTCTATTGGAGGAGCAGAAGGACAAGTGCAACTAAATACTACAGCGGCAAGAGATAAGTTCATATCATCTATGATTATTATTATCGAAGACTATGGTTTTGATGGAATGGATATTGATTTTGAAGGACAGTCACTTTCTTTTGAATTAGGGGACACCGATTTTAGAAACCCTACTACACCAGTGATTGTCAATACCATTGATGCTGTGCGTAGTGTTTGCAATCACTTTGGAAATGATTTTATTCTAACCATGGCACCCGAAACATTTTTTGTGCAATTGGGATACCAATTCTATGGGGGCATCTCAACTGGTGCAGATAGGAGATCGGGTGCCTATTTACCCTTGATACATGCACTGCGAGATAAGCTCACTTTTTTGCAGGTGCAATATTATAATTCTGGTTTTATAACGGCATTAGATGATCAAGGTTATATCCCGGGATCAGGACCAGATTTCTATGTTTCTCTGGTAGATATGTTGCTCAAAGGATTTCCGATCACTAAAGATTCGAGCAAGTTTTTTCCTGCACTTCGCCAGGATCAGGTATTGATTGGAGTACCGGCAACGGTGGGTGCCGGTGGAGGACATATCGGAACCCAGGGCGTCATCAATGCACTGGATTATCTGATCAATGGTAACTCTTTTGGAGGACAATATCAGCTATCACAAACCTATCCGGATTTACGTGGAGTAATGAGCTGGTCGATTAATTGGGATAGTTTTGAAAACCTCTCTTTTTCAACGTCGATTAGAGCGTATTTGGACGGATTAACATTAAGAAACAATAATTTGAGTACTATACTACCAAAAAACTCAGAGGTATTATTATATCCTAATCCTATGAAAGAACGATTAAATATTCAACTCGATATAAATGCGACCTATGTTCTCGAATTTTATAACCATTTGGGCATAAAGGTATTCACTCATAAAAAGGAACAAAAAGAAACGCAAACTTCCACGGCAGTGGATATAAACCAGCTAGAATCGGGATTATATTTTTATACCCTTGATGTTGGAGGTCAAACCTATTCTGGTAGGGTCATCAAAGAATAACTCTTAGACCTACAACCTAACTAATTAAATATAAACACAAACTCATCTAATTATGAAAAAAAAACAGTTTTTTAAAGTATCAATGGCTGCATTACTGTTTGCAGCATGTGCAACAGAAGAATTTGATCAAAATTCTGAAGTAACAGAAGAAAGTTCTGAAGAAATAGAAGTAGCATATCCCGAAACCACAGGTAAGGTAGTCGATATGTATTATGCAGGCACAAAAATTCCTGTAGAAGAAATTAATGGAGAATTTATCTATGAAGGAGATATTATCTTTCAAAAGGATATGTTATCAATATCTTCAGAAAAACTAGTGTTCGAAGAAGGAGAAGAAGTGCCAGTAAATAAGAGTGTCGGTAGAACGGGTGCGAGATGGCCAAATAACACAGTGTATTATACTATCGAGAGTGGTTTACCCAAACAATATCGAGTATCTGATGCAATTGCTCATTGGGAAGCCAATACTTCTTTACGCTTTGTAGAACGTACAAATCAATCGAATTATATACGATTTAGAAAAGGATCAGGTTGCTCATCTAGCGTAGGTATGGTAGGTGGCCGCCAAAATATTAACTTGGCAGATGGCTGTTCTACAGGAAGTACTATTCATGAAATTGGACATGCGGTTGGGTTATGGCATGAGCAGAGTCGAGCAGATCGAAACAATTATATTACGGTACGTTTCGAAAACATTCAATCTGGTAAGGAACATAACTTTCAAACCTATGTACAGCGAGGTAGAGATGGTCGTGAATATACCAATACTCTAGATTTTGGATCGATCATGATGTATAGCTCTCGAGCATTTTCAAAAAATGGTCAACGAACCATTACTAAAAAAGATGGTAGTGGATATAGCACACAACGTAATGCATTATCTTCTGATGACCTTATCGGAATTAATAAAATGTACCCAGGTACTGGTGGGGGCGAAGTATACGAAAACGGGAATTATTATACCATTTATGGGGTAAGAGTATATAGATACAGTGATGTATGGTGGTATTATGATAATAGTCAAGATCGTTGGAGACGTGTAGAATTAAGAGGAACTACTTGGTATTATATAAGTTAAACTTTGCTTTTGAATTGTTGAAAACCTCGAATTGCTTGAGCAGTTCGGGTTTTTTTATAAAAAAGATAGAAGTATATGTTTTCATTAATGATACATACAACTCCCTGAATGATTTATGTTGATCCCCGAGGCCTTTTTCTTTTTCCTTGCATAAGACTAACCTATCACTTGCATCATTGAAGCCATTCCCAGCACCAATTTTATGTTTCCTCGCTGCGGGGAAGTATGATAGATGTGCGAGGAAACCTAAAACTAGTGCGGGGAAGAGAAATATACCAGCGGGGGAGCACAATAGATGCGCGGGGAGAGGCATAACACCTGCGGGGAAACCTAAAAATGGTGGGGGGAAGAATATAAACCTGCGGGGGAGTACAATAGATGTGCGGGGAGAGACATAACACCTGCGGGGAAACCTAAAACTAGTGCGGGGAAAGAAAATATACCTGCGGGGAAGGGTGCGATACTTGTGGGGGATATTTATATTGGGCATTTTGTTGCTATCAACATATAAATGGATGATAATAATTAAAGGGGTTATGAGTAATTTAATTTAGAAAGTGACTGTACTATATTAAAAAAATAATGATAAATATTTATGGATCAAGGGCAGTTCAAATAACTAAAAATGGAGGAAACCTATGGATGCCTATACCAACATATTGCTCTATATAATTTTCTCTCAATGCTTCGGGATCGAACAACTAGAATTAAGATGTGTTTTTTTAACACAATTATATAGTCTGTTAGGTATAAATTGTAAACTTCTTAACACTTGGTTCTCAGGCTATTTTTGTAAATTTATGTATAAAAATTAGAGGGTGTGATCATCAGTTAACAACTGATACAATTGTTATAGGCAATACATAAAAAACAAACTGATGAAAGAGCAAGCGTCTAAGTCCTCAACCGTCTATCAAAAAAGTCCTTCTACCGAGAATAATAATGAGCCAGAGCCTTTTCTTGATGATACTTCTGATTTTTTAAATACAAGTATGGTTCAAAAAAATGAATCTCCTTTTTTTACCAAAACACCAAGTAATCCTTTTTTTAAGCCCGTTAAAAGTCGATCTCTAACACCTCCTGTGCAAAAACAAAGCACAGAAGAGGAAGAGGTGCAAATGAAAGAGGTGCCCATTCAAAAAAAAGCTACCCCTGAACAGAGTCAAAAGGAAAACAAAACCGGATTACCCAACAATCTAAAAACAGGAATAGAGAACCTCTCTGGCTTTTCTATGGATGATGTTAAGGTACATCGTAACTCTGATAAACCAACTCAGTTGCAAGCAGAAGCCTATGCACAAGGTACAGATATTCATTTAGGGCAAGGACAGGAGAAACATTTACCCCATGAAGCCTGGCATGTGGTGCAGCAAAAGCAGGGACGGGTAAAACCGACTGTGCAGATGAAAGACAACGTGAATATTAATGATGATGAAGAGTTAGAGACAGAGGCTGATATCATGGGAAGCAAAGCTTTACAATTAAACAACAATGGAAGAAGTAGTTCTGCTATTATTAAAACATATCATGGATCAAATGCACCTATTCAACGAAGTGTAGGCTTTGAGATGCAATCAACTTGGACGATTGAAAAAATTGGTGAAACTAAGAACCCTGACTCCAAGGCAGTTGCTTACTCAGGGATGTTTTTTAAAATTGAAGTAGATGCTGGCGATGGTAAACCTGAATTAGAAATAGTAACCAACCCTTTATCAAATCGTAAAGAGGTCGATGCTTGTATGGCGGAAATCCGGTATGTGGTTAACATATTGGTCGGCTTACGTAAAAAAGCAAATAACAAAAGAACATTTAATGTTCCAAAGGGCGACGGTTGGGTGGAAGACTGTACTATCAAGGGAGGCTCTATAGAGCCGACATTTAAACTTCAGTATACTGAAGGGGTAACACTTAAGAAGCTTCCTTTATTGATAAAGGATTTACACAGCAAGGCTTGGGAAGGACTTCCAGCTGTTCTTTCGGAAGGATTGGAAGAAGAAGAGGATCTGGAACCCCCAACTAAAAAACGCAAAATAGAATATAAGGAGCCTGAAGAAACTAAGGTACGTGGTATATTTTCAACAATAATGATGTATCTGGATGATGCAAAAGCATTTAAACCAAAGAAAAAGGAAGATGGACCAAAGTATGCGTTCACCTTGATGGCTCGAACCGATTTTCATAGCATGTTCCAAGAACTTGATAAAAAAGAGAAACTCCAATTTAATAAAGACATGAAGGATTTGGTTTATTCAGTGTATGGAGCTAAGAAACAGGTCTTTCCAGGAATTAAGAGTATTGACCTGACCGTTTCAGAATGGATCGATTCGATTATAAAAGGACGTATTATTGATGGAAAAGGTACCCGAGTACCCAAAGATGAAATGTCTCCACCTCCGACCTATGATATGCATCACGAAGTAGATAAATATAACGAAGATAATCCGGATAACCAACAAATGAAATATGCAATGGGTATGTATGAAATGGATAATGATAAGGTCTTGTTTGAAGCACGCGATGTTGGCTCTGGGATGGGTGATATATTAGATGCTGCAGAAACTCGAATATACGATCTTGTCGATAAGACGGGTACTCGTGATGATGAATTTGAAAATAAGAAGGGAGGTCGCCGCAAAAAAAACAAACCTATGCAGCCTTTCGATCCATTTGAAGAGTGGAGAAAAGATCCTGAAAAAGCCCCTGAAAAAACAAAGAAAAAAAGAGTTAAGTATGGCAAAGACTATTTTCCTACTCAGACTCAGATTAATCGTATGAAAGCACATCAACTTGTATTACATTGGATTAAACCAGATGGTTTTTGCATGGTAGGAGCTCTTTCTGTAGTTACTGGACGGTCCAAAGATGAAATCATCGATACTCTTATTAATGCACTTACTCATGAAGTTAATGCCCAGAATTGGATTAACGAGTATACAATTTATTCAGTAGAAGAAGTGAAGAATGTACTTTCTAATCTTGCCACAAACTTTAATAAACCAGCAGCCGATGCAATCATAGGTTTGGCTTGTTTCGTGCTAGATACCAGTGTAACTATCATTGAACCAGATGGCACTCCTATTGAGGTGCAAGGAGGTGGAAGGATATTAATTCATGTACACAATCCAGTAGCACATTATCATATTGCTGATCGGAAAACCTAGGGTTATTGTTTTATCTAATAACTATTGAAATTTGATAGCCTCCTTTTTATTTTTTGATAGATATGTTCTGTTTATTTATCTACTATTTTTTCTGGCATTGTTACTAATGTAGTTCTGTCTGTGATTACCAATAATACAGGTTTACGATATAGGATATCAATCTATTTATATATAATGCGAGTATTACTTCAACAAAAACTCAAGAGGAATATGAACTCTTTCATTCCAGCTTTTCTCGTTATGGTCGGCTCCTTCAAATTTTTTAGTGATCCAATTAGTGCTTTCAGCATACCCTTTAGTCACCATCATTTCATCTACTTGTTTCTGAAACGGTTCGTATTGTGCATCTAAACCTTCGGTTCCAAAATCAAAATAAATTTTATGTGTCGCAGGATCGGGTAGTGTTGCGGGTAGTGTTTTTATATAAGCTTCTCCTAAAATAGGGATAGGCCAATGTGTAGATACACATCCTGCTGCTCCAAATACTTCGGGGTATTTGCATATGGCATATAATGAGATGAGTCCACCCATAGATGATCCCATAATAGATGTATCTTCGGTTTTGGTAGATACATTATAAGTTGTATCAATAAAAGGTTTTAATTCTTCAACCAAGAATTTTAAATACTCATCAGAGTAGAGGGCATCATACCCTGTGTTTTCTTTTAGAGATGCTTTTGCCTGTGGATTTTCACTTACTTCTGCCGGAGCTTTAGGCATGTATTCAGAAAAGCGTTTTTTTACTGTATTCCAGGGAGCAACGACAATGGTGTTTTTGATTTTCCCTAGCTTTATCAAACTGTCGATGGTCTCGTCGACACCCCAATCGATTCCTGTATATGAAGTTTTTGGATTAAAAACATTCTGCCCATCATGCATATATAGCACTTTATACTTTTCTGTGGTGGTAGCATTGTACCCTTCGGGTAAAAAGACTTCGACATGGCGTGCATCTACATATTTTGATTTAAAGTCTTCGTATACCACAACTTCACTTTCTTTTATTACTGCTTTTTCTGTGGTTTCAGCAACTTGATTTTCGTTCTCTTTGGCTTGCTGTTTGCACGATATAATTATTGCAAGTACAACAATAACCGAAATTGATTTTAATATGTTCATTATAGGTTTTTAATTGGTTAGTAATAGCTATGATTAATCTCTAAAAATTTTTGATGGAAAAGTAATAGGGCTTTCAAACCCATTTTTTCCAACGGTAGCAATACCGAAGAGGTAGTTATCGATTACTATTCCTTCTAAAGTAAAACTATCTACATTTCCGACAAAGCGACTATGATCCCAGGTAGGTGAGGTGGTGTCTCTCCAATAAATCTTATACCCTTTAATATTAGGGTCTTCGATTTTTTTCCATTTAAATTTTGCTGAAGGTGCTACGATACCGCCTATTTCAACTTCGGTTAATGCCGGGGGAGCCCATGCGATACTTGCTAGATTAATGGCATTAACCGCGGTAAGTTTGGCGGCATAATCAAAGTTAACATGTTCTACTACATCGCCATATTGTATTCCGTTTTCTTCTCTGATATCTTGGTGTTGTTGCGTATAATTTTCATGAGCCTCCATAATTCGAATTCCTGCATAACCTGCATCATTAAAAGGTCTATGATGACCACCTCGCCCAAAACGATCGAGTCTATATACTAGCATTGGGTTCATTTCGGGCATATACGTTTTTACCGTTTTATGAATATAACGTGCCAATTGACGTGAGATACCATCGACCTCGCCGCCATAAAACCGTCTTGATTTACGCTGCTCTTCTGTCTCTGTCGGGGGCACAGGTTCTGAAAATATTCTAAATGTTCTATTGTCAATTACTCCGTCTACACCTTTAATATTGCCTATCATATCATTGTTCATAATACCGATAATATCCCATCCTTTATCTTTGGCATGTTTAGCTAATCCTTTACCACCAAACAAGCCTTGCTCTTCACCAGATAGCCCAACATAGATAATACTATTTTCGAATTTATATTTAGAAAGAACCCTAGCAGCTTCAATAGTTCCTGCCATTCCGCTAGCATTATCATTAGCTCCGGGAGAGTCATTCGTATAATCGGTAGGGTCAGATATTCGGGAATCGATATCTCCACTCATGATGATATATCGATTAGGATATTTTGTTCCTTTTTGAATGGCCACTACATTAACCACCCAAACATCATTTACGATACGTTTATTTGCTCCTTTTTTTACTAAATCCTTTTGATAAAACACTTCGAAACAATTACTACATTCTTTTGAAATATTGTCAAATTCAGATTTGATCCATCGTCGTGCGGCACCAATCCCTCTGGTTTTAGAAACTGTATCACTAAGGGTATGTCGTGTACCAAAACCAGCAAGAGTTTTAATGTCTTTTTCGATTCTATCGGCCGATACAACATCAATAACTTCATAGATTCTTTGATCGGTTTGTGCAATTATAAAAGTGGATAACAAGAGTAAAATAGAGGTGAGAAATGTATTCATATTGATGATTTTGATCGCCTAATTTAACTAAAAGGGGCTAGGCAGGCAGGATCCTTAACAAATTTATAAGATTACCAGTTATTTTTGATTTTATTTTAATCTGCTATTTATGTGTAAATTAGGTAAGATTGGATGACTATTATATTAATTATTTATTAATAAATACGTTTTGAAAGTGTTGCTACTGGTTCAGTTAAAGAATTAGTAATATATTAGACACGAAGTTTTTTTTCAATTCTGAAGGAAAACTTTTTTTTGGGAAAATTTATAATAGGGGCTTTTGCTAGTGGTTTACTTCATGCTAAATTACTAGCTCATTTTTTGATAATCGTTTTTCTTGTTAAAACCTTTAGCAATCCGATAGAAAAAACAAATTAACTTGTCATTTCCTTTGAGTTAATATTTCCATTAAAACATTTAACCTTTAATTCTTTTAAAGTTTATAAAGAGTATGGATACAATCAACAAAATGAAAAAAAATCTTGTTTTTTTCTTGTTACCATTTGCCGTTTTTGGGCAAGATGTTGATAAGAAGAGTTCTTATTATGACTGGTTCGATCAAGTACTAGGGCGAGAACATACGGGATTATATAACGGGAAGCAATATGTTGATCTTGATATTAACAGAATTCACGATAATAAAAATGCTTTCTTTTTATCGGATAAAGTTATGAACGGTTCTGTTATGTATGATGGTCAAACGTATCATAATATTGGGATGAAGTATAATCTTGAGAAGGATATACTTTTGGTTACCTTAAAATCGGGTACTACGGTTTCTATTATCCAATTGATTCGGGATAAAATAGATGAGTTTACAATTGATGGATATAGATTTATTAGAATCACTGATATACTTGAAGATAATACATCAATTAATGGATTTTATGAAGTGTTAGTAGAAGATTCTTCTTTTTCGTTGTTGAAGAAAAATAAAAAGAACAGAAGAAAAAATATACAAGCAGGTAGGTTGTTATCCTATGAATTTGCAAGTGCAAATAGTTATATTTTGTTGATGAATAAGAAGTATAAAAAGGTAACAACTGCTAAAGCAGATATAATTAAAATCTTTCCTGAACATAAAAAAGAGATTAAACAGTTTTATGAGGCTTATAAAAGATTAAGAAAATCAGAACCAGACACGTTTATGCAAAGGCTATTTAAAAAAATTGTTAATCCATCCTCATCCTCGATATAATATGAATTTTAATATAAGAAGATGTTTTGCTCTGAGTTTTTTGTTGTTTGTTTCGGGCATTTGGGCACAACAAAAGGATTCATTAATCACGCTATCATTTAAGAACTTAGACCTGAATTCTGTAATTACTCAAATAGAAGGTCAAACAGAGTATCGTTTTTATTTTATTGATCCCTGGTTACAAGAGTATAGCGATATGTCTGGGGATTATAATAATGTTTCGATTACCGATGTATTGAATGATCTTTTTGAGAATACTGTACTTAATTTTTATATAATGAAAGAGGGTAAAGTGATTCTTACCCAGAATAATATTATATATGACAACCTTCCTGAAAACTTTTTCGGAAAACCGAGAGATAGTATTGAACAAGAGGTAAAAAGAAGGTATAAAAGGGTTTCACCAGTTTTTGCAACCAGTAAAAGCCCTGCTAAAAATGTTAGGATAGAAACCATTAGAATAGGTAAGGCACTTAGAGGAAATTTAAAGCAAAACTTTACACTATCAGGATACATTACAAATGAACAAACTAAAAAACCATTACCTAATGCTGTTATCGCCATAAATGGTAATAATGTTGGAGTTGTAACCGATAACAATGGGTTTTATGAAGTAGAATTGGAAGTTGGAACTAATGTTTTTGAGATCAATTCTTTGGGGATGGAGAGTTTTAAAAAGAACATAATTATATATAGTGATGGCAGATATGATACCTCTATTAATGAAAAAATAGAGCAGCTGGACGAAGTGCTTCTTCAGACCGAGATTAATAATAATGTAGAAGAAGTAGTAACAAAAACAAAAGTAGATGTAGAGGAATCTAAGAATATACCATTGGCCTTGGGTGAGCGTGATGTTCTTAAAGTTGCCACCGCTTTGCCAGGAATTAGTACTGCTGGTGAGGGAGCTGCAGGATACAATGTAAGAGGAGGAAAAGCAGATCAAAACCTTATCCTTTTAGATGATGCGGTGGTCTATAATCCTCAACACTTTTTTGGGATTTTCTCGGCACTAAATCCATTTGCTCTGGGAGATGTAAGTATATATAAAAATAGTATTCCTGCAGAATATGGGGGTAGATTATCCTCTGTTTTTGATTTAACAACAAAAGATGCAAGTGTTGAGGAGTTTAAAGGAGAAGCCTCTGTAGGCCCCGTTACAGGAAATGTTTTGTTAGAAGCACCTATTATTAAGAATAAGGCTGGATTAATGATAGGTGGGCGAGGAGCCTATGCTAATTGGATTTTAAGCTCATTAGATGACGAATCTCTTCAAAATAGTGAAGCATCCTTTTATGATGTTGTGGCAAAATATAATCATCAAATTACAGAAAAATCCAAAATAGAAGCAACGGCATATTTGAGCAGAGATGATTTTAGTATTACTTCAGATTCATTATATGTCTATGGGAATAGAGCCTTATCGTTAAGGTGGAATTATAGATTTAACGAAAAGAATTCTGGTAAATTAGCTTTGTCTAATAGTCAGTATAAATTTGATATCGAATTTGATGGACAAAGTAATGATGATTTTGAATTAGGGTATAGTATCGATGAAACAGAATTAAAACTTCAGTTTAAATATTTATATAGTGATAAATTGAATTTTGATTATGGTGTTTCTAGTAAACTATATAATGTTAGACCAGGAGAGATTAACCCTAAAGGAGCAGAATCTATTATTTCTCCTTTTGAGGTTGATAAAGAAAGAGGACTTGAATCTGCCGTTTTCTTAACATCAGAAATTGATTTGACTAAAAAGCTTTCTCTTAGCGCAGGGATTAGGTATTCTGTTTTTAATGCACTTGGAGCAGGTACACAGAATATATATCAAGAAGGAACTCCAAGAAGCGAAGGTACGGTACAAGAAACATTATCTTTTGATGAGAATGAAGTCATTGAAACTTATGGAGGACCCGAATTTAGAGTTTCCGGGCGATATTTATTAGGAGAGGATTTGTCGGTAAAAGCGTCATATAACAAAACGTTTCAATTTATACACACGCTTTCTAATAACACTACTGTATCACCAATTGATACCTGGAAACTTTCAGATCTTAATATAGAACCACAGAGTTCTCAACAATATGCCTTAGGAGTATATAAAAATTTTGATGACAATGCGTACGAATTGAGTTTAGAAGGATTTTATAAAAATTCAGATAATATATTAGATTTTAAAACAGGTGCAGAAATCTTATTAAACGAAAATGTAGAAACCGAGGTGTTACAAGGAAAAGGAAAGGCGTATGGAGTAGAATTTTTGCTTAAAAAACAAAAAGGAAAGCTTTATGGTTGGCTGGGTTATACGTATTCTCGTTCTTTAATACAGTTAGATAGTCAATTTAGAGAAGAAAGGGTAAACAATGGTGATTTTTTTCCTTCTAATTTTGATAAACCTCATGACTTTAGCTTAGTGGCTAATTATAAGCTTACAAGACGTTTTAGCTTATCTACAAATTTTGTATATCAAACGGGTAGGCCTATAACTTTTCCAATAGGAAGTTTTTCTTTCAATGGATCAGATTTTACAGTATTTAGTGAGCGAAACAAGTTTAGAATCCCTGACTTCTATAGATTAGATATTGGATTTAATATAGAAGGAAATCATAAGAAAAATAAATTGGCTCATAGTTTCTGGACCATATCAATTTATAATGTATTAGGACGTAATAATCCTTTTTCGGTATTTTTTGTTACCGAAAATGGCGAGGTAAAAGGATTAAAAAGTTCTATTTTCTCGATCCCGGTACCTTCTATTACATACAATTTTAAATTTTAAAATAATGAAACTCTATATTAGGTTATTCAAATACAAAAAAATAGCAAATATTTTAATTTTGCTTTTGATCAGTAGTATGATGTCTCAGTGTGTGGATCCTTTTGAGATAGAAACAGAGAGTTTTGAGAGTATTTTGATTATCAATACCACAATGACCGATGAAGTAAAACATCAAAAAGTTCTATTATCAAGAACATTTAGATTTGAGGACAGTATACCACCCCCAGAGAATGGAGCTGCAGTCAAAGTTATTGAAGGTTCTGGTGTAGAATATCTCTTTAGTGCCGAAAATCAAACTCCCGGAACCTATATTTCAGAGCAAGAATTTGCCATACAACCTGATAAAGAATATACATTATCCATAAAAACTTCAGATGGCCGATCCTATATTTCTGATAAAGCCTCATTACCTCAACAAACATCTATTGAAAATGTATATGCAAAACAAATAACTAATGACCAAGGGGTAGAAGGAGTAGGGATATTTGTAACTACTTTTGATCCTACTGGTAATTCTAAATACTATCGGTATGAATATGAAGAAACGTTTAGGTTTGAAGCGCCGTTTTGGGTAGAAACTGATGTAAGAGCTATTAAAGAAACGAATGAAGAGGGAGAAGATGAAATTAGTTTTGTGTTTGAAGTAAGGCCTCTAGGCGAAAGAATATGTTATAGAAATGATCTGTCTAATGAAATTATTATAACCGATACAAATGACTTTTCGGAAGATAGGCTTACTGACTTTTTATTCAGATTTATCCCAGCCGAAGATGTTAAAGTTGCAGATCGATATAGCATCTTGGTTAAACAACTTGTGCAATCAAGAGAAGCGAATGAGTTTTATGAAACCCTTAATAATTTTTCAGAATCAGAAAGTTTGTTTTCACAAGTACAACCAGGATTTATTAGAGGTAATATAGTTTCAGAAACCAATCCTGATGAGAAAGTTTTAGGATATTTTGAGATATCTTCTATAGCAACAGAACGGATATTTTTTAATAGAGGAGATATTTTAAGAGAAGAGCTACCAAGTTTTGAACTCGAATGTTTTGAAGTTACAATAGCACCTGCTCCTTTTGAGCCTGAAGAAGATTTTCGTAGAAGATTAAGGGCGGTCATTAATAGTAATAGATTAAAGTTTTTAGTTTCCGTGGGAGGCTCTCCAGGAGGTAGTGTCTTTACTTTTGTGCCCAGACAATGTGGTGATTGTACTGCATTAGGAAAAAGTGATCCCCCAGATTTTTGGGTAGAATAAAATCAAGACTTGTAAAAATGTTTAATGTAAAATTATTTCTGTGAAAATAAAACCATTAGTATATCTCTTTCTGCTCCTTTTTATATCATCAATTCAGGCGCAAAGACAGTATGTTTTAGAAACAATAGAAGACTCGTTTGGCTATAATCAAATCCCTCAAGAAAAGATGTTTATTCATTATAATACAACATTGTTGTTTGCAGGGGAGTATTTGTATTACAGGTTGTACTGTTTAAATATTGAAAATAATCACTTAAGTGATATAAGTAAGATAGGTTATGTAGAACTTATTGGAGAAAACGGGAAAGCCGTGTTCAAACATAAAATTAAACTTGAAAATGGTTCCGGGCAAGGTGATTTTTTCCTTCCGGTTTCTGTCCCATCTGGAAATTATAAATTGATAGGTTATACACAATGGATGCTCAATGCAGAAAGTAATCTTTTCTTTCAAGGGGATATAACCATACTAAATCCTTACCAAGGAGATCAAAAAGCAATTCTTTCTAATAATTCTTTGGAATCTTCTATCAATGGTAATATTAATCCAATTAAATCACAAATAATAAAGTCAAAAGTAAGTGCAGGGATAACACTTGCACTAAATAAAGAAGTTGTCAAAAAAAGAAGTCCTGTAGTATTAACTATTGATAAGCACGAATCTATTAATCAATCTGGTGATTATTCAATCTCGGTCAGTAAAAAGAATTCTTATGTTTCTGCGAAAGCTATTTCTACGGTAGATTTTTCGATTTTGAACTCTAAAAATATTAAGAATAAAATGAAATCAGTAAACTCTTCTATTTTTTTACCCGAAATGCGTGGAGAATTGATGTACGGAAAAGTTATACCTAAAGAACCAACGTTTCCGGTTTCATCTGTTCAAATTGCAATGTCTATACCGGGTAAAACAAATGATATAAAAATTGTGTCTACTAATGATAAAGGAAATTTCATGATTAACTTAAATAAAACCTATAGCGAAGATGAGTTTGTGTTTCAGGTTTTAGGAGAGAATAGAAATGACTATCGCATTGAGCTTAGTGAAATTCCTGAGGTTGATTACCCCAATTTTGATTTTTATAAGTTTAAATTAACCCAAGAATTAAAGGATCATATCATTGATCGCAGTGTTCATAATCAGATTGATAATAGTTTTTTTACCGTTAAACCAGATACTATTCAAGACTCCGGTAATTATTTGCCTTTTTATGGAAATCATTATACCACATATAGCCTTGATGAATATACCAGATTTGCTACAGTAAGAGAAACTATAGTAGAAATTGTAGATGATGTATGGATGACAAAAGATGCTGGGGGAGATAAAGTATTTGCAGTTAGAGGATATTACCCTACTCAAGAAGATTATGGTTATAAACCTCTAGTTATTATAGATGGTATTGTAGAACAAGAACATGAGGACTTTATGGAGTATGATGCTAGAAAGATTAAGAAAATTAGTCTGGTTAGGGATCGATATTTTTTAGGAACTAAAATTTTTGAAGGCGTATTAATTTTTGAAACTATTGAAGGTAATTATTCTGAGAATTTGAACAAAGCGTATTTATTGAAAACTGAATTGTTACGACCGTTAGCACACAAAAATTATTATAAACAACAATATGGTCAAGAAATTAATGATTATGATCGTATTCCTGATTTTAGATCTCAATTACTATGGGAACCTAGCGTTACTTTAAGTGATACTAAAACAATCAAATTTTTTACCTCTGATGTAGCCGGAGATTATGAAATATCTCTTGAGGGATTTACAAATGATGGGGTTCCGGTATCTTTAAAAAAACAATTTAAGGTAGAGTAGCATTTTTTTAGATGCATAAATACCCTTATAGAAAGTATTAAGATGTAAAAATATTTTTGCAATTTTTCATTTTTCAACTGTATTCATCACTTCTGTAATCAACATCTGAATTTCAGTGACCATTGGTGTTAAATAAGTTTCATAACCATCATGATGGTGGATAAATTCCTTTTTTATACTCGTATTAGATGTTTCCAATTGTTTTTGAATAGTTTTAGGTAAATCTAAAAAACACTCTGAAGTAAACTTATTAACACGAAAACGTTGTAGGTTTTGTGTGCTACATGAATTTCGAATATTTCCTCTTATCTTAGTTTATAGGGACTTCTTAAAATTTTAGAAGAGGGATATACAGAAAAAGAATTCTGATTTTACACAAACAGATAGGGGATATGTTTTCAGCTTATAAGAAAAAGAGCGTTTTAGCTTTTTTAATACTTCCATTTTTATTTTATGGCCAAGCAAACGATGATGAGATTGCATATTATGATTGGTTTGATAGAATGTTGGGTGAAGAATGCACAGGACTCTATAATGGTAGACAGTATATTGATACCGATATCAATAAAATATTTGAAAATAAGCATTCTTTTTTTCTGTCTGATAAGGTACTATCTGGTTCGATCACCTATAATGGACAAACCTATTATAATTTAGGAATCAAATACAATTTAGAAACAGAACAAGTTATAGTAAACCTTCAACCGGGCACTGTTACTTCGGTTATTCAATTAATTGCAGATAAGATAACATCGTTTTATATTGAGAAACATAAATTTGTAAGCTTAGATACTACTCTAGATCCAAAATATCCAATTTCTGGATTCTTTGAAATCATTACCGAGCAACCTCAATTTGTACTATATAAAAAGAATAAAAAAAATCGAAAAAAACGCCTTGAAGATATAGGAGGGAGTAAAATCTATTATGAATTTACTGCACACAATAAGTACATTCTTTTTATCGATCAAACCTATCATGAAGTTAATAGTAAAGATGATTTTATTTCTATTTTTCCAGAAGTGAAGCAAGGAATAAAGTCATTTTACAGCACTCAAAAAAGTTTACGAAAATCGAATCCTGACGCTTTTATGAAACAATTGCTTGAAGATGTTATTTATCTGTCAATTTCAAAAAACAATTTATAAAAATGATAAAGAGGATTCTAATATTTGTTTTTTTGAGTTTACAGTATAGTTGGGCACAACAAGAAGATACTTTACTTTCATTATCCTACCAAAATCAAGATCTAAGATCCGTTTTACAACAAATAGAAACCATTTCTGACCATCGCTTTTTTTACCAAGATTCATGGATTAATGAGTATAAAGAATTATCAGGAAATTATAAAGAAGTAGATATTAATACAATACTTGAAGCTGTTTTTAAAGAGACGCTACTTAACTTCTTTATCTTCGATAACCGTGTTGTTATTACTAAAAACAATATTATATATGATACACTGCCTGATGGCTTTTTGATAGATACATCTCTTACAAATAGTAGAGTAAATTATAAAGGATTGAATAATAAGTCAATAACTTTTACAAATGATATATATTCTTCAAGTAGGGCGGCTTTAAAAACTTTCAAGATTGGTAAAGCTGTACAAGGAAATACAAACCAAAATTTTAAATTATCCGGATACGTTGCAAATAATCAAACTAAAAAACCTTTGGTTGATGCAATTATCGCAATAAATGGCAATGATATTGGTGTTCGAACCAATCCCGATGGATTTTATGAATTGCAATTGATTGCAGGCAGTCATATTATTGAAATAAATGCCCTCGGAATGGAAGAGGTCAAGAATCGATTAATCATTTATAGTGATGGTAAATTAGATTTTACGATTAATGAAAAAATAGAACTGCTTGATGAAGTTGTGTTACAATCTGAAATAAATAAGAATGTAGATGAAGTGGTTACTAAAACTAAGATCGATGTAGAGGAATCCAAAAATATACCTCTGGCATTAGGAGAGAGAGATGTTTTAAAGGTAGCAACAACATTACCTGGTATTACTACTGCGGGAGAGGCTTCGACAGGGTATAATGTGAGAGGAGGAAGATCTGATCAAAATCTAATTTTACTAGACGATGCAGTAATATATAGCCCTCAACATTTCTTCGGAATTTTTTCGGCCCTTAACCCTTTTGCCATAGGAGAAGCTAATATTTATAAGGGGACTATTCCTGTTGAATACGGAGGAAGATTATCTTCGGTTTTTGATTTAAAGACTAAAGATGCTAGTTTAGATAAAATTAAGGCTGAAGGTTCTGTTGGTCCTGTAACCGGAAATTTACTATTTGAAATTCCTGTAGTTAAGGATAAAGCAGGACTTATGATAGGAGGTAGAGGGGCATATGCAAATTGGATTTTGAATTCTCTAGATGAAGAATCATTAGAAAATAGTGAAGCTTCATTTTATGATGCCATTGCAAAATATAATCATCAAATAAACAAAAACTCGAAAATAGAAGCTACACTATATTGGAGTAAGGATGATTTTAGTATTACTTCAGATTCTTTATATATTTATGAAAACAGAGCATTTTCTCTACGATGGGATCATAGATTTAATGAAAAAAACAGTGGCAAACTAAATCTATCTAACAGCCGTTATGGTTTTGATATAGAATTCGATGGAGACATTGATACTGATTTTGAATTGGGCTACAGCATTAATGAGACCGAGGTGAAATTTCAATTTAGGAATGTTTACAATAGCAAACTTAAATTTGATTATGGACTGTCTAGTAAGTTGTATGCAGTGAATCCGGGAGAAATACAACCAGCTAACCTCATATCTATTGTCGAGCCTCTAAAAATTGAGAAAGAAAGGGCATTAGAGTCTGCGGCATTTCTTGGAGCCGAAATAGATGTATCAAATAAAATTAAGGTAGATGCCGGTATTCGTTACTCTATGTATAATGCCTTGGGAGAAAGTTCTCAAAATGTTTTCTTGGATGGAGTACCAAAAGAGGAGGCTAGCATTCAAGAGACATTGTTTTTTGATAGAAATGAAGTTATAAAGACTTACGGAGGGCCAGAATATAGAATATCTGGTAGGTATTTGATTCTAGATAATTTTTCTGTTAAGGCTTCTTATAACAAAACGTTTCAGTTTATTCATACCTTATCTAATAATACTACGGTATCACCTATTGATACCTGGAAATTATCTGATCTTAACATAAAACCCCAAAGCTCACAACAGTATGCCCTTGGTTTACATGCAAACTTAGATGAAAGTGCCTACGAGTTAAGTTTGGAAGGATTCTATAAGCGATCAAAAAATATACTTGATTTTAAAACCGGAGCTGAAATATTATTGAACGAGAATATTGAAACTCAGGTATTGCAAGGAAATGGAAAAGCATACGGAGTAGAGTTTTTACTTAAGAAACAAAAAGGAAGACTCTATGGTTGGTTGGGATATACCTATTCGAGATCATTTTTACAATTAGACAGCCAGTTTCGAGAAGAACGTGTAAATAATGGTATGTTTTTCCCTTCAAATTTTGATAAACCACATGATTTTAGTGTTGTGGCCAATTACAAGTTTACTAAACGATTTAGCATGACCACCAACTTTGTATACCAAACGGGAAGGCCTGTTACTTTTCCAATAGGAAACTTTAGTCTTGATGGAGCAGAGTTTGCAGTGTTTAGCGATAGAAATAAATTTAGGATCCCTGATTTTTATAGATTGGATATTGGATTGAATATTGAAGGAAATCATAAAAAGAAAAAAACTGCTCATGGTTTTTGGACTATTTCAGTATATAATGTTCTTGGTCGCAATAACCCGTTTTCTGTATTTTTTGTAACAGAAAATGGAGAAGTAAAAGGATTGCAAAGTTCTATTTTTTCTATTCCTATTCCTTCAATTACGTATAATTTTAAATTTTAAAAAATGATATCTTTTCATAAGTATGTTTGGGGTAAAAGAAGGATGTTTTTCATGCTGCTGTTATGCATAATGGTATCAAATTGTGTACAAGAATTTGATTTTAAGACCGAAGATTTTGAAAGCATTTTAGTTATAAAAGCCTCTATTACTAATGAACAAAAATATCATCGAATACAGCTTTCCAGAACGTACAAGTTTGAGGATGATGGCCCATTGGTTGAGCAAGGGGCAACAGTTAAGGTAGTTGAAAATACTAATGTAGTATACATATTCGAAGAAATATTTCCAGGAACGTATCAATCTACACAAGAATTTAGCGCAGAACCAAACAAAAACTATCAATTATCAATTGAGACTAGAGATGGGGGAGTCTACATGTCTGAAGAACAAGTACTGCCTTCAGAAAATTCGATTATCGACAAAGTATACCCGAAGCGTATGTTTAACAATAATGGGATAGAAGGAGTAGGGATTTTAATAGATAGTTATGATGTAACAGGAAATTCGCAGTATTACCGTTATCAATTCGAAGAAACCTATAGAATTACCGCTGATTTTTGGGCTCGTGTAGATTTAACCACCTCGTTAGAATATGTAAATCGACCTGATGGTCAGGAAAGATGCTTTAATGGTGGTGCATCTAATACAATTATTATTACCGACACCAGTAGTTTACTCGAAGATAAAGTAAGTGGATTGTTGCTTAGGTTTATTGATGCCGAAGACATTCGTGTAGCTGATCGATATAGTATTTTAGTAAGGCAATTTGTGCAATCAAGAGAGGCGTATGGATTTTATAATACGATAAATAATTTTTCAGAATCCGAAAGTCTGTTTTCTCAACTTCAACCGGGTTTTGTGAGTGGAAATATTTTTTCAACCCTAAATGAAAATGAACGTATCTTAGGTTTTTTTGAAGTGACATCGGTTACCGAAAAACGTATGTTCTTTAGTCGTGAAGACCTTATTAGCGATCTACCAAGATTTTCTCCAACATGTGATCGTGTTATTCCCAGGCAAGAATCTACTGAAACTGAAGATGAGTTTTTAAGTCGTTTACGGGCGTTAATAAGATCTGGTAATGTTAAATTTTTAGAAGAAATAAGAGATCCGAATAGTGAAAGTGGGCGTACGTATGTTTTTGTTCCCAGAGGCTGTGGGGATTGTACAGTTTATGGACAAAGTACAATTCCAGATTTTTGGGAAGATTAATACATCGTTGCTCAATTGTTAAATAGAATATAGTTAATAATTTAAAACCTAATATTCAGAAATTTAAAAGTGTGAACATTAAACCCTTATTATACATAGTTTTTTTCTGTGCAATTGGTATACAAGCCCAACGAAAATCTGTTTTAAAAACAGTCGAAGATGTAATGGGATATAATCAAATACCTAAAGAAAATGTATTTATACATTACAATACTACATTACTATTTGCGGGAGAATATTTATACTATAGCTTGTATTGCGTCAATGACAAGAATGATTTGTTAAGTACTATAAGTAAAATTGCTTATGTTAAACTTATTGATGACAAGGGTAAATCTGTTTTTGAACATAAAATTAAACTGGAAAAAGGCCTTGGGCAAGGGGATTTTTTTATTCCGGTTTCGATCCCCTCTGGAAATTATAAGTTAATAGGATATACACAATGGATGCTTAATTCTATAGAATCTGATTTTTTTCGAGGAGATGTTAGTATAATTAATCCCTATCAAGGAGATCAAAGTGAAATTCTGTCAACTGATCATAGAAAAGAAACTTCAGAAAAACATACACAAAATGAAATAACAAACAGAAATAATGTTGAGGCTAAAAATGACCATCCTATTCTTGTAGAGAAGAAAGTTTACTCAAAAAGAAGTCGTGTTCGGTTTAATATTCAAAAAGACCAATTACCCGAGGGGAATTATTCTATTTCTGTGAGGAAAACAGATAATTTTAAAAAAGCAAAAGGTATTACGACTAAAGATTTTTTTAAGCTTGATTCAAAATCAAAAAGGAATGCTATTAGGTCTGTAGGAGATTCTATTTTTCTTCCAGAAATGAGAGGAGAATTGATATATGGAAGAATCATCCCAAAAGATTCAACCTTTTCGGTTTCGCAACTAAATGTGGGGTTGTCTATTTCAGGAAAAGCAAGTGATATTAAAATTGTATCAACAGACAACAAAGGAAATTTTATTATGTGTCTTGATCAACATTTTAATGAAGATAGAGTAATGATGGAGGTTCAGGATGGGGATAAAACAAATTATACCATTTTAATAGATACTATTCCTGAAACCGATACAGGTGCAATGGATTTTTATTCTTTTAAAATTAAGCAAAAGTCATTAGATGAAATTACAAAAAGAAGTATTTACAATCAAATAGAAAATAGTTTCTATAATTTAAAACCAGATACAATACAAGAAAGTCAACTGATTTCTTCTTTTTATGGTAAAGATTATGTTAGCTATGATTTAGATGAATATACAAGGTTTTCAACCATTAAAGAAACTATTGTAGAGGTTGTTGAAGGAGTTCGAATAAGAAAAAATAAAAAAGGAAAAGAGGTATTTAGTATTTATGGGGACCATGTTGGAAGTGCAAAATCTAATTATTTACCATTGGTATTGGTTGATGGTGGAATTGTACAAGATCATGAAGATGTTATCAATTATGATCCAAGAAAAATAAAGAATATTAGATTTATCAAAGATCGATATTATATAGGAACTAAAGTCTTTGAGGGTATTTTAGAAATTAAAACATTAAAAGAAAATTATTGGGGGCAATTGAAAGAGAAAGACCTTATTCAATTTAATGATTTGAAATTATTAGAAAAGAAAAGATATTATAGACAAGTATATGATACGTCTAACAAAAACAATCGAATTCCGGACTATAGACTTCAGTTGTTATGGTCTCCTAGTTTTGAAATAGATAGAGAGGATATAATATTAGAATTTTATACTTCCGATATTATTGGTGATTTTGAGGTTATCCTACAAGGGCTTACTAAAAGTGGGAATGCAGTATCAATTACACAAAATTTTAAAGTAGAATAAAATCCTTCATTTTCTGAAAGTTTTTAAAGTTTCCGATCATTCTTAACTACATGTAATGCGATAATCATGTTAACTTCTAGACAATAGATGGTACATCATTAAAAAACCCGGAACATTAGTTCCGGGTTTTCGCAAGTTGAGTTAGATAGACTATTGCATAAATGCAATAGAGAGTTAATCTTTTTATAGCCAAACACCATAGACACTCATTGAAGCGTCATTAGCATTAAGGAAATCTCCTGATAAGTTTGAAAATGCAGCAGTATCTGATTGAAACGAGCCTCTATTAGTATAAATAAGGCCATCAATATTTCCATAAAAATCAATTAATGGCTGTACTATACTTTCTAAAAATGCATTATTACCAGGGACTCCATCAACAGTACTTGGTCCTACATATTCTAGTTTTAGTTTTTTATCTTCAATTTTAGCCTTAAAATCATAATATACGGTAAGAGTTGCGCCAGATGGATCGGCAAAATCAACAAGAAGTTGAGTGTTATTACCATCGACACTAGGGTTAGTAATCAATACAAACTGGAAAAAAGAAAATCCAAATCCAGAAATATCTGTATTAATTTGACTTATGATATTATCAAATCCAGTTGAAGTTAATGGATTTGCACCTAACGAAGGGCGATATATATAAGTGGTAAATGTTTCGCCTATGTCAAAAACATCATTATTTATATATAAAGGCAAGCTATCATGAAGAATAATAGCGGTATTACCATTATTACTAGCGACAAATTGATTGTTGCCAGAGTTATAAGAAAACAGCTGAAATTCACTGTCAGAAATTACAATCGGATTAATAAAATTAAACCCGTCTTCGGTTAATTCTATTGGGTACTCTTTTGTTATTTCATTATTTTCCGAATCTTCGTAAACAATTGTTGCTATTCTAGTAAGTGGATCGTACGAAAATGAACTCGAAAACAAAGTTTCGTCACTAGCATTTTTAACAACCATACCCCTAAAAGGAAGATTAGTTAAATGCCCATTTTCAACTCTTTCATCTAAGCCTTGAAGTTTTTGTACATTTTCCTTATCAACCGCTGTAGCTTTTACTAAAGTAAGTGTTGATTTTTCATCTCCCTGGTCGGTTTTGCTTCTAAGGATAATAGATTCACTTGAAACTTCTTCAATTATGAACTCAAATTCTGCTCCTAACCTAAATCTTTCAGCTTCAAATAAGCTATGTAGTGTAGAGAAGCTTTCAAACACTAATTCTGGAAACTGATTTTTTCCTACTCTGAAGGTAGTAGGTAAGTCAGCATTACCATTGTTATAATCTGAAACTATTTCGACTGTGTTATCGTTATTGAATTGAAGATGTAAATTATAAATACCTGTATTTGGTTCTGGTTGATAATCTGTTTTCCATCCAAATTCCGAATTAACAAGAGTTTCTTTATAATTTTTTAAAGTCTCGTCGACGCGACTGTCTACATCTTGATCAAATAGCGGTTCTACTTCATTATCACTACTACAGGCAATAAAACCTAAAGAGATAACTAATAATGTATATATTTTAATGTTTTTTAACATGTTACTCTAAATTTAATTAGTTAATACTTTTTAAAAATTCATCTCTTAAGACAAATAAATCAATACCAACATCATCTTGCATGTATTTAACAACAGCATCATATTTTTGTTGTATTCGAGCCCTTCCTTCGTTTCTATCTAAACAATCTTGGCCTTGTCCACTACAATCTTCTGGAGTCAAGTAAGTAGCTTCAAATACCATTGGATCAGTGGTTATAATACGAGCAATAATTTCAGCAAAATCTTCTCCTACGGCAGAAGTTCCGTAAGGGGTTACCATTCCTCGTTTTATAGCATTTTCTATTGATGTTGTACTTTCTTCACTTCCATTTTCGATAAGTGAAGTCCATGTATTAGGCGAAGTGTAATCATCTCCTGAAATTTCGTAAAAAGATTCAACATCAAAATTAAAGTTTTGATCTACAATATGCGCAAATTCATGGTGTAAGGTTCTAAAAGTTTGTATGATCCAGTCTGTATTACCCGGGGCATATTCATTTGCTTGAGTAAGAGTAACTCTAACACCCGAGTCTGCTATTCCCAAAGTTATGGTTCCATTACTATTAAATATAGGAGATCCTAAAATTACAATTTCGCCAGGAAAATATTGTCTTAAGAATTCTTGCCCTTGATTTGATGCTTTATTGTATGGCTCAATCCAGGCTTGTTTGATAAGTTCGGCAACAGGGCGTACAACTTCTAAACGAGGTGGAACCGCAGATTTTGATGGATCAATATAGCGATCTACAAATTTATAAATAATTACACTTCCATAAGGATCTCTAAATTCTGTTTTTAGAAATTGATCAAGTTCTGTTGTTGATTCTTCTATACCAGCTTCAAAAATAGGAGTTGGCTTTAAAGTTTCTTCTCGTTCACATCCTGATAGTATTGATAAACTAACAAGAAGTAATAATATTTTTTGTACTATTATATTTTGTGTTTTCATAGTCAATATTTTATCTAGGGTTAGGAGTTAGTCCAAATGATAATGCATCACTAGGAATCTGAATTGCTTTTCTTAGGTCATTAGCCGTTAATTCGAAGGTGCCGCCACCTTCACTTTCAGGCACAATGTGTGTTACGGGTAAATTAAAACGTTTAATGTCAAACCAGCGTAATCCATGATCCCAGAACTCTTTCTTTCTCTCATCTAAAATTAATTCTAAAATTCCTTCAGTTTCATTACCGACATTATAAAATGATACAATGGTTGGAATATCATTAAATTCATTATCATTGTATCTTGCTCTTGCAAGCACATTAATATCGACTAATGACGAAGCTTGGTCCCCAAGAAATAAATTAGCTTCTGCTCTATTTAATAAAACCTCTTCTCCTTTAAACTCTACAGCGATATGATAAGGTAATCCAGAATTTGAGCTAAGATTTTCTCTAAAAAAGAATTCCCTTAATCTAGGTATTAGAACTGCATCGGTTCCAAAATTAAAAACATCTATACTAGTTCGTTCATCTTCTCTAAATCCACCAAATATACTTGTGAATAGATTTTGAAAATCTGAAAAATTTAACCTGTAACCATTGTTAACACGTTGATGATTACTAAATTTTTGTATCAACAGAAAGTTACTGTCGTCTTCAGGATCATTATAATTATCTCCTGTATCATCTGGTGTAGCTCCTTTGATATTGTCATAATTTTTTACATAAATGTTAGGAGATCCGCCAAGAAATAGATCACTGTATTTTTTACAATTTTGATAATCCTTTTTCCATAAATAGAACCTTGATGCAAAAGCCTGACCTGCTTTTTTAGTGAAATGATATTTTTTCGTACCAAAGAAAAAATCATCGTTAATAAGGGCTAATCCTTCTAATAAATCTTTTTCTACAAGATCATATACCTCCGCTACAGTATTGCGCTCGTAACTAGGTAAGAATTCAGTTTCAGGCTCTAGCACATAAGGTACTCCTAAATTGGTAGTAGCATTTTCATCATAGTGTAACCCAAAAAGGTTAACTAACATAAAATGGTTGTATGCTCTTGATAGAAGAGCCTCTCCTTTTACAGCGTCTTTTTGTTTTTGATCCCCTTGAAGATTATCAATCACGGCTAATACCTCATTGGTTTGAGCAATAGCTTCATATGTTTGATCCCAGAAGTAGGTTGGCGAATCTTGGAAGATTTCATTAACATCACTCCATGTATAGGTTTGCATATCCTGTATGCTTATAGTATTTCCGCCAGTGTTTTGTACAACTCCATTTATTTCAGGACCTACTGGGCCAGCTAGATCAGTATACATATCTGTAAATGCATAACTCGCTTGTGAATAGGCATCAGCTACAACTTTGGCAGCTTTTTCTACGGTGTCTAATTCTAATCGATCATCTGGTGATTCTTCTAAATAATTTTCACATCCTACATTTACAATGGTAAGAAGTAGTAATGCTATATATAATTTTAATGTGTTATTCTTCATAATTAATCTTTTTAAAATCCAACATTTAGTGAAAGGGTCACTGTTTTTGGTACAGGTAGCGCAGCTCCACCAGAATTGAAAAACTCCGGGTCTTGGCCATTTAAGTCTTTGTCAGAATAGAGTAAGAATAAATTTTCTCCTTGCAAACGAATTCGTGCTGAAGCTATACCTAACCTTTCTGCATAATTTGAAGGAATAGTATAGCCAAGAGCAATAGATCTCATACGTGCATAAGTACCATCAACTACTCTTAAATCACTATTATTATATAGTTCATAAGCATTATCTCCTCCCACAACTAATCCATTAGCATTAACTACAGCGTTCAATTCAGAAATTAAAGTTCTATTTTCAATAATAGCTGGAATGTTTGTAACATTTTCATCTCCTGGTAACACCCATCTGTTTACTAATTCACCCGGCAAAGAGTTGAAATCGGTATATGTTGCTGCAAAATTACTATTTAAACGGATTTTATAATCAAATTTAAATGAGACATTGGCAGATAATGTAAAACCTTTATACGTAAATGTGTTGTTAAAACCACCGGCTCCTCGCGGTTGGGTAGGGCCTTCATATTTTAATATCTTTTCAATATCTTCTCTGTTTTGAAGATCGAGATTAGTTACCCTATTATCATCGGCATCAAAGAATGTTGGTATACCAAATTCATTTAATCCTGCAAAACGAACAGAGTATAGAGCCGATATTTCACGACCAGTAAATGGAGCTCCAGTTGGAGAAATAAGATCAACTAATCGAGGATTAAACTCTAATTCTTTTACTTCTTCTGTGTTATAACCAATATTAATGTTAGTTGACCACTCAAAATCTTTAGCTCTAATATTCACAGTAGATAGAGCAAATTCATATCCTTCAACTTCTAAATCTGCAAAATTACCTGTTTTAATAGACTCTCCTCCAACACCACTAGTTCTGATGTTTCCAATTAAGTCAAAAGAATCACGTTGATAATAGCCAATCTCTCCAGCAATTCGATTATTCAGGAAAGAAAACTCAAGACCGGTACTAAACTCTTTTAATTTTTCGAATGTTAAATCTGAATTTTCTAATGAGTTTATTCTTATAATACTTTCGATATCCTGAGGGCGCAGTGGAACTTGTCCTCTAAGATCTAATGAAGCACTAGTTAAAGGACCTCTACCACCAGATAACCCATATGTAGCTTTTAATTTTAAAAGATTAATCCAATCTGCATTTATAAAATTTTCTTTATCAATATTCCATGCACCACTAATATTATAATTAGTTAAATACCTTGCATCTGGACTTGACCCTTGAAGATTAGAACCATCGTATCTTAGAGTACCATTAAGTGTATACTTGTTATTGAATGTATATCCTGTATTAAAGAAAAACCCTGCAAAACGATCTCTGAAATTGGAAATATCAAAGTACTGATCTCCATTATCTATAGCTTGATCTATAGCATCCGGATTAGTATTTATAAGGTATCCATTCTCATAAGAAATACCAATACCATTATATTCTCTACTTTCCCTATTTGATGTTTTGATTTCTTGTCCTAAAAGAAATGTAAATTGATGATTGTCATTTATTTGAGGGTTCCATGAAAGAGAATTTCTCCAATAAAAATAATCCAGAACATCTTCGTTATAAATATTTATACCTCCCTCAGGTAATATAGAAAAAGGTGGACGTGTTGGGTTGTCTCTATCCTGATATAAGAAAGGGTTTATATTAGCTAAAACACCTTCATCGGCTCTAAAAGCTTCGGCTTGATTAGACTTATCACCAATGATATGTTCTCTTCGCGTTATTGCTTTACGATAATTTATCGTAGAATTAGCGGTTAGATTATCTGTTAGCTTATAATCTAAATCAGTTTGGAAAGAAATATCAGTAACATCTATATTAATATAGTTGTTTTGTAATTCATGTATGATATTAAAAGGCGCATAGTTTTTTCTAAAAAATTCTAAGTTTCCATTTTCATCGAATGGAGTCACACTTCTACTATTGGTTAAAGAATAATCATACGGATTGATTTCAAACTCACGATCAAATTCTCCTGTAAGGGGATTTAACGATCTGTCATTGGTTCCTGGAGCTCTTTGATCTCTAAAACTTCCGGTTAATGTGGTGCCAATTGAAAACTTGTCAGTTAGATTAAATCTTGTATTTAATTTAGTAGTATATCGTTGAGCATCGTCTCCAATAGTTTGTCCTTCATCATTTAAGTAACTTAAGGAGAAATAATAGATCGCATCATCACTACCTCCAGAAATACTTAACGAGTGATTTTGCTGTAATGAAAAATCATTAAAAAGTGTTTTGAACCAATCTGTATTAGCTACTTGATATCTGTTAAAATAACTATCAGCTAATTCTCCGTTTGCTCCAATTTCTACATCGTTTGTTCGTCTTAAATTATAATATTGTCCTAAGACCCCATAAGATTCTGCTCGTTGAGCAGTAGTTAGATCTACAAGTCCTTTCTCAACCAATTCGGCATATACAGATAATTCTTGTTGAGAGTTTAGAACATTGAAATTAGTATATCTTGGTCTAAGCCTATAAGAGAAGTTATTACTATAATTTACTCTTAACGCTCCCTTTTTACCTTTTTTGGTGGTAATTACAATTACACCATTTTTAGCTCGTGCACCATATAAGGCTGTCGCTGAAGCATCCTTAAGTATAGAGAAACTTTTGATATCATCTGGGTTTAATCCAGCTATAGAAGAACCGATTAATGAGTTGATATCTCCCGATGCTAAATCACCTTGATTTAGTTCTACATTATCCTCAAGAATTACTCCATCAACTACCCAAATTGGATTGTTATTACCATTAAGTGATGTGTTACCTCTAATTCTAATTCTTGGTGAAGCACCAAAAGAACCAGAAACATTATCTACTACAACACCCGCATCTCTACCTTCAAGAAGTCTGGATGCATCTGATACTCCGTCAATTTTTACATCTTCAAGATTTAGTCTTGTAGCTACTCCGGCAAATAGACGTCTATCAACTTTTTTATACCCATCCGTAATTAACACTTCATCTAAAGCTTCTACAGATTCTTGAAGTACAATAGTATAATTCTTTTTACTCTTACTTGTAATTGTAACTTTTTGACTCTCAAAACCTAAATTCTCAATTTTAAGAACATCTGATACTGAAACTCTAATTGTAAAATTTCCATCAAAATCAGCTACAACACCATTTGAAGTTCCTTCAACAGATATAGTAGTACCTGGAATCGGAAAACCAGTTTTATCGGTAACTGTACCATTAATCTCAAATCCATTCTGAGGTAATACAGAAGCAGATTGTGGTTGTTTTGGAACCTTTGTTTTAGTAGTTTTTTTAACAAGAACTATTTGCTTGTCTACTATTTTGTATGAAACATTTGTATTTTTAAAGATTCTATCCAAAATATACTCTACTCTCTTATTTATAGCAGTAAGAGATATCTTTCTCTGAGTGTTTACTTCAGAATCTTTAAAAAATACTTTAAACTCTGTTTTTTGTTGGATTAGATCAAATACCTTCTCAACGGTGAAGTCCTTTACATCTAAGGAAATCTTAGTGTTTTGAGAATATGTACTTGCATTTATTCTAAAGAGAGACATTATAATTAGAAGTACTGTAAGTCTCATTTTTAAATTAAATTTTAACTTAACTACATTATTATTGTAGTACTGTGTTATTTTTTTCATATTTTTAATATGATTTAATGATTGAACCATTGTTAAATTAGCTTACTCTAAAATCGGGAAATGTTGCCGCATTTCTCGATTTTGTTTTTTTAGTAGATCATTTACTCATTTTTTTGTTTTAGGGATTAATAATTATTTTACTTTTTTTCAGACTAAAATTAAAAGGTGTATTACTACTAAATGTTGTTAATACATCTTCTATACTTTCTACATCAAACCTACCTGTAAACTTTTCAGTTTTTATTTTTTGGTAATTGATGGTTATTTTTTTGTCATAAAACCTTTCAAGTTTTTTCATGATATTTTCAAAGCTCTCATTTTTGAAAAGTAAAATACCATCAACCCAAGCAACATATTGATCGGTTTTTACAGTTGACATACTTAAATTCTTATTTGATTTTGTAAGACTGGCTTTTTGATTAGGTTGAAGTTTTAAACCGCTATCTTTGTTAAATCGATTAGCTTCCTTAAAAACACCAACACTTCCTTCGATTAAGACAACTTCCGAAAATGTATCGTCTGGGTATGAAGAAACATTAAATTTAGTTCCAAAAACTTCAGTATTCAAACCATTGGTAGATACGATGAAGGGATCTTTTTCATTTCGTGCTACTTCAAAATATCCTTCTCCAGACAATTCTACCTTTCTAACTTGTCCTGGAATAAATTTTTCAGGGAACTTTAAGGTAGAACCAGCATTAATATGAACTTTGGTACCATCTGATAATACTAATTGGAATTTTTTCCCATAAGGAACTCGTAATGTGTTTATAACAAGTTTTTCTTCAGGATTGGTAATGCTTTCATTTTTGTATACCAGTTTATTGTTTTCTTGAATACCTACTACAGCACCATTTTCATTTTTAATTTCTTTAAAAGGATCATCATCTTTTATGGTTTCTAAACTTCCATCCCCTTGTTGTAAGGTTATTTCTGTTATGTTTTTATCAGGACCAAAAAGATTATTGTTAACAAAGAATAATGAAGAAAGTAATATTCCAATAAAAACCGCAGCGTATTTCAAATAATTTTGGATTCGATTCTTACGTGTATTAGTCGAAGATTTTGTATTTTGGGTATGTTTATTAAATGATGATAGTGCTTTTTGTTCATCAAAATCATGTTTACTTAATTGAACGTAATGATTTGCTACACTATATTTTTTGAATAGGTCTAAATTCTTTTGATATTTCAATAAGTTTTCGAACTCTACAAGTTCACTTTTTGTCATCTCATCATTTAGATATTTTAGTATTTGGTTTATATCTAAATCTGTATTCTTTTTCATGCGAATTATTAGGTTATTTTTAAGTAAGACTTGAAAAAAATAAAATACCCTTACTTTTAAGAGTACTTTTTTTATTATTTATGTAAAGTTTTTGTTAATTGTCTTCGAATAGGGGTTAAAAATGAGTTAAAAAAAAGTTGCTATAGAGAACAAAACTCAAATAGAGGAGCTTAAAAAAGGTAATGAGTTTGTATATAGGTATTTATATGAAATGCACTATAACGAACTATGCTCTTATATATATAGCTTATCAAAGAATAGACAACAAGCAGAGGATGTTGTCCAGAATGTCATGCTCAAAATTTGGAAGAATAGAGAAAAACTAAATATCAATACTTCAATTAAAAGTTATTTATATAAATCTTGCTATTATGAATTAGTAGATAGTTTCAAGAAAAATAAAAAAGAGCTGAATTATATTGAACAGATTAAAAGTTCTGTTTTAGAAGTTTTTATTGAAGAAGACACTGATTTTATAAAAAATCAGATAAAAAAAGTTCGAGATGAGATTGATAAACTTCCTCCAAAATGTAAAGAAGTCTTCGTTTTAAATAAAATGCAGGGGTTTAAATATAAAGAAGTGGCAGAACAATTAGGTGTTTCTGTAAAAACGGTAGAAGCTCAGTTATCCAAGGCTATGACCAGAATTAAAGAAGCATTAGACGCTAATTAATGTGTTGTTTTACATGATCACTATGTCCTTCGTAACGCATAGAGTCCAAAAATTGGTCCAATACTTAAAAATAAGTATAAGAGTGTAGTATCTACTTTATCTGTTAAAAAAGAAAGTAACTGAATACTGATAATGGTGATTGCAAATCCAATACAGTTCGTTATGGTAAGGGCAGTTCCTCTTAATTCTGGAGGTGCAGAGGAAGCTATCATGGTAGAAAATTGTGGTGAGTCTGATATCACTACCATTCCCCAGATACATAATAATACAATAAATAAGTGAGGAGATAGACTAAAAAATAGTGGAGAGGCCAAACAAAGTATCCCAGATACTAAAAGAGAATTATAAGCAACTTTTCTACTACCTTTTCTTAACGAAATTAAACCTCCCAGCACACATGATATAGCTCCTATTCCGATGACAATAAAAGACCAAAATGATATCTGAAGGTCAATACCTTGGCGATTAGCATAAGTTTTTAGAATTACAGGAACAAACCCCCAAAAAGCGTAAAGTTCCCACATATGCCCAAAGTATCCAAAAGCTGCTTTTCTAAAGTGCGGAATATTGAATAATTGTGTAACCACTCCTAATTGTAATTTGGTGGCGGGTCTTCTATATGGCCCATCGGGAACTAAAAGCCACATACTTAGTCCTCCTAAGAAAGCTAATAGTGTTGTGCTAATTATCACGGCTGTATAATCACTACTCCAGGAAAATTCATTAATAAAATGAGGAAAAGCCGTTCCTAGTACTAAGGCCCCGACCAAATATCCTAAAGCTCTTCCGAGACCACCTTTATAGTAATCTGAGGCAATTTTCATTCCTACCGGGTAAATTCCTGCCAAAAAAAAGCCTGTACCAAAACGCGCTGTTAGTAAATTGAACACGGTAATATTTGGGATAAGTAAGGATAAATTACAGATTCCTCCTAAAAAAGCACAAATCATAAATATACGGGATGGCGAATAACGATCTGCAAGAGTTAATAGAGCAAAAGTTAATGTGCCGATAATAAAACCAAATTGAACAAAAGATAGGAGGTAACCCAGAATATTAAAACCAAAGTCAAATTGGGTAGCAAGATCATCGATTACTGCATTTCCTGCGAACCAAAGAGAGGTACAAAAAAATTGCGAAAGAATAATTACCGGAAGTATGTAGAATTTTGGTTTCAGGAGTATGTACTATTTCTTAAGATGTTTATACTATTTAAATGCGTTTAAAAGATCGTAAACTTGATTAATATCTTCTACATAATATTGAGCAACTGTTTTTTTTAATCCCACTTTTACGGTATGGGCATCTGTGGGTAGTTCTTTAAACATATGCTCATCTGTCCAATCATCACCTATAGCAAAAATAAAATCATATGATGCATCAAGTAACATTTTAGAGGCTGATTTTCCTTTACTTACTCCACTTACCTTAATTTCTAATACTTTATCTCCTTCAAGAATTTCTAGATTATGATTAGCAATCAATTGCTGAATAGTAGTTTTTAGAGAATTAGCTCTTTTTTTACCTAAATCGGGATCAACGTTTCTAAAATGCCAGGCCAACGAATACCTTTTTTCTTCTACTAAAGACCCTGGGGTTCGATCAGTAAATGATTCAAGAATGGGTGCAATAGATTCGAACCATTTATTATCGACCCGCTCCATTAACTCCCAATCTTTATTCTTTTCTTTTAACCATGCTCCATGCTCTGTTATAAGAGTGTATTCTTTATGCCCAAACCATTCTTGAATGGTATCTCTATCTCTACCCGTAATAATAATGACTTTGGTGTTTGGTTGTTGATACAATGCATCTAAGATATCAAAAACTCTTTGGGTTGGTTTCGCATTTTCTGGTAATTTTTCAAAAGGGACCATAGTTCCATCATAATCAAGGAATAATATCCTGTTTTTTGAAGTACTGAACTTTGTCGCAATTTCCTCTTTTATAATGTGACTTATTTTTTTTAAGGTATACTTTTTAGTGTCGTCTTTGGTTGCTTTCAAAGACTCCATGAAATCGTTCGCCCATTTTTCAACATTATATCGTTTCAGACGTTTTTGAAGAGCATTGTTTCGCTTGATTTGCTCTTCCTCGGGCATTTCTAAAGCAAATTTTAGTGTGTCTGCAATTTCTTCAAAATTATTTGGATTAATAATCAAGGCTTCGCTCATTTCGTTTGAAGCTCCGGTCATTTCACTCAGGATCAAAACCCCTTTTTTATCTACTCGTGAAGCTATATATTCTTTGGCTACCAGATTCATACCATCTCTAATTGGTGTAAGTAAAGCAACTTCACTAGAGGTATATAGATCAATAAGGTTTTCAAAAGGAAGAGAACGGTAAAAATACCAAATGGGAGTCCAGCTTACTTCAGCAAATTGCCCATTAATTCTTCCGACTAATTGATCAATTTCATTTTTTAAAAGTTGATACTGTGGGACATTAGATCTCGACGGGACTGCTAGCATAACCAGTCTTGCTTTGCCTTTAAACTGAGGATATTTCTCAAGGAAATACTCAAATGCTCTTAAACGATTGGCAATACCTTTAGTATAATCTAGTCGATCAATCGAAAGAATAAGTTTAGCTTGATTACTACCTTTTTTTAAGTGCTTGTCAATCTCTTGTTGTATTTCGGTTTGATCCTTTTTTTCCTTTTGGTCATGTAATTCTGCGGCTTCATGAAATTTCTTATAATCAATCCCCATAGGAAAAGAGTCTACCTTAACGATCCTGTTATCAAGGTGTATATTATTAAAATTTATCTCATGGCCTAAAACTCTTTGTACAGAGCTCAAAAAATGCCGTTCGTAGTCATAGGTATGAAATCCTAACAAATCAGCTCCGAGCATGCCTTCTAACAATTCTTCTCTACACGGTATTGTTCTAAAAACCTCATAAGAAGGAAAAGGAATGTGCAAAAAGAAACCTATAGATACGTCTGGTTTTTTCTTACGTATTAATCCTGGTAATAATAATAATTGATAATCATGTATCCATACGGTGTCTCCATCCTCAAGGTTTTGAAGTACTACATCAGCAAATTTTTGATTGACAGACTTATAAGTTTCCCAGGTTTCTTTTTCGAATTCGGTATATTCCATGAAGTAATGAAATAAAGGCCAAAGTGTATTATTACTGAAACCATAGTAAAACCCATCAATATCACTATCTGTTAGCGGTACACCAACACATTGATGTTTTTGGAGCGCTGTATTAACTTGGGTTTTTAATTCTAGATTAAATTCTTCTTCGGTAAGGCCACTCCAACCAACCCATATGCTATTACTATGGGAGTGAACAGATTTCATCCCTGTTGCCAGCCCTCCAACACTTGGTGTTGTTTCAATTTTGTTATTATGAATCTTTAATTGTAAGGGTAGTCTATTTGAGATTATAATAGTTTTACTCATAAATTGGTTTAAAGTTGGTTAACTTTTTTTGATTTTTGTTAAATTAGGGAAAAGAAGATTAAAAAAACGGCTATTTAAAAGAAATTTAGGATTTATGAATAACCTCGACTATGGAATTATCGGAAATTGTCAAAGCGCAGCACTTATTTCAAAATATGGATCTTTAGATTGGTGTTGTCTGCCAAATTTTGATTCGTATTCTGTTTTTGCAAAAATTTTAGATGAACGAATTGGTGGTAGCTTTGAGATTATAGTAAGTGATGATTATAAAATCTCTCAAAAGTACATACATAGAACGAATATTTTGGTTACCGAGTTTAATAATGGGACTGATGCTTTTGAATTCATAGATTTTATGCCTCGATATAAAAATGGTGATGGTACTTTTTATTCCCCATCGGACATTGTGAGATATGTAAAATTGATTTCAGGGAAACCAAAATTTAGAGTTAAATATGATCCAAAGCTCGAATATGCGATGGGTAAAACAGATCTTGAAGTTAAAACAGACTACATTAAGAGCATTACTAATGAAGAGAAGTATGATACTCTATACCTATACTCTGATCTTGATTTTGAATCTATTCTAAATTCTGAAGAAATTATTCTTGAAAATCATGCCTATTTTTTGATTAGTTACCACGAAAAAATATTGAAACAATCTCTCGAAAGATGCTACCTCAAAATGCAACGCACAAGAGTATATTGGCTTAATTGGTGCGAAAATACAACTTCGTATAAACACTACAACGATCAAATTCTTAGAAGCGCATTGGTTTTAAAATTATTGAGTTACGATAAATCCGGAGCAGTGCTAGCTGCAGCCACAACATCACTGCCAGAAACGATTGGAGAAGTTCGTAATTGGGATTACAGATTTTGTTGGATACGTGATGCTTCTATGGTAATCAAAGTGGTCTCTAATTTAGGACATAAAAGACTGGCTGAGCGTTTTCTTCAGTTTATCATTGATATTATACCTGATAAGGATGAGAAAATCCAAATTATGTATGGAATAAACGGAGAGAAGAAATTAACCGAAAAAACATTGGATCATCTTAATGGATATAAAAACTCAAGCCCAGTGAGAATCGGAAATGCTGCTTACCATCAAAAACAGAATGATATTTATGGTATCCTTATGGATGTTATCTATCAGCAGTTTATGAAATTTGATTGCGATCTGGATAATAGTGAAGGTTTATGGACAATAAGTAAGAGTATTGTACATATAGTTAATGTAAATTGGGAAAAACCGGATAAAGGAATTTGGGAGTTTAGAACCGAAGAACGTCATTTTACATTTTCTAAGCTATTATGCTGGGTAGCCGTGGATAGAGCTATAAAAATAGGAGAGTTAATTGGTAAGACAAATAAAAACGAAAGTTGGAAACAACTTAGGGATCGTATACATGATGACATATATAAAAATGCATGGAATGAAGAAAAACAAGCGTATGCACAATCATATGGGGTATCTGATTTAGATGCTTCTACCTTGTTAATGGAATCGTATGGTTTTATAAAAGCTAAAGATCCTCGTTTTATAAGTACTGTTAAGGCTACCGAAATAGAGTTATGTAATGATGGATTATTATACAGATACAAGAATAAAGATGATTTTGGATTACCCTCTTCATCCTTTACTATTTGTAGTTTTTGGTTTATTAATAGCTTGTACAAGATCGGAGAGCGAGAAAAAGCGCAGAAACTTTTTGATCAATTGCTTTCTTATAGTAATCATTTGGGACTTTTTAGTGAAGATATTGATTTTGAAACCAAAAGACTATTGGGTAATTTCCCACAAGCGTATTCACATTTAGCACTTATAGAAACTGCGGCAAACTTTTCTGGCGGAATAACTAAAGAAGAGGAGTTGATGGAAACAATCCATTAACCATATTTTGAAGTTTGGGGTTGTTTTTTGTTTATTCTTTCAAAATAATAGTACCAAAAACATCGGCATTAATCCAGCCTAGGTTTTTTTCTTCCCCAGGAATAAAAACAGAACCGATAAAGTTTTCTCGTTCTGTACTGCCGTCATTATCATTGTAGGCAACGGCAAAACCAAGTTTTTGATCTTTGCTCAAAACTACAGGATCATTAACTTGCCCGTCTATATAGGTGTCATCATAGATAGTGATTTCAAACTCCCATATGGTTACATCATTTTTTGTAACTCTCCTTGTGCTTACATGATTATTATAGAGTACGGGGTTTTTATTTTGGTCAAGATCAACAACATTACCATCTAATGCAACATGATAAGCAAAAGCATTGTTAGAATATTGATGATCCCCTCCAGAATTATCTGCATCGATAAAGATTTCGACACAATCATCATCCCACCATAGTTTTAAAGGGTCTTTATTTTGATCGTATAAGATGTCATCTTTTATTTCTACTAAAAGATATAATGCTTCTGGGGTCCAGGCGATTTTATATCGACCAAAGAAATCATTAAATTCATATGGAGCCCCAAGCCATTTTTGATCTAAACCATACCATATTACTTCTTTCCATATCGGATCATCCATATTACCATCTAATCGAGGTACTATAACTGCTTTTTTTACTTCTCTTAATTGATGATCTTTTTTATTTTGTTCATTAGAGTTTTGATATACCATTGCAATAGAAGTGTCAATATTCGTGCTTTTTTCTCTTTTCGCACAACCTATTATAGATGCTATACTAAATAAGAATATGATTTTTTTCATAGTAAGATTTGGCAGTATAATTAGGTATAAATGTAATAAACAAAATTTAAAATGCGGTTGCTACTCATGTATAAGTAACAACCGCATACTTTCTAATAAGTATTTATTGAAAGAGAAAATAAAGAGGTTAGGGGGTTACATTTTAACAACCTTTATTTGATTTAGTATATTTTCATTCAACTTTACAGTATAGAAATATATACCTTTTTGACTTATATCACCACTTTTAATATCAATGGCATGGTTTCCTGATGGGGTGTTTTGACTGTAAACAGTTTTTGTTTGCCCTAAAAGATTTGATACAGTTACTTGTAATACTCCTCTAGACGAGGTTGATACATATAATTTACTATTGTCAGAAAGAGGAATCGGTGAAATTGTAGTTTTCTTATTCGATTTTTCTGTAAGAGCCAAGCCAATTTTAGAAGGACAATTATTAGGGCAACTACCAGACCATGTTCCTGTTCTCTTACCATTACTAGTTCCTGTTACTCTAAACCATCCATCAGTTCCTCTTGTTAAATCAACGGTCTGCTGACCATTTCCATTATTAAAAACAACGCCAACATCATTTGTTGATACCCCATTAGGTAATGTAAAAGTACTTTCACTCCATGAAGTACCGCTTAGATTACTCATAGATTGCCCTGGCCACCCTGATGTGCCAGAAAGAGTTTGATTACTTGCTTTATTATAAAGGTAGATATTGGTGTTATTTCCCCAGCCATTTGGTCTTTGGAAATTTAGGGTAACTTGATTTGGAGTTGAAGATCCACTACAATCAGACGGACATGCATTTGTCCAGGTACCATTAGTATACCATCCAGTGGTGCTTCTTGATAAGTTTCCGGTTTGATTACCATTACCGTCATTAAATATTACTCTTATGTTATTTGCCGAAGTACCTGCTTGCGGACTAACAGTATAAGAATACCAGGGTGTACCAGAGATGTTTGTTGTTTGTTGCCCTGGCCATCCTGAAGTGCCTGGTAAAGTTGCATTTGCCGATGCATCAAAGAAATAGGCGTTTATATTGTTGCCCCATCCGTTAGGTTTCTTGAAATTTACGGTAAATGGAACAACAGTTTCTCCTCCTCCGGTATTTCCACCTTGGGTCCAAACTGCATAATCGGTTCCAGAGGTTTGTAATACCCAACCATTTCCGTTTGGAGACCAATTACCGCTACCTAATTTCATTGCTAGTGTACCACTTTTACCATCAATATAAGCGGCGTAAAGGTCGTTTCTTGCCTCTGCAATACTAATTGTCGAAGCAGAATGTACTCTAACACTCTTTCTTGCCGTAATAAGGTTTTTAATGGCATTACGCACTCCTGATCCACCATCCATAAAGTGAGTCCAGAAAACAGCAGGGTTACCTGGGTGTGTTAAAATATAAGCATATCCTTTTCTTAGATTAGTTTCTCCTCCAGGGAATACATATCCTGATCCACAACATTGCTGCGCAAATCCTGTATCATGATTATCTAAAAATGTTACAGATTTTGAAGGGTTTATGCCAATCATCCCAGAAGGTCTTCCTTGGCCATCTCTGAGGTAGGATAGGTTATTATCTCGTATAGCATTTTGTAAACTAACTTTGGTGTTAAAATCAAAGGCAGAAGAGGATTGTTGTGCAAAATTAACGAAGTTATTTGTCTGTACTCTACTACTTTCTAAAAGCTCTCCAACGGCAAAATATGGGTTGGTGGCATCATTATACTCTTTGTTGTATATGGGATCGTATCCATGTACAAAATCATATCTCCATCCATCAAAACCGATGTCATTTTTTAAGAAATTCATCCATTTAATGATTTCTGCTCGTACAGCAGGGTTTTTATGATCCAGATCTCTGGCGGCTGCAAAAGTTCCGTTAGATCCATCAGATTTTAGGGCAAAACCAGGAACGTAATCTCCGTTAATACTAAATTCTACAGGGCCGGGCACGAAATTCCTTCCTTCATCATCTGCTGTGATGTAAAAGGTTGGCCATGCTGGATTGGTGAATGTAACAGCATCATTTGTACCTACACGATGATTAATTACAATATCACTTAAGACTTTGATATCAAGAGCATGGTATTGATTGATCAGATTAATTAATTGTGCTTGCGTACCGTATGCACTATTTAGATTGTTTAGTTCTCGAGGTAAATATCCTTGTGGTGCCGCAGAATTACTTGGAGGCGGCATCCATATCATATCTATTCCGGCATCTTTGATAAGGTTTCTGTTTTGTGATACAACATCGTACCAGGTTTGTCCAGCCGGTTGGTTTTGTACATTCCAATCAAAAGCCTGGAATAGTACATCTTCGTCTTGTGCCTGGATTCCTAGGAAAGGAATGCAAAGCAACAAAGCTACTAAAATTGATTTTACGTTTTTTCGTTTCATTTTGCAATCTTTTAAGTTTAGTTTGATGATAGCTGATATCATCATGTTGAGTTTGTATTCATACGTAAGAATGAAATTACGTTGAGGGTAATCGGAAAGTCTTTAAGGATGAACAAGGCGTTAGATATTAATAAATTTGCCTTTCTAAGCAGTGTTTGTAATCAAAACATGCTAATATGTACTGAGAAGTAATTTATTTCTAATCGTAATATTTCCTTGGTGACTAATCCGAATGTAATACTAAATGAATTCTTAATCTAAACTAGAATATAGTTTAATGATGAATTGGATTGAAAGACTTCAAATACATCTAAAATTTTCGCTGGTGGAGAGTTTGATTTCATAATAAGTAGTTTTTGTTTATAAAAGCGTTTCTTGTGTTAAATTTCTACTAAGTTATTACGAAATATTCAATTTTGTAGGATAAGTCTTAAACTACAACGTTTTCGTGTTGATAAATTGTTAATTTTTGTGGTAAAAAAGGGTTGAATTAGCAATATAAATGATTGTAATCTAGTTTTTTATGATATTGTATGCGAAAAAAACACCTTGAAATTTTATCAAATTTAGCATAGGAACTCCTTTTTTTAAGGAATTGAATTGAAAGAAAATCACATCTAATAAAAAAACCGCTTTTACCCAATGAAAAAGCGGTTTTTTAAATCAAAATTAAACAACTCCCTAGTTTAATGCCATTGGGAGGGCAATATGATTATCCTAAGTAATATCCATTCTCTTCAGATATTTTGTCTGCGATTTTAGTTCTTAATGCCACAACATTTGGTTGGTTAGCGTATTTAGTAAAACGCTTAAGTCCCATTAGCATCATACGTTGTTCATCACCTTCAGCAAAAGAAACGATGGCTTCTTTTCCTTTTTTGATAACGATATCTACCGCATTGTATAGGTATAACTGAGACATTGCAATCTGAGTTTCTTGAGAATCTTCTCCAAAACGTTTTGCATTTTTCTCTGTACGTAATATGGTAGATTCTGCCATATAGATTTCTATCAAGATATCAGAAGCGGCCATTAATAATTGTTGGTGCTCTTCTAATTTAGGTCCGAATTTTTGCATAGCAGCTCCGGCAACCATTAAGAATACCTTTTTCATTTTTGCAACAATCTCTTTCTCTTCTGCAAATAGTTGAGAGTAATCTGGAGTATCAAACGAAGGAATACCAGTAAGTTCATCGGCAACTTTCATGGCTGGAGCTAAAAGATCTACATGTCCTTTCATAGCCTTTTTAACCAACATCCCTACAGCTAACATACGGTTGATTTCGTTTGTACCTTCATAAATACGAGCAATACGGGCATCTCTCCATGCAGATTCCATAGGAGTATCAGCAGAGAATCCCATACCTCCAAAAATTTGTACACCTTCATCGGTACAACTTTGAACATCTTCAGAAACTGCAACTTTAAGAATAGAGCACTCTATAGCGTACTCTTCTACACCTTTAAGTTCAGCTTCTTGATGAGAGTTTCCTTCCGCTTGACGGATAGCAATTCTATCTTCAATATTTTTGGCAGCTCTGTAACTTGCAGATTCATCAGCATATGTATTGGTAGCCATTTCAGCAATCTTAGCTTTGATAGCTCCAAAGTTCATAATAGGAGTCTTAAACTGGATACGCTCATTAGCATACTTAGTTGCTTCTCCGATCACTCTTCTTTGAGCATCTAAACAAGCAGCAGCTAACTTGATACGACCTACATTTAATGCATTCATTGCAATTTTAAAGCCATTACCTCTTTCTGATAACATATTCTCTACCGGTACTTTTGTATCACTAAAGAATACCTGACGAGTAGAAGAGGAGTGAATACCTAGTTTCTTTTCTTCGTCACCTAAAGTAATACCGTTAGATGGATCGTGTTCTACAATAAATCCTGTAATGTTTTTATCATCACCGATACGTGCAAAAACGATCATTACATCACAGAATCCTGCATTAGAGATCCACATTTTCTGACCAGAAATTAAGTAATGCTTTCCATCATCAGATAAAACAGCTTTTGTTTTTCCAGAATTTGCATCTGACCCCGCACCAGGCTCAGTTAAACAATATGCTCCCATCCACTCACCAGTAGCTAATTTAGAAACATATTTTTTCTTTTGCTCTTCATTACCATATAATGAGATAGGCATTGTACCAATACCTGTATGTGCTCCAAACGCTGTACTAAAAGATCCTGTAGCACCAGAAATATAATCACATACTAACATGGTAGATACAAATCCCATACCCAATCCTTCATAAGCTTCGGGAACGGCTACACCAAGAAGACCAAGCTCACCGGCTTTCTTCATACATGCTTCGGTATATGCATAATCTTTTGATTCAAATCTTTCCCAATGTGCCCATAGATCACGGTCAACAAATTCTCTTGCGCTATCACGCATCATCTTTTGCTCCTCAGAAAAATCCTCTGGAGTAAATACATCTTCAGCTTTGGTTTCTTTGACAAGGAATTGACCTCCTCTAAGAATATCTTTGTTCATAGTTTCTGTACTCATCGTTTTATATTATTTTTTCTTAGCTCTGTTGTTTTAGTTTAAAAATTCAAAAATACCGGCAGCACCTTGCCCAGTACCTACACACATGGTTACCATACCATATTTACCTTTCATATCACGTTTGCGCATTTCATCGAACAATTGAACAGAAAGTTTTGCTCCCGTACATCCTAACGGGTGACCAAGAGCTATGGCTCCTCCGTTAACATTAACAATATCTTGATTGATATTAAGTTCGCGCATTACTGCAAGAGATTGAGAAGCAAAGGCTTCATTAAGCTCGATTAACTCTATATCATCTTGTTTTAATCCTGCTTGTTTTAAAGCTTTTGGAATAGCTTTAACCGGACCAATACCCATAATTCTTGGCTCAACACCTGCTGCTGCATAGTTTACAAGCCTGGCAATAGGCTCGAGATTAAGCTCTTTAACCATATCTTCACTCATTACCATTACAAAAGCGGCACCGTCACTCATTTGAGATGAATTACCCGCGGTTACACTTCCTCCTAGTTCAAATACAGGTCTAAGTTTGCCTAAAACTTCTTTACTGGTACCAGCTCGAGGTCCTTCATCTTTTGTAACTGTATATGATTTTGATGCTTTCTTTCCGTTCTGATCAACATAAATCTGCTCAACATTAATAGGCACGATTTGATCTTGAAAACGATTTTCGGCTTGTGCTTTTAAAGCTTTCATGTGTGACTGATAAGCAAACTCATCCTGATCTTCACGAGATACTTTAAATTGATGTGCAACGGCTTCGGCAGTATTACCCATTCCCCAATAATAATCTTCATGCCCTGATTTGGCCAGATCATAATTAAGTTCTGTTTTATAACCGGTCATCGGTACCGAACTCATACTTTCTGCACCACCGGCAATAATACAATCTGCCATTCCTGCTTGTATTTTTGCAGTAGCGATACCAATAGTTTCAATTCCTGAGGAACAAAATCTGTTTACCGTTACTCCAGGAACATCGATAGAATCTAATCCCATTAATGAGATTAAACGTGCCATATTCAATCCTTGAGAGCCTTCTGGCATTGCATTACCCACAATAACATCATCAATACGGTCTTTATCAAGGTTTGGCAGCTCTTTCATCATATGTTGGATGGTTTCTGCAGCCAATTCATCTGTTCTTTTGAATCTGAATACTCCGCGAGGGGCTTTCCCCACGGCTGTTCTATATGCTTTTACTATATATGCTGTTTTCATTTTTTAAATAGATTTTTAGATTATTCGATTTTTAGACTGGTTGGATTTCTAATGATCTATCAATCCAACAATCCAGTAATCTAATTACGTAATGGTTTTCCTTTCTTCAACATATGCTCGATACGCTCAAGAGTTTTACGTTCTGTACATAAAGACAAGAAAGCTTCACGTTCTAGATCTAATAAGTATTGCTCTGTAACCAGAGTTGGTTCGGATAAATCTCCACCAGCCATTACATAACCTAACTTATTCGCTATTTTATGATCATGCTCAGAAATATATTTACTAGCTTCCATAGAGTCGGTACCTACTAAGAACATCCCTAATGCTTGTTTACCTAAAACCTTTATGTCTTTACGACGTGGAGGTTGTGTATATCCTTGTTCGGCCATTAATTTAGCATAAGCTTTAGCCGTAGCAATTTGCCTGTCTTTATTAACAACAACAATATCTTTTCCTTTCTGAAGTAGATTTGTATCAAAGGCTTCATAAGCCGATGTGGATACTTTAGCCATACCAATGGTTAAGAAATGCTCTTGAAGCACATTAAGTTCTACATCATCTTTCTTGAAAAGATCTGCAGCTCTTAGTGCCATTTCTTTAGAACCACCACCACCTGGGATAACTCCAACACCAAATTCAACCAATCCCATATATGTTTCTGCCGCAGCAACTACTTTATCTGCATGAAGTGATATTTCACATCCGCCACCCAGTGTCATGCCGTGAGGAGCAACAACTGTTGGAATAGCAGAATAGCGCATGCGCATCATAGAGTCCTGGAAATATTTTATAGCCATGTTTAGCTCATCATATTCCTGCTCTACGGCCATCATAAAGATCATTCCGATATTGGCTCCCACAGAGAAGTTTGCAGCTTGATTACCTACTACTAGTCCTTGGAAATCTTTTTCAGCCAGATCGATTGCTTTATTTAATCCTGCAAGTACATCTCCACCAATAGTATTCATTTTACTTTGGAATTCGACATTCAGGATACCGTCTCCAAGATCTTCAACAACAACGCCACTGTTTTTGAAAACTTCAGAAGATTTACGGATATTATCTAAAATGATAAATGCATCTTGGCCAGGAATTTTTTCTTGTGCCTTTTTAGGAATATCATATGAATGTGTAGCACCATCTTTTATGGTATAAAAAGAAGTACTACCTGAAGCAATCATGTCATTTACCCAAGCTGCTGGTTCAAGACCTTCAGCTTTCATAATTTCGATTCCTTTTTCTACTCCGATAGCATCCCAGATCTGGAAAGGACCATGTTCCCATCCAAAACCAGCTTTCATAGCATCATCGATTTTGTATAATTCATCTGTAATTTCTGGAATACGATTAGAAACATATGCAAATAATGCGGCAAAGGTTTTACGATAAAATTCACCTGCTTTATCTTTTCCTGAAACTAATACTTTAAAACGATCAACCACTTTGTCGATAGTTTTAGTCATTTCTAGCGTAGCAAAAGAAGCTCTTTTATTGGCTCTATAATCTAAGGTATCTAAGTCTAAAGAAAGGATTTCTTTTTTCCCTTCTGCGGTTACGTTCTTTTTATAGAACCCTTGTTTGGTTTTACTTCCTAACCATTTGTTTTCCATCATGGTGTTGATGAAAGCCGGAAGTTTAAATAACTCATGACGCTCATCATCGGGGCAATTATCTGCAATACCATTAGCAACATGTACTAGAGTATCTAGTCCTACGACATCTACGGTACGGAAAGTTGCCGATTTTGGACGACCTATAACAGGGCCAGTAAGTTTATCAACTTCTTCTATAGTTAACCCCATATCTTTGACCATATGAAATAGACTCATGATACTAAATATACCAATTCGGTTACCAATAAAAGCAGGAGTATCTTTAGCAACTACAGATGTTTTTCCTAAGAATTGTTCTCCATAACCATTAAGGAAGTCTAATACTTCTTGAGAGGTATTAGGACCTGGGATAATTTCGAATAATTTTAAATAACGAGCTGGATTAAAAAAGTGAGTTCCACAGAAATGTTTCTGGAAATCTTCACTTCTACCTTCGTTCATAAACTTTATAGGGATACCAGAGGTATTAGAAGTAATTAATGTACCTGGTGTTCTATGTTTTTCTAGATTCTCAAAAACTAATTTTTTGATATCAAGTCTTTCTACAACGACCTCAATAATCCAATCTACATCGGCAACTTTTGCAATATCATCTTCCAGGTTTCCTGTTGTGATGCGATTTGCAAATTTTTGATGATAAATGGGGGAGGGTTTAGATTTAAGAGCGGCGGTAAGAGAGTCATTTACTAACCGATTGCGAACTACTTTACTTTCTAGAGTAAGGCCTTTAGCTTTTTCTTTGTCATTTAGTTCTCTAGGAACAATGTCTAATAGAAGTACTTCGACACCAATGTTGGCGAAATGACATGCAATGCCCGACCCCATGATCCCTGAGCCGACGACTGCAACTTTTTTAATGATTCTTTTCATTTTTAACTTAAAGTTGTTAAGGTGTTATAGATTCTTGTTTTGGATAAATTTTTTTTGATGCTATAAGATCGTTGATCGTTTGAAAAACTTCTAAGAAAATATCAAGCTTCTCTTTTGGAATATGTTTTCTTACCGTGTTATCAAACGTAAAGACGACTTCTTTCGAAAAATCGCGCATTTCTACTCCAAAAGGTGTTAAATATATAAGTACACCACGTCCATCTTGAGGATTTTTTTTTCTAAAAATCAACCCTTTTTCTTCCATGGTTTTCAAAGTGCGTGATAAGCTTGTGGCTTCCATACCCATTTTGGGGCCTAATGAAGTTGAAGGAGTGCCACTTTCTGGATCTATACTAAGCAAAGCAAATCCCGTAGCCATAGTGCTACCTTTTTTGCCCGCTTCTTCATTATACATCTTTGCTACTGCCATCCAGGTAGCTCTAAGCGCATAATCTATTGTCTTTTCTCTCATTCAAAATTTATTATGAATGTAAAGATAAGAAAATTTACTATGCATGCATAATAAATATTGTAAAAATTTAAGATAAGCTGAAGTAATTTACGTTTTTCTATTGAATTAATAAAAAAACTCCCCATAAAATGAGGAGTTTACTGATTTACTGTTAAGCTTATACGCGTATTACATTATAATCAGTGAATTGAATTAGCCATAAATTTTAGAGTATAATTCTGTATATTTTTCTTTTATTATTTTTCTTCTTAGCTTCATGGTAGGAGTAAGGTGTCCTGCATCGATGCTCCATTCGTCTGGTGTAAGTTCGAATTTTTTAACCCGTTCCCATTTTCCAAATCGTTCGTTATGTTCATCAACCTCTTCTTGATAACGGTCGATTACCGTTTGATTGGCAATCATTTCTTCGACAGAACTCCCTATTTGTAGACCTTTACGCTCTGCCCAATCTTTTAAGAACTCAAAATTGGGTTGTATAAAGGCAGCAGGCATTTTTTCTCCTTCACCAATCACCATAATTTGTTCAATAAAACGTGATTGTTTCATTGTATTTTCTATGACTTGTGGGGCAACATATTTACCTCCAGAAGTTTTGAACATTTCTTTTTTGCGATCTGTAATTCGTAAAAAACCTTCGCTATCAATTTCTCCGATATCGCCAGTATGAAAATATCCACCTTTTAAAGCTTCATTGGTTTTTTCTTCATCTTTATAATACCCCTGCATTACTTGTGGGCCTTTTACAAGGATTTCACCATCATCAGCTATTTTGACTTCAGTATCGGGAAGTATTTTTCCTACCGTACCTATTTTAAATCCTTTATTTCTAGCGTCATTTACCGAAATAACGGGAGAGGTTTCAGTAAGGCCGTATCCTTCCATAACACTAAGTCCGGCGGCATTAAAAACTCTTGCCAATCTAGATTGTAAGGCAGCACTACCAGATGCAATTATTCTTAATTCGCCTCCAAGAGCCTCTTGCCATTTACTAAAGATTAATTTTCGAGCAATACCAAGTTTCTTTTCATACCACCATCCATTTGCTCCGTAAGGCTCATATTTTAACCCTAAATCAACTGCCCAGAAGAATAATTTCTTTTTAACACCTGTAAGGTCAGCTCCTTTTGCAATAATTTTATCATATACTTTCTCAAGTAGTCTAGGAACCGCGGTCATAATTTCAGGAGATACCTCTTTTAGATTATCGCTAATTGCCTCTATTGATTCTGCAAAATAAATACTCGCTCCAAGGTATTGATAGAGATACATAGTCATTCTTTCGTAAATATGACATACGGGTAAAAAGCTTAGTGCTTTAATATCACCCGGAACCAAAGGGAATCGAGTAGAAGCCGCTAATGTATTGCTTACCACGTTTTTATGGCTAAGCATCACTCCTTTAGGTCTACCTGTTGTTCCTGATGTATATATTAAGGTAGCAAGATCATCTTCTTTTACCGAATCCATAATCTTTTCTACTTCTTCTTGATTGCTATCGTCTTTACCAAGATCTAGCACTTCATTCCAACTTTTACAACCTTTGATGTCATTATAAGAGAAAACCTCTTTTAACGAAGGTACATTGGCTTGAATGTTTTTAACTTTTTGATATACTTCCTCGTCAGATACAAAACAATATGTAGATTCTGAGTGGTTTAGAACATACTCATAATCCTCTTGCGAAATCGTTGGATAAATGGGAACATCCTGTGCACCAATTTGCAGAACACCTATATCGGTTATGTTCCATTCTGTTCTGTTATTAGAAGATATGATGGCAACTTTATCATTAGGTTTTACACCTAACCGTAAAAGACCACGACTAATTTGGTTCGCTTTTTCTACATATTCTGCAGAAGAGGTAGCAATCCATTCGCCATCGTATTTAGTAATTAATGATTTATCTAAATTGAATTTTTTAAGTTGATAATGTGGAAAATCAAATAGTCTAGTAATTGTCGTCATAAGTTGTTTTAATATTTCTAAATAGTTTTTGAGAGTTTCAAATAACTATTATGCATGCATAGTTTCGCAAATTATAAAAAATCTTATAATACACAACTCTAATATATAAAAAAAAGGAGCTGTAATTTGATAACTCCTTATTTTTTTATTGCTTTTGTTGATATATTTATCTTTTAAGCTTTTAAAACTTAACATTATCGTTGTTTTCTATCCATTTTCTTGCATTTACAAAAGCTTCTATCCAAGGAGATACTTCATCTCTTCTGCCTTTTGGATAATGAGCCCAATTCCATTGAAAAATTGAACGTTCTATATGTGGCATCATTACTAAATGTCGACCACTTTTGTCGGTCAGCATTGCAGTATTGTAATCTGATCCATTTGGGTTCGAAGGATAGGCTTTATATCCATATTTAGCCACGATATTATAGTTATCTTCAGGAAGTGGGAGGTTAAATTTACCTTCTCCGTGAGAAATCCAAACGCCCAACGTGCTTCCGGTTAGGGTAGATAACATTACCGAGTTGTTATCTTGAATTTTAACTGATGTAAATCCACTTTCGTGCTTACCAGATTCGTTATGGACTAATTTACCATGTACCTTGTGTTCTGGATTTATGACCTCAAGTTCCATAAATAACTGACAACCATTACAGATTCCAACAGATAAGGTATCTTCTCTTTTGAAGAAGTTTTTTAAGGCAGTATTTGCTTTTTCGTTATATAAAAAGGCACCAGCCCATCCTTTAGCAGAGCCTAATACATCACTATTCGAAAAACCACCAACTGCACCTATAAACTGAATGTCTTCTAAAGTTTCACGACCCGAAATTAAATCGGTCATGTGTACATCTTTTACATCAAAACCTGCTAAATACATGGCGTTGGCCATTTCGCGTTCAGAATTACTTCCTTTTTCACGTATAATAGCGGCCTTTGGTTTTGGTTTTGAATTGTCAAGTAAAGGTTTTCTTCCCATAAAATGAATTGGGAATTCGTAGTGTAAAGGCTGTTTAGCAAAATTTTCAAACCTGTCTTGTGCTAAATTATTTGCAGTTTGCTTTTGATCTAAAAGGAATGAGGTTTTATACCAGGTATTTCTTAGTTCTGCGATATTTAGATCAAAAGAATCGTTTCCGTTTTTGAGCGAAATTGAAGTTCCTTCTTTTGCTTTTCCAATGGTAAAGAATTCAATATTGTTTTCAGAAAACACTGCTTCAATATTCGAATTAAGAGCACTCTGTATAACAATTCCAGAATTTTCTGCAAATAATAATTTTACAGAATCAGATTCTCCAATAGCCGTAAGGTCAAGTTCTGCTCCAAGGTTTACATCGGCAAAACATAATTCTAATAGGGTAGTAATTAATCCACCAGAAGCCACATCATGACCTGCAACAATTTTACGATCACGAATTAGATCTTGAATAACATTAAATGTCTTTTTAAAACTAGCTGCGTCTTTAATATTTGGAGCTTCAGAACCAATTTTGTTAATCACCTGTGCAAATGAGGAACCTCCTAGCTGGTGTGTGTCTTTAGAGAGGTTAATGTAATATATCTCTCCACCATTTTTTTGAAGAACGGGCTCTACTACCTTATTGATATCATTACAATTGGCAGCAGCAGATATAATTACTGTTCCAGGTGCTATAACTTCATCATTAGGATATTTTTGTTTCATTGATAAAGAATCTTTACCCGTAGGGACATTAACTCCTAAATCAATGGCAAAGTCCGAAATGGCTTTTACGGCTTTATACAGTCTAGCATCCTCACCTTCATTTTTACAAGGCCACATCCAATTGGCTGATAAAGAAATAGAATCTAGCCCATCCTTAAGAGGTGCCCAGATAATGTTTGTTAGCGCTTCGGCAATAGAATTTCTACTCCCAGCTTCGGGATTGATTAATCCAGAAATAGGGGAGTGGCCAATACTAGTTGCTATCCCTTCTTTACTAGTATAATCTAATGCCATAACACCACAATTATTTAGCGGTAGTTGTAAAGGGCCAGTACATTGTTGTTTAGCTACTTTACCACCAACACATCGATCGACCTTATTAGTAAGCCAATCTTTACAGGCCACCGCTTCTAGTTGCAGTACTTGTTCTAAATACTCTTGAAAATCATTTATAGTATAGTGTAGCTCGGCATAGTTGCGTGAAATCGTTTGATCTTTCATTATGGTTTTGGGAGAGCTGCCAAACATATCCTCTAACTCAAGATCCATAGGTTTATCTCCTTTGGTTTTTGATTCGAAAGTAAAACGATGATCACCAGTCACATCCCCAACCTGGTACATGGGAGAACGTTCACGTTCTGCTATACGTTCTAATGTATCGATATCTTTTTGGCCAATTACCAATCCCATGCGTTCCTGGGACTCATTACCAATGATTTCTTTTGCAGATAATGTAGGATCACCAACGGGTAATGTATCCAAGTCTATTTTACCACCTGTTTCTTCAACTAACTCAGATAGACAGTTAAGATGTCCTCCTGCACCATGGTCATGAATAGAAACAATAGTATTTTCTTCACTCTCTACCATACCACGAATGGCATTGGCAGCACGTTTTTGCATTTCTGGATTAGAGCGTTGTATGGCATTCAATTCGATACCACTACTAAATTCTCCTGTGTCTGCAGAAGATACTGCAGCACCACCCATACCAATTCGATAATTTTCTCCACCAAGGATGACAATTTTATCCCCTGCTTCTGGAGTGGCTTTTATTGCTTGCTCTGCTTTACCATAACCAATTCCACCGGCTTGCATGATTACTTTGTCGAAACCAAGTTTTCGAGGTGTTCCACTGGGCTTGTCGAAGTGCTCTTCGTGCTCAAAAGTAAGTACAGATCCTGTAATTAGGGGTTGTCCAAATTTATTTCCAAAGTCTGAAGCACCGTTAGACGCTTTGATCAAAATATCCATTGGTGTTTGATACAACCAATCTCTTTCTTTCATGGCTTGTTCCCAAGGACGTTTTTCTTCTAATCTAGAATATGAAGTCATGTATACCGCAGTCCCTGCTAAAGGTAAAGAACCTTTTCCTCCTGCAAGTCGATCTCTTATTTCACCTCCTGATCCTGTAGCTGCGCCATTAAATGGTTCTACTGTGGTAGGAAAGTTATGCGTTTCTGCTTTGAGCGAAATCACACTATTAAATTCTTTTTCTTGATAGAAATCCGGCTTGTCTGCCGTTTTTGGAGCAAACTGAGTAACTTTTGGTCCTTTTATAAAGGCAACATTGTCTTTGTATGCAGAGACAATAGTATTGGGATGGGTTTCTGAGGTCTTTTTTATAAGTTTAAAAAGCGAAGTGGGTTGTTCTTCTCCATCAATTATAAAAGTTCCATTAAATATTTTGTGACGACAATGTTCTGAATTTACTTGCGAAAACCCAAATACTTCAGAATCGGTTAGCTTTCTTCCTATTTTTTTACTTACACCTTCGAGATATTCAATTTCTTCGTGGTTAAGTGCTAGTCCTTCACTGGCGTTATATGCAGAAATATCATCAATTTCGAGAATCGGTTCTGGCTCTATATCAATAGTGTATATCTCTTGATTTAATCCATTGTACTTTTGAGAGAGCATTGGATCAAAATCGGTAAAATCTTTGGCAACAGAATTAAACTCTTCTATACGTATGATTCCTTCTACACCCATATTTTGGGTGATCTCTACTGCATTGGTACTCCAGGGAGTAATCATAGCGGCACGAGGACCAACAAAAAAAGCGTCAATAGACGCCGCAGATATAATAGGTTGGTTGCCAAATAACCAGACAAGTTTTTTAATGGCTGAAGTTGAGATTTCATTGGTGGTCTGAACTGCAAATACTTTCTCGTTTTGGTTTCCGAAGAAATGAATCATTTTTTGGATAATTGTGTTGTGTTGAACAAGCAGCAAATTTACAGTTTTCTATGTAAAGTTTTACATAAAATTAAGATTCAATACTAGAGTTATCCACCAAATTTTGAACAATTAGGATGATTAAGCTTTTCTTTCTAATAAAGCCATGTAGAAACCGTCATAACCAGACTGGTGCGAAAGTATTCTCTTATCCTTAATTAATGTAAAATCTTTTCCAACCTCTGTGGAAAGGAATTTTTTAACCTGCTCCTGATTTTCAGACGGTAGTATAGAGCATGTAGCATATACTAGTTTTCCTTCTGGTTTTACCATTTTAGAATAACTCTCTAATATTTCTGATTGCGTATTTTTAATGGTATCCAGAAATTCTGGTTGTAATTTCCATTTAGCATCAGGATTACGACTTAATACACCTAAACCACTACAAGGAGCATCGATCAAGACTCGATCTGCTTTACCATAAAGCTTCTTAATATCTTTTGTGCTTTCGATAACTCTAGGTTCAATATTATGTGCTCCTGCTCTTCGAGCTCTTCTTTTTAACTCTTTAAGCTTATTTTCATAGATGTCCATGGCTATAATTTGCCCTTTGTTTTCCATTAAAGAAGCAAGATGAAGTGTTTTACCACCAGCTCCGGCACAAGTATCAACAACACGTTGTCCTGGTTGTACATCTAGAAAATTTGCTACCAATTGAGAAGAGGCGTCTTGTACTTCGAAGAATCCATTTTTAAAGGCTTCGGTACTAAAAACATTAGTTCTTTCAACCAGTTTGAGGGCATCAGAGTATCCTTTAATAAATTCTGTGTCTATATTTTCATCTTCAAGTACTCCTCTTAGTTTATCTCGTGATATTTTTAGAGTATTTGCTCTTAATACTACAGGAGCTTGTTGATTTAAAGCATTGATTTCTTTGTCCCATTTTGCTCCTAATTCTTTTTCACCTAGCACATCTAACCAATCTGGTATAGATTCTCGAAACTTTCTAGTCTTGATTAACTCATCAAATCGTCCTTTAATACGTCGGGTAGGAGTGGGTTCAATTTGTCTCCAATCTGGTAATGTGATCCCTCTTAATGTAGCCCAAACAGCAAAGATTCTCCATAGATTTTCTCTAGAAAAAGGCTCTTTTACTTCGGCAATTTCTGCATACAAGCGTTTCCATCTTACGATTTCATATACTGTCTCTGCAACAAAGCTACGATCACGAGATCCCCATCGTTTATCTCGTTTCAATAATTTTTGCACAACTTTATCTGCATAAGCTCCTTTATTGAATATTTCATTCAATCCATCTATGACCGCAAAGACAAGGTTTCTGTGTAAACGCATTACATTAATTTTTTAAGGTCTGCAAAGGTAGACCTTTGTTATCAAATACAGTTATATTTGATTAAAATTATTAAGAATGAGAATGATCATCATCTTGTTTACAGCTTTGACCTTTATTTTTTGTGAAAAAGAGAAGAATACAGTTGGTCATAATTTTTCTGATATTGACATTGAAGTCATTTTTGAAGATTCTATACGTGTTCGAGCTATATCTATATATAAGGACACATTATTAGGTTTTGGGTTTAATAAAGGATATGGCTTTATAAACCTTACTACTAATGAGTGTTGTCTTAATCAGCTGAATGCTAATGATGTAGCTGAAGAAAGTACTAATTGGGTTTCAGAGCAACGTGCAATATGTTTTAATGATCACTCTTTTTTTAGCCTTGGTATTGGCTCTCCGGCCAGGTTAAGAAAGATCGATTTAAAAGATAGAAAAGAAAAAATAGTATATACCGAAACACACGAAAAGGCATTTTATGATGCCATTGCTTTTTGGAATGATTTAGAAGGTATTGCTATGGGAGATCCCACTGATGGTTGTTTGTCTGTAATCATCACACGAGATGCAGGAAAAACATGGAATAAAATTCCATGTACTAATTTACCCAAGACTTTTGACGGAGAAGCTGCATTTGCGGCTAGTAATGGTAATATCTCTATAGTAGGGGATAAGACCTGGATTGTTTCTGGAGGTATGAAATCTAGGGTGTTTTATTCTCCTGATAAAGGGAAAACATGGGAGGTTTTTAAAACTCCTATTGTTCAGGGTAGCGCTACAAGTGGAGCTTACTCGATACATTTTTATGACGAAAATAACGGAGTTATTTATGGAGGCGACTATACCAAACCAGAAGTTAATAGTGCTAATAAAGCAATAACAATAGATGGCGGAAGAACCTGGAAACTAATGTCTAGCGAAAATGGTCCTGGATATAAAAGTTGTGTGCGTTATATACCTAATGGAGGAGGTAAAGAATTAGTCGCTGTTGGATTTACGGGTATTTCAATTTCAAATAACTCTGGAGAACATTGGAAAGAAATTAGTAAGCAAGGGTTTTATACATTGAGGTTTATCAATGATAGTATCGCCATAGCAGCTGGTAAGAATAGGATTGCAAAAGTGATTTTTAAATAAATAAAAGAGGTGTTTTAGACCTCTTTTATTGTTAAATACTTTGTAATACAAAAATCATTAATTCTTTTTTCTTCTCTCTCTGATCCTGTCTAGAATACGTCTATTAAAATCTGTTTCTGCTTTTATAAGTCTTAAAATTTTCTTGTTAGGTATAACCTTCTTTAAATCCGTAATTAGTTTTCGTCGAGATTGAGATTTTTGTTCTTCAGCGTCTAAATATTTATCTAAAAAATCTCCAGCTTGTTTATCACTTAAACCTTCGGGACCATTATTAGCACTTTTAATGCCTTTAATGAGCATGCGTTCCTGTCTTTTTAAGTTTTCGACCACAGATTCGTGATTGTTATAAATAGGCCAGAATTGCTGAGCCTCTTTGCTCGTTAGGTTTAGTTGTTCTGTTATATACGCTACCTTAAAGGCTTTCATCCTTTCTCTTGGCCCATTTTGAGCAAAAGAGCCAAAGGCGCTACAAACAATACATATAAGTAATACTATCTTTTTCATTTTATTCTGTAAATATAATTTCATCTGCAAGATTTTCTTCTGATAAATAGTCTATTAGATCTTGATCATTTAATAATTCTTCTTCGAAGGTTTCTGCATAACTTACATCTTCTCCTATTAGAGAAGCTATTTCTTCATCACTTAATTCAATATTCCCATCATTAAAATATGCATGTATGTCTGCGATTTCAATATCGTCAAAATTTACACTGGATGTTTTATTAATCGATATAGAAAGTATAACTGCAATCATAGCCGCAATACCAGAAATGTATAAGAGATTTCTTTTAGTGAATAAAGAAACTACTTTTCCTTTAGGTTTTTGATCTTCTATTTTTTGCAATACATCATCTTCGAAAGAGCTAAAATAGCCTTCTGGCACCTTAAATCCTGAGTTTTTAGGGGTGCTTAACATAGAGTCTTCTTTAGTACTATGAGTTAATTTTTTTGAAAGCTTGTCTTCAAAACTTTCAAAGTAACCTTTTGGTACTTTAAACCCACCATTATCTTTATTTAAGTTATTTTTTTTCACTAGTTATATGACTCTTTAAATGTAAAAAGGTTTAATCATTTTTTAAAAACTTTTCGATTTTTTTAGTTGCTAAGTGATATGAGGCTTTTAAGGCCCCTTCACTTGTTTCCAAAATTTCTGAAATCTCCTTGTATTTTAGTTCCTGAAAATACTTCATATTAAATACTTGTTGCTGCTTTTGCGGTAGTAAAGCGATAGCTTTTTGTAGTTTTAATTGTATTTCGTCACCTTCAAAGTATGTATCTGCTTCTAAATTTTGTATTAAATGGTGATTAAGTTCTTCACTACTAATATTATATTTTTTGGCCTTTTGATTTAAAAATGTAATTGATTCATTAGTTGCGATTCGATACAGCCAAGAATAAAGTTTACTATCACCCTTAAATTTTTTAATATTCTTATATACTTTGATAAACACGTTTTGTAATATATCATCTGTATCATCATGGTTCTTGACCATGTTTCTTATATGCCAATAAAGGCGTTGTTGATATAATTGAACAAGTTTACCAAAGGCTATATTAATATCCTGATCGGTTTGAAGTGTGGTAAGTAAGTTTTCTTCTTCTTGGGTATTCAAAGTTAATAGTAATTATGTTGATTATATGGTAATAGTTTTTACTCCTATCTTAACTTAGACTAATGTACACAAAAAAGGTTTAATTAAGTTTAAAAAAAGTTTAATTGCAGTTATATTTGTAGGAATTTATGTAAGAATAAATGTTAAATTATAGGTAAATACACTTTTTTACTAGATAAAATACACTTTTTGTTTGGTTGATTGAAAAAAGTTTGTATCTTTGAAATGTGAAAATGAGTTAGTGCTTTCATTCTCCCCAAGATGAAAGTTTCAATAAAAGTGAGTTTTAATTTTAGAGTAAGCCCCTAAATTAAGATGATTTGTGTGAAGAGAAAGAGTGCGAGAGCACTCTTTTTTCATTTACAGACTTTGGTAACGTAGTTTTTAAGAGAAAACAATATTTGTAAGTAAAAGACTACTTTTTATATAATTTAAATCATTTTTTCAAGTTAAAATGCTTTTTTTTTTAGATAAATTACACTTTTTATTTGGAGAATTAAAAATAATGTGTATCTTTACAAAGTAAAAATGAGTTAACGCTTTCATTCTCCCCAAGATGAAAGTTTTTAATAAAAGTGAGTTTTAATTTTAGAGTAAGCCCCTAAATTAAGATGATTTGTGTGAAGAGAAAGAGTGCGAGAGCACTCTTTTTTCATTTACAGACTTTGGTAACGTAGTTTTTAAGAGAAAATAATATTTGTAAGTAAAGGACTACTTTTTGAATGGTTTTAATTGTTTTTTTAAGTTAAAATGCTTTTTTTTTAGATAAAAAGCACTTTTTATTTGGAGAATTAAAAATAATGTGTATCTTTACAAAGTAAAAATGAGTTAACGCTTTCATTTCCCCCAAGATGGAAGTTTTTAATAAAAGTGAGTTTTAATTTTAGAGTAAGCCCCTAAATTAAGATGATTTGTGTGAAGAGAAAGAGTGCGAGAGCACTCTTTTTTCATTTATAGACTTTAGTAGGTTATTTTTAAGAGAAAACAATATTTGTAAGTAAAAGACTACTTTTCGCATGATTTAGATCGCTTTTTTAAGTTAAAGTGCTTTTTTTTTAGATAAAATACATTTTTTGTTTGGAGAATTAAAAATAATGTGTATCTTTACAAAGTAAAAATGAGTTAACGCTTTCATTTCCCCCAAGATGGAAGTTTTTAATAAAAGTGAGTTTTAATTTTAGAGTAAGCCCCTAAATTAAGATGATTTGTGTGAAGAAAAAGAGTGCGAAAGCACTCTTTTTTATTGGTTTTAAATCTGATAGTTAACTAACTTCTATAATCGACAGATTAAATTTACTGTGTTTTCGGGTAATGCGGTTTTAAAATGTATTTCGCCTTTTATAAAATTGCTTAAATGTTTTGTTTTATAGATGAACTACATTCGTTTATTTTAAAATAATAACTTTTTAATGTAAGAGAGGTATTTTAAAACTTTAAGATTTCATTTTTAAGTTAATTCTAAGTCTTTTTTTATGGCAGCTATCTTATTGTCTAACAGGTCTTGTGTTTTATCAAAGTGAGCTATCGTTTTTAAAGGCTCTTGCACACTGATATAAAACTTTATTTTAGGTTCAGTGCCACTGGGCCTTGCAGCAATTTTACTTCCTAATTCTGTATAAAATATCAATACATTAGATGTTGGGATATCAATTGTTCTTTCGGTATTGTCTTGTATGTTTTTTGCAATGCTAGTTTGATAATCCTCAATTAGAATCACTTTCTCATCATTTAAATATTGAGGAGGATTACTTCTAAGAGTAACCATGGTTTGTTTAATTTCCTCGGCTCCATCAATACCTTTTTTTACTAAAGAAATAAGATTTTCTTTATAAAAACCATATTGGGTATATAACTCTAAAAGTGAATTATAGAATGAACTACTATTGGCTTTTGTATGTGCTACAATTTCACATGCCAATAGGGTAGAGGTAACGGCATCTTTGTCTCTTACAAAATCTCCAACCATAAAGCCAAAACTTTCTTCGCCTCCACCAATAAAATGCTTATCCGGATAATCTTTTATTAGTTTAGCGATCCATTTAAAACCAGTTAATACTTCTTTGTATTCTACGTCGTAGGCTTCAGAGAGAGTTCGCATCATTGGTGTGGATACAATAGTCGAGGCTATATATTCATTACCTTTGACCCCTTTTTTCGTTTTATAATACTCCAAAAGAAACCAAGTCATTACTAGCATGGTTTGGTTTCCATTTAGCAACTGTAGTTCTCCTTTATTGTTCCTAACGGCGATTCCTAATCGATCACAATCGGGATCTGTACCAATAACAATATCTGCATTAACCTCTTTTGCAAGTTGCATCGCCATAACTAAAGCTTCTGGTTCTTCGGGGTTTGGTGATGTAACCGTTGGGAAATTACCATCGGGTTCTGCCTGTTCTTTTACGATATGAACATTTTTGTACCCTGCCTTTTTTAGCGTTTCGGGGACAGCAGTAATCGAAGTACCATGAAGAGAGGTAAAAACAATTGTTGTATTGTCTTTTGCTTCTTGAGATGCAACAAAGCTCCCATTTTTTACACTTTGGTCAATAAATATAGTATCTATTTCGGTATCTATCTCTTCAATAATAGCAGAATTGGCTTCAAATTTTATATCAGAATATTGTAATGAATTTATTTCAGAAATAATTTCATGATCCTGGGGAGGAACTAGTTGCCCACCATCTTGCCAGTATACCTTATATCCATTATACTCTGGGGGATTATGGCTTGCAGTTAGTACAATACCACAATGACATCCTAATTCTTTTACAGCAAATGATAGTTCTGGCGTGGGACGAAGGCTGGTGAATAGATAAACTTTAATTCCGTTTGCAGAAAATACATCGGCTACTATTTGAGCCAGGGTGTCACTATTATGTCTACAATCATAAGCTATTACAGCTTTTGGTTGTTCATCGGGGAATTGTTGTACTAGATAATTGCTTAATCCCTGGGTGCTTTTACCTAAAGTATATTTATTGATTCTATTTGTGCCCACTCCCATAATACCGCGCATACCGCCGGTACCAAACTCAAGATCTTTATAGAAACTTTCTTTTAATTCTTCGGGCTTATTTTGTAAGCCCTTAATTTTTTGTTGAGTTTCGTTATCAAAGATAGGGGTAAGCCATTCTTCGACCCTTGCTTTTATATCAGAATTTGTGATTTGCATGCTTGTAATTTTAGTGGCAAAAATACTATTTAATTTTGGTAAAAAATTTTAGGGATACAAAGTATATTGTATTAATACTTGCAGAATACTACTATTTATTCAAAATAATTAGAGGTGTATCTTTTCAGAAATACTATATCTTTCTTTACTTCTTTTGCTGGTTAAGATAATTTCGCCTAAAAATCCAGCCAGAAAAAACTGCGTTCCTAATATCATCGAAGTTAGAGCAACATAGAATTCGGGTCTTTGGGCAATCAACCTGCCTTTGGTTTCTATAAAAAGCTTATCAATCCCGAGGTATAATGAAAAACCAAAACCAATAATAAAGAGCAAGGTACCTATGAGACCAAAAAAATGCATAGGTCTTTTACCAAAATGGGACATAAACCAAATAGTAACCAGATCTAAAAAACCATTGATAAAACGGCTCATCCCGAATTTTGTCTTACCATATTTCCGAGCTTGGTGAAGTACTACTTTTTCACCGATTTTAGTAAATCCTGCATTTTTGGCTAATACTGGGATATAACGATGCATTTCGCCATGAACATCAATATTTTTTACGACAATGTTTTTGTATGCCTTAAGCCCACAGTTGAAATCGTGTAATTTAACCCCAGATGTCTTTCTTGCTGCGGCATTAAATAATTTAGACGGTAAGTTTTTAGCAATAACCGAATCATATCGTTTCTTTTTCCAGCCCGAGACCAAATCATATCCTTCTTTATCGACAAGCTCATATAGCTCGGGGATTTCCTCTGGGTTGTCTTGGAGATCGGCATCCATAGTAATTACAACTTCTCCTTGCGCAACACCAAAACCGGCATGCAAGGCTTGCGATTTTCCAAAATTTCTTAGAAACCGAATCCCTTTTACATTTGGATCTTTTTCTGATAATTCTGAAATGGTGTTCCAGGATTCATCGGTACTACCATCATCAATAAAGATAATTTCATAAGAAAAAGAATTGGATTGCATAACTTTTGCAATCCAATCGTATAATTCGTTGAGTGATTCCTGCTCATTAAGCAGCGGTATGACCACAGATATATTCATAGGTTAATATAACTCTTGTTTCTTTTGCATTACCAATCCTGTTATCAAAGAAATAATGAATCCCATAAAAAGGCTTCCAATAATGCCTATAGCAAAACTTATTGACGGGCTTTGTAATTTTTCGGTAATTGCAAATACTTCTTCTACTTGTTCTTCTGTCATATCGGGAGATTCTTTTAAGAGTTTCTCCTTTTGGATTTCCATAACCTGTTCCGAATAATCAGGTTCGATTACTGTGGTTAATGTAAGGTTCCAGATACCAGAAAGAATTCCGCTTATTAAGGCTATGCCGATCCCTACTTTTAGCGCATCGGTAAGGTTAAGAAAACCATTATTAGCAGATTTATAGGCTTTAATCCCATAAACTAATGCTGCCAGCATGATCACAAGTCCTAATATTCCAACAGACCAATGAGGGTCTTTATACATACCCGTAGCGTAAATAATGGCACTAAACAATATGGATACTACTCCTAGTAGTACCCCGTAATTTATTATAATTTTCTTTGCGGATATTTTTACATCCTCCATAATTAAAATCGTTTGGGTTATTTATATAACCATAAGTGCTCAAAGATACTAAAATGTTACAAGTGCAAGGAAATATATTTAGAGTTGATGTTATGTGACCTTATAACATCTTAAAAATTTTAGTAGTGTTGGTGCTATGTAAGTAAAACGATTTATTTAATAATTTATTAATGAAAAGGATCACGATTTTTTTGCATAAAGGCTCCTCCCAGTAATGACACTAAAGTACCTAATGTTGAATGAAAAATTAAACCAGTCAAAAATCTATTAAAAAGGTAGTTGTTTTCATTACTTAATAGTCCATTTTGTTCTTGGGAAGCTGTTGACGTCGATGGGTTTGTCGAATTAATAATGTCCTGAATAGTTTCTGGTGAAATTACCTTAACAAAAATAATGTCCCAGATTAGTTGCATTAGGGTGCAGATTAAGACAATTCCAATTCCAATTTTGAAAGCTTGCCATAAGGTTAAAAAACCATCGTTTTTAGTTTTGAATCTGTAAATACCGTACGCTATAATTCCAATATGAAGGAATAATTCGAAAATTGACAACGCCCAATTTGCTGTAGTTTTAGTGTCTGAAATATGACGAAGAACCCCATAAATAATCCATATAAGGCCAAGAATAAACCCATAGATCAAAATGTATTTTTTAACAGAAATAGTAGTTTCTTTCATATAGCAAAAATGTTTTTTTATGTAGTTGTTAAACTACCGGTGTAATACTATAAATAAATGTTGCAACTGCAAGAAATGCGGCTTTTTATCGGGTTAATATACATTTTTATCGTATATTTACAAAATAATTACGGTTTTTCCGTAATACAAAAATGGTCTTAACAAGTGTGAAATATGGGTTTTACCTTGAAATAGACATAAAAGATTAAAGGGTTGAAAATGAGGATTTCTGATTGTTAAGAATGATACAGAAAACAAAATCATAACCTTTTTTAGAGTACATACCCCAATTTTTAAATTGTGTAAAATATATTAACAAAATCATTGTTTATGAAAAAATTACTACTTTTTACTCTTATTTTTTCTCTCATTGGGATTACATCTTGTACAAAAGATGAAGAGCATCTCGAAATTTCTCAAGAAGAAAAGGAACTTCTCGTTAAACAAACGATAATCGAGTTTAATAAAAGTGCTATTGAAACAGGTAAATTTCAGCAATTTATGACATCTGTACCTCAAAAAACTGCGAGTGGACAAGATGTTGAAGCGCTGTTCCAGGAGTTTTTGGGAGAACAATCACAAACCTTTTTGGATTTGTATTATCAACTCGAGGCTATTAATATGACAGGTGAAGAATTTAAAAGTATTGCAGATCAGTATGAATACTTGAGATTGGATATAGGAATTAGTCTTGGTAAGAGTTCATCTGGAAGTTGTAATTATGGTGAACTTGCGTGCGCTATAAAAGATTGGGTAACCGAGAGGGGGGCTAGCAACTAAAAATGACCTAGTGGTGTCATAAGTACTAGATGAAAAATCAGTGCTATCTGCTATTTCTAGTCTAAGTGCAATGAATTCGAGTTTCTTTACTTTATTTTTAAAAATGTTTTGCATTTAATAAAATAGTTGTAAATTTGCAGCTCGAAAAAAGAAAAGATTAATATAATGAGAAAAGATATTCACCCAGAAAATTATAGATTAGTAGCGTTTAAAGATATGTCTAACGATGAAGTTTTTTTAACTAAGTCTACGGCGAATACTAAAGAAACTCTTGAAGTTGATGGTGTAGAGTATCCGCTAGTAAAATTAGAAATTTCTAGAACTTCTCATCCATTCTATACCGGTAAGTCTAAACTTATCGATACAGCAGGACGTATTGACAAGTTTAAAAACAAATATGCTAAATTCAAGAAGTAATTTAGTTATACAATATATGTATAAGAAGCCTTTCTATGTAGAAAGGCTTTTTTATTGCCCTTTGCTTTGAGTGCATTCAGGGCGCTTGATAGTTAGTTTAATATGTTACCGAGCCCTGAGGTACTCGAAGGGCGGACTTACAATGAGGCTTGAGCGTAGCCGAGGCGATTCATTAAGTAGAGTAACCATTCGACTACGCTCAGGGTTCAGTATTGTAATATTTTCCAAATAAAATAGCTTAACCACATTATTTTTGTTACAAACGTCCTTATTTTTGTTTTGAAATAAACCGTGGTGCATATAGAGATTACAGATTAAAAAAAAAACGTCATTTCGAGTGTTTTGTCATAATAAAATGGAGACAAAACGTATCGAGAAAAGCTTTTTTAATCCAAAACCCTATTCTCGATACACTTCTCCTAAAGTCGAAGTACTCGAATTGACGGATTTTAGATTAAAAAAATTTAAAGATGCACTGCGGCTTAAACTATTAATAATTTAGAATCAAAACATGAATTACATTCTTTTTGATGGTGCTTCACGCGATGCATTGCTACCGTTTACCTATACCAGACCCGTTGCCGACATTAGAATAGGAATTTTAACCATACGCGAAAAGTGGGAAAAATACCTGGGGTATACTACATCTACAGTAACCGAAGAATACCTTAGCGAAAAATTCCCAATGGTAGAATTAGAGGAGAATATTATGATTAATGCTTCTTATCTTCCATCGAATGATCTTGTAGACACGATTAAAAACCTGAAAACCGACCAGGCTATTTTTAATAATGAGGAGCCTATTGCTTTTTATGTTAAAGAAGATCAGGAAGTAGATTTTGATTCTTATGAAGTCATTCAATTTGAATCTGATATGTTTACGGTAAAGAATACCTGGGATATATTTTCAAAAAATGAAGAAGCGATTAAAAATGATTTTAAAGTATTAACTGAAGATAGAAAAAGTGTACCCATCCCCAAGAGTAATCATGTAATTGCTCCCGAAAACATTTTTCTTGAAGAAGGAGCAAAGCTTGAATTTACAACCTTAAATGCATCTAATGGACCCATTTATATAGGAAAAGATGCAGAGATTATGGAAGGGAGTATTATAAGAGGACCATTTGCGCTTTGTGACCATGCTACTATAAAAATGGGCGCCAAAATTTATGGTGGCACAACCATTGGACCTCATTCTAAAGTAGGAGGAGAGGTAACCAATTCTGTAATTTTCGGATATTCTAATAAGGGGCATGATGGGTTTATTGGTAATTCGGTATTAGGAGAATGGTGTAATCTGGGAGCAGATACAAATACATCCAATTTAAAGAATAATTATGCACCGGTTCGATTATGGAGTTATGAAACCGAAGGTTTTGCGAAAACTGGATTGCAGTTTTGTGGATTAATGATGGGGGACCACTCTAAATGTGGTATTAATACGATGTTTAATACCGGAACCGTGGTCGGTGTAAATGCGAATATTTTTGGCAGTGGTTTTCCACGAAATTTTATACCAAGTTATAGCTGGGGTGGAAGTGGAGGTTTTACTACCTATTTAACTAAAAAAGCTTTTGAAGTTGCTAAAGTAGTAATGTCAAGAAGGGCTATAGAGTTTACCGAACAAGATGGAAAAATTTTAGAGCATGTTTTTGAAGAAACCAAATCCTGGAGAAAGGGGTATGAATAAATCGCAGGCTATCTCAGTGAGATGACTTTTAATGCGATGTAAATACGAATTTGTTTATAAAAAGGTTATTTCTTTTCCTTCCAAACTCTTTTTAGAACTAAGAAGTTTTGTGGGTTCTTTAGTAGAATTTTTATGTATTTCAAATAAAAATTTAAGAGTTAGTAGGTTTTTATGGGCAATTTCTGGTTGGAGTAAGCGCTGAAGTAAAAATAATTCTGAGTAAAAATGCTACGTGATTATAATATTTCACGTAGCATTTTATCTAATAAGTTCTATTGCTGCTGTTCATTACATAGGCAAACCCAGTCAATTATTGCTCCTAAAAAGAGACCTGCACCAACAGCACCTGAGCTGGCGCCAGCATTTGCAGCGCAACAATCATCAATCGCAGATGCTTTTATTTTGGCTTGTTGTTTTTTGTTTAATACTTGTACTCCTTCAATGTTAAAAATTGTTTTTTTCATTTTCTTACTTTGTTTAAAAATTATTAATGTCTGCTAAAATATAATTTTTATCGATATAATGCATTTTAAATCGGTAAAATACTTAAAAATGTCATTAACTATGAAAATTACTTTTTTCTCTCCTTCCAAACTCTTTTAAGAACTAAGAAATTTTGAGGATTATTGGTGAGCCCCTTCACATTTTTCTGAGTAAATCGAACGACTTCATCATAATATAAGGGTACAATAGGGGCATGGGCTACTATAATAGAATCCATTTTTGAGTACAGTTGTTCTCTTAATTTTGTATCGGTAATCAAAAAACTTTCCTCATATAATTGATCGAAAAGTTCATTCTTAAAATGCGTGTAATTGGGACCGTCTGGAGTATGATTTTTACTGTAGTATGGCGATAAGAAATTTTCGGCATCTGGATAATCTGCAATCCAACTAGCTCTAAAAGTATCTAATTTACCACTCCATTTTTGTTCTCTAATGGTAGATGGAGGTAATACATCGACTATTATATTTAGCCCTATTTTTTCTAATTCGCGTTGTATAAATTCGCAAAGACTAAGGTAGTTACTATCGGTGGTAATTGTAATGGTTGGATTTTTATGCCCGGTTTGTTCTATATATTTTTTTACAAGCTTACGTGCCTTTTCAGGTTTGTATTCATACCCTGGTATATCGTTAAACCCAGGAAGTCCTTTCGGAATAAAACCATTAATTGCCGGTGTGCCGATGCCATTCTTAAGATAGGTAATCATTTTTACCCTATCGAAACCATAATTGACAGCTTGTCTAAGTAACCTGGATTGAATCTCTTTTTTATCGCTATCTAGATAAAAACCAAGGTATTCAGAATTTAAATAAGGGCCTTTAGAGATGGTAATGCGATCTTGATATTTCTTTCTTAATTTACCGCTAGGGGTAAGAAGTTCATCTTTATAGGATGCATCTAAACTATTTAGAAGATCTATATTCCCTTTAGCAAATTGTAAAAATTCACTTTGTTTTTCTGGTAAAAAAGTAATGGCAACAGCTTCGAGATAGGGGAGTTGCTTCCCTTTTTCATCGTTTTCAAAATACAATTCGTTTTTACGCAAAACCAGTTTAACATTTTCTTCCCAGAGTTTAAACTTAAATGGGCCAGTACCTATCGGGTTGGATCTAAATTGATTTCCGTAGAATTCAACCACTTCTTTAGGAACCACAGAGCAGTATCTCATACTCATTAACCCTAAAAAAGCAGGAAAAGGTTTTTTTAACTTTATTTCAAAAATACTATCATTAATAGCGGTGTATGATTTTACGTTTTTAAGCACCCAATTTCCTGGTGAAGCTACTTTTGGATCTACTAAACGATCGAAACTATATGTAAAATCTGATGCAACTACTGTTCTGGTACTGTCTTTGGTTTTAAATTGCGAATGTTTATGAAAATAAACATCATCTCTAAGTGTAAAAGTATACGCTTGTCCGTCTTCTGAAATTTTCCAACTTTTTGCTATATCTGGTTGCACATGCAATACATCGTCAAATTGTACAAGCCCGTTAAACATTTGATTGGTAGGCCATATAATAGAGGGATTCCTGGCAAAAGCGGGATCAAGAGACTTAATATTAGAATATTCGTTATACCTAAATACTAAGTGATCTTTGTCTTCTTTAGTAGAGTTGCTACAAGATGAAAGTAAGAAACAAATGTAAGATATTGCTAAATAGCGAATTATGGATAGGTAATGATTAAGTTTCAATTTTAGTAAACGGATTATTGTTGGTATATTTGCACCCTCGAAATTTATACTTAGGTAGCGTAATATAGTTTCAGTTAAGGGTAAAGATAAAGAGATTTCCGCCTTTGGCGAAATGACATGTAGTTTTATGAGAAAAAAAGTTGCTTTTTATACGTTGGGTTGTAAACTGAATTTTTCGGAGACATCCACTATTGCTAGAAATTTTAAAGATGAAGGTTTTGATCGGGTAGATTTTTCTGAAAACGCAGATATTTATGTTATTAATACCTGCTCTGTTACCGAAAATGCAGATAAGAGATTTAAAACAATCGTTAAGCAGGCCCAAAAAACAAACCAAGATGCCTTCGTAGCTGCAGTGGGTTGTTATGCACAATTAAAGCCTGAAGAATTAGCAGATGTAGATGGAGTGGATTTAGTATTGGGCGCCACCGAAAAATTTAAAATCACCGATTATATTAATGATCTTTCTAAAAATGATTTTGGCGAAATACATTCTTGTGAAATTGAGGAAGCCGATTTTTATGTAGGAAGCTATTCAATTGGCGATCGTACCCGTGCATTTTTAAAAGTACAGGATGGGTGTGATTATAAATGTACGTATTGTACAATCCCACTGGCAAGAGGTATATCTAGAAGTGATGCGTTAGTAAATGTTTTAAAAAATGCTAAGGAAATTTCAGAAAAAGGAATTAAAGAAATTGTACTTACAGGTGTTAATATAGGAGATTACGGTAAAGGAGAGTTTGGTAATAAGAAGCATGAACATACCTTTTTTGAGCTTGTACAGGCATTAGATACCGTGGATGGTATTGAGCGATTACGGATTTCTTCTATAGAACCAAATTTGTTAAAGAACGAGACGATTGATTTTGTAGCAAATTCTAGGACTTTTGTACCTCATTTTCATATCCCATTGCAGTCGGGTAATGATGAAATCCTTAAATCGATGCGTCGTAGATATCTAAGCGATTTGTATGTAAACAGGGTTAAAAAAATTAAAGAGGTGATGCCTCACGCTTGTATTGGTGTTGATGTCATTGTTGGTTTTCCTGGTGAAACTGATGATCATTTTCTGGACACCTATAATTTTTTATCAGAATTAGATATTTCTTATCTGCATGTATTTGCCTATTCTGAAAGAGATAATACAGTAGCTGCAGATTTAGAAGGAGTTGTATCATTAGATGTTCGTAAGAAGAGAAGTAAAATGCTTCGGGGTTTATCGGTAAAGAAAAGAAGAGCGTTTTATGAAAGCCAATTAGGAACAGAAAGAACGGTGCTATTCGAATCCGAAAATAAAGAAGGATATATTCATGGTTTTACCGAAAATTATGTCAAAGTAAAAATGCCTTGGAACCCATCATATGTAAATACATTGAACCCTGTAAAATTAACAGAAATTGATGATGATGGTATTGTAAGGTTTGAGTTTATATAGAAGAGTCTTTCGAATAAAAACAAAAAAAAAGACTTGCTGAACGACAAGTCTCTTTTTTTTTTAATACTATAGGTTAATTCCTACGGGTAATAAATCCTTGTATTTTCGTCTATTCTTTCGCATAAATTTTGCGATAATAGGGCTTGTAGGAACTAGTCTGATATTACGTTCTTGAATTAGATTGAATACAGCAATAATAAAATCCTGTTCATATCCTTTTTCTAATTGCTCTTCACTCATGATAAGTTTAGTGAGGAAAATTTTTCTTTCCTGTTGGGCGTACTCGATCTTTGCTTTTTGACCTTCAATTGTAGTTTCGAATTGTCTTAGAAATTCATTATCAATAATTTCTAATTCAACATCACTCATGTTCTCCATATTTTTTAAAATTATGAGGTTTTAAATCATAAATAAGAAGCATAGGCCTCTATTCTATCTAACAATTGTTATAACATTAATTCTCGAAATAGGCATCATATCGATAATCCAATTACGAATAAAAACAATGTTGCTAACTAAGATTTGTTAGTTTAAAATTCCCTTTTCACAAAAAATTAATACGGTATTTCTTTATTTTTTAAAAAGGAATACTATAATTTTGAGATGCAAAGATACTAAAATTAGAGGTTTAAAGTTAAATTCCACTGTTAAAATACCTATGAAGCAGCAAGTTACTTATGTTTACTTCGTGCCCGGAATGGCTGCCGATGTGTCTATTTTCGAATATATAAAACTTCCTGAAACTCACTTTGAGTGCCACATGATACCCTGGAAAATCCCCGGTAAAAAAGAATCAATTGAAGATTATGCCAAACGAATGTGTTTAGAAATTAAACATAAAAATTGTGTTTTAATCGGTGTTTCATTTGGAGGTATAATGGTTCAGGAAATGAGTAAATATGTGGATGTAAAAAAGCTAATTATTATTTCTAGTATTAAGAATAGAGGTGAATTACCTAAGAGAATAAAAATTGCCCGAAAAACAAAGGCATATAAGCTATTGCCAACCTCGATAGTTTCCAGAATAGAGAATTGGGAGAAACTTGCTTTTGGTGATTTTGCAAAAAAAAGGGCGGCCATGTATCAACGATATTTATCTATTAATGATAAAACTTATCTTGATTGGGCTATCGAAAAAATGGTGTGTTGGGATCAGGAAGAACCTCCTGCTGGATTAATTCATATTCATGGAGAAAAGGATATAGTTTTTCCGATTTCTAATATTAAAAACTGTATTGTTGTTGATAAGGGAACTCATGTAATGATTGTAAATCGTGCCAGGTGGTTTAATAAACATTTACCCGAAATAATTAATGATAACTTGCAATAGTCTAACTTTTTACGTTATATTGTAACACAAAATTTTATTCCCCAATAAAATCTACTTAGTATGAAAATGATCAGGAAAGTTTTAGTTTTTTTAGGCGTATTATTCACTTTTGGTATTTTAGTTAATGCTACCCAAGATAATGTGCAGAAACCTTTGGCTCAAGAGGTACTTGAGCAAAAGTTAATCAATGATTATAATGTCTACGCAATACCTATGCCTGATAATCTTAATTTCTCAGGAGAATTGGTTCCTATAGAAAGTCCCGATATTAGAGAGAGAATGGATAGAGAGTTGCTGGTAAATACGTATTGGCAATCTAATGGATTGTTGCTTTTTAAGAGAGCCAATAAATACTTTCCTATTATCGAACCTATTTTAAAAGAAGAAGGGGTTCCTGATGATTTTAAATATTTGGCAGTTATCGAAAGTAGTTTAACTCAAGCTGTATCACCAGCAAGAGCAACTGGATTTTGGCAAATATTAAAAGGTACAGCCAAAGAATACGGACTTGAAGTAAATCAAAATGTTGATGAGCGTTATCATATAGAGAAATCTACTAGAGTGGCTTGTAAGTATTTAAAGAAAGCAAAAGAAAAATTTGGCTCTTGGACATTGGCTGCTGCAGCTTATAATGCTGGTAGAGCGGGGATTAATCGACGACTTGAAAAGCAAAATGTTAAGACGTATTATGATCTATTATTAGGTGAAGAAACAGGAAGATATGTGTTTAGAATTGTCGCAGTAAAAGAAATTATTAGTAACCCAAAACAGTATGGGTTTAATTTTAATACAGAAGATTTATATCAACATATTCCTACATTTAATGTTTTGGTAGATGAACCTATTGCAGATTTTACAGAATTTGCAAAGCAGTATGATATAAACTATAAAATTCTTAAGCTTCATAACCCGTGGCTTAGAGAACCACATTTAAACAATACTGCTGGTAAAGAATATCTTATCAAGATACCAAGAGAAGGGTATTATAAGACCGGAGTTGGTCAATAGTACGTTTTTTATCTGTTTTTTAAAGATATTTATTTAAGTTAGCTACTTATTTCTAAGTAGTATGAATACATCTGTACTTATTTCTTTAATTCTTATAGGATTGCTGGCTGGTTTTTTTAGCGGAACCCTTGGCATTGGTGGAAGTGTTGTTATGATACCTTTAATGATATTATGGGTAAATTTTTCTCAGCATCAGGCACAAGGAACTAGTTTGGCAGTTTTAGCCGTTCCGGTAACTTTACTCGCAGCATATAATTATTATCAAGAAGGTTATGTAAACTGGAAATATGCTATTATAATAGCCGTTGCTTTTGTAATAGGGGGATATTTGGGAAGTAAGCTAGCAATATCAATCAATCAAGCACTTCTCAAAAAAATATTTGGTGGGGTGATTTTGTTAGTGGCAATAAAAATGATCTTTGGTAAATAAACAACGAGGAAGAATTAGGGATTTAATTATCGCGTTTTCTTCGTTTTTTTAATGAATCTTTTTCTTTCTTATACTTTTCATACTCCTCATCAATTCTGCGTTCTTCTTCGGTACGGCCGTCGGCATCTTTTTCATCAGAATTCTTTTCAGAAGTATTTATCTCTTCTGGTGATTCGGTATCCTCACTTAATAGCCCTCTTGCATCGAGATCTGCAATAATTAATGAAACTCCTTTCGATAAAGAATTAAAATGAATATTATAGGAGTTGCTAATTGTTTCGCTAGAGTGATGTGTTTCTACTTTTTGTATGCTTAGAAGTCTTCTTTCTTCATCCATAAAATACATCATAGGAAACCCTAGAGCATGTTTTAACTTATTTACAATATGCGAGTCCTGATTAGTTTTTTCATCAACATAGACAAGCTTAATGTTTTGACTATACTCATTACTCTTAGATTTTAGATTTTCTTTTGTATCCCAAAACAAAACAATAAAATCTATCTGATCATGAAATCTATCTGCTAGGTCATTAAGTGCTGGGATTTCACCAACTCCGGGAACACACCAGGCGGCATAGGTTATAAGAAATAATGGCTTTTCATATTCTTCAAATTCAATGGGTTCCTCCTTAATAGTATTCACTGTAAAGTTATCCATGTAGGTACCACTAAGATGGTTGGTTACTAAAGAATCAAACAAAAACTTGGCATGCTCTAAATCATTTTCTCGATAAGCGGCATCCATTTTTTGGTTGTATTTCACAATATGGGCAGAAATAGCGGTAGAAAATGGTATTCTTCTTTCTTCTTGACCAAAAGAGTTGCTAAAATATAAAAAGAGTATTCCTAGTATTAATAATTTCTTCATTACAGATCAATTACGGTAGCTAATGTAGTATAAAGTCCTCAAAAAAATGTTCTTTGTAAGTAAAACTTTAGATTTTAGCAAAGAAGCTTTTTTAATAGATTTTATACAAAAACCTCTTAGTTAACGTTAAATCTTATACAATTAGTATGCCTAAATTTTCTTCATTTGCTGTTTCATCATGGTAATTTGATCTTTTAACATACCATGTTTATCTAATTTTTTAGCTTCGGTAAGCAGTATTTGCGCTTCTCTTTTTCGGCGTTTAGTCATTGCAATACCGGCAAGATTTAATTTAGCTACAGCAAGATCCTGATTCATGGATAAGCCTAGTTTGATCGCTTTTTTGAGGTATTTTTCGGCCTGAGTAATGTTGGTTTGAGACAACATTATGCCTAGAAGATAATTATGATACCCCTGTTGCTTAATAGTAAGAGAGCTTTCTGGGTTTTTGATTTTGTCTAACCATTTTTTGGCGCCATCAAAATCTTGTTTACGTAATCGTAAGAAAGCAAGAAGAATTAATTCATTTTTAAAATACAAAAAAACAAATATTGCCGCCAGCAAAATTATCATTATTCCATTACCAATATATCCTTCAATTATTTGCCATACAGCCACACCAACGAGTATTGCCGAAATTACTAGTTTTATATTTTTATTGTACATTGAATTGTTTAATTATTAAGACGCGGCAAAGGTAATAAAAACAATTAAAAATATTTTGATATTTAGGTTTGTCAGAGAAAAAACTCTTCGTATATTTGCCCGCAGTTTTGAGAAGAGACGCTCGAAAGAATAACTAAAGATATACGAAGAAGATTTATAAAGATAGATAGCAATGAAAAGAACATTTCAACCCTCGAAAAGAAAGAGAAAAAATAAACACGGTTTCAGAGAGCGTATGGCTTCTGTAAATGGTAGAAAGGTGTTAGCTCGTAGAAGAGCGAAAGGTAGAAAGAAGTTATCTGTTTCTTCAGAATTAAGACACAAGCACTAATGATATTGTGCTTTAAAAAATATGAAAGGTGTTACTTTATAGGTAACGCCTTTTTTTATATCTAATACATAAATCAGTTATTTAGTAAATTGCCAATACTTTTATTACATGCCTAAAAACGAAAAACTTAAGAGTATATTAATAATCGGATCAGGACCAATTATTATAGGTCAAGCATGTGAGTTTGACTACTCGGGTACACAAGCCTTACGATCACTTAGAGAAGACGGTATAGAAACGATATTAATCAATTCGAATCCCGCCACTATTATGACGGATCCATCGATGGCGGATCATGTATACCTTAAACCCTTAAACACAAAATCTATAATTGAAATACTTAAAGAACATCCACAGATTGATGCGGTATTACCTACTATGGGAGGGCAGACCGCGCTTAATCTTTGTATAGAAGCCGATGAAAAAGGAATATGGGGTGACTTTGATGTAGAAATTATTGGGGTGGATATTGATGCAATCAATATTACCGAAGATCGGGAACAGTTTAGAGAACTAATGCTTAAGATAGGGATACCTATGGCGCCGCAGGCAACAGCAGGATCTTATCTAAAAGGGAAAGAAATTGCTCAAGAATTTGGGTTTCCGTTGGTTATTCGAGCTTCATACACATTGGGAGGCGCTGGTGCGTCTATTGTGTATAAAGAAGAAGATTTTGATGAATTACTTACTCGCGGATTAGAGATCTCTCCAATTCACGAAGTAATGATTGATAAAGCCCTGATCGGTTGGAAAGAATATGAACTAGAGTTGTTGAGAGATAATAACAATAATGTTGTTATTATTTGTACTATAGAAAATATGGATCCTATGGGGATTCATACAGGAGATTCGATTACAGTAGCTCCTGCAATGACGCTTAGTGATAAAACTTTCCAACGTATGCGTGATATGGCTATCCATATGATGCGAAGTATCGGAGATTTTGCAGGGGGATGTAATGTGCAGTTTGCGGTAAGCCCAGATAAAAATGAAGATATCATTGCAATTGAGATCAACCCAAGGGTTTCTCGTTCTTCGGCGCTAGCATCAAAAGCAACGGGATATCCTATTGCTAAAATAGCTGCAAAGCTGGCTATAGGGTATAATCTTGACGAATTAGATAACCAGATTACTAAATCGACCTCGGCATTATTTGAACCTACATTGGATTATGTTATTGTAAAAATTCCGAGATGGAATTTTGATAAATTCGAAGGCTCAGATCGTACTCTTGGACTTCAGATGAAATCTGTTGGAGAAGTCATGGCTATTGGTAGATCTTTTCAGGAAGCATTACATAAAGCTACCCAATCTTTAGAAATAAAAAGAAACGGATTAGGTGCCGATGGTAAAGGGTACAAAAACTATGACCAAATCATAGATAAACTTACACATGCCAGCTGGGATCGTGTCTTTGTAATTTATGATGCTATCCAGATGGGTATTCCGTTAAGTAGAATACATGAGATCACAAAAATTGATATGTGGTTTTTAAAGCAGTATGAAGAACTGCATAATCTTGAAAAAGAAATTTCTACATATACCATACAATCCCTAACCAAAGATTTGATTTTAGAAGCAAAACAAAAAGGTTTTGCCGATAGACAAATTGCACATATGGTTGGATGTTATGAAAGTGAAGTCTATAATAAGAGAAGTGATCTAGGGATTAATAGAGTGTATAAATTAGTAGATACTTGTGCTGCAGAATTTAAAGCAGAGACTCCTTATTTTTATTCTACGTTTGAAGCCGAAATCGAAACGACCGCCGGGGAGACGTATATCTCTAATGAAAGTGAAGTCACCGATAAAAAGAAAATTGTTGTTCTCGGATCAGGACCTAACCGAATAGGACAAGGTATAGAGTTTGATTATTGTTGCGTTCATGGAGTATTGGCATCTGCCGAATGTGGGTACGAAACCATAATGATCAACTGTAATCCCGAGACCGTATCTACAGATTTTGATGTAGCCGATAAATTATATTTTGAACCGGTATTCTGGGAACATATTTATGATATTATTCGCCATGAAAAGCCTGAAGGAGTTATTGTTCAGCTTGGTGGACAGACGGCATTAAAACTTGCAGAAAAATTAGATCGATATGGTATCAAAATTATTGGTACTAGTTTCCAATCACTTGATTTGGCCGAAGACAGAGGCCACTTTTCTAAGTTATTACAGGAGAATAATATTCCGTATCCAGAATTTGATACGGCCGAAACTGCCGATGAAGCACTAGCGGTCGCAGATAAATTAGATTTTCCAATCCTGGTAAGACCATCGTATGTATTGGGCGGACAAGGGATGAAGATTGTAATCAATAAACAAGAGCTAGAAGAGCATGTTGTTGGTTTATTGCGTAAGATACCTAATAATAAATTATTGCTGGATCATTATCTGGACGGAGCTATAGAAGCCGAGGCAGATGCAATTTGTGATGGTAAAAATGTGTATATCATTGGTATTATGGAGCATATAGAGCCTTGCGGAATTCACTCGGGAGATTCTAATGCCACCTTACCGCCATTTAATCTTGGTGAATTTGTAATGCAGCAAATTAAAGATCATACTCATAAGATTGCTTTAGCCTTAAACACGGTCGGACTGATTAATATTCAGTTTGCAATTAAAGATGATATGGTGTATATCATCGAAGCAAACCCTAGAGCGTCGAGAACTGTACCTTTTATTGCAAAAGCCTACGGAGAACCTTACGTGAATTTTGCAACGAAGGTAATGTTAGGTGAGAAAAAGGTTACTGATTTTGATTTCAAACCTCATTTAGATGGATATGCGATCAAACAACCGGTGTTCTCATTTAATAAGTTTCCGAATGTGAACAAGAAACTAGGACCAGAGATGAAAAGTACCGGAGAAAGTATTTTATTTATTGATGATCTTAAAGACGATCAGTTTTATGACCTGTACTCGAGACGTAAAATGTATTTGAGTAAATAAGGGTGAACAACTCATAATTTTTTTATAAAAGAGCATCAATCTGATGCTCTTTTGTGCTTTTGTTAACGAGGTAACTGGTTAATTAATAGTAAATTGAAATAAAAAAGTTATGAAAAAAGTACTACTATATCTCCTGTTTTTTATTGGATCGTTCTTAGTGTATTCGAATGATAAAAACCCTAACCATGAGTTTAATGATGAATTATTCTCTTTTGAAATTAAACCTTCGATTACGTCACATTTTATAACTATTGTAACCCATGTACCTAATCAATTAATTGAAGTAAAAATAATCGATCAAGCGGGTTTAATAAGAATACAAAAACAATTGCATCTTGATAGAGAAATTGATGTATCAGGCCTTAGAGAAGGGTATTATGTAATAAAGTTGTATTCTGGTAATAACACAGCGATCAAACGATTTTATAAAGGCCAGGATGGGGTTAATAATAAATAGAAATTTATTATTCTTTATATCCATCAGCTTTCCAATCCAAAATGATATCTATAGTCTCTTGAGGTAACCTACCCGAGGGTGGCATTACATTTCTTCCTGTGGTATCCATTCTATCGGCTAAGTCATCTCTACCTTGATTGGTTAAAGCATCTATTATATCAGCATAGTTTGCCAAAGACATGGGTGCTCCTTGAGAAGGTGAACTACCATGGCACTCTAAACAATTAGTATCGATAATTGTTTTTACATCTGCAGTATAAGTAGTTATTTTATTGGGATTAGGATTAGCTACGGGATCAGGATCAGGGTTTGTAATAGGGTCTGTACTATCATCACTACTACAATTATAACTTATTGTGGCAACAAGAACCATCAATAGTAGGATACTGATATTTTTCATAATATGGGGTTTTTTATGTCTAATATACAAATTTGTATGCAGTATGCTAACGCATATAGATAGAGATGATTGTATGCAATAGAAAAAGGCTGTCTTAAAAAGTTAACTTTTCAGACAGCCTCTGTTAAAAGTAGTTTAGCTCTTCCTTTTTCTTCCTAAGGCCTCCATAAGTTGTGGTCGGTCTTCGAGAGCGATATCAGCTACGGCATAAAAATCGCGCATCCAATCATCCATTTTAGCAAATGCTGTATCTTTTTGTTTGGTAGCATCTTGTGATTCTCCTACTTCGCGTAGGTATTCTGCTCTGGACTCTTCAACTTTTAGGATTTGCGCTTTGCCAATAATAATGTCTTCAGAAGAGATTTTAACTAAAGCCAATTTTTGTAAGGTATCAGCATCCATATCGGTATAAAATTTTCGGATAACTTCTATTCTACTCGTATAGGCAAAAGGCATCGGACCATTGATCCCTAACTTTGTTAATACTTCAGGAGTTTTGCGTAGTATGGCCCTTGCTTTTTTTCTATGCCTTTTATACAAATCATCTAAAGTTTCTTTTTCTTTTTTAAATATAGCAGAAGCTTCTGTAGTCTCATCATCTTCTTGCTTATTAAAATCAAAAGCATTTCTTGTTTTGTAGAGCAGTTGCTCCCCTTCACTAATTTTGTTTTTGTCATAGCTCAATTCTGCCATCTCTATGGCAATAGCGGGTTGTTCTGTAACATTTTTTAATGCTACCCTGTATTGTTCTAATACTTCTGCTTGAGTTTTTTTTGAATTTGTCATATAATAAATTTAATGGTTAAAAAATATAATTAATTAGTATTCTTATTCTTTAAAGCCTGCTATACGTTCCTTCCGGCCGAGTAAGGGTTCCTTCCAACCGAGTAAGGGTTCCTTCCGATCGAGTAAGGGTTCCTTCCGACCGAGTAGGTGTTCCTTCCGACCGAGTAAGGGTTCCTTCCAATCGAGTAAGGGTTCCTTCCGACCGAGTAAGGGTTCCTTCCAATCGAGTAAGGGTTCCTTCCAATCGAGTAAGGGTTCCTTCCGATTGAGAATATATTTCTACCACGACTATGGATACTACTGTGCAGTATGCAATAGCATGATATGGGTTACCAATTATTTTTAATGAGAATGTTTACGAAAATGTCTTTACAACTTTAGGGTAGGGTGTAAGGTGTTATAAAAACGATGCCGAAACTACTATTTTAATTTTAGTTTACAAAAAAATAGGGTTACGGGTTTCCATAATAGTAGCAATAATTTTGATGTTTCTTGAGGCATTCAGGCTTCGACTAGTTTATGCCGAGCTTGCCGAAGTACTCCACCTTCGGATTGTTAGACCTTTGGATTATTAGAGTATTGCTACACCGATATCGCAAACAACTCATCATGTATATCAATCGTCAATCGTAACTCGTCAATCAAAAATCATCATTCATCATTCACAAATTTTAACATTTACATTTCTCCCAGTTCCGAAAAATGAAACTGGGATGTGTTAGTATTGCATCAGGAAACAGAAAAACAACAAGAAAACTATGAGGAAAACCGTAACATTTGAGAAAAAACATCACTTTTTTGTGTTATTAGTCTACGATATCTAACCCCTTAACGAAATGTTGAAAACACAGGGGGATTTTCCCCCCTTTCGATTTAAAAATTAGCATTATTTTCGCCGCTTTGTTTAAAGAAACCTCAAAATAAATCACATATATGAACCATTCAGTATTACGCTATGTATATCTATTGCTTAGCTTTCTATTCATTCAAAACACAATCGCCCAATCAGGTTTTTACGGGGGCTACGGCACTGCTATAAAGGCTGCACCTACGGCTGCCAAAGCCACTAAAGCCAGCGGTGCCAGTGTGGATCTTACCACTGGGACCGTACAACAATCCGTACCGATCTACACCATCAAACAAAACGGAGTAAGCTGGCCGGTAGGTTTGCAATACCGCTATACCGGGCTACAGGTGATGGAAGAACCTTCCCCCATTGGATTGGGTTGGGGTCTTGTGGCTACCGGTATGATCTCTAGAGAAGTTAGAGGCTTGCCCGATGATCACCCCAAGGGATATCATGGAGCAGAACGATTAAAAGATAGCATACTGGATCCCTATTATCACTTTGATCCTAATAACAGCCCGGGTACTGGGGGTAAGCAAGTGATGAAAGAACATCACGCCTATTTATTAGCCAATGGTATGGTAGATGGCGAGCCAGATTTATTTACAGTCAATGCAGGCGCCTTAAATTTTTCCTTTAAGATTGGAAACAATGGTCAACCCGTATTTTTATCCCATCATAATGTACAGGTGAACTTTGGTTGGGACCAGATTGAAGTGATCGATGCCGAAGGAGTGAACTACATCTTTGCTGCCAAAGAGATATTTGATCCCTATGAGCCTGATTTGGGTGTTATCCCTATGGCAGAAGGAGACTATTATACTTATGCTCGTAGTTGGTATCTTAGCAGTATACAACCGCCTAATACGACACAGCAAATTACCTTTGAGTACCAAAATCAAACCGACAGAAGAAAGGCTTTTGTCTCTAAAGCGTATTCCCTAAAATCAAGAGCTTCAGAGTTTTTATTTGATCAGGATTTTGAAGGAGATGATCCTAAGACAGATCCGTATATCTATCCCCATGTGCGTATGGATGTGGATGTGACCACCCCAGTACTCACCAAAATCAACTTTGCCGAAGGATCCTTAAATTTTGCCATTAAACCCGGTACTTCAGGGGCATATCAACAATATAATCGTATTACACTTACCGATTTTCATAACAATACGATTAACCAATATGATTTCTTTACCCAGCGATCTCGACGTTTGCTCACCGAGATCAAAAAGAACGATCAGTTAGAGGTTCGGTTTGACTATTACGATCAGAATGATCCCCATGACATTCCTGATTTTGAATTTGATACCGAAGAAGCCACCCTGGGTATGGATAGATGGGGGTATTATGCAGGCAGACAATTATCGTCGAGTGAAACAGATCCTGTTATAAGAGAGTATCCTTATTTTAAAGGAACCGTACAAGGAGCCTTAAAAACCATAACCGGTAAAAGCGGCGGACAAACTAAGATTGAATATGAATTGAATTCATACGCTAAAGCATATGGAGGGATTCGAGTAAAAAGCATTGAGAGTTGCGGGGGAGCTACCACAGCATGTACCCAAAAGCAATATGACTATAGTAAAGAAGAGTTAGGCTCTAGTGCCCAAATTAACTCTGTAGTTCATAACACATACAGTGCGAATTATGTAGGCCCTGCCGAACCTATTTATTATGCACAGGTGAGTGAACGAGTGGTATCTTCAGATCCCAACGAAGAGATTCATAACGGACGAACAGTGTATACCTTTGAAGATCCGGAGGTGTTTGAGAATATTGGAAATTTTAATGATTCATTGGTTCATAATCTTGCTCCTCGAGGAGAAGTTGAGGGCGATATTCGAATTAAATCGATACGTACCTATAAACATATCGATGGCAATCCACAACCCACCGAACAATTACTGACCGAGCAACGCTATGAGTATATCCCGGTACAGATGAATAGAGACGAATTCGGAAATTCCTTAGATCCTAATTATCCCTATGGGCTTAAAGTGCGTTCTAATAAAGGAGTAAAACAAGAATTGAATTTGAGGGAATTCATTCGTAGAGAATTAGAAAGGAACGGAAGCGCACTTCTTCCGTACTTACACCAGTTGATTCCTGGATTTCGTGAGGTGTATCAGGAAGGTACGCAGGTGGCCTATGAGCATTGGGCAACCCAAGCGATGAATAAAGTCGATCTGGTACAAGGGTTTTCATTTGCAAAATATATCCTGGCCGTGGGTGATCAGGATGCTGCTGCTTGGATGAAGAAATATGAAATAGAGACCTATAAAGAAACGAATATCCAACCGCTTCAAAAACGAGTGGTAAGCAGAACCTATTCGGATACAGACCCTACGCAGTATACCGAAAACATCACAGAATATCTCTATGATGCCTATCACCAAATGATCGGGCAGACGCAAACCAACTCTAAAGGGGAGATACAGAAATCGAACTATTACTACCCGTATCACCCAGATATTAATGATACTCAGTTGGTAGGGGCACATCGTATGGCCTCGCCGGTAAAGACCGAAACTTTTATCGGGCCTAAAAAACAAGCCACAGCCGTAGTGAATTTTAATACGACTACTAATGGCTATTACTTACCTTCTGTGATACAAGGGGCCAAAGAAGGCGCTCCGATGCAAGATCAAACGATCTATCACAAGTACGATGCCAAAGGAAATGCTCTGGAAGTCTCCCAAGGTAAAGGCCCTCATACAGTCTATATCTGGGGATATAACGATCTATACCCGATCGCTAAGATCGGTAATGCAACTTATAATCAAGTAGCTGGTTTTGTTGACGATCTTAAAGCCAAATCAAATGCTGATACCGATCGTACTTTAGAGTATACCGGTACCGAAGGTGCCTTGCGACAAGCCTTGGATGCCTTGCGGGATGCCTTGCCTAATGCCATTGTAACCACCTATACCTATGATCCGCTTATTGGGCTTACCAGTACGACCGATCCACGAGGATATACTATCTATTATGAGTATGATGGGTTGTATCGTTTACTACATACCCGAGATGCCGAACATAATATCATTAATAAATACTACTATAACGATAGTGGGATACAATACGATCCTATAGTGGCCAGTATTGCTTCAGAGAAGAACTGGATGGATACCCATACCTCCTTACAGATTCGATCTACTGTTAGTGGAGGATCAGAGCGCTATTCGTATCAATGGGAGGTCACTAAACCTGGTAGTGCCACCCAGTATTTTACGACCAAAGACATTAGCCTGCAAGCAGGAGGTGTTGAGGGTATGGCTACGATAAAGCTTACGATCACCGATACCATTACGGGTAAAACCAAGAAGGTGAACAAGTCGATTAGTATTTATCCCCCGCTTTCGGGATCGGCTGGTCAAATCATAAGACCTGCAAATCATGCTATAAACACTACGGCTTCGTTTAATGTAACTCCAAACGGGGGATCAGGGAGCTATACCTATAGCTGGACTATTAGCGGGCGTGCCGGTAGCTATACCAGCAGCCAAAAATCGTTCGGGCTTTATATGAACTACAATTATTATGGCAATGTCAATGTACAATGTGTGGTACGCGATACCAAGACCGGAGACGCTAAAACACTAACAACAACCATGAACGTATACGATGGCCTATGGTCAGCTTCTATAGCCACGATACGCCATAGTTCGCCTACAGGGACTAAAAAATTAGAACTATTGGCCAAAGCAGCAGCAGGCTCTGGTAGCTATAGCTACAAATGGTATGTCAACGGAAGCTATAAAGGAAGCTCATCTAGTTTAGATATTACCCTAAGATGTAGCGGTCCAAGATCAGAAACCGTACAATGTATTATCACCGATAATATAACAGGTAAGACACCATCTACGACCCGAACCTTTAGTATAGGAGACTCAGAATGTACCAGCTCTGGCGGTGGTGGTGGCGACGGTGGCGGAATCGGGATTTCACAACCTGATAACAACCAATAACCTAAGCCTACAAAGAGATGAAACAAAGACATATAAAATACAGTTTGATGAATACCATAATCAAAAACACACTATATATCATAGGACTACTGCTTACCATAAGCACGACCTATGCCCAGGGGTTAGCCCCGTCTGAAGATCAAAACTATGTCATGGCGGTACAGGCGCAAGCGCCTTTTACTACGGCCAATGCCTTAGAGACGGCACCCGAAGATCAAAAAGTCCAAACCATCACCTATTATGATGGATTGGGTAGACCCATACAGCAAAATGTCATCAATGCCTCGACAGGCAATAAAGATATCATTTCTCATATCGAGTATGACGGCTTGGGTAGACAAACCAAGCAATATCTGCCTTTTGAAGCCACAGGCGTACCTGGGAGTTACAGAGAAGTCAATATCCACCAGGATATCAACGCCTATTACAAAAACAAGTATCCCGATGATTTTGCAGGAGTGCCGGTAGAAGAGGTGAACGCTTATAGCGAGACTGTTTTAGAAGCCTCGCCTTTGAATCGGGTAGAAGAACAAGCGGCCCCGGGAGCAACCTGGAAGTATACGCGTCATAAAGATCCTATATATGCCAGTTTTCCAACCGACATGAGCTATGTGAAGAACTGGACGGCATCCGACGTTTTAGATCCCTATGCACCCGCATATACGTCTATTGATTTGGATAATGCCGTTGCCATAACGATTAACAATGCAGAACTTAAACTGCGTATATGGGCAAAGCCAGAATTGGGCATCGAGGTATTGTCTACAGGAGAACTTCGAAAAATCGATGTCTATCCCGAAATCGAAGACCTGGATTTAGGACGTTTAACCGATGTAAACGATACTCCCATAGATTATACCGCGAGTATTAAAGATAACTATTTGGTCATTACTCCACTAGGCGATACCCCAAGACCTTTGACTAATGGAATAAAATTACAAAGTACTCGTGATCTTAGTCATATCCAATATATCAAAGAGTATAACGAATATGTAACGAACGAGCATACCGTAAAGTCTGAATACGGTTTTAACAAAGCCGCTGAAGTACTGCGTTTTGATGTAGTGATAACGGGGGGTGTTCCTACACTAGTACCCAATGGGAGCTATGCGGCAGGACAGCTAAGCAAAAGCATCGTTAAAAACGAAAACTGGACCGCTGCCGATGGCAAGAACAAAACCGCTGAGAGCTTTACCGATAAAAATGGTCGCGTTATTCTAACCAGAAGTTACAATAGTTCCTCACCCTCTTCAGGGGGAGGTGCCGCAGGCGGAGGGGGTATAGACACCTACAATGTCTACGACGATTACGGTAATCTTACTTTTGTGATTCCAACGAAGGTAACTACTACCGATGGGATCTCTGCCGAAGAGCTTAGCGAACTCATTTACCAATACCGATACGATGAGCGCAACCGTTTGATCGAAAAGAAAGATCCAGGCAAAGGGCGGGAGTATATCGTATATAACGAACTCGACCAACCCGTATTGACCCAAGATGAGATCATGAATGCAAAGGGCCAATGGCTCTTTACTAAATATGATGGCTTGGGTAGAGGTGTCTATACCGGGATGTATACCGATACTCGGGATCGACCGGCACTACAACAAGAGGTTAATACGCTTACCACCCTCTGGGAGGGGCGAGGCGCCCCCACCAATATAGCGGGAACTATAGTGTACTATACGAATACAGCATTCCCAACGGCTAATATCGAGCTGCATAGTATTAGTTATTATGATGATTATACCTTTGATATCCCTGCTGAGCTTGCGAATCCGGGCACCGTATATGGCGAGCCGATAACCAACCGTACTAAAACCTTACCTACGGGGGGTAAAATACGAGTGTTAGGCACCAGCGATTGGACCACTACGGTATCCTATTATGATAAAAAAGCACGGCCTGTTTACGCAGCCAGCAAAAATGAGTATCTTAGTACTCTAGATATTGCAAAAACTCAATTAGACTTTGCAGGCAAAGTGATCCAAAGTACCACCACCCATACCAAAGGCAGCAATGCACCGATTGTAACCATCGATAGGTTTACCTATGATCATGTGGGTAGAGTGCTTACGCAAACGCAACAAATCAATGATCAGCCTGTAGAAGTAATTGCCAGTAACGAGTATGACAATCTTGGGCAATTGGTGGCCAAAAATGTTGGAGGTGGCCTGCAGCATGTAGATTATACATTTAATGTAAGAGGTTGGTTAAAAGGGATCAATGATGTCAATACTATGGGGAATGATTTATTCTCTTATAAAATCCATTATAATGATATAGCTTCTGCATATAATGATAAAGCATTGTATAATGGAAACATTAGTCAAATCTACTGGCGAACAGCCAATCTGGATAATACTATAAAAGCCTATACATACACCTATGATGCCTTAGATAGAATTACAAAAGCTGAAAGTGGTAGTGGTAAATATGATCTTACAAATATTACCTACGATAACATGGGTAACATACAATCGCTACACAGAAAAGGACATACAGACGCTAATGCCACAACTTTTGGAGAGATGGATAAGCTGTCCTATACCTATGAGGCTACAGGGCATAAATTACTAAGTGTAACCGATACTGGCAATACCACTTTTGGATTTAAAGATGGCAATACCGTAGGTAATGATTATGAGTATGATGCCAATGGAAGCATTACTGTAGATAAAAACAAAGGCATCACCAGTATTGAGTATAACCATCTGGATTTACCGGTGAAGATCACTTTTGAAAATGATGCTGAAAAAACCATCGAATATGTCTACGATGCCGGAGGAAGCAAACTAAAAAAGATCCTTAATGATGGCGGTACGATTACGACCACCGAATACGCAGCAGCCCAATATAAAAATGGGGATCTAGAGTTTATGCCTCACGCAGAAGGCTATATTGAATTCAACAATAGTTCCTCCCCTTCTTCAGGGGGAGGTGCCGTAGGCGGAGGGGGTACTCCAACCTATGTATACCAATATGCAGACCATTTAGGAAACATTAGATTATCATATTCTGATAAAAACAACGATGGCAACATTACCCAAGAGGAGATCGTTGAAGAAAACAACTATTACCCCTTTGGGCTGCAACAAAAAAGACCGAACATCCCTATAAATGGGAGATCCCATCAATATAAATACAACAACACCGAACTTGAAGAAGGATTAGGCCTTAACTGGTATGAAATGCCGCTTAGATCCTTTGATCCAACTATTGCTCGTTGGAACAGAGTTGATCCAATCACTCATCATACGCTATCTACCTATAATACATTCGGGAATAATCCTGTATACTATAATGATCCAAGTGGTGGAAGTCATCATACCATTAGAGAAGGAAGAATGGTTGATAATAATGAATATCGTCTAGATAGTCATGCGAGTAGTAGCTATGGTTTTAGTAGTTATACAGCACGTAATTCTGGTATTAGAGGTACTGCTGACACCAATATTACAGTAACGAGTTATGGCACCGACCTAGCGGCGGCAGTAAGATCTTTTGGGTTAAATTATAAAAAAGAGAACTGGGTGCTTACTTTTGAAGATACAAATCAGAAATTTGCAGAAGAATGGGGTAATACAGGTTGTTGTGGAATTTTCCCAACCCCTCTTTTTGGTTTAAGAATAGCTTTTTTTAAGTCTTTTTTTCCAGATGATGGAGCAGCAAATAATTTAATTGATCATTATATAAAAGGAAAAGGAGAAGAATACACATTAAATCAAAAACAAATGTTGGAAATTTACCCGAACACAGTTGATTTGAGCCTTAATACATTGGATATGTTAAGTGTTGGTGATTTATCTCCGGGAGAGAGCAAGAATTTTACGGATTCTGTTGAAGTATATGCAGGTTCTCCAGGTACCTTAGGGAATTTTAGCATTACAAGAACTGGTACAATTACACTAAATGCGGAAACTGGAAAAAGAGAATTTAATGGAAGTTTTATTTTTAATGATATATATGATTTTAACCCTGCAGATAGACCGTGGGATGCAGAATTACAAGTAACTCTGGCAAGAAATTTTTTACCTGGAAGGCCATTTGATATATATGGAAGACTATCAGTTCATCAAATTCAAGGACAGATCATTAAAACAAAAGTTAATGGATACAGGGTATCACCTTTATTTTATAAAAAACCAGGAAACACACAAGAAAGAAAAGATGCTTCAAAATTTTAAATTTATGAGAAATAGTAGATTTTATATTTTAATATCACTCCTATTTATTTTAAACACAAGTTGCTCAAGAAAAATTGATATAAATGAGTATTCAGAGTTATTACAGATAAATTTTCCAAGGGATATAAATTTGGTGCATTATAAAGCCAAAAGTGATTTTCAAGACTATAGCATTCATTCTATTTATACGCTTTCGTTTAATCAAAAAAATGCTTTACTAGAAGAAATAGTAAAAAACTTATGCGATGCTAATGAAGAAAAAAATAAAAGTAGCTCATGTTGGCAAAGATGTGGTGATTTCTTTACATACGAATACAATAATGCTGATAAAGGCATTACCATAAAAGTAATTTTTATCGCGAAAAATAATGAGAGATTATTAAATATTTATGAAGTAAAAATTTAACCTGCTCTACGAAGTTTGCTCTGCGACAGTTTTTAACCCCGCTGGGTCATAGTATATGCTAGTGCTCGTTTGTAACGAGTACCAGTTATGAGTAAGCAAATAGAACCACAACATTGTAAAAGATGTTGTGGTTTAAATAAGTTCATTGAAATAGAATAAAGTATAGTTTACCAACAAAACCATCGAATATATCTACGATGCCGGAGGAAGCAAACTAAAAAAGATCCTTAATGATGGCGGTACGATTACGACCACCGAATACGCAGCAGCACAATATAAAAACGGGGAACTAGAGTTTATGGGGCAACCCGAAGGATATATAGAACCTGTCATTGCGAGCGGTAGCACGGCAATCTCATCATTTAACTATGTCTACCAATATGCCGACCATTTAGGTAACATTAGATTATCATATTCTGATAAAAACAATGATGGTAATATCACCCAAGAGGAGATCATAGAAGAGAATAATTACTACCCCTTTGGGCTGCAACAAAAAAGACCCAACATCCCAGTGAATGGGAGATCGCATGCATATCGCTATAACAATACCGAGTTAGAAGAAGGATTAGGTTTACACTGGTATGAAATGCCACTTAGATCTTTTGATCCTACCATTGCTCGTTGGAACAGACAAGATCCCGTAGTACATCATGGATTATCAACCTATAATGCCTTTGATAACAATCCTATTTATTATGCTGATCCTAGCGGGGGGAATAGTGAAGCAGAAAGTCCCTGGAATCGTGATAATAGAGAAAACACCCTAGATAGTGGTGGACGTGGTAGTTTTGGGTTCAGTAGTGTTGTAGGGAGTACCGGTGGAGCTCGTTACAATAGTTATACAGGGCAGTACGAAGATCGATTAGGTAGAGCAGTGTCTTTTGGTGATGCTTTAGCTTCAAGAGGAATCTCAATTGATACTAATAAAGATAGAGGATTATCTGGTGTAGCAATGCTTCAGAATGCTTTAAATACTTTAGGAGATGGTTATACCGTTAGTGCTTGTTGCGACAAGAATCCTTATGATTTTCCAGATTTTGGTGGAGAAACAGCAGTTTTGGATGAAATTATCGTCAAAGCAGTAAATAAGAAAAAATTTCCTTCGGCTTTCGAATGGAATGGAAATCCTCGTTTAGATTACGCTTTAGCAGTAGCATATCGAGATAAATGGAATAATCACTTTAAAGGATTTGCACTTAACTATAATGCAGGTTGGGAAAGTTGGCAACCTGGTGATTTAGGTTATGATGTAATGCAATTTACCTCGTATTCTATTGGAGGTACATTAGGAGGTGTTGCTGGAGGTTCTATTATTGGAAGTTACGTTACATATGGAGGTGTTGGAAGTGCAGTATCTAATGGTTATGCTTCTTATCAAGCTTATAGTACTTATGCGTATACTTATGTTAATGCTTATGGTAATCCTTTTATCAGATCGTTTATGGCTTCTGCAGGTTCTTTTTATTTTAGTAATACACCAAAATCTGTTAGAAGATTACTTTTTAACAAACATGTCTATAGAACATTAATGAATCCACAAAGGTTTAAGGATATTGATTTGTCAAAGCATTTGTTTTTTAAAGGACCTAAGGTATTTAACAAATTAATTCGAGGTGGAGCTGGGACATTTGAATAAATTAGTTAGACATGAATGAAGAAATTTTAATAGCCCAAAAAAATAAGCTTATAAAGCTTATAAAAGAATTTAATAATACTAAATCAATAAAAAAGAGAATTCATTTTTATTCATTGCTTAATATTACCGATATGTTAACGGATAAGCAAAATAAAAAACGACCAGAAGAGCTACGTAAGCAGATTTATGATTATTATCAGTTAATCTTTAATAAAAACTTACAATTTGACAAGTTTGAAAGTTTAGAAAATTATACAAAATATATATTTCCCTCTGGGGAATATATGATTTATAATTATAAATTTATTTCCATGTATGCACTACATAGATTTATCTTATTAGGTGTAATTTTAGACTTAATTCTTGTAGCATGGAATAATTTTTGGTTACTTGGGTATCCAATACCAGTATTTACTTTTGTTTTAGTTTGTTTTGGGCTATATCGAAGATATCGAGCAAAGAAGAAAAAGAAATATTTTGCTCATAAATATTAATTTGAATCCCCCCTTTGCTGCCGCTAGAGTGCTACCGCTAGTCTCAGGACTAGTGGCGATGATGAGTAAGCGATACGGGTAAGAAAATAAAAGAAATAGCCAGTTACATTTTGTGTGTAGCTGGTTTTTTTACGCAATAGATTTAAGTTTTACATTTTTGATTAGGGCATCAAGAGTATATAGGATATGTTCTTTGTCCTGTTCGTTCATTTGCTGTACTTCGATGACACGTTTTAGAAGTTGATGATCTACTTCTACAACTACTTTACCAATTAAGAAATCCAAAGACACTTCCCCCAGCTAGCGCTCGTCTGTGACGGGTGCCCCCGCTGGGTCATAGTATGCGCTAGTGCCAGTTTGTAACTGGTACCGAGCATGAGTAATCCCCGCTACCGCTAGTCTGTGACTAGTGGCGTATCTGAGTAAGCAAGAAAAGTAACAAACCAGTTTCATTTTTTGAAACTGGTTTGTTGTATTTTTGAGGTGTGTGGTAGGGTTGCGTGGCACACTAGTTACAAACTAGCGGCAGCGGGGGAATATGACGATTATATAAATTTTAACTAATACTGATATGAAATCTAAATTAAAAAATATCGTTCATCATTTGAAAATTAGAAGAGGAATGTACTTGCCCAATAGTGACTCATTTTTATCTTTAACATCTTTTTTGATAGGTTTTGGTCTTGGGGCTAAAGAACAAAACAAAAATGTTTTTGATGATTTTCATAATTGGCTTCAAGTAAAAGAAGGGAAACATTTTAGTTTACATTGGTCTAACTATATTCTAAAAGAATTATGTGATGGAGATGAGGAAAAAGCGAGTAAATTGGTTCTAGAGTTAATCGAAGACTTCACAAAAGACACCTCCGATGAGTCATAGTATTTGCTATTGCTAGTTTGCAACTAGTAGCGGTAATGAGTAAGTAAATAAAAAGCAATAACCAGTTACAGTGGTGTAGTTGGTTTTTATAAAATTAAAGTTATGATGAGATTAATATGTATTACTTTTTTATATACATCTATAGTATTTGGTCAGAAAGACCTAATCGTTAATGCTAATATTATTCAATGGGAAGAAGGAGTATTTTTAACACCAAATGATTTTAAAGTGGTTAAAGAAATTAATGAGTTTAAAGTTAAAAATGCATTAACCACGTATAGAATAGAAATCTTACCCAAAGAAGTAGTAGTGGATGAAAAAAATCATATTGTAAATTATTTAAAAATGAACCTAGCTACTTACTTTTATAAAGATAAGTCATGGTTAGGTAATAAGAAAGATCCTAAGCATTTAGCTCATGAGCAACTACATTTTGATATTGCAGAATTGTTTGCTAGAAAAATGCGTAAAGCCTTTGAGGAACTTAAAAATAAAAGAATTAAGAATTTTGATACATATCAAGAAGTATACAATACATACTGGAAAGATTGTAAAACATATCAAAATACATATGACCGCGAAACTTTTAATGGATCTATGCCTATACCAAGCAATAACTGGTTATTAAAAATAGATAAAGAACTATATGAACTGGAGGGTTATACTTATGAGAAAGTAAAAAGTCGTTGGAGGGAGAAAATTAAGAAATCTTAACCCCCTAAATGGCTCATAGTATGTGCTAGTGTTCGTTTGTACAGAGCATTGGGCATGCGTAAGAAAGAACTAGCCCTAACATTGTAAAAGGTGTTGTGGTTATTATTAAGAAAAATAAAAAAGTGAGAAAGAATTGCATACTCTTATTTCTTTTACTGTCGACTATGGTTTATGGTCAAGAAGACATTCAAGAAGTACTCAAACAAGACATTTGTGAGTGTTTTGGAGAAAAAACTAAACGATCTTTGAGCTCTAATAACGCTTATGTATTTAAATTATGTCTATTAACTAAAATTAAAGACTACTCTGAAGAATTTCAAACGATCCTTAAAGAAGAACGTTTTATTGAAATAAGTGAGCATAAGGGTCAAAACTATGATATTAACTTAAAAAATTTAGGTTTATTTATTGCCGGACATTTAGAGTATTTTATCCAAGACTGTGATATTTACTACTTATATTCTTCTGCATCACGTATTCAAGAACTAACCATAAGAGCAGGAACTTATAGATTTGAAAAGGCAATGCTCTCAAGGAAATTGAAAAAACCTGAAAAAGACCCAAAGCTTTTTTACGAAAGAGGGATGACATATTTGGCTATAGGTGAATATGAAAAAGCAAAACAAGATTTTTATAAATGCCTTAATATAGACCCTGGCAATGAGAAAGCGATCTATAGTTTGGGTTGGGCTTGTGAGCTAAACGAAGAATTTGGTGTAGCAATAGGCTGGTATAAAGAACTAACCAAAAAAGGAAATCGTTATGATGCCGCTAAGGCATTAGAGATTACCAAACGAAAAGTAAAAGATAAAGAAGCTTTTGAGTCGCTTAAAACATTAAACCAGCTTATAGCTATAAAAAGTGCTTCAATATCTAAAGAAAAAAAATCAATACCCGAAGGAAATTCTGTTCCGGTAATGCAGGGGTGTGAAGAATTAACTGATCAAAATGAAATCAAAAAATGTATGAGTGAGTTGGTAAAAAACATGTAAACCAAAACTTTGATGGCGATATGGTTATGAATAATTCTAGTCTGAAGAATGGAAAACATACAATACATGCTGCTTTTAAGATTTCTAAAGAAGGAAAGATTACTGATATCAAAGTCCTTTTTAATGATCCGTTTGCAATTTTTGAAACCAAAAGAGTTTTGAACTCGCTACCACCAATACTAAAACCAGGAATGAACGCCGAAGGAGAACCTGTAAGTGTATATTATTCTTTACCAATAAATTTTATAATTTCTTATGAGTAATTATAATATATTTTATACCCCTCTGATTTACATGGTAAAACCAAATAGAAAGTAAATTAATGATGATGAAATGAAAGAAGTCAAATATATTATAATTGGATTTTTGATTACATTGATTGCCTTATCCGGACTTTATAAATTACTCAATGGCTATCTTTATAAAGAGATGGAATTAGACGATGGCACAAAGGTTTCAGTAGGCCGAACACCAGATTTAGTTGATACATTTCTTTTTTTCTTTTTGGTAGCTTTAGGAACTATAGGAATTCTTTTTTTTCTATATTCTTTAATTAAATTTATTAAAAAATTAACTCGATAGCAAGGTCCATAGTATATACCCAATCGCTCAGATATGATAGCGCGGATTTACAATCCGTGCCAAATATGAGTAAGAGTTAACAGTTATGTTCAGACTATTAATGACAGTCATATTCTACGGATTATGTTTTTAGTTCTGCAAGAAATTATGCAGATTTGACTAATGAACTACAAGTTATAGTTTTGAATGTATTTTAAATTTTTTGTTGGTACGGATTACAAATCCGCGCGATCTGTTAATTTTAATATGTTTTAAAACCCTTTACTAGAAAACTCCTCTATTGTAATACTAATCACCCAAATGTTAAGCATATTTAATATGTTAAACATATTTAATACTATCTTTGTTATGAATGTAAAAATGAATGTAATGGATTTACAGACGGATATCGAGTGGATATTAAATGAGTTGAAAGATGTAAAAGATCCAATACTTATTGAAGCCTTTAAAAACATGTTGCAATACAGACGAAAGGTAAGTGAATCGTCAGAAATATTAAGTGACCATAAAAAAATCTTAGATCAACGATTAGCAGATCACAAAGCAAATCCTAAAAGTGGAAGAAGCTGGAAAGAAGTAAAATCTGATCTAAAGACAAAGCATGGGCTATAAATTAATTATTAAACCAGGAGCAGAACTGGATATTGCAGATGCTCTTGATTGGTACATTGAAAATACAGAGTTATCCCCAGACTTGTTTAGTGAAATAGATGAAGTTCTTACCAGAATAGAAACTGATCCTGATAACTTTCAGAAACGATATAAAGAGATTAGAATTGTATTTACAGATCGCTTTCGTTATGGAGTTCATTATACAGTAGAAGCTAAAACAGTTTATGTTCATGCTATTTTACATACCAGTAGAAAACCTAAGGGTTAAAGCTTCTCTCTCATTAGATCATGGTATGCACTAGTGTTGGTTTGTAACTAATACAGGGCATGAGTGTCTCGTCCTAAAAAAGTCTACAGCTTTTATAAGCTAACCTTCACATTATATTCTTTAAGAATTTCGAGATGAGATTCTAATTCGAACTCAGAGGCTTTAAAACGATCCCGTCTGGCTTTGGCATCGTCTTTTCTAATAATACTTCGCACAAAGCGACGTATGGCAGTTTTATTGGATAGAACCAAACCAGGGATAGCTACACTTTGACCTTTATTGTTTTTGGCAACCATTGTAAAATAGCTAGAGTTGCAGTGTTTTATTTTGCCGGTTTGTATGTTTTCGGATTCTACACGTACACCAACTACCATCGAAGTAGTCCCTACATGATTTACCGATGCTTTCATGGTCACCAGTTCACCTACTTCTATTGGTTTTAAGAAATCTACCTTATCTACACTGGCAGTTACACAGTAGGTTTCAGAATGTTTAGAGGCACATGCAAAAGCGATTTGATCCATCAGGGATAAGATATAACCACCATGAATTTTTCCACTAAAATTAGAATGGGAGGGAAGCATCAATTCTGAGATCACTACCCTGGATTCTGTATTAGTTTTGTGTTTTTTCATTCTATCGGTTTTTGGTTTTGGTTAATAGTCTTTTACATTCACTCACTACTTCATTTATTCCTAAAATGTGGTGATTCTTCTTCTGTAACATCAATAATAAAGTATTTGGTGTCTCCCAACCACGAAATTTTGGCAAAACGTTCTTTGTATTTCAGCTTTACATATCGTCCTTGAAATTTTTTAAGCTTCTTAATGATATCCTTTTCTTTATCTTCTACAGAAAAACTAAAGATCTGCGCCCCTGATATTCCTTGGCTGATCTCGCCTTCCCAGGTTTTTACAACAACTCCTTTGTTACTAAATTTTATCAGTTCACCACTACGAGTTCCTTCACTATACGAGGCATAATACACAAAAGCGTACCAACCAGCAAAGAGAACCAGAATAGCGATAATAATAATTGCGAGTACTTTTTTCATAGTTATAATGCGTTATACACTTTAGTCATAAATTCATCGATCTGATTAGGTGCTAACCATCTTGTAACCACAAGTAGGTTTTGTTTTTGATCTATTACAATAAAATTACCGCCAAAACCTGCGGCATAAAAGAGATGCTCTGGCAATCCATCCCAATGTCGTGTTCCTTTTTGGTTTAACCACCACATGAATCCGTAGTTAGAATTGGCTTGAGAAGGTGTTGTAGCTTCGGTAATCCAAGCTTCAGATAGCAATTGTTGTCCGTTCCAGTTACCATTATTCATAAATAAAAGGCCAAATCGTGCGTGATCTAGGGTATTAATAAACAATCCACCACCAGAGTGACCACCACCGCTTACCGATTGCATCTTAATGCCATCAATATTAACCCATGAGTTGTTATATCCGTACCATCTCCAGGTAGTAGAAGCACCTATGGGATCCATGACTTTTTCTTTTAGTACCTGTGGTAATGGTTTTCTCCAGACATGCAACAGTGAGTAAGCCAATACATTAACACGAACGTCATTGTATTCAAAAAAAGTTCCTGGCTCATTTAATTTTCTTGATCTCCAATCATCAATACCACCTTCTTTTGGGGGGCGATCGGCCCAATCATACCCTCCCCATAATTGCCCTGACCAATCTGATGATTGCGTAAGTAAATGTCTCCAGGAGATTTTGTGATTATGATCTCCATCAAAAGTATGGTCCCAAATGTAGTTATGGGTAAAGTCATCTACAGAAGCGATTAGTTTTTTATCGATCACCAATCCGGCCATCGTAGATAAATAACTTTTAGTGACACTAAAGGTCATGTCTACACGATTTATATCTCCCCATTTAGCAATGATATACCCGTCTTTGATAATTAGTCCGGCTGGGCCACCTCTTTTTTTAGTAGGCCCCAGGATAGTATGGTACGGTTCTCTCTCAAAACCTTTTAGGATGGCTTGCCGCAAATCTTTAGGGCCAGAATACTCGTTGTTTTTAGCAAACTGTACGGCATTATCCAGCTTTTGAACATCTATTTTAAATTGTGAAGGTGATTTTTCCTGCCAATTTCCTCGCTCTGGGAAATAGGTTTGTTGGGCTATTGTAACTTGAGTGACTATCCCAATCAGAAAAAAAATAAAAATATCTCTTATATACATAGCCGGTTATTAAATACTACTATTTTGTTTTTTTAAGGTTTTTTGAATGATCATAAAAAAGCCTATTAAAAATAATACATATCCCACAAAAGAGATGGCATTTACAACCACACTAACCAATGAAAATAGGTCCATCCCCCATTCCTGTATAAATAAATATAAAAATTGGTTTGCAATGGCTACCAGTAAGATCAGGATGTTGCCTATTAGTATTAAAATGCCGGGGGTCTTGGCATCGGCTTTAGATAAATAGTAGATCGCCAGAATAATAAAAAATAATATAGGGACTATATAAAACAAAATTCCTGTTACCCTAAGTAATATATCGGTGAAGTTAGATTCCATAAGTATTTATTTTTTCATGTTTTGTTTAACCCAATGTTTTTTATTACTCTTCTAACCAGGATAAAAAAACCAATTAAAAACAGCAAAGAGCCTACAAAAGAAAACCCTTGCAGTATATACGTAAATTGTAAGTAGGCCTCGGTACCCCAAATCTTAGCATATAAGGCTCCTACAGTAGTTGCAAGAGTGCACACTAACGAAATAATACTACCGATTAGTAATAAGATGCTATCGGCTTTGGCGCCTATTTTAAACAAATAGTATATACAGATTGCTATAATTAATACTTGCCCCATAGAAGTTAAAAGGCCTAAAAAGATATAGTATAGTGTTTCTGTAAGGCTTGGTTCCATAATTATTTTAGTTAGTTATCCTCTTCCTCGGTAGCTCTTTTAATGATAGCTTCTGGTAACGATTTCTTGGCTTTAGCACCCATTTTCTTAAGCTTTTCGACGCTGGTGATCAAATTTCCGCGACCATCTACCAATTTATTCATCGCAGCAGAATAATCCTTCTTAGCATCATCGATTTTTTTACCTACACCGGTAAGGTCTTTTACCAGTCCTTCGAACTTATCATATAAAGCTCCTGCTTGTCGAGCGATTTCTATAGCATTACGTTGTTGTTTTTCGTTATTCCACATGGTATCAATGGTGCGCAATGTGGCTAGTAGCGTAGAAGGGGTAACGATTACTATGTTTTTCTCAAAAGCCTTGTTGTATAGCTTATTGTCCTGGTTGATGGCTATGGCAAAAGCAGGCTCTATAGGTACAAAGAGTAGTACAAAATCGGGAGACTCTATATCATATAGATCCTGGTAATTTTTTTCTGAAAGTTGATCTACATGGCGTTTTAAAGAGGCAATATGTTCTTTTAGATAATTGGCTTTTAGATCCTCGTCATCTTCATTTACAAAACGCTCGTAGGCCGTTAGGGTTACCTTAGAATCAATCACCATTTTTTTATTGTCTGGTAAATAGATCACAACATCTGGCAATACACGTTCACCCTCTGTTGTGGTAAAGCTTTGTTGTATAAAATATTCACGATCTCTTTCTAAACCCGATTTTTCTAACACCCGTTCAAGTACCAGCTCTCCCCAGTTTCCTTGCATTTTGCTATCTCCCTTTAATGCTTTGGTAAGGTTAGTTGCTTCTTTGCTCATTTGTTCGTTGAGGTCCTTAAGTCCTAATATTTGCTGTCGCAAAGCTGCATGATAATCGATACTTTCTTTATGGGTTTGATCTACCTTTTTTTCAAAAGTAGTGATCTTTTCCTGTAGCGGTGTCAGGATATTTTTGATGTTTTCTTTATTCTGTTCTGTGAATTTATTGGATGTTGAATCCAGGATTTTATGAGCCAGGTTTTCAAACTCTTTAGTAAACTTTTCTTGTAGCTTTTCTATATCTTCTTTTTGCTCTTTGTTTTTGAGTTGAAGGTTTTCATGCTCGGCATTACGACGGGTAAGTTCGGTATTTAGAAAGTCTTTTTCTCTACGAATTTCTTCGCGTTCATGAGTAATTTCTGAAAGCTGTTTTTCTGAACTCAATTTTTGTTCATCAACCTGTAACTGAAGCTGATGATATCGCTCATTTAGGGCACTTTGTTCACTTTTATTTTTAAGTGAAGCAACATATTTGCCAATAAAAAAACCTACGATTATAGAGGTAATAATTGCTCCTACGGCAATAATGATCGGTGTGTATTCTTGCATGTACTCTTATTCTTTATTCAAAGATAAAGATTTATGGGTTAGCAGGAAGTGAGTTTGCGAGTATCTGTATAAGGGATATAAATTACTATTAAATATAAGGTTATTATACTTACTATGTCTAGTTCCTCACTTTATACCGACCTGATTTTTCGTCAAACAGGATCAGATCTTCAGGAAATAAGCCCGAAAATGCCCTTGCTTGTACCAATTCTTTGGGTCTTCCGAACTCAAAGCCGTCTTGATTCATTACGATCATTTTATCGCATAATTGTATCGCAAAATCAATTTCGTGTGTAGAGAATAATATGGTTTTTTTAGTTTCGAAAGCCAAACGTTTTAAGAGCTTTAAAATATAAGCTTTATGGTATATATCTAGATGTGTTGTGGGTTCATCTAGCATAATAAAAGGAGTGTCCTGGGATATGGCACGAGCAATAAGAACCTTTTGTAACTGCCCGTCACTTAGTTCAAAACACCTTTTGTTTATCAAATCCGATATGTGAGTTAATTCTATAGCCTTACGTACTTTTTCCAGATCTTCTTCTGCCATTTTACCCACCCAATTGGTATAGGGTTGTCTTCCTAAAGCCACCAACTCATATACAGTTAAGTTTTTTGAAGCTATTTGTTCGGTTAACACGATACTCAATTGAGCAGCCAGTTCGATAGATTTGTATGAGGAGAGTTTTTTGTCAGATAAATAGATACTACCATGTAATGCAGGTTGCACACGGGATAAGGTACGAAGTAAGGTTGATTTTCCGATTCCGTTAGCACCTACCAAGCCTATGAGTTCTCCTTCGTGTAATTTTAAATTAATATCGGCAGCAACCACATACAGTTCTTTTTTGGTGCGGTAACCAATAGAAAGATCTTCGGTTTTTAGTACGATATTTGGATTTTCGAATTCGATAGGCGTTTGTTTTTAATGTTCGGGTTTTTGTTTATCAAATATAGACAATAGAATTTAACTCGTTCTAGTATAGAGTAACGCGGGTGTTTAAAAACTTCAGTCCTGGTATTTTGTTGAAATAACCTCTCAACTACGCTGGAGGTGACACAACACAAAATACTTGTCTTCGGCTTGATTGTAGATATCAAAAACCATTAAGATCACAATACATCGCGATACAATTCTTCTTTTGGTAGAATCACTTGATGTAACGTCGTGTTTAGAAATCTAAGTAACAAATTTAATAGGATATAGAAACAGGTTTATGCGTTCTTTGTAGCTGTTCTATATTTTCTTTTGCGTAAAAAGGAAAACAAGAATCCAAATAGTCCTAAAATTAATAATGGAACCAGGATATTCATCGTCTGCCAAAAAGCTTTATTAGCCACTACTTTTTCTATATTTAAGAACGGAATGTTGATTTCTTTACTTCGTACTTCGATAAGTCCAGAATCATCTAATAAGTAATTTACGGCATTTAGTAAAAACTCCTTATTGCCATAATTCATGTTCATATACGGGTCAAAACCTAATGCTATAGGTTGTCCTTTTCTAATGCTATTTTTAATCACATCGCCATCGGCTATAACAATCATTTTTGTAGTCTTGCCCGTATCTTTATTTGCATCAATTTTAACAGGTTTTACCCTGTTTTTGTAGGTAGATTTAAAATTTCCTTCTAATAATACGGCAAGGTTCTGCGGGCCTTCATTATAACTCTCTAAATCTGGTTTTTTTCTAATGATATCCAGTCTCATTTCTTTGGGAACCCCGTCTAACTTTGATTTACTTGAACTGGTTAATAAAACCGTCTTTTTTATATTGTTTTTTAGGGTGTCGATCTGGTTAGAAAACTCAAATTTTACAGATTCTATATTTTTTACAATGGGGTGATCACTCGTGCTTTTTGTTAGGGAACCATAAAACCAAGGATATGGGGTAAATTGTGTTTGATTACCTTCTCCCGAGGCTAATACTAAAGGAGCAGAATACAAATCATTAACAATAACAGGGTTAACTCTAACGCCATAAGAAAATAATGCATCTCCTAATCGCAGGTCTTGCATAATGGCTACCGAAGCACCTTCGGGATTCATTAGGCTATCAATTTCCATAGCTGTTGATTCTAACAACCATAACGATTTTCCTCCGTTCATAATAAACTGATCCAGCACATATTTCTCTTTTTCAGAAAAAGGTGTTGTGGGTTTGGCATTAATAACCATATCAAATTTCTGAAGCTCCTGTAGTGTTTTTTGAGGATTACCAGCTACCGAATCTAGTGTAAAAGCTCCAACAAAATAGTAATCCTGAAGGGTTTTGATAAAATCAGCAATTTTAATGTCTGGCAATTGTCCATTACCTTTTAATACGGCGATTTTTTGTTTTTTAGGGTGAAGAAGTTTAGTTAACCCGTCTGCAAAAGCATATTCTAATTGTTGAATAGAATTATTGACGCGTTCTTCTGAAGTTGCCCCGATTGTATTTTTAATTAAAGAGATCTTTACGCTTCTGTTTTGGTAACTCAAAATTGCCCAGGGTACCACCGTTTCAATTTCTGTTTTTCCACTTTCTTGTACTCTCACTTCCATAGGAGTAAGACCAAAACGTTGTAATTCTGCAATGGTTTGCGAACGTAGTTCTTCTTCGGCTAAAGGGTTGGTGAAAATGTGTTTTATATTAGAGTTTAACGCATTAAACTCTTCTAGTATCTGTTTGGTTTCGGTTTGTAAACGTTTAAATTCTGAAGGAAAATCTCCTTCTAGCAGCACATCAATTACTACCGGAGCTGCGGCTTCTAAGACTAAGTTTTCGGTAGCTTCAGATAAAGTGAATCTTTTGTCTTGGGTGAGATCTAAACGAGTATAGCTAGCGTTTCCGAATAGATTAATAAGTATAATCAAAACCAATACTAAGACGAAGGGCTTGATTTTTTGTTTTTTAGAACCTCTATGAAGAACAAGACTGGTTAAAACCACAAAAAGCAGGATAATACTTAAAAAGTAGAATACATCTCTTGTATCAACGATACCCTGACTCATGCGTTCGTAATGCAACTGCATTCCCAATTGTTCGAAAAAATTGCCTGTTGTACCTAAAAAATCATAAGTAGCCATACCGCTAAATCCAAAATAAAAGATAAAACAGATAAATAGTGCCACCAAAAAAGCTACAATCTGATTATTGGTAATAGAAGAAGAAAAGATACCAATTGCGGTATATGAAGCACCGAGTAGTAAAAGCACAATATAGGATCCTATGGTACTCCCGATATCTAGATTACCAACGGGGTTTCCTAATTGGTAGATCGTAATTACGTACAGCAAGCTGGGGACTAAAGCAATGATAATAAGGGATAAGCTACCCAAATATTTGCCTAAGACCACCTGCCAACTTTTAATTGGTTTTGTAAGCAGTAATTCTAAGGTTCCTTGTTTTTTTTCTTCGGCAATACTTCGCATTGTTACCGCAGGTATAAGGAGTAATAATATCCACGGTGCAATTTGAAAGAAAGGAGAAAGATCGGCAAATCCACTATCTGGAATATTAAATTGCCCTTTAAATACCCATAGAAAAAGTCCGTTAAGGATTAAAAAAATGGCAATAACAAGATATCCTACTACAGAGGAAAAAAAGGTATTTATTTCTTTTCGTATTAATGCGAACATATATTTTTTTCAGGTTTCAGGTTTTCCCTTCGACAAGCTCAGGGTGACAGTTGGTTTCTGGTTTCTGGTTTCTGGTTTCGGGTTTTTCTTGAAACTTTAAACTTTATGTACACTCCAGGCTTCGGGTTTTTGATTAAACTTGTTTTTGGTATTGGCCCAAACACCTTTGAATAACGCAGAGTTTCTGTAGTTATTGAGATGTTCTTCAGATTCCCAATGACTATAGGTAAAAAACTGATTAGGCTGATTGATGTCTTGTAATAATTTGACATGGCTACATCCTTCAAAATTTTGAATTTTATCTTTATTTTGTTCAAAAATCGCTATAAAGGCGTCTATTTGATCGGGAACAAACCCCATTTTTACTATTCGTTCAATCATTTTTTTCAGAGTATCAAAGCGGCAAAGTTACAAAGTTTTAATGTTTATTATGATTGCGTTAAGGATAGCAGCGGCATCCTTTTTTTATTGTATCCTGAGGCTCTCGAAGGATATGATAAAAAAAGATACAGCGAATAGCCTGCCCGAACGCTCAACTCACAAATACTAACTAACAAAAAAAATACTTACTCAAAACTAATACTCACCGTATCCCTATAATGCAATCCAAAAAGACTAGAGGCACCGCCCACCGTTTTAGGGTTACTTTTATAAATAGCCAATTCTAAATAGCCCGAAGAGTTAAAAATAGCTAGTTTTTTACCATCTTCTTCGCGCTTGCTTTTTTCAATTTCAAAATTAATGGCGTCGCTATATCGTTGGTATACATTTTCGAATACTGCAGTACGGGCGGTAATCTTAAATTTTCTGCCTTTTCCAATTTCTTCAAAAAGCTTTCGGGTGATATTAGTCACTAAATTTCCGTAATTATCTATATAGATAATGCTTCCTACAATCTGTTTGTTCCCCACATTTACAATAGGAGTAACCCCTGTAATGGTCTTAATTTCGGTAATGGTTTTGCCAATAACATCAAGAGTACCTCCTCGGGCGATATGGCAGGCTACCGTTACAAATACATCTAATACAGGAAAATTAGATACAATAGCATCATGGATATTAATCTCTACAATCTTCTCGGGATTAAATTCTGAAGTGATTAAACAGATTAATCCATTATTAGCACAGATAAAATAATGTCCATCTAATTGTACGGCAATATGTTTGTTTTCGGGATTAAGTTCGCTATCAATACCTATAATATGAATACTTCCTTTTGGGAAACTTTTATAGGCATTTTGTATGATATAGGCCGCTTCTGTAATATGAAATGGTGAAATCTCATGCGAAATATCAACAACCTTGGCCTCGGGTAATTCGGTATAAATAGCTCCTTTAACCGCAGATACAAAGTGATCTTTGATTCCGAAATCTGTAGTTAAGGTGATAATTGGCATGTACAATAATTGTTAATATCTTTTAACTGTAAGCGCTTAAAAATATGTAAATTTGTTTTGAAGTTCTTTGAAGTCTTTCTTTGAGTTGCAAAATGATAATAAAACCATCTTTTTTATGGTTGTATATACCATAAAACCGCATTGAGATCTTATATGAGATCAAATCCGTTTTAAAATATCATTTTGTTTTCCCGGCAAAAGACTTAAAACAACTTTAGCAAACTTAGTCAATCCTTGAAAAAAATCATACTAAAATTCGTATAGCTTTTGAACGAACTTATCATTGAACTAACAGAGATCAATCCGAGAGAATTTTTCGGACTTCAGAATAGTAATATTCAATTATTAAAAAAATACTTTCCTAAGTTAAAAATTGTAGCAAGAGGTAGTAAAATGAAAGTGTATGGAGACGAAGACATGCTCGAAGAGTTTGACATGCGTCTAAATATGCTTCTTGAACACTTCGGGAAATACAATAAATTAGATGAAAATATAATCGAGCGGGTACTCACCAGTGAGAGTGAAGCTGATTATGCAACATCTGCAATTAGTGGAGAAACGTTGTTGCATGGAGTAGGAGGCAAGCTTATTAAAGCGCAGACTGCTAATCAGCGAAAATTAGTTGAATCTTCTAATAAGAATGATATGGTTTTTGCTGTTGGCCCTGCCGGAACAGGAAAAACTTATACGGGAGTTGCTTTAGCGGTAAAAGCGCTGAAAGAAAAACAAGTTAGACGCATTATTCTTACTCGTCCTGCCGTAGAGGCTGGAGAAAACCTTGGGTTTTTACCAGGAGATCTTAAAGAGAAGTTGGATCCATATATGCAACCGCTATATGATGCTTTGCGTGATATGATTCCAGCCGAAAAGTTAGACAGTTTTATTGAAAAAGGAATCATTCAGATTGCTCCGATGGCATTTATGCGAGGAAGAACCTTAGATAATGCATTTGTGATACTTGATGAAGCTCAGAACACTACTCATGCACAAATGAAAATGTTTCTAACCCGAATGGGTAAAAATGCAAAGTTTATTATTACAGGGGATCCTGGACAAATAGATTTACCAAGAAGAGTAACCTCTGGTCTTAAAGAAGCACTACTTGTACTTAAAAGCGTTCAGGGAATTGGTATGATCTATCTTGATGATAAAGATGTTATCAGACATAAATTGGTGAGAAAAGTAATTTCAGCATATAAGGAGATTGAACATAGAAATGGATAATGTAGTTTCATATTTTAAGTTTTTAGTTCCAAGTTGTAATTAGAAACCTGAAACCTGAAACCTGAAACCTATAGAATGAATACAATAGTAGATACAAACTATAACTTTCCTAATCAAAAATCGGTGTATAAAGGAAAGGTAAGAGAAGTATATAATATCAATGATGATCTTTTGGTCATGATTGCTACAGATCGATTATCTGCATTTGATGTAGTGATGCCAAGAGGGATTCCTTTTAAAGGGCAAATCCTAAATCAAATTGCTACCAAAATGATGAAAGCAACAGAAGATTTAGTGCCTAATTGGTTAATAGCCACCCCTGATCCTAATGTAGCTGTGGGGCACCTTTGTGATCCTTTTAAAGTAGAAATGGTAATCAGAGGGTATCTTTCTGGTCATGCCTCTCGAGAATACAAAGCAGGAAAACGAATATTATGTGGTGTGGCAATGCCCGACGGAATGAAAGAAAATGATAAATTTCCCGAACCTATCATCACACCGTCTACCAAAGCTGATAATGGCGAACATGATGAAGATATTTCTCGCGAAGAGATTCTTGCAAAAGGAATTGTTAGCGAAGAAGATTATTTGGTTCTCGAAGATTATACCCGTAAGCTTTTTCAAAGAGGAACCGAGATTGCTGCAGAACAAGGTTTGATTTTAGTGGATACTAAATATGAATTTGGAAAAACGAAGGAAGGTAAGATCGTTTTAATTGATGAAATACATACTCCTGATTCTTCTCGTTATTTTTATGCCGAAGGATATGAAGAGAGACAACAGAACGATGAACCACAAAAGCAATTGTCTAAAGAGTTTGTAAGGCAATGGTTAATTAGTAATGGTTTTCAAGGCAAAGAAGGGCAACAAATACCAGAAATGACAGACGAATATATACATTCTGTTTCTGAACGTTATATTGAACTTTATGAAAATATTACCGGGGTAGCATTTGTTAAAGCTGATGTTTCTGAAGTAGAAAAACGGATAGAAAAAAATACTCTTGAGTATTTGAAATAAGAGTTAAACATAAATAAAAAGAAGCGGTTGTTACTATGTAGCGACCGCTTCTTTTTTATTGCTAATTAAGCAACTTTGTATTCCAACAATTGTACATTGTCTTGTAAGCGTTCTTTTACAATACTCATCATTCGTTTGTTTAGAGATGATGAATTTAGAGTATAAATACTATACTCTTCTACCGTAAATTGACCGATAATCATTCCCTTAAGACTGTTTCTAAATTTCATGTCTTTTTGGATTGCATTTTCAATAAAGGCCAGTCTTTTCTCAAGTGATAATTCATAAAAAGTATTCTTCCTTTTTTTAATATAGTTTTTGAATACCTGAATTAATAAATCCCCCTGCAATTTTATAATAGGCCGAATTGTTTTGTTCTGAAATTGCTCGTCATTAGACATGTTTTCAGAAACTCTGGCATTTAATAATTGCGGACGTATCGCCAATAAATTTGATTCCCTGTTTTCCATAATAATGAAGGTTTACTAAAATTAGTTAATTGTTGGACTCAAAATTCATGATGTATAGTATAGTTTTTAACTACTTATAAACAATACTATTGTTACGGAATTGAAGTGTTATTATACTCGTTATGCTACAATTTATGTATTCTTTTTTTCTTGAGTATTACCCTAATCATAAGGTATTTATTTAATAAAAAAAGCCCCCGTTAGGGAGCTTTATATAATCACTAAAAGGTTTTTTATTTACTTAAAAATTTGTCTTTATCTAAAATTTCAGCAGGTGTTCCACTTACTTTTTCTATGTATTTATTGAATTTAGCAATTTGCTTGCTGTTTATTTTTTCATATGCTGTTTTAGCGTCATTCAATCTTTTTTCTAATACTCCCATATTTTCTAACTGAGAAAAAGAGGGTTTCTCGAATTGATTTGCTACTTCAGCATATATTTTTGAAAGCTTCTCTCTTAGTTGAGGTTCGGCTTCATCTACATAGTTATCTCCGGTAGTCACTACCAGGGTTTCTTTTAATGTAGTCAACTCTTTAACGACTGCAGCCGCCACTTTACTAGATGCAGGATCACTTTTAGATAAGTTTTCTGCTTTTTTTATGTTTTGATCAATTTTATAGACTAAATAAGCAAGATCTTCCATCTCATCAAATAATTGCTTTGTCGCTTTTTGTTGTGCAATTCGCTCAGCATCTGTAATTAAAGAGGTTGGGTCATTTTGAAGAATAATAGAACTCTCAAACTGTTTTTTTCCTTTTGTAAGCACCACTTTGTAAGATCCAGCTGGTGCCCTGGGAGATGTAAATCCACCAAAAGTAAATGTTTTTCCGGCAGCAACCTTAGGTGCTTTTTTTCTAAAGCTCCAATCTACAATATTGATCCCTTTTGCTTTACCAGGAGTAAGATTTACTACTTCATTACCGTCTTGATCCTGAATTGAAAGTGTCATTTTTCCGAAAGTATGTCGTTTCTTCAGGTAGTAAATGATCTTTGATGAGGTACTTGGATTATCTCCAACAAACTGAAGTTCTGTACTTCCTCCACCAAAACCGCTTTCTTCCTTAATAATAGCAGGCTTAGTTTCAAAAAAATGAACCTCTTTAGCAAGAGCTTCCTGGGTTATTTGTCGTAATGGAGAAATATCATCTATAATAATTACGCCACGACCATGAGTACCCATTACTAAATCATTGGTTTTTTTCTGTAAATCGATAAAATGCACGGCTGCTGCTGGCATGTTATTCGTAAAACGTGACCAGTTTTTACCACCATCTATAGTAATGAATAATCCAAATTCGGTACCTAAAAATAATAAATCTTCATTAATGTAATCTTCTTGGATATTTCTCGCAAATCCTACGATATCATCTGTTGCAAGCGATGTCCACGTTTTACCAAAATCTGAAGTTTTATATACATATGTATTCATATCTCCAGAGGCATGTCCATCGAAAACTGCATATGCTGTACCTTTTTTATGAGTACTTGCCTCTATATGGTATACCCATGTGTTTTTCGGAAGACCCTGTATATTCTCTACTGTATTGGTCCAGGTTTTACCACCGTCTTGCGTTATTTGCACATTACCATCATCGGTTCCTACCCAGATTAACTTTTCATCGAGAGGAGATTCGGCAATAGTAAATATAGTAGTATGTGTTTCTGCTCCTGATTTATCTGTAGAAATACCACCAGACTCTTTATCTTGTTTAGCGGGATCGTTGGTAGTAAGGTCTGGGGATATTTTTTTCCAATTATTACCCATATCCTCACTTACATGTACGAATTGACTTCCCATATAAAATCGATCAGGTTGGTGATTACTAACCGCCATAGGTGCATTCCAGTTAAAACGTAAATCGGCTTCTCCTTTTATAGGTAGTGGCTGTATGTTTTTCGTATAATTTTTATCCATATCATATCTCCAAACATTTTGTGCACCTTGCATTTCAGAATAGATAATACGTTTTGTTGGATGTCTTAATACTCTAAAACCATCGCCAACACCAACTCTATTCCAGTCACGAGCCTCTATACCTCCCGGAGAAGATGAAGGACCCCACCAGGATCCATTATCTTGTAACCCGCCATAGATGTTATAGGGTTCGTCATTATCAACACTAATATGATAGAATTGCGAAACAGGTAGGTTGTCTACCATATCAAAAGTTCCTGCACCATCCCAACTTCTATATACACCACCATCTGTACCTACATATATTCTATCAGAATTATTAATGTCAAACACCACATCGTGTATGTCTGGGTGAAGTTTTGGGGCTCCTGTTAATGGAGTTAAAGCTTTGAAAGTTTTTCCGCCATCACGAGAAATAGAGCCTAAGAATCCGCCTTTAATTAAAATATCAGGATTTTTAGGGTCTACCACAACTCTAGAGAAGTAAAAAGGTCTAACTACTAATTCAAAATCAGAGTTTAATAATTTCCATGAGGCACCGGCATCATCAGAACGATAGAGTCCTTTGTCTTTTTTACTTTCTACTACAGTGTACACAATTTTTGGATTAGAAGGCGCTACAGCAATTGCAAACCTACCCAAGTCACCACTTGGAAAACCATTATGAATTTTATTCCATGTTTTTCCTGCATCAATGGATTTATACAATGCACTATTTGGACCTCCCGAATTAAAACCCCATGCAGTTCTTCTATGCTCCCACATAGAGGCATATAGGATATTGGGATTAGTAGGATCCATTATGAGATCACTGGCTCCTGTTTTTTCATTGGTATAGAGGATCTTTTCCCAGGTTTTACCACCATCAACTGTTTTATAAATTCCTCTTTCTTCACTATCTGCCCATAATGCTCCCAGGACTGCAACATAAATTTCATTAGAGTTCTTTGGGTTGATTTCTATACTACTTATTCGTTCAGAGTTTTCGAACCCCATCTTTTTCCAGTTAGCACCCCCATCTGTTGATTTGTATAACCCATCTCCTATAGAAACACTATTTCGAGTCCAGATCTCGCCTGTACCCACCCAAACAGTATTATCTGGATCATTAGGATCTACAGCAACTACACCAATAGATTGTGCGTGTTTGTCAAAAACAGGAGCAAAGCTTGCCCCTCCATTAGATGATTTCCATACGCCTCCACCGGCAGTACCGGCATACAATATTCTATTGTTTGTTGGATGATTTTCTAGGTCAATTATTCTACCACTCATTAGGGCAGGACCAATTTGTCGAGCTTCTAAATTACCAAAAAGTTCTTTCCCTTTAAGGACAATATCTTGTGATTGCATACTTATAGATAGGAGTATGCTCAAAGCCCCAAAAATAATTTTTTTGTTCATAATTATTCTGATTGATTTGATGTGAATAAAAAATCCCCAATATACTTATTGGGGATTAGTACTATAGTATGACTATTCCTTTTTTTCTTCAACTACTTTTTCAGGAAAAGCAAAGATTGCAGTGTCTACTTCAGGATCGAGTTTAATATCTTTAAAACTCATGGTCTGAAATTGATTTGTTATCGTAAAAGGAAAATAAACTCCATTTACTTCTTGATAATCACTGATAGAAGATTTTGCTATCTGACCTTTCATAGGGCCATCGTTAATTTCAGATTCAACGATGATTGGAACAAAATTTTCGGTATCAAAATAGTAATGAGATATGTTTGGCTTAGATTCACCATTAATAGTAATAGGATCTTTAGTTAATTTTATTTTGAAAGTCTCTGTACCATCTACTGTCTCTTTTCCAATAAGCTCTACAGAATACCCTTTGTCTTTATAGTTTAAAAATGGATCAGGAAAATCTTTAGATTGTTTTTTCATGTTCTCGGTAGCTTCACTATCACTTTTCTCAGCTTCCATAGTCATTTGATTTCTTTGCCAAGAGGTTTCACCATCAAAAGCAGACCAAACCATACGATTACCTTGAAGTTCTATAGTAACTACTTGTTTACCATCTTTTGTTGATACTTGTTCAAAAGGAATTTCCATGCCTTGCATTTTCATTACACCCACCATTTCGATACCTTTTAACTTTTCCCAATTTTCTTTACCACCAGTATTCTCGAAATAATTACCAAGTATTTCATCTGCAGTTTGTGCATGAAATGATGTGGTTACAGCTAATATTAAAGCTATTACTATAGATTTTAAAACACTCATTGTTGTAGTTTTTTATGTTGTTATTGTAAAATTAGTCAATCGAGTTATACTTTTGTTACACTTTTTCACTAATTCTTTTTATAATATGCAGTTTGGTAAAGTAGAATATCCGGAGAAAATTAATTTCGAATTACCCCAAGATCACAAGGACACGGCTGGGGTTTTAAAAAAAACATCGACCGAAGGTTTATCTGTGTATGTAGGATGTGCCAAATGGAATAAACAAGATCTAAAGGGGTTTTATCCGAGAGGCACCAAGGATGAACTAGAATATTACTCAAGACAATTTAATAGTATTGAGTTAAATGCTACATTTTACAGAATATTTTCGGAAGACCAGTTTAAAAAGTGGTATGATAAAACCCCAGAAGGGTTTAAGTTTTTTCCAAAACTTGTGCAAAATATTTCTCATCTTAAACGGTTAAACGAAGATGTTCAGCCCTATGTTGATGAATATTTATCTAATGTTATTCATCTTAAAGAAAAATTGGGTACTATTTTCTTGCAGATGCATGGCAATTTTGCTCCTAAAAATTTTGATAGAGTAATTCGTTTTATTGAAAAATGGCCTAGAGAAGTACGTTTAGCGGTAGAATTTAGGCATACCGATTGGTTTAATGATCAAGTGGTAGCCGAAGAATTGTACTCACTTCTAGAAAATTATAATATAGCTAATATAATTACCGATACCGCAGGTAGGAGAGACTTACTACATATGCGATTAACTAATGACGAGGCCTTTATTAGATATGTTGGTGCAAACCACACCACAGATTATAGTAGACTAGATGATTGGATTATACGATTTAAGTCCTGGAAAAAACTAGGAATTAATAAGGTGCACTTTTTTGTACATCAAAATATTGAAAAAGAATCACCGCTTTTATCAAAGTATTTTATCAATACACTGAATGAACAATTAAATACTAAACTTAATTTACCTGATCATTCGACTGATGATTTAAAGTTGTTTTGAGTGTATTTCTTGGTGTAGTATGGTTTTTAAGTAAATAAATAAGGGGTTTTTGCATTAAAAAATGTTAAAAAACGGATTTTACTTGCATGTTATCGATAAAAATGTGTATTTTGCCGATGTATTTGAGAATTATGTTATAATTATTACATTAATATTTAATTCATACATAATTTAAAAATGTGATAAAATTAACCCCCAATCTTAAAATGTAATCATATGAGCAAATCTTTACACTCTCTAACTTTATTGGTCTTCTTGTTGATTTTTAACTTTATAAGCTCGCAATCTTCATTTGCGGATAATCATTTTTCTCATAAAACAGATATCTTTTACTCTACCGATGTTGAATCTAATTTAGAAGATAGTCATACAACTTCTAACAAGAAGGTTTTTTCCTACATTTTTAAAACCGAAGATGCTCATTTAGATCATGATCATAATGATGACCTTTCGTTGTTAGATGTAATTTCTTCTGATGAAAGTTCTGATTTTAATTGTTCTGGTGGATTTTGTATGAATAAATTACATTTTCATAAAAAAGGATTAACTATAAAAAAACAACTCTTCGTTTATTTTATGAGAATCTCTTGCTAGTTTAAATTTTATTGAATTAGTTATTTACGGATTACCTTGGGTTGTAAATATATTCAGCTATTTTTGCAACTTAAATCTGGTAGCTATGACATTTTTAGAACTTGGAGTCTCCAAAGAACTTTGCAAAGGCCTCAAAGAAATAGGTATTACAATTCCTACAAAGATTCAAGAACAAGCCATACCAGCTTTAATGAATCATCAAATTGATTTTATAGGCAAGGCTCAAACAGGAACAGGAAAAACGGCAGCCTTTGGAATCCCAGTATTGTCTGATATACATCCAGAAAAAAATCATGTACAAGCCTTGATTTTGGCTCCAACACGAGAGCTTGGTCAACAAATAGCAAAACAACTTTTTAAATTTACAAAGTACACAGATAAGATTTTTATAGAGTCTGTTTACGGTGGAGAAAAAATTGAAAGACAAATTTCTAGATTAAGTAGACCCACACATATTATCGTGGCTACTCCTGGAAGACTCATAGATCTAATGCAGAGAAAAGTGGTTGATATTTCTAAAATAAAGACCCTAATACTAGATGAGGCAGATGAGATGTTAAGTATGGGTTTCAAAAAAGACCTTACTACTATTTTGGGTAAAACCAAAGGTCATAGAAATGTGTGGCTTTTTTCGGCTACAATGCCTTCATCGTTAAATGAGATTATTACTACCTATGTAGATAAAAATGCAGTACAGATTAGTATCGATAAGAATGATGCTGTAAATAAAGGTATTGATCATCAATTTGTGATTGGTGAAGAGATAAATAAATTAGATACTCTTATCTATTTTTTGAAAACGCAAAAGAATAGTAGGGGGATTATTTTTACGAAAACTAAAGCAGCGGCAAGAACTCTTTCTAAACAACTAAACTCTAAGAATTATGAAGTAGGTTTGCTTGAGGGCGAAATGACCCAAAAGGAACGGGATAAAGTAATGAGAGCTTTTAGAAATAAGACTTTACGATTGTTAGTATCGACAGATGTGGCTGCAAGAGGTATAGATGTGGCTAACCTGGCTTTTGTGATACATTATCAATTACCTGATCAAATAGAGTATTATACGCATAGAAGTGGAAGAACTGCTAGAGCGGGTAAAACAGGATTATCTTTGGCTTTAGTAACAAAATCAGAAATTAAAGTCCTTAGAGAATTAGAAAAACAGCTTGGCATTAGATTTAACCAGATAAGGTAATAAAAGAGTTGATTAGCTTACACTTATTGTAGAAATAACAGATAATAGTTTATCGAAATTTACAGGTTTTGAGAAGTAATTATCAAAACCAATATTAATGAAACGTTGTTTGTCTCCTGGCATGGCATAAGCAGTAACTGCAAAAACCGGTGTGTTTTTGATTATATCTAACTTACGAAATCTTTGAAGCAACTCACAACCATCCATTTGATTTAATCCCAGATTAATATCAACTAGGATAAGATCAAGATTTTTTTCTTTGACTACTTTAAGAGCTTGCGAGCCATTTTCTGCAATGATAACATTAGAATCATGTTTGGATAACATTTTATCCATGACCAGAGCATTTATTTTATTATCTTCTACGTAAAGAATATTCATAGGTGTTTTGGAATTATAATTATAAGTTCTGTACCCTTCCCTAATTTACTTTTTAATTTAATTTTCCCACCTAAAATCTCAATATATCTTTTTGAAAGACTTAGCCCAATACCGGTTCCTTCATATTCGCGACTTATACCAACGCTTCCTTGCATTAGTGGCTCAAAGATTTTATCAAAATCTTTTTTGTCTATGCCTATACCAGTATCTTTAATATAAATATAAATATTTTTTTTTGAAATTTTAGAATTAATGTAAATGCGGACGGCTCCTTTTTTTGTGTATTTAATGGCATTATGTATTACATTATTAAGAGCTGGTCGAAATAGATTCATATCTATTTTTGCTTGTGGGCTCTCTGCATCGAGTTCTAGAGTATAATCTAATTCTTTACTGTCTGCCATATATTTGTACTCTCTAAAAGAGGTTTCTACAATATAATTGATATCTACTTCTTCAAAATTAAGGTTATCATGGATTGCGTTTATTTCACTAAATGTAGACAGCTTATTCATCGTATCTAATAATCGATCTTTGCTTTCTTCTAAGTATTTAAGTAATTCATTTTGTTCTTCGGGGTATTTATCCTTAAGTATCAAATTACTTATTGTCATTATACCATTTAGTGGTGTTCTTATTTCATGACTAAAATTTGATAGTATATTAGATTTTAGATTACTAAGCTCTTGTTCTCTTAGATGCGCCTCTGTTATGGCTTGTTCTGCAAGTTTTCTTTCAGAAATGTCATGAAAGCTTACTAGTATTGAGTTTATTTTATAATCATTGTCAAAAATGGGAGTGTACTTTGATTCAAGCCACTGGGTACGCCCTTCGTTAGTAATGCGTTCAACTTCCTTTTTTATTGTATTACCTTTTAGAGCTTCGTTAAAAGTATGCGAAAACGAATTTTTAAAATTAAGGGGCATAACATCAACAAAAAAACTATCGGTTTGAGTAGGATCTATATTAAAATCTCGTTTAATTATTTTTAATGACTTTTTATCAGCTATTAAAATTTTTCCTTTTGTGTCTAACAATACTGTGTATGCAAATCCATTATTCACTATAGCTTGTAGTCTGCTTTTGCCTTCGATGATAGTTCGTTCATTTAGTTTTTTTTGATGTACATCTATCAAATTACCAATCATACGTATAGTCTCACCTTTTTTATTTTTTCTTCTAAAGCCGTGAACTTCATAATGATGATATGATCCTTTGTAATGCTTTAAACGATAATAATTAAAATAGTGGTTTCCCGTTTTGTTAAGATTATCCAGATGTCTTTGTAGTGCATTTTCGACATCTTCGGGGTGTATCATTTTTCGAAATTCTTCTTCAGGTACAAAATCTTGACTCAATGGTAATCCAAGCATTTCTTTAAAGGCTTTACTGTAGAAGACCATATTGGTTTCTATAATATGATCAAACAACCCGGATTGTATACCTTTAAGTGCTAAATGTTTGGTTTCTTCATTATATTTTAGTTTTTCAATATACTTATGACGTTCTGTAACATCTGCAATAGTACCATTTACATAAACTACTTCATTTTTATAAATAACGGGTTGGGCAACTACCTTAACCCATTTTTCTACCCCTTTATGAGTGATTATTTTTTCGGTATATTCATAGGGCTCTTTATTTTTTATAAGGTTATCAAGGTAACCTTCTAATCGTGCCCTGGATTCTATAGGGTAGAATGAGGCTCCTAATTCCCTGGTCATAGGAACATCTGGATCTAAATCTTTTATATAGTAACACCCCTTTGACCAATACATTTCTTTATTTTTGGGATTAAAATACCAAGCTCCAGTTTTGGTAAGTTTAGAAAGTGTAATTAAAGCTCTGTGTTCTTTATATTCTTCAGTAGTATCGATTCCTGTGGCATAAATTAAATCATCATAATAAGTTAGATTAAATTTCAATGCAAGCACCGTATTATTTTTAGTAACAAAACTGAAAGGCTTACTTATAATAGAATTTTCTTTGGATAAGTTTGCAATAGCATCTTTAAAAATTGTTACATCTTCATCAATAATATAATCAGTGATATATTTTACTTCGCCTATATAGGAGGGTGTAAACAGAGTCTCGCATCTATTATTATAGGCGATGACTTCACCATTTTTTTTTAAAATAAAAAGAAAGTGTAAAGTTTTCTCGGCTAAGATTTCAAATTGTTCCAGAGTAAAAGGCATAAAAAACGGTCATTTCTATAATAGTTCTGGGGTAATTTTATCTTAAAGTTACAAAATGATTTAGAATGACAGCATTTAAGAGGTTGTTTTTAAAGCTATAATCGATTAACTCTAACATAAATCGATGAAATCACACTAGAAAAGCTAACTTTTTCGTGAAGTAATGTTTTTTAAAAATACAAGGCGCTAGGATATGCTCATTACTCTTATTTATCTTGTACAGCATAATTGCCAATAGTTTATAAAATAAGGATTGAGTGGACTCATTATTTTCTATTTTTAGATTGAAAAAAGAGTGTAGAATACCTCAAAAAGTGGCAAATTATAATTTGTTTAATGGTTCTTAATTGAATGAAATCATAAAAAATATAAATCGTATTTTTAATGAAGGTAAAGGGTTAATTGTTGACATTGCTATGTTAAAAAATAAAAAATCAGTTTGCGAGGAGGAAAATTTTCAATTTTTGTTCGAGAGCTATTCCGAATCCATACGTAACTTCATTTATTATAGATGTGGGGATATGGATTTTGCCGAGGATATCACTCAGGATGCATTTATGAAGTTATGGGAGAATTGTAAAAAAGTTGTTTTTGATACCGCTAAATCTTTTGTTATGAAGATTGCACAAAATAAATTTTACAATGTTAAGGCCCGTGAGAAAATAGTATTAAAATATCGTCAACAAATAACATTTCAACAGCTAGTTTCAAAAAGCCCTGAATTCTTAATGGAAGAGAAAGAGTTTATGGAAATCTTAATAAGAAGTATTGAAGAGCTTCCTTACAGACAAAGAGAGGTCTTCCTTTTAAGTAGAAAGGACAAAAAAACATATGCCGAAATAGCAGAAATTGTTGGGATAACTCAAAAAGCAGTAGAACGAAGAATGTATCTAGCATTAACATCTCTAAGAGAAAAATTTAAAGACATTATCTAACGAAACATCAGGTCATGGAAAATTTGGGAGGAAAGAAGGAAGAGCTTCTAGCTAGATGGATATCTAATGAGCTCTCTATGGATGAAAGAGAAGCCTTCGAGAACTCTAAAGAATTTGAGATTTATAATGTGATTTTTGGAGCAACAGAGCAAATAGAAATTGAGCCTTATAATAAAGAAACCGCCTTTGAATCTATACAAAGAAATGTAAATAAAGATATAAAAGATACTTCAATAGTCTCTAAATGGATGTATATAGCAGCTGCCTCTATTGTTCTTCTTTTAGGTTATTTTTATTTTTCGTTTCAGAAGGAAAGTTTTGAATCTAACTATGGAGAACAACTTGAATTAGGATTACCCGATGGTTCTGAAGTAATTCTAAACTCGAAAGCCCAAGTTAGTTATCGAAAAAGAAATTGGGATGAAAATCGAATGTTAAATCTAGATGGAGAAGCCTATTTCAAAGTGAATCCAGGATCAACATTCAAAATTATACTAGATGAAGGAGTGGTAACTGTTATTGGAACTGAATTTACTGTAAATTCGAACACTAAAATTTTAGAGGTGATTTGTTTTAAAGGAAAGGTTAAGATTGAATCAAACAAAAAATCCAAAATTCTTAATAGTGGTGAGGCAACACGAGTTATTAATTCTGTTTTCGAAAATTGGACCCTTTCTTCTCAAAAACCTTTGTGGATAAACGGAGAAAGTAATTTTAATAATGCACCTCTTTACCAGGTAATAAAAGCTTTAGAGAATCAATATAACATTAAAGTTAATAACCAAAACATTGATGACCAAGTAAGGTTTAGTGGGAGTTTTACACACAAAAACATGGAAATTGCACTGCAAACAGTATTTAAATCTGCAAAAATAAAGTATACACTTAAGAATAAAAACATGATAGATTTAGAATATGATAATTGAGATATACTTCATAATTTTCTTTAAAATCATCTAAATGAAATATCTGTTTATAATTGTCTTTTTACTATCCATTTCGAAAATGTTTGGACAGGAAAACAGAAGAGATATCAGTTATACCAAAACCGAGTTGACTAAAGTTTTGAATGAGCTGGAAACGCTGTTCGATGTTAAGTTTTCTTATTTAATAGATATAGTTGAGAATAAAGAGATAAGTCTCAATATGTTAAATGCATCAATTGACGAGATAATTTATGAAATTGAAGAGAGGACTAAATTGTTCTTTGATAAGATTGACGAACGTTATTACATTGTAAGAAATAACTATGTAATAGAAGTTTGTGGTTATGTAATTGATATTGATAGTGGTAATCCAATTGAAGGTGCCAATATTATAAATAAAACTAAGCGTAAAGGAACTTCATCAAATAAAAATGGCTTTTTTAGCATTAGAAGAGTGAATGTATTAGATAGTTTAACCATTTCTTTTTTAGGCTATAAAACAATACGGGTTGCGGCAAAGAATTCAACTGCAGGAACTTGTAGTAATTATGCCATTGAACCCACTAAAATTATATTGAATGAAGTAATAACCAAAGGTGGTTTTTTAAGAACCAAATGGCAAGACGATGGGGCCATTTCCTTAGAATCAAGTTCTATGGGCTCTTTATCTGGATCTCCCGAGCCAGACATACTACAAAATATTCAATCCTTGCCAGGAATAAATAGTCCTTTAGAAACTGCTTCGGGCTTATATTTTCGTGGTAGTACTCCTGATCAAAACCTGATTTTATGGGATGGTATCAAAATGTATAATGCAGATCATTTTTTTGGATCCACTTCTATATTCAATCCTTATATTACAAAAGACATTACGATATATAAAAACGGTGTTAAACCTGAGTATGGGAATAGTGTCGCTGGAGTTATTCATATGAAAACAGACACCACAATTAGTAAAAGGGTAGTGGGAGGATTAGGTTTAAACTCAATATTCGGAGATGCTTATCTCAAGATACCCGTTGGAAGAAAAATGGGAATGATAATAGGGTTCAGAAGATCTTTATCTGATGTGTTGTCAACGAAAGCTTTTGACAATTTTACCAAAAGAATTATTCAGCCCACTACGATTTCAGACAGAGAAGAAAATTTGAGTTCGTTTCCCTCTATTAGTGATACAAGATTTCGTTTTTCAGATATAACCTTAAAATTAATTGCAGAAATTTCGAATAAGGATAAGGTGATAGTATCAAATCTCTTTGCTCAAAATCGTTTGTCTAATGATTTTGAAGTTACTGATCCGAATATTAATGTAAGTTTAAAAGATCGGCTTAGAATAAAAAATGAAGGTCTTGTAGCCTCCTGGAGAAGAAATTGGAGTGACAACTTTTTATCAAAAACAGAAATATATTACTCTTCATATGATTTTGATTATGAAGGTGAATATGTGTTTCCAACCTTGGATTTACTTACCAATAAAAAAAACACTGTTAGAGAAACAGGAGTTAGATTACATGGGGAATGGGATGTTGATAAGAGGATTGTAATTTCGGGAGGTTATCAATTTCAAGGTACGAAGATTAACTTTTTCCTTGAAGACACTTTCGAAAGCAGAAGAGAAGATAGAAATAACCCTGTTCATGCCATATACGGTCAGGCGAATTTGGTCGATATAAAAAAATGGAATATTAACCTAGGATTCAGAATCAATCAATATTCAAAGTTAGATAGAATTCTTATAGAACCCCGAATATATATCGAGAAAAAATTAGGTGATTTCACTCTCAAGACCTCTGGTGAATACAGAAGTCAATCCGTAAGTCAAATAACTGAACTAACAACTCCTAATTTAGGACTTAATGATGTTGTGTGGGTGTCTCCTGATGAAAATAATAACTTTCTTTACAGAAGCCGTCAAGCCTCTATAGGTTTTTTGTATACTAAGAAAGGATGGAATATTGATTGTGATGTGTACCACAAAAAAATTAAAGGGATAACTTCTTTAATTCAAGGGTTCGAAGCACTGGTAATAGGATTAGAAAGATTTAATTTTTTTGAAGGAAATAGTACTCATAATGGCCTAGAACTTTTAGTAGAAAAGAAAATATCCAATTATACTACCTTGATAGGATATAACTATACCGATGTTGATTTTAACTTTAAAGATTTAAATCAAGGAGCCTCTTTTCCCGCAAATAATGCTATTAAACATTCGTTTACGTGGTCACATTTTTATCAACTCAACAAAATTCAATTTTCCCTGGCCTGGAATTATCGCACCGGAACTCCATTTACTCCTCCTGTTAGAGTTATTCCGGTAGGGGATTCAGGAGCTCTAGAAACTGAATATGGTTCTATAAATTCAGATAATTTACCAGATTATCACAGACTTGATTTCTCTACTGGATATAATTTTGAAATGTCTAAAGGTAAAAATCCGATAGATTGCACATTGGGTGTGGGGATACAAAATATTTATAATCGAAAAAATGTATTGAACAGATTGTATCAGGTGGAAAATTCTGAGAACCCTACATTTATCGCTTTAGATGATTTCTCTTTGGAAATTACTACTAATTTTTTTGTGAGATTTAATCTATAACTATATCTACAAAAAGGGATATTAAATCTAAAGTATATTTGCTTCTTTTCGATAAAACTCGATCAATCAGCGAACAGAATTCCTTTAACAAAAGTTAAAAAAAACTTAAAAAAATAGGGTATAAGCTTTTGTCTTTGTAGTGTATTTGTATTGCAAACATTTCTAATGTATATCAACCATAATAATATCATTTAGATATTATGTATGAGAACACTTTTTAATTGTCTTCAAAGTAATGTAATGCTCTCTACCTACCGTTAAAAAACAAAAAAAATACTATTTCACTAGTATAGTGGTTGCCCTTAAAAACTTTCAAAATTAAGTAAGGTGCATTCATTATTGTGTATTCATCAAGAATACTCAAATACTATATAAGTTCACTTTAAAAAAAGTAAAGAATGTTTAGTAAAACAATATCACTCAAAATTAGCATATAATGAAAAAAATCATCGTCATCTCATTTTTATTTGTTTTTGCATTATCAGCATGGGCGTTTCACATAGTGTCAGAAACTGCCGCTGGTAAAACTAAGAAACTGGAATTAGAAAAAACTATAGTACTGGTACATGGAGCGTTTGCAGATGGATCATCTTGGAATAAAGTAGTGCCTATTCTTCAGAAGCAAGGACTCAAAACAATTGCCGTTCAAAATCCATTGTCCTCACTTCGGGATGATGTTGATTTTACCACTCGAGCAATAGAAGAAGCGAGTGGGAAAGTTATTTTAGTTGGTCATTCTTGGGGAGGAATGGTTATTACCGAAGCAGGTAATCATGAAAAAGTAGAATCTCTTGTGTATGTTTCGGCATTTGCGCCAGACGATAATGAGCATCTTCATGATATTCTTAACACTGCTCATAAAGTAAAAAAAATACCTACCGTTCCTGGATTTGTAGACCCTATAATTGATAATTACGGTTTTATACGTTTAAGTGAAGAGACTGTTGTCAAATATTTCGCTCCCGATATACCCAAGTCTGATGCAAAATTAATTGCCGCACATCAAGGTAAACTTCAAAAAGATGCACTAGATCAAAAAATTACCCAAGCGGCTTGGAAAAATAAACCAGCATGGTTCATTATATCAGCAAATGATAAGATGATTGCACCTGATGTAATGCGGAACATGGCTGCTAGAATTGGGGCTAAAACATATGAATTACCAACAAGTCATGTCCCAATGTTATCTCGACCTAAACAAGTGGCTAAAATAATCATTGAAGCCGCTCGAGGTTCGAACTAGAAAGTACTTTTTCATCCCTATACTTTTATGAAAATCTTACTATAAAATTATGACATACAACAGAATAGAATTAAAATCAGAAGAGTCTGAGATCATTTCGGTAAAATTAAATGAGCTATTGGCTAATTATCAAATATTCTATAAGCGGATAACCATATTAAGGTGTAATCCTATCCATTCTTACTCTAATTATGTAGAAAGTAGTATTAGAAGAGCATTATTATTATGAGGAAAAATACCATAGTTCATATCACACTTTTAATAATCACCTGTCATCTGGCTTACACTCAGGTTAAGGTGGGTGGTACAGTTAAGGGAAGTAATGACGAATCATTGATAGGTGCACATATCAGTCTTCAACCAAAAGGCTATTTTGGTATAACAGATACCAATGGTTTTTTTGAAATAAAAGATGTTCTTCCTGGAAAATATAATATTACTATTACGCATTTGGGGTCTAAAACGTATTTGGATAGCATTAATGTAAGTAATGAAGAATTTTCGTTATCTGTAACCCTAGATAATGATTTACTTAATCTGAAAAGTGTTGTAGTAACAGGAACTTTCGAACCCAGAACCCAATTGGAATCCAATACAGCAATTACAATACTGAGGCCTAAAGAACTGGCTAAGGCTTTTCCAAGAGGGACGGCTGATTTGTTACAAAATATTCCGGGTACTTTTACAGACCCTTCAGCCGGTGAAGTTTTTACAAGAGTATATACAAGAGGAGTATCTGCATCGGTTGAAGATGATCTCGGGTGGTACTATGTTTCTTTACAAGAGGATGGATTACCGGTTAGTCTTGTACAACATTCTTTTTACAGCCCAGATCTTTTTCATCGTACAGATTTAACTACTAAAAAGGTTGAGGCAATACGCGGAGGTAACGCTACCGTAACGGCTTTAAATGGTCCAGGAGCTATTTTCAATTTTATATCTCATGGACAATACGATCATTTAAATGGTGAGTTTTCGGTACTTGGAGGGAGTCAGGGTGAAGAAAATTCAATGTTTAGAATCGATGGAACTCTAGGGGGGGCTATTGGTAAAGGATGGTATTATAATGCCGGAGGACATTACCGCAGAGATGAAGGGGCGAGAAATGTTGACTTCACTTTTAGTAAAGGAGGTCAGCTCAGATTCAATGTTATTAAAAATAACAACAACGGCTATTTTAAGCTTTATGGTAAATTCCTGGACGATTTTACCAATCGGTATACTGGTGTTGCGGCTCAAAACTGGGGTAGTCCTCACGCTGCATTTGGTCAAGATTTCAATACAACCGCATTAATGCTTCCTCAGTTTAGTACGAATATTCCGGATGGCAGAAATCTTTCCAATGGCTCGGTGAATTCGTTCGATCCTTCTCGAGGAGTTCATGCTGAAGAAATTGCACTTGGTATTAAAACCTTCCAGGAGTTAAAAAATGAATGGAAATTAAATATGAATGTTAAGTATTCTGATAAAAATGCCGACTGGCAAACGTCTCAAGGTAATTCTCTTATTTCACTCAATGCTCCAATTGGATATTTTGCAAGTGGTGCAGTTTTTCCTATAGGTCAAGTCGTATTTAGAGATGCCATATCTGGAGAAGAGGTTTCCCGAATAAATAATAGCGGCATACTAACAGGAGGTACTTTTGAATATTTAACAGAAGGTAGATTACCTAATGATGCCATCATGGGGGCACTTCCCTGGTTCAAAAAAAATGAATCTAAAGAATGGATAGGTCGGGTATCTATTCAAAAACGAATACATAATCACAACTTAAGCTTTGGAGTAGCAGGAGGATTTTCTAATACCTCGGTATTTACGCAAGCCAGTTTTGCTTATGTCACCTATGAGCCTAGCCCCAGAATGCTGGAGGTAACCCTGGAAAATCCCGGGCAACCAATAATTGCCTTATCAGATTCTAATGGTGTAAGTAATTATGGAGGATTGTTTTATGGGAATTCAGAGGCGGATATAAACCAGCTGGCATTCTTTGCCAGTGATCATTGGAAACTAACAGATAAGGTGCATCTCGATGTTGGATTGCGTTTTGAAACTATAACCCATAAAGGAAATAATGATAGGTTTGAGTCCATAGAGTCTATGCAACTGATTGGAGGGCTTGATAACAATCCCAACACAGCTTATGATAATGAAATTCTATTCTCAACAGGAGAAAAAGACAATTTTGATTTTACTTATAATTACCTTTCTTTTTCTGCAGGCATCAATTACAAGTTTACGGATGAATCTGCGGTATTTACTCGTTTTTCTTCTGGAAATAAAGCCCCCGAACTTAATTATTACTTCAATAATTTTTCTAATGTTCCTATCAACCAAGCAGGAGAAATCCAAAAAATACAGCAGGTTGAATTAGGCCTGAAACATAGCCGGAAAAATTTCTCTTCGACCTTAACCGCATTTTGGAGTGAGTTGAATAATGTTGGATTTATCGATTTTGAATTTGATGCGGATGATGGGACCATTTTTTATGCCCCCGTTCAATTTAATGATTCCAGAACCATGGGATTAGAGTTAGAAGGAGCGTATACTCTCACATCGTATATCACATTACGTATGAGCGGAACATTGCAAGATGCAGAAGCCACCCAATGGACGGTGTACAACGCATCGGGTACAGTGAATACAGATGATGACTTCGTCGTTGATTTCTCAGGTAACAAATTACCTTATAATCCTAATCTTATGTTAAGCGCAACTGCAGAGCTTGAAAAAAACAGGCTTAATGCATTCTTTAAATGGCAATTTATGGGAGAACGTGAGGCAAATGTGGCAAATGGTTTTCAATTGCCCGATTACAGTATATTCAATCTTGGTTTGGGATATGAAATAAGCTCGAAATTGAGAGCTAATTTCTTAATGACTAACGTATTTAACTCAGAGGGCTTAGCCAATTTCCTTGGGGTGAATAGTATTGGGTCCAATATCAATGATGTAACTCCTGCATTTGTCCAACAGAATCCAGATGCCGGTTTTATAGTTGTACCTGTTTTACCCAGAGGTGCTGTCTTAAAACTAAATTATCGATTCTAATGATTTTATCGTCGATCTTTTCTCAAGAAAAAAATTAATAAGGTTGATCGACTATGCGAAGTGCAGGAATTCACCCTAAAAGGTATAATTCAATTACAATCAAAAATGTTTATCTACCGGCATATTTTTAATAATATGACTGTTAGGAAAACTATTTTGAACCCTAAAAAGCCGTAATCAAATTCAAATCGGGAAGATTGAATAAATAAAAGGGAAGATACCATATTTTATAAAAAGTTGTTTCGTCGGAACTTTACCGTATCAATAAACAGTTGAAAATTTAACTTTTAAAACAGATATCATGACTAAATTCGATGTACCGACACGTGATAAAGTAAGTCACAACAATCAAGCAATTTTTGACGACTTAAAGAAAAGCATAGGTTTCGTTCCTAATCTTTTTGCCAGCTTCGCATATTCTGAAAATGGATTAAAGAATTTTCTAGATTTTTCAAATGGCAAGAGTTCATTGAAAGCCAAAGAAAAAGAGGTGGTAAACTTGGCAGTAAGCCAAGTAAACAATTGCGAATATTGCCTTTCGGCACACACAGCTGTAGCTAAAATGAATGGTTATACTGTGGAACAGACCAAAGAGTTCAGACAAGGAAAATCATCTATTAACCCAAAACTTGATGCGTTAGCCAGATTTGCCAAAAATATAACTGAAAACAGGGGGAATACGGATCCGGAAGTACTCAAAAATTTCTTCAATCAGGGATGGACCAAGGAAAATATGGTAGATGCTATATTGATAGCAGGCGATAAAACGGTAACAAACTATATGAATAATACGACCAGGGTTCCTGTAGATTTTCCGTTAGTAGAACCGCTAGAAGTTAACGCTTGAAAGTAACTTGTTTTTATAATTTGATTGATAAGGTTAATTGGCTGAAGGCTCGTAACCTGGCGAGCCTTCAACAATTCATAGTGTTTAATAGTTTACTGATATTTATTTTTTTTTAATTATGATGCATAATTCATTTCAACCAAACGAATTAAATCCTTGTGCCTGGATCGATTTATACCATGATAACTTTATTATTTACACCATAAAAAGGATTGATGATTATGAATTGGCAAAAGATATTGTACAAGAAACATTTATTGCTGCTTTTCGTTCAGTCCCAAATTATAAAGGAAAGGCTTCCGAAAGGACTTGGCTTATTTCTATATTGAAACGAAAAATTATAGATTACTATAGGAAGAGGAATACACGCCAAAGAAAAACATTTGTCTTAGCAAGTTACATACAGCGAGAAGAGCACGAAAATTGGCTGGAAAAGAAAGTAGTGGATTCCTCACATAAAACACTATATAATAACCTGGATTCTAATCATTTGAAGCTTAAAATCCAATCGGCTATTAAAAAACTACCCCAGAAACAAGCGCAAGCTATTTCTTTAAAAATACGCGGTTGGGGCACCCAAGAAATTTGCGAAGAATTGGAAATAAGCAAACCAAATTTATGGGTTATGATACACAGAGCAAGACAAGTACTAAAAAATGAGCTGAAAGAGCATCTTTATTAGCACGGGAATGAATGGTACGACAATTTGTAAAATTTTCCTTTTATTGAAAACCATATACTATGGCCGAATTAATCCATTAAGTTTCTAAAGAATTATTTTACTCGATAATCGAGATTTAAATGCTCCGAGGTTTGCCTCGAAATCAAAATTATTTTCCAACCAATGCCTCGCGGGCTTGCCCCGAGGTAGTTTAGTACCAAAAAAAATCCAAGAAGTGTGCTTCAAAATATTTTAAAGTTTTCTTACTCCAGATACTTGTATTTAATGATTAAATATTGTTTAATATTTTTTTTGAAAAGTTAAACAATATCATTACATTGTGTAATCTAAACACAGTATCATAGTACAAAGCCCAAACAATGAAAACATTAAAGAAAAGACTAGAGGGAATTAATCACAAAAGGGCTTTTTGGATTATGGTCGTATGGATTTTGATTTCCAATTTTATCTTTATTTATGATCATGCTACTTTGTATTATGCAAATGCAATAGAGGAGAGTTATAATTTTTGGGGAAATTATTTAAACTACATCATACTTACTATTATAGTTGGGATAATTGGTGGAGTTTATACCGTAGGTAGAATGGAGCTCTGGTTACAAAAACTTCCGTTTTGGAAAGCGTTGCTGTATATTTTAGCTAAGTTCATCATCATTGGTGGATCAATAGCACTTATAGGTGCAGCTTCCTTCGTTACTGTAGATACTGGACTCTCTTTCTTCAGCGCCGAAGTTTGGTCAGAATCTTTAGCACTTTTACAAACCTGGCCCTATATTAAAACCTTCTTTGTATGGCTGTTCATTGTAATGATCACTCTTGTTGTGGTGAAGTTTAAATACATCGACTCCTAGTCTATTTGTTGAACAGGTAGATTATATTTTTCCAATTATTCAAAAACTATTCCCATTAGGAATATCACTGATGTCATGATTTGGCGTTGTATTTTCAATTTTAAGAACCCGGTCATACTTTTGTTTTTAAGAATCTTATCCCTGAAATACCCAAATGGTTACCGTTTTTTATTTGGACAGGTCTTATCTCAAATTTGTTGTGAGGCCGGGTTCTTGTAATTTATACTTCTACTAAAAGTGATAAAATTTCTATCGAGAATATCCTATATAGCGGTGATTCCACCCTGTACCGGTATCTCTTCCCCAATAATGTATGACGAATCACTAGAAGCCAAGAATAACACTGCTTTGGCAATTTCTTCAGGATTTCCGAAACGTTTAAGAGTTGTCTGAGCAGTAATTGCTTCGGCTGCACCATTGAGCACATCTTCCGGCAAACCAATCTTACCCCAAAATGGCGTTCCAATAGGTCCTGGACTCACCGCATTAACCCTGATTCCTCTGTCTGATAACTCGGCAGCCGCTACACGAACCAACGAACGTAATGCCGCTTTGCTTGAGCTAAGTAAACTACTACCCGCAAAACCAACTTGATTAAGCCATGAGGTCGTGATGATCACAGAGGCGCCTTCGCTCAAATATGGAATCGCCCTTTGTAATGTGAAATATGATCCTTTAAAGTTCACATTTATCTGCTTATCAAATATTTTTTCATCAGTTTCGGCTATTGGCACAATTACTCCTTGCCCTACATTTATATACAAAATATCAACGGCTCCAAATTTAGATTTTGTTTCGGAATATAACCTATCCAAATCATCCAGTCTTGTTATGTCTCCCTGCACACCATGAGCGTTCTCACCCAGTTCATTTAACGCTGCGTTTATTGCTTCTTGTTTTCTTCCAAAAATGACAACCTTAGCCCCATTCTTAGTGAACTCTTTAGCCGTTGCCAAACCCATCCCGCTACTACCTCCCGTAATAACAGCAACTTTATCTTTTAGTTTTTCCATATTCTCATTTTTAATTGTTAAAATCTAATTATAATCCCCTTTTCATCTAACCAATTAAAGAGAATTGCTTTAATGTTCTTAAATCTGTTTTTTTTGAATCGTCTTTGATTTTTTGTGATAGCTTCATTTGCTAGTTAGGTCTAGTTAAAATGGCAAATTCAAACCAAGCGTAACTCTTCCACCTTCATCAGACGAAAAATAGGCTATATTGAAAGCAGTAAATCCACTTAAAGAAAAATATATTCCTCCACCTACCGATGTATGCCACGTATTAGAATTATCATTTTCGATCCAAACCCGACCGTAATCAAATCCAGCGTATGTCCCCATACCTATGGGAATAATCTTGTTTCGTAATTTACCCAATGCAAACCTCAGATCTGTACTGTGATAAAACGATCTTTTGCCTGTAAAACGTTGTTCTCTGAAGCCCCTTAAGCCATCATTACCACCAATAGTAGCGCCTTGATAAAATTCAAATTCATTATTAAAATTAATCCTTGTTTTGATTTTAGATGCCAGAACTATTCGCTCTCTTTTGTCAAGCTTTGTAGCAATCCGAGCCTGTGAAATGAGGTAGGGGAAGCTTCTATTTTCATTGAGACTAGTTATATAGCCACCAGTAAGCTTAAACCCAATTCCCGCTTTAGATATGGGTATATTCCGTAGATTGTCATATTCAAAGGACCCATGAACTCCTATGAAATGTTGTATATCGAATATGTTTTGGTTTAATGGAGCTGTGTCTATAAACCGTTTATTCGTTCGTTCAACCTCAAAATTTTCATAAGAAATACCTGTTGAAATTATGCTTCCTTGAAAGCCTCTATATACCAATGAAGGGGCGATTAGAGATTTTTGAATGCGTACTCTATTGAAATCGCTACCGAAATCATCATCAAAATTCTGAGTACCATTTCCAAAACCAAAGAAGTTATCAGTATAATTAGGGCTACTATAATTAAGTTCAACTGCCAAATTGATCTTATCAAATATTGAAGCAAATTCTCCCTGGTATTTAATATTGACACTCGTAGTTGATGGATAATAGGCGAATTCAAAACGGTGGTCATCGGTAAAAGGATTACGAACTAACGAATTTTTCTGATGATTAAATTGAAGTCCGATACCTAAACCATCATCAGGTTCGTATGCTAATAGCGGTTTAAAACTGCTAATATTTTTACGGTTATTTTTGAAATAATAGGTATTGAGATCATACTTATCGGAAAGAAACTTAGAAACTGGTTTTTCAAACGTGTTCTTTTTCGATTTTTGGTCATATACTTTTATATTTCTTTTGTTTTCGATACGATAAGTATCCTTTCCGTTACCCCCAATAATTTTAATGTGGATTTTATTATTTCCCTTTCCGCTCACCCGAAAGGTATCGCTATCATTAAGCCCATAGATCCAGATTTCATGAGTATCTTCACTATTATAGGTTGCATCCCAAAATTTAAGCCTGTCTTCAGCGTTTGCATTTTTATACCCCTTAACCTTGGTTTTACCATTAGGCATTCTGATTATTTCAAAATAGTCTTCTTTATCTGTTCCGGTTATGAATATATGGCGTGCCAAATACTCATAAACTTCAGTAGCATTTATTTCTATATTTCCGAGCCTTTTTTTTAATGCAGATTTTACACTAGCCATTCTTTTCTGATCGATTTCTTTGGGTAAATTTTCAAAGGCTTTTTCGATTACATCTTCCGTTAGGTTTGCTTTTATAAAACGAGCTTGCTTAATCCAGTCTGTGCGAGTGTGATTTTTTAGAACAGCGAAGTCTATATCATCTCCAGCATCATTAAACCAACGCGAATAATTATAATCTCCGTTATAACGTTGCATGAATCTGAGAGGGGGATTTAAGCTAGTCAGAAGTCTAAGAAAAGCACCATCAAAATCAGAAAATGCCTGGTCTCTATCTCTGGGTATCGGAAGGTAAATAGTCTCACCGACTGAAGTCTTTGTTTTTGCCCATTTCCATTGGTCAGCATGCCTATCCCAATCGCCTATAAGGTTATCGAAAATCCTTGCACGAATGTACAGTTGTTCATCTATAAAAAAATCCTCTTTAGAACGCAATTTTTCAAGAAGTTCTGCTGTGTTCACAATTTCATTCGAATTTCCAAGGCTTCGTGCATTTTTATGACCATCTGCAAGGCGTTCTTCTATAAAATAAATTTTGTTCCCAAAGCTATCATTATACTTGCCTAAAGCCTTTTGTTTGGGAACATAAAACAGTCGGGGATTAGGATGGAGTACACCAATAGCATCAGCCAGGTCTGCAATGGTTAATACTCCGTAAGGATTAGCAGTTGTCCAATAATCTTGAAGAAGTTCTATAAAAAAAGTATCTGCAACATCAGCCTCTAAATATTGTGTTTTGAACAAAAAATATTGAAGAAACCTTAGGGCACTTTTCTTTGCAGAACGCATGGTATATTCTCTGCCATTACGATCTGTAAGCCTTATAGAATTGGTTTGATGCCCGCCACCCATGCGTAATGGGGTGAGTCCGCCATATAAAGTGTCGAGAAGGACAGTTTTTAGTTTTACCTTTGTGGTGTAATCTTCTCGATAATGATTTCCTAATAAAGCTTTATATAAACGGCCGTTTTTGAGTTCGTCTTTAGTGTATATGGATTCCCAAACATATTGAGGTACTATTTGTTTGTGGTATTTTGCATCTTCATAATACACATTGGGAGGCAAAATTTCTGCATTATAGAGACTACCAACATACCCATTTGAATTCCCATAAAAACTTACCCAAACAGCACCATCAACAAATTGAGTCAACTTAGAAAAACCGATATCGGAAGCTGTAAATCCTTTTTTAACATTGCTTACGCGAGATCCTCTGGAACCCGACCCACTTATTATGATTGGGATTCCCTTCTCTTTTAAATATTGTAGACTATTATCGTGTCCGCTTAATAAAATTACTTTTTCGGTTTGTTTTGCTATGGTAATGATTCTATCGCTAAATTCTTTGTAGTGACGATTACTAAGGTTTTGAGGATTCAACCCGAAACTAAAACGATCACCATATGACCCCATACTCTTTACGGGATGATGTGCTGCCAAAATAACGGTCTTTCCTTCTCCTTTTTTGATTTTGTTCTCTACCTGTTCATAAAAGTCTTCCTTGGTCTTTATATCGCAATCGTTATTTAAAGTAGGATATTTATCCCAATTCATTATGGCCCATTGCGAATCTAGAATGATAAGGTCTATTTCGCTATTTACTTTTATTCGCTTAATAGGGCATCCGTTTTCCGGTTGAAAAGCAGACTCTCCAAGAACTTTTTCAATGAGATTTTCTTGCTTTTTTAATCCTTTTGGACCAAAATCCCAATCCGTATTTCCAGGAATAAATATACTATTACCATTGAAGGTGTTAATAATATTGGCCATTGAGTTTATTTGACCTGAAGTATTCCTTTTGTTTGGCACAACGATTTTTGAGAAGCTATTTTTAGAAAAGTTATTACCTAAAAAAAGGAGTGTACTATTTTTTGGGGCCTGTTTCAAAATTTCTTTCAAAGCATTAAAGTTTTGCTTTGCTATTTTGAAATCGATTGCCTCCCCAACATCTCCAATAGCATAAAATATATGAGAAACCTGTTTATTAGGTAGTGATTCCTGAGAACTCATCTTTTGAAAAAATAAGAGAGTCATTAAGGTAAAGGTACATCCAAGTATCGTTCGCATAGCAGTATCAATATGAGTTTAGAAAGTTCTTCCTGTCTTCCTGAATACCGAAGGAGACATCCCAACAGAGTTTTTAAATAATCTCGAAAAGTATCCGGCAGTTTCATAGCCCAACTCATAAGTGATATCTTCAATGGTACGATTTGTGTGCAGTAGCAGTTTTTTCGCTTCGATCATGATGCGATTTCGAATTACTCCTGATGGAGTATCGTCAGAATGTTCTCTAAAAATGTTTGATATGGTTTTTGGAGACCTAAATAACATCGCTGCGTATTCAGAAACCTGATGTTTTTTTTTAAAGTGACTTTCGATCAATTCGTTAAACTTATGTATGATTTCTAATTGACTATTATGCAGCTTTGGTTCTGTATCTTCTTTTTGTAAGTATAATTTGGATAGGACCAGTATCCTTTTGAGTACATAGCGAAGCATCTCTTCCTGGACTTTGTTGTCGTTTTCGAACTCTCTTTCGAAACAATCAAACATGGTTTCGAAATCATAAATATCCTCGTCGGACAATGACAATAAAACAGGGTATTTGGTTCCGAAGAACCAAAACCAATAAAAAGATACTTCCTCATCATAATCACGTATTGAATAAAAGGCTTTATTAAAAGCAACTGCTTTCAAACTCGAAGGTTCATCTATAACTTCAACACTGTTTAAGGGCTTACAGAAAAACAGTTGATTCTTACGTATCACTTTAAGATCTCCGTCAACAAACAATTTTGTATCTCCTGCAGTGTTTATAAATACTTTGTATAAAGCACTATTCATAAATAATGGCATGTAACTAAGATCCTCAAAATCTGTTACCATAAATAAGCCTCCATTTTCGGGATTAATAAAATCATGTTTCATGGTTGAATGTTTTATTTTCAAGAGGCCAATAGACTAATTGAAATGAATAATAGATTTCAATTCTCCAATCAAAGACTGCTATTAGATATTCTACTAACAGTTTTATAAAAAGTATGTACTACCAGCCCTCGGATATTATTTATTTCTTCGAATTTTATTTATTTGTTGTAACTGGTTCAAAATTGAATGGAACCGACTGATACATATAAAATATGCATGGTTCTTCTGATACACAACCCGTAGTGTGTACCTCATTGGCAGGAACATACCAATATGATCCGGGTCCCATGACTTTTGCATCCTCTGGTTCTTCGTCTTCCATTGGATTTATAATCTGCCCCGAAATAACTACGGCTTTATAACTATTAGCATGGGTATGAGGTGGTGTAATGAAGCTTCCTCCCGGAAATTTGGCAAAAGTTCCATGCGAACCTTCAAATGTATTTCCGCTAACCATTGCAAAATTGATAGGAAAACCGTCAAATGCTGTTACCCATTTCAAATCTTCTGGAGTTAAAAAAATGCCGGCCTTGCCATCAGTATTTAATGATTGAACTGTTGTATTTGGTTTGGGATCTTGCCCGCAACTGTATAGTGTACTTAGGATAAGTACACTAACAATTAATATATTCTTTAAATTATTCATAACGTCTGATTTTTGTAAACTTCATTGTAATCGATTTGATTGGTGACTTGGTAAGGTTTAATAGTCTCTTTAATCTAGTTTCGACCAGCCATTACACCACCATCAATATCCCAAACCGCACCAGTTACCCAAGAGCTCTCTTCGAGCAATAGAAAACGAATGGTTCTCGCAATATCATCTGGTCTTCCAACCCTTCCGATAGGGTGAAAATCATTAAAGCCCTGAAGATTTTCTTCAATTTTGTCTTTATCCATAAAAGCTCCATATATAGGTGTCACAACAACTGCTGGAGATACTGCATTTACACGAATTTTGTATTCGGCCAATTCCATGGCCAAATGTTGAGTAAGGCTATGTAATCCTGCTTTTGCCATTGAATAGGCACTCGAGGGAGTGGCCTTAATAGCTTGTTTGGCCCACATAGATCCTATATTGACAATAGAGCCGCCCTCATTTTCTTTCATAAGATGAACTACAGCCTGAGTAATAAAAAAGAAGGCTTTATTAAAATCGTGATAGATATTGTAATCTTGTTCTGTATGCTCAAGAAAAGGTTTTGGTTTAAAGTAACCTGCAGCGTTAAGTAGGTATTTAACATTAGAAGCTATTTCCTTTAAAGAATTGGTAAATATCTGTACTGCCGAAAGATCAAATAAATCCAACCCTATGGTTTTAAAGGATCCTAGAGTAGAAAGTTCTTCTTCCACAATGTCCAGGTTTTTATCCTTTCTTCCAACTACTATAACTTCTATTCCATCTTTTAATAAAAGTTCGGCTGCTGCCTTTCCCATTCCTGTCGTTCCACCAATAATTAATGCTTGCTCTTTCATTTTGTTGCGTATTTGTTAAATTTTTCTTTTGTTGTTTGCTGTGAAGTTTTATTCCAATTTTCTCAAAAAAGAATGAATATTCTCAATGATCTCTTCTCCTTTTTCTTCTAAGGCAAAATGTCCGGTGTCATAGGTATAATATTCTGCATTCGGAACATCTTTTTTATAAGCTTCAGCGCCCGATACTGGAAAAAAGGCATCATTTCTACCCCATACCAAAAGCAATGGCGGCTGAGTTTTTCTTATATATTCCTGCCATAGAGGATATAGTTTTAGGTTATTTCTATAATCATAAAAAAGGTCTAAATTAACATCTTGCATTCCGGGTCTGGACATAACGTTAAAATCCAGCATCCAGTTGTCGGGGCTTATTTTCTCTACATTTTTTACGCCATGTGTGTATTGCCATTTTAATGCCCCTAGACTAAAAACTTTGAAAAGTGATTGTCGGTTTTCTTCTGTATTGGCTTTCCATAATTCACGTACATCCTTCCAGGCTTCACCTAAACCTTCTTCATAAATATTTGCGTTTTGTATTATTAATGCTTTTATTTTTTCGGGATGTTTTGTGGCAATGCGAAAACCAATTGGCCCGCCGTAATCGTGCATCATTAATACATATGAATTTAGATTGAACGACTCCACGAATTCATTAATTAAATCTCCGATGTTATCAAAGGTGTATTCGAATTCTTCTGGATTTGGGTAATCACTTGAACCAAACCCTGGGTAATCAGGAGCGATCACATAATACTCGTTCCCAAGCGCGGCCAGTACTTCTCTATACTGATGAGAGGAAGACGGAAAACCATGAAATAGAAGCACTGCGGGCTTTTTTGGATCCCCGGATTCTCTATAAAAGATATTTACTCCTCTAATGTTTTTGCTTTTATAAAGAATTTCTGAAGAGATAGTGTTTTCATTAATTGATCGCTCATTCTCTAATTTGACATTGAAACATAGAGTGCTTAAAAAGGCCAAAGATGCAATGAGGACTAACAATATAAGTAAGGTTATTTTTTTCATCAGATTTAGATTTTAGATTCAATAACTTTTTCAAATACAAAATTGGCATAAGATCGTTTCACATTCTTTTCAAAAATTGCTGTGTTATTAGAATTATGCCGTTAGAGATTGTTGCATAGATGATATTCATTTAGTCTTGTTTTCGAACGACTGATTTTAAACGAGCAATTTTTCAACAATGCAGCATAATAGTGGAGAAATAGATTTTTAGTTTCCTCGAATTTTGTGCTGAAACAAAATAGATATGTCAGCATATGGATTGAACATAAATAATGATATGTGTTCCCTATTTTAATCTGAAACGGGAGGTAATCCATTTTTTTGAAATCTATTAAATCGCTACAGATGGAGTTAAAATCTGAGCATATTAAAAATCTAAATCACTTAAAATTTAAAGAAAATGAGAACAGTTTATTTGAAACAATTATTTAGTATCGTTATAGTACTTTTTTTGGTCCAGGCAACTCATGCACAATTACCAGAACCAGTATTTGAAATTGATGGGAATACCGCTATAGTTATAACCGATCCACAGGTTGATTTTCTAAGTACAAAAGGAGTTGCTTGGGGAGCTGTAGGAGAAAGTGTTAAGGAAAACAATACCGTAGCCAATATTGAAACGCTCTTCAAACTTGGGGAACGCTATAATATTCCGGTATTTGTATCTCCTCATTATTATTACCCACATGATCATACCTGGAAATTTGAAGGTGTTCTGGAGCGACTCATGCATAACATCAAAATGTTTGACCGTACCGATCAGGTAAGTTCAGAAGGTTTTGAGGGATCCGGAGCCGATTGGATGCCACAGTACAAAAAGTATATCAACAAATCCCGTGTTACTGTATCGGGCCCTCATAAGATTTATGGTCCAGAATCTAATGATTTGGCGCTTCAATTAAGGAAGCAGAAAATAGACAAAATCATATTAGGAGGTATGTCTGGAAACTTGTGTATCGAAGCACACATGAGAGAACTTATGGAGAATGGTTTTGAGGTTGCTGTTGTTGGTGATGCTACTGCCTCGGCAAAACTTCCTGGATTGGATGGTAATCGGGCCGCACAAACCAATTTTAAAATGATTTCCAGTAAGGTATTTACGACCAAAGAGCTGGCGGCAGAGTTAGCTAAATAAAATGTAGCTGATACCCACGCTAAACTTCTTGATTTTGAATATTAGGTGTATTAGGGGAGGAAACTAAGTTTTAGCATAGAACGAACTCTTATACTTACTAATCTAAAATAAAAGACGTGGTCAAATAGGGTTTAAATATTAATTTTTTTAGAATGAAAACATATGATTCCATAATAATTGGGGCAGGGCAGGCAGGTCCATCACTAGCAGCTACTTTGGCATCTAAGGGAGAAAAAGTAGCATTAGTAGAAAGAAAATGGTTAGGAGGAACTTGCGTTAATGAAGGGTGCACTCCTACTAAAACAATGATTGCCAGTGCTCGCGTAGCTCATGTTCTTAAACGCGCTGCAGAATATGGAATCATGTCTAATGGCGATTTTATAGTCGACATGAAAAAGGTGAAGGCCCGCAAAGATGCCATTGTAAAGAAGTCCAATACGAAACTTGAAAATTGGCTCAATGGTATTCCTAATGTAACCATTTATAGGTACCACGCAAGGTTTTTGGATAACCATACACTTAAAGTAGGCGAAAACGTACTTACTGCACCTAAAATATTCATTAATACTGGAGCAAGAGCACGTCTGCTAGAAGGTGCTCAAGAGGCATTATATTTTACAAGCAGAGATATATTGAATGTTGATTTTGTGCCAGAACATTTAATTATTGTGGGTGGAAGCTATATAGGTTTAGAATTCGCACAAATGTACCGGCGTTTTGGAAGTGAAGTTACCGTAATTGAAATGGGACCCAGGTTAATATTAAGGGAAGACCCAGATACCTCATTAGAGGTTCAAAATATTCTGGAAAAGGAAGGTATAAAATTTAGGTTCAATGCCGAGTGCATAAGGATAACAAAAAAGGGTAAAGAGATTGTTGTTAATGTTGAATGTGATGAAGGTTCACCTACCGTTATCGGATCTCATGCTTTGGTTGCCATTGGACGAGTACCAAATACAGAAGACTTAGGTGTCGAAAACACGAGTCTTCTCTTGGATCAAAGAGGGTATATCAAAGTGAATGATGTGCTAAAAACCAATGTAGAAGGAATTTGGGCTCTGGGTGATGTTAACGGAAGAGGTGCTTTTACACATACCTCGTATAATGATTTTGAGGTAGTAGCGGATCAACTTACAGGAGAAAAGAAAAGAAGCATAACCGATAGAATACTCTGCTATGCTTTATATACAGACCCACCATTGGGTCGAGTTGGCATGACAGTCGCACAAGCATTACAAAAAGGGCATAACATACTCAAAGGCTATCGTCCTTTTAGTAAAATTGCCAGGGCGGTTGAAAAAGGCGAAGATCAAGGGTTTATGCAAGTCATTGTGGATGCCGATACCAAAGAAATATTAGGGGCAACTATATTGGGCATTGGGGCAGACGAGATTGTTCATTTGTTATTGAATGCCATACGGACACACATTCCTTACACGATAATTAAAGAAACCGTTCATATACACCCTACCGTGTCTGAACTTATACCCACCATGTTGGGAGAACTTAAACTACATAATAATAAACACTCATAATATGAATACACATGAAGAATATATGAAGTACGCAATTAAATTGGCACAAATTGCACTTCTACGAGGTGATGAACCAGCTGGAGCCCTTGTGGTCTTCAAAGGGGAGGTCATAGGTACAGGGATAGAGTCTGCTAAAACTAGTAATAATCTAACAAATCGTGCAGAAATCATTGCCATAAATACGGCCATAGAGTTTGTAAATGCCGATGTTCTTAAAGATAGTTTTCTGTATTCAACCAGAGAGCCATGTCTTATGTGTTCCTTTATAATTCGCCATTATAAAATGGACAGGGTAATTTATGGTGTTCCTAATGATTATTATGTAGGCGGTCATACCTCTAGAATTAAAATTTTAGAAACTAAGGATATTCCATCTTGGGGCAATGCACCGGTAATCACAACAGGAGTTTTGAAGGATAACATAGCCGAACTTCGTAATCAACGATTTTCCAGAGTAAATATCAATTGATGTAACAGGTTTGGCAAAAAACTATAGAATCAAAAAAGATGTATTAAGCTACGAAGAGGAAGTGCGTAGATAAAAATTGAATGAAGCAGGAATTAAAATGCTAGCATCTAGATATATAGTGATCTTACACAACTTTGTTATGATTCACCCTGTAACGCCCACTTCGCTTCGAGAGCAATTATTCAATAAGCAATTGAAGCCCTTATGGTGAAATTGCATTCATGTATAAGATCACCAAGAATTAAAAATTATTTAAATGAAACTAATTATGCGTACAGATAAAATTATTTATTGGATTGCCACGGGTTTGATAGTCCTGATCTTTACTTTTTCTGCTGGAGTCTACTTTTTTAACTATGAACGAGTTCACGGTTTTTTTTAAAGTTTAGGCTTCCCTGTCTGGATCATCTATCCATTAGCCGTTTTAAAGATTTTAGGGCTTATCGCTATTTTAACTAAGAAAATCAGACTTTTGAAAGAATGGGCATATGCTGGATTCTTTTATGACGCCCTCCTGGCTTTTACAGCTCACATACTAGCGGAAGATGGAGAATGGCTTCTTTCTTTCCTGGCGTTAATAGCTATTTTAGTGTCTAGAATTTATGAGGATAAAGTTTACCGTGAGATGGATAATGCCTAAACCGAAACGATAGATTTCAATTGAGAAAAGAAACTGGTAGTCGATTTAATACCGTACCCATAAAATTCAGATTTATAGAGATATGGTTACGGAAATTGTAGTGAAAGGTAATTAATATTAATGTTGAAAATATGAGTATTTCTAGGGTCACATTTGAAAATAGAGAAGGAAATTCGTTGTCCGGTATTTTGGAACTACCGGGGAACAGAGATGCACATAACTTTGTATTATTTGCTCATTGCTTTACGTGCAACAAAAACCTCAAAGCCGCGAGCAACATAAGTAAAGCATTGATAGAGCAGGGGTACGGAGTTTTACGTTTTGATTTTACCGGTTTAGGAGAAAGTGAAGGAGATTTTGAAGACACTAATTTTTCTGGAAATGTAGAGGATCTAATCGCCGCATCTGATTATTTATCAAAAAATCAAAAAGCTCCTTCACTTCTTATTGGACATTCTCTAGGTGGGACAGCTTCTATTTTTGCGGCTTCTAGAATAAAGTCTATTAGAGCATTAGCAACGATTGGTGCTCCTTCAAACCCAGTTCATGTTAAGAATTTAATGAAATGCAGCTTACCAGAAATAGAAGAAAAGGGTAAGGCCATAGTAAATTTGAGTGGAAGAGATTTCACGATAAAAAAACAATTTATTGATGATCTGGAGTCCCATTCATTACCACAAATTATCAAAAATTTAGAGAAACCTATTCTGGTTTTGCACTCTCCTCAGGATACTATTGTAGGAATAAAAAATGCAGAAGAGATTTACCTTAGTGCCAGACACCCTAAAAGCTTTATTTCACTAGATGGGGCTGATCATTTATTATCGCGAAAGAAAGATTCGATTTATGTAGGACACGCTATTACTGGATGGGCATCTCGTTATCTTGAAATACCAAGCGAAGAGTCTATATTAAAAAGTGATCATCTAGTAGTGGCTCGTTTGGGAAATTTAGAAAAGTTTACAACACAAATGAAGGTTGGAAACCATTATATGGTTGCAGATGAACCAGAAAGTTTTGGTGGTGATGATTTTGGACCAAGTCCTTATGGTTATATTTCAGCTGGTTTGGCTTGTTGCACAACGATGACCATAAAAGTGTATGTGGCTAGAAAAGGTTGGGATCTTAAGAGTGCAGAAGTTCATGTTAGTCACGCTCGTGTACATAAAGAAGACTGTGAAAATTGCGAAGATTCTTCGGCAAAAATAGATACATTTTATAAAGAGATCAAGCTTGAAGGGAACCTAAGTGAAGAGCAGATTACCAGAATTATGCAAATTGCAGACAAGTGCCCTGTTCATAGAACATTTCAGTCTGAAATCCAGATCATCACTAAGTTGGTATCGTAATATTTTTTTTAAGGATTAAGAAGGACCGGATCGATCAAGAAGATAGACTTTCAAACATTAATAAGCTAACACTTAAAAACAAAAAATAATGACACTTAACAAAATTGGATTGAAATCTAGAGAATCTGGGATTATTTCGAAGAAACTAAATGATTTACTGGCGAACTATCAGGTGTTCTATATGAACTCTAGGGGGTTTCACTGGAATATTAAAGGGAACAAATTCTTTGAGTTACATGCAAAATTTGAGGAATTATATAATGACTCTCTTATTAAGATAGACGAAATAGCCGAGCGAATACTTACTTTAGGATGTACCCCTATTCATACGTATTCTGACTATATGACAATAGCTACAATCGCTGAAGCCAAGAATATTACTAATGGAGATAATGCCACAAAAGAAATCATTAAAGGATTTGAAGTACTGCTTCCGATAGAAAGAGATTTGCTTTCTATCTCTGGGAAACATGATGATGAAGGTACAAATTCCTTGATGAGCGATTATATTAGAGAACAAGAAAAATTAATTTGGATGTTCTCGGCTTATTTAAGTAATTAGAAGAAACAATGACAATAGAAATCGGTTTTTTTGAAATAATATGGTTAAATTGACAATTCATCAAAACTTAATATAAAGAATGTCGCATGACCGGTAAACTTCTCATTGTTGAGGATGAATTTGTAATTGTACAAGATCTTAGAAATATTATATCCGAACTTGGATATGCTGTGATGGGGCATGCCAAATCTGCTGAAGAGGCGATGGGAAAAATAAAAAATGAGATTCCGGATCTGGTATTATTGGATATAAATATCATAGGAGAAGAGACGGGTATAGATTTAGCCAGAAAACTTGAAGATACTTACCAGATTCCTTATATATATATAACATCATATTCTGATCAAGATACGATTAGTCAAATGAATACGACCAACCCCCTGGGTTATATTTTAAAACCTTTTGATGAAAGAGACATTCGAGTAGCATTGGAAATAGGCTTTGCCAAATTGAGTCGCTCTAAGCTATCGTCTTCAGAGGTTAAATCAAAAAGTAATGGTAATAATAATGAGACTGTAATTCCAATAATTGGCGAGAGTGAGGTTCTTCAAAAAGCTTTAAAAAAAGTACAACAAGTCGCGCGAACCGATGTTACTGTTTTAATTCATGGGGAAACCGGAACTGGAAAGGAATTGTTTATGAATGCAGTTCACCAGATGTCTTCCCGCAACCATAAAAAGGTAGTAAAGGTAAATTGTGCGGCTTTGCCAACCGAGTTGATTGAATCGGTGCTATTTGGTCATGAAAAAGGAAGTTTTACCGGAGCTACCGAAAAACGACTTGGTAAATTCGAGTTAGCCGACGGAGGGACTATATTTTTGGACGAGATAGGTGAATTACCTTTATCAAGTCAATCCAAACTATTAAGATGCCTGCAGGAAAAAGAAATAGAAACCATTGGAGGAAATGTTCTAAAGAAAATAGACGTGCGAATCATCGCGGCAACCAATAGAGACCTTTCAAAAGAGGTTCAAGAAGGAAATTTTAGGGCTGATCTTTTTTTTAGATTGAATATATTTCCAATTCACATACCTCCTCTAAGAAAGCGTGAGGATGACATAATTATACTAGCCAATCACTTTTTAAGTCGATTTACCAGGCAGATCAATAAAGAGGTTACTTCTATCTCTGCAGATACTCTTAAAGTATTTATGGGGTACTCCTGGCCAGGGAATGTTAGAGAACTTCAACACTACGTAGAAAGAGGTGTTATCCTTGCTGAAGACAATAAATTGTCTATTGTAATAGAAAATGACGATAGAACACACGAATCGGCTCATCAGAAAGAGTTTCAGTTAAAATCTCTTGAAGAGATGGAACGCGAACAGATCATCCAGACCCTGCAATACTGCAAAGGCAAGATAAGAGGAGAAGGAGGAGCTGCAGAAATTTTGAAACTTCATCCCAATACACTAGATTTTAGGATAAAGAAACTGGGGATTAACAAGACAAAAGAATACAACTAAGAACTTAATTAATTTCATACTGATAAACCAACTTGTTAGTCACAATGGAAAATAAAAATTTATCATATTCTAAAACAGCCTTACTTATACTCATCTTTTTTCAATTTGCGATTTTCAGTAGTTTAGGTCAGCGCCAAGTGCATTCAGAACTAACTATAAAAATTGACAGCTTAAAATCTATTCTACATACTGAAAAATTAGAAGCATCAAAAGCGAATTATATGATTTCACTTAGCAGGCTGTATCTAAATTATAAAGAATATGATGAGAAATATCTAGACAGTGCGAAAGTTTATGCGGATAAAGTAATTGAGCTTGGAGAACAAGTTAAAGACTCAAATATTATTTCAAAAGGAGTAGTTCATCAAGCGATGGTTCTTAATGCCGCAGGCGAATACGACCTTGCAATTAGTACTCTTAATAACTTGATCAAAGAATTAGAACTTGCTTATGAAGAGAAAAGGATTGATAATAAGATAACGATTTCAAAAGTAAATGACAATATCAAGAACCTAAAAACCAAGCAAAAGCAGAACTTTGGCATAGGACTGGCAGTGGGCAGTTTTATCATATTATTTCTCCTGATTGTTTTACTTAGAGTTCTTAACTTAAAACAAGGTGTTCATAAAACGGTGAAGGAAAAATATGAGGAAAACAAACTTTTAATGAAAGAAATTCATCATCGGGTTAAAAACAATTTGCAGATAATACTGAGTTTGTTGAATGCTCAGGCCAATAGTGCTAAGGGAGACGGAAAACTTAGGATGGCACTTATAGAAAGTCAGACCAAAATAAAATCGATGGCAATTATTCATCAAAACTTATATAACTCGAATACCTATACCAAGGTTCGTGTCAATGACTATTTTGAAGAGCTTGTTGAACAAATGCGAAAAACTTTTAAAACCGCAGGAAAAGTAATTCATTTTGAAATTGAGGTTGAAAATAAAGAAATAAATATGTCTCTGGCCGTACCACTGGGACTTATCATTAACGAGTTGGTTACTAATTCGTTTAAATATGCTTTTGATGATAATAGAAATGATAATAAAGTAAATATCAATTTCAAATCTTCAGAAATTCCTGATACATATAGACTGGAAATTTTTGATAATGGAACAGGTTTGCCCAAGGATTTTGATATAAAAACCTTGACTTCTTTTGGAATGCAATTGGTAAAAGGACTGGTTGATCAACTTAATGGAGACATGAAAATTATAGATGGAAATGGTGCAGGTTTTGAAATTTACATACAGGAACCTCAAGCTGCTTAGTTAAAAATAAATTCCTTCTGTAGTAGTTCTTATTAATACCTTTGATTCCCCATTTTCTGAGACAATATTTGTCTTATGTGCGACCGAATAGTTATCTACAATAAGCAGATCTCCTTTTTGCCAGATATGATGGTATTTGGCTTTTTCTTCTGCAAATGCTTGAGCTATTATTTGCATAACTTTGTTAATATCCTTTACTTCTAAGTGTACTTCAGAATTGCAAGGATCAACAATTTCAGAAGCAAATCGGAAGTCAAAATATAAGGTTTTAACTCCTGTAAATGGATGTACCCAGAAAAGTGGGTGCACGACTTTTTCAAAAGCATAGATCGTTTTATAGTTAGCCCATTTTCTTTTAATCTGCTCCGGAAGGTTGTCATAAACACGAATTAAGCTTAAAAAAGACGTACGGTTACCGGATGAGGGAGTTTCGATCATCTGGAATATGCTTAAATATGATGGTTTTTTATGGTAAGATCTATCACTGTGCCATTGCAAACCAGATTGCTTCACATTTGGCCATTTCTTTAAAATTGAAGGATCCGATGGATTTATAGAAGAATATATTGTAGGGGCATCTAATTTTCCAAGTCTTTTTGTTAATTCAACTTGCTCACTCTCCGACCAGTGTCTATTACCTCTTAGAATAACTAAGCCATATTTCAACACTAATGATTTTAATTTTTCGATATGAAAAGCCTTGATTCTATGGATACTGGGTAGATTACATATTTCAACTCCAAAATAGGGGTTGACCCCGTGAACGCTTAAAGTTTTATGGTTTCGATATAGTTTGTTGAATAGTGGCATCAAGCATCTTTTTAAGTAAAACTTTTTCTCAATTTAAGTTGTCTTTTTACTCTGGTAATTAATCTTATAAGAAGATTTGTTTAATTTAAATTGAATTGTAATACTCGGCCGTAACGCTGGTTCTTTTTGATAAACGCATTAATTTTTGGACAGTAAGATATAACTTTGCAGTCTGATTTTCTAAGATGATCTAAGACACGCTCAATTAATGCGTGTAGTACTTCTTCTGCATTAAGCAAATGTTTGGTCATACCTGAAGACAGTAATAGCATAATTCTTTGATTGAACATTTGAAATTCTATGAAAGCCCTTTGATCATTTATTCTAAATTCGAAAAAACTCCTTTCTCCTTCATTGCTTAATATTAACGGTATTATTTCCATTTTAATTGATTTTAGTTGGGCTATCTATGGGATATACTTCATATAAACTAAAACTCATCAATTCAAAACGTATGAAGAAAAATACAAACCCCTAATTATGTATATATCCCATAACAGCCTCTCTGGTTTATACAAAATTCGACCAAATTAACTTTCTATTTTCAGAGAATCTTGCTGTACTATCAAAAAGTTGCGCACTTAATATAAATATGGGCATCTTATTCTTACCTATTATTACAACTGCACGATAAGCCCACTTGTTAGCACATAATTGTTTATACCTCTGTTGGGAGACTTCAGTCCGGCATTGCTGATATGGCGAAATCCTGTTCTTACATCCAGATATACACCAGTTTCAATTTTTATGTTGATTCCGACTAATAGATTGTCAGAAAAAATGAAACCATCCGCCTGATGTGGAAGAGCCTTAGAAACATAATGAGGTCCTGAACTAAACGAAATATAGGTGTTCAAAACACCCTTGATTATGTATTTTCGTAACAACACTCCCATGTTTACACCGAATTCATGACCTTTCAATATATTTTGTGATTCGGCCGAATAACTCAATTCTGTAGTATTATATTGAGGCTGAAAGATAATTTCCAAGTTCATAGTTTTACCACTATACAATGTTCGGTAATATTCGATTTGAAAAAAATAAACCTGATAATTGTATTTTTCTTTGAGTCCAAAACCAGTGGCAAATCCAATTTTGTGTTTTGATTCTAATCCTAATTCTATGCTATTTTGAGCCATAGCACCTCCAATCCAAACGGATATTAAAGATAAACGAACGAAAAAAATAATAAGTAATTTCATGATAAAACCTAAACAATGCGTAACACCGGCATTTAACTTTTTTAGGCATCAAAGGTGGTAAGATTCCTTATTTTCATTTCTCGATTTATATTCGTTTTGTCCAAAAATTGACAAGAAGTACACCTCAGCTTACCCATGTTTGTGCTAAAATCAAAATAGTTTTATTACTCATGTACTACGATACATTGGAGGAATACTAAATATTGTGTTTTTTTGATGTTAAGAGGAAACAAATATTAAAAATAAAAATGTTTACATCATTGATTATCAGATAATTAACTGTATTTAGGTTATAAAATATTTTATGGCATAACGCTTGTCTTGGACAAATAAATAAAACCCAAGATCATGAATTATCTTAATAGTCTAGTCAGAATGACTACTTCCACGAATACGATTAAAAACGTATTACCGTTAAATCCAGTGATTATTTTTCTAGTTAACCAGAACAGCAAATCATTCTCATTGAATAATTCTGATGGATGTTCATATTTCTTCCAATTCAAGGCTAATGATGATTTTTTTAGAACTGTTCCAATTATAATTGGTCAGTATAATGGCGTCTTTGGAAGTCTCGACAAAACAATGGATTTCAATAATTTTGAATCCTTACATTTCATGGAAAACGGCCTAAGCAATCAGTTAGCTTTATATTTAATACAAGAGCTAAGTCAAGAATCTTTTGATAATGGTAGCCCAAATGAGAATATGATTTTTACTTTGGGAGATTATTTGGTTAAATTACTTTGCGAACAAGAACACTTGCGTAGTTGTTTGAAAATGGGAATTACACCGTTTCAGCTAAAAAGTATATGCAGGTATATTGAAAATAAAATTGATGAACCTATTTCCACAAAGGAACTAGCAAGTATCGCTGGGCTTAGCATACATCATTTTATTAGGATGTTTAAAAGAACTACTGGAGAAACACCTCACCAATGCGTAATTCGTATGAAATTAGACCATGCCAAAGAGCTACTTATAGACACAGAAGAAAATATAACTCAGGTAGGAATGTGTGTTGGATTTGATAACCCCAGTCACTTTTCTCAATTGTTTAAGAGCAATTTTGGTATTCCTCCGTTAAAATTCAGAAAAACTTACAGTCAAAACTCTTTAAGTGCTTGATTCTCTTATATTAATATATAAAATGGTTTTATTGTATAACAAAAAAATTACGTAATCAAGTTTTGGGTTTTTATTGCTCCTTGCCATATTGGAAGTATCCTCTCATAGCTAATCAAATCTATAATTATCTTCTCATCATTTTCTTTCGATAATATCATTCTCTCTATACCCCAACTTTCTGGTTGTATATAGTTGTTGTCGGATGTTAGTGCAAATGCGTACGTGGTATTGTTCTTTTCTTTAATAGATGAAGGAAGCCAGTTTTTATCATATTCTGAAGTTGTTTTTCTAGGGGCGAAACAAAACCGATCTATAGTTTGTATTTCGGGATATGTTGGTATAGTATCGATATCAATATTACCTACGATTAACTTATACAATTCTTTAGTATTGGCAGAATTATTATAAAGTACAATTTCATATTTACCTGTATTCAAAAAATTAATTTCATAGGTGTTAAGGTTTTGAAGTATACCATAATGCTTTTTTTCTTTTGGAGAAGTAACATCATAAATACCGTTTTCTAAAAATAATGGGAGCCTAAACTTATAAGAACCTGATAAGATTTCCGAATATGTAGATGGTGGATTTTTATATTCTGTTTTGTCATGAGCAACTATTAACTTGCGCATTTTAGGTTTTTGAATATATTCATTGTTAGGACCCAGGGCATAGGTCCAACGATCGTAATCGATTGCTCCCAAGCTGATGTCTATTTGGCCATTGATAACAGTTTCTGATATAGTACGATATTTAGATAGATCAATTTTGACAACATCTCTCATATGATATTCTGATTCCCAATAAATTTGACTAAAAGCAGGATTGGTACTTATATTTGGATAAGATGTATTAATAAGGCCGTGATTTTGATCCGGTTTTGTTGGATCAGTACCATTCCAATCTACAAACCAACCTTGTCTTGCTTCAGAACCGGCTTGTTCCTGACACAGGGGATTATAAACTTCTGAAGGCATTTCAAACGAAGCATGATACTTAATGTCATTAGAATGTATTTTTATTTCGAATCCCTCACTGGTAGTGCAATTATTTATTAATTCTATATAATCAAAAGATTCACCATTTTCGATTTCCAATGGATTAGAAGAACCTGATTTCAGAATAAGACTCCATCTTGATAATTCGTGTTGACATATCTCAACCTTTTCTTGGGGCGTCAACTCCTCCCAGCTTTTTTTTGGGTTCTGACGGAAATTATTAGATGATTCGACGGTTAATTGTCTGAATGACATTTTTTTAATAGTAGTAATTGTATTGTTATGGTGGTATAATCTAAGTCTTACCATTAAACTTTTGAGATCAATAATTTCAAAACTTATATACTCTATTATTTTGGTTAGATCCGCTCCTCCGTAGATATAAGCCCTAGCTTTTTCAAAAGGTATTTCATTTTTATAATAGGTAAGTATTTCTTCTTTTTTTTCAATAAGCTGCTTTGGGATGAATAACTTAGTTTTATATTCCATGCGGTTGTATTTGATTGATTTTATTGTAGCTATCTGTACGTTATAAAGTTAAAATTAATATATGTAACAGGTAAGCCCAATAATGGGGATTTTATGTAGGAAATAATACTAGCATTATCAACAGAAAATAGTAGCGACTCATCGTTGGTTTTAAGAGAAATATTAAAAATTGGCTTAGTATGATGGTTGTAGTAGGTCATTCATCGTTATGTTTGGCTTATGATTTGTAGTAACCTATAGGGGAAGACAAAAGGAAAAATGGTTCCTGATTATGTCGTTGATATGGAAAAAAGTATTGTCAAAAACTGAATTGATTCTTTGAATTTGAAATAAACGGAACACTTCTGTCAACTAAAAAACAAAAGCCTTGTAAATCAAATGTTTACAAGGCTTTTTGCGGAGAATGAGGGATTCGAACCCCCGGAGGTGTGACCCTCAACAGTTTTCAAGACTGCCGCATTCGACCACTCTGCCAATTCTCCAGTGTTTAGTCTCATCAGGTATTCCCTGAATGCGGGTGCAAATATAAAACCTTTTTTAATTCTAAAAAGAATAATTTTAAAATAATTTTAGAGTAATTTGTTTACATGAAAATATTCTTTGAAAAATATACTATGAATTGAGTATCTTGTGAGCTCATAATTAAATAATTAAATGAAAAGTACTTTAATAATTGTTGGAGCGTTTATAGTTAGTTGCTGTGGAACTTCGCAAAATTCATCTGGAGTTACATCTAAAGTAAACTCAAACCCTAATGTAAGTGGCAAAACATCTGTAGTTACATATGCAGAAAGTATTACTTCTAAGGAGCTTAAAGAGTACTTGTATACTTTTGCAAGTGATGATTTTGAGGGGAGAGATACAGGAGAACCTGGACAAAAAAAGGCAGCAGAATATTTAAAAGAACAATATAAAAAGATGGGGATTCCCTCTCCATTAGGTGGAGATGATTATTTTCAAGAAATACCCGAAAGCTATTTTAGAGGAGGGATTAAATCGTCAGAAAATGTTCTGGCATATATAGAAGGATCAGAAAAACCGGATGAAATAGTAGTACTTTCTGCTCATTTTGATCATGTAGGAGTTGATGCAAATGGAAATGTCTTTAATGGTGCCGATGATGACGGTTCGGGAACTGTAAGCTTGTTAGAAATAGCGGAAGCATTTATGAATGCAAAAAAAGATGGAGTAGGACCTAAAAGATCTATCCTGTTTTTGCATGTTACAGGAGAAGAGAAAGGGTTATACGGTTCTAGGTTTTATACAGAAAACCCAGTTTTTCCTCTAGAGAACACAGTTACCGACCTTAATATTGATATGATCGGAAGAATTGATGGATCTCATCAAGGAGAGGATAAAAGCAATTATGTGTATTTGATAGGTAGTGATAGGTTAAGTTCTGAATTGCACAATATAAGTGAAGAAGTAAACTCTAAATACACAAAATTAGATTTAGATTATACCTATAATGCTAAGAATGATCCAAATCGATTTTATTTTAGAAGCGACCATTACAACTTTGCTAAACATAATATCCCTATCATTTTTTATTTTAACGGAGTACATGAAGATTATCATAAGCCTACAGATACGCCTGATAAGATTGAATATGATTTGATGGCTAAACGGGCTCAGTTAGTCTTTTATACCGCTTGGGAGGTTGCTAATAGAACAGAGCGAATTGTAGTAGATGGGGTTAAGGAAGAAGAATAATCTTAGATTTTAAATGAGTCGTCCTAAAATAAGTTGACAGTTTTAAAATAATTTATATTAAACCAGAGAAGCTAGCTTCTCTGGTTTTTTTGTTATGTACAAAATTAGGTGTTTTCATATTAAGATTTAAGTGTGGTCTTTTGTTATTATAGGTT
>NZ_JBFMKQ010000003.1:0-690799 GCF_040786285.1 Aquimarina penaris
CCTGAGATACTACTGCTAATTTAAAGCCTAAATTGTAATCGCACTGAGTACGCTTCTTCTTAGAATTCCCTGAATCTTTCATAAATAAGTCGATTTTGTGTCAACTTATTTCAGGACGAGACAAAATATAAAAAAAAGCCCTTGAAAAAGGGCTTTTTTTATTTTGGGGTGGAAGACGGGATTCGAACCCGCGACCCCTGGTACCACAAACCAGTGCTCTAACCAACTGAGCTACAACCACCATGTAAATTCGGGGGCAAAAATAAAGTATTTCTACGTTTCTACAAACATTTTTATGAATTAAATTAAATCAAAAATAGAATCGACTGCTACATAGCGTTCTACAGTATAACCTTCGGCATATTCTACATTAATAATTCTCCCTAGATCCGCTGCCCGGTATTTTATACTGTCTAAAAAGTTTTTACTAGATATCGGAGTTGATGGTTCTTTACTTTTAGCATCAAAAAATTGAGATTCGTAGGCTTCTACACTATCAATTTTTTTGTCAATGTAATTGCTAATATCCACAACAAAATCGGGTTCAATATTCTTCCATTGTATGTAATGGTATACATGTTTAGGTCGCCAAGCTTCTTGTTGTTTTCCCTCAAGAATAGTCTCAATTTTTCTTAATCCTGAAAGAAAACAAGAGTCGCTTACTAACGTACTTCCCTTGCCATGATCGATATGTCTGTCATCAATTGCATTGCACAAGACAATTTCGGGTTTGTATTTTCTAAGTACTTTAATTATTTCTAACTGGTGATTTTCGTCATTCACAAAAAAACCATCTCTAAATCTAAGGTTTTCTCGGGTTAATACACCTAATATCTGTGCTGCTTTTTTTGCTTCCTGATCTCTAATTTCTGGAGTTCCTCTTGTTCCTAATTCACCCTTGGTTAGGTCTAGTATTCCAACTTTTTTTCCTTTATCAATTTCTTTAGCTATGGTTCCGGAGCAACTTAATTCTACATCATCGGGATGTGCTCCTATGGCAAGAATATCTAATTTCATAGTTTAGTGTTCTAATTCTGGGATTTTTATTTTACTTAGGGCTTGTTGTATATCTTGTATTAAATCTTCTTTTTCTTCGATACCTACACTAAATCGAAGTAATCCATCTTTTATACCTTGTTTATGTCTTTCTTCTTCGGTTAATAGTGCATGAGAAGTAAGAGTAGGGGAGAGTATTGTGCTTTCTACTCCTGCTAAACTCATAGAGCTTTTAATAAGTTTTAGTTCTTTTTGAAATGCACTGGAGTTTAATCCTTCTTTTAGCTCAAAAGAAAGCATTCCTCCATACCCTTTCATTTGTTTCTTTGCTATCTCATGATCTGGATGCGATTTTAATCCCGGGTAGTATACAGCAGAAATATCTTTGTGTTTATGAAGCCACTTAGCCAATTTTAAAGCATTTTTGTTTTGTCGTTTGACCCTTATGCCTAACGTTTTTATACTTCTTTCTAACATCCAAACCGTAAAATCACTCAAGCTTCCGCCAAAGTTTTTGGCTACTTGAAAAATACGTTCTATGTTTTGTTCTGAAGAAACTACAGCTCCAGCTAAGATATCACTATGGCCGCCCAGATATTTGGTAGCCGAATGTAAGACAATGTCAATCCCCAACTCAATTGGGTTTTGATTTACCGGTGAAGCAAATGTGTTATCTATCATTGTAGTGAGACTTCGCTTTTTTGCTAGTTCTGCAATCGCTTTTATATCGGTAATGGTTAATAATGGATTTGAGGGGGTTTCTATATAAATTACCTTTGTATTTGGCCTTATTTTTTCTTCAAACCCCTCGATACTTTGTTTTTCTACGTACGAAAACTCGATACCATGTTTTGCGAATTCTTCATTAACAAGATTTGCTGTTCCTCCGTATAACGTTCTTTGTAGAACGATATGATCTCCTTTTTGCAGGAAAGCGAATAGAGTAGTACTAATTGCAGCCATTCCGCTACCAAATATTAAAGAAGATTCTCCTTTTTCGAGTCTTGCGATTTTCTTGCATAGCGCTTCTTGATTTGGAGTATTAAAATATCTTGGGTATCGTTTTGTATCTACATCTTCAAAAGCATAAGAGGTAGAAAGATATATTGGCGAAATAGCCCCTTTAAATTGTTCATCTTTGATTTCTCCAAGATGAGTGCAGACGGTATTAAAACCCATTTTTTTTGAATCCATAAGCTAAAATGATAATCTGAAGATTTATTGAACTAAATTAAGGTATTCGAGAGAAACCATATACGATTTAACAGATAAAATCTTAGATATTCGTAAATTTTTTATGTTTCTCCTATAAAATTTTAGGCCATTTTCATTTTTGAGATATTTCTCATAATGGTCTGAAAAAACTGTTGAGTATCGTATGGTTTGATAATTACATCATTCATGCCCACGGACATTGCTTGATTCCTTATTTCCCCTTCTTCAACTGCGGTAAGTGCTATAATAGGTAAGTGTGAGTTAAACGTTCGTATCACCTTTGTGGCTTCTAAACCATTCATTTCTGGCATATTGATGTCCATCAAAACTAAATCAAATTTTTCATTTTTTATCATTTCGATAGCATCCATACCGTTACTTGCAATACTACAAGTATAACCTTTCTTTTTCAGGATGTTTTGAGTGACAATTTGATTGATCTTATTGTCATCAACTATGAGAACATAAAAATTACTTGTTCCGATGCTTAAGTTTTCGCCTGCTTTTAATGAGATCTCCTCTTCTTTTACTACTTTTTCATAAAAAAGATCGAAATAAAACTCTGAGCCTTTATTTTCGTTACTTTTTATATTGATTTCGCTATCATGTAACTGTATCAGTTTTTTAACAATAGCAAGACCTAAGCCCGTTCCTTCGTACTCTTGATTTTCATTTTTTACTTGAGCAAAATTATCAAATATGGTTTGCTGTTTGTTTTTGGGTATTCCTATCCCGTCATCTTTTACTATAAAACGTAATATATAGCTGTCTGCTTTGCAGTCTAGACATTTTACATCAATCCAGATATTACCATCTTTTGTAAATTTAAGGGCATTACCAATTAAGTTTATCAATATTTGCGAGAGCCTTACAGAGTCCCCAAGTAAAGTGGTATTGATTTTTTTATCAATATCAATATGAACCGTATTATTGTTGCTTTTTTGCTTTGTGTGTAATGAATTAACTATTCCTTCAATTAAAGATCTGATATCAAAGGATACTTTTTCTAACTTAACTTCATTAGTTTCTATTTTACTAAGTTGAAGCACATCATTAATTAAGGCCAAAAGGTAATCTCCAGAAAACTTTAATGATTCAAGATATTCATCTTTTTTCTTTTTCTCAGGGTTTTCCATGAGTAGTGATGTCAATCCAATAACACCATAAAGAGGAGTTCTAAGTTCATGGCTAACCGTAGATATAAACTGGGATTTTAGTGTTGATACTTGCTCTGCGGTTTCTTTTGCACCAACTAACTCTTTGTTTTTTTCAATTAATACATTGTTTAATCTTCTTTTCTGAATATTGTTTCTGTATGAACTAATTAAAAAGGCTAAAGAGATCAGAATCACAATAATACCAAGAATGATACTGATCCTCCATTTTAATACTTCGGATTCACTTTCTTTCTTTTCGGTTTCAGCTTTTTTGATTTTTTCTTCGTACTGATCAACTTCATACTTAATATTTACACGCTGAAGTTCTATAAGCTTTTTAAATTCTTTTGCTTTTAGGATATTTTGAAATTGCTTTTTTTGATAATTATAGGCCTCCTCAAAATTTTCTTGCGTACGGTAAAGTTCTGATTTAGTTTCATATGCAGAAGCTAACTCCTCAAAATAGGTAGAAATTAACTCATCATTATTATTTTTGTTCTTTGTCTCTCCTATAGCGTAAGATATAGCAAGATCTATATATTCTTCAGACTTTTCATAATCTCTTATGTTTAGAAAATATTTGCCTAAAAGTCCATTTAACTTTGTCTTTACGGTATTTGAAGACTTTTCATGAATCAATTCGATTGCAGGCGCAAGATATTCATAAGCGCTATCATAATCATTCCTAGAAATGTAATATTCACCAAGATTAAGTAATGGCCTTATCATCCTGGCGGTATCATTTAATTTGGTTGCAAACTCGTATGATTTTTTATAATAAGTAACTCCTTTTACTCGCGTAAGATTACGCTTGGTATATACACGTGCCAGATTATTATAAAGATCTGTTTCTAATATTTTACTGTTTGAACTTTGAGCATAAACAAGAGCTCTTCTATAGTTACTTCTTGCCTTATTATCTTCTTCATTGGTCTCATAATTTTTGGCAATAATATTATAGATATATCCAAGGCTTTTATCATCATTATTGTATTGAGCATTTTGTAATGCAGCTTTAGCAATTTCAAGAGATTTTTCATATTTATATTCTTCTTGAAGTTTTTCGGCTTGCTCAATATAGCTTTGTATACTATCTGATATTAAGGAAGGTTGAGATTGTACGTTCTTAGCAAAACCTATTAGGAGCAAAAGGGTTATATGTTGAATTACGTTTTTCAACTCTTTAAGAATTCATGATTCAATCTAGGTGACGAAAATACAAAAATAGATTTAACATAGTGCAATTCACCGTAATAAAAGTGTAATTTATCCGTAATTCTTGTAGGTGAATATATTCTTTTGTAGGAATTTTTCATAAGTATTAAGAAAATAGATAGATGATTGGCAAAAACTATTAAGATATAAACAATTAAAATTATGTAGTCAATATTATTACTCTAGTAGATGTATATTTGCGCTGTAAAAAATTAATCAATAATAAATTTTAAAAGACATTAATATGACATTTGTAGGCAAGAAATTTCCAAATTTAGACGTTGACGCAATGAATGATATGGGAGATACTTTTAAGCTTAACGTTTTAGAAGAAGCTCAGAAGAATAATAAAAAAGTTATACTTTTTTGGTACCCAAAAGATTTCACCTTTGTGTGTCCTACAGAATTACATGCTTTTCAAGAAGCTTTAAAAGAATTTGAAAAAAGAAATACTATCGTTATTGGTGCGTCTTGTGATACTCCAGAGGTACATTTTGCCTGGTTGAATACTACTAAAGATAACGGAGGAATAGAAGGTGTTACTTACCCAATTCTTGCCGATTCTAATCGTAATTTAGCAAGTACTTTAGGGATTTTGGATATCACTAATGAAAAATATAATGAAGAAACAGGTGTTGTAACTGTTGAAGGTGATAATGTGACCTATAGAGCTACCTATTTAATCGATGAAGAAGGTACTGTTTTTCATGAAGGTGTAAATCATATGCCAGTAGGGAGAAATGTAGCCGAATTTTTAAGACTGATAGATGCGTATACGCATGTTCAGAAAAATGGTGAAGTTTGTCCAGCGAACTGGGAAGAAGGTAAAGAAGCAATGAACGCAAATAGAGATGGAGTAGCATCATATTTGGCTTCTAACTAAGAATGTATTGTACTGTAAAATTTCTCTAGAATATATTCTGGAGAAATTTTGCTTCTAATTTTTAAATGAATGTATATGGTTCAAGAATTAACAGAAGATAATCTTTCCCAAATGGTTGCAGCTAATGATACTGTAATTGTACAGTATTCCGCATCTTGGTGTGGTAATTGTCGAATTATGAAGCCGAAGTTTAAAAAACTGGCAACAGAACATACCAACACAGTTTTTGTTATTGTAGATGCCGAGAAACATCCCGAGTCTAGGAAAATGGCTACTGTCGATAACCTTCCAACTTTTGCAGCTTTTAAAAACGGAACTTTCATAAATCAAGCTCAAACCAATAAATTTGAAATTCTTAAAGAATTAGTAGATGAAGTTACCAATAATTAAGCATCTCACGAGTTTTATCGAAGAGAATGATGAAGATTTTTTAGTAGAAACCATAGAAACGTTAGAGGCATTAACCGAAGTATCTTCTTTAAAAGATGAAGAACTGGATGTAATTGGAGAATTAATTTCGAATATGTACGGAGCTTTAGAAGTTGATAAAATGATTAAGCAAGGGACTCCAAAAAAAGAAGCATTAAATAATTTTATGCAAAGGGTTCTGGGGTCTATAGATACATAAAATAAATAGTAAAAGATTTAAATAATAGGCTGATAAAAGCGATGTTTAAATTTTTGAAATGAATATGAGAAAGAAAATAAAAACCTTCCAAATTGGAAGGTTTTTTTATTTTCTCTAAACTTTATCAAAATTACCATATAATCTTATTAATTTTAAGGCTCAAAAAATACAATCATTTATTATGGCTACAATAACTTTAAAAGGAAACGAAATACATACTAGTGGTAATTTGCCAGAAATTGGGCAAAAAGCACCAGATTTTGAATTGGTAAATACAGATTTATCGATCTCGCAATTATCAGACTATAAAGGTTCAAAAGTAATTTTGAATATTTTCCCTTCTTTAGATACAGGTATATGTGCAGCTTCTGTTAGAGCGTTTAACAAAGAAGCTAGTTCTTTATCAAATACTAAAGTGCTATGTATCTCAAGAGATTTACCTTTTGCTCAAGCGCGATTTTGTGGGGCTGAAGGTTTAGAAGATGTAATTAATCAATCAGATTTTAGAAATGGTAAATTTGGGAAGGATTATGGGGTAGAAATTGTTGATGGTCCTATGAAAGGTTTGCATTCTAGAGCGGTTGTAGTTCTTGATGAAAATGGTGTGGTTACCTATGCAGAGCAGGTACCAGAAATTGTACAAGAACCTAACTACACTGCCGCCCTAAATATGTTGTCGTAAAGTATAATGAACAAAGTTTTTGATTTTATTCTAGGAAGATTACGGGGATGTGGTTATGCATTAAAAGGTGCTTTGTTGTTGCTCAAAACAGAACCTAGTATTCAAGTTCAAGCGGGTATTGCAGTAATGATAACAATATTGGGTTTTTATTTCCAGATAACGACTACTGAGTGGATTTTACAAATTTTCGCTATTGGTTTGGTAATGAGTATAGAAGGATTGAATACTACCGTAGAGGCTGTAGCCGACTTCGTACACCCTGACTTTGATGATAAGATTGGTTTCATTAAAGATGTAGCAGCTGGAGCTGTTTTTATTGCTGCAATTACAGCAGTCGTTGTTGGGTTAATTATTTATATACCTTACTTTATTTAGAAAATTTTTCAGGCATTTTTACGTTCCAATATAGATATTCGTATTTTTGCGATAAGACATTCAAAAAATGGCTAAAAGAAAGGTAAGCACAAAAAGGAAAACAACTAAAAAAAAGACTTCATTAAAAGAAAAATTTACCTTATCCAGACAACAAAAGGTTGTTTTGGGTAGTTTTTTGTTCTTTTTAGGAATAGGGTTATTTTTTGCTTTTATTTCATTTTTCTTCAACTGGAAAATTGATCAGAGTGAAATATCACAATTCTATAACAGGACATCATCACCAAAGAACTGGTTGAGTAAATTTGGAGCTTTAGTAAGTCATTTTTTTATTTTTAAAGGTTTTGGTATTTCGGCATTAGTTATCCCGGTTTTAACCTCGTTAACTGGAGTCTATTTGTTTTTTGACTTGAACAAAAGAAAGTTAGCAGGTTTTTGGTTTTGGGGTTCTCTGGTAATGATTTGGGTGTCGGTAGTTCTTGGTTTTACCAAAAGTGAAAATGGTTTGATGGCAGGAATTATCGGGTACGAAACCAATGATTTTTTACAAGATTATATTGGTTTTATCGGTACTGTTCTTGTTCTTGCTTTTTTTGCTATTATATATATTGTAATTCGTTTACGATACACTCCAGAAAAACTTACCGCGTCTCTAAAAAATACACAAAAAGGCATTGCAAAAGATTTTGAAGAAACTCCAAAATCCAATAATGGTCATACTGTATCGACTCCAGTAGTAAGTTCTGATGAATCTGGTTCAAGTATTAAAGAAAAGATTGATGCTATTATAGCCAGATCCAAGGATTTTGGAAAAAAGAACGAAGACAAAAAAGATAATGTTAATGTAGATAGTGTTAAAGCCAATACGGTTAAAAAAGAAAATAACACTAATGAAATAACACTAAACCCTACAATTAATGATTTCTATGGGGACCCAAAAAATCGTGATTCAGAAGTTCCTGAAAAATTGATTATAAAATCCGAAGATAACCCAGAGGATATTGCCATGGAAGTTGAAACAACGGTCGAAGAAGAAGTTGTTAAGAATTTAAGCAATAAGTTGGTTAAAGATTTTGGCGAGTTTGATCCTAAATTAGAATTAGGGAATTACAAATTTCCTACGATTGATTTATTAAAAGACTATACAGCAAATGCAGGAGGGATTACGATTGATCAGGGAGAGCTCGAAGAAAATAAGAATCGTATTGTTGATACCCTTAAGAACTACAAAATAGAAATAGCGCAGATTAAAGCTACAGTGGGTCCTACAGTAACACTTTATGAAATTGTGCCTGAGGCCGGGATACGGATTTCTAAAATTAAAAATTTAGAAGACGATATTGCATTATCTTTGGCAGCTTTAGGTATTCGTATTATTGCGCCAATTCCTGGTAAGGGAACCATTGGTATAGAAGTACCGAATAAGAATGCTACCATTGTATCTATGAGATCTGCCATAGCATCACAAAAGTTTCAAAATGCCGAAATGGAATTGCCATTGTCTCTAGGTAAAACAATTTCTAATGAAACATTTGTTGTGGACCTTGCTAAAATGCCTCACCTTCTTATGGCAGGTGCAACAGGACAGGGTAAATCGGTAGGACTTAATGCAATACTTACATCGTTGCTGTACAAAAAACATCCGGCAGAAGTGAAATTTGTCCTTGTTGATCCTAAAAAAGTAGAGCTTACATTATTTAATAAGATAGAACGTCATTATCTAGCTAAATTGCCAGATACCGAAGAAGCTATAATTACAGATAACACTAAGGTAATCAATACATTAAATTCTTTATGTATAGAGATGGATGCTCGCTACGACTTGCTAAAAAATGCGATGGTTCGTAATATTAAAGAGTACAATGTGAAATTTAAGGCTAGAAAATTAAACCCCGAGAACGGACATAGATTTTTACCTTATATTGTATTGGTTGTAGATGAATTTGCAGATCTTATTATGACTGCTGGTAAAGAGGTAGAGACTCCAATTGCCAGGTTAGCTCAGTTAGCCAGGGCTATTGGGATACATTTAATTATTGCTACCCAACGACCATCGGTTAATGTTATCACGGGAATGATAAAGGCCAATTTCCCGGCGAGGATTGCATTTAGAGTTACTTCTAAAATAGATTCACGTACTATTCTCGATACAGGTGGAGCTGATCAATTGATTGGTCGAGGGGATATGTTATATACCCAGGGTAATGATTTAATACGAATACAATGTGCTTTTGTGGATACGCCAGAAGTAGAAAGAATTACCGAATATATTGGTAGTCAAAAGGCATACCCTGATGCGCATTTGTTACCAGAGTATGTAGGTGAAGAAAGTGGCACAAGTCTTGATATAGATAAAAGCGATAGAGATAAACTCTTTAATCAAGCTGCAGAGGTAATTGTAACAGCACAACAAGGCTCTGCGTCATTATTACAAAGAAAATTGAAACTAGGATATAATCGTGCGGGTAGACTAATTGATCAATTAGAAGCCGCAGGAGTCGTAGGCCCTTTTGAAGGAAGTAAAGCAAGACAAGTATTAGTAACTGATTTGGTTTCGCTTCAACAATTATTAGATCAAGAATAATAGTATTTAGATATAAATTTAAGTAATTAACGAAGAGTATATATAATGATAAAAAAGATAATACTTCTAATATGTATAATAGGTGTAACTACTGCTGTACAAGCCCAAAACGCCAAAAGCCTTTTGGATGAAGTTTCTAAAAAAGTAAGAAGCTACGATAATATTGTTCTAAGCTTTAAATATTCTCTTAATAATCCGGCAGAAAATGTTTCTCAGGAAACAAGAGGAGATGTAACCTTACAAGGAAATAAGTATCTTCTTAGTTTAATGGGGACAGAGCGAATGTATGATGGTAAAAAAATCTATGTAATCGTACCTGAAGATGAAGAAATTAACATCTCATCTCAGGATGAAGAAGATGATAATAGTATAACACCCTCTAAAATGCTAACGTTTTATGAAGAGGGGTACACATATAAAATGGATGCCATTCAGGATTTGAATGGTAGAAAAATTCAATTTATCAAATTGACTCCGATTGATTCTAAAAGTGATTTAAAAGAAATATTACTTGGTATTGATAAGCAAACTAAGCATATTTACAAAATGGTTCAGAAACTTAATAATGGTACTAATGTTACTTTTACAGTAAATAGCTTTAAAACCAATCAACCAATTTCAAAAACATTATTTGTGTTTGATGAATCAAAATATGAGAATTACTATATAAACCGTCTGGACTAATAAAGTTTTCATGCAAAAGATGACCAAGTGCAGCGTTTAAATATTTTTCAAAATAATAGTTATATGTTAAGAACGGGTGTGTAATTATACGCGTTCTTTGATTTTTAGTTTATTTATCCAAATAAAGATAATTCGGAAATACAGAACTTGTGAAAATTCTTGATAGATATATTTTAACTACATTTTTAAAGACATTTTTTCCGCTCTTTATAATTATTATGTTTATTCTTTTATTGCAAACCATCTGGTTGTTTATATCAGAATTAGCAGGGAAGGATTTAGATTTTTCTGTTATTTTAAAGTTCTTAACCTTTGCAACACCTAGGTTAATTCCGATGGTATTGCCACTCACGGTCTTGTTAACATCGATCATGATTTTTGGAAATTTTGCAGAGAATTATGAGTTTGCTGCTATGAAATCTTCTGGGATATCACTTCAGCGAGCGATGAGAACATTATCTGTTTTCATATTTTTTGTAGGGATAGGAGCATTTCTTTTTTCTAATACTGTAATCCCTTCTTCCGAAAAGCGTTTTATTAATCTAAGAAAAAATATAGTTAAGGTAAAACCAGCTATGGTTATTACCCCTAATCAATTTAATGATTTAGGGGATATTAATATTAAAGTTGCCGAAAAGTATGGTGATAATGATGAATTACTTAAAGATATTATCATACATAAAAAAGCAGCAAGACCAGGCAATTTTACGGTGATTAAGGCAGTTGATGGTGAGCTAAAAGGAAGTATTAATTCGGATTTGGTAACTCTAATACTTAATGATGGTAATTATTATGATGAAATTCAACAAAAATCACCAAAACGAAGAAAGAAATTACCTTTTGCCAAAACCCACTTTAAGCAATATGTACTTAATATAGATTTATCCTCGTTGGATAATGTTGATATGGATGCTCAACAATATAGCAAAGGGTATAATATGCTTAATGTTAATGAGTTGGTAGAAGAGATAGATACATTATCTGTTCAGGTAAATAATGATATAATATCAGTAACAAATAATATCGATAGAAGGAACGGACTAAAAGATATCAATAAAAATTTAAGACATATAATTAAACAAGATGCAACAAATGATACCATTGACCTAAAGGATCATTTTGATACAAGTCAAAAATTACAGATTTATAAATTGGCTTATTCTAATGCAGACGGAATTATTAGGAATATAAATACAACCCTTAGAAACCAAACAGTTAGAAAAAGAGGTTTAAATAAATATGAAATGTCTTTTCATGATAAATTCGCTTTGGGTATTTCTTGTATTTTATTGTTTTTTGTCGGTGCGCCATTAGGTGCGATAATCCGAAAAGGAGGATTGGGACTGCCCATTGTGATTGGGGTAGTACTTTTTCTTACCTACCATTTTATAGGGATTTTTGCAAAGAATAGTGCAGAAGAAGGTGGAATACCTCCATTTATTGGTTCATGGCTTGCTACATTTATTATATTTCCGCTTAGTATATTTTTAACATACCGAGCAACCACAGATCAAGGAATCTTTAACTTTGATACATTCATTCAACCAATAAGAGATTTCTTTGTAAAACGATCGTCTAAATCTAAAAAATAGAGTTCTTTTTAAATATCTTTGCACATAACTTTTAAGCATATCATATATGTCACAGATAACTGAGACCAAGAAAAAGATCAAGTTAAATACGATTCAGGAGGCTATTGAAGATATCCGACAAGGAAAAGTAGTCATTGTTGTTGATGATGAGGATCGAGAGAATGAAGGTGATTTTATTGCGGCAGCAGAAAAAGTTACCCCAGAAATGATCAATTTCATGGCCAAACATGGTCGGGGACTTATTTGTGCTCCACTTACCGAGGATCGTTGTGAAGAGCTTAATTTGGAAATGATGGTTCAGAACAATACTGTATTACATGAGACACAGTTTACTGTATCTGTAGATCTTATTGGTAATGGCTGTACTACAGGGATTTCTGTACATGATCGTGCCAAAACGATAAATGCTTTAGTTAATGAAAATACAAAACCTACAGACCTTGGACGACCAGGCCATATTTTTCCGTTAAAAGCAAAAAATGGAGGAGTGTTAAGACGCACCGGGCATACCGAGGCTTCTGTTGATTTAGCCCGATTAGCAGGGTTACAACCTGCAGGTATTTTGGTTGAAATATTAAACGAAGATGGTACAATGGCACGTTTACCTCAATTGGTAGAAGTTGCTAAAAAGTTTGATCTTAAACTAATATCTATTGAAGATTTGGTTGCATACCGCATGCAACATGATTCGCTTATTGAGAAAAAAGAAGATTTTGATATTGTTACTCGTTTTGGGAAGTATAGATTAAGAGCCTATAAGCAAACCACCAATAACCAAATTCATATTGCATTAACTCTTGGAACCTGGGCCGAGAATGAACCTGTGCTTACAAGAGTGAATTCTACATTGTTTAATAATGATATTTTAGGGACATTAACCAATAATGCTGATAAACGTTTAGATTCTATGTTTCAGCGGGTGAATAATGAAGGTAAAGGAGCAATACTCTTTATTAATCAGGAGAGTACATCCTTTAATCTTCTTAATCGTCTGGGTGCCTTAAAAGAAATTCAAAACGGAAAAGATGTCTTGAAAGCTCCAAAAATTATTATGGACACTAAAGATTTCGGAATAGGTGCACAGATATTACACGATCTAAATGTTCATAAATTACGTTTAGTATCTAATGCAGTACAACAAAAACGTGTTGGGATGATTGGATACGGATTAGAGATTGTAGAGTATGTAGAGTATTAATCGTGTAGTTTTACACTACACTTTTTATAGCATCTACCATTTTTGAAGCTCTCTCTGCAACTTCGGTTTCTGTCCAGCTTAGTTTTATTAAGCATGAGATGGTTCTTCCCATCCATGCATCACTAGCATCAAAAGGTCTATTATTCTTTTGTAAGCCGTTTTGTTGTTCTTGCGAAAGTGTATTCAAAGATTTAGGCGCTAATAAGTGCTCCCACTTTTTGTAGTAATGCCAGTTGTTGTCAAACCAATAAAAACAAGCATCTACACCATGTTCTCCTAGGGCTTTATGAGCCTTTCTTGCGGTATTCTCGGTAGGTAAAAATATACTTAGAAATGCATAGCTTTCTACTCCAGTTTCTGGTACTCTTCTAAAAGTAACTTCTGGGATTGATGATAAAGCTTTACGTAATATGGTATAATTTTTTTCCTGAAGAGCAATGGTATGATCTAATTTTCTTAGCTGGGCTATACCTACGGCAGCATTAAGTTCTGATAACCTATAATTATAACCTAAAAACGGATGTGTTTCAGCTCCGCGATCATTACCAATGTGATCATGACCATGATCCTGGTACTTATGAGCACGGTCTGCATATTTTTCAGAATTCGTGATGATGCCGCCACCTTCACCACAGGTTACAGTCTTTACATAATCAAAAGAAAAACAACCTAGATCACCATAACTACCTAAAGGCTTACCATCATATGATCCGCCAATTGCCTGACATGCATCTTCTAATAAGATAAGATTATGTGTATCACTAATAGTTTTTAATGCTTTAAGATCCGCCATTGATCCGCACATATGTACCGGCATTATAGCTTTAGTATTTTTGGTAATTGCTGCCTCGACGGCTTTAGGGTCCAAAGTTAAAGTATCGTCAATGTCACATAGAATAGGAGTGGCCCCAACAGATAGTATGGCTTCAAAACTTGCAACAAAAGTGAAGGTTGGCATGATTACTTCATCACCAGATCCTATACCAGCACAAGCTAATGCTACGGTTAATGCTGCTGTACCACTTGATACTACCTGAGCATGTTTGGTTTGCATACGCTTAGCCAGATCTTTTTCTAGTTCTAATGCTTTATGATGACCATTTCGCATGGGGTCAAACCCATATCGCATTAAAACCCCGTTATCCAATACATCCTGAACTTCTTTCTTTTCTTCGGCTCCAAATAACTCAAATCCTGGCATAGCTATAGTGTTACAATTAAAAAACTCTTTCCGGCAAAAGTACCGAAAAGAGTTTTGATTTTCATGTTGCTATATTACAATTTTTTAAGTATTACTCTTTAAAATAACTACATGTATTATTTAGAGAAATAAAAAAATATCAAAATGCACCACGGGTGTCTATATTGTAATTATAGTATCTTGTATTGGTCGCCTTACTTTTTTAAAATCTGAAAACATATCATCTTCTGCTCGGTACCCAACAGGCAACACTAGCACAGAAGTAAGGTTTAGATCGGCAAGCTTTAGTATTTCATTATATTTTTCTGGAATAAAACCTTCCATTGGGCATGCATCTATTTCTTCTAGAGCACATACAGTAAGTAGATTTCCCATAGCTAAATAAGCTTGTTTAGCGGCCCAGGTATGTATTTCTTCTGCAGGTTTATTTTTAAAAGAATCTACCAATTGATCTTTGAATGGTTTTAATACGTCATCAGGTGTATTTCTAGTTGTTTTCACATTGTCGAAATATTTGGTAATATATTCTTCTCCCACAGCTTTTTCAATACAAAAAACTAATACATGAGAGGCATCTGCTACTTGTTGTTGATTCCAGGAATGCTCGGTAAGTTGTTTTTGAAGCGATTTATCATTAATTACAACAAGTTTTAGCGGTTGCAGCCCATAAGAGGTTGCTGTAAGATTAAAAGCTTCAGTAAGTATGTTTATTTTTTCCTGCGGAAGTATCCTAGTATTGTCAAATTTTTTGGTAGCATAACGCCATCGTAAACTTTCTAAAATATTCATTCGATTTTTTTTAAATGCGAAGTAAAGATACTAGGATAAGATTTATCTTTAACATCTAAATAATAAGAAAAAACTATATATCTATTATATGAATACTATAAACGAGTTAATCAAAACCTCTGAAACCAGAATTTTTAAAGCGGTATTCCCTAATACTACTAATCATTATGAGACTCTTTTTGGTGGAACCGCCTTACAGCTAATGGATGAGGTTTCGTTTATTTGTGCTACTCGTTTTAGTCGAAAGAAGGTAGTTACTATATCTTCGGATAAAGTCGATTTCGAAAAACCAATTCCAGAAGGAACAATTATCGAATTGGTAGCTAAGGTTGTTGATGTCGGAAGAACCAGTTGTGTAGTTAATGTTGAAATATACAAAGAAGATATGTATAGTTATGATCGTGAAATGGCGGTAAAAGGATCATTTAAGTTTGTTGCCATTGGTAATGACAAAAAACCAATTCCGATTGTCGATAGAAAGTAATATAGCCATAGAAACTAACTAAAAACTATGATTTGTCGGCCTGAGTTTGTCGAAGATCGTCTGTACATTAGATACTTAAAAACTTCGACAAGCTCAGTTTGACAATTATATATTACTTTTTAGATAGTCTCTTACTATTTGTTTTTATGGGGTCTTAACTTTTTGCTAATTGCTTAATTTTAATTCTAAAAGCAGCAAAAATTAAGGTCATAAATGGGCTAAGCCAGTTAAATATGGCAAAAAAGAAATAATCTGCAACGGGGACACCTAATACTCCACTTTGATAAGCACCACATGTATTCCAAGGAACAAGTACAGAAGTTACTGTTCCCGAATCTTCAAGAGTTCGACTTAAGTTTTCTGGAGCAAGCCCTTTATCTTTAAATGCTTTGGCATACATTCTACCGGGTACTACAATGGCCAGATATTGATCTGAAGCGGTAACATTTAGAGCTAAACAACTAACTACTGTACTGGCAAAAAGGCCAAATACAGTATCAAATAAGTTCAATAAGGACTTACTTATTTTGGCTAATGCACCTATAGCATCCATCACACCACCAAAAACCATAGCGCAAATAATCAGCCAGATAGTTCCTAACATTCCATCCATTCCTTTAGAAGAGAAAAGTTTGGTAAGTTGTTCGTTAGAAGTTTCTATAGAAGTTTCAAGAGTAATAGCATTCATTACTCCTTTGTAGGCTGAATTAAAAGTTAATTCTGTACTACCAGCAACATTCATTACTATATCCGGTTGTGCAATAATTGCAGCAACTGCACCTAGTATTGTTCCTGCTAACAATGCAATTAATGGAGGAGTTTTTTTGATGATTAATCCAATAACCAATAGCGGAACGATAAATAACCATGGTGAAATATTAAAAGTTTCTTTAATGGCTTCTAATTGCTCATTGATTTGAGGAGTCCCAGAGGTATCAATAGCAAACCCTATAATAATGAAAACTATTAATGTGATTGTAATGGTGGGTACAGTGGTGTAAGCCATATATTTTATATGAGAAAATAATTCTCCGCCCGCCATTGCTGGTGCAAGATTGGTGGTATCGGATAATGGAGACATTTTATCACCAAAATAAGCGCCAGAAATAACAGCACCGGCCGTCATGCCTAATGATATTCCTAGGGTGTCGCCAATACCAATCAAAGCTATTCCTACGGTTGCCGATGTGGTCCAGGAGCTACCTGTGGCAATTGAGATAATTGCACAAATAATAACACAAGCAGCTAAAAAAATGGTTGGGTTTAAAATTTGTAATCCATAATAGATCATCGTTGGGATGATTCCACTAATTAGCCAAGTACCTGCTAATGATCCTACCATAAGTAATATAAGTAGTGCTCCTGTTGTAGATTTTACATTTCTAGCCACTTCTTCCATCATTTGTTTGTAGGAGACTTTGTTATAGAATCCAACAATAGCGGCTACAGCGGCACCCAGAAGTAAAACGAATTGATTACTTCCTAAGATTGCTTCATCTCCAAATACAAAATATACATTGTAGAATAACATTAAAACCAATGCAATTACAGGTAGGAGTGCTTCCCAGATGTTTAATTCTTTATTTTCAATAATTTCTTCGTTTTGGGGGCCGGTAGGAGCGATGTTTTGACTTTCCATATGGTATATTCGAAATTTTATGGATGTAATGTTACGATATTAATAAAATCTATGCAACGTATAGACTGAGTTTAATTATCTCTTAATAACCTTTATTAGCCTGGAATATATTTAAAATTGCGTTTTATCGATATTATTTGTTTTTAATCGATAATATAAGTTTTGTTGATTCATCATTTTAAAACAAAAACATTACTCTATACTATCTTTGAAGTGTGGAAAAAGAGAAGTAAGAGAAAAAGAAAAATTAGAATTGTTTGTTTGTTTGATTGATTGATTGATTGATTGATTGTTTTTTGATTTTTTTGTCCCATGACAAAAATGATCCCCCTCAAAATTAAGTTACCCCAAAACTTTAAAGCCCCGGATATCCGGGGCTTTTTGTATTTAGATATATGATCTTTATTTATCATGAAGTTGGATAAAAATACACATAATCGATAATATTGGTATTTTATCGACAAAACCATGTTTTTGTGTGCTTGCTTATAAGAAATATATGAGTAAGTATTTTACTTTTGAAGTGTATTAAAAAAGTAAGAAAAAAATTGGAATTGTTTTTAAACTTTTTTTGCCCCCATGCAATTTGATACCCCAACTTATGCTTACCCCTAAACTTATAAACCTCGGATTTCCGAGGTTTTTTTGTTTTTTAGTAAATAAAAATCCTATTTAATCAAGGGTATAGCGCTATAACCCAACAAGAGAATACAAATTACCTCATTTTTGATCATAATCATGATTTTAATGGCAATGATTTCATTTTTTATACTGAAATTAGCTAAAAATCAAGGTATGCAGACTAACCTATACAAGGGCTTAGAATTATTCTTTCTTTTTATTTTACTTCCGGTAAGTTTCTTACTTAACTATCCTATCCTTTTTAAAATTATATTCACGGTAATAGGTTTTGTGTATATTTTGTTACTTCTTAAACGGATGGGTTTACTAAAATTAAAATTTCCTAATAAAGAGTATTGGAAACCTTTTTGGAAAGAGTTGATGATCAAATTGGCAATTATAGTGGTCATAACCGGACTATACGTTTTTTTTGTTGCTCCTGATAAACTTTTTTCTGTATTGATTAAAAGACCAGAATTATGGATCATGATCTTATTTATTTATACTTTTTTATCTGTTTGGCCGCAAGAGATCATTTATAGAACATTTTTTTACGAGCGCTATGAAAAATTGATTACGAATAAATGGTTGTTTATTTTCGTAAACGCAGTTCTTTTTTCTTTAGCGCATCTTTTTCTTAAAAGCTTCTTAGTGCAGTTATTAACTTTTATAGGAGGATTGCTATTTGCCTACACCTATCAAAAAACAAAATCTACAACTTTGGTCTCTGTAGAACATGCGATTTATGGTAATTGGCTATTTACAGTGGGTATGGGGGAGATGCTAGCTTTTCCCGGGGTAGATTAATGATTTAAAAATTCAATTAATTGTTGTACCGCTTTCCCTCGATGACTGATTTTGTTTTTTTCTGATAAAGGAAGTTCTGCAAATGTCTCAGAATATCCATTGGGTAAAAAAATAGGGTCATATCCAAAACCACCTTCGCCCTTTTTTTCTTCGGTAATTATACCTTCACAAATCCCGGTAAATGTTTTTAACGTATCCTTAATTACCAAAGCAATTACAGTTTTAAATTGAGTCTCACGATTTTCTTTTCCGTCTAATTCGTTTAAAAGTTTATCCATATTGGCATTGGCATCTTTCTGTGGTCCTGCATATCTAGCCGAGTATACACCAGGAGCTCCATTAAGCGCTTTAACCTCAAGTCCGGTATCATCGGCAAAGCAGTCGTAGCCATAGTTTTTCTTGACATATTCTGCTTTTTGTTTAGCATTACCTTCTATAGTGGGCGAGGTTTCAGGGATATCTTCTTTACATCCAATATCGGCAAGACTCAATAATTGTATTCCCGAAGGAACTAATGCTTGTACCTCTTTTAACTTGTTACGATTATTGGTTGCAAATACAATTTTCATCGATGAATAATTAATGTTTGTTTTCTAACTTCTAACTTCTAACTTCTAACTTCTAACTTCTAACTTCCAACTTCCAACTTCCAACTTCCAACTTCCAACTTCCAACTTCCAACAATGATACTAGGCCTCAGCATCAAAACTGGTAATCCATTTTCCTTGCACCTTAAGTACTTGTTCGATAACATCTCTTACACACCCTTTTCCGCCTTTTTTATATGAAATGTATTTAGAGATTTCTTTAATTTCTGCTACGGCATCTTGCGGGCATGTAGGTAAGCCTATAATTTGCATTACTGGCATGTCGGGAATGTCATCCCCCATATAAAGTACATTTTCGGCTTTAATATTTTTACCAGCAAAATATTCATTTAGCTGCTCTACTTTGTGATGGGCACCTAAGTAAATATCTGGTATTCCCAGGTTTTTTAATCGTTGTCTAACACCTTCATTTTTTCCGCCAGAAATAATACAAACATTAAACCCTTGTTGCACGGCTGTTTTAAGCGCATAACCGTCTTTAATGTTCATGGTTCTTAGCAGCTCTCCATCGGTGTTAACAAAAACTGTCCCGTCGGTTAATACCCCATCTACATCAAAAATAAATGTTGTAATATGTTGTAGATATTCTTTATAACTTTTTTCCATATTTAGATTGTATAGCTTTCGTGAGGGTTTGATATATTTCTTTTTGTGTTGTATCAGATAAAAAATTTAAATGACGATCAATAGTGTTCCCATCGTTTCGTATTGCAGGCCCTGTTTGTGCCAGATCAGGATCCATTGTTGTGATTTTACCCGCTGTTTCTTTAATTAATGGATGTAAAATCTCAAACGGGATATTATTTTCTTTACAGATGTCATGACCAATAGAGAATAAATAATTCGTAAAATTATTGACCATTACGGCCGCTACATGTAATGCATTGCGTTGTTCTGATGAGATCTCATAAAGCTTTTGTGATAATACAGATCCTAACTTTTTTAAAAGCTCTAAATCTTGTTCTTTTTCAGCTTCTAAACAAAAAGGCACTGCACTAAAATCAATAGTTTTATCCTTACTAAATGTTTGTAAGGGATACAACACGCCTTTGCGGTTTGAGTCATCGATCGCAGCCATAGGAACACTGCCCGATGTATGCACTACAAGTTGGTTTTTAAGAGGAAATTTTGAAGAAATTTCTGCAATGGCATCATCACTTACGGCCAATAAGTACACATCGGCTATGTCAAGCTCTTTAAGACTAGTTATAATTGAGCTTTTCTTTTGATCAGGATGTAGTTTCAAACCTTTACGGTTATAGCACTGTATAATTTCAATAGATGCTTGATTACTAAAGGCAGTATACAAATGCTGAGCAACATTTCCGGCGCCAAGAATTACAACTCTAATCATATGGCTAAAATAAGGAAGTTCCCTTTAAAAAATGAACAATACAATTTTTCTTTTTCTCAAATACATACAAAATTTTGTAACCTTTTTTTAGAGTTTTTATCTAATGTTTATCATCAAAAGAATGAATTACTTCAATACAATCAATAGTAACTATATCCTAAAAGATGGTTTATCATAACACACAAAAAAAAATAACATCATGAAACTCAAAAACATAATACCTGTTGTTGTATTACTTAGTATTAGCATGACTTTTTTTCAATGTAAGGATGATGATGATTTGATTCCGATACCTACAGAACTAGTAATACCGCCGCCCATTGAGTTGGATTTAAATCCAACTTTGGTAGAGGAAGGCAAAGAAACATTTAGGTTTGATACTTTTGGTGACGAAGCTTTTTGGAGTGGCACACTACAATTAGATAAGGCGGTACTGGGCGAGGCAAATGGTGGTTTCGGATCTGGATTAAGCCCAAATGCGGCATTAGGAGTAGGACTTAAAGTTGATGCAGAAGCATTGCCTCAAAATATTGTTGATGCCATAACCGCTGGAGAAATAGATTTGGATGATCCCGCAACTACAATCGCTCTGCTAAGTTTGAATGCCGTTGTCGGAGTAAAAGGAAACTTTGACCCAGCAGGAAACTTAACTTCAATGGGTATTGCATGCGCATTATGCCATTCTACAGTAGATGATTCTTTTGCTCCCGGTATCGGGAAAAGACTTGATGGATGGCCTAATAGCGAGCTAAATGTTGGAGCGATCATTGCACTTACCAAAAACATGCCTCTAGCAGACCTTTTGGGAGTTGATGTAGCTACGCTTAATAGTGTACTCAATGGATGGGGAAAAGGAAGGTTTCCGGCCGGTTTACTTTTGGATGGAAAAGCCACACGTCCTGATGGGTCAATCGCCGCAAATTTAATTCCTCCTGCATATGGCTTACAAGGAATTGACCTTGCTACATATACCGGATGGGGAGATATTACCTATTGGAATAGATTTGTGTCGATCCTCGAAATGGGTGGGCAAGGAAATTTCTCGGATCCAAGATTGAATAATGAAACCCAATTTCCAATTGCTGTTGCCAGAGGAGCTTTTGATGTTATGGTTGTCGATGATATGGTAGACTCAAAATTAGAAGGCTTAAGAGAATATCAATTGTCATTATTGGCACCACAACCCGATGAAAATAGTTTTGATAAAATCGCAGCAATACGAGGAAAATCTATTTTTGAAGGTAAAGCAAATTGTGTTTCTTGTCATTCTGGAGCTGCATTTGCCGATAATGTATTACATCTTCCGGAAGAAATAGGGATTGATGACTTTGAAGCCAATAGATCGCCTACAGGAAAATACAGAACTCCCCCTTTACGTGGGTTATTTGTAAAAGAAAAGAATGGCTTTTTTCATGACGGACGATTTGCCACTTTGAATAGTGTAATCGAACATTATAATGATCATTTTAGTTTAGCGTTAACCGATCAGGAACAAGATGATTTAGTTCAATATCTTAAGGCTTTATAACATTTTGTAACAGGTGTATTATTAAAAACTAGAAGAGCACCTTCTCGTATAGAGAAGGGAAAATCAAGGGTTTGTGCTTTAGCATATGTCAACCTTAGGTTAAAAAGAATTAACGATGAATTGTATACAAAAAGAAATAAAAAGAGCGAACATTGCTATACATAATCTTTATTGTGATCATTGTGCAGAAATCATAAAAAATGAACTTTCTCAAATACGAAGTATTTCTTATATCGATATTTCTGTACGTGATTCTGCTATACGATTTAATTTTACCGGGTCGAATGATATTTCTACTACAGAAAACTGCTTAACGTACCTTGGATTTCCTCCAAAAGGAGATAAAATTGATGATATGTATAGGATGAATTGTTTTTGTAGGGAGAGAAAGAAATAACACTTCTTGCGCGTGTTATTAACACTTCTGTTAAAACCTGCAAATCAAAAGCCGATAATTATACTTTATCCTGCTAAAAACATTAAATTTGCCGAGCTAAAAAAGAAAGGTTATTATGCAGGATACGCTAAAAAGCATTTTGTTTTCTACACGATTAATGGCAGTTTTATTTATTGTCTTTGCAATTTCTATGGGAGTAGGTACTTTTTTAGAAGATGCATACGGTACTACAGCAGCCAGAATATGGATATATAATACGTGGTGGTTCGAAGTTATTATGGTATTTTTTGCTATTAATTTTAGCGGAAACATTTTTAGATTTCAACTGTACAAAAAAGAAAAATGGGCGACATTATTGCTTCATTTATCGTTTATATTAATCATCATTGGTGCTTTTGTAACCCGTTATATAAGTTATGAAGGGGTAATGCCTATTCGTGAAGGAGAAACTACATCTACTTTTCTTTCAGAAAAAACATACCTCACCCTATTCTTAGATGGTGAAATCGATGGGGAACCTCGTAGACGAATTATTTCTAAAGCATTAGAATTGGCAGAAGCTACCGATAATGATTTCTCAATAGATACCGATTATAATAAACAACCGGTTACCATTCAATACAAAAAATTTATCCAGGGAGCAGAGATGGGATTAGTTGCTACCCAAGATGGGAAAAATTATCTAAAAATAGTAGAGGCTGGTGATGGTAATCGTCATGATCATTTTCTCGAAGAAGGAGAAGTTTCTAATATCCACAATATTTTAATAGCGTTTAATAAACCCACCCAAGGAGCAATCAATATTACCTATACCAATGATGAGTATTTTATAACCTCTCCTTTTGAAGGGTCTTATTTACGAATGGCTGATCAAAAACAAGGATTGGTGTTTAAAGATAGCGTACAACCTTTGATGCTGCGATCTCTATATCAAACCGCGGGGATGCAATTTGTGATTCCTGATCCGGTAATGACGGGTAAATATGATGTTGTACCTATCGAAAATAAGGATAAAGGGCAAGAAGATGCTTTAATTTTAGAGGTATCGACCAATGGTGAAACGAAAGAAGTTAAGTTACTTGGTGGTAAAGGATATAATAACGATATGTCAAAATTTTCTTTAGGAGGATTGGATATGTACTTTACCTATGGATCGAAACAATTAGAGCTACCTTTTGCTTTAAAACTAAATGATTTTATCGCCGAAAAGTATCCGGGAACAAAGAACGTTTATAAATCTTTTAAAAGTAAAGTGGATATTGTAGAAGGCAATTCTTCGCGCCCTTATGATATTTATATGAATCATGTTTTGGACCACAAAGGGTATCGATTTTTTCAAGCATCTTTTGATCCTGATGAAAAAGGCACCGTATTATCTGTAAATCATGACCGATGGGGAACCTGGATTACCTATGCGGGTTATATGTTGTTATATTTAGGATTGATGTTAATTCTTTTTACCAAAGGATCACGATTTACCGATTTAGAGGTCATGCTTGATAAAGTGAAATCAAAAAAGAAGGCCTTAACTGTAGTATTAGCATTGGTTGTTTCTACATTTTCTTTTGCACAAGATGTTGCAGATCATACCAATCATGCACAAACATTACCTAGTAAAGCACAGCTGGATTCTGTAATTAAAGCGAATGTAGTACCTGTAGAGCATGCGGCAAAATTCGGGAGTATAGTGATTCAGGATGAACGAGGAAGAATGAAGCCCGTAAATACATTCTCTTCAGAATTACTTCGTAAACTAAGCAAGAAAGATACCTACGAAGGCCTAAATGCAGATCAGGTATTTGTATCGATGGTAGAAAATCCATTTATCTGGTATAGTGTTCCGATTATAGAATTACAAAGAGAAAATGACAGTATTCGAAAAATATTAGGAGTTCCTAAATCAGAACGACGTGTGTCGCTTATCGATCTTGTAGAACCCGATGGTACCTATAAGTTAACTCCTTATTTAGAACGTGCCAGTAGTACAAATACGCCAAGTAGTTTCGAAAAAGACTTTCTAAAAACACATGAGAAATTCTACCTGCTTAATCAAGCTTTGGGTGGAGGTATACTTAAGGTTTTTCCTGTACCGGGAGATGAAGGTAATAAGTGGGTTTCTCCGCCAGAATTAAACGAATACAAGTTTACGGGAATGGATTCTGTATATACCAGGCAGATTATTCAGATCTATAAGCAATCGCTTCATCAAGCAAGACAAACAGGTGATTATAGTAAGCCTGATCAATATGTTGAAAGCATGAAGAGTTTCCAGAAAAAATTTGGAAGCGAAGTAGTACCAACAGATAAAAAGATCAAAGCCGAAATTGCATTAAACAAATATGACATCTTTAGAACCTTATATAGATACTATGGATTAATTGGGTTGTTGTTAATGATTTTTGTGATTATTAGAATTTTTAAAGAATCTAAGGTCATCAGAGGTTTAATTAACGGAACCATTGGTGTTGTGGTCTTACTGTTTATTTTGCATACCGCTGGATTAATTATACGATGGTATGTGTCTGGGCATGCACCTTGGAGCGATGCATATGAGTCTATGATTTATGTTGCCTGGATGACACTGGCCATAGGATTGGCTTTTGGTAAGAGAAGTAACCTAACCATAGCGGCTACTACTTTTGTAGCGGCAATCATCTTGTTTTTTGCACATCAAAACTGGACAGACCCTGCCATAGCAAACTTACAACCTGTATTAGACTCATATTGGGTATTAATTCATGTGTCGATCATTGTAGGGAGTTATGGGCCATTTTTTGTAGGTGCAATTCTGGGAGTTCTTTCTCTGGTATTGATGATCCTAACCACTGCATCCAATAAGAAACGAATGGATCTTAATATTAAAGAAATCACTATCATTAACGAAATGGCACTAACTATCGGGTTGGTCATGCTAACCATAGGAAATTTCTTAGGAGGTATGTGGGCTAATGAGAGTTGGGGTCGTTATTGGGGCTGGGATCCCAAAGAAACCTGGGCTTTAATAAGTATTATGGTGTATGCTTTTGTAATTCATATGCGACTGGTGCCAGGGTTACGAGGTCGATGGTGGTTTAATTTGTCTTCGATAATTGCCATTTATAGCGTATTGATGACCTATTTTGGAGTGAATTTTTATCTAAAAGGATTGCATTCTTATGCGAGCGGAGATAAAGTAGTTACCCCTAATGCGGTGTTTTATTCGATTGCGGTTTTAGCAGTACTTGGCGCACTCTCGTATTGGAGAAATAATATACATTATAAAAAGAAAAAGAAAGAAGTAGCTTCTTAATACTTGTTCGTATATAGGTAAGTTTTTACTACAAACCGGGGTACTATTTGACGATGTGGACGTAGAAAACTGGGTATGCTCTAATGCATATAATTTAGGGTACATTCAGGCATAGTAAATAGATGTTCTTTATACCATATTCAAATTTTCATATTGATTTCTTTATTTTATACAGTAGCCCCTAAATATATTGTCTTCAACATATATTGTGATCCCTTATTTACTTTTTAATGTATTCCATAGTTATAACGAAACTATAGTCGTTATTTTAAGCGTTGGATTGATTTGAGAAATAATTGTAATACTCTTATCATTTCTATGGATCACCTTAGTCTCTGGTATATCGGGCAATTCAACTTCTTTTTTGGCATAGATCGGATAATGGTTTTTATCGATGATTTCTGGTTTAATTTCTTCATTACTTTCGTTATCTGATTTTAAATAAACACATAGCGGTCGTGGGTTAAAATCGATAAGCCAACTAATTAATTCTAAATTGGCCGGTGTTGTTGATTTTGTTTCCCCTGTTAAAAAATTTACGATAGGTTTAAATTTGTCTCCCTTAACCCGCTCGATCGCATATAATTTATTTTCTCCTTCTTTAAACTTAAAAAAGCGGTTTAAAATACCTTCATCATACTTGTCTTTTCTTCGGTTTAAAAGCCAAATACAGGCTTCTTTAATCTGTTTTCGTGTCGGTTCGAGCAAATAACTGCTCATTTCTCCACCTTTTTCCCTTTTGTATTTTTCAAGAATTTCATTCTTGTACGATACACTTGTTTTTTGGTTCATAGCTAATAAATTACTGGAATCTTAAGGCCTTCTGCGGAATCTTTGGAATCTTTGGAATCGTTTATAGACCGATGTGCAAAGTCTCCATAAATTCACAGAGTAACTAGTTCCGATTACGTATTGCTAACATAGCAAATGTATCGACCCGGTTTTTACGGAAATCCGTAATGCAGTAATAATTGGCCAAATTAGGAAAGTAGCCAACACCTACTGTTTACGATTTCAACTTTCCGAAAATCAAAGGAGTACTCCCTATTACCTAACGGTTACTGAATACCAAAATATCTGGAAAAAATTTCCGGACGGTAACCCCTTTGTTAAATCCGAAAAAAGTAAAAATTATGAAAACGATATTTTATATACTCATCGCCCTATTTATGACCACCAGTTTTACTGCCTGTACCGCAGATAGTATTGCCGATAACGAAGCTCCGGCTATTGAAGAAGTTGCTACAGGAGATGGTCATGTTGATACAAATGGTGAAGATTCTGGAGGAGGAAATTAAATGATATAAAATCATGTAATAATTAAATCTGGTCTGTATAATAAAAACTAAAATATACAGACCAGATTTAATTTAGTAATTTTGGGGAATGAAACTTTGGCACTTCAATTCCTCTTTTTATGTTATACTAGGGGTAATATTTTTATATAATATATTTTCGGGTTTTAGTCAAGAACAGGCAAAAATAAATCCTTCACAGCATTCATTAGATAGTATTGCTAAATACTACGCTTTAAGTAATAAAGACTCTTTATATTTAACGGAACGATTGTATTATATTTCTTCCTTTTTAGATGCGGCAGTATCATACCAACAGGATTCTTTAGTTTATAAAGGGTTATTGCAAAAAACCTGGTTGCTAGGTAAAGCTAAACAATTAGATAGTGCCATTGTATATACTCATCGGTTATATGATATTGCAAGATTAAATAAGGATACTGTTTATATTAGAAAGGCGTTAAAGAAGCTAGAGTTTTATTATAAAAAAAATAATCAATTGGCTAACGCTTTTCAATATTATAATGAAGATTTTAGAATATCGAGAATACTAAAAGACACCATTAGGGCAGGTAGAAGTCTACTTCAGATGGCAAATATTCAGGACATGTTAGGAGATTATTCTGGAAGTAAAACCACGGCAATTGATGGACTAAGGTACATAGAGAATTCTTCGGACTTACTTAGTCTTGCCGGCTTATATCATATTATTTCTGTAGCTCATCGGCAACAGAAAAATTATAAAGAAGCTTTTAGGTATAATAAACTTGTATTAACTCTGAATAAAGATAGTATCTCTCGAAATAAAATAGGCGATAAAAATATTTTGATTTTTAAAAACACAAAGGCCAATATATTAGCTGACCTAAAGAATTATAAAGAGGCAATTATGATTTTCTCAATGTTATTGTCAGATTCTGTAATTAAAAAAAATAAACAAGAATATGCGAGAGTATTGGGTAATCTTGGGTTTGTAAAATGGCTTCAAAATAAGGAAAACAAGGATTCTGAAGGTATATTACTTAATTCATTAAAAATTAGTACAGAAATAAGTAATACTGAAGGGCTAATAGCAAGTAATATTTATTTAACCAAGTATTATTTTGAAAAAGATAAAACAAAGGCTTTACAATATGCTGAAGCTACTTATAAAAATGCAAAAGAGCAACGAAATTTAGCATTGATTTTGGAATCCTTAGGATTTGTATTTCAGCTTAAAGATAATACTAATGAAGAAGCTAAGGTGTTTAATGATATTTATCTTAAGCTTAGCGAGATCAACCAAAGTAACCGAGAGATCTATGCGGTGACTAAATATGAAAATAATAAACTCACCAACGAAAATTTAATCCTAAAAGCAGAAACAGCTAAAAAAGATCGACAAAAAATTATCTACCTTTTTGGTACCATTATCCTTTTGTTAGCAGGTGGATTGATCTTTTATCTACTACAACAACGGCATAAAAGAGAAAAAATACGCGATGTTTTTAATGCCGAAACCCGTATTTCTAAAAAAATTCATGATGAGCTGGCTAACGACGTGTATCATGTGATGAATACGATCCAGAATAAAACAAATGACCATGAGGTACTAGATAAACTCGAAGATATTTATAGCAGAACACGAGATATTTCTCGAGAAAATAGCAGTTTTGATACCGGAGAAAATTATGCGCAAGAACTTGGAGGTATGTTAAGTAGCTATAGTTCGTATGATACAAAAATTATTATCAAAGACATCGATGATATTAATTGGCGAGTCATTAAACCTGAAAAAAAGATCGTTATACACCGCGTTATACAAGAGTTGATGATTAATATGAAAAAACATAGCCAGGCTAATCTTGTCGCCATTACCTTCAAAAAAAGAGGAAAAAACATAGAAATTAGCTATGCCGATAATGGGGTGGGAGTTGTTAAAAAAGACATAATTTATAGTAATGGACTCCAGAATGCGGAAAACCGTATAAAAACAATTGGTGGATCATTTATCTTTGACTCAGAAAAAGGAAAAGGCTTTAAAGCCAAGATAAATTTTCCGAGTTAAGTAAAATGAAAAGTATATGTTCAAGAAAATTTTAATCACAGAGGACCTTGGGAGTATTAATCACGGGATTGCAAATATCCTTTATGAAAGAACAGGAGTAGATAACATCCAGCAGGCACAATATTGTGATGAAGGATATCTTAGGTTTAGAAGAGCGTATAAAGACAAAAAGCCTTTTGATCTTATGATTACAGACCTTTCTTTTAAAGAAAGCCATAGAGAACGCGAAATGAGTTCGGGAGTAGAGCTTATCGAAGCGGTTAGAGCCTTACAGCCCGATATAAAGATTATTGTATACTCGATGGAAGACAGACCCGGTAAAGTAAAATCATTTTTTACCGATCAGCATATCAATGGCTATGTGTGCAAGGGCCGCAAAGGATTAAACGAATTGGTACAATCGGTTACCGAGGTCTACAGGGGGAATACCTATCTCTCTCCGCAGTTAGAAAATGCTATGAGTAAGAATAACGTTTTTGAGCTAAAGGATTATGATATTTTGTTGTTAAAATATTTATCAGACGGACTTACCCAGGAGCAAATAGGAGAGTATTTTAAGAAAAATCGCATCTCACCACACAGTGTAAGTTCGATAGAAAAACGTCTTACGAAACTAAAATATAATTTTAAAGCCAAAAATTCGATCCACCTAGTAGCTATGACTAAGGATTTAGGACTTTTGTAACGATACGTTCTTGCATTTATACAACTTTGGCGAGCCGATAAGTGCAGGTCTGAATAATGATCAATATAAAAAACCGAGATGATGTCTCGGTTTTTTTATATCATGCAAAGACAGATTACTTCGTTACACTCGCAATGACAAATAGTAACGTCATTACGAGGAGTGCGCGACGAAGTAATCTTTTTTATAGTAAGCAGATTACTTCGCTACACTCGTAATGACGAGTTGTGTTGTCATTACGAGGAGTGCGCGACGAAGTAATCTTTTTTATAGTAAGCAGATTACTTCGCTTCACTCGCAATGACAGGTAATATTGTCATTACGAGGAGTGCGCGACGAAGTAATCTTTTTTCTGGTGAGCAGATTGCTTCGCTTCACTCGCAATGACAGGTAATATTGTCATTACGAGGAGTGCGCGACGAAGTAATCTTTTTTCTGGTGAGCAGATTGCTTCGCTACACTCGCAATGACGAGTTGTGTTGTCATTACGAGGAGTGCGCGACGAAGTAATCTTTTTTTATAGTAAGCAGATTACTTCGCTACACTCGTAATGACGAGTTGTGTTGTCATTACGAGGAGTGCGCGACGAAGTAATCTTTTTTCTGGTGAACAGATTGCTTCGCTTCACTCGCAATGACAGGTAATATTGTCATTACGAGGAGGTACGACGAAGTAATCTTTTTTTCTAGTGAGCAGATTGCTTCACTCCACTCTTAATGACATCATACAGTACCTAACTTTTACAGAAATAATAACATAATAATATGTGTAACAGGCTATTTTTTTATAACACCTTGATTTTTAGGAATTAACGCTTGTTTTTCATAGTCGTAATATATAAATTGACCCCTCTAATTTTATAAATCACGACATACTTCCCTTGCAAACCACCTATCTGTCCTGCTATTTTTGACCCAACAAAAAACAAAAAAATGGAAGCCTACCCACAACATTACAAAAATCAGTTCATTGCCTATATCCTGTATCAATTAAACTTTAGGGTGGATTAGTTCATCTGTCTTTTTGGTGGTTTTTCTAATTCTTATATAGTAATTGAAATATATAACTAATCCAAGTATTACTTAGTTGATAGTTGTTTAAATAGGGATAAATATCGAAAAAGGTTGATCTATAATATTTATCTTTCCCCTGCTGATTTGGGAGAAGATATTAGAGAAATAACTCCTAGGGGAAAATAATTATTGATAAAGAAGGAGGTAATGCTCCTACCAAAAAAGGAGGATGTTAACTATAAACCGTTATATTATGTATAAAAAGAATAAGCTAAAATTAGCTGTGCCATTTTTTTTAATTTGTTCATTATTTACTTATTGTCAGGATAATAAAACAGAAAAACAAGATTTTGTAAAATCGTTTTTTGAAGACGTTTTTATCAATGATAAACCTTTGGAGTTAATATCAAATAAATATAGATATAAAGGTTCAAAGATTAAATCAAAAGATGAAGCAAACGAAATGTTTAAACAATATATCACATATTTGAGAACTGAAAAAAAACATCTACTAAAAAAAGACACTCGTTTTAAAGTAGAAAATTATAATAATAGTTCCATGAAAGATTTATGGTTATTTGAAAGGAAAGAAAGAAAAAATATCTTTATTGTAAGTGTAGATAATAAGATAGAATCTTATATTTTGTTAAACAACTCTAAGATAATTTCGCTCTTATATTTTCGTAAAGGAAGCGATGATCCGGCATATTTTATACCATACTATGTTAAACAAGAGCAATAAAAAACTTACAATTGAAAACGGTTAGATTCCGGATGGCTCTCCTGCTAGCGCCAGAATGTTTCTGGTGCCGTCAAAGATTGGCTGGAGATGAGAATACAGAATAAATAAAACAAAGCTATGGTATCGTTAGTATCGTAGCTTTTGTGCTTTTATAGAATGGGATAGCCGCACAAGTTACAAACTTGCGCCAGCTTTGTTGCAAAGACACTTAGATTATCAGATGGTTGGAGTACTAACTCATTTGATTATTGCCTCATTACATCATTAGACTATTAAAAAACAAAATTATCTGGACCAGATGCACGCAACAAAACTACCTGTAACGCTTCAGCAAATAGCTTTATAACATTTGTAATTCGTAAATCAAAAATAATTTTCCCAGTCCCGAAAAATGAAACTGGGATGTTTTAGTATTGTAATCAATTTAATTATTTAACCAAATATATAACACACAAAAACAAACAACATGATTAAAAAAACCATTGTAGTATTGAGTATGATTGCTCTAACTTTTTCTTGCAAATCTGATGATGACAATTCAGTACCAATAATACCACCTATTAGTTTTGAATATACACAAGAAGAAAAAGATGCCGAGATTGTAAGGATTGAAGATTACATTATAGACAACGACATTACAGGAATGATAAAAACCGAATCTGGATTATTTTATCGTATAGATCAACAAGGAGATGGATTAACTCCTGAAGAAGGGGATCAGGTAATCTTTCATTTTAAAACAACTAACCTGGAAACGGAAGAACTCTTAGGTGAATCTAATCGAGAAAACAATCCATACGGACAGGTAGTACGTTTTGATTATTTGATAGAAGGGTTTAAAGAAGGATTATTTTTGGTTAATGAAGGTTCTATACTAACGATGCTGGTTCCTGCTTACTTGTGTTATGGAAAATATGGCCAATCCTATGGCGATAATTATATTTCTGCTGAAACGAATTTAATGTTCGAGGTAGAATTAAATATTGTCGTAAAGCCTTAAGATTATAGGTGCAGACCTGATGGTAAGTTCTTTTTTAATCTAAATCGACAGATTTAAAACCTCTGTTAGTACCAGAATGTTACTGGTGCCGCTAAGGATTGGCTGGAGATGAGAAAACAGAATAGATAAAACAAAGTGATGGAGTTTTGTTAGGGCTGCCTAATATAGATGCATGAGACACAAGGTGCAAATGTGCGCCAGTAGAAGGTATAAAAGAAATAAATGTATTAAAAATGGATTTCATAATCTTTGTATCATGACAAATAATCAAGATCCAATCGGAAAATGGGTGATGGTAGTTGGCAATGGTACCATGATCACCCCCAGTGTATTTTTTGAAGAGATTACTGAGAATAGTATAAAAATCTATCATTTTGATGAAGAAAAATCTTCATTCCCCTTAAAGATTGATACTAAAAATAGACAGATGATCACAAATGATACTTATAGGATAGACTATGAACTTATTAGTGATAATCTGTTAAAGGAAAAACACACCTATAACGGAAAAAACACTGAGACCCATTTTGTAAGATTACACCCCACAATTATTAATTTACCTATAGAAGAAGCCATAAAAAAACAATACATAATGTATGCTAAGGATGCACCGGGTAACATGAGAGATCAGATATTTGACTTAAGCAATTTAAATGTAAGTCAATCTATTGACCTACATATTCAAAAAATATTGGGAACCCATTTTATGATAGCTACTTATGGAAGAAAGAAAACTTGGCTTTTCCCTATAAAAGAAATTGGAATCAACTATTTGTTGATTTACGGTTTTTCTTTAAGTAATAGTTTTATAAAACTCGATGAATTTATCCCAAAAAAACAGCCCATTACTAAAGGAGAATCAGATGTTTTTTTTGAACCAAAGCTTAATCTTCTCATCGATGAGCTTAATAGGCATAGAACCAATATTTCTAACGAATTAAATGTTGCATTAGAAGATAAAAATTATTTAGTAGCTCATTACTTGGCTGATTCTTATGCTAAGACTAATAAAAAGTTTAATGCGTTAAGCACAATCAAAAACAAAAATCACCCAGAAATTATATGGAACGAACAAATTTTAGAGAGAACAAAACAAAGGCTCAAATCTGAGGACACAGTAGATTACCTGAAAGATTCTTTACTCAATTATATTGAGGTCTATGAGAAAAAAATTCAACGATTTAAAGAAGAAAAAATTAAGCAAACTTCAATGTCTAATCAACTAAAGAATGCAATTATTGAACTTTTAAATTGTAAAATTCAAAACATACGACTGATACTTAAAGAAAAATATAGCACTACTTTAAATATTTCTATAAACAAGAATGAGCTGGTATTAGTATTGCAATGTGATGGAAATGAAAGATTTTTAGATTGTAATTTTACAGTATTAAAATCACTGGGGTTTATTGAGAAAGAAAAGGATTATATCTATGGCATACAAAAATTTGAAATAGACAAAATAGATATTGTACTCACCTTGCTGTCAAGATTTGTTTTTGATGCTTTTTATTTTGAAAGCCTTGATAGCCCTTTGAAGCTTCTTATATCTAAAAATTGAGTATTTGTTTTTACCTGTAGAATACCCAAGCCAGCGTGAACACCCCCGTTAACACCAGATGTTTCTGGTACCGCCAAGTATTGCCCGGAGATGAGAATACAGAATAAGTAAAACAAAGCTATGGTATCGTTAGTATCATAGCTTTTGTATTTTTATTACATGTGATAGAGGAGGCACAAGTTGCAAACTTGCGCCAGCCACGGGGTTAGCTATGAGAAAAGGCGGAGAGGCTCTCACCACCTCGGTCATTATCCAATATTTTCAACAAAATCTAAAAAGACTTTTTTGTGAAGTTTAAAATCCAAATTAGGAGAAAGGGCTACACGTACAATATAATCTTTGTCGCCTTCTTTAGTTGTTCCTTGAGTAGATGTTGCAGGTATAGTCCAATAACATCCCTTTAACTGCCCATAGCTCACACAGAACTTACTTTCATTAGGGATTTCATGAATCATTAGATTGATTAATTTAAGATTTAAGGCCCGTTTATAGGATTCTTTTTCTTCTTCAGTATTTCCCTTAGTCGGAAGGTCTAATGAAAACACAGATGGGGTAAATCCTTGTTCTGCCAATGCTTCTGAAACAAAATTGATTTTTGCCTCTGGTAAAGTAGTATTGATAAAGTTTACAAATTCGCGCGCATTTTTATAGGCATCATGAATTCTTTGATTCATTGAAGGTAATTGTTTTGCCAATATTTCCATTTGAAGATCTGTAGCCTCATTATCACAAAGTCTTAGATGCAATTTTATGTTGTCTATCAAAGCTTCAGATTTTTTGTTGGCTACACAGTATCCGGCAGTACATTGACCGCCACTCGGAAATTTTGATCCACTAACATAGGCAATGGTTTTAACTGTAGCGAGTATTTCATCTTCACCTAGAAAGTGTACATTAGGACAAAATGTTTGATCTAAAATAAAAACGGGATCGATAGCAATTTCACCAGTCGCAGTGTGACGTTCTTTACTTAAAACATCTTTTAATTGTATAAGATCCGGAACTTCGACTCTAGGGTTTGTCGGGATTTCTGCGATTATGTAGGGAACAGCATCTTCCTTTGCAATTTTGTCTAAAACAATATCAATACTTTGAACCATATTTTTACCACCATCAACAGGTAAATCCATTACTTCAATATTGTCAATACAAGCGGCTACTCGTCTTGCCTGGTCATTGGTCCCACCATAACAATTTGGAGGAACAACAATTTTGATATCTTTTCCTTTATGTTTTTCGAGAGCATCATGAACTAGTCCCATTACAATCGCATATTGCATAGATAGTCCACTAGAACCCACTAAAGCCTCTATATCTGTACCCGTAATCTTCCTTATTGAATCTAAGACATGTTTTTTGTTTGTCTCAACATTACCGATCGCATAATCAAGAGAAGACTTCCCCAATAAATGTTTTAAGGCAATTAAGGTATTGGCGGGTGTCATTGCAATGGTTTCTCTTCTTCTTACATGCTGAATTTCTGAAATATAACTTTTATTTCGTTCGCCATTTACTAATAAAATACTTCCCAGGCGAGTATTAATATTGATTAAAAAGTCAACATTTGTGATGAGGTCAAAATTGCAAATATCATCTGTTTGCGAAATGAAAATGGTGCTACCATTGAACTCAGGAATGGTTGATGCTTGTGCTACTTTCTTTACCTCAAATGAATAGCCATAAACGCGTTGTAGTATTTCGGCATCAAAAACATCAGGTAATTCACCCGTATAAATGATTTGCGTGTTTTTACTTACTAATAAGTTTTTTCTTAGCACTGCCAAAACGGGAATTGTCATTGACGAAAAACTGATTACATTTTCTCCCTCTAGATTATGCATCTTAGCAATTACCCATTCTAGTACACTAGATAATGGATGCCCTAATCTAATATAATCGAATGCTGTAGGTAACTCGCTTAGTGATGATGATTGAGAATTATTATCCTCAAACAGGATTTCGAACTGTTCTAAAAATTGAGTTTTGGCCAATTTTTCATCATAAATATCGAGTCGATGGGTGGTTAGATTCAACCAGTCAGTTGGCATGTTTTCTAAGACATCGTTAATATAAGTCAGCATTTTATTGTCTTGCATGATGTTCACCTTTTGATAAGCCGACAAATATACAGTATTTAGGCTTTTTTTGCATATTCATAATTCGATTTTCAGTCAAAATGTGTACAATGTTAAACTAAAATGAGTATGCTTCCTGCTTGCCAGGTTTAATAAGGATTGAATGTAACAAATACCTGTCCCATTAGCCTTTTTCACCATAAGACCGGTATATTCTGATCCAATCTTTCTCCATATTTTCTGTTCCATGAAATTATTTAAAGTAAGACCATTAATTTCTTCGACTAGTAGCGTTAATATGGCAGTATTGGTGTTGCAGACCCATAAGAAAAATTAAAATGATCCAGAAGTTCTTGATCATTTTAATTCTTTTAGTTCAATCCAACTTTACCTTTAACAGATTCAAATAATTTCTTCGAATCAAATCCAACACCATCTTTAAAAACGATCTCCATTTTTCGAATTTCTTTTATATTATTCGTGAGATCTCCATTTATAAGAATTATATCTGCCTTTTTGCCTTTTTCGATCGTTCCTATTTCTTTTTGTCTATCTAAAAAAGTGGCACCATTTAAAGTACATATTTTTATAGTTTCTTCAATTTTAAATCCCGATTCGACTAAAATTTCAATAGTACGTTGATTTGCATATCCTGCAACGGTTCTTCCGGCTCCTGTTGGGTCTGTTCCCGCTATAAGCAATCCACCTTTATCGTTAAACCTCTTAAGCCACTTCATATTTTTAGTAAACAGTGCAATGCTCTTTTCATCTTTATTTACGAATCTATCGTATGTGGCTTTTACTTTCTCCTGGAATTGTGGCGCCAAAGCTTCAAGACCTCCACCGGGAACTACCTCGTGATCAGTAAATGGTTCGAAAACTACCGGTGTTGTGGTTATTGCAGTTTTGTTTTTTATAAGAAGATCTATAAGGGATTCGATCTTAGGATCATCTTCTGATGCTAGTCCCAGCGCCTTACGAGCTTCAATAGGATCGCACAGATTTTCTTCTTTGTTTGCTATAAAATCACTCGAAACCATAAATCCATGTTCTAAATTGTCGATACCAATATCGGAAGCCTCGCGATGGGTTAAAGAACATAGATGTCCTGTTACTTTTAATCCACGTTTATGTGCTTCAGTGACACAAATACGAAGATCCTCTTTGGTTATATGATTATAGACTTTAAAAGAGGTAACCCCTCTATCGGCCCAGTAATTTACCACCTTTGCTACTTCATCGGTGCCTTTTATGAAACCAAGTTCCGGAATTTCATATCCTTCGCGTTCTATAAAGGGGCCGGTGACATCCATTTTGGGGCCGGTCATTTTACCTTCGTTAATCCATTTTTTAATATTTAAATCTGTTTCGGGTTGTATACTACCGGCAGTTCTCATGGTGGTTACTCCGCCTGCCAGATATAATCTGGGAAACGTAAAAGGCATTTGCCCGACACTAAACCAATTCTCAAAAGGCTTGGGGTAGAAGAGATGTTCGTGCAACATCACTAACCCGGGTATTATTGTCTTCCCAGAACCATCAATAACTAAGGCATTTTCGGGTAGCTTTACAGATTCTGCACTTCCTATATCTTGTATACGCCCATTATTGATTAATATAGTTTGTTCTCTTTTTATATCCTTTCCGGTTCCATCAATTAAAGTAATGTTGGTAATTGCAACCACAGATGTATCTATTGAAACAAATGATGTTACCTCTTTAGAGAATTTCTGTGCAACGACCATATTCGTTAGTAACAATGCTGTAATACATAGTGCAAGTTTAATTTTCATTTTATATACTGTTAGTGATAATATTTTACTCTTATACGTTACGTTTGCTTCCCAAAAGGAACATGTGCAATATAGCAAATTGTTGTGCATTCGCCCTTATTTTTATTGTAAGTGAATATGATTATCATGCCTAACCGCTCTGCCACCACAATACTGTATTCTAAGATCTGTTCAATGCCTTATTTACTCGATAATCGAGATTTAAATGCTCCGAGGTTTGCCTCGAAATCAAAATTATTTTCCAACCAATGCCTCGCCGGTTTGCCCCAAGGTAGTTTAGTTTTTATAAATACGTAATAATCCGAAATCAAAAGGAGTCCATAAACAAGCCATGGCATTACTTTGTTTTAGACCTGTATTGATCCAAGTGTTACATGTATTAAAGCAATTGTAATTTCCATTTGCTTCATAAAAATTATCGTTAGTGCTGTAACTTAACCCTGGTATAATTATTTTTTGATCTTGATTATTATTTTTAAAAGTGTTATTGATATAGGTTTGCAGCACTATTAACTGAGAAGGTGTCATTTTTATCTCGACCCAGTCATTTTGTTTAGTACTATACCTTGTTACATGTAATAGGGCAGAAGTATTAGTAAATGCTGCTTGGCACTTATTTATTATAGTGAAATTTGACGAAGTCGAAGTTTTACTGTAATACGTTTTATCTCCCCATCCAAAAGACAAGAATTTTTCATTATTATTATACTTCAGTCCATTGAGAAGCGTAGTATCTAATTCGGTTTTGGGAATGATAATTTCTAGATGTAATTCTTTAGATCCAAGATAAATGCTCTGGTTTGTTTCTACATCGTTCGCTTTTTTGTTTACAGTAATATATGTGAAGATTACGGATAAAACGAAATACGCAATTGGGAAAATTAAAACTACACCCGTGCATTTCAGAATATTTTTTACTAATCTCATATTGCGAATTTCAAAAATTAATGTATGATTTACAACTAATTGGTAGAATCATAATAACAAATATGCTGTGTGAAAGTACTTTACAATAACTTTAGGACACGAAGTATAACAACCGAATGGGAGTCGTAATTTTATATACAATTGTTAGTAGAGATAATGAACCGCATTCTTATCAGAGATACCTTTCTTTAAGTATACCCAAATGATGCCTCTCGTGACCAATAATTGACTTAAGAAAATCTACTAATGTAATTTCATGTTGTTGAGCCAAACCAGTTTTTTTTAATTGAGCTTCGGATAAGGTTTCAATAAAACTTAACGATGACTTTCTTACATTATAAAAATCGGTCACCAAAAGTTCTATTTTTAACTCATCAAAACGACTATTGTTGGTTAGAAAATCTTGATCGTAACCCCATAATTGGATGTTTTCGTTTCTACTTAATTGAAATGCCCTAAACATTTTTATTCTTTCATGATCGGTGATGTGTCCTATTATTTGTTTTATACTCCATTTATTCGGTTCATAACGATGAGCAGCCTTTTTCTCATCTATTGTACTTAGAAAGGTAAATGTTGCTGCTGTTGCAAAAAGTGTCGACAAACTATCTTTCTTAGCCAATTCAAAATAATATGGAAAACCATCTTTTGGTGTATATCTCATAATGTTGTGTGTGGTTTTATTCAATATATACTATTTAAATGAGTCTATTAGCAATGACCGCTAATGTTTAATACATGAATCATGGTTTGACCAGAGGAAATTAACTAAATTCTGAATAAGAAGTAACCGATTTATTCTTAATCAGAAAGTAAAATGCTATTTTCACGCAGTAAAGGTTTGTAATTATAGCAAAGATATTGCGTTAGGCTCTCTATACTATTGGTGAAGAAGATTTGTGGTGTTGTACTACGACGAATTTGGTAGCGAGTGGTGGTGTTTCATTTTGAAAATGAGTATGTTGTAAGGGGAGTTTAAGGTTTTGAAGTGTTGGACTATAAGAAATGTAAAATATAAAATTTTCAGAGTAAGTGAGTAAAATTATTACCTATCGTCCGGATATTGATGGTTTAAGGGCAATTTCGGTGTTTCTTGTAATTCTATTTCATGTCGATTTTTCATTATTTAGTGGTGGGTATGTTGGCGTCGATATATTCTTTGTGATTTCGGGCTATTTAATAACGAGTTCTATAAATAAGCAGATTCTTAGTAATTCATTTTCTTTCAAAGAATTTTATTTAAGAAGAATACGAAGAATTATTCCTGTTTTGGTTTTTGTTATTGTGATAATCACCATTCTAGCATATTTGTTTTTATTTCCCAATGATTTTGAAAGTTATTCTCGAACGGTTGTACATACGATGTTGAGTACTAATAACTTTTATTTATGGTCTGCCAGTAATGATTATTTTGCCAAGAATACTGAGTTTATGCCATTGCTGCATACATGGTCTTTATCTGTTGAGGAGCAATTTTATTTGGTTTGGCCCATTTTACTTTTAGTCCTTCACCGTTTTTTAAATTCAAATAATAGAGTATATGTTGTTACTGCTCTTTTGTTTTGTACTCTTCTGTTATCTATTTATTTAACAGGAGAAGATAAGTCGATGGCTTACTTTTTATTACCGGCTCGCTTTTTTGAGGTTTTGATGGGAGCGATTTTAGCCATATTGTGGGAGCGAATTCCAAAACTTACAAAATCAATAAATCACATCGTTTCTATTTTAGGAATTGTATTGGTTTTTATACCCTCTATCGTGTTAACAAAAGAGAGTGCTTTTCCTGGATTAAATGCTTTTTGGCCTTGTCTGGGGGCAGTGTTGCTAATTTTGTCTGGCAAAGAAAAAGATTCAAAAGGAGTTGTTAATAGTGTATTAGAGTTTCGGGGTATAGTGTTTTTAGGTTTGCTATCATATTCTATATATCTGTGGCATTGGCCAATAATAGTGTTTATTAAATATTTAGGTTTTGAGCTCACATTACCTATAGTCTTCATGGTGGTTGCGACTACCATTGTATTGTCGTATTTTTCCTGGAAATTCGTCGAACAGCCTTTTAGGTATACATTCAAGTATACATTTTCTAAAACATTACGATATATCTTATTCCCAAGTTTACTTATTGGTGGTTTGACTTATGGAATCATTGATGGTAAAGATGGGTTTCCTGATCGTTTTCCAAATCTAACTGAGTTTAATAGAAAAGTAAATTTCCCAGATGAAGTAAGGTCTAATTGTTACAATACACACAGTATTGGTAATAATAGAAACTGCAATATAGGGGTGGTTAAAAATAAAGTTGATGGTATTTTGATAGGGGATTCGTTTGCTAATCATTCGGTCTATTTTGTTGACGAATTAGCTAAAGATGCCAATATGTATTTTGATGTTAGCGCGGCTCCGGGTTATCCGTTATTGCGTAATCTGGATTTTCCTGATACATCTGGTGATGACTATGAGAAAAAAAGGTTCGAATATGCTAAAAAAATGGATATTATCTGCATTGCGGCATTTTGGGAGGCGATGAGGGTCGATTCAGAAAACTACGATCAAATACTTGAATCTATAAAAGAGTTGGTTGCATTGAAAAAAAACGTAGTTATTATTGATCATTTAAGGATGACCACCGAAGCTAATGCGCATAAAATGAAGTTGCATAAAGCCAAAATGGGAGCTCAATTTTTGAAAAAAGATTTATTAATTCCGTTGTACGAGCGTCCGGAAAAATATATTGTAAATGAAATCAAGAAAAGATTCCCTTCGGTTACAATTATTGATTTAAATGAGGTTATGTGTGTGAATGATAAATGTGATTATGCGATAAATGAGCAAATCGTTTATCGGGATTTTTATCATTTAAATGTAAGTGGAGCAAGATTGATAGCAAAAAAGTACCTAGAAGAGAAAGGAAACCCTTTAAGGTCTTTACAATAAAGATCTGGTTAAAAACAGGCAAACTCCACCGTTTTTTACATATTCTATATTTTGCATTTCGGTCAAATTGCGTACAACGTTTAGTATAAGAAACGAAGTGCTTTATTCTTCAGGTTTTTTATAGGTCACAATATCAATTCCAACACCGTTTGGGTCAACGATTGCGAAATGTCTGTCTCCCCAAGGCTCGTCCCTAATTTCAATTTCGATTGAAACTCCTCTATTTTTAAGTTGCTTGTACATTTTATCTACTTCTTCCACTTCAATAGTCAGAAACACACCATTTCCGTTAAAAGAAGATTGGAAAATTGGTTTTTGACTTGGATGATTGGGTTGTAAAAAACTGATTTCCGATGATTTGTCAGGGGTATGCATTAAGAGATAAAAATCATTTTCAAAGCTTATACCAAAATTTAATACATTCGTATAGAATTCTTTTGTTTCTGTTAGTTTATCTGTGATTATTCCTGCGTTTAGTTTCATTTTACTTGGTGTTTGCGCATTTGTCCAACCTACGATTAGAGCAAAAGTGATTAATACTAATTTCTTCATCTCTGAATATTTTGTTGAAAACAAATTTAGAGTGAGATTTTTGCTAGGAATTGTAAAAATCGGACATGGTCTAACGAAAGGCTTCGGTAGGTGTTACTCCATAAAAAGTCTTAAAGTTTTTTATGAAATGAGCTTGGTCAAAAAATCCAACATCAAAGTATAGTTTATTTTCTTTGAGGCTCTGTTTTGATGGTTTAGCATTTAGGATATATTGAAAACGTACAACGTTACTAAAGGTTTTTGCTGTTGTTCCTATATAGAAATTAAAAATTCTACGAAGTTGCCGTGGACTCAAATCTGTATTTAATTCTTTTTCTGTGTCTAAAAATCCGTTCTTTAGGAAAATGAGATTTAATGCATTGAATAAGCGTTGGTCGTATCGAAAATTTTGTTTTTCAGTGATGTCAATTAATTTTCCGTTTAAGAGTTGTGTTATATTTTCAAACGATTCTAATGATTTGACATTAGTGGTAATCCAGTCGGAAAGCTCTGGTATAACATGTTTCAATTCCCTTGATTGATTGCTCAAGGTTTTGGCATCGACTCCAAACAAAAACGGAAAGGCAGAAGGCAAAAATCGAATACCGATATAGTCAAACGTTTTACCAATGGGAAATTCTGTATATTTTCTGCAAAACCCCATCACAAAATTTTCTGACGATTGGTGGTGTTCAAAAAATATGTCAATACAGCCGTCTGAAACAACTCGGTAAATGAAAGGTTGATTGAGTACTTTTTGTGTTTTGAGTTGCCAAAAACAGTAAACAAAATTTTCTATTTTTACACTTGGTCGAACCTCTTGGTAAAATACATCTCCATTTTCAGCTTTTACGGTCGGCTGAATCGGTTTGTAATAGTTCTTTATAGTTTCATTTTCTTTCACCTCATTTTGTTCGCATTATGCATAACGTCTCTTGTATGGTGCGTTTGCTTCTCGAAGGGAGCAAATGAACTATACAAATTGTTCTCGACAGTTTTATTTCTTTTTTATTTGCCTAATTTTATTTTCTATTAATAGTGTATGCTTCTTGATCTCAGTATTTATCAATTTGTTTATTTCACTTTCTTCTAATTGTTCTGAATAATGTTTTTCAATAGTTACGTTCGCTTGATTTGTAACTCGATATCTTGTGTAACTAAAATGAAACGTTATTTGAGACATATGACTAAACTCTTGAAAACCTATTTGTTTGAATCCTTGATATTGAAATTGAATTCTTATTGAGCTTATATTGTCTTTTATTTGATTTCTACTATTTGTAATTGCATCTTCTTTTGATTTGTGGTTCGAATTACTATTGACAAAAATGTGAAATTCATTCTTAGCATAAAATTTTTCAAATCTTTGTCCTTTGCTAATGAATTTTCGAGTTATTTCGGAAATTGAATTGTCATAGATATCTAGAATTGCTTCTCTACTCTTGGAAATTTCTATTTGTTGTCCAATTGTTTCTAATTTCTGCTCCAGCAATGCTATTTCTTTATCTAAATCGTCAGGTTCTTCTATACTCTCTCCCTTTGCACCTTTAATCATTATTTCCAAAGAATTATTTAAATTTTCCGAAATGTATTCGATAAAAGGTTCTAATAAACCGGCATCTGCCTGTCGAAGTGCAGCAAAATAGTTTTCTTTATCACTAGTCTTAATTATTACAGGAGGATAACCAAACTGCATTAAAATGAAGTTCATAATTATTCTTGCTGTCCTACCATTTCCATCATCGAAAGGATGTATTCTTATATATTTGTAATGAAATTCAGCAGCAAGTAGTATTGGATTTGTTTCTTTTTCATCAACTTTGGTTCTATACCAGTTAACCAAATCATTCATCATAGCAGGCGTTTCCTCTGGAGTTGCAAACCTAAATATTTCACCTGTTTTAGTTCTAACATGATTGGGAGTTGTCTTATACACGCCTATATTTACTCTTTTTGTAGTCGGTTGACCCTCTGGAGTAATCGCATCAACTTCATATGGTTCTTTTAAGATTAGCTCATGTAACTCTCGAATAAAATTTTCGGTTATCGGTCTGTCATGTTTTACTATCTCCATTACCCATTTTATAGCTTCATCATGTCCAGTAATCTCAAAATGATCTTTTAAAGGTTTTCCCTGAGCAGTAACCCCAAATAGAATTAATGCCTTAGTTTCACCATAGGTCAGAGTATTCCCTTCCAAATTATTTGAATGATAGTTCCAATCTAATCTAAACTTTTGCATAATTCTCAATTCATCATCTTTTTTTAAGGGACGAAGAGAATCCAGTTCTTTTTTGAGTTTAATAGATTTTTCTACATTGATCATTTTAATATTGTTTTAATTGTCGAGAACAATTATATAATAGCAATTGCTATTATTTCTAAACTATAAAAGTAGTAATTAGAAACAAAAAAGCCATACTATTTCTAGTATGGCTTAATGTGAGCCCGATAGGATTCGAACCTATGACCGCCTCCTTAGAAGGGAGGTGCTCTATCCAGCTGAGCTACGAGCCCGTAACTCTTAAAAAAAATTGTCGGGGTGGCAGGATTCGAACCTGCGACCTCCGCGTCCCAAACGCGGCGCGATAACCGGGCTACGCTACACCCCGAAACAATAATGCGGAGAGACCGGGATTCGAACCCGGGCAACACTTGCGCGTTGACAGATTAGCAATCTGCTCCATTACCACTCTGGCACCTCTCCTAATATTCTGTTATGAACGACGCATTTAATATTTCAAATGCGGATGCAAATGTAGCTTTTATGTATCTACAATGCAACATTTTTTTATCATTATTTTTTATTTGATTTCAGCTTCTTTTTAAAAAGTTGAAAATCAGTTTTTTCTCCATAGTTCAATTCAATAAAACCCTAAATCAGATATCCAAATAAACCCTAAATACTTCTTTTCATATATTTGTGTAATAATGACCTATTTATTATGTTATGTGTATGTATAAAAATACTATAAATATGAATATTAGATATATTCTGATCTTTACACTTTTTTTTAGCGGTTATGCTTTTGCCCAAAAACCGGTCTTACTTAAAGACTTTACATTTAAAAACGGAGAGAAGTATAAACGAATAAAAAGTATAAATACCTATCAAGTTGCTTCAGGAAATCGACTCGTTTCGATTAAAAAAGGTCGTAATGGTATGACCATACAGCGATTCTCTTTAGAAGACTTAAAAGAAAATCTTAAGAAAAGACAGGTTATAGAGGACAAAGGCGATTTTCAGACGGTGATGAGACTTAATGAAAAAGCCGTTGTTTTTTATACTAAAGGCAATAGAGCGTACGGGCAAAAAATTTCTCTTACTGGGATTGTGGCAGAAAAACCCATTCAACTTATTAATGAAAAAGAAGGTGTAGCTAGAGATGTTGGTTTTAAAAGTACGTATGGTTTTGACGCCGGAGGAAGAATAAATCAATTTGTATTTAAAAAATCACCGGATGAAAGAAAATTAGTGGTTTTATTTCGAATCAAGTCAGGAGATGGAAATGCGGATAAGATAGGAATTACTGTTTTTAGTGATGGACTTAATATGTTATGGCGAAGAAAAGTAACCATGCCTTATGCTTCTGATAAAATTCAATACGAGGATTTTGCTATCGATAATAAAGGAAATTTCTTTATGACCGCTTCGGTTTTTAACGATGGATCACAAGATAAAAATAAACTAGAATCTACCTATCATACCGAAGTATATAAAATCACCGAAGATAGTGGCGAGGTGGTTAAACACCGAATTGATATCCCCAAAAGTGCTATTACTGCTGGTGCTTTAGAGCTTAATACTGAAGGTAAAGTAACATTTTCTGGGTTTTATGCCAATACAACTAATAAAACTGAAATATCGGGTATCTTTTCTACTTTGTTAGCTAATGATGGTTCGATAAATTCACTTACAAAAAGTAATATCCCTGCAGAAAAATTACAGGATTTAGCATTTCAAAGAGAAGCACGTATCAACGAAGGAACCCAAAAGGATGATGACCTGAAAGATTTAGAAAAACTTAAAATCAACGATATCGTTTTTAACTCAGACGGAAGTACTACTTTATTTGGAGAGCAACGTTATGCCGAATCATTTACGACCTCAAGCTCTTCGGGATCCAGAACCACCTATAAGTATTATTACAGAGATATTTTTGTGTTTAAACTGTCTTCTAAAGGTACTCTAGAGTGGATGCATAAGCTTCCAAAGTGGCAAATGGGTACAATAAGCAAAAGAAGTATGTCGTATGTTAATTTTGAGAACAACGGAAAATATTACTTGTTTTTTATTGATGATTTCACCAATCTTAAACGATCATTTGAAGAAACTCCGACGCGATATTTTGATGGTAAGAAAGAGTTTAATTATTTAACGTCGTATGTTATAGATAAAACCACCGGAGAAGCCACAAAAGAAGCGATCCTTACAGGAAGCGATATTAGAAATTCGCGTTTAGATGTTTTAGAATTGACTAAAGCGGCTAGATTACCTAATAATGATATGATCTTAGAGGTGTATGATGGTAAAAAGAGTAATTTATTAGTAAAAATATCGCTAACTAAATAATAGGGTAGAGTCAATAATCCTATAAGGATACTTAAAGAAATTTTGGTAGACTGCTAAAATATAATTCACAAATAAATCATACTTAAGAACTAATCATGAGAAAAATTATAATTCTGATTTCATTAATTTGTATTACCAATTCCTATGCACAGATTAACATTGGAAAAAGTAAATCACCTATTAACTTATACGTGTCAAAACATAAGCAAGGAGTTTTTGATGACTTAAAAAAAACTAAAACGATTTTTGTTGTTCCAACTTTGCTGGATACCGATGAGTTTAAGTCAATTATCAAAGAAGTATGGACCTTTAACGAGTTTGTTTTTGTTGATCAGGAAACGTATGATGAAAAAGGTGAAGAGTATGTTTCTGCTGAAAATTCGATTGTCAGATTAGTTGATAATGGATATCAAAAACAAAAAACAGGTGGTGCCATGGGGCCAGGAACAAGAACTGTTGCAGAGTATATTGTGTTTAAATTTATGATGTTATCTAACTTTGAGAACATCAAAAAGAATAAAAAAGGGAAGTTAAAATATGATGCCTTAAATATCGCAGAAATGTTTTTTACCCCTAATATTAGATATCGTCAGGATTTTAGTTCTAAAGTTAGAATAGGAAGTTCAGATAAAATCAACGAAAAGTATGGTGAGGAACCTGGCTTCTACAATTTTGATATGGGTTATATTAAAAACTACTTTCAAGAACTCAATAGGAGGTTGTCGAATTCTGAAAATTTAGTCATAGAAGATGGAGTCGAAAAGAAAGAAAAAATTAAAGAATTAAAAGATAAGACTTTATATGCTCCGAAGTGGATTTTGAAAAAATATAATGCATTAGCAGCTTCGTGGGGTCAGACCAGAACCGAAGAGGAGTTATTCGGGAAATATGGATATAAGTACGAAGTTGTTGATAATAAAAGTATAAATGATAAAATTTTAAAAGGAGATGATTTTTATTATTTAATGCATACGCAGTTTAACCAAAAGAAAGTAGTTTCTGTAATACATAGTGTAACAGGAGAAATTATTTACTTGAGCGAAGAAGGGTCGTATAATATCAAGGATTCTGATATTAAAAGTATTGCCAAGCTTATTAAATAATATTAAATTAATGAAATACGTAATAAAAGGAAGTGCACACTTCCTTTTATTACGTTTGTAATATCGCTTCAAATTAGTCGTTCTAACATATAAAGTTTTGTAACAGCATGATGAAAATTTTATCAATCCTACTGGTTTTTATCTCGACCATAACAACTAATGAAATTAGTATAGAAGAGATTCGTAGTTCGTATAAAATTTGTAATGAGTCGAAAGAAAATGCCGAAGAATTCTTTGAGCTGACTAAAAATGCACTACATAATCAAGGAGCAATTTACGAGGGATATCATGGTGCTGCATTAGCCTTAAAAGCTTCGTTCTTATGGAATCCTTTTAGTAAATTATCTTACTTCAATAAAGGAAAAAAAATGATTGATGAAGCGATTCAGTCAGAGCCTGATAATATTGAACTAAGGATGATTAGATTAAGCATTCAATCAAATGCTCCTAAAATAGCTGGTTATTATCAAAATATAGAAGAGGACAAGAAATTTATACTCGGTAATATTGAAGGAGTTTCTGGTCAGGAACTAAAAGAATACGTAGAAGGGTATATTTCACATTCTCCTGTATTTACTACACCTTAACTCCAAACTTTTCGCACCATATTACAATTTTTTTATCATTGTAATCTGTAGTAAAAAACAGGTAAATATCACCACCGTCTTTAATTTTGTGCTTTTTTCTTAGCGCTGCTACATTTTCGGGGAAGTTACGTGTTGTAATATTAGCTTTAGTTATCCCTGCTTTAGCAATCGTCTTTTTGTGATACGGAAAAACAGATATAATCTTAAAACTCCGTCCGGGAAATTCAATTTTTTGGTCAGAAGTATATAAATGAGAATGTAAATGAAGTTTTTCTATTTCAAAGGTGTTGCCAACGCTTAAAAATCCACCACTTTTTAGAATTGCAGCATTGGGTTCATATAAATAACCTTTTGGAGCAGCAAGATATACTGGTTGTTGTGCTTCTTTCTTTAGAACAAACGAGAACTCCTGATTCTGGTTTTTTTGAATATTAACGGTTTTGATAGTGCTGTCACCAGTAAAGTTTTTATCCAAAACCCACAGCAATTCTTTTACCTCATTCTCGATAGCTATGACATGAATTTCCTTTACCTGTTGTAATGAATTGATTCCTACCTGAAAATCAAGTAGAGGAGAGGTTTTAATAAGAATGTTTTCGCTCTTTGTAAAGAGAAATTCCAGGTGGTTAGGAACATTAGGTAAACAATCTTCGAGAAAGAAAACTTTTCCTTTACTGTCGTGTCTTCTTGAGGGGTCGATATATATCCAATCGACAGGTTTTGTGTTTTCCAAAATTTTTATTCCATCACCAATTTCAGATCTGATGTTTTTTGCTTCGAGCGTACTAAAATTGTGTGCTGCAATAGTACTTAATTCTTCATTGAGCTCGCAATGGATTACATGCTGCATTTTTTTTGAAAAAAAATAATCATCAATACCAAAACCACCGGTAAGGTCTATTAATGTATCTCCTGAGACCAAGTTACTTTTATACCTCGCTGTTGCTTCAGAAGAAGTTTGTTCTAAATTAAGAGTAGGGGGATAGTAAATTCCTTTTTCAGAAAACCATGTGGGTAATTTTTGTTTTGCTTTTAATCTTCCGCTAATCTGTTGTGCCAATTCCTGAGGAGAAACATTTTCAAAAGGACTTCCACTCAAAATTAACTTACTTAAATCAATAGAAGTATTTGATTTTTCGAATATAAATTCTTGTACTTCTTTATGTAGTATTTTGGTTTTCAAGTTTCTTTATGCTCTGTTTTTTGTCATCCCGTTGTAGAACGGGATCCATTTTTTTCTAATTAAAACTTACAAATCCTTCGTTAGTGTTTTAACGATCTTATACTCAGATAAAAATTCTTTTGCAATAACTTTTATTGCCGTATAAAAAGGCACAGCAACAATCAATCCGCCTATTCCGAATATGAGCCCAAAAATAACTATAGCAAGAAAAATTTCTAAAGGGTGGGATTTTACACTAGTGCCAAAAATTAAAGGTTGATTTAAGAAATTATCAATCATTTGAATACCCAAATACCCAATAAGAATATAGGTTAATTTTGGCAGCATTACACTCTGAAAATCGAGTCCCAGATTACTTGTTATGGCAAGGATAAGTACAAAGATACCGCCGAATAAAGGACCGATATAGGGGATAAGATTAAAAATTGCCGCTATCAATGCCACTGCAATGGCGTTATGTACTCCAAAAATAAGAAGTAGAATGGTGTACAGAACAAATAGAATAAAAACCTGTAAAAGTAATCCAACAAAATATCTGGATAACAAATCTTTGATTTTCGTAAAAGCTCGCATGAACTTGTTTTCATCTTCTTTTTTGGCAAATACCAATAAGCTATTCTCTAATAAAAGACTGTCTTTTAATAAGAAAAAAGAAATAAATAATACCGAAAACAAGCCAATCAATACAGACCCAAAACCACTTAAAAAAGAATTGATCATATCTGGAATCGCCTTAAGATCAAAAAACTGCATAAGATCTGTTTTCTTGATAAGTTCTACCAGGCTTAACTTTTCGATATTAAAGTAGTCACTAACCTCTTGATTGAGTCGATCCAGATCATCACCAATACTATTTACGTTGATTTCGCCTATTAATTGCCCTTGTTCAACAACGATAGGTACAAATAATGTGAAAATGCTTAAAAACAGACTTATGGTTATAAACAAAGTAAATACTACAGCAAGAGTGTTGTTAAACTTTAGTTTTCTTTTTAGAAAAGATACCAACGGTCTTCCCATTAACGAAATAACAGCGGCAAATGCAATATAGATTAGAACGGATTGTATTTTATATAAAAACCATAATAACCCAAGGGTGCCCACAATAATGGCCACCGCTCTTAGGATACCGTATGCAATTGTTTTCGAATTCATTTTTTTTAGTTTCAAAGAATCAAAGTTACAAAGATTTAGAGTGCTAAAGTTATAAAGCCGTAAAGTGGCTAAGAATCAAAATTATAGAGTTTCAAATAATCCAAGTATTGGAGTATTTAGAACGATCAATAGCTTTAAATTCCACTAACCACTAACCACTGTTTCGTAATCTCATACAATGCTATCCCTGTAGCTGTAGCAACATTCATACTACTATTTTTACCATACATATTAATATGCACATTTTGTTTTGACAATGCTAACACCTTTTCTGATACTCCGAAATTTTCTTCACCAATAATTAATGCTACTTTCTCTGAGGGTTTTAAAAGATATTCAGAAACAGGAATGCTATTCTCTGTAATTTCTAGTGACAAAATAGTATAGCCTTCTGCTTTAAGTTGTTCAATTATATCTATAATTTGTTTTGATTGTTTATACGGAATAAATTCGTGAGTGGACCGGGCTGTACGCTGCATTCTTTTGCTAACCACAGTAACGTTTTCTCCGCAAAAATAAATTTGCTCTACTCCAAAACTATCTGCAATTCTAAATAGGCTACCAATATTTGCAGGAGAGTTTACTCTATCACAAACCAATGTTATTGGGAATCGTTTTTTAGTAAATTGGTTATTATCGTGATGCAGTTGTTGATTCATTAATTTTCGAATGCGTATTTAATTATGTTAGCTCCCATTTTTAGGGCTTTTGTACGAACTTCTTCTGGATCATTGTGTACCTCGGGGTTTTCCCAACCATCGCCTAAATCACTTTCAAAAGTAAAGAGTAGTACCAATCGATCTTCATGTATTATCCCTAATGCTTGCGGCCGTTTACCATCGTGTTCATGAATTTTTGGTAAGCCCTGAGGGAAATCATATTTCGAAGAAAAAATAGGATGAGTATTGGGTAATTCTACCAATTCACTATCCGGAAAGACCTTAATGAGTTCTTTTCGAATATAAGGTTCCATTCCGTAGTTATCATCAATGTGTATAAAACCACCACTTAATAGGTAGTTTCTTAGGTTTTCTGCATCTTCTTCAGTAAAAAATACATTACCATGCCCCGTCATATGAATATAAGGGTATTGAAAAATATCTACACTCTCGGGTTTTACTGTTTTGGGTTTGTTAGAAATTGTGGTGTTTATATTTTGATTGCAAAAAGTAATCAGATTAGGTAAGGCTGTAGGATTACTGTACCAATCTCCACCACCTTTGTACTGCAAAACGGCAATATCCTGGGCATTGATACATGCCGAAATTAAAAAAATGAAGACATACCCCGTAAGTTTATCCATAGCATTCGTCTAAATTAAAGTCTAAAAGTACTAAAATAAAACAGATGCAAAAGAAGCTTTTACTCCTATTAACATGTGTTCTTTCAATATCAATATATGCACAAGAAAATAATACATCTGCAATTGTATTAGAATTATTCACCTCGCAAGGCTGTAGTAGCTGCCCACCTGCAGATAAATTACTTGATGAGGTTAGAGAACAATATAAAAATCAAAATGTATTTGTACTGTCTTATCATGTTGATTATTGGAACAGACTGGGTTGGAAAGACCCTTTTAGCGCTAAGGCATACAGTGAGTATCAAAGAGAGTATGGGGTACAGTTTAGGAGTAGGTCGATATACACCCCTCAATTAGTAGTCAATGGTAGTGAACATTTTACCGGCTCTAATCGGTATAAAACTGATTCGGCTCTGAAGAAATATGCCAAATCAAAAACTCGTAATACCATAACATTGAGTAATATCAAACGGAAAGAAAAACAGGTACATTTAGGTTATGAAGTAGAAGGCGATACATTTGATAGGGTTACATTGGCATTGGTTATTTCTGAACGGATTACTACTATTCCCAGAGGAGAAAACCGCAATCGAACATTAAAAAACACCAATATCGTTGTCAATCGTATCGTAAAACGAGAAAATTCTGGGAGGGTATCCATAAACATACCAGGTTGGGTGTCCAAAAAGGATAAGCTTTCAATAATAGCATATACTCAGGATGATGTTTTAAAGACCACTGGAGCGACTAGAGAGGAAATCTAAAGTATCTTTTTGTATTGGAATAAAGAAGTTGTTTTGAAGGATTTCTTAAAAATATTTGCGTAACCGAATGATTACATTTATATTTGTAACCAATCGGTTACGTTTTATATGAGAAGAGATGTTTTTCAAGCCATAGCAGATCCTGTTAGAAGAGATATAATTACACTTTTAGCAGAACAAAGTCTTACGGTTAATTCTGTTGCCGAAAAATTCGATGTTAGCCGCCCTGCGATTTCAAAGCATTTAAAAATTTTAAAAGAATGCGGAATCATAGAGATTCATAAAGAAGGGAGAGAGCGATTTTGCAAAATTCAACCAAAAAACCTTATCCCAGCTTTCTTATGGATAGAGCAATATAGAAGCCTTTGGGAAGATAAAATAGATTCTTTCGAGAATTATTTAACCAAATTACAAACAAAAAACACAAAAGATGAGTAGTAAAAATGAATTAGCTAAGCGCACATTAACAATAAAAAGAACATTTAATGCGCCCATTGCACTAGTTTGGGAAGCATGGACCCAGCCCGAACATATAGCACTTTGGTGGGGGCCTAAAGGGATGAAAACCAAAGTTGTGGAGCATGACTTTAAAGTTGGTGGAAAATGGAATTACGTAATGTTAATGCCAGATGGAAATGAATTTATTGCCGAGGGCATATTTTCTGAAATTGTTGAGCTTGAAAAAATTATCTCATCAGCAAACTTTAAACCAATGACAGAAGGTGTTGAGATGCAGGTATTACTCGAAAAAAATGGTGATAAAACCAATTTTACTTTTAACGTTATTCACCCAACAGAAGAATATTGTAAACAACAAGAGCAAATGGGGTTCTATAATGGTTGGGGCTCTACTTTTGAAAGACTTGAAGAGTATTTACAAAAAAAGTAAAATTAGTATTTGGGCTATTCAATATTAATAGTTTATACCCCAATCAAAAGGTGGTTTTCTATTTGCTAAGGCATTAAATTTTTATAAGTTTATAAAAACTAAAAAATATGAATTTAAAAGCGCAAATGGCAAAGCACTTTAGAGAAGTTCATTTTGGAGGAAATTGGACGTACTCTAATCTAAAAGATAATTTAGCAGGTATTACTTGGCAACAAGCTACAACGAAAGTATACTCTTTTAATACTATTGCGACGCTAGTGTATCATATAAATTATTATGTAGATGCAGTCATAAAAGTATTACAAGGAGGCCCTCTTGATGCTAAGGATAAGTATAGTTTTGATCACCCACCAATTCAATCTGCAGAAGATTGGGAAAAACTATTAAATAAAACCTGGACTGATGCCGAAAACTTTGCAAGCCTCATAGAACAATTACCAGAAAGTACACTTTGGGAAAACTTTACAGAAGAAAAATATGGAAATTACTATAGAAATATTCATGGTATTATCGAGCATACTCATTACCACCTTGGACAAATTGTATTACTAAAAAAAATACTGTTACAGTCTGATAAAAATTGAAGGCATAAAATATGCAACCACGAATTGAATCACTACAAGAAATAAAATTAATTGGCAATCGATTAAAAATGTCTGTGTCAAAAAATAGAGCCAAAGAGTTGTGGCAAAGTTTTATGCCAAAAAGAGCGGAAATTAAAAACAGGATAGATTCAAAATTTTATTCGATCGAAGTATATGATGATGTAGGATATTTTGAGAGTTTTAACCCTAATCGGGAGTATGAAAAGTGGGCTGCAATTAAGGTAAATGATTTTCATTTTGTTCCAAAAGGAATGGAAAGTATAAAAATTCCAGAAGGGCTTTATGCAGTGTTTATATATATCGGCAAGGCAAGTGAAGCATTTGAAACCTATGAGTATATTTATAGTGAATGGGTTCCGAATTCTGATTATGTTATAGATAACAGACCTCATTTTGCTCTGATGGGAGAAAAATATAAGAACGAAGATCCTAATTCTGAAGAAGAGTTATGGATTCCGATACAGAAAAAAAGCTAATTACTAATTAATCAATCGAAAAGACACATGGCAAAAGTATTTGAGGAGATTACCGAAGAACAGAAAAGTTTTATCGCAAATCAAAAAATGTTCTTTGTAGGTACTGCGGCCAATGAAGGAAGGGTGAATATCTCACCAAAAGGTATGGATACTTTTAGAGTACTAGGCGACAACAAAATTGTTTGGCTCAATTTAACTGGTAGTGGTAATGAAACTGCTGCTCATTTGCTTAAAAACAATCGAATGACCATTATGTTTTGTGCTTTTGAAGGCAAGCCTCTTATTCTAAGACTATACGGATTGGCAAAAATATATCATGACCGAGATGAGAGGTATCGTGAGTATATCGATTTGTTTCCAAAAATAGTGGGCTCTAGGCAAATCATCGAAATGGATATCGATATGGTGCAAACTTCTTGCGGATTTGCTGTGCCTTTTATGGATTTTAAAGAAGAAAGAACACAATTGAAATCTTGGGCAGAAAAAAAAGGAAAAGATCGACTACAAGAATACTGGGAAGAAAAAAATACACATAGCATTGATAATTTTAAAACTGGAATGATAGAAGAATAATTCCTATGGTATCACCTTAAAAACAATCAATTGATTAAGTTGAGGGAAAAAGGAATTAAAGTTATTGTCAGAAATAACTACTATTGTTCTACTTCCATCTTCGAGTTTTGGCCCAAAAGTAATACCTTCTAGATTATCTACAGTAGTATTGGTCAACTGACTACGAATTGTTTCAAAATCAAAAAGTAAAGTTTTAGCGGCTTTGGTATACGTTGCTGTAGATAATGTGTTTAAGGATAATGTATTGGTGGCATTCGTAGCATCAACGTTATAGATTTTTACGTTATTTCCACCATTGATATAACCCGAAGCGAAAGAGCGTTCTAGTGCAAGGAATTTATTATTGTCATACTCCAATATCTCAACTAAACCATTAACTTCAAAAGTAGTACCCAGCGCAGCTTCTCTTGCTACAGGATCAAGTTCATAGGCAAACTGTCGTTCTGCTACTCCTGATGTTTTATTAAGTAATGTAATTCGTACTGGGGATTCTGTATCTGTAGTGGTAGGTTCTGGGCCATCCTCGATAAGAGGCAACTCAAACGAAATCCAATAGCCTTTGTTGTCAAAACTTAATGATAACCCTTCCAATACTCCATTATGTCTGGGTCCTGATAGATCATCAGTAGTATTTGCTTTAAAGTTATCGGGTAGAGTAAAGTTTCTTATTTGAGTATTTTGTGCAGAAATCTCTATCAATGCAGGATCAACACCATTATTTATAGAACCTTCACTGGTATATAAAAAAGTATTCGAATTGGGATCAAATCTAATGGATTCGGGGTCAACAACACTTTGTGCTAGTGGATTACCAGAAGCATCTTTTATTTCAATCATTGAAGTGATCTCTACCTTTTGTATCGCATCTTTTGTGAAGCTTATGTCGGCTTCATAAAACCGTATAGGTGGCGTTGAGGTGTCGCAAATGATAAACCATTTTCCATTTTGATAATCAATTCCCGAGAACCCTCCAATAGGAACACCATCAATCTCTTGGTTCGGAATTATAAATTCATCGATGAGCGTAATACCACTAATAGTATTTTGTGGGCTTACAGGGGGAGTGTCATCTGTATTTGAAATGGTTTCAGAATTATTGTTTGATGAACAACTCCAACATAGCAGAATTATAGGAATGAACCTCTTGATAGCCCCGATCATAATAAACTTGATTATGTGTTAAAGGTATTGATTTCTGAGCAATATCATGTTTTATGATGGTGTTAAAAATGTGGCTGCTATAGGAAAACCTTACTCAGTTATAGGTTTTTAACCCTTGGTTATAAGGTGTATGCCTCTTGATATTAGCACAGGCATTTTATTACTTAGCCCAAGATAAAAATGTGACATCACATACTTACCCCTTCTGTATTTTCAGAAAACTACGAACTACAGGCCACTGATTATTAAAATCTAAGCGGCGCAGAATTACAGAAAATATTTATTAACTAATTTAATATGAATCATTATGAAAACAATTTTTTACTGTATTGCTTGTTTTTTTGTTGTAAATACGGGCTTTTCGCAATTTCAACGTTCTTATGGTACCGAAAAGACAGAAATGGGGAGATCACTTGATCAACTTCAGAAAACTGAAAAAGGGTATTTGCTAGCGGGATATACATCGCAACAATTTATTGGAAGTCAGGATGCAACATTAGTCAAGACAGATCTTAATGGAAATCAGATCTGGTCTCGCGTTTATGGAGGTGAAGATAGAGAATATTTTAACTCTGTACGACAGTCCACTAATTTTAGTACGAACAACAAAGCTGCATATGTTGCGGCTGGTATGACTCGTAGTTTTGGTTTTGGAAGAGGAGATGCATTCTTACTGGGTACAGATATCAACGGAGCTCCTGTTTTTTCTAGAGTGTACGGAGGAGAAAGATATGATGCCGCGCATTGTGTGCAAAATATCAAAGATGAAAATGGAAGACCGGGATATATTATGGTGGGTGAAACCAGAAGTTATTCTCAGGCGTTTCCCAGAACTAATATGTATGTAGTACGCACCGATGATCAAGGAAATCTAACAAGAGCTACGGTGATTGGGGGCGAAGGAGATCAACGAGGTATGTGGATAGAACAAACAAGAGACGGAGGATATATTATTGCGGGTTCTACTACTAATTATAGATGTGCCGGTAGCGATGGATTAACGAATCCTCCAACTGATATTTTCGTAGTTAAGCTAAAACCTGATCTTACTATAGAATGGAACAGAATCCTAGGATACCCAAAAGATTTGGATCCTGCAATTGGCTATAGAAATGTTGCTACTTGTGTTAAACAAAATAGACAAGGTAATTATGTGCTTACGGGATATACTAATAGTTTCGGACTTAATAATTCGTATGACGCTTTTCTGTTAACTATAAGCCGAACAGGTAATTTTTTAGGACTGAAAACTTATGGTACAGAGCGTACCGAAGTTGGGTATGGTTTAGAAGAAACCATAAGCCCAAGTGGAAATCAATTATATACCATAGTGGGTCTACAATACATTTCATCTAGAAAAACAATACTATTTCAGACTGATGCAGGAGGTAATTTATTATGGGCACGTAATTACGGAAGAAATGGACAAGAAGGTGGCTTGGAGTTGGTGACTGATGATTTTGACAAAGGATTTGCATTTACTGGATATACCACATCAATTGGAGCCGGTGGAGCGGATATTTACTTGGTAGAAACAACCGAGACTGGTAAAACAGGAACGCCTTGTGAGAAAGAAATAGACTTAAAAGAAGTGAAACATGAACCTTGTGTTACTCGTAGTGCACAACAGATTTTTGTAGATGATTTCAGAAAAATACAACCTAAAGCAATTAGAATAGAATATAAGGAAGATCGATGTGGGAGTGTAATAGGAGGTAGAGCAGATGAGATTAAGGCATTAGAAAAATCTAATGGAGCAGAACTATTTCCTAATCCTGTAAATAATTTACTCACGATTAGAGCGCGAGGTGAATCAAAAGTAACAGCTGTTAAGATTTTTGATGTGCATGGTAAGGAGGTTATTCAGAATATACATGTAAGTCATACTGGAGAAATAGTAATGTCTACAGAAGCTTTATCTAAGGGGATATACATTGTTAAGTTACATACCGAAGATGGTAAAAATCACATTATGAGATTTTTAAAAAAATAAAACGACCCCTATCTTATAAACAAACTGTAACACTTCCTGTCCAACATAGGAGGTGTTATAGTTTTTTAATAAAAAGTAAAGTATTATTTTAAAGCTATCTATAGTTTATTCATTTACGAATGTAACACTATGTGCAGCAACCATAGCAGCGGTTTCTGTTCTTAATCGGGTTTCTCCTAATGTAACTGGTATATACCCATGACTTAAGGCTAAATCAATTTCTTTTGTAGAAAAGTCACCTTCGGGTCCTATAAGAATTGTTGTATTAGATTTTGGTTTTAGTGTAGTTTTTAAGGATTGTTTTTTAGTTTCTTCGCAATGCGCAATAAGTAATTGATCATTGTTTTTTTGTGATATAAATTCAGAAAAAGAAATAGCGGGATTAAGCTTTGGTAAATAACATTGCAAAGATTGTTTCATTGCGCTTAGCAAAATACGTTCAAAACGTTCTGGTTTAATTATTTTTCGTTCACTGTGATCGCAAATAATAGGGGTGATTTCGTCAATGCCTATTTCTGTGGCTTTTTCGAGAAACCACTCATATCTGTCATTCATTTTGGTAGGGGCAACGGCTAAATGAAGTCGGTATGTTCTTTTTTCTTGCTTTTCATAAGAGTCTATTGTAGCAATACATTGCGATGGATTAGAAAATGTGATCGTAGCCGTAAACAAAAAACCTTTTCCGTTGGTTATATGTAATATATCACCTTCTTTTTTACGCAATACTTTAGCAATATGTTTACTTTCTTCTCTAGAGAATTTAATCTCAGTACTGGATTCAATTAATGTATTGTTATAAAATAATTGCATTAGAACTTCATTCGGGCTTTAGCAACAACATTCATATCGGTAAAATCTTTGTTCAAATATTTAAGATGTCCTACAATAGCAATCATAGCAGCATTATCGGTTGTATATTCAAATTTTGGTACAAAAGTTTTCCAACCATACTTTTGTTTCCCATCTTTTAATGCTTTTCGTATTCCAGAATTTGCAGATACACCACCACCAATTGCAATACGTTTAATGCCAGTTTGTTTAGATGCCTTCTTCAGCTTATCGATAAGGATATTTGTAATTGTGTATTGTAAAGAAGCGCAAATGTCATTAAGGTTTTCTTCTATGAAATTAGGGTTTTCCTTTACCTTTTTTTGAATAAAATAAAGCACAGCAGTTTTAAGTCCGCTAAAACTAAAGTTAAGTTCTCCAACTTTTGGTTTAGGAAAAGGAAACGCCTTTGGATTTCCTAATTGTGCATATTTATCTATTAATGGCCCACCTGGATATGGCAATCCAAGTATTTTAGCACTTTTGTCAAATGCTTCTCCTACCGCATCATCTATAGTTTCACCAATAATTTCCATATCAAAATGATCGGTAACTTTTACAATCTGCGTATGCCCACCACTAATAGTCATGGCTAAAAACGGAAATTCTGGTTTATCAAATTCATCTTCTTCAATAAAATGAGCCAGAATATGTGCCTGCATGTGATTTACATCGATTAAAGGAATATCCAATGCCAATGCTAATGATTTAGCAAATGATGTTCCTACCAGTAATGATCCCATTAATCCAGGTCCGCTGGTAAATGCAATTGCAGTAATATCCTTTTTTTCAATATTTGCTTGTTTAATCGCTTGATCTATAACTAGAACGATGTTTTGCTGATGCGCTCTTGAGGCTAATTCTGGTACGACACCACCGTATTGTTCGTGTATTTTTTGTGATGCCACAACATTTGATAAAACTTCTCCGTTGCATAGTATAGCCGCAGAAGTATCATCGCAAGAGGATTCAATGCCAAGAATGTATATTTTTTGTGGGTTCATTATGAGGAAAAGGGCATAGAAATTGTTAATATTGTCTACAAAGTTAAAACAATAAAACGTATCAAAAAATTAAGGAAAATATTGTTAAGGATATTTCTTGTCCTTTTATCACTTTTTGCATTTATGGTGGTCGTATTTTCTATTCCTTTTGTTCAAACTTTTCTGGGCAAAAAAGCTACAAATTATCTTAATTCTGAATATAATGTTGCTATTGACATTAATAAAATAGGTTTAACCTATGCAGGGAATATTACTCTTAAAGAAGTCTTCGTAAAAGATCATCATGAGGATACGTTAATGTATGCTGGTAGTATTGAAACTTCTATTGGTAGCATGAGAGATGTTGTAAACAATAGACCAGAACTTGGCGATGTTTTAATTGAGGACCTAGTCTTTAATATGAAACTCTATAAAGATGAACCGAGTGATAATCTTATGACTTTTATCAGAAAGTTCGATTCGGGTAAAGCATCGTCTTCAAACACAAGATTCCTACTTACGACAAAAAATATTACTATTAATCAAGGTGTTTATCGATATACCGATGAAAAATTGACTAAACCCGAAGTAGTACATTATAGAAATATATTTTTAGAGGCTGAAAATTTAATGGTAGACGGTCCCGATGTATATCTTAATATTAATAGCCTGGCTTTTAATGACCAGCGCGGTATGAATATTTCTAAACTTCAAACATGTTTTTCGATCAAGCCCGAAGAAATGAATTTTCAGGAACTTAGTATCGAAACACCAGATTCTAAAATTGAAGGCGAAGTATTGTTTTCTTATAAAGTTGGAGGGTTAAGTGATTTTGAGAATAAGGTAAATATCAATGCAAATTTTAATCGAGCTACCGTATCTACAAATGATTTGATACCTTTTTATAAAGAGTTTGGGAAAAACAGGAAATTAAAATTAAGAAATACAGCTGTAAGAGGAGTATTGAACGACTTTAAAATTGTAAACGCTAATATTTCTGGTTTAGATAGATCAATTATAAAAGGAGATATTAGGATTAAAAATGCAGTTTCTGATGCATCAAAATTTGAATTGGAAGGTGATTTCGAAAACCTAACTACGAATTATTATGATTTGGTCAACTTATTACCCAGAGTTTTGGGAAATTCTTTACCTAGAAAATTATATCAATTTGGTAGTGTACGAGCTACAGGTAATGCAATTGTAACCACAAAAGCGGTTGATATTGATATGGACCTGTTTTCGCAATTAGGTAAGATTAATGCATTCGTTTTATTGGAGAAGTTAAATAACCTAGAAGAATCCACATATAATGGAAATATTATTTCGAATAATTTCAATGTAGGCCAACTATTGGGAAGAAAGACAATAGGTAATGCATCTTTTGATATTCATGTTGATGGAAGCGGTTTTACACTCGAAAGTCTGGATACTAAAATTGAAGGTGATATAAAGGGATTAGAAATTAATGGGTATACCTATACCGATTTAAAGGCGATAGGAAATCTTAAAGACCGTGTATTTGATGGTAACCTCAATTCCAATGATCCAAATGTAAGATTTAGCTTTAATGGAGTTGCAAATCTATCAGAAGAAATACATAATTATGATTTTGTTGCCAAAGTAGACCATGTAGATTTAAATAAAATAAATGTGTTTACCAGGGATAGCATTTCCGTTTTTAATGGAGATGTGTTTATGAACATGAAAGGTAAGGGTATAAATGATGTATTTGGTACAATTTCTTTCGAAAAAACATTGTATACAAATCAAAATGCAGGATATTACTTTGAAGATTTTAATATAACATCGAGTTTTGATGAAGATAATGTTAGAACCATCAAAATTAATAGCCCGGATATAGTAGATGGTAGTGTAAAAGGTATTTTTAGATTTGAAAATGTATATGATTTATTTAGAAATTCGATTGGAAGTTTATACACTAATTTTGAAGCTGCCGAAATTACCGATGATGAGTTTATGGAATTCAATTTTAATATCTATAACAAAATTGTCGATGTATTTTTCCCCGAAATCCAATTTGCACCCAATACATTTATCAAAGGAAAAGTAGAAAGTAATGAATCAGAGTTTAAGCTTACTTTTAAATCACCATCTATCAAAGCTTTTGACAATCTGATGCAGGATGTAGATATCCAAGTTGATAATAAAAACCCTTTATTTAATACGTATGTAGCTATTGATAGTATTGATTCAAAATATTATGATGTTTCAGAGTTTAGTTTGATTAATGTTACTCTAAAAGATACACTGTTTATGCACTCCGAATTTAAAGGAGGGAGAAATAGTGAAGATAACTTTAACCTTGAGATTTATCATACCATCAACGAAGAAAATAATTCTGTTGTAGGATTTCGAAAATCCGATTTTACCTATAAAGGATATACCTGGTATGCCAATAAAGAAAAAGATAAAAACACGAATAAGGTGGTGTTTGATAATGACTTTAGTAGTATAGATATACAGTCTGTAATCCTTAGTTATATGGATGAGGAAATAAGGATTGATGGTGTAACAAGGGGAAAAGATTATAAAAACTTAAAGGCAACTTTTGCAGGAGTAGATCTCAACAAAATTACACCACGAATAGATAGTTTAGAATTTAAGGGCACAGTTGATGGTAATTTATCTGTTTTACAAGAGAATGGCGGGTATTTCCCAAATTCTGAAATTAGTATAGATGATCTTGAAATCAATGAGACTATATTAGGAGAACTTAGGCTTAATATAGCGGGTAATTCTGATCTTACCGAATATAATATTAATACCCGACTCATAAATGATGATAACCAAAGAACATTGTCGGCTTTAGGTTCGATAAATGTTTCAAAAGATAACCCGTCAATTGATGTAGATTTGGTTTTAGATGAATTAGATGTCTCAGAATTTAGTGCTTTAGGAGGAGTGGTGATTTCAAATATTAGAGGGTTTGTAACGGGCCAGGCAAAAGTTTCGGGGAGTTATAAAAACCCCGAAATTAATGGCCTACTTACCTTGGATCGAGCCGGACTTTCGGTACCCTATCTCAATGTAGATCTGGATTTTGATAATAACTCAAGAGTTATATTAAATAAACAACGGTTTGATTTTGATAATATTAATATCACAGACACAAAATATAAGACTAAAGGAGTCCTTGGTGGATATATTGCCCATAGGCGTTTTTCGAAATGGATAATGGGATTAGAGTTATATGCTAACGAACGTTTATTGGTTTTAGATACCGAAGAGGATGAGGAATCTCTATATTATGGTACCGGTTTTATAAGTGGAGAAGCAACGATAAAAGGTCCTACAGATGAGCTTGTTATTGATGTGAACGCTACTACTGAAGAAGGCACTGTTTTTAAAATTCCACTAAATGAAACAGAGTCGATAGGAGATAATTCTTCTATTCATTTTTTAAGCCCCGAAGAAAAACGTGCTCGATTAGCAGGCGAAGAGATAATCTTAGACGATTTAAAAGGATTAGAACTTAATTTTGAATTGGATGTAAATAAAAATGCCGAAGTAGAAATTGTAGTAGATAAGGATACGGGAAGCTCTTTAAGGGGAAGAGGTGCGGGTACACTGCTTATTGAGATTAATACTAATGGGAAGTTTAATATGTGGGGGGATTTTGTAGCATATGAAGGAACTTATAATTTTAGATATGGTGCATTTGTTGAAAAATTGTTTACGGTACGTGATGGTGGAACTATAAACTGGGACGGAAGCCCAACAAGAGCGGTCCTTGACATGAGTGCAGTGTACAAAACTGAAGCAAACCCTGCAATATTGCTCGAAAACTCTTCAATCAATCGTAAAATACCCATAGAGGTTGTGGTAGACTTACAAGGGGAGTTAATTAAGCCTAATCTTAACTTTGATATAGAGTTTCCTAATCTAAGTTCTGTAGTAAAAAGCGAGTTGGATTATAAGTTGAATGATCAATCCAATAAAGAGCTTCAGGCAATATCACTAGTGTCTTCGGGACAGTTTTATAGTGGCACCTTTGATGCTAATGCGATTACGGGTGGTTTGGTGGCAGAACGAGCCTCAAGTCTTTTTAATAATATACTTTCTGATAAAGACGATAAATTTCAGGTAGGATTAAACTATGTGCAAGGAGTTCGTACTTTAGATCAGGAAAATGCAGATCAATTTGGTTTAACTCTTTCTACCCAAATCAATAAAAGAATCTTGATTAACGGTAGGGTTGGGGTTCCTATAGGAGGTGTAAACGAGACCAATGTAGTGGGGGATGTTGAAGTAGAATATCTTTTTAACGAAGATGGATCATTAAGAGGTAAGATTTTTAATCGCGAAAATGATATTCAATTTATAGGAGCAGCAAATCAAGTCTATGAACAAGGATTAGGGTTGTCATACTCTGTGGATTTTGATAATTTTAAAGAACTCTGGACTAAGGTTTTTAAAAATAAAAAAACTAAAGATTCTATTGCCAAACCCAAAGATACAGTCAAAATTGAAACACCAGATTTTATTAACTTTACAGATAAGAATAACTAATCTTAGTTATCTGTTTATTATTAATATTTGAAAGGCTGTTTTTTTCTTTATGATTAGAGTTCGAGCCGTAACGGTATCAAAATCTTGAATAATAAACTAAATAAGATTATCAATAACCAATTATAACAAAATACTACATGGCAAGAGAAATCCAAACCATTGGCGTAATGACTTCGGGGGGAGATGCTCCAGGAATGAATGCAGCCATACGAGCTATAGCACGTGCTTGTGCATATTATAATGTAAAATGTATTGGATTTTATAGAGGATTTCAAGGGATGATTGAAGGGGATTATTGTGTGCTAAATGCTCGTAGTGTGCGTAATATTATAAGCAGAGGAGGTACTATCCTTAAATCAGCAAGATCTAAGGATTTTAGAACTCCTGAGGGGAGAAAAAAAGCAGCAGAACATCTAAAAGAAGTCGGTGTTGATGCTATGGTGCTCATTGGAGGAGACGGAACCTTTAGAGGAGGCGAGATCTTTAGCAAAGAATACGATATTCCGATTATTGGTGTACCGGGTACAATAGATAATGATATAGCAGGTACAAATTATACTATAGGCTATGATACAGCTCTTAATACAGTTATTGAGGCAATAGATAAGATACGAGATACAGCAAGTTCGCATGATCGATTATTTTTTATCGAAGTAATGGGAAGAGACTCTGGGTTTATTGCGCTAAATAGTGGAGTAGGTGCCGGAGCAGAAGAGATATTGATTCCAGAAGAAAACCTGGGGCTTGATCGTCTTCTAGAATCTCTAAAACGAAGTAAGCGTTCTGGTAAATCCTCGAGTATTGTAGTCGTTAGTGAAGGTGATAAAACAGGGAAAAATGTATTCGAATTAGCAGATTATGTTACAGAAAATCTACCCGATTATGATGTTAGAGTTACGGTGCTTGGACATGTACAACGTGGTGGATCACCTACTTGTTTTGATAGAACTTTGGCCAGTAGACTCTGTGTAAAAGCAGTTGAGGTACTGCTCGATGGGAAAAAAAATGTTATGGTCGGGTTACTTAATAATGAAGTGAAAACGACTAGTTTTGAACATGGTTTAAAAGAGGACCATGAAATCAACAAAGAGTTACTACGTATTTCTGATATACTCTCTACCTAATTTTGATGATCTTATAGATAACATTTTTTTTAGGGGTAAATGCCCCTTAGTATAAGGAGGTAAACCCCTGTTTAGAACTAAAAATAAATCCATAGTTTAGCGGTTTAATAGTATACTCTTATAGATGTAAGTCGTAGTATGTGTTAAAGTAATGATATTCTCAGAAGAATACCATAAAAGTATAGTAGAAACCCCAAATGAGTGCCCCAAAATGAAAACCTTTTTTTTATCCGTAATAGACGGACTATTCCATGCGCAGACTAAAGAAAATTCAACAAAGACAGAAAATAACGTCTTTTTAACATCTACAGATGCAGGAAGAACACTTATCATTGAAGAAGATGCCTATTCTGTATGGGTGCATGTGTTGAGTCCTGATAGAGGAGATGTTGATTTTGAAGGCTTTTTATGCTCTGTAGTAGATTCAAAATTGCTAAAAAAAGATATACCAGAGAGGATTGAAGATAAGAAAGAAATACCTTTGCCAATTTCATTGTCTAATCACTATAGCTATGTTAGAAATTTAAAGAATGAAGATATACAAATCGATTGGGAAAAGGATCAGGTGAGTGTATATATAAGAAATGTACTTTATTTGATAATGGATCTTACTACAAAAACGAGTTATTCTAAAAGCCTGGCTAAAGATTGTATCTATGGAAAGATTTTGAAACCGTAACAAAAAGATCTCATATAACGAGAAATTAACTCTTGTTGTAAGGAAATATGATATTAATTAAAAAAGCGAGATAATTATATCTCGCTTTTTATATTTTCGCACAATCCATATGTAAATTGTTTAATTAATCTTCTTAATTATATTTTATCTGTGGATTGCATAACTACATGATGCAGGAAGTTCTTTTAAAAAGTTAATAAATGGTTCAAAGTTAAATCCTAATGTAATGTAAAAAGTTTTCATAATATTTAATTTTAAAATGTTTGTTTATTGTTTTGCTATAGTATAAACAATTGCCGTGCCAAAAATTAAATTTCTTTGTGAAGCCTTGCTATTACTGGTGTTTTTTAATCTTGTTTTTTTAAGTAAAGACAGTGATTGAGTTAAGTTACTGGATAAAAAGATCGGATTTTGATCCAAAACTCTAAAGGATATTGATCATTATATTTCTGTAAACGATATGAACTTAATTTAACCAGAATATACTTGTTATTGACTATTAATGGAGTGGTTCTGTAACTTAGAAGATATAGTTGTTCAAATTTTTATTTCTAATAATTGGATAAACAAAAAATCGATCTTTTCAGGATATGAAAAGATCGATAAAAGTGAGTTTTAAGAACCATAATATTTTTGGCTAAGTCTCGGGTTTGCATTGTATTAACGAAATTATTAAGAAAATATTTTATGTAAATGTTTGATTTTGTGATTTTTGTAAATATAAAAGAGGCTATTTCTCATGTTGATTTATAGTAACATTATATAAATTAAAAAAAGAAACCCCCGAATTGGATTCAACTCGGGGGTTTCTTTTTTACAAAAAAGGGAAATCTCTATTTTACGGCGATTACTGAGATTTCAACATTTACAAATTTTGGTAATGCAGCAACTGCAACGGTTTCTCTGGCTGGTGCTGTATCTTCATTAAAGTAATTTCCGTAGATTTCATTTACTTGAGAAAAATTGTTCATGTCATTAAGGAAAATAGTAGTTTTAATTACATGTTCAAAAGTCATATCAACTTCGTCAAGAATGGCTTTAAGATTTTGCATTACTTGTTCTGTTTCGGTCTTGATATCATCAAGAACCAAATCTCCGGTACTTGGGTTTATAGCAATCTGTCCCGAAGTATAAAGGGTGTTTCCGTTTAAAATAGCCTGGTTGTATGGGCCAATAGGTGCAGGGGCCTTAGTGGTTGTTATTATTTTTTTCATTGCGTAAAGAGATTAATAGTATTAATGTATCGAGTTTATTTTTACCTCACATCAGTTGTTTATAACTGCCTGTCTGGTTCTCTTCGTTTATCGTATTTAATGTCACTAAGTACAGATGATTTAATACCGATAAAGAAATTCCATGATGTTCTTTCACTAAAAGGAATCCAGTTAAAACTCATGGTCCAACTTTCTAAGTCTCTTTGAAATCTTAAATTAGTAAATGTAAAACCGGGATCCTTAAGGTCATAACCAGAAGAAGCGCCAACAGTCCACCTTGGAGAAAGCTCTATATCTCCAGAGAATTGTACGGAGTGCGATGATATTTCATTTTGCCGGGCGTTATTGCTATAGTTAACATTATACGCTAATCTTAGAGACCAGGGAATTTTGTAATTGTAATTTTTTACGTCCTTATCAGGACCTTTGTCTTTATCCTTGACATAGGATTGCCCTTCTCTAAAATTAGTATTTCCCCCAAAAAGATCATCGGGCCTACCTTCATTTCTAAAGTTTTGATTTTCAAAAGGATCCTCGTTAACTGCTCCTTTTTCAAAATCCCTATTAGAAAACGAATACCCAAAATTAGCGCTAGCTCTGGTAAGTCTAAATAAACTACCACCATTATCTATGTTCCAAACATCAATCTTACGATTATTATTATCGAGCGCATAAGGGTCTAACTGCGCATTAAAGTTTATATCTAGTTTATTCTGAATAATAGGAATGTTACCGGTAATGGATAAAGGACTTAATTTTAATGAATCTCCTGCAATATTATAAGACGTACTAAAATTAAGGTTGTTTAACAATGTAATCTTTTTAGGCTCTGTAGCAGTTGTGTCTTTGCTTTTTACCTTCATTTCTAGGTTGTTACCTAAAGAAAACCCAATGCTACTCGAAAACACATTGCTTGGAGCACCAAAGAAACCACCTTCGAATCTAGAATACTCTACAACTTCTGTTTCATCAATATCCGTAGTGTTTGGATTATCTGTAACCGTATAGGTGTCATAAAACTCATCAAAGGCTGGATTAATATTGTAACTAATGGAAGGTCTCATTGTATGGCGAATTGCCTGTATTTTCTTTCCTTTTTTAAAATTGAAAGTACCATAAATTGTGGTTCCTATACTTGTACTAAAATTATAGGTTCTAAAAGTGTCAAAACCTGTTATGGTATCTCTTACAACCTCACCAGCACCTTCATTTGCAGTCGAGTCATAACTTTGATTTATGGTTTCAAAAACCCAGCTTTCCTGAAAATTTGTCCCCATTGTCGCGCTTAAATATTTAAATATTTTAAAATTTGTACTTAAGGGAATAGTATGCTGCATTCCCATTCTAGAATCTTCAAACATTTCTGCAGAAAATAGAGCATCATCATCTGTGGTTATTCTATTTTCACCTCTAAAATTGTATTGCGTGTTTATGTTATGAATAATCCCTTTTTTTACACCTACTTTTGGAGCAAAAGGAAATATTCTGGATACACTTGCATTTACATTTGGAAGAGATAAATTTACAATGCCTGTATTAGTATTAGAGTTATGAGTGGCCGCTACATTAACATTTACCTGTGGATCTCCCTGAAATGTTTTTGCATAGGATATCGATGAGCTAATCTGATTATTTAAAAAATTACCCGTATTTAGTTGGTTTGTAGACTGCTGAAAAAAGTCGCTACTACCAAAATTAACCGAAGCTGAAAAACGAGAATTCGGATTAGCCTTAGCATCCTGGCTGTGTGACCACTGTATGTTATAGGTTGTGGTTCTAGAAAAATCCGGAAAACCTCTTTCGCTTTGTAAATTGTTTTCGAATCTAAATCTTAGGTTACCCCTAAATCTGTATCGTAATGCATATGCCGATTCTACGGCAAAAGTATAACTACCATTGGTATAATAATCTCCAAGAAGTGTTAAATCTACATAATCGCTAATAGCAAAGTAGTATCCTCCATTTTGAAGAAAATATCCTCGAGCACTTTCTTCTCCAGGGTTGGGTATAATAAATCCAGATGTTCTATCCTCTGTTAACGGAAAATACCCAAATGGCAAACCAAGAGGAGTAGGGACATCGGCAATAAACATATTAACTAACCCAGTAACAATCTTCTTTTTAGGAACAAATTTAATTCTACGGGCATAGAAATAATATTCTGGATCTTCTATATTTTCTGAAGTAGTAAACTTCACATTTTTCATGTAAATTACAGAGTCATTCTCACGTTTAGAGACTTCGTTTTTAATTTTAAATCCGTTTTGCTCTGTTCTAGAGTTAAATATCAGTGCCTTTTCGGTATCAAAATTAAAACGAATTGAATCCGGTTCAACAACATTTTGCGCCTGTTTAAAAATAGGGGGTTGTGCATACTCACCCAAAGAATCTTTAATACCATATGCATAAACCTCATTTTTTTCATTATCTACAATGATAGATCCGGCATTAATTTGCATATCACCATAAATTATTTCTGCTTCATTATAAAGATACATTTTGTTCTCTTTACGACTTAGCCTCATATAATCGGTTGCTTTGTAGTCAACTTTGTCTGATAATAATTGTGGTTCGGTAGCTATAGTGTCTTTTTTTGTTGTATCCTGAGCTTTTTCATTTAATAGTAGTTCAGAGTCAACCTTTATTTCTTTTTGAGTATTAGCTATAGTATCTTTCTCTGCAGGAATAGGTACCTCTGTAGTCTTGTTTGTTTCTTGTGCAGTAATTTGACAAATACAAAACAGTGAAAAACTTAGTGAATAAAGTATGTTACGTACCGTTGTTTGCAATGGTTTAAATCCTATTTTTGTAAAACTATGGCTTAGTTTTTGAAGTGTCAAAATTACATATATTTTTTGTGCTTAGATTGCAATTGTAAAAAAAATAAAAAAATATGTCAACAGTATACCTCTAAAGCCATTTAAACTAAGAGAATATGAATTTATTTTATAAATCATAATCTTTATATTTTTAAGTTATTATTAAATACTGAAACATAAAGGGAATGTTTCAAATTAATGGTTAAATTTTTGTAATTGATAGTATCAATGATATTAAACACAATTATAAACTTAAAAAAATGATAATTGTTTTAATAGATAGTATTTCCAAAAAATTATTGGAAAAAAATAGAATATGCACATGAAACAAAATATTGGATATAGTATTTTAATTGGAACCTTAATTTGTGTACTGCCAGCTTTCAATACATCTGTTTTTTCTCAAGAAAAAGACAAGTTTGTGGTAGTTTTAGATGCAGGACATGGGGGACATGATTCTGGAAATAGGGGGAATGGATATAAAGAAAAAGAAATAGCACTTAATGTAGTTTTGTCTGTAGGTGCCACACTAGAAAAAGATCCAAGATTTAAGGTAGTCTATACCCGAAAAACAGACGAATTTATAGAGTTGCATGAAAGAGGACGAATTGCTAATAAGGCAAATGCAGACCTTTTTGTCTCTGTGCATTGTAATTCTCATCGATCCCAAGCCTATGGTACAGAAACCTTTGTTTTAGGATTACACGCTAATAATGAAAATTTTAATGTTGCTAAAAATGAAAACTCTGTAATTCTTCTCGAGGATAATTATGAAGCTAACTATGATGGGTTTGATCCTAATTCTCCAGAATCTATAATTGGATTGACCTTAATGCAGGAAGAATATTTAGACCAAAGCCTTACACTGGCAAGTTTTGTGCAAAACCGGTTCAAAAAAACCTTAGAAAGAAAGAGTAGAGGAGTTAAACAAGCTGGTTTTGTAGTATTACATCAAACCTATATGCCAAGTGTTCTTATCGAGCTTGGTTTTCTAACTAATAATAAGGAAGGAAAATACCTTAACTCTAAGAAAGGCCAAGATGATATGGCAAAATCTATTACTACCTCTGTTGTAGATTATAAAGAAAGTCTCGATGCCATCTATTATGTTCCAGAACCTGAAACTCCTAAAGAAGTAGGCAGTGTAACCGCAGAAATGGAAGGAGATAAGGTGTATGAGGATGTAACTTTTAAAGTGCAAATTGCTGCAGGGTCAACCGATATAGAACTTCAGCCTTTTAATTTTAATGGTTTAGATCAATTGTCAAAAACCAAAACGGGTGACCTATATAAATACTACTTCGGAAACACACCGAATTATACATTAATACAAGAATTAAAAGAAATTGCAGTGGGTAAAGGATTCGATTCTAGTTTTGTTGTTGCTTTTCGCAATAATGAATCAATTCCGTTAGCAGATGCTCTAAAAGCGAGCACATCTTCGAATTAATCTAAATAAATACTGATAATTCATTAAAGAATAATCAGTAGAAATCTATTTTTTATTCTAAATTTGTGTCTTAAAATTTAAACTACTTTGAAATTTACTCGAGAAGTTAAGACAGGAATATTAGCTATTTGTGCCATTGCACTTTTAATTTTTGGATATAGTTTTTTGAAGGGAAAAAATCTCTTGGAAAATGATCGAACGCTTTATGCAGTCTATGACAATGTAGAAGGCCTAATCCCTTCTTCACCGGTTACCATAAACGGTTTGGTTGTAGGACAGGTGGTGAGCATTAATTTTGCAGATACTAAAGGTAATTTAGTGGTAGAGTTTAATGTAGATAGTGATTTCTCTTTTTCAAAGAATAGTGAAGCAAAAGTTTACGGCGGAGGGTTAATTGGAGGAAAATCATTGGCTATCATCCCAAAATATGAACAAGGTCTAGAAGCCAAAGATAATGATACTTTACCAGGCAGAATAGAGGCTGGTTTATTAGAATTGGTGAATGACAGGTTAACACCTTTGCAAGAAAAACTTGAAGCAGCCATTACAGATGCGGATACATTATTGACTTCGGTGAATGGCATTCTGAATGTTGATAATAAAAACAATTTAAATTCAATTTTTAAGGATTTGAGTATTAGTATTAAACAATTCAAAGGGACATCGATTAGATTGAATAACTTAATGGCTACTAATGAAGAAAAATTGAATCGAGCATTTTCTAATGCTGATGAAATTTCAGCAAAGCTTAACAAAGTTTCAGATTCTTTATCCCAGATCAATGTTAAAAAGATAGGAAAAGAACTAGAGGTAGTTCTTGCTAATTTTGAAAAGATTTCGAAAGATTTAAATTCAGGTAAAGGAACTGCTGGGAAGCTATTGAAAGATGATAAATTATATAACAATCTTGAAAAAACTAGTAAAGAATTAGAACTGTTACTTCAGGATTTGAGATTAAATCCAACACGATACATTAATGTATCTGTTTTCGGAAAAAAGAATAAACCATATCAAAAACCAACAGACTCAATAAATTAAAGATTATGCAATATATACCTAATATCCTATTTGTAATTGTTTTAGTAGCCGGTATTGGATATTTTACAAAAAACATACGTAAAGTCATTCGTAATATTCGACTTGGTAAAGATGTGGATCGATCTGATAATAAAGGAGAGAGATTTAAAAACATGGCAATGATAGCTTTAGGGCAATCTAAAATGGTAAGACGTCCAGTTTCGGGGATATTACACATTGTTGTTTATTTAGGTTTTATAATCATCAACCTCGAAGTTTTAGAGATTATTATTGATGGTATTTTCGGGACTCATAGGATATTTGCTTTTCTAGGCGGGTTCTACGACTTTTTAATAGCCTCTTTTGAGATTTTAGCATTTCTAGTATTTGTTGGTGTCATTTTATTTTGGATTCGTCGTAACGTAATTAAACTAAAACGTTTTTGGAATCCAGAGATGAAAGGATGGCCGCAAAATGATGGAAACCTGATCCTTTATTTTGAAATGGTTTTAATGACTTTGTTCTTAGTTATGAATGCCGCAGATTTACAGTTGCAAGAGTTAGGAGCTGATCATTATATCAAAGCAGGAGCATACCCTATTAGTCAATTTATTTCACCACTTTTTAATGGGATGTCTGAAGGAAGTTTGTTTCTTCTAGAAAGATCAGCGTGGTGGCTGCATATTTTAGGGATTTTAGTGTTTTTGAATTACTTGTATTTCTCAAAACATTTACATATTCTGTTAGCGTTTCCGAACACATATTATGGAGATCTAAAACCTAAAGGAGAGTTGGATAACCTTGAAGCAATAACCAACGAGGTTAAATTAATGATGGATCCAAGTGCAGACCCTTTTGCAGCTCCTGCAGAGGATGAAACAGAAGGAGACCCGGCAAAATTTGGAGCTTCAGATGTTATGGATCTTAATTGGGCACAATTACTCAATGCATATACTTGTACAGAGTGTGGACGTTGTACCAGTGAATGCCCGGCAAACCAGACAGGAAAGAAACTTTCTCCTCGAAAAATCATGATGGACACTAGAGATCGTCTAAAAGAAGTTGGAGATAATATTGATAAGAACGGTAGCTTTGTGGATGATGGTAAGCAACTATTAAATGACTTTATAACACCAGAAGAATTATGGGCATGTACAAGTTGTAATGCATGTGTAGAAGCTTGTCCGGTAAGCATTAGTCCATTATCAATTATTATTGATATGAGAAGATATTTAGTGATGGAAGAAAGTGCCGCACCTACAGAACTAAATGTTATGATGTCTAATATAGAAAATAACGGAGCTCCTTGGCCATTTAACCAGATGGATAGGGTGAACTGGAGTAATGAATAAAATTATAGTAGTAACCAAAGATTAACCAAATAAACCTTTAAATTAAGAGAAAAAAGAAGTTATGAAGAAGGAAGAAGTAGAAAAATTATTGCATGACAAAGTAGAAGCAGGAGAACATATAAGTCCTGTCTTACCAGAAGGTATCAAAAATTATCTAATTGATATCGATGGCACCATTACCGAAGATGTACCCAATGAAGAGCCAGAACGAATGGTTACTTGTAAACCATTTCCGGATGCATTGATAACGTTAAATAAATGGTTTGATGAAGGACATATTATATGTTTTTTTACCTCTAGAACCGAAAACCATAGAACAGTTACTGAGGCATGGTTAAAAGAGCATGGATTTAAATATCATAGCCTTCTAATGGGTAAACCAAGAGGAGGAAATTATCACTGGATCGATAATCACTTAGTAAAAGCTACCCGTTATACAGGTAAGTTTACAGAACTAGTAGAAAGAGTGGTTACTATCGAGGTTTTTGATGATGGAAAACACGATTAGTTTAAGGTTGTATTTTAAAAACCTTAGATTTTTAAACTAAGAAAAATAAAAAATTACATATGAGCGAAACAGTAAAGGTGCCTACAATGGCAGAGTATATGGCCGAAGGTAAAAAACCTGAAGTTTTATTTTGGGTGGGTTGTGCTGGTAGTTTTGATGATAGAGCTAAAAAGATTACAAAGGCTTTTGTTAAATTATTGCATAGTGCCAAAGTAGACTTTGCTGTGTTAGGTACAGAGGAGAGTTGCACTGGTGATCCTGCTAAGAGAGCAGGTAATGAGTTTTTATTTCAGATGCAGGCCGTTACAAATATAGAGGTAATGAATGCATATGAAATTAAAAAAGTGGTTACCGCTTGTCCGCACTGTTTTAATACGCTTAAAAATGAATACCCTGTACTAGGAGGAGATTATGAAGTGATGCATCATACGCAATTTCTTAAATCTCTCTTAGATGAAGGTAGATTAACTGTCGAAGGAGGGAAATTTAAAGGTAAACGAATTACATTTCATGACCCATGCTATCTTGGTAGGGCTAATAATGTATACGAAGCGCCTAGAGATCTATTAAAAAAATTAGAAGTAGAGTTAATCGAAATGAAACGATGTAAGAAAAATGGCTTATGTTGTGGAGCAGGAGGAGCGCAAATGTTTAAAGAACCAGAACCAGGTAATAAAGATGTAAATGTTGAGAGAACTGAAGATGCTCTAGAAACTAAACCAGATATTATTGCTGCGGGGTGCCCTTTCTGTAATACGATGATGACAGATGGAGTTAAGAGTAAAGAAAAAGAAGATAGTATCGAAGTGCTAGATGTGGCAGAATTAATTGCCAACGCACAGGATTTATAGATTTTTTCTTAGTTATATACAATTTAATTAGAGTTAATATGTTGTTCATATTAACTCTTTTTTATATAAGAGATTAGAGATAGTTTTTGTTATTTTAGTAAAAAGTAAAAAAGATAGATAATGTTGGTAGATTTTAATGACCTTCCCGAAACATCAAGAGTGTGGATTTATCAAGCGAATAGATCATTTTCTGTAGATGAATTAGAAGAAATTAGACAAAAATTAGATGAATTCATAACCCAATGGACAGCACATGGTGCTGATCTAAAGGCAGGGTATGATATAAAATATAAAAGATTTATAACCATTGGATTGGATCAAGGTTTAAATTCTGCTACAGGCTGTTCAATTGATGCATCAGTACATTTTATTCAAGAATTAGAAAAAGCATATGATGTGGATCTAATGGATAAAATGAATGTTTCTTTTAAACAAGGAGAGTATGTAGCCTATAAACCACTTGCAGATTTTAAGAAAATGGCAAAAAACAGATCGGTATCCCCAAATACTATTGTTTTTAATAACCTAGTTACTAATATTGCCGAGTATCTTACCAATTGGGAAGTACCCGCTAAAGATAGTTGGCATAATCGTTTTTTAAATTAAGATTTTTGTGTGGCACATAATTAAAAAGTATATATCCTTAATAATTGTTCTTATAAATTTTAGTGTTTATGCTCAGCAACAAAACCCTTTGTATGTAGAAGATTACAATGCTCAAAAACGCTGGGTAGATAGCATTTATAATACAATGACACTTAAAGAGAAGGTAGGGCAGCTGTTTATGGTTGATATTTTTTCTTCAGACCCTAAAAAGGAAACCGATAAGATAAAACAACTTATAGAGGAGTTTCATATAGGAGGTGTCATCTTTTCTAAGGGAGGACCAAAACGTCAAGCTAAGCTCAATAATGAATTTCAGGAACTATCAAAAGTACCGTTACTCATTGGTATGGATGCAGAATGGGGTTTGGCTATGCGATTGGATTCTACACAAGCTTTTCCCTGGAATATGACATTAGGTGCAATACAGGATAATGCATTAATAGAAGAAACCGGTCGGCAAATAGCAAGGCACTGTAAACGACTTGGGGTGCATATTAATTTTGCACCTGTAGTAGATATAAATACGAATCCCAAAAACCCTATAATTGGCAACCGTTCTTTTGGAGAGGATAAGGAGATGGTAACTCAAAAAGCGTTATCGTTTATGAAAGGGATGCAAAAAGAAGGTATTCTGGCAAGTGCAAAGCATTTTCCTGGCCATGGAGATACCGATAGTGACTCTCATAAAACGCTTCCTACCATAAATTTTGATGCTCAAAGAATAGATAGTATAGAGTTGTATCCATATCGTAAGCTTATTAATGAGGGACTGTCTAGCGTTATGGTAGCTCATCTTAATATTCCTAGCCTAGAACCTAGATCTGGGTATCCTTCTTCAATTTCAAAAAGTGTGGTTACCAACTTGTTAAAGGACAGCCTTAAATTTAAAGGCTTGATTTTTACAGATGCTCTAAATATGAAAGGAGCTTCTAATTTTAAAGACCCCGGTGAGATTGACTTAGCAGCTTTCTTAGCAGGAAATGACGTGTTATTAATTTCTGAAGATGTTCCTTTGGCATCTCAGAAAATAGTTTCGGCATATTATTCTGGGATAATAACCGAAGAACGTTTAGCTCATTCTGTACGAAAAATCTTGTTGTCTAAGTATAAAGCTGGCCTTAATAAGTATATGCCTATAGAAACATCCTATCTTTTCGAAGAACTAAACAGTATAAAAAATGAAGTGCTACATCATGATTTGGTAGAAAACTCTTTAACAATACTTAAAAACGATAGAGCTACATTACCAATAAAGAATCTTGATCTTAAGAAAGTAGCTTATGTATCGATGGGGGATGATTCGGGAGAAGCATTTTATGAGCAACTTAGTCAGTATACCCAGGTGGATTGGGTGAAAGCAAGTCAGTTAAGCGAAATGATAGAAAAATTGAAGGATTACAATTATGTAATTATTGGATTTCATAAATCTAATGCTTCACCTTGGAAGGATTATAAATTTAAAGATAAAGAGTTGGTTTGGCTCTATGAAATAGCAAGGCTTAATACTACTGTTCTAAATATATTTGCTCGTCCGTATGCAATGCTGGATATGTTGACAACCACAAATTTTGAAGGAATTTTGATGGGGTATCAGAATAGTGTTATTGCTCAAGAAAAAGCAGCTCAGTTACTTTTTGGTGCTATCGAATCTAAAGGAAAACTTCCTGTAAGTTTGGGCGAGGATTTTCCGATAGGTACAGGTATCGAAACAAGATCATTAAAAAGGTTGACTTATGGGATACCAGAGAGCGTTGGGCTTAATTCTTATAAGCTTAGAAGAATTGATTCTATTGTTGATCGTGCATTAAAGCATAAGATGACACCTGGTTTGCAATTAATTGTTGCTAGAAAAGGGAAAGTGGTTTTTAATAAAAATTATGGCTATCATACCTATAATAAATTGCGAAAAGTTAAAGGATCGGATATTTATGATTTGGCATCATTAACTAAGATATTGGCATCATTACCGCTTACCGTAGAATTAAAAGATAAAGGTATACTTTCTTTAGATACCAAGATCGGTGAGATGCTACCAGATTTTAAAGGATCTAACAAAGAACATATAACATTGAGATCGATGTTATCGCATTATGCAAAATTAAGAGCATGGATTCCGTTTTATCTAAAAACCCTGGATAGCGTAACACAAAAACCTGATAAAAAATATTATCGAAATAATCTTTCCAAAGAATTTAATATCCAAGTAACAAATAATCTTTATCTGCGTAGTGATATGAGAGACTCTTTAATGTTAAGAATTAAGGATAGTGAGTTGCGTAAAAGACTACGTTATAAATATAGTGATTTGCCTTATTATATGTTAAAAGCATATATTGAAAATCATTATGGTAATACCTTAAATGCACTCACACAACAGCATTTTTATAGGCCTTTGGGAGCTAGTAATACATCATATATACCTTTGGCAAGATTTAAAAGAAAAAGAATTGTGCCTACAGAAAATGATAAAGCTTTTAGAAATGAAATTATTCATGGATATGTTCATGACCAGGGGGCAGCTATGTTTGGTGGTATTGGTGGACATGCAGGATTGTTTGCTAATGCTAATGATGTCGCCAAAATAATGCAAATGTATCTTAATGGTGGGTATTACGGAGGAAAGCGATATTTTAAAAGTCAAACGCTGCAAGAGTTTAATACCTGTTATTATTGCCATAAAGATGTTCGTAGAGGAGTTGGGTTTGATAAACCGCAATTGGGCGATATAGGTCCAACATGTGGATGTATATCTATGACCAGTTTTGGGCATAGCGGTTTTACAGGTACTTTTACCTGGGCAGACCCCGAAGAAGAGATTGTCTATGTGTTTTTAAGTAATCGAACATTTCCAGATTCGGCAAATCGCAAATTGATTTCTAATGATATACGATCAGAGATACAAAGAGCTATTTATCAGGCGATAGATTATTAATCAGTTTTAAGTATAAACAAATTACAATTTTTGAAAGTTAAAAAATATGAAGAGTAAGATTTCCGAAAGTGGTCCTATACTTTCTCGAATAGTAGCGGGATGTATGAATTGGGGAGAATGGGGAGCAAATTTATCTGTTGACCAAGCTCGAAAATTAATCGATGGTTGTCTTGATCTCAATGTGACTTCTTTTGATCATGCCGATATTTATGGTCATTATACCACCGAAACACTTTTTGGGAATGCGCTTAAAGGAAATTCATCACTTCGTGAAAAAATGCAATTAGTCTCAAAGTGTGGAATTAAATTAGTGACTCCAAATCGCCCGGATAACAAAATTAAGTCATATGATACAAGTAAAGAATATATACTTCACTCTGTTGAACAATCTTTAACTAATCTACAAACCGATTATCTTGACTTACTTTTGATTCATCGGCCAAGTCCATTACTACATCCCGAAGAAGTGGCAGAGGCTTTTGCAAAGCTTAAAAAGGATGGTAAGGTATTGTATTTTGGGGTTTCAAATTTCACCTCTTCACAATTTGAAATGCTAAATACGTTTGTTCCTTTAGAGACTAATCAAATAGAGATTTCTCCTTTACATTTAGAGCCCTTTGTTAATGGTACTCTGGATCAATGTATTTCGAAAAAAGTGAAACCAATGGGGTATTCTACTCTTGCAGGGGGTAAGTTTTTTGCTAAAAAACCCGAAGATCGAGTTCTTCGCATTAATAAAGTTGTTGATCAATTAGCCCAAAAATATAATGTAGCACCAGATCAGATCCTTACCTCTTGGATTTTAAAACATCCTTCAGGAATTCTTCCTATCATTGGTTCAACTAAGATTAATAGAATTCAATCGGCGTTAGAGTCTTTAAATACTAAGATTACCGACCAAGAGTGGTTCATGATTTGGGAAGCTTCTATAGGAGAAGAAGTAGCTTAGTGGCTATGGTTTTTTTTAAATTTTAGGAGTATAAAAACCGCATACATTTACGTATTTTAACCTTGTTTAATTATGGGTTTACATCATTTTTTTAATGTTAAAATACTTGTAAAATGCCTTGTCGTTTTATTTTTTACTTATATTTAACCTACCTGACTCTTAAACGTAGATGCAATTTTTCTTCTAATTGTATTGAATCGTACCCTAATAAACCTCACAAATCATCACTCCCTAACTTTAATCCCCTAACCAATGAACAAGTATAAATTAACGCTTATAGGATTGGTATTATCTGTTTTTATTTATGTAACAACCACAATTTTGGAACTAGACCTTTTTGAACACTTTTTGGAGTTTTTGCTTAATATGGAACAATTTAAATTAGATGAGATAATTATTCCCATAATGGTCTTTTTTGTGTTTTTGTATTTTGATGTACATAGGCGTAGTAAGAGAATTCTTATCGAAAATGCAAAACTCAACATTTATAAAGCAATGCTATCTTCTAGTCACCATATTTTAAATAATTTTGTTTATCAAATGGATATATTTAAAATTACAGCAGAAGATACTCCGGGATTTGATGCACAGATTTTATCATTCTATGAAGACATCATTAGTAATACATCCCATCAAATTAATTCTTTGAGTAATTTAGAAACCATTGATGAATTTTCTATTCGAACGTCGGTTATGAATGAATAAAAGTAAAGGATTTTATTGTTCTGCTCATGGTTACAAAGGAAATTATCGATGAGTTAACCTTTTTATGTATATTTGATTTGAATAATAAATTACGTTAGCAAAAATTCGATATTTCTTTATACTTATCTGATCCTTTATAAACCCTCATACCCTAATCCCCCTTTCAATACTGATGTACAAGTACAAATTAACGTTAATAGGATTAATTCTATCTGCAATTATTTATGTAATAAGTATTGTATTGCAATTAGATTTGTTTGAAAAAATTATTGCTGTATTAGCAAGTTTGGAAGAGTATGAACTTGATGAGATAATAATTCCGATCTTGATCTTTTTTGTATTTCTTTTTTTAGATAAGAGGAGGCGCATTAAAGCTATGCAAATGGAGAATGAAAAACTAAAAATTTATAAAGCGATGTTGTCTTCTAGTCATCATATCCTTAATAATTTTGTATATCAGATGAGTATATTTAAAACTGCTGCAGAAGAAACCCCAGGGTTTGATGGGCAAGTTTTATCTCTTTATGAAGAAATTATAGATACTGCCACACACCAAATTAATTCTTTAAGTAGCCTTGATACAATTGATGAATCGGCAATTAGAACATCGGTTATGGGAGAAAGTTGTGTTATAAAATAATTTAAGGAATCTGTGCTAGAAAAATACTACAATGTTATTTCTTAAAAAAACTAAATACAGAGCCTCCATATTTTCTAGAATTATCAAAATAGGGAGCATCTTCAAGAGATGTGTGTTTTGAATGCTCAATAATTAGAAGACCTTCCTCATTAAGAAGATCATTTTCAAAAACCAAGGCTGCAATTTTCATAAATTGTTCTTTGGTAAAATCATAAGGGGGATCAGCAAAAATAATATCAGCATTATGTCTTGTTTTTTCTAAGTAGCTATAGACATCACTTTTTACCGTTTCAATAGAGAAATCAAGTTCTTTAGCTGTACTCTTTATAAAACCCATGCAAGCATAATGAGAATCAATAGCGATAATGTGTTCTGCACCTCTAGAAGCAAATTCATAACTAATATTTCCTGTGCCGGCAAAAAGATCAATAACAGATAGTTGAGAGAAATTGTAATTATTATTAAGGATGTTAAATAGTCCTTCTTTTGCCATATCGGTAGTAGGTCGAACGGGTAGTTTTTTTGGAGCAGTTAATCTTTTTCCTTTATATTTTCCTGAAATAATACGCATATCAAAAGTGACTTAGTAAGGTAAAGTGTTGATGAGGTTCAAAGGGTTCAACTTCTGATGATATTTCGAGGTTCCTCGAATAATTTCCAAAAGTGATTTTACGTACATATTTATAAGCTATTTTAAAACAATCACTTTCTTTAGTGATATCCCCTAAAAACACTAATGTAAACTCTTCAGGGTTAAGGTTTGCTTGTTCTGTTGTAAACAATAAATAGTAGAGAAAATCTTCTTTGCTTTCATACCTATATGTATTTCCTAAAATCAATTTTCCTTTATTAATTATTACTAAGTCAAACAGTTTCTCATTGATATTTACAAAAACAGTAGTGGTTTCACTATTTTTTTCCTGAGTAAGTAATGAGTTTATTAATATGGTAATGGCATGTTTATATGTAAATGAGCCAAAAGTGTCAAAAAAGTAATTATTGATATTTGCATAGGGTATATAGACACTAACAATATCATGTTGATCCAATTCGTCATAAACAATAAAATCGCTCTCAAAAACCTTAACATTATATTGTAAATACTGCTTCACCAGGTCTTTGTTAAACAATGGTTTAGGAACCAAGGCATACAAAACATTATGATATATTACCTCTATAGTTTCAAAATTGCCTTTTAATAAAGGGTTGTCATCAAAAGCGGTTTTTATTTTACCCAGTACTTGTTCTGGAGTTAATTGTAGTCCGAAACTGTTTTGCCCTACAGCCGTTACTTGTTGATTAGAATCTATAGTACAAAAAGAAAGTCCATTCAGGCTTACCTGAATGGACAATGTATTTGATGTATTATTATCAATAGTATTATTATTGGTCGTTTGCACCATATGTTCTCGGCCAGTTACCAATAGTTTTTACATCGCTCATAGAGCCTACAGAAAGATAAGGACCATTAACTCCGTCAACTGATACTACTTCTTTTTCTTGAGATAAAAGATCTTTGTCTTGATCATGTAAAAGAACATCTTTAGCTACTTTAGCTTCAAAAACCGCAATTCTTATATCGTTTTTGTCAATAAAACCAGCATTTAATTCAAAATTAGCATCAATTCCTTCTAAAGGAATTTTCATCATCGTCTTATGATTATCTGTTTTAAATAAAGAATCTTTAACAGATGCATAACCTAAAGTGTCGATTACAACAGTGTCTCTTGGTTCGTCTATTTTAAGAATTTTATTGAATCTAATAAAACTAGAATCTCTTCTCTCTATAAGAGTAAACTTTGCGGTATCTATAAAAGTAATTAGTTTTTCGGGATCCTTTTCGAATTTCCCAGTTATAGATCTATAAGCTAATTGAGCAGTACGAATGTCCCTTAAATTTTCAACAGCTTGAGCATATCTTGCTTTCTTTACTTTATTGAATTTCACAGGACCGTTAATAGAATTGAATACTAAGTATCCTAAAAAACCTATAACTACCCACAGAACTAATTGAATAACAATTTTCATTTTATGATTTAACTTTAAACATTAGTGTATACGCAAATCTACAATTTTTTTTTAATCGTAAAAGTTTATTGCCAAAAAATCATCCCTATCTTTGATTTATTAACTAAAGTATTAATTCTACATATATTTTTAATGAGGGAAAAAGAGTTTTATGAGTTGTTGAAGAAAGATTTCCCGTTTGAACCTACTCTTAAGCAGGATGTAGTTCTACAGAAATTATCTCATTTTGTTTTGTCGGGGTCAAAAGACTCACTTTTTTTATTAAAAGGGTATGCCGGTACAGGTAAAACTACATTGATAGGAACTTTGGTTAAAAACTTATGGAAAGCCAAGTTAAATGCTATTCTTTTAGCTCCGACTGGGCGTGCGGCTAAAGTGATTAGTAATTATTCGGGAAAACATGCACAGACTATTCATAGAAATATTTATTATCCCAAAAAAAATAAAAATGGAGGTTTAGCTTTTCAACTTAAACAAAACAAAAGTCGTAATACTGTATTTATCGTTGATGAAGCTTCAATGATTCCAGATACTCCAAGCGATAGTAAATTGTTTGAAAATGGATCATTATTGGATGATTTAATGATGTATGTATATTCTGGGTATAATTGTAAAATTCTTTTCATTGGAGACACGGCCCAATTACCACCGGTAAAATTAGAAGTCAGTCCAGCTCTTAATCGAGATAATCTTGAAATAGGGTTTAATAAAGAAGTTACCCAGATAGAGTTGGATGAAGTTGTTAGACAAGCAGAGAATAGTGGAATTTTAATGAATGCAACAAAGCTAAGAGAGTTGCTTAATGATGGTTTTTATGATTCTTTTCAATTTGAGATATCTGGGTATTCAGATATTGTAAGATTTATAGACGGTCATGAAATTATGGATGCTTTGAATGACGCGTACTCAAGTTCTGGTCATGAAGAATCGGTGATTATACTGCGATCTAATAAAAGAGCAAATGTATACAACCAACAAATTAGGTCAAGAATACTTTTTCAAGAAGAAGAATTATCACCTGGAGATTATTTGATGGTTGTAAAAAATAATTATTTCTGGTTGGATACTAAAAGTGAAGCTGGTTTTATAGCTAATGGTGATATAATTAAAGTATTAGAAATTTATGCTATAAAAGAGCTATATGGTTTTAGATTTGCAGAAGTAAAAATTAATATGGTGGATTATCCAAACCAACAACCTTTTGAAACAGTTTTACTTTTAGATACATTAGTATCAGAAACACCTTCATTATCATACGAAGAATCAAACAAGTTGTACCAAGAAGTTATGAAAGATTTTGAAGGAGAAAAATCAAAATACAAGAAATTCTTAGGGGTAAAAAATAATAAGTATTTTAATGGCTTACAGGTTAAATTCTCTTATGCTATTACCTGTCACAAATCGCAAGGAGGACAATGGGATAAAGTTTTTATAGAGCAACCATATCTACCCGATGGAATAACTAAAGATTACTTACGCTGGCTTTATACTGCAGTAACTAGAGCTAAGAAAAAACTTTTTCTTATTGGGTTTAAGAATGATTTTTTTGTTGAAAACTAGTATCTTTAAATGTTTATTAAAATTTATATAGGTTTCGGAAACTATATCAATAACAAACAAAATATTTCCGCAGCCTTGAAAATCGATTAAAAAAAGTTATTTTTGCGATTCCTAAAAAGCAATAAATTTTGAACAAAAACACTCTAAAAACCATCGCGATGATTCCTGCGAGATATGCCGCTACACGGTTTCCTGCTAAGTTAATGCAGGATCTTGGAGGAAAAAGTGTAATCACAAGAACATATGAAGCTACCGTTAATTCTGAGCTTTTTGATTCAGTTTATGTTGTAACTGATAGTGATATCATTTATAAAGAAATCACTTCTAATGGAGGTAATGCTATTATGAGTGTAAAGGAGCATGATTGTGGAAGTGATAGAATTGCTGAAGCAGTAGAGGATATGGATGTGGATATTGTTGTGAATGTACAAGGTGATGAACCATTTACTGATCGTGAAAGTCTTGAAAAAGTTTTAAGCGTATTTTATGAAAATGATTCTGATAAGATTGATTTGGCCAGTCTAATGACTCCTATGGATGAATGGGATGATATCATGAATCCTAATAGTGTAAAAGTTATTGTAGATGAAAATAACTATGCATTATATTTTTCTCGCGCTCCTATTCCTTATCCAAGAGATAAAGAGATTAATCATGTATATCATAAGCATAAAGGCGTTTATGCGTTTAGAAAACAAGCTCTTTTGGATTTTTACCATTTACCAATGCGATCATTAGAAGCTTCAGAAAAAATTGAGTGTATTCGATACTTGGAATACGGTAAGAATATTAAAATGGTAGAAACAAGTCATGAAGGAGTCGAAATTGATACTCCAGAAGACTTAGAAAGAGCAAAAAAGATAATTAATAAAGAGAACTCATTGAAAACCGAACAGACCACTGTGCCTGAAGTACAGACTCCCAACCATAGAAATTTTCCAATGGTTCCAAAAGTTGTATTTGGAAAAGGATGTTTTAATCAAATTGGAGGGATTCTTTCTGATAAAAGAAATGGTATTGCGCCATTTATTTATTTGATAGATAATGTTTTTGAAAACAATACTTCTTTTATTGAAGATAGAATACCATTATCCTCAACCGATGAAATAATTTATATTTCTACGGCAGAAGAACCTAAAACAGTGCAGGTTGACAATATAGTTTCTAAACTTAAAAAGGATTATCAGTTTATTCCTAGTGGGATTGTGGGAATAGGTGGAGGTTCAATACTCGATCTTTCAAAGGCCGTTGCTATTATGTTAACCAATTCAGGTAGTGCATCAGAATATCAAGGTTGGGACTTAGTTAAAAATAAAGCGGTTTATCATGTAGGTATACCAACAATTTCAGGAACAGGTGCCGAGGTATCGCGTACTACAGTACTCACAGGGCCAGAGCGCAAACTAGGAATTAATTCTGATTATACCCCATTTGATCAGGTTATCCTTGATCCAGAACTTATAAAAGATGTTCCAAAAGATCAATGGTTTTATACAGGAATGGATTGTTATATCCATTGTGTCGAATCATTAGATGGTACATATTTAAATGCTTTCAGCCAAAGTTATGGCGAAAAAGCATTAGATCTGTGTAATGAGATTTTTCTTGAAAATAATATAACTAAAGAAGAATCCGATGCTAAATTAATGATGGCATCTTGGCATGGCGGGATGAGTATCGCATATTCTCAGGTAGGTGTTGCACATGCAATGAGCTATGGATTGGCCTATGTTTTAGGGACTAAGCATGGAATTGGAAATTGTATAGTATTTGATAAATTAGGGGAGTACTATCCTGAAGGAGTAGAAGTGTTCAAAAAAATGAAAGAATACCATGAGATTACTTTACCTACGGGAGTTTGTGCTAATGTTACTGAAGAGCAATTAAACATTATGACAACAGTTGCGCTTGGATTAGAGCCTTTGTGGGAAAATGCATTAGGTCCTAATTGGAAATCAAAAATAAATGCGAACAAGTTAAAAGAGATTTATCGCTCTTTGTAAATACAAATCTCAACAGATATTTTTATGAAGCGTTTATGGACTTTTGTGTATTATAAAATCTTGGGATGGAAAATTATTGGAGATTTCAATGCAGATGATATAAAAAAATGTGTTGTTGTTGCAGTACCTCATACTAGTTGGCATGATTTCTATATTGGTTTGTTTATAAGACAAGTAGCAAATATTAAAATTAGCTTTATGGCTAAAAAAGAACTTTTTAAATGGCCTTTTGGATGGTATTTTAAAAAGGTTGGAGGGATTCCGCTTGATCGTACTCCTGGACAGAATAAAGTTGATGCTATTGCAGAATTGTTTAAGAAAAGAGACGAATTACGTCTTACCATTGCACCCGAAGGGACTAGAAAAAAAGTAAAGGAATGGAAAACGGGTTTTTATCATATAGCAAAAGCCGCTGGAGTTCCTATTATTATGGTTACTTTCGATTTCGGGAAAAAACAAAATAAAATTTCAGCACCATTTTATCCTACAGATAATATTGAAGAGGATTTTAAATTTATGTACGCTTTCTTTAAGGGGGTTAAAGGTAAAGTTCGCGAGTACAGTTTTGATGTTGATTAAAACTTGTGTATTTTTTCTTCTTTGATTTTGTCCTTTGATTTTTCTTGATTTGCATTCCCACCTCCAAAAATTAATTCGGTACTAGAAAAAGTAGTGCCAAAGGTTTTAGCAGCATAATATACCTGAGAAATTGCATTTTCTGCTTGTTCATTGGTCAGCTCTTTTAGTGGATGGATGTATACAGACCATAAAATACCATTAGAGATAGCATATTTTACATCAAGAGCCGAATGAAAATTCGCCGTCATAGAATCCAGTAATAAATCTTTATCAAGATTATCAGATTCTGTGATAGGTGAAATGATTCTCATTCTATTATTGGTTTCATCGGTTACACAAAGCATAGGGACTTGTTTGTATATAAATTTCCAATTCCCAGATACTCCTCCTACTGTATCTGCTTTTTTATATATAATTTCTCGAAGCGTATTGTTGTTCATCTGCTGAGCATAGGATATACTGCTTAAAAGAAGTGTAAGGACAATGAATAGGTTTTTCATACCAAGGGTGTTTCGTATGTAGTCGGTTTTATATACTGAAGATAACAAAAAAAGAGCTTAGCATAGCTAAACTCTTTTTGTTATACACACGAATGTATGTTATTTTATTATAGACCAGGAAATGCAGCAAATGCTCCTGAGTAGTTTAAGGTTAAAGTCGTTTCGTTTGAAAGCGTAAGATTTGCGGCTACATTATATGTATTTCCAGAACCAGCAACGACTACTTGCCCACCAGTAGCGAAAATAGTTGGATCGTCTCCTACAACTACTTCTGCAGCAGAAAAATAAAAAGTTCCAGCTTCTGGTTGAGTTCCACCGGCAACAAAATTAAAGGTACCTGGTTTAAAACCAGTTCCGTCTGAAGGAGAAAATAATTCTAAATATACTTCAGTAGTAGTTGTACCATCAGAACCGCTAAGTGTAAAATCGATATTGTGGTGTGTTGTATCTGCACCAAAGTCTTCAAGAACAGCAGATGTAATAGTTACTTGTTTTCCATCAAGAGTAATACTTCCGGTGTTAGCAGCAACTGCACCATCATCATCACTTGAACATGAAGAAAAAGTAACGACAGAAAGTAGGCTAAATAAATAAATAAATTTTTTCATAATAATTGATTAAGGGTTTTAAAGGCGCAAATATATTATAAAAAAATATGTCAGATTGTTTTTATCAAAAATTAATAAGAGCTTTTATTCCTCTGAAGATGATTCTTCCATAGTATGATATACATTCTGCACATCATCGTCTTCTTCTATTTTCTCTAAAAGTTTTTCTACATCTGCAGCTTGTTCTGGAGTTATTTTCTTGGTAACCTGAGGGATACGTTCAAAACCAGAAGATAAAATTTCTATTTCACGACTTTCTAATTCTTTTTGGATAGCTCCAAAACTTCCAAATGGTGCATAAATTAAGATCCCATCGTCATCCTGAAATACTTCTTCGGCTCCAAAATCGATAAATTCAAGCTCTAGTTCTTCAGGATCAATGCCTTCTCCATTTATTCTGAAGTTACAAGTATGATCGAACATGAATTCAACAGAACCAGATGTTCCTAAGTTTCCTTCACATTTATTAAAATAAGATCTAATGTTGGCAACGGTTCTGTTATTATTGTCTGTTGCAGTTTCTACCAAGATCGCAATTCCGTGGGGAGCATACCCTTCAAAAAGAACTTCCTTGTAGTCTCCTTGTTCTTTATCAGAGGCTTTTTTGATGGCTCTCTCGATATTGTCTTTGGGCATGTTCACAGACTTGGCATTCTGGATCACTGCTCTAAGGCGCGAATTAGAAGTAGGATCGGGTCCACCTTCTTTTACCGCCATCACAATATCTTTACCTATTCGAGTAAACGCTTTAGCCATTGCTGACCAACGTTTCATCTTACGTGCTTTTCTGAATTCGAAAGCTCTTCCCATATGCTAAATTTAAAATCTGAATACAAACATAAGTAGAATGCATTTTTTTAACAAACCGAATTCATCAGAATTTATTCTTCGCCTTCAATTATATGATCAATAGTTTTGGCGAGGTTAAAATCATTTTCGGTGATTCCTCCTGCATCATGAGTGGATAAGCTAATTTGCAATTTATTGTATACATTAGACCAATCTGGATGATGCTGCTGGGCCTCAGCTTCAAAAGCAATACGGGTCATCACCGAAAAGGCATCTTTAAAATCATTAAACTCGAAAGTAGTGTGGATGGCATTGTCATGATATTCCCAACCATCTACCTCTTTTAGTTTTTCTTGGATTTCTGATTCTGATAATTTTATCATTGTTTGTGTATTAATGTGTATTGTTATAATCCTAGTTCTTCTCTTAGCACCTCATCTTTATTGTTGTTTTTTCCCCAGTAAGCAGATTTGATCTGCTTTATTTTGGTTGCTTTTGTTGTAAGCTCCTTTGCATTAGAGCCAAAACCGCTTATAAAAGTCTCTGTCCAGCTTTCAATTTCATGAGGGAATTTACTGTTAAAAGTAATGCTAACCGTTCTTTTAAGCTCTGGGTATTGTAGCGTAAAGATAGTCGTGTTATTTTGTTTTTCTAGCGTAGCGGTGGCAGAGTATGCCTTAATTTCTTTATGTCGCAACCTGCTATACTCAAAAGAAGGGATTATCTTAATATTTCCTTTTGGTAAACCCTCTGGATCAATTCTGATTTTTGTCCAAAGCTCGTTTTCTAAAATAGCTTTATCCAACGAAAATTCCTGATCGGCTTCATTTTCAAAATAAGAATGCGACATGACTTCAAATCGATTTCTATTATTAAGTTGTGCATATACATGGCCACACCATTCTTGCATCGAACTTGATATTTTTATAGCGTGTTGGTTATCTGCCACCGGATAGAAAGTACTTTGCATAATAGAATACGGGTAGATGCCGGTATTAAATTTTTTGGTTGCATTTAATTTTAATACGGGCACATTCGTATTGTTTTGATAATCTGCTTTGACTTGCTTTTTTGGTAAGAAATCTTCGGTAACATAAATTAGAACCGCAGTTCCTTTTCTTATTTCACCATACCGGGCTTGTTCTAATTGATATGAGGTTATTTCTGCCTCTCCCGCGTACCAATATTTTTTAAAATTTTCTGAAAGTTCCTTAGTAGGTTCGGTGTTCTCTAATGTATTTTCTGTGTTTGTTTTAGAGGGCTCATCTGCTTTGATATTACCGCAGGCTATAATGACTAATATCCCTAGAATTACAAATAATATGAATGACTTTTTCATGGTGTTTACTTTTAAAATGAAGGTTGAACGGGTTGTAATAATGCATCCTAACTATACAGTATGGTTTGTTCAACGTATTATTTTAGAATTTACTTTACACAGGATATTCCAAAATAGAGTCCCGCTAAATTACAATAAACCTATGGCGTAGCAATTGTCATTAACGTTTCGTAAACAAGATGAGTAGGTAATCCCATTACATTAAAATAACTGCCTTCTATAGAGGATATTCCTATAAAACCAATCCACTCCTGTATACCATAGGCCCCGGCCTTATCTAATGGCGTATACGTGTTTACATAATATTCAATTTCTTCTGCAGAGAGTTTTTTAAAAGTTACCTTGGTGTTGTGATTAACGATCCAGGTTTGTTTTGTAGTCTTAAAACATACCGAAGTGATAACTTCATGAGTATCATCTGATAATGATGTTATCATTTTTATAGCTTCTTTATTGCTTTTTGGTTTCCCCAACGCTTTATTTTTATGCCAAACAATAGTATCGCTGGTTATTAAAATATCCTTTGGTTTTAAATTTGTAAAAACACTAGCTTTAAGTTTTGCCAGGTAGTCAGAAATTTCTTCAGCTTCTAAATGATCGGGATATACCTCATCGATTTCTTTTACTTGAATAGTAAAGTCTAAAGCTAAATCTTTAAAAAACTGTTGCCTTCTCGGTGATCCAGAAGCAAGAACGATCGTGTAATCCTTTAGAAAATTGTTTAACATAATTTATTTTAAAATAAACTGATAAAATAATAATGATATTGATGCTATGATTAGAATTATCTTTAAAATGAATTGTAGCTGTTTTAGCTGTTTGGTAGAGTCTACAGAAAAACTTTTAATCATAAAATAAAGCAACGGAGCTATAATTAGAGCCAACACAAAAAGTACTGCAGTACTATTCGAAAAAAGATAGGTGTAGATATAATACACTACTGCAGCAATTGGTAGTATAGTTGCTATACCAATTAGCTTTATTGTACGGTCTTTACCTAGGGCAATAGGTACAGTCTTAATGCCAATATTATGATCTCTATCGACATGTATACTGTCTTTGATGAGTTCTCTAAGTATGACGATCATAAAAGCGAAAATCGAATAATCCAATATGATAGAAAAAATAACAGTCTGTGAGTCTCTGTTTTTTTCTGTTATTGCTGGTAATAAATCAAAAACACCCACTACGATTAGACTTAGTGCCACTAGTAAACCAATGATTATATTTTTGAGAACAAGAATCTCTTTCAAATATGAAGCATAAATATAAAACAGGCCAGAAATTATAACAAATAGCGCTGCAAAACCTGGTCTTCCTATTTGGTTGGATAAATAAAACCCGATTAAAACTCCAATAACATTAAGAGTGATAAATAACTTATTGGCAGATTTTTCTGAGATTTCTTTGTTCATCGAACTTTTTGAATTAGCCCCCGTCCGATTATAGATTTCGATAATAATATTGCCCGCTGCTGCAATACACATTGTTGCAATTATAAGCAAACTAATACCAAAACCATTTAATGTAATGGCTACACCAAAAGGCTCAAAAAGGCCATATTTAATACATAATTGAGCAAGAGCAATAACAAGTAAATTGTCAAATTTTATAAGCTTTAAATAGGGTAGCATAGAAGTCTTCGGTTAATTTGGAAACAAATGTAATAATTAATACCAATTTCTGCAGTATTAACATTCACCTTCAAAACACCTATTTATAGTAGTTTTGGAGAATATAAAGGTTAACAGTGGGTTAACGATTCTAATTTATGCACTATCTACAATCGTTTATTTTACATTTGATCATATCATCAATCAAAAAGCGAATGGTTATTAAGGCATAATCTCGAAAACAACTTAGCTATACTATTGTAATGTTATTATGAAAAAACAAAAAATAAATATCCTTATTATTACTTCTGTCTTGACCTTATTGGCATTGTCTGGTATTCAGGGGTATTTGATTTTTAATACGTATCAATTAAAAAAAGATGTCTTTATTAAAGAAACTAAGAAATCTGTTTCAAAATTTGACAATACTAAAGAGATGGATTCCCTTGCAGAGTTATGGTATAGTCTATTAGCAGAAAACTTAGTAGAGTATAAAAAGAATAAATATCTAAAAAAGGATGTGATTACTAAGTTTAGGCCATTTACGGATTCATTGAATACTGTTTTTAAGGAGTATTATACAAGAGAGATCAACAAAGTTAATCTAGACTATGGATTAAAATATAAAAAGACAATACAGAGTATTGTTTTGTATGATAATGATATTCGAGATACTATATTTTCTAACAAGAAAAGTAAGAGTTATTTTTTGTTCGGAGAAGATTTTCCTGATCCAGAAGGTATTTTAATTAGCAAAGCTCGATGGTTTACAGAACATGATTATGAAGATAATCAAACTGATCATAATGAAGCTTTTAAAACGACATTAAATATTGAAGTTAAAACACAAGATACTATAAATATAATTGGCTGGAAACGCATTGTCTTTGGCCAAATGATTAGCCTTTTTATGTTTTCTATACTACTATTGTTGTTTGTTGTGGTTTTACTCTTTTATGCTATAAAAACTTTGATTAGACAGAAGAAAATAGCCGATGTGCGCAATGACTTTATTAATAATATTACGCATGAGCTAAAAACTCCCTTAGCAACCCTAAGTATAGCATCTAAAAGTTTAAGAAATAAAAAAATTCAAGATTCATCATCATCATTTTCTAATGCATTAGATGTTTTAGATAGACAAAATAATCGATTACAAAAACTCATTGATCAGGTTATGAATAATGCGTTAGGTTCAGAAGACATTGTTTTGTCTAAAGAAAATGTTTCTGATACACCATATTTCACAGAAGTTATAGAAGACTTTAAGCTATCTGTTAAGGATAGAGAAGTTGATGTAAATACTATGATAGAACATAAAGAAGTCAATCTTAATATCGATAAATTTCTATTTACAACTGCACTTCTTAATGTTTTAGAAAATGCAGTAAAGTATGGTAAAGAAAAAATAGAAATTAGTCTAAGAACAGCACTTAAGAATAATGTGTATGAGGTTTCAATTCAGGATAATGGTGTTGGGATTCCAGAAAAGGAATATCATAAGGTTTTTGAAAAATTTTATAGAGTTACAACAGGAGATGTACATGAAGTAAAAGGTTTGGGCTTGGGATTATTTTATGCGAATCAAATTGTTAATGCCCATCATGGAGCCATTAAGATTGATAGTAAACCTGATGTCGGAACCACAATTATTATAACCTTACCCATAATTTAATGGCAATGAAATATATATTATTAGCAGAAGATGATTTTGATTTCGGAAGTATTCTAAAACAATATTTAGAGCTTCATGAGTACGCTGTAACCTGGGTAAAAAATGGAGAAGAAGCTCTAAAGAGCCTTAATGAAAATAATTTTGATATATGTGTATTCGACGTCATGATGCCAAAAATGGATGGTTTTACACTTGCAGAAAAGGTAATTGAAATTAAACCAGAAATCCCTTTTGTTTTTCTTACTGCTAAGAAAATGAAAGAAGACAGGATACGAGGTCTAAAGTTAGGAGCCGACGATTATATCGTAAAACCTTTTGAAGCTGATATTTTAGTGCTGAGACTTCAAAATATTTTAAAAAGAACAGGAAAATTTCTACCCAATAAAGAAGAAGTGATTACCATCGGGAATTATTGTTTTGAGCCTACAAATCATCAGTTAAAATTTAAAAAAGAAGCTCAACGTTTAACCGAAAAGGAAGCCATCTTGATACAATACTTATGGGAGCATAAAAACAGCATGATAAAGAGAGAAGATTTGCTTAGAGATGTTTGGGGTAATGATGATTTTTTCTCTGGTAGAAGTATGGATGTATTTATTAGTAGATTAAGAAAGTATTTTAAGCAAGATCAGCATATCACTATAGAAAGCGTAAGAGGAGTAGGTCTTATTTTTAGAATAGAAGATTAACATCAATCAAAATCAATCATCAATCAAAAAACGAACGTTATGAAGAAAATGAATAAACCATTAGTTGTAGTAAGTCTATTTACTATTGTATTATCGCTTATTTTACTTAGTAGAGATCAAATTCACGAAGCTTTGTTTAATCAAGGGTTTGATACTTATGCAGAAGGTATAGGTTTACGGCTTATGGTAAATATTGGATTGATAATAGGTGCTCTTATACTAATTAAGAAATTCAAATTGTCAAATCTCGCCGGAATTGGAAACTTAAAAACTAAGAATTGGTTATTATTAATATTTCCTCTTTATGTAGTTCTTATAAATTTCATGAATTTAGATGAAATTCAAGACTCTAATGGGGTAAACTTTGCCCTATTTCTTGTATACGTACTCTCTATTGGATTTTCTGAAGAGCTTTTACTTAGAGGTTTTTTACAATCCTATTTGATCAAAATATCTAAAAACACAAAAAGAAATACTGTTTTTGCTGTAGTAGGATCCGCATTCATCTTTGGGTTATTGCACCTTATAAACTTCGATAAAGGAATCTATGGCGAATTAACACAGGTTGGATTTGCAACTTTTCTGGGAGTTATGTTCGGAGGGATTTTACTAAGAACTAACAATATGTTCGGAATCGCAATTCTACACGCTCTTATTGATTTTGCAGCCAAGCTAGATAATGTTGGAATTCCTATGGATTTTAATAAAATTGTAGAAGAAGATTCTCTTATCAATAGTGTATTAATTATACTCATAATATTACCCTGTTTTGCTTACGGGTTACTACTTACCAAAAAAGCTAAACTAAGTCCAGTACAATAATCATCATCAATCCTTTTCGAAAATTCGAGAATTAAAAAAAACGAACAATTATGAAAGCATTAGTTTTAATATTAGTAAGCTTAATTTTAGGCTTACTTTCAGCCAAAGCACAAACAACGACCACAACAACTTCTAATTCATCTACTAAGGTAACGGTAAGTGTTACCGATGATGAGAAAGATTACTATCGATCTTTTGCAATAATTGATATGGATGACTTTTTTAGGATAAAAATTAAATTCTTAGAGTCGTTACAAAATGATGTGAAATTATATCTCATTGATCAGTTTGGAAAAGAGAATATGCGAATAGACTCTGAAACATATGTATGGAGAAAAGAAGTTGAGAAAGAAGAAATGTATGAAGTACGACTTAAAGAAAATCGATTGCGAATTAATGTAAATAAAGAATTAGCATCTGATAAATTACTTAAAAAGTTTATACAGATGGGTAAAGAGCTCAAATCATTGACTTCAAAAAAGGAAAAATAATCAATCATCATCAAAAAATGAAAAATATGAAAACAGTTATCTGCATAATAAGCTTGCTTTTTTCCATTTGCATGGGAAATGCTCAAAAAACATCGAACCCTAAGGTTTCTATTAGTTATTCTAATGATGAACCTGGAGATAAGAATTATAAGGTAAACATTTCAATAACAAACAATGATGATTTGTATACTTTGAACGCTAGTTTTCCAACATCAAAAACAGAAAAATTAAAGAAGTATCTAAAAGAACAATTACAAACCAAAATGACAAAAAATGGTTCCGGATATACTTGGGTCTATACTGTTAAAGGTAGCGTGGGACATACCGTAAAATTGAAAAATGGAAAACTTGATGTATATATAGATAAGAAACGTATATCTGCCGATCTTGTAGAAGATTTTATAGACATCTTTAGTGATCTAAAAGACATTGTAAAAGAGTAATTTGTAGCCTATTATTGGTAAAAAAGCATTGAGTTATGTGTAATCCGTAATTTGATGCTTTTTTACGTTTTAAAAAAAATGTAAGACGACATAAATTGAAATATTTTATGAAATATACGTTATGAAGTAACTAACCATAACAAACTCGTAAAATGAAAAAATTCATAGCACTCTTATGCTTAATTTTTTCTTTGCAAACCTTTGCGCAAAGATCTCAGAAACCATGGACTAATAATCCCAATTACAAAGAGAATTTTCAAAAAATCAATCAAGATCAAATCAATTTAAAGTATCTTAAGAAACATTTTCAAAAAGATAATCAGAACGATAGACAACCTTTGAAAGAGACAAAAAAAACATCCAGATCTGTAGGAGGTGTTTCATTTGTAAATGGAATTAATCTTGCCTGGATAGAATACGGAAGAGATGTTGGAGTAGATCCCTTCTTTTCTAGTAATCAATACCATCCCGATCTTAATAAGTTTGGAGAGGTAATGGATTTTGTTAAAAATCAAGGGGGTAATGTAGTGCGATGGTGGTATCATACCAATGGTTCTACCAACCCGATTTTTGACAATAATCAAAAAGTAAAACGTAATCCTAACTTTTTTCATGAAGATGTTAAAGCTATTTTAGATTTGGCGCAGAGTAAAGGGCTTAAAGTGCAAATCTGCTTATGGTCTTTTGATATGCTTAAGGATCAATGGGGAGTAGATGCTTCTGCCAATAAAAAACTACTTACTCAGGATGAGTATATGAATGCTTATATTAATAATGCTTTATTGCCTCTTGTAAATTCTGTTGGTAATCATCCCGCTCTATTTGCATGGGAAATTTTTAATGAACCAGAAGGAATGACCAACGAGTATGCAGGTCATTGGCCAGGATTTAAAGAAAGGATTACCATGGCTAATATCCAGCGTTTCGTAAATAAAACTGCGGGAGCGATTAGAAAAGCACAACCTGCTGTAAAAATAACTAACGGAGCTTTAGGGTTTCTTACTAGTGTTGAAGACAGTTCAAACGGATTTTGGAATGCCTACTCTGATGCAAACCTTCAGTTTCAAGGGAATGATCAGGATGGATATTTAGATTTTTATAACATCCATTATTATAACTGGGCACGTTCTAAAGGATCACCTTTTCATAATACTTATGATGTTAATAAGATTGATAAGCAAGCAATCATCGGGGAGTATTATCCAGATGATTTATTTTTTGGTCAGCAAGGTGGTGATAACGATCATAATTTAGCAACTATTCGTGCCACAGACTTAGGAACTACCCTTGTCAATAGAAAATGGGCAGGTTCATTGGTTTGGTCCTGGACAGATAGAAGTTCTTCTAATGAGAGAAATAGAATGGGAACTATTATCAAAAATATAAGTGATAATGCTGGAGAAGAAATTATTGATGAAGTTGCTTTTAACAATGCTTCTAATACAATAGAGCCTTTAAATTCATATACATTTACTATTGATTATACTGCTGCCGTTGATCGTGAAATTGTTGTTGAGTTTTGGGCACCAGATAGATGGTTGGGAGAAAATGTAGAACGTGTGAGTAAAGGATCGGGAGCAAAATCTATAACAGTTAACCTTTCGAATCCCCCAGAAGTTGGTGCGGGATACTTTTATAAGGCGTATATACGTCCAGTAGGAACTACCTGGCAAGAAGCAATTCATAGAGTAGAATTCACCGGAGTTACAGTGTCTAACGCCATAAATGATGAAGTTGCATTTAGAAATCCATCTGCAGATATCGAACCGCAGAACGCATATATTTTTGATATAGATTATTCGGCTACAATTGATCGTGAAATTGTGGTAGAATTTTGGGCTCCGGATAGATGGTTGGGCGAAAATGTAGAACGTGTTTCTACAGGTACAGGAACAAAATCGGTGACTGTAAATCTTTCTAGTTTACCAGAACCAGGTTCTGGTTATTTTTATAAGGCATACATCCGCCCGGTAGGAACAACATGGCAAGAAGCGATTTTTAGAACAGAATTTACAGGTGTTACTGTAGCGAATTCGATATATGATGAGATTGCATTTAATAATCCACCTTCAATTATAGAACCGCAAAATTCCTATATTTTTGCTATTGATTATTCGGCTTCAATCGATCGCGAGATCGTGGTTGAATTTTGGGCTCCCGATAGATGGTTAGGCGAAAATGTAGAACGCGTTTCTGCAGGTACGGGAACAAAATCGGTGACTGTAAATCTTTCTGGTTTACCAGAACCCGGTTCAGGTTACTTTTATAAAGCACATATTCGCCCAGTAGGTACTACATGGCAAGATGCTATTCAAAGAGTAGAATTCACTGGGGTTACAGTAGAACTATCACAATTAATTGCAGACGGGACCTACCATATAAATTCTACGCAGTCTAATCAAAGAATCGCATCCAGATGGTGGGAGAATTACAATGCTAAAATGTATAGCCCGGGAAATAATAATAATGAACGGTGGGTTTTTAAGCATTTGGGAGATAACATATATACCATTAGAGATAAAGCATATAACAGGTACTTAGAAGTTCGTAATGCAGAGTGTACTAATAGTGGAAATGTGATGTCTTGGCGAAGTGCGAATGATAATCATCAAAAATGGAAAGTAATCTCTAATGAGAGTGGAGTATTTGCACTTATGCCAATGCATTGCCCACAAAAAGCATTAGATAGAGCAGGAGGTAATTTTAATGCTAACGTACATTTATGGGATTTTAACCCTTCAAATAATAATCAAAAATGGAAAATTGTACCTTCTGCCAGAAATAAAGATAACAGTGTAGATTATAATAATGAAGATACAGCAGTAATACTGTATCCTAATCCAGCAGAAGAATTGGTAAGCCTTACAGGAATAGAACGGGGGGATGAAATTATAATTTATGATCTTATGGGAAAAGTTGTAAAAAAATCAATTGCTCAACACAAGAAGGAGACAATTTCGATTAGAGATTTAGAAATCGGATATTATAGTGTAGCTGTTGTCGGAAAAACACAACATACATTATTAAAAAAATAATACTATAATAGATGAGTCTTATCGATGATGATAAGGCTCATTTTTTAATATAGTAAACCCTCTATAGAGTTGTTCTATAAAAAACAAGCGAATCATTTGATGAGAAAATGTCATTTTGGATAAAGATAGCTTGCCGTTTGCTCGATGATACACTTCTGGACTAAAACCATAAGGACCACCTATTACAAAAATTAATTTTTTGATGCCACTATTCATATGCTTTTGTAAAAGACTTGAAAAACCTACAGAATCATATTGTTTTCCATTTTCATCCAATAGTATCAAAACATCAGAATTTTCAAGTTTATCTAATATCAACTTTCCTTCCTTTTCCTTCTGTAGCGATTCACTTAGATTTTTAGCATTTTTTAGGTCGGGAATAACTTCAAAATTGAATTTGACATAAAAACCTAATCTCTTGATATAGTTATTGATGAGGTCTTCTAATTGTTTGTTGTCCGTTTTTCCTATGGCAAGTAGTTTGATATTCATTTTTTTAGTTTCATACGTAATGAGGCTAAAATTCAGCTTCTTTTTTTGTTGAGTGGATACCCTTAATGATAAAGTAATGAAGCGGCTTTACATCTTATTTTTGTTTCAGCCTTCATACTTCCGACTTCTTTTTTTACATTAGCAAAAATAACCATTCAATATGATTAGTGAAGCCCAATTTAATAAAGAAATTGATTTAATCATTGCTAATGCTATTCGCGAAGACATAGGAGACGGTGATCATAGTTCATTGGCTTGTATTCCAAAATCAGCAACAGGAAAGGCTAAGCTTTTAGTTAAGGATGAAGGAATTCTTGCTGGAGTGGATTTTGCAAAACAAGTATTTAGCTATGTAGATCCGAATATGAAAATTGAGGTCAAGATAGAGGATGGAACGCCAGTAAAATATGGAGATATAGCTTTCTATGTTTCAGGGAGCTCGCAATCAATCCTTAAGGCTGAACGATTGGTTCTTAATGCCATGCAACGTATGAGTGCAATAGCAACAAAAACAAATCATTTTGTTAAACTTTTAGAAGGTACAAATACCAAAATACTCGACACTCGTAAAACAACCCCCGGAATAAGAGCATTAGAAAAATGGGCGGTAAAAATAGGCGGAGGAGAAAATCATAGGTTTGCTCTATATGATATGATTATGCTAAAAGATAACCATATTGATTTTGCCGGTGGAATTACTAATGCAATAGAGAAAACCAAAAAATATCTTGTAGAGCATAATCTTGATCTTAAAATCATTGTAGAAGCACGTGATCTTAATGAAATTAAAGAAATACTTAAAACACCTGGTGTATATCGCATTTTGATAGATAATTTTAATTATGATGATACTAAAAAAGCCGTAGCACTTATAGGCGCTACTTGTCTTACCGAATCCAGTGGAGGGATTAATGAGAAAACAGTACGAAAATATGCAGAATGTGGGGTTGATTATATTAGTAGTGGTGCCTTAACACATTCGGTATATAATCTGGATTTGAGCTTGAAAGCTATATAATATATGTCTAAAACGGTAGAAGATAAACTGAATAAGATTCCTGTAATCAATTTTTTAGTTAAACTGGGGAAAAAACTTATTCTCCCTGGTTTCGAAGGGTTGTCTGTATATGATTTAATAGAAATCTATACTATCGGAATTGTAAAAGGTACTTTTTCTGCTAGAGCTAGTGCGATATCATGGAGCTTTTTTCTATCCTTGTTTCCATTTTTATTATTTCTTTTAAACCTCATTCCCTACGTGCCTATCGATAATTTCGAAAATAATTTTTTCGAATTTATTAATGGAGCTTTGCCTAAACAATCTTCAGATTTTTTTTCAGGAATTTTTGACGATATTGCTTCTAATCCCAGAGGAGGATTATTGTCTACTGTATTTGTACTCTCGATTTTATTTATGACCAATGGGATTAATGCAGTCTTTTCTGGTTTTGAATATTCGTATCATGTTAGTCTAAACCGAAATTTTTTACGACAATACATAGTTGCACTAGGGGTGTCGATTATTGTGGCATCGTTATTGTTAATTACCGTAATAGGAACTTTATATTTTTCATATTTAGTCGATGATTTAAACACAATGGGAGTAGTAGATGATACAGTTTTTTGGTTAACTATTGGTAAATATTCATTATTTGTTTTTATGATATTTGTAATCGTTGCTACATTATTCTATTTTGGCACCTCAGAAGGAAGACAGAATACATTTTTTTCCCCTGGGGCTTTTATGACCACTTTGTTAATCATAGTAACAACCTATCTATTTGGGATTTATATCGATAATTTCTCGAATTATAATCAGTTGTATGGGTCGATAGGAGCAATGCTGATATTAATGTTGTATATATGGCTTAATGCTAACCTATTATTATTAGGGTTCGAGCTTAATGCATCATTGAACCAATTGAGGAAAAAATTTTGACACATAATTATACTAATACTAACACTTAAATAATTTTTTAAAAATGAAACAATTTAGCATATTATTTTTTATCTTAATGTCCATTAATTCTTTTCAAGCACAAACTAAAGTTGGTGATGCAACATTGCCTAATAAAGTAGTATTTAGTGGTGATGATTTAATGATTAATGGAGCCGGTATTCGAGAGAAATTCTTTTTTGATATTTATGCCGGAGGATTATATCTAAAGAAAAAAAGTAGTGACGCAAAAGCAATAGCAGAAGCAGATGAAACTATGGCTATTAAACTACATATTTTATCTGGTATGATGTCTAGAAGTAAAATGGCAGGAGCCTTAAGAGATGGCTTTAAAAAAGCTACAAACGGAAACCTAGCTCCTTTAAATGATAGAATAGAAAAATTTATCGGCTTTATTAAAGACGAAATAGAGGTGAACCAGATTTATGATATTGTATATGAAAAAGGAAAAGGAAGTGTGATCTATAAAGATGGTAAAGAAAAAGGATATGTTAAAGGGTTAGATTTCAAAAAAGCACTCTTTGGAATTTGGTTAGGAAATAAACCTGCGGATAAAAATCTTAAAAAGGAAATGTTAGGATCTTAATAAAACCTATAAAATTTATTTTATAGGATAAAAGGCATGATTTTAACGATAAAAAGCACAAATTCGTCATTTTTTATATGTTTTTGCTATGCAGGCATAGTAAAATATAGTATATTTACGCAACTTTAAAACTTAGTTATTAATTACCCCGCATAAATTATATTATATGTTCAAAAAAGTTACTTTAGTACTAGTGGCATTAATTTCACTTTCTGCCGCTACTGCACAAATTAGAGTTGGTAAAGCTATTTTACCTTATGAGGAAAATTTTGCTGAAACCGATCTAAAACTTAATGGTGCCGGTATGAGAGAAATGTTATGGATTGATTTGTACGCTGGAGGTCTGTATTTGCAAAATAAAAGCAATGATCCAAAGGTGATATTAGATGCAAATGAAACTATGGCTATTAAATTAAATATTGTTTCAGGCTTTGTTACACAAAAGAAAATGATCAAAGCGGTAAGAGATGGTTTTACCAAAGCTACGTTTGGTAATACAAAAGCACTTGATGAGAGAATAAATAAATTTATTAGATTCTTTTCAGAGCCTATAGTAAAGAATGACATTTTTGATATTGTATATATTAAGGACAAAGGTGTGAAGGCCTTTAAAAATGGAAAAGAGCTAGGGATAATAGAAGGGCGTGATTTTAAATACGCGTTGTTTAAAATATGGCTTGGCGAAGAACCTGCTAGTGAAGGAATCAAAAAAGGAATGCTTGGCATACAATAACATGTCCTATAACTAACAAATATTACAAAAGGCTATCTTAACTAAAGAGGTAGCTTTTTGTTTTAATTTTATATATTAAACCTCTTAAATAAAAATTATTATAATACTAAATGCTATGAATTTTTTTAAAGTACTCCTTGTTTCATTATTCTTGCTATCGATAACAGCTAATGCTCAGGATCAAATAGTAGGTAAGTGGAAAACAATAGATGATAATACCGGAAAAGAAAGATCTATTGTAGAAATCTATAAAAAAGGAGATAAACTCTATGGTAAGATCGCACGTATTTTGGATGAATCAGAACGAGGAAACCTATGTGAAGAATGTAAAGGTAGTGATCATAATAAACCAATCGAGGGAATGGTAATACTTAAAGGTTTAGAAAAAGATGGCGATGAATATGAGGATGGTACTATTTTAGACCCCGAAAACGGAAAAATATATCGTTGCAAAATTTGGATCGATGAGGATAACCCTAAAGTCTTAAATGTTAGAGGTTACATCGCTTTTTTGTATAGAACTCAACAATGGTTAAAAGTTTAACATTTTTTTAGTGTTAGTTTTTTAAGTTTTCTGGTACTAAACCAGGGTAATCTTAAAAAAAAACTAAACCATGAAAAAAATAATTACCCTGATTGTTATATTGTTTGCCTCTAATTTAACCATAGCACAAGTAAGAATTGGAGATGTAGTAGTACCCGAGAAAGTTAATTTCGATGGAGAAGAATTAAACTTTAATGGAGGTGCTATGAGAAAAGTTTTGTCTTTTAAAACCTACTCTGGTACGTTATACACTAAAGCTAAGTATGCCGACGATAAAAAAGTATTAGACTCAGATGAGACTATGGCTATTCGTTTAAACATTGCATCTAAGAAGGTTACCAATGATAGAATGATTAAAGTTTTTAGAAAAGGATTTGACGATGCTATGTTTGGAAATACGCAAAGTTTAGATGCTCGAATAGAAGATTTTCTTAAACTTTTTAATTCTCCTATGCAAATCAATGACTTTTATGATTTGGTTTATCTCAAAGGAAAAGGTATAAAAACCTATAAAAATGGAAAAGAACTTGGTTTTATTGAAGGACGTGATTTTAAATACGCACTGTTTAAAATATGGTTAGGAAACGAACCTGCATGTGAAATTATTAAAGGAGGGATGTTAGGGCTAGGAAAGTAATATCCTTAAACATAAAATATGAATACGGTCCGACATAAAATCTATGTCGGACTTTTTTATTGTCAACATACACTATTTTCTATCAGTTAAACTTGTATTTTTGTTTCATAAACTTAACTATTCTACTATTCAGTAATTGGTAATGCCATATTTTATAGACGTAATTCTTCCTATACCTCTTGATAAAGAGTTTACCTATTCTATTAATGAAAATGAGGCGGTTTTTCTAAAGCCCGGAATGCGTGTAGCTGTGCAATTTGGAAAAAGTAAAATATATGCAGCACTGGTAACCAGAGTTCATCAAAACCCACCGCAAGTATACGAGGCTAAAGAAATTGAGCATATTCTTGATGAATCACCGATTGTTACTAATGAACAATTAGAGCTTTGGTCTTGGATTTCTAAGTATTATATGTGTACCAGAGGCGAATTGATGAGAGCTGCTCTTCCGAGTGCATTTTTATTAGAAAGCGAAACCATAATCCTTAAAAATGAAAAAGTTGCTATAGACGAGTCTCTGTTAAAAGATGATGAGTTCTTGATTTACGAAGCGCTTCAGTATCAGAGTTTGCTTCGTATACAAGAAGTAATGAATATTGTTAGTAAGAAAAGTGTGCTTCCGGTAATAAAAAGATTACTAGAGAAAGAAGTAATTACTGTGCAGGAAGAAATTTATGAGCAATACAAGCCTAAACTAGTTAGATATGTAAAACTTAGCCCTAATTATGTGAGTGAAGAATCGTTAAAATCTTTACTAGATTCAATGAATCGAGCACCTAAGCAAAGAGAAGTGTTAATGCATCTGTTTACTTTACAAGCAAAAATCGCTAAACCCATTAAAGCGGCAGATTTGATAAAAGTAGCTAACACTACATCAGCTTCAGTAAAAGCTTTAGTAGATAAAGAGATTCTACAAGAATATACTCTGCAAACAGATCGCATACATTATGAAGGAAGTACCGGCACCGATACCAAAGAGCTTAATGAATATCAATTTCAAGCTTTTAATGAAATACAAACAGTTTTTAAAGAAAAAGAAGTTTGTTTGTTGCACGGTGTTACTTCTTCAGGAAAAACAGAAATTTACGTAAAACTAATAGAGGATGTTGTTAATGCTGGAAAACAGGTGTTGTATTTGTTGCCAGAGATCGCTTTAACAACGCAACTCATTACCAGGTTGCAGGAGTATTTTGGAGAGAAACTTACGGTATATCACTCTAAATATTCTGTTAATGAAAGAGTAGAAGCATGGAATAATGTTAAGGATGAAAAATCTAAAGCTCAAGTGGTTATCGGTGCAAGATCAGCTATATTTCTTCCTTTTACGAACCTTGGATTAATCATTGTAGACGAAGAACATGAAAGTTCTTTTAAACAATATGATCCGGCACCAAGATATCATGCAAGGGATACGGCCATAGTTTTAGCTAAAATGTTTCAGGCAAAAGTGGTTTTAGGTTCGGCTACACCGGCTCTTGAGACCTATTATAACTCTAAAGATGGAAAATATGGATTAGTACAGTTAACCAGACGGTTTGGTAATGTATTGATGCCAGAAATCAATTTGGTAGATATAAAGACTAAATACAAAAAAAAGGAAATGACAGGCCATTTTAGTGATACACTGCTTAAGAGTATCCAAGATGCGCTTAAAGAAGGAGAGCAGGTTATTCTTTTTCAAAATAGGAGAGGGTATTCTCCTGTTATAGAATGTAATACTTGCGGTCATTCACCTCAATGTCCTAATTGCGATGTTAGTCTTACTTTTCATAACCACAGAAACCAATTAAGGTGCCATTATTGCGGATACAATATGGCTATGTTACAACAATGCATGGCTTGTAGTAGTACAGAGTTATCGACAAAAGGTTTTGGAACAGAACAAATAGAGAAAGAACTACAAGAAATTTTTCCAGAACATGCAATTGGCAGAATGGATCAAGATACAACAAGAGGTAAGTATGGGTATGAAAAAATAATAAATCAATTTGAACAAGGTGAAATAGATGTTTTGGTAGGTACACAGATGTTATCTAAGGGATTGGATTTTAGGAATGTGAGTCTCGTGGGCATAATGAATGCTGATAATTTACTTAATTTCCCTGATTTTAGAGCGCATGAGCGTAGTTTTCAATTAATGCAACAAGTAGCGGGTAGGGCAGGAAGAACTAAAAAAAGAGGCAAAGTGTTGATTCAAACCTATAATCCCTTTCATCAGATTCTGCAACAGGTGTCGGTTAATGACTACTTGGGTATGTACAAAGATCAGATAGAAGAAAGGCATCAGTATAAATATCCTCCTTTTTACAGACTCATTAAAATAACAGGTAAGCATAAAGATTATAACAAAGTAAATGATGCAATGAATTGGTTGGCTAAATCTTTGAAGAACATTTTTAATGAAAATATACTTGGTCCAGAGTTTCCACCTATTTCACGAATCAGAAATCAATATCATAAAAATATACTTGTAAAAATACCTCAAGGCCAATCATTATTAAAAACTAAAGAGGTGATAAAAAAGATACAGATTTCATTCGCTACTATTAAAGAGTTCTCTGGAGTGCGAATAATAATAAATGTGGATCACTACTAAAATTAAAAATCCCGCTAAATAAGCGGGATTATATATACTATTTTGGTAACAAAATTTATGTTTGCTATTTTAATTATTTAAAGCTTCTATTAATGAATGCTTTTTGTGTCTACTAAGAGGTATCTTCTCGTCAGCAATTTCTATATTACGACTATTATAACGCTCTACCTTATCCAGGTTAACGATATACGACTTATGAATCCTTAAAAAACGATCGGCTGGTAACTGAGCTTCAAAAGATTTCATAGTTGCTAAAACAACGATAGGATCTCCTTCTTCCATAATCAGTTTTACATAATCACCCAGAGCTTCAACGTATTTAAGTTGATTTAGAAAGATTTTACGTTTCTTCAGATTACTTTTTACAAAAATATAATCATCATCTTCAATGATAGCACTTTCTGAACCTAAACGAGACATACTAAGAGCTTTCTCAACAGCCGCATTAAATCGATCTTTCTTAAGAGGTTTTCTTAAATAATCTACTGCGTCATAGTCAAAAGCTTTAAATGCGTATTTTGTTTTTCCGGTAACAAAAATGATGTGTGGTTTGTTTTCCAAATCATCCAAAAGGTCAAAACCGGTAAGTATTGGCATTTCTATATCCAGGAATAATAAGTCTACTTGAGTATCAAGTAAACCGTTTTTAGTTTCAATAGCATTGTTCCATTCTGCCACTAATTCTAGTGACGGATGTTCGTCTATAAGCTTAACTATAGCTAGTCTTTGAAGGCGAGAATCATCTACTACCGCACATTTTAATTGTGATTGTTCCACTTGCATAGGTTATATATTCCGAATACAATATTAATGAATATATATCGTTTCCACAAACAATTTAGGCTTTTTATCGATAAAAATAGTGTTTCATCGAGGTGATTTTTATGTTTGAAAATCGAAAAAATAGTCTTACTTTTGCAGCCAATTTAATTAAAAATAGATTTTTTATGAATCATTATGAAACTGTTTTCATCTTGAATCCCGTTTTATCTGAAGAACAGATAAAGGAAACAGTTAAGAAATACGAAGACATTCTTGTTTCTAACGGCGCCAAGATGATATCCAAAGAAGACTGGGGGCTTAAAAAGCTTGCATATGCAATCCAGCACAAGAAAAGTGGTTTTTATCACTTATTCGAGTACACTGTACCAGGAGAAGCTATCAACACTGTAGAGGTTGAGTTTAGAAGAGACGAAAGGGTAATGCGTTACCTTACTGTTCGCCTTGACAAGCATGCAATTGCTTGGGCCGAGAAAAGAAGAAATAGAAACAAACAAAAAGCTTAATTATGTCATCTATAGAACAACAAGCTAAAGGAAAAAAAGACGGAGAGATCAGATATCTTACTCCTCTTAATATAGATACAACGAAAAATAAGAAGTATTGTCGTTTCAAAAAATCGGGAATCAAGTATATTGATTACAAAGATCCTGATTTCTTAATGGCATTTGTAAATGAACAAGGTAAATTATTACCTCGTCGTCTTACAGGAACTTCATTAAAATACCAACGTAAAGTAAGTGTGGCTGTTAAAAGAGCTAGACATTTAGCTTTAATGCCTTACGTGGGTGATTTATTAAAATAAAATTCGTCATAACATTATGGAACTTATATTAAAGAAAGACGTTGAGAATCTAGGATTCGCAGACGATGTAGTAGAAGTTAAAAATGGTTATGGACGTAACTATTTAATACCTCAAGGACTTGCGTTATTAGCAACTCCTTCTGCAAAAAAAGCACTTGCTGAGACATTAAAGCAACGTGGATTTAAAGAGAAGAAAGAAATAGAAGATGCACAAAAAGTGGCTAAAAAACTTGGTGCATTAGAAATTAAAATTTCTGCAAAAGTAGGATCTGGAGACAAATTATTTGGTTCTATTTCTAATGCTGATGTTGCCGAGGCTTTTGCCAAAGGTGGTGTAGAAATTGAAAAGAAGTTTATTACTGTGCCTGGTGGAACTATAAAACGTTTAGGTCAATATGAAGCTTCTGTTCGATTACACAGAGAGGTTAAAGCACCTGTTTCTTTTGAGATCGTTGCTCAAGCAAAATAATATATAGTATATCGCTGGTTGATAACTAGTGTATAATAATAGAAAAAATCGCTCATTCGAGCGATTTTTTTGTTTTAATTTTATTTGAAGATAACTTCAATTATAACATATATTCTCTTCATATGAAAAAACGGATAGTATTTTCAATTTTTGTTTTGATGGCCATGGCGGTTAATGCGCAGGTAACTACATCAAATATTTCTGGAGTCATACGCGATAATAATAATCAATTACTTCCAGGGGCAAATGTTACAGCTGTTCATCAGCCAACAGGAACATCTTATGGTGGTGTAACTAACTTTGATGGACGATTTGATCTTATTAACCTTAGGGTAGGAGGGCCTTATAGGGTTACAATAAGCTATGTTGGTTTCAAAAAACAGCTAATTGATGATGTCTCCCTTCAATTGGGACAGACATTTAACTTAGATGTGGTCATGGTCGAAGATGATAATCAATTAGAAGAAGTTGTGATCACCTCCAATAAGAGTACGACATTTAGTAGCGAAAGAACAGGCGCAGAAACAAGTATCGGTAATAGAGAATTAAAAGCATTGCCTACAATTACACGTTCGGCTGCAGATTTTTATCGATTAGAGCCTACAGCATCTAGCAATGGTTCTTTTGGTGGAAGAAATGACCAGTTTAATAATTTTAGCTTAGATGGATCGATCTTTAATAATCCATTTGGGCTGGATGCAGCAACACCAGGAGGGCAAACCAATGCGCAACCAGTTTCTTTGGATGCAATTGATCAGATACAGGTTTCTACAGCGCCATATGATGTAACTCAAGCTGGATTTACAGGGGCGTCGGTAAATGCTGTTACGAAGAGTGGAACGAACCAATGGAAAGGAACTGTATATGGATTCTATCGTAATCAGGATATGACTGGTGACAAAGTAGGAGATGATGATATTATTGTCCCGGATTTAACACAGGCTCAATATGGGGTTAGTGTAGGCGGACCAATTATTAAAAACAAATTATTTGTCTTTGGTAATTTTGAAAGAGATGATCGTGAGGACTTAGGGTCAAACTTTTTGGCAGCGAGACCAGGATTAACTGGAGCCAATGTGTCCAGGGTGTCTGCAGAAGATTTAGACTATGTATCCCAGCAATTAAGTGCATTAGGATATGAAACAGGACCATTCGAAGGGTATACGCATGATACCGAATCTACAAAGGGAATATTAAAGTTAGATTGGAATATTAATGATAATCATCGCTTGGCATTAATTTATAATTTCTTAGATGCGTCAAGGGATCTCCCGGCTAATCCTGAAGCTATAGGGCGAAGAGGGCCAGATTTAACAACATTACAGTTTAGAAATTCTGGTTATACCATTAATAACAAGATCACTTCTTTTTTAGTTGAATTAAATTCTAATTTTAAGAGTAATATAAGTAATAAATTTCAGGCTGGATATACTTTCTTTGATGATAGTAGAGATCCTTTTTCTGCGCCGGCACCACCAATTAATATTCAACAAGATGGCGTGAGATATATAGTTGCAGGGCATGAACCTTTTTCGATTAATAACCGCCTCGAACAAAAGGTGTTTCAGGTTACTAATAATTTAAATATAGTAACTGGAGATCATACTCTTACTTTTGGAGGTACTTTTGAACGGTTTGAATTTGATAACTCTTTTAATTTAGGAGTGTATGATTTTGGAGGAGATGAAGATTTGGGTCTGGGACCTGTGAGTACTTTCTTTGATGCTTTTCAAAGTGTTAGAATAAACCCTGCTCTAGAACCAGGAACAAGTTTTGAAGACGCTATTAATAATGGAACCATTGCGGCTGCTTTAGCTAATGCACAAAACAATTTTGATACGAACAATGCATTAGATCGTTGGGCATTAGCAGAAACTAATGTTGGGCAATTTGCACTATATGCTCAGGATAAATGGAAAGTGAATGATAAACTAACGATTACGTATGGACTTAGGTTAGATCAGCCGTTGTATTTTGATACAGAAGATAAAATTGCCGAAAATATAGAAAGAGCGGCCGGAGGGACGTTTCCTGATGGTAATTATCAACCGGGAATCACCTATTTTGATGAGAATGGAGCACCAACCCAGTTAAATAGCTTAGACTTACCAACGAGAAAAATTTTAGTGTCGCCGAGATTTGGTTTTAACTATGACGTAAAAGGAGATAAAACATTCCAAATACGTGGAGGTACAGGTATTTTTACAGGTCGTCTTCCTTTTGTATGGATAGGTAACCAAGTGGCTAACCCTAATTTCTTTTTCTATACGACTACCGCACCAAACTTTCGATTTCCGCAGGTATGGAGAAATAGTTTAGGTGTTGATTATAAATTTAAAAATGGTATTGTAGCTTCTACAGATCTTATCTATACAGAAGATGTTAATGCACAAATGGTTAGAAATTTTGGACTGGGGACACCAACGGGTACACTTAACGGTGTAGATAATAGAGAGATCTATTTACCTTCGGATAGAGCACTAAACGAATTTGGAGGTCCAACAAATGCCTATGTGTTTACCAATACTAATGTTGGGTATTCTTTTAATTGGTCCTTTAAATTACAAAAGAACTTTAGTAATGGATTATTTGCCAGTATTGCATATAATTTCTTAGAAGCTAAAGATGCCAGTTCTTTAGATGCAGAAATTTCTAGTGATGCTTTTGATAGAAATCCGGCGTTGGGAAATGTGAATCAAGCGGTAGAAACAACGTCAAGATATGGTGATAAGCACAGAATTGTTGGGCAAATCAACAAAGCGTTTAGTTATGGTAAAAACAAGCAGTGGAGAACATCGATAGGAGCTTTTTATGAATACGCACAAGGAGGAAGATTTTCGTATACATACTCAGGAGATATTAACGGCGATGGTTCGCCATTAAACGATTTGATTTATATTCCTACTCAAGAGGATTTGGCAACATATAATTTTAGTGGGAATAGTGCCGAGCAGCAAGAGCAGAGAGCAGCGTATGAGGCTTATATTCAGCAAGATGAATATTTGAGTGATCGCAGGGGTAGTTATGCAGAAAAGTATGCAATATTAAGCCCTTGGAGAGGACGTTGGGATGTGAAATTATTACAGGATTACGATTTCCAAATAGGGGATAGAACAAATACAATACAGTTAAGTTTGGATATTTTAAATTTCGGTAACCTGTTAAGTTCTGATTGGGGAGTGATAGAGGTTCCTGTTAATGATCAGCCTATAGGGGTTTCTGTAGATACAACAGGGACACCGGTGTATACTTTTGATGCTTCTCAAACAAGAACATTTGCTAACGACTTTAGTTTAGATTCTAGGTGGCAAGCACAAATAGGGTTGCGATACATCTTTTAAAAAAGACAATAGTCTTTTATAATTTGTTTAAAATCTATCTGCCTCTGGAGGCAGATAGATTTTGCATTTTTAGATAAAGATAAAATGTATGCTAAATGCTTGTGTATACTATTTCAAATTCATCTTTTTATAATTACTTTTGCTTTCAATTTTTTTAGGATGAAGTATCAGAGATTAAGCAAAGAGCAATTAGATGAATTGCATGTAGAATTTATCAACTTTTTGGCAACGCAGTCTATTACAGCAGAAGAGTGGGATGAGATTAAGACCAATACACCTCATGTTGCAGAAGAGGAGATCGATATTTTTAGTGATTTGGTGTGGGAAAATGTTTTAGCTAAAGCACAATACTTAGAGCATTTCTCGAAGGATCAGATTCATTTATTCGAATTGCAAGAAGATAAGATGCATCTTATAGCGGTTAAAGTTAATAACGAGTCGATAGATATTACAACACAAGATGGTTATGACTGGTTACGAGGTAATTTGTTAAATGATGATGTGGTGTTTTATAATGCTTCTAAAGAGTATAGTGATGATAAGAATCTTGATAAATTTAAATTGATCCAAAAAGGGGCAAATATTACCAAAGGAGAATTGTATCATTATTTTGAGAGGTTGGTTGACGAAAATAAATAATGAAAGTGGGTGGTATCGATTTTAAAATCACCAATTACAGAATCATAAATTTGAAATTTTAGAGATATACTTTCTAAAATAATAAACTAATACAATGGCACAAAAACCATCAATACCTAAAGGAACTCGGGACTTTTCGCCTATAGAAGTAGCGAAAAGGAATTATATCATTGATACCATAAAGAAACAATTTCGATTATTTGGTTTTCAAGCCATAGAAACTCCCAGTTTTGAGAATAGTGATACCTTAATGGGTAAATATGGCGAAGAAGGAGATCGATTGATTTTTAAAATATTAAATAGCGGTGATTATTTGAATAAAGTAGATGATGCTCTGTATTCGAGTAAAAATAGTGCTAAAATAACTTCTAAAATCAGTGAAAAAGCGCTTCGGTATGACCTTACAGTGCCTTTTGCACGCTATGTTGTTCAGCATCAAAATGAAATAGACTTTCCGTTTAAGAGATATCAAATTCAACCTGTATGGAGAGCAGATAGGCCACAAAAAGGGCGATTTAGAGAGTTCTATCAATGTGATGCCGATGTAGTAGGAAGTCGATCTTTATGGCAAGAGGTTGATTTTATTCAATTATATGATAAAGTTTTTACAGAATTGAACTTGTCTGGAGTTACCATCAAAATTAATAATAGGAAAATACTATCTGGTATAGCCGAAGTTATAGGGGCAAAGGATAAATTAATTGATTTCACAGTCGCGCTTGATAAATTAGATAAGATAGGAGAAGAAGGAGTGAAGAAAGAAATGCTGCAAAAAGGTATTTCTGAATCTGCTATCGAGAAGGTAAAACCACTTTTCAACTTTTCTGGTACTGCTCAAAAAAAAATAGACGAATTAAAAAATTTGTTAGCCTCTTCTGAAGAAGGGTTGCAAGGAGTAGAGGAACTACAGTTTATCATCAATGCTATAGCAAATATTCCGTTAAAGACAGCTACTTTAGACCTGGATGTTACTTTAGCACGCGGGTTAAATTATTATACAGGAGCAATTTTTGAAGTGGCAGCTCCAGAAGCTGTAAAAATGGGATCTATTGGCGGAGGTGGTCGATACGATGATCTCACAGGAATTTTTGGTCTAAAGGATGTAAGTGGGGTTGGTATTTCGTTTGGATTAGATAGGATTTATCTGGTTCTTGAAGAATTGGGTCTTTTTCCCCAAACTGTCGCACCTTCTACCAAGGCGATGTTTATTAATTTTGGAGAAACCGAAGCACTTTATTGTTTAAAAGCAGTTAATTTACTTCGTGATGAAGGGGTGGTAACCGAACTCTATCCCGATAACGCTAAAATGAAAAAGCAAATGGGATATGCAAATAAGAGGCAAATACCATTTGTAATCTTGGCAGGTACAACCGAAATTAATAATGACACTTTCATGGTTAAAAACATGCAATTGGGTACGCAAGAGGAGATGAATTTTGAAGAGTTAAAAACACTTTTTTAATAAAAAATCATTAACTTAATTGATCAATAAATACATCTAAGTAAAATATAATTTAAACCCCGTAGTGTACTAAAATTGAAATTATGAAAAATAGTATTTTTATTACTTTTATTAGCTTGTTAATATTGTCGATTGTTTCTTGTAAGAAAGACCCTAAATCTGATAAATTAGATCCGGCTGATGTAGTTCAAGATACTACAAGTGTAGCTGTTGAAGAAGTTGTAGAAGAGAAAAAACCTGTAGTAAAAAAGAAAAAAACTCCTAAAAAGAAAAAAACAGTAAAGGTAGATAAGTCAATGCGTATACCGGGAACTTCTTACTCGACTAAGAATGTGGATGCGAAGAAGTATATCAAGAGTTATGAACGATATGTATCAAATTATAGAAAGGCTGTAACATCTCAGGATACCGAAGCTTTCTTTAAGTTAAGCGATGAAAGTAATGCACTTACAAGTCAATATAATCGATTAATGGCAAAACTTCCTGGAGAGGAAATAGAAAAACTGAGTAAATACATGCAAATAAAGTCACAGCAATTGGCAGAATTATCCGCAAAAATGTAAGAGTTTAAAGCCATTTTTTAAAGCCATTTTGAAACACTCGAAATGGCTTTTTTGTTGTGAAAATATGGTGAAACCATCTATTGTATTATGATTTCATGATGGAAAAGAAGAGTTTTTTACCTATTTTTTCTTTACTGACAATAGCTCCCAAAGCATTGTTGAACGTGTTATATTAGTTGATTTTCAGTTGTTAACAAAAAATATTTTTCGTATTATTGCCTTCCTGAATCTTAACATTATTTTATGAAAATAAAGTTACTCCTACTTTTGTGGTGCTTAAGTTTTAATTCTTTTTATCTAGCTGCTAGTGAAAAGGATTCTTTGTCTGTAAGAAAAACTAATCCTGTAAAAGAAGAAAAAACTACTTCTTCTACCTCAGAATTTGTTCATTTCCCCGAATTAGATAAGAAATTTCCAATTCAAAAATCTATTAATATTGTTTCTGCACCAGAATTTACTTTTGGTAACATCCGCAAAGAATTTCCGGCTGCAACAGCTATTACAGATTCAAAGGAAGAAGCCGAAGCAGGATTCAAAAAAATTGATAGTGCCGATAGTTGGATTTCTTCATTCGGTACCGAAGATATGCAATCTCTTCCTGTAGGAGTTAAACATAAGTTAGGAGAAGTAGAGTATCAACTGGGTATTACTAAAGCAGTATTTACTAAAGAATATACAGAGCTTACGGCTTTTGTGAAAGTTATCCTTCCTCAATCCAAAGAAGATGGGTTGCCAATAGAACTTTTTTTTGGAGCAAATAACGTTAAGCTTTCTCATCAGGGAGGTCTTATGGGGGATACTAGCCTTGTATTGCTTGGAGATATGTTTATCCCTTTTAACGGGGGTAATTGGTTATTGATTCTTAAAGGAGGATTTGATTATAAAACAGGAGATACGCAAAACAAAACTTTTGTCACCATTAACTGCGATGGTGTAAAAGAAATGGGAATTGAAGGCGAAGTGCAGTTTTCTCGTAGTATGGTGGTTCCGGTTGATGAAACCGGTAAACTTCTTCCAGAAACTCGAGAGTATAAAGGAGCACTTAAAGAAACAATTCAAATACCCAATCGTGTTTCAGGAACTTTTAAAGCAGTTGCTTCAGATTGGAATGATCTTATTGTTGAAATAGGGCTTTCTCCTTTTGTATTAGCCAGTCAGCCAGACAAGTTTATGTTTTCTGTAAATCAGGCAGTGTTTGATTTTAGTGATTTAAGAACCGAAAACGTCAATTTCCCTCAGCATTATCATGATAATGGATTGTTATTACCTAGTCCAGAAACTTGGCGAGGAGTTTATGTTCAATCTCTAAAAGTAGGTTTGCCACAAGAATTTAAAACGGAAGAAAGTATTCCTACTAAGAAACGGGTTACTTTTGAAGCCGCTAATCTCTTAATAGATAGCTATGGTGTTTCGGGATATTTTTCTGCAGAAAATTTAATTCCGCTGAAATCAGGAAGAACTTCAGAAAAAAAATCCTGGGCATACTCTGTAGATAAAATCGGCATTGAACTAGCATCTAATAAACTTGTCGGAGCAAGATTTGAAGGACAAGTATTACTTCCGATTTCGGATAAAGGAGATAAAAACGGAACCACTGCCGAAGGCGAAGATGGTAGAATGGGATTAGGATATAAAGGTATCATTTCTGAAGATGAATACGGACTCGTAGTGTCTACAATGGATACCTTAAGTTTTAATGTGTTTAAAGCAAAAGCAGAGTTATTGCCAAATTCTTCGGTAGAACTTATGGTGATTGAGGGTAATTTTCGACCTAAGGCGGTACTAAATGGTCGTATGGCTATTTCGGCCAGTCAAAAAGAATCTTTAGAGAATGAAGGACAAGAATATACTACAGGTGAAGGTAAAGATGCAAAAAAAGAAACCGTCCAGTTTAAAGGAATAGAATTTCAGAATCTAGTATTGCAAACCACATCGCCGGTAATATCTGTTGACTATTTTGGATATAAAGATGAAGTGAAACTTGCAAATTTCCCGGTTTCTATTGCAAATATCGCTTTTACCTCTAATGAATATGAGGCCGGTATCGAATTTGACCTTATGGTCAATCTTATGGGTAAAGAAAGTAAAGGTTTTGCTGCAGATGCTCGTTTAGGAATCTTCGGAAAGTTTGAAGAAGTAAATTATAAACAACGGTGGAAGTATGATCGCTTAGATTTATCTAGGATCAATATCGAAGCCAACATGGGGGCAATTGAGCTTAAAGGAGGATTGGAACTCATGGATGATGATCCTATATATGGAGATGGTTTTTCTGCTGAGATAGAAGGTACTTTTGGGAGCTTTGGACCAATTACATGTAAGGCTATTTTTGGTAGAAATGAATTTAGATACTGGTACGTAGACGCAGCTGTTCATGGGTTAAAAATACAAGCTGGTCCATTACAAATTTCTGGTTTTGCAGGTGGCGCATTTTATAAAATGACGAGAAGACCTGATGCAGGACCCGATTTTTCTCCTTCCGGACTTTCTTATGTGCCAAATGCAAAATCAAGTCTGGGAGTTAAAGCAATGATCTTTGGTGCAATTCCTGATGAAACGGCAATAGCCGTAGGTGCTGGGTTTGAAATAGAATTTAATAATCGAGGAGGAGTAAATAGATTAGGTTTCTTTGGTGAAGCTCAAGTCATGAAAGCTTTCGATTTTCCTAACCCTTTAGGTAAGCTTACCGATAAGCTTAGCGGAATGGTAAATAATGAAATGCTCAAAGGTGTCATGGATAGTACAGTAGGTAAGAACCTTTTAGACAAGGCTACCGAAGAGTATGAACCTGAGGTTGTGGGTGAAGCTGCAATTAGTGCCAAATTAGCAATGGAATTAGATTTTGTTAATAAGTCATTCCATGCCACTCTTGATGTATATATCACAGTGGCAGGAGGGATCATACAAGGAAGAGCTTCAAAAGGTCGAGCAGGATGGGGAGTAGTTCATATATCACCAGAGGAATGGTATGTACACATGGGTACTCCTACAGATAGATTAGGAATAAAGATCGGAGTGGGTGGTTTTTCTATGGAAACAGGAGGGTATTTTATGGCCGGACATCGTATACCAGGGAGTCCACCACCACCACCAGAAGTTGCAGAAATATTAGGTGTTGATGCAGAAGAACTCGATTATATGCGTGATTTAAATGCATTAGGCGAAGGAAAAGGATTTGCCTTTGGTGCAGATTTTAAGATAGATACAGGTGATTTAAGATTCTTGATGCTGTATGCAAGTTTTAAAATGGGGGTTGGTTTTGATATCATGTTAAAAGATTATGGGTCAGCTCGTTGTAAAGGAAGTAGTGATGAGATCGGTGTTAATGGGTGGTATGCTAATGGTCAATCATATGCATATATGCAGGGAGAGCTCGGAATTAATATAAAATTATTCTTTCTAAAAAAGAAAATCCCTATTATCAAAGGAGGAGCCGCAATTTTATTGCAAGCAAAAGGACCTAATCCATTCTGGATGCGCGGATATGCAGGTGGATACTATGATTTATTAGGAGGACTGGTGAAAGGAAGTTTTAGATTTAAAATTACTATTGGTAAAGAATGCGAATTGGAAAATACAGCTCCGCTTGGAGGTATTAAAATGATTACCGATGTCACTCCAAAAGACGGAAGTAATAAAGTAGATGTTTTTGCTGCACCACAGGCTGCATTTGCAATGAGAGTTAATGAGCCTATTGTAATCCCTGAGGATAGTGGTGATAATATATATAAGGTGATTCTTGAAAGGTTTAATGTTACAGATGAAGCCGGAAAAGAAATTATAGGAGAATTAGAATGGGGGTATATGAATGATCGTGCTACATTTATTTCTGATGATATTTTACCTCCGGAAACTAAGCTAAAGGTTGCCGTCGAAGTGAGTTTTCAACAAAAGATTAATGGTAGCTTTGTAACTATTCTGGAAGATGGAAAAAAAGCTGTAGAAATTGAAGAAAGAAACTTTACTACAGGTACAGCTCCTAATTTTATTCCATTACATAACATCCAATACTCATACCCTGTTGTAGACCAAAAGTTATTTTATCCAGGAGAATATGATAAAGGATATATACAACTTTTAAGAGGACAAGATTATCTTTTTGACAATGCACAATGGAAAAGTACTGTTAAGTATATTGATGATAATGGTAAAATCGGAAAATCGGATTTTAACTATAGTAATGCTGATAATAAAGTAAATTATAAACTTCCCAAGGTGAATAAAGAAACTGGTTATTTAATGACTATTGTGAGTTCTACAAAATCATCAGGTGATTCTGGAGGTGATCAAACGACAACAGATACCCAGGATTATGGAGATGATAATACCATGCAGGTTCGAAAAAATAAAGCAGAAAATGTTCTGAAAGAAGGAGAAATTGAACGACTTTCTTATGAGTTTAAATCGAGTAAACATAGAACATTTAGGGATAAAATAAATACAATGTCTGTAAGAGATTATAGTGTTGGTAAAATCACCTCAGATGTTATATTCTTATTCAATACAACATCTTCATATGAAGGATTCGATTTAGTAGAATTAAGAGGTAGTAAACATTCGGATAACATTCCTTTAGTATCACAAGAAGCAATCTTAACAGATACTTATTTTACTCAGGATATTAACCCAATAATATATAATAATTATCCAATTGCAGGTAAGTACGCAATTACAAGTAGAGAGGTTGATTTATTAGGAGCTCCTCCAAAAAGAGCGTTGCCTATAGAAAGCGATTATATAACCAGTTTAGAAGAAGATGTTAATATAAATTTAATACAAACTCATTTTCCTTACAGGTATAATCTGGCAAGAATCTATAAAGAAGATTTTGTTGATTTACGAGATCAAGTCTATAGTGATTTTACTAGTGGTAAAATAAATGCACAACATCCGGCTATGTCCTTGACTAATGCAGATTACTATTTCATGAGATATGGTAAGTACAGAATAAAACTTAAGTATATGTTACCTGGAGGGATTTCAGGATCAGAAGCTAATGTTGATTTTAAAAACACTTTAAAGTTTAGATAATGCGTAAGATTTTATTTTTATTTATAGCATCCTTATCTATCATTAATGGTAATGTTTATTCTCAGGAGTCTGTGGTTGTGGTGCCATCAATTAAAGTGGTAACAAGAGTTGCATCTGGTGAAGTAAAACTTCGATGGGCGGTTACAAATCCATCATCTTGGACTAAAGCAAATAAATACGGATATATAATAGAAAGGTTTACCGTTAAAAGAGGAGGTCAACAATTAGATACTCCAGAAAGAAAACTTTTAACAAGTAATCCGATACTTCCTAAACCTGTAGCAGACTGGGAGAAGGTTATAGAAAATAATAATTATGCTGCTATTCTTGCACAAGCATTATATGGAGAAACTTTTGTAGTGGAAGAAACAGAAGGTGCATTGGCGCAAATTATTAATAAGGCAAAAGAAATCGAACAAAGGTTCTCTTTTGCATTGTTTGCTGCAGATATGAATTTTGAAGCCGCTGTTTTGGGAGGTTTAGGGTTTGTTGATACTACTATAAATGAAAATGAAACCTATTTTTATAAAATAAAAACTGCGATACCCGAAGAACTCTTAAAAGTAAAAGAAGGTACTGTCCTAGTAGAATCTAATAAGATTAGTGAATTGCCACAACCAATAGATCTTATAGCTATTGGTGATGATAGAAATATTTTGTTGACGTGGGAATATAAAATGTTTAAATCCATATTTACATCTTATTATGTAGAACGTTCTGAAGATGGAACGAATTTTAAACGTTTAGGAGATACTCCTCTGGTTAATCTTAATGATAAACCTAATCATCCAGCAGAACGTATGTACTATGTAGATACGTTGTCGCAAAATAATAAGAAGTACTATTATAGAGTAAGGGGGATTTCTCCTTTTGGAGAAGAAAGCCCAACTTCGAAAGTGGTTTCTGCTGAAGGGATTAAAAAACTAGAGGCTGTACCGCACATTTCTAGACATAATTATGATAAATCTGGAGGATTTATTATCCTGTGGGAGTTTTTAAAAGAAGCCGAAAAAGAAATTCTAGGATTCGAACTTAATTGGGCACCACAAGAAAAAGGTCCATATAAGGTAGTGAAAACGGGGATTCCTCCTAATGCCCGAAAAATTGAATATAAAGACCCAGAACCGTCGAACTATTTTACGATTACAGCCCTTGGAAAAGGAAATCAGAAAACAACCTCATTAAGTGCATTTGCGCAAACAATTGATTCTATACCTCCTGCAAAACCAATTGGTTTGATTGGAGTTGTAGATTCTCTGGGAGTTGTAAAATTAAAATGGGAAGCCAATACAGAAAAAGATATGTTAGGGTATCGTGTATTTAGAGGTAATTTGAGCAAAGAAGAATTAGCACAGATAACCATATCCCCAATTGAAGAAACTGTATTTACCGACACAGTGCAGGTTAAGTCATTGAATACTAAAGTTTTCTATCAGGTTGTGGCAGTTGATCAACGATTTAATATGTCTGATTATTCTGATAAATTGGCACTAAAGAAGCCCGATGTAGTACCACCTTCATCACCAATTTTTTCTGATTATAAAGTAAAGAAAGAAGGTGTTTTTATACAATGGATTAATAGTACTAGTGATGATGTACAATATCATAAATTATATAGACAAACTGCGACCGAAGCCGATAAAGGATGGTTGTTGATACAACAAACAGATACTATATCAAGGTTTACAGACAGTGAAGTAGAAGCAGGTAATAAATATAGATATGCAATTTTTGCAGAAGACGAATCAGGATTAACCTCTTTACCATCGACACCATTAAGTTTGACTGTTCAAGGACTAGGACCAACACGTGTGGTTAAAAATTTCACGGCATTTGCTGATAGAGTTGCCTATAAAATAGATTTATCCTGGAAAATTATAGATGAAAATGTAATTGAGGTTTTAATTTATAAGAATAAAGATGGAAATAAACCAGTTTTGTGGAAACAATTACCCGCAGGAGTTAAAAAAATAACAGATAATAGTGTCAATCCAAACACGAATTATACATATCAACTAAAGGCGTTGTTAAAGACTAATGCCTATGGTAAAATAGAAATAGTTAATGTAACTTATTAATATGAAGAAGGAAATATTATTAATGGTAACCATTCTGATGACTGCCATGTCTTTTGGGCAAGGATTCTATGAAGTAAAGGTAAATGGTAATGCCATGCATTCGAGTAATGCATATTGTTCGTATTACGAGATTAAGGCTGTATTCACAAACAACGATGAGAGGATAATAGACCAAGGTTCTTTTGCAGAGGATGTAACTCTTAATATCAATGCATCCATACGAGTATCGAACCAGTACAAGGTAAAAGAAGTTCGATTTTATGCAAGACGGCATCATAAGAGAAACTGTAGAACTCCAAGTAAGCACCAAGGTGGAAAAACGGTGTTTGTTAGGTTTCCTTATGATTGTTTATATTCTACTCGAGCTGATCATGGATCAGATTTGTTTGGTGATGGTTTATGGTCGTCAAACCTTACTGTACAAGTTAACCCTTTAGTAGAGGTGTTATCTCCTGGAATAGATGATTTTTTACCTTTAGATCACAGAGTTGATCTTAACGCAACAACAGGATTTCCAGAAAGATTAAGTACATATACTTGGCAATATAGTCTCGATAGCGGACGTAATTATCAAGATTTTCCTGCTGCATTTAATGGTCGTTCTACTATTAGTGCAAGTGCTAGAGAAATTTTGGGAACTAATGCGGCGTCTCATCTAGGGAAAAAGATACAGTTTAGAATTAAGTCATGCGGAACTCGAAGATATTCTCAATTTCCTAGAACGTATACTATTGTACCCTCTGCACCTACTTTTGTAAATAAAGTAGAACAAATTACCAGTTGTTACGAAAGTGGAAATGGAAGCGTACGTTTTACTTTTTCGAGACCTTTGATTCCTGGAGAGAAACTCGCAATATTACCCCAAACGGGAAGTGCAACTTTTACATCCAGTGGTGATCTCTCCGAATTACAAACCAACCCTAATACAGGTGTTAAGGATAGTTATACTATTGAGAATTTATCTCCTGGAAATTATGAAGCTACTGTTCTAGGATTTTATGGTAGATTTAATACCTATACCTTAGATCCTGCCCATTCATCTACGTTTACCATCGGGCGACCTACTGTTGTTGAATATGATGTAACAGAGTTTATTAACTCTAGATGTAATGATGGTGATTTAGATGAAAATAATAACAATGATGGAGAAATATTGATTACTGCAAAAGGGGGAGCCCTGGGAGTATATCAATTTTCATACAGAATAGTAGGTGAAACTTTTTCTAATTGGCAAAATTTTAGTAGCGCTACAGAACATCGTATTATCGATTTAAAGCCTGCAGATTACGAAATTAAGGTAAAGAAGAAAGTTAGAAATGGAACCGAGGATTGTATTGCCTATGTGTTAAATGCCAGTCAGGTGCCTACATCTGTAGTTAAAATAGTACCAATCACTATAACAGAACCGACAGAACCTTTGCAAATAGAGTATACCTTACTTAATGAACCAAGAGCTTTTGGTTTCGAGGACGGTAGAATTAGTGCTAGAGTCTTTGGTGGTACTGCTCAGAGTGATGGTACATATAAATTTAAATGGCGTAATGAGTCTGGTCAAGAATTAAATACAATTAACGCAGAAGTTTTACCAGGTAATCAAGGATATCAATTAATACTTCATTCTGTAGGTGCAGGAAAGTACTATTTGGATGTTTGGGATGATAAATATGATGATGCAAAATATAAAACCGGATGTTTTGAGATTAATTCAGAATTTACACTTGATCAACCGGACCCATTAGAGGTAAAAATAGAAATTCTTAATGAAGTCTCTTGTAATCGACTAAATCAGTATAATGATGGAAGAGATTTTAATGACCCATTGGGAGTGTTTGATCAATTTCAAGATGGAGCATTAATAGCATATGCAAAAGGTGGAGTAGCTTATGATATCGCGAACCCTGATTTTAGTCAGGATTTTCCTGTAAATGCTAACGGAGACCTGTTACCTTACTATTTTTCATGGAAAAAGTTCGTTGGAGGAGTATGGATAGACCTTGGAATTAATAATGATGTTATAGAAAATGTTAGCGAAGGTACCTTTGCTCTTAATATTGAAGATAAGAATGGAATTGTTTTAGGAACATACCTTCCGATAAGCACTCCAGATGGACAAGAATATGTACTGGATGAGGCGATCGATGTCGAGAAATATTTACCACAACCTGATGTACTCGAAGTTTCTTTTACAAAAACCGTAATAAGTTGTGCAGAAGGTAATGATGCTATGGCGACTGCTTTTGTAAAAGGGGGTACAGCGCCTTATACATATAGATGGAGTAATGGAGCAAAAGACACGCCAAGTATAGAAAATCTTTTTGCTGGGACGTATATATTATATGTAGAAGATGCAAAAGGTTGTCAACTCGAAGGCAGTGTTGTTATAGAACAACCTAACGGATTAGTTATAGATCCAGAAGTGAAATTTCCAACGTGTTTTGAAGGGAGCGATGGGGTAATCGAAGTAACTATAACAGGAGGAGTAAAACCATACGAATATAAGTGGAATACAGGCAGTACTTCTAATAAGATATCCGGATTGACCAAAGGCAATTATATCATAGAAATTACCGATAGTAAAAAATGTAAAGCTTTTAAGGAAATAGTGTTAGAAGATCCAGATCCTATTATTGTCGATATGGAAGAAAAAAGGTCACTTTGTGCAGATCAAACCTTAAACCTGGACATTGCAATAGATGACCCGTCGGCTACATATTCTTGGAGTTCTGATAATGGGTTTACAAGTACTGATAGTGCTATTGAGATAGTAAAAGCTGGTAGATATACTGCTACAATAACCAGTGGTTTGGGGTGTATAGGGATAGGCGATATTGTAGTCGAAGTTTTTGATACAGCAATTGATGCCGACTTTTTGATTACCACTCAAGCATATACCGGAGAAGATATTATTTTGGTAAATGTAAGTGAGCCTATGGGCGAACGTATAGAATGGACTATACCCGAAGGGATTGATGTTGTTTCAAAAAGTAATGAGGAACTAATATTACGATTTGCCGAAGAAGGAGCCTATGATATTAATTTGAGATCATACCAAATGGATTGTTATGAAGATTATACCAAAACTATTTTGGTTCAACCTGCAATCGAAGCTCCAGAATTAAATACCACTCAAGGAGAGTTTATCGAAGAGTTTATAATATATCCTAACCCAAGTGAAGGAACGTTTAAAACAAAAATAGCCCTTGCAGAAAATTCTAATATTAAAGTTAAAATAATTGATCTTATGTCTGGTAAAACAGTTCATGAGAGAGAAGAGACAAATAGTTTAGATTTCTTACTCGATTATTCGATGTCTATGTCTACAGGGGTATATCTAATGTTATTGGAAACACCTAATGGATCTTCTAAAACTTTGAAATTAGTATTTGAATAAAAACAACTTGATAATTATATAGTAGAGTAGATTAGAAAGAAGATGGTTAGAAATTTGAATGTAGATCAGCCCTAAATGAAGAAAATAGTATACATATTATCAATATTTAGCTTTTTAAATTGTGCCAAAGAGGAAGCTGTTCCCGTTTTTGCAGATTTCGAATTTGAAGTATTCAATGATGATTTCTCAATTCCGGTTCAAGTGGTTTTCTTCAATAGAACCGAAGGTGGTGAAGATTACGAATGGAGCTTCGAAGGTGGTGTGCCATCTCGTTCGGTAGAACGAAATCCAGGAGTAATTCAATATAACGAAAAAGGAGTGTACTCTATAGAACTTACTGCAAGTAATCAGGATGGTTCTGTTGATACCAAAGTGTTAGAAATACAGATAGATGATCCGGTTATTATTGATTTCGAAATCACCAACCTTATTGATAACTTCTCTCCTGCAAGTTTTACATTTCAGAATAACTCTATGGGAGCAGATAGCTATAGCTGGACATTCGAGGGTGGGACACCAGCTTCTTCGAATGAACAAAACCCCGGAGAAGTAGTCTTTATAGAACCTGGAGAACATACAATACGATTAGAGATTAGTAATGGTCGGGAGACTTATGATCTCGAAAAAATCATTAACGTTGCCCCGTTTTTGATTGCTGGTTTTGATAGCGAAGTAGCTTTTGTAGATGACGATTTTCAAATACCTGTTCGTATTCAATTTCAAAATAATTCTATAAGCGCAACATCATACGATTGGAGTTTCGAAGGAGGAACGCCTAGAGTGTCAACAGAAGAAAATCCAGAAGTCATATTTACAGAAACCGGAGTTAAAACTGTTACGTTTAGAGCATCTAACGGAAAGGATACTAAAACAATTACACAACAATTCAATTTTTTTGCGAATACTAATTTAAGAGAATTAAAAGATATTCGACTAGGTATTAATACAGCGCATTCAATGAATACTGTAGGAAGTTTTTATAGTGTTAATGACCGTAAAGTATATACTAAAGAAGAGATTACCTCTACACCTACATTAGGTGAAGGTGTGGATCTTGTCTTTTTTGGTTTAGACGATACGTTTGAACGTAACCGATTTGTAAGCCCAGATAAGATAGCTTCTGATGCTGTTGTATTCGAATCATTACAAAATCCAAAGACTACGATCTTTATTAATTCTCAAGAGTTATGTAATTGTTCTGCTTCATTAACATCAACACAGTTCGATGCAATGCAAACAGATGCTTTACTTAAAAACCTTACTATAGAAGAAACTCCGGGTGGATTACAGGCTTTTGATGATATGACGGTTCCAAGAATTGTCTTATTTCAAATGCAAGATGGTAGAAAAGGAGCTGTTAAAATAAAGAACTTTGTTGCAGACGGACAGAATTCTTATATATCGGTAGATATAAAAGCTCAAAAGGAACCAAATTAAAATAAAATTAGCTCACTAATTTTGAATAAAGAAAAATGACATTATGCTAAAAAAAGTTACATTTTATTTTTTACATATATTATTTCTGTTTTCATTAACAGTAAACGCACAGGTTTTTCCTGTTAATGTTACGCCGCAGGTTATACCTCCATATAGCTTAAAATTATCTGAGTATGGTTCTTCAACATCAGAGAAGTTATTGCTTAATTTATTACTTACCGATATCACAGAATCTAATCGCCAGGTTCGGTTAAAATTTTATTTAGAAAATAATGCAGGTTTATCAGTACAAAGTAGTGATGTGGTTATTGGTGCCAGCCCAATTTTTTTGGATGGAGGAGTTCCTTTGCGATTAAGTAATATTGATTTGCGCCCTTATTTTGAGCTTCAAAATTTGCGAGGGATTAATCCACGACAATATAGTGTACCTTTAAAAGAAGGATTATATAAGTTTTGTTACGAGGTGTATGATGGTTTGTCGGGCCGTCAAATTTCTCGTAAGAGTTGTACAGCAGTATACCTAGTACTTAATGATCCACCCTTTTTAAATACACCAAAACGAGGAGAGCAGGTGTTGTTACGTAATCCTCAGAACATTGTTTTCGATTGGACCCCTCGTCATCTTAATGCCACCAATGTAGAATATGAGTTTACGATATCAGAACTTTGGGATACCCAAATGGATCCCCAGGCAGGTTTTCTGGCAAGTCGTCCATTATATCAAACAACTACCAGAGCCACTACTTTATTATATGGTCCTGCAGAGCCGCAATTACTAAATGATAAAATGTATGGATGGCGTGTTCGCGCAATAGTTAGTGATGGGATCAGTGAAACCTCGGTATTTAAAAATGATGGATTTAGTGAGATTAATCATTTTACATATACAGGTAGCTGTGCAGAGCCAGCTTATGTTTTAGCCGAAGCAAAGAATCCTACTACAGAGAAAATTCTTTGGCAAGGAGAAGGCCATATTCGTTATAATGTAGAATATCGTAAGAAAGATGCAGATAATAGTATTTGGTTTGAAGGAGGTACGATTAACGAATACACCAGTATTTATAATCTGGAGCCTGGTACTACGTATGAATTTAGAGTAGGAGGGCAGTGTTTAGATAATGGCCCGTTTACCTATTCGCAGATTTATGAGTTTACGACCACTTTGACCGTAGACGAGGAATCTACTTATAATTGTGGGATTACCCCAGAGATTGTGATCAATAACCAGGATCCATTAGAATTTATGGGTGCTAATGAAACGTTTACAGCAGGAGATTTTCCAGTTACCGTGCGTGAAGTAAATGGTAGAGACGGTACTTTTTCGGGATGGGGATTTATTGTTGTTCCTTATTTGCAAGATACCAAAATCAAGGTGAGTTTTGATAACATTAAAATTAATACAGATTATCAATTGCTTGATGGTGTTGTAGTTACAGACTACGATGAAGATTGGGGTGGTATGGGGTCTGTAAATGAGTTAGGAGAACTTTTTGAAGGTGATAATGATCTTAAAGAAATTGACCTAAATTTTGATATCACAATAGACGACATTACTGTAAATGAAGATGGAAGTATTACCGTTACCCACCCTGTTAGTGGCGTCACCACAGATTATCCAGCCGGTGATGATGTTGTCATTAGAGATACTAATAATGACGGAACAAGTGATACGTTTCATATAGATGAAGAAGGTAATATTAGAGAAGGAGATCCTATAGCAGATGGTGGAGGGGTTGATTCCGAAAACACACCGGGTGTTGATAAAGACGGAAACGTTTCTCAACTTACAGCAAAAGGTGTCAAAATAACATTTATAAAAAGCGATAGCTATACGTATGGATTTGATGAAATACCTGCTGGGCAAGAAAGTGAATTAGGGAAGCATTATGAGATTATAAAAGATGCAGATGGTAAACCATACAATATCATTAATAAGGCTGTTGCTAACGGTGGTATAGATGTACTTAAAGGAAAAGTTGAAATTTCTGATAGTAAGATTTCAATGGATAGTTTAGTGATCAAAACTGCCAGAGGTGAGGTGCTAGCCCACAAATACGATGCTACAAAAAAAGAAATTACAATAGACTTGAAAGGGTATTATTCTTTTGAGCATGAAAATATTTATGCAATTCTAAAGCCAATGAAAGCTTCAGAAAAACAGGCTGTTGCAGGACTGTTTTCTTTATGGCACTTGGCAAAGAAAGATGTTAATGTAACTATAATCCCTGTAGAAGGGGCATCCTTACCAAGCGAATCTGATCTTCGTTCTAAGATCAATAAAATATTTGGTAAAGCCTCTGTAAATGTGAATATTACTTTAGCCAATACATTTAGGGTAGATGCATCTTTGTATGGTGATGATACTATAGAGATCGGCGAGAGTGGTGTATTTGCTAACTATACCAATGATCAACAGGCGATCATCAAGGATTATAAATCAAAAGGTTCTACATCATTAGAGGCATATTATTTATTTGTTTTTGGTAATAATATCAAACCAAGCCGAGCTATAGGTGGATTTATGCCGATCAAAAGACAGTTTGGGTTTATATTTAGTGGTAACCTGTCTACAGAAGAAGAAGGTAAAAACAGCCTTGCAGGAACGATTTCTCATGAACTAGGTCACGGGATCTTTGGTTTAGAACATCCATTTACAGAATTGGGTACCACAGAAAAAGCTACCAAATGGTTAATGGATTACGGAGATGGTACACTATTATCACATTTAGATTGGTCACAAATTCATAATCCAGACTTTAAATTCTATCTATTTCAGGATGATGAAGATGGTGAGAAAGCTACAGTTTCGAATATGGAATTATTGGAACCTTTTCAAAACGAAGATGGTTCTTTCACATTCATTTCAATGTCTGGCAAACCAATATCATTACCTTCAAATACTTCTTCTGTAACATTTAGTTCAGGTGATGATTTAAATTTAGATAATTGTAAAGATGAATTCAGAATAGAACCATTTGGATCATTAAAAGGTTTTATAATTGATAATGTGAAATATTCTTTTTGTGCATCTTGTAATAGTTCTAATTTTGCTGGATATTTTAAACAGGGTACGGGTTGCGATTCTTCAAGTAAATATATAGATACCCTTTCAAATCAAAACAATAAAAATGCTCTTGCTGGTTTACCATGTGTTAAGGATAATGCAGTGATTTTTAAAGTGCTACAATTAGATAATTACTTTAAAGATTTTGATTTTAACAGTATAACTTCATCATATAACGGAAGTGGAGAATTAAAGCCTTATGATTATATATTAGAAGATTTTAATACTGTCTCTGATGATCAACTTGTTTATTTGCCAGCGGATTTTGATCCTAAATTTGATCAGGATGTAGTTGATTTTTTAGCTTCTGAATTTTGCTTTTGCGGTGAAAATGATTTTGTAGCGACTGCCTATGGATTTGTGTATGCAACTCAATTACAAAAAAACAAAGAATACTTAGGATGTTTTAAAACTGGTGTGCCTTTATTTTTTTACGATGAAAATACAGATACCGATAAATTTCATTTTGCTGTTGTTAAAGAATGGCAAGAAAAAAATATCAATGGTTTTACTACATTAAAAAATAATATTGAAAAATTCAAAAAGCTAAAAAGTACTTTTTCAGCGAGTAGTGATCAATTTGCATTACACGACTTCCTCATGCGGTATGTGCCTGAACAAATTTCACAATCAAATGTAAATTCGTATAAACTTCGTTGGGGTACTACATACTGGGAATCTGGAGTCGTATTGGATAAAATACAAAATATAACAGGTTCACAGCTACAAAGACAATATGATGACATTTTTTGTTTATGGGAAAATATTTCTATGGACGATAGGTTGTATGCAATAAATCAGATTTCAGCAACTAATAGAGGAAATGATAGAAGCGAAGAAATTCTTTTGTATCTCGTTGTTAACGAGAAAGATGTAAGTACTATGATATCTGAACTTGAGAAGGAAAATTATAAATTATTCTGGAAGGTTTGGAGTGAATTAGATGCAGAACAAAGAGGTGTCTTAATCAGTTATTTAAATACAAAATTGATTACTGCAACTACAAAGAATGCGGGAAAAGTAGCTTATGAAACATACAAAGAAAATTGCGAAAATGCCATTGGTGCCGATTGTGATTTAAATGAATATAAAATTCTTCCATTATGGAGGGCCAATGCCTTAAATGTTGTTGATTTTTCTTTCGATCTTGGACCAGGAGGTTTAGCTCATGAATTTGATTACTCTCTAGAAACTTCAGAAAGTGGTGGAAATGTAAGTATAGACGCCAGTACAAATTATATTAATTTCAATGAGATTGAAGATTATTGGACGTATTTCTTAACAAGTGGTACGAGTTTATTTAACTCAGATGTAGCTCCGTTTAAGCCAATTGTCTTGGTTATTAGAGAAGACATCAAATTAGATGGGAAAGTCATCCTAAAGAAAGATCAAATAGCAACTGTTCCTGCTATATTTCTTCATTGGTTAGATTCTTCGATAGATAAAGAACAAAATCAAGTTATTATTAGAGTGGCAGCAGATGGTTTGATTGTAGCAAGTATTTTGGCTACAGGTGGTGCTACTACGCCTTTGTTAACATTAGATTTAATAGTGTTTGGGACGGATTTTGTTTTTCAAATTGCTAACGAATCTTCTGATAATATTGATCCTGAAATTGAAAAGGTTTGGAATTCAATTTACAATTTTTATAATATTGCTAATATACCACGAGCTGTTGTAGCAACGGCCGGTGCTGCTAAAGGTTTTATATCCTTTGTAAAAAACACTTCTACAGCTGCTAAATGGAATAAGATCGTTGTTAGCCCACAATATATTGATGACTATGTTAATCAATTTAAAAATTTATCAGAAACAGAAAGAGCGGCTAAAATTGCTAGTGAAATAGCTCTTTTAGATAATATAATCTTGGCTTTAAGAAATACACCAAGAATCAGTAGAACTGCATATATACCACCAACATTGTATAGAAATATGATTTCTGCACGATTAAAATTAGCAAACATACAGTTTAATGCTACTGGTATTACAATGGGGGTTGAAGCTTCAGCAACTTCATTTTTACCTTATTTAAAAGTTGCTAATGGAGGTGTATCTACAGCAGTTGCTAATGTTACTAATGCTTCTAGTACTGCAGCAAAACTATCATTACAATCTGTAAGGTGGTTGCCGGCAACTATTGCCGTAGAAAACACAGGTATTGTAGGGCAAATAAAAAATATAAGCTATAGTGATCCAAGTGGTGCTTCAAAAGTTGGTACGCTGGATATCATAAAAGATAAGAGAAATCCGGGACAGTTCTATCTTAAATCTACTTCAACAACAAGTAATGCTGGAGGTAGTTCGGTTACGGTTACAGGCGATTATAAGACTCATGAATTTGACCAAATACAAATACTTGGTAAAGAACTTGGGGGTGGTTCCATTCATTTCCCTAATTCGCAACAGGGAATAGAAGGGGTTTTTATAACTATTAATGGAGAGAAAATACCGGTTTCTCTGAAAGAAGTTAAACCAGAGTATAAACCAGATGGAGCAAAAAATGTTTTTAGGGAAATAAAAGACAACGAAAAATCGATTCTTGAAGGTTATCAAAAAGGAGATGAGTTAATAACACAATATGTTAAATTTAATGATCAGGCAAATACCTATATCAGATGTGATGTAAAAACTTTTACCGCTGATGAAATATTAGCATATTATAATAGTTTACCTGTTGATCGTAGACCTTTTGTTTTTGGTGATAAAAGAAAAGTTTTTAAGGAGATTAAGATCATAGGCAAAAATGGTAAAGAAATTTTATTTAAAAACTATAAGCTTGTAGGAGGTCAAAGCGAAGCAACTCATGTATTTGATAAGTTTTCTGATATAACCAAAAGAGTTAAGGATTTAGGAATCTCGAATAACGGGAAAAAGTTTTATGATGATTTTGCAAACGCTTCTACCTCTGTTGTTGAAAAAATTGGCAAAGAGCCTAATTATGTAGATGCCTGGAAAGCATTAGATGATATTGGGGTAAGCGAATCTATAAGAAAGAATATTGATGACCTAGAAGCAGTAGTAACACATATCAAAGCAATTGGAGGGTATAATAAATGGAAGCTCACTAATTCAGGGAAATCAAATAAGTTATGGACTCAAGTAACCGAATCTAATACTATTTATAGTGTTGAATATATTGGTGGAGCGAAAGAAGGAGTAGCAAAAACATTTTTAACCGATGGAGTATTAGAGTTTGATATTAATATACCGGTCTTCTTACAAAAACAAGGAGTCTCTTCTGCGATTATTGAAAAAGCATTATCTTCTAATACCACTAATATTATAAAAGAAGAATGGACAACCTCCGCCAGATACCCTGGAGGAGAAGCTGCTGGTTTAACTATTTTTAAACAGAAAGTTTCGGGGGGTATGGATCCTAAAAAGGCTGTTTTTGAAACACCGACTGGAAAAATCTATAAAAGAAATGGTTTTGATGCCGAACCCGAAATCATAACTAATAAACCAGATGAAGTTGTTGTTAATTTTAAGCGAACTTCGTCTAGTAGCATCTATTCAGATTCAAATGTTGAAAAACATGTCAATAGAATAATTGATAGCTGGTCCAATTCACAAAAAGCACTTTTTGATGAAGCAATAGAAACAACCCTTCTTGATAAGATTAATATTGCCAAAGCCTCTACAACCTATTCTAAGCAAGAACGTGTATCTTATGAGGTGATGGATTGGGCAAGAACCACTCTTTTTCCTGGTAACAATGGATGGGCAAATTTTGCTCAATCAGTTGAAAGGAAAGAATTTTTTAAAGATTGGAGGTTTGTTTTTTTTATGAACAAATCCAATCCCCCAATTAATATTTCTCTAGGAGTTCGTAGTTCATCTCTTAAATCCTATGCAGATAAGTTATATAGCACTAGTTTTAGTGATTTTTATACAAGAGGTTTTATATCCACAGAAGGAATAACGCTAATGACAGATATTGAAGATTGGTTGAAGTTAGTTGCTCAATCCATAAAAAAATCTCATGATCGAGGAGGTAAAATATTTTTTCATACAGATGACTTAACTGATTTTAAAGCTTTATATGACACAAGTAGTGAGTTTTTTAAAGGAGGAACCATTACAGAATTAAGATATTTGGTAGATAATGGACTTGTAGATAAAAGATTAGTTGAATTTAGACTTGGAGAAGAGTCGTTATCTGCTCCTAAATTGAAAGAAATTGAGGAAGCCATTGAAAACTATAAACAACTGATCATTGATAATCCTGAAATGGGATCTTTTAAAGGGATGTTTAATATAAACTATTAATTAATCTAATGATGTTATCCGAAGAAGATATTGAAAATTTGAAATGGGTTAATTACCGTATTCCTGATAAAGAAATAAATACACTTGTTTCTTTTATTGAGGGCTATCTTCTTGGTAAAAATGACAAGAAACTTATCAACTATATAAGTACATATTTAAATCAGGAACATCATATTAATATAGAATACACAACCTTAATAGAGCAAATAGATCACTATGCTTATAACCAAAACAAAAATCTTCTAGATGGTTTTTGTAGCCTATTACATGAAATATATCGATATAATGGGATACTAAAACAAGATTTGACTTTAGATTATAAGGATAAATTTGAAAAAATAAAAGAACCTATTAGTAAGAAGGTTTCTAAAGAAGAAGATATTCTAAAAGTAGGAGATTTCATTAAGTTAGGCGATATAATGCAAGAGGATTATAAACGAACTAAGTTTTATGATTCTTCAATTCGTAATCCTTCATGGGATTTATTTTATCCTTCAAAAAGTGACTTTAAATGTATCGCATTCTATTTTCAAGAAGATAATGAAATGAAGCTTACCTATTTCGGTAAAGTAAGACGTTTGTTTAGCAATAGTATAGTTAGAATTAATTCATTATTTATAGAAGATGGACAGTTAATTGCATATACCGATTTGTTTAGAATTGAAGTTGAAAAAGCATTAGAGCTAAACGAATTCGAAATTGTGGATTCTACTAAAAAACCTTTGGATTTATATGATTTAAATGAAAATATTAGTAATTATACAATGGGTTTTCTTGTTGGGTCACTTCAAAAGATAATTAATGATTGGAGTTTTAACAGTTTTTCTTCTTTTCATAAAAAATGGCATAATTATAATAGAGATGTTAATGGAAATTGGTATGCTGTCAGGGGATAATATCAAAAAGATTAAATAACAGAGATTAATTTTTTTTGGCACAAGTAATATTAATTATTGAATTATGAAAATAATAGCTGGAGAATTATCTGTAATTCCTACAAAAGAGGTTGATATTACACTAAAACAAATTCTCGATGAGTTTACAAAAATTAATCAAAACGAACTAAATTCATTTTTCGAAGAGAGATATTTTACCGGCTTTTCATTTTTAAGCAGTCAAGAACAAGTAAAAGAAGATTATATAATAAATAGAGAACTTGAGATTTTCTATACAAGGGGTATTTTTGCTGACGAAAAGTTTTTACTTTCTTTTTCGAATGAGGATAATTTTGATGACTTTTTTACAGCGATCGATTATTTATCAGATAACTGTTTCTTTTCTGAGGATTTACTTGATGAGTTATCTTCTAAAGCTCAAATGTTAAATGAAAAATATGATTTTAAATTTCGACATGGTTCTAGTAGAGTAGGTCTCTTATGTTTTACTTTAGTCTTATGCATAGCAAATTTAACAGAGGGAGTAATTAATACCGCCATCTTAAATATAGAAAATATTGGTAGCGGTAATTATCTTCCCAATCAATGGTTAGAGATTATTAAAGATATTATTTTAGATTATAACACTTAATCATCAAAAAAATAAACGAACTACTTCTGCAAAACCTATAGTAATCTTTAACTAAACCAAGATATATAATTTCGTAATAATTAATATACGACCGTATCCTTAAAAATTAACTAAATTCGCACCTTCAAATAACTTAAATAAACAATAATGAACCCAAATTTTCTAAAAACAATCCTAGCCATTAGTATGCTATGTTGTAGTAACTTAGCCACGAGTCAGGAAGCTATTAAAGATTCTGTACTGCTTGATATTCCCAATATAGGTAAATTAGGCGGTGCCCATATGCTTAATTGGGCATTAGATAAAGAAGAAAATAAAATCTATATATATGCCTATAGCCATGTCTCCGGATCTCAATTTATAAGTAGTGCAGAAGAGATGGAAGCGGCCAAAAAAGAACATGACAACAAAGGTTTTTTTGGTAAAATGTTTTCTTCTATGGCAAAAGACAATATGTATAATGATACGACCATTCCTGTAGTAATGGAAGGAGTTGTATCTACCGAAGATTTAACTGCTACCGAAACTAAACGAAATTTGTTTCATAAAATAGAGGAACTTTCCGAAGGAAAAAAGGTGTTCTTTAAACCCAAAGAAAATGTTATTGACATTACTGGTTTTGAAACGGGTACAGCGCTGGATTATCACTACAATGATCTTAATACGGCCTATAAGTATGCACCTCAATTAGATAAAGAGCTCTTGTCGTTAACCGAGATGAAGTTAAAAGGAGAAGGGTTGTTAGGGATAAAAAATATAAAGCCCTGGATGATAGAACGCAAGGCATTTTTTAGATACGTTCCTTTTAAAGGGTATATGAGTGAGACAGAAAAGAAAGATCTTATTAATCTTAAAGATAATCCAGAACTCGATGGGTACGAGGTAGTACGATATAGTGATAATGCGATAGGTAAAAATCATATCGTTTGGTTTGTTAAAGAGAAAGATGATTCTAATTATAAAATGTTGTCTTTTAATGAAGAAACGAAAGAGACTAAGATTCAATCTTTTGTATTTGATACACCCAGAAAGCCTAAAGTATTAAGTAAAATTGCTTACAATAAAGATTTAGAAGCGATGGGATTTGTTACTGTTTTTGGATACCATAAAAAAGGAAAAAAATCAGAGACGTATACAAAGACAGATTTTGATATACTATATACAGATGCCACCGGAAAAACAAAGTTTCAAACCAGGTTTTCTCACGGTACCGAAAAGAAATATAAGAGAGTAGTTTCGCCGATACTAATGATTGATCAAGGTGATAATACATTAAAATTTGTCAACAATCATCAATTATCCTTGTTGAGTAGTACATTCGAAATATTTACAATTAACCAAGAGGGTACACTAAATGTAGAAACATCAGAGGATTTTTTCAAAGTCGAAGGAGAAACAAAAAGAAACTACTACGATTATCTTGTAGATTTTAATTCTATTGATAAAATGGGCGATTATTATGTAATACGCAAAAATGATGTCAGAGAAACAAGTGTTCCGTCTAGTGATCCAAACAGTTCTCTTCCACAAAAAGTGACGTATTATAATGGATATAATTTTATCTTGCTAGATAATGGCTTTAAACCAGTTAAATTTGGAGCCTTACGATCATCTATAAACGATCAGGAAAGCTTCAGTTTTCAAGATATAGAATTGACAAATGATCGTTATGTAACTTTAGCAGAAAGAGCGGGGAGATACTTTCTTACTACGATTACTCCACAAGATGGTATTACAACCATTGGCTTAGATACAGAATATGGTAAAAAATCGTCATCAAAGCTTTATTTCGGAAGCTATATGCACGATTTTGCATTGGTTAATGAAGATAAAAAAGAGCTTTATATCCTTCATCAATATTACACCAAGGCGCAAACCGGTGAGAAAATTTTAGATAAAGCTGCAATTGTTAAAGTAGCGTACTAAGTATAACCATATACTACTTGTAAAAACAGATAAAAAAACCACTCCAAATAGAGTGGTTTTTTCTTTGAAATTTCCTTAATTTTTTGTTATTTCGCGCCTTCAATTTCTTTAGTATTAAGAAGTTGTGGGAAAAACAGAGTATAGCCTTTTTTTGATTAAAACCTACTAATGCAAAGCGTTTGAGAAAACTACTACTAGTATTCTTATTGATACCTCTTGTGTCTTTCAGCCAAACGCTGGACTATGAGACTATTACTCAAAGTAAGCCCTTTAAAGTTAGTGGGCAAATTTCTGCAAACGGGGTATATTACACATCCAATCAAAATAATAGTAGAGAGCCATTTACTTATTTTTTGCAAGGAGCTCTAAATATTAGTATTTATAGTTTTTCTATTCCGATATCTTATAGTTTTTCTAACCAAGGAGAAGACTTGGGATACCAATTGCCTTTTGATTTTAATCGTATAAGCCTGCATCCAAAATATAAATGGGTTACCGGGCATATTGGAAATGTAAACATGACATTTTCGCCATATACCTTAAGTGGGCATCAATTTACAGGAGGAGGAGTAGATCTTACACCGCCTGGTCCCTTAAAAGTTAGTGCTATGGCCGGTCGTTTGCTTAAAGCAACTAATGATGATGGAGATGCCAGAACAATCCCAGCGTTTAACAGAATGGGGTATGGACTCAAAACCAGTTATGAAAAAGAAAGGTATAAAATCGGAGTCATAGGTTTTTATGCTAAAGATGACCAAAATTCGATTGATTCTATTCCAGAAGCTAAAGGTGTGCTGCCTCAAGAAAACCTGGTGATTAGTGTAGAAGGAGAGGTTAAACTAGGAAAAAGTTTCAGTTTGCAAGCAGAATACGCTTCTACAGCCATTACCAGAGATACGCGGGCAGAAGAAACCGACCTTTCAGAGGTGTCACCAATAGCCGCCTTTTTTAATAATCGGGCCTCTACAGAGTATTATAATGCGTTGCGTACTAGATTAGGATACGCAATCGGAAGAATAAATCTTGGTTTGGGATATGAACGTATTGATCCGGGATATGAAACCCTTGGCGCATATTTCTTTAATAATGATTTCGAAAATATAACGCTCGATGTTTCTAATACTTTTTTTAAAGATAAACTTACCTTGGCCATTAATGTAGGGTATCAAAGAGATGACCTCGATAATTTAAAGGCCAATAATACCAATAGAACAATAGGGTCATTAAATGCTACCTTGGCAGTGTCTGAAAGGTTAAATATAGCAGGGTCGTATTCTAATTTTACAACATTCACCAATGTAAAACCAAATCAATTTGATGAGATTAATGATGCTGATTTATTAGATGAACAAATTGAAGATTTGGATTACAAACAGTTATCCCAGACGGCAACCATGACGATCAGTTATGGGCTTTCTCAAAAAGAAACATCCCGCCAAAATCTTACTCTGAATTATGCATTAAATGATGTGGCCAATGAGCAAGGCGGAATAGTAAGGCTAGGAGACGCATCTACTTTTCATAACATGAATTTAGGGCATACTATAGATTTTTCTGAAAGAAACCTTAGTATAAGCACGTCGGTAAATGGTACATACAATACGATTGGTCGTGAAGAAGCCACTACCTGGGGGCCTACCGTAAGTGTTGGGAAACGTTATTTTGAAAAAACCTTAAGTACACGACTTTCTACAGGATATAATACTTCAAATAGTAGTACAGCAAAAACAAATATAGCTAACCTAAGAGGTGCGGTGACTTATACGCTAAAAGAGAGACACAATTTCAATCTTAATGGAGTGCAATTGTTTAGAAGCGGCGGCAGTAATGGAGATTTAAGTGAGTTTACCGCTACTTTTGGATACAATTATGCCTTTGGATTGAAGAAACCTAAAATTAACTTCAATAAAAAACCAAAGAAACCGAAAAAAGATAATGATTCTATAAGGATTCAATATAGAAAATATCGTTTCGAAGGTTTACCAAAAGATATTACACCACAATTATTGGCATTACCAGAAAAAGAAGGGTTTGCTCATATTATAAGAGATCAAAAAGGCGAATTAAGTGACTTAGGAGAACAACTTAAAGAAACTGAAGAAAAGGATAAAAGAGTATATAAAGAAATTGGGATTAGCTACCTCAAAGCGATGGACGCATATTTTGATTTTGCAGAGTTCTATAATGAAAAGGTGTACGAAGCCTATTTGAAATTGGTACAAGAGGCTAGAGAGATTGATCGACAAATACGAGATGAATACACGGTGCTAAGTGCAAAAATTAATAGTGCAGAAGAGAAAGATCCTGAAGATCTCAAACGACAAAAAGTACTTGAAAAACGATATGAATCGCACACCATACTTTTACAATCGTTGATTAAATGGAATTTAAAACCACAAGATATCGAAAACCCAGAAGGGGATATCAAAGTGCTTAAAAAGCGAAATGCATCAAAAGTCTTCTCGATGTACCAAAATGAAAAGTCTGAAGAACATATCGTTAAGTTTATTGAAATACGATTGGCAGATATGTTTCATAAGCTATTGAAAGAGTAAAGAATGAATAAGACAGTAAGTAATGAGAAACTTCTACTCTTTTATTTATTAGTTTTTAAGTTAAATTCATAGTTTTGCGTATATGATACGCCAAAATATTAAAGTTGCAGTAGACGCTGTGGTCTTTGGGTACAAAGACAAAGCCCTCAATGTATTATTAATCAAAAGAAATATAGAACCTTATAAAGATTCTTGGGCATTACCAGGCGGGTTGGTTTTAGAACATGAAAGCCTGGAGCAAGCTGTAGAACGGGAATTAAAGGAAGAAACTAATGTAACTGTTGATTATATGGAACAGTTATATTCTTTTGGAGAACCTAATAGAGATCCAAGAAATAGGGTTATCAGTGTTACATATTTTGTGTTGGTAAAGCCAGAACATCATGATATCAAAGCTGATACTGATGCAAAGGACGTGGCATGGTTTGATATACAAAAGCTTCCAGAATTGGCATTTGATCATAAAACAATCTTAGAAAAGGCAAAAAAAAGACTACGAAGTAAATTAACTTATGAGCCTATTGGTTTTGATCTACTAGATGATAAATTCTTGTTTTCAGATCTAGAAAAGTTGTATATGACGATCCTGGAGAAGCAAATCGATCGAAGAAACTTCAGAAAAAAAATACTTAGCTTTGATATCCTAGAAGAACTGGATGAAAAAATATCTGAAGGTAGGGGAAGACCGGCTAACCTATTCAAATTCAATAAAAAACAATACTTCAAGCATCAGAAAGAGGGCTTCCTTTTTGATATTAAATAACAGTTTTCAATTAACGTCAGAGAGATTTAGATTATAATTTATTGTATTTTTTACGCAAAATATTTGGTAAAATCATTTTCGAAATATAAATTTGCGTAAAAATAACACAATAGTAATGTTTTTACATTTAGACCCTTTATTTACTCCATATGGTAAATCGATAGATTTTGAAACTTTCATTTTTAGTGGGGGAGAACCCCATATAAAAATACAAGAACAAGATATTGAAGATTCGGTAACGATTACACAGCGTATTAATTCTTTTAATGATTTGGGGTTGTTATTGATTGCAACAGATGCCTTGCGCAGAATGGATGTAAAAGTGATTAATGTTTTTATCCCATACTTTCCTGGAGCAAGACAAGATCGAGTTATGGTTTCAGGAGAAGCATTAAGCGTAAAGGTATATGCAGATATTATCAATGCTCAAAACTATAATAAGGTAACTATTTTTGATCCACATTCTGAGGTCACTCCGGCATTACTGAATAATGTAAAGGTAATTCAGAATTATGAGTTTGTGCAGCAGTGCTTACAAACAATAGATGAAGAAGTAGCATTGGTTGCACCCGATGGAGGGGCATTAAAAAAGATTTATAAAGTATCAGAGTATTTAGGTGGTGTAGAAGTCATAGAATGCTCCAAGAAAAGAGACGTTAAAACAGGTGAATTATCAGGTTTTAGGGTATATGAAAAGGACTTAAAAGATAAACATTGTGTAGTTGTAGACGATATCTGCGATGGGGGAGGAACTTTTCTTGGGCTTGCAAAGGCGTTAAAAGAAAAAAATGCGGGTAAGTTAAGTCTTATTGTTAGTCATGGGATTTTTAGCAATGGAACCAAAGAATTAAAGAAATCATTTGATAATGTATTTACAACGAATTCGGTTAAAAATATTGAAGAAGAAAAAGTTATACAGATAGAATTATGAAATACACATTACAAAATATACAGGAACAATTTAATAAGGGAAAAAGTTTAAAATATTTGTTCTTCTGGGGGCACACACCAAATAAAGATGGTAATATCGGTAAAAGCTGTTTTAGTCAATGGTGGTCATCTTCTTTTGAAGTTAAAGGCAGGACGTATAAAACGTCAGAACATTGGATGATGGCAGAAAAAGCACGATTATTTGAAGATGCAGACATTCAAAAACAAATAATTGCTTGTAATCATCCTATGGAAGCAAAACAATTAGGCAGAAAGGTTAAAAAATTTGATCCGCAGACATGGGATGAACATAAATATGAAATTGTAAAAGAAGGAAGTTTGTACAAGTTTTCTCAACACGAAGATTTAAAGGAGTTTCTATTGAATACAAAAAATAGAATAATCGTAGAAGCAAGTCCAAGAGACAGAATATGGGGAATAGGAATGAGTCAAAACAATGAAAAAGCGCAAAACCCAAACTTGTGGAGAGGGCAGAACCTCTTAGGATTTGCCTTGATGGAGGTGAGAGGTGAATTAAGTCTATAAATGACTTATTAAAAATTAGAAAATGAAACTACAATTAAAAAAATATAAAGAACAACAAAATGACTGGCCACAAAGTGGTTATCATATTATGGCACAGTACGATGCTGAGAAGATCATAGTATATCAATCGTATCGACCAGAGATTGGAAATTTTGCTACTCACAATCAATATTTTGGAGGCGCCTTTAGTTTAGAACGAATGACCTGGATAAAACCCAATTTTTTATGGATGATGTATAGAAATGGATGGGGAACAAAAGAAGGACAAGAAGTGGTGTTAGCCATACATCTAAAAAGGGAAGCTTTTGAAAATTATTTACAAAATGCTGTGTATTCTTCTTTTAAATCTGAATTGTATAAATCGTATGATTCATGGCAGGAAGATGTGCAACAATCCAATGTTAGATTACAATGGGATCCAGATCATGATCCGTATGGAGCTAAGTTAGAAAGAAGAGCGATTCAAATTGGGTTGCGAAATGAATTTATAAGGTCATATTCCAAAGATGATATCTTAGAAATAGAAGATATTTCTGATTTTATGAAAGAGCAATATGAGTTTGTGAAATCTAAAAACCTTGATGAACTTGTAATTCCGGATGAGAAACCATTGGTTTTTGAAAATGCGGAGTTAAACAAATATTTAATGTTGAAATGAAAGAGATAAATTATATAAAAGGAGATGCTACAGTTCCGCAAGCCAAAGGAACTAAGATTATTGTTCATGTGTGCAATAATCTTGGGGGTTGGGGAAAAGGTTTTGTGCTGGTTATTTCCAAAAGGTGGCCAGAACCTGAAAAATCTTATAGAGAATGGCATCGAAACCGAGCAAAAAATGATTTTGAGTTAGGAGCAATTCAGTTAATACAAGTATCTGATTATATCTATATTGGTAACATGATAGCGCAACAAGGAATGAAAACGGGTAGCAATGGAGTTCCTATTCGATATGAAGCCGTTAAAACATGTTTAGAAAAGATAGCTTTAGAAGCTAAGAAGTTAGAAGCAAGTATCCACATGCCAAGAATAGGTTGCGGGCTAGCCGGAGGAAAATGGGATAAAATAGAACCTATTATTAAAGAAACACTAATACAAAAAGACATAGACGTTTTTGTATACGATTTTAATTAAAATGAAAATAAATCATAAACATATAAGTAAATTTTTAAGTCTTATTCTAAGACATGATCCCGTTAAAATAGGATTACAACTCGATGAAAATGGCTGGGCAGATGTAAATGAATTACTAAATAAAACACAAAAACATCAGCCAAATTTGGATATTGACCTGTTAAATAAAATTGTTGAAACCAATGACAAAAGACGATTCGCTTTTAACGAAGATTGCACTAGAATAAGAGCAAATCAAGGGCATTCTATAAAAATAGACTTAGAATACAATCCTAAACAACCACCAGAGTTTTTATATCACGGTACCGTTGCAAAATTTATGGACGCAATCAGAGAAAAAGGTTTGCTAAAAATGAGCAGACATCATGTGCATCTCAGCGAAGAGAGAGATACAGCAACCAAAGTAGGAGCAAGAAGAGGAAAGCCATTTATTCTAACGATAAGATCTGGAGCAATGTATGCAAACGGTGCCGAATTCTTTCAATCTGATAATGGGGTATGGTTAACCGACAATGTTGAGTCAGAATATATTGAGTTTAAATGATATCAAAAAAAGAAAGATTTCTTGGGTCAATATTGCTAGGAGCAATAGGAGATGCAATGGGTAGTGCCTATGAAAATAAAATAAAACTGGATGATAATGTCTATTATCCTTTTGGAAAACCTAAAGAAGAAATTCCAAAGTGGAATATTACCGATGATACTCAGTTAACAATTGCCACTTGTCAAGCGTTTCTAGAAGATATTAATTTAGAACCGAATATATTAGTTAAATATTTTATTACGCTTTTTTCAAATGGAAAAATAAGAGGCATAGGAGGATCGACACTTAAAGCCTTTCAAGAACTTCAAGCCGGAGGGCACTGGAGTCAAGTGGGTAGAAGAGGAGAATATGCTGCGGGAAATGGTGCAGCCATGAGAATAGCTCCTTTAGCTTTCTTTAATCATATTTTAAGAGAACGAATAGAAGAAATTTGTTCGATAACTCATAAAAATACAGAAGCATATGTTGGAGCTTTATCGATAGTTCTGTCTATTAAACATATTATTAACCAAAATTGGAAAGATGACATAAGTCTAATGAAACTGATTATGAATGATTTACCAGATTCCAAAGTGAGAGATAGAATTATCGAATTAAACAATCTTTCGAAGACAATCTCCATAATAGAAGTGGCTAATCAATTTGGAAATGATGGATATGTTGTAAATTCAGTGCCTTTGGCAATCTTTTCCGCCAATAAGATTAAAGAACGGTCTATTGACTCTATTTTTGATGAATTAATACAAAGTAAAGGGGATACTGATACAAATTGTTCAATGACTGGGCATATTGTAGGTGCCTATATAGGCATAAACTGTGTGCCGCAACATTTATTGAACCAATTAGAGATGTTAGCAGAATACGATTGGGTTAGTAAAAATGCTGAAAAGTTAGGCGACAAATTATAAAATCATGAGAACACTTGTTATAGGAGACATACATGGCGGACATATAGCTTTACTTCAAGTGTTAGATAGAGCTGAAGTAACACCAGAGGATATCTTGATTTTTTTAGGAGATTACGTGGATGGATGGAGCGAATCGGCTGAGACCATTGAGAAATTAATAGAACTATCTCAATCCAATACTTGTATTTTCATTAGAGGAAATCACGACCTTTGGTGTGGGTTATGGTTGGATAAAGGTGCAACCAACCCAGTATGGTTAGCGCACGGAGGTAAAGAGACCATGAACAGTTATATACAATCCGGTTTTCTGACCAAAGATTCTCATAGAACGTTTTTCGACAACTTGCAGGATTACTATTTGGATGAAGATAATCGATTGTTTGTGCATGCAGGTTTCACATCTATGCATGGAGTAGGTAGAGAGGAATACGATTCTAATTATTATTGGGATCGAACGCTGTGGGAAGCTGCACTATTGGCCGAAAAAGTAAATAAAGAAGACTTAAAAGATAATCCTCCAAAGAGATTCGAGCATTATTCTGAAATCTACATAGGTCATACACCAACTACTAATTATGACCAATTTATACCTATGAAAGCCTATCATCTTTGGAATATCGATACGGGAGCTGCCTTTAAAGGTAAATTAACCATTATGGATATCGATACCAAAGAATTTTGGCAAAGTGATCCTTTACCATCTTTATATCCAACAGAGAAAGGGAGAAACTAATTTGTTTATCATAGTTTCTAAATATTTTATGTAAAAAATACGCAAAATACTTTGTGGTTTAAAAAGTGTAATCTATATTTGCGTATAAATAACACAAAATATTAAATAATGAATCCACTACTATTAACAGACGGTTACAAATTAGGTCACAGAGAACAATACCCAGAAGGAACTACATTAGTCTATTCTAATTGGACACCACGTAAGAGTCGAGTAGAAGGCGTTGATAATGTAGTGTTTTTTGGACTTCAATATTTCGTTAAAGAGTATTTGATTAAACGATTTAAAGAGGACTTCTTTAATCAACCTAAGGAAGCTGTTACTGCAGAATATAAAAAGTATGTTGATAATTACTTAGGAATAAATTATGATATTTCGCATATAGAAGACTTACATGATTTAGGATATCTACCTATAGAAATCAAAGCATTACCGGAAGGGACAGAAGTACCAATTAGAGTACCTATGTTCACTATGGTAAATACAAAACCAGAATTCTTTTGGTTAACAAATTACTTAGAAACTCTTTTGTCTAATATTATTTGGCAGCCATGTACTTCAGCTACCATTGCCAAACAATACAGAAAGATATTGATGCAATATGCCTCAGAAACTGATGAAGCAAATTTGGATTTTGTGACTTGGCAAGGGCATGATTTCTCAATGAGAGGAATGTCTGGAACCGAATCTTCAATACTCAGTGGTATGGCACATGCACTGGCTTTTTCGGGCAGCGATACACTTGCGGTAGCTAAGGCATATGAAACATTTTATAATACCGATGTAACCAAAGAACTAGTGATTGGTAGTGTAAATGCAACGGAACACAGTGTGATGTGTGCTGGTAGCAAGGATGACGAAATAGGTACGTTTAGAAGATTATTAGACACCTATCCAACAGGGATTTTATCTGTAGTATCTGATACATGGGATTTATGGAAAGTACTTACAGAGTACTTACCAATGTTAAAAGAAGAAATCCTTGAACGTGATGGAAAACTAGTGATCAGACCCGATTCTGGAAACCCTGTAGATATTACTTGTGGATGTCAACATGAAAATCCTGTAATAGCGAAGGGAGTAATTGAACTGCTTTGGGACGAATTTGGAGGAACCATAAATAAGCAAGGATATAAAGTTTTAGACCCCAAAATTGGTGCTATTTATGGTGACAGTATTACCATAGAAAGGGCAAAACAGATATGTGAACGCCTGAAGAAAAAGGGATTTGCCTCAACAAATGTTGTATTGGGTATAGGAAGCTTTACCTATCAATATAATACCAGAGATACTTTTGGATTTGCCATGAAAGCTACCTATGTTGAAGTGGAAGGTAAAGGCCGAGAGATATTTAAAGATCCTATTACCGATGACGGTACCAAGAAATCTGCTAAAGGTTTAATTCAATTATATAACGAAAACGGACACGTAAAATTTAAAGATCAAGTGTCTAAAGATGAAGAAAATGAAGGTTTATTACAAACAGTTTTTCTTGATGGTAAATTAATTGTTGACGACAATCTAATACGGATAAGAGAACGATTAATTAGTTGAATCATAAATAAAAAGAGAAAGTATAGATAACATGACAGAAAAAAATGAATATTATCATTAAACAAATAGAACTTATAGAAAGAATTGATAGACTGATTCGTTTGCAAGCCACTGGATCACCTGATGAATTTGCATGCAAATTAGGGATCTCTAAAACGAAACTATATCGTATCATTAAATTGATGAAACAACTGGAAGCCCCAATAGAATACAATTTTAACATGCAGAGTTTTGTATATGAAAAAGCAGTGGACTTTACGTTTGGCTTTTATTCAAAAGAGCGAGTAAGTGAACGTGTGAGCTGTTGATTTTTAATTAATTTTGAGAAACAGAATTAGGAAGAGCAATAGTATCTTTTGATGTTTATCCTAAAAAAAGAAATAGATAACATAAAGCAATTATTCTCCCCAATTTTGCTCCTGTACTATTTTAACAGTATCAAATACTAATTTTGTATATTCTTTTAGCGGTTGATTAAAAATAGCAATTACCTTCTCTATCACAAAAGCTTTGTTCTTTTTTGGAGTGGTGTATATTTTATTTTCTATACAGTACAAAGTAATTCTTAAATAAATACCATAAAAAAATGCGTCCTATAGACGCATTTTTTATTGATATCGCAGATATTATTTTAATCGTAGCGAGAGGGGGGCACGATCCCCCGACCTCTGGGTTATGAATCCAACGCTCTAACCAGCTGAGCTACCTCGCCAAATAGATGCTACATTAATAATAAATGCGGGTGCAAATATAAAAACAAAATACAATGTCACAAACAATAATGTGGAATTAATTTTTTTTTCAATGTCCTTTTAAAGTCGACAATTAATCTATATATTGGCTTATCAACAATTAATGATATGTCTGAAAAAACAAAATATGAACTTGAGTTTGTAGTTCAATCTTCACCACAACTATTATATCAATATATTTCTACTCCCTCAGGGCTTTCTGAGTGGTTTGCCGATAATGTAAATTCTAGAGGAGAGTTGTTTACTTTTATATGGGATGATTCTGAAGAAGAAGCAAAACTCTTGAGTAAAAAAAGTGGAGAACGTATAAAATTTAGATGGGTAGAGGATGAGGATAATGGTAATGATTATTTCTTCGAATTACGTATTCAGGTAGATGAGATAACAAAAGATGTCTCACTTATGGTTACTGATTATTCTGATGACGATGAAATAGACGAAAATAAGATGCTTTGGGATAATATGATTAGCAATCTTAAACACGTACTCGGTTCGGCTTAATTTTTTCTTTTTTTAATATCAATTTTATTCCCCCATACCATTAAAAGTGTATGGGACTTTTTTTATGGTTAATGTTAATGGAAATTTGCTTGAAGATAATATAGCAAGTATTACGATTACCAATAGAGGATATACATACGGAGATGCTTTATTCGAAACGATAAGGGTTAATTCTGGGAAACTATTATTTTGGGAGGACCATTATTTTAGATTAATGGCTTCTATGCGCATTCTAAGAATGCAAATCCCAATGCAGTTTACTCCAGAATTTTTAGAAAAAGAAATTCTGGATCTAATTGCAAAGAATCACGGATTGGATACCTCTATACGGGTAAAGATCATGGTCAATAGGGTTTCGGGAGGGTTATATACTCCTCTTTCTAATGAGGTTGAGTATGTAATATCTACATCTCAATTAGATACTCCATTTTATACAATTTCTGAAAATAAATGTGAGGTAACTCTTTTTAAAGACCATTATGTAGCACCAGATTTACTGTCTACTCTAAAATCAAATAATAAACTAGTTAATATTTTAGGAAGTATTTTTGCTAAAGAAAATGGTTTCGATAATTGTATTGTTTTAAATTCTAATAAAATGGTTATCGAGGCTTTAAACGGAAATATTTTTTTGATCAAAGGGAATACTATAAAAACACCTCCCGTTGCCGATGGATGCCTAAAAGGAGTACTTAGAACGCAATTATTAAGAATTCTCGAAAAATTACCAGAATTTGAAGTACAAGAAGATTCAATTTCTCCGTTCGAGTTACAAAAAGCTGATGAATTGTTTGTTACCAATGTGATTAGTGGTATTCAACCTATTACCAAATTCAGAAAAAAAGAGTATAATACTGCGATAAGCAGAAGGCTATTAGGAATATTAAATACCAGGATTAGATTAGCCGATTAATTGTAGGTGGGGTTTTCTGGCGCATTAGACCAGAGTAAATAATCACCTCCAAGTTCTATCATTTTTTCTTTCCAGAAGGTATTATATGATTTACCGAAGATATTTTTTTTATAGTTGTTTTCAACAATTACCCATGAATTGGCTTCTAGCTCTTGATTAAGCTGTTCTGAGTCCCAACCAGAATACCCTAAGAAAAACCGAATCTCGTTAGATGTGATTCTATCTTCAGCAATCAATTTGGACACAATTGTAAAATCTCCTCCCCAATAGATACCACCAGAAATTTCTACACTGTTTGGGATTAAATCAGGTACTTTATGAATAAAATAGAGATTATCTTGTTCTACAGGACCCCCATTATATATTTTAAAATCAGCTTCTACATCGGGTACAAGATCAGCCAGAGAATATTCTAAAGGTTTATTCATTATAAAACCAATGGATCCTTGCTCACTATGGTCTGCAAGAAGAACCACAGAACGATTAAATGATACATCCCCTATAATGGAAGGCTCGGCAACTAACAGGTGTCCTTTTGAGGGTTGAAGTGATATCATACGATGGTTTTCTTTATCTTAAAGCTAAATAATTATTTCTAATAATCAAAGTAGTTGATCCATTTTTGTGGTAAAACCATAAAAAAAGCTCCCAATGTGGGAGCTTTTAAATAATATCGAAAACGGACTGATTAGTTTACTGAACTAGATAAGTCAGCACCAGCCTTAAACTTCACAACGTTTTTAGCAGCGATTTTGATAGTTTTTCCAGTTTGTGGATTTCTACCTTCTCTTGCAGCTCTTCTAGAAACTGACCAAGATCCAAAACCTACTAAAGAAACACGTCCCCCTTTTTTAAGAGTTCCTTCAACGTTTCCTAAAAAAGATTCTAAGGCTTTTTTAGCCGCTGCTTTAGTGATTCCAGCGTCAGCTGCCATTGCATCGATTAATTCTGTTTTGTTCATAATTCTGTTTTTAAATTAATTGTTGGTTAAACCAATCTTTATGTTAAACGCTTTACAAATTTATACGGATTTATGATTCATGCAAGGATTAGCCCAGTAAATACAGGCATTTGTTGATAACTCAGGGGGATTGTTAATAAACAACGGTCTTTTTTATCAATTTTTAAACCCTAGTAACACTGGTATTTCAGCTCATTTTTGCGTCTCTGTAAAAAACATACCCATTTAGTAGGGCTTTAGAGTCCATAGCCTTTTTTCCAGGAAGCTGAAGTTTTTCGATAATCATATATCCATTTTTTACTGCTACTTTAATCGTAGAGTCCTCAATAATTACTTTACCGATATCAAAATTATGGGGTTCCTCTACAAGTTTAGCCGAATAAATCTTTATATGTTCGCTATTGCCCTTATTGTATAATTCACACCAGGCAGCTGGATAAGGGCTTAAGCCTCTAATAAGATTATTAATAGTACGAATATCTTTTTCCCAATTGATTTTGGTGTTCTCACGATTTAGTTTGTAAGCTGTTTTAAAACTGGTATCCTTAGGTTGAGGTTGTACCTCTACAGTATCGTTTTCGATTGCTTTTATAGTTTGTACAACTAATTCAGCTCCTTCGGTCATTAATGTATCATGCAAGATTCCTGCCGTGTCATCATCATTAATGGGAACCTCTTTTTGTAAGATAATATGTCCTGTATCTATTTTTTCGTCGATAAAAAATGTTGTAATTCCTGTTTTTTGTTCTCCATTGATAACTGCCCAGTTTATAGGGGCGGCACCTCGATAAGCAGGGAGCAAAGATGCATGTAAATTAAAAGTACCATATTCTGGCATATCCCAAACTACTTTAGGCAACATTCTAAAGGCTACTACTATATTAAGATTTGCACGTAGAGATTTTAATTCTTCAATAAAATGCTCGTCTTTTAGGTTGGTAGGTTGTAGTACCCTAAGATTTTTAGATAAAGCATATTCTTTCACTGCAGATGCTTTAAGCTTTCTGCCTCGGCCCGCAGGTTTATCTGGAGCGGTAATAACACCAACTACCGTATAGTCGTTTTCAATTATTGCTTTTAGGGTTTCGACGGCAAAATCCGGAGTTCCCATAAATAGAATTCGTAAGTCTCTCATTATTTTTGTACTAATTGATAGTTGTTGTCGTGATTGATTGTTATGAGTTGATGTTCATTCATCTCGCGTAACACTTCTAATGTGATTTTTTCGGGGTACTCTAACTTAGAAATCAAATCCCTTGAAGATAATTTTTTTTCTTGTAAAAGCCTGATAATATCTCCCTGAATTTTACTCAGATCTATTGTGTCCTTATTTCGGTTCTTACTAGTACAAAAACTACAAATACTACAATCACTACTATCTTGTTCTCCAAAATAGGCGAGTAGTAGCTTACTTTTGCATATTGTAGTATTGTCTATAAATTGTAGTATGGCTTCTACCTTTTTAATTTTAGAGCGGTTTTGTTCTATTAGATGATGTTTTATACTGTTTATAGTATGGTCATCTTCTCTGGGAATCAAGAAAATAATTTCGGCATCAAAAGTTTTATGATTAAATTCTAGTAATTCTGAGTCTTGCAATTTATGTAGCACTTGTACTATTTCGGCTTCTGGTATTCCGATTTTAGAAGATATTACCGGAAGATTTATGCTCACTTCTTCATCAAAAATACCACCATAGGTTCTAAGTATAGCCTTGACCACTAACTCGTATTGTGTATTGCTTTTTAAAAACTCTAATAGATGATTTCCTGTTACCAGGATATGTACAGTGCTTTTTTTAGTAAACCGTTGCATAAACCTGATGACGCCACAACGATCTAAAAATTGTATGGTATTATAGGTAATTAAGGTGTTTAGCTCATAGGTTTTACAGAACGCATTAAAGTTAAAGTCATGAGAAGTTTGTTCTCCTTCTCCATAGGATATCTGAAAGTAGTTACATAGCTTACGGTACACCAATTTGGTCCCCTCTACACTGGGTAATACTTTTATAAATTGATTGTTTAATCGGGTATTGTCGTTCTGATTTTTCAAAAGAAATGCAAATGATGGTTTTCCATCTCTTCCTGCTCTTCCTGCTTCCTGAAAATAACTTTCTATACTTTCGGGTACATTATAATGGATCACAGTGCGCACATTGGGTTTGTCGATGCCCATGCCAAATGCATTAGTAGCCACCATTACCCTAATTTCTTCATTCATCCATTGTTCGAATCGTTTTGTTTTGTCTTTAGCATCTACACCGCCATGATAGAAGGCGGCAGTAATGGCATTGGCATTAAGAAAGTCACTGAGTTCTATAGCGGCTCTTCTGTTTCTAACATATACAATTGATGTACCAGGGTATTTCTCTAGAATCTGCGTGAGTTTGTAGTTTTTATCGACTGCATTTACTACCATGTATCCTAAGTTAGCTCTAAAAAAAGATTGCCTGTATACTTGTGGTTGAAAAAGATCTAATTCGGTAATAATATCGTCAACAACTTTTGTTGTTGCCGATGCTGTTAAGGCGATCATGGGTACCGTTGGATGTAATTCTCTTAGAATGTTAATCTTTTTATAGGAGGGTCTAAAATCATTTCCCCATTGTGAAATACAATGTGCTTCATCTACAGCGATAAGATTGATATTCATTTGTTTTAATCGCTCTTTTACAATATCCTGCTGAAGGCGTTCTGGAGAAAGATATAAGAATTTATAATTCCCATAAATGCAATTATCAAGTAATGTGTCTAATTCTGAATAGGGTATTCCGCTGGGTAGCGCTATGGCTTTTATATCCTTTTGCTGAAGTTGCTGCACCTGGTCCTGCATTAAAGCAATTAAAGGCGAAATTACAATGCAGATGCCTTCTTTTAGTAATGCGGGAACCTGAAAACAAATTGATTTTCCTCCTCCAGTCGGTAATAAAGCAAAAGTATCCCTTGCATCTACAACCGAATTGATAATCTCTTCCTGTAAAGGCTTGAAACTATCATATTTCCAATGCTTTTCTAATATTTGGAGAGCAGATTCTACCAATCTATTTTATGTTTTTAAGAATGAAATCGTTACGTTCTGATACAGTCCCAAAAGGAACCTCAATGCAATTATATCCCAATTTACGATAGGTTTCTACTAAATGATGATGAATCTCTTCTGCTTGTTCAAAACTTTCGAAACGCTCTTCATCAGAAACATAGATTTCCTTCCAGGGGGGTAATATAAAAATATGATCATAAACATGTTTCTTACATTCATTTATAAAATGATGTTCATAGGATTGTTTAAAATAATCCATATAGGCAAGCACATCCGGGATACCTCTATCGTAAAACAAGACATCATTCTGTTGGGATAAAGCATCATTAAACTGTTGCACTCTTGCATTCAGGATTTTTGTATTGAACTCATAGGGATCAGAAACCGATACTATTGGATTTGAAACCATAGAATGAGATCCATTATTTTTTTTTGCTTCTTGAGTCATGGTTCGTATAACTTCATGAAAACAATAGAATTTAGATTCTTCGAGCTTTACGATAACAGAGGTCTTGCCTGTTCCAGGCGCTCCGGTAATTACGATTCTTTTCTTTATCAAAGGAATAATTTTGGTGCAAATTTCGGAATTATAAAAGGAATTAAAAAATACTATTAATAGAAGTATAAAGCTCTGTTAAAGTTGGATTTGTAAAAGTGAATTTTTAGTAACTTCAATAACGAATGACCAATAATTGCTTTATTTAGACTAGTTAAACACAAATCAAAAACTAAAACTCATGCCGGTATACAATTTAAAAATAAATGGCCAGTCTCATGATATTGAGGCAGATCAAGACACTCCCTTATTGTGGGTACTTAGAGATCACTTAAATATGGTGGGTACAAAATTTGGCTGCGGTATAGGTCAATGTGGCGCATGCACCATTCATGTAGATGGATCTGCTACCAGAAGCTGCTTGCTTCAGGTTTCTATGGTAGGAGATATGGAGATTATTACCATTGAAGGAATTTCTGAAGATGCATCTCATCCTGTGCAACAAGCCTGGAAAGAGGTAGATGTTCCCCAATGTGGATATTGCCAAGCCGGGCAAATCATGTCGGCTACCGCATTTCTAAACCAAAATGCAAAACCGAGTAAATCTGAGATCAGAGATGCGATGAGTGGTAATATTTGCAGATGCGCATCGTACAATAGAATCGAAAAAGCGGTAGAAGTTGCTGCGAGTAAAATGAGCTAACCCTTTTAAATCTTCACATAATGAAAAATATAGTATCGCCTTCCTTTAGTAGAAGGTCTTTTATAAGAACATCGGCTTTAGCCGGTGGTGGAATGTTAATTGGGTTTAATCTGTTTCAAGCTTGTAAGCCTGAAGCAGCACCTCCTGTGGATATTTCTAAACTGAACTTTAATGATTTTAACGCTTTTATTAAAATAGCAGATAACGGTATGGTGACTATTTACTCACCAAATCCCGAAATAGGCCAAGGGGTCAAAACATCGATGCCGATGCTTATTGCAGAGGAGTTAGACATCGCCTGGGAAAATGTTCATGTTGTACAAGGGGCTTTGGATACCGAAAATTTTACGCGACAAGTAGCAGGAGGAAGCCAGTCTATTCGACATGGTTGGGAACCTTTGCGACAAACGGGAGCCACAGCTAGACAAATGCTTGTTAATGCAGCGGCGGCCAAATGGGGAGTAGACCCTTCAGAATGTAAAACAAATAATGGTGTCATTACTAATGCAAAAGGTGAAAAATTAGGATATGGCGATGTGGTAAAAGAAGCCGCAGCTCTTAAAGTACCCGAAAATGTTACCTTAAAAGACCCTAAAGATTTTAAAATTATTGGGTCTGATGCCAGTAATGTAGATATTGATGAGATCATTACCGGAAAACCACTTTTTGGGCTTGATTATAAGGAAGATAATATGCTAATAGCTTCGGTACTTAGACCGCCAGCATTTGGTAAAAAACTAGAGAGTGTTGATGATGCTGCGGCAAAAGCTATTTCTGGAATACACGATGTAATTAAGTTTGGAGATAAAGTAGCCGTTTTGGCCAAAGATACCTGGACCGCAATGAAAGGTAAAAAAGCACTTAATGCCAACTGGACTTCTGATGCTAAATTAGAAAATACCGAAGAACATGATAAAATACTGACTGATCTTCTTAATGGCAAAGAATTTAAAACCCTTCGAGCCGATGGAGATGTAAAAAAGGCGTTTGCAGGAGCAGATCAGGTAATAGAAAGAACATATGATTCACCTTTCTTGCCACACAATTGCATGGAGCCTATGAATTTCTTTGCTGATGTAACTGCCGAGAAAGTTAGACTGGTGGGACCTATACAAACTCCGCAACGTACGGCAAGTAGAGTTGCCGAATTACTAGAAAGAGATGTAAAAGATGTTTCGGTAGAGATGACCAGAATGGGAGGTGGTTTTGGTAGACGTTTATATGGTGATTTTGCATTAGAAGCGGCCGAAATATCCAATTTGGCAAAAAAACCGGTAAAAGTAGTGTATTCTAGAGAGGATGATATGTCTGCAGGGATATATCGACCATCGATAAAATATAAAATTAGTGCATCAATCAAAGACGGACAAATCACAGGATATCACCTTAAAGAAGCTTCCGTAAATTCGAACATGTATGGATTAATCCCTAACTTTTTTCCTGCCGGAGCTATCGAAAACTACCAGGTAGATGCTGCGGCTTATGATAGTAAAATAACGACCGGGGCTTGGCGAGCGCCATATACTAACTTTTTATCATTTGCAGAACAAAGTTTCTTTGATGAATTAGCAGAAATTCTTGAAATTGATCGTATTAAGCTTCGTTTAGATTTACTCCAAAAAGTAAAGGGTACCACAGATGAAAGAATCCAATACTCACCCGAACGATTAGAGGGAGTGATCAATATGGCTGTTGAAAAATCTGGATGGGGCAATGCCAAAGAAGGAGTTTATCAAGGTTTTAGTGCTTACTATTGTCATAATACGCATGTAGCCGAAGTAGCCGATGTCGTCTTAGAAAATGATATTCCCGTGGTAAAGAAAGTGACTTGTGTGGTTGATTGCGGAATCGTAGTCAATCCATTAGGAGCAAAAAATCAAATAGAAGGAGGTGTCATTGACGGTGTAGGCCATGCGATGTACGGTGATTTTTCATTTAAAAATGGAGAACCAGTAGATAAAAACTTTGATACATATCGTTTGATACGAATTAATGAAACTCCGGTGGTAGAAACACATTTTATCGAGAGTGACGTTGCTCCTACAGGACTAGGAGAACCTACTTTACCACCAGCTGGAGCAGCGGTAGCTAATGCAATCAAAGCGGCAAAAGGTATTCGATTATACAAACAACCTTTTATAAAGCATATGAAAGCTAAAGCTCCTATTGGATAAAAGTATTTATGACACACGAATTTAAAGAAATTATAGAATCCTATACTATAGCCAGGCAGCAGGGTATACCTGCTGTTATGGCCACCGTTGTTGATGTAGAAGGTTCTTCATATCGAAGACCTGGTGTAGGGATGCTTATTCTTCAAAACGGAATAACAAAAGGAGCGGTTAGTGGTGGCTGTGTTGAAAAGGAAGTATTCAGGCAATCACAATCTGTCTTTACAACAGGGATTCCAAAAATTATGACCTATGACGGGAAATATCGTTTGGGTTGCGAAGGGGTACTGTATATCCTGATCGAAACCTTTGATATTAATGAAGATGTTATTTCCGCAATTAAACAACAATTAGCCTCTAGAAAACCATTCGAAATTACATCTTTCTATCACAAAACAGATCAGGATTGTAACGAAATGGGTTCTGTTGTTCGGTTTAATGGAGGTCGGGAATTTGCTTTTTCTGATACTCTAGATTTAAAAAGAAAACCCTGTGATAGTACTTCACAAAGTTTTAAAAGAGAAATGCAACCTTGTTTTCGACTGATTATTATAGGAACAGAGCATGATGCAGGAAATTTATGTCAATTGGCCTCGGCTACAGGATGGGAAATTGAGATCATAGGTTCTCCTAAGAACCCTAAACGACTAGAAGAATTTCCTGGAGCCAATAAAGTAGTTAATAGCGCTCCAGAAAATTTAAGACTGGATCATGTTGATGATCAAACGGCAGTAGTTTTAATGACACATAATTTTGCAAAGGACCTATTATATCTACAAGCCATCAAAGATCTTAAACCTGTTTATATTGGCTTACTTGGGCCTGCACGGCGTCGAGAGAAGTTACTTTCTGCATTCATAGAGTATTACCCAGAGGTAACTGATGAGTTTATGGATTCGATTCATGGACCTGCTGGTTTAAACTTGGGAGCAGAGACTCCGCAAGAGATTGCAATTTCTATAATCGCAGAAATTTTATCGGTATGTAGAGGTCAAAATCCAATACCATTACAAGAAAAAGACGGAGCGATTCACGATGACCCAAAAAGGAAAAGTATTGATGTCTTCTCTTCAGGAACCTAAAATAGCTCAGATTATCCTTGCGGCCGGTGCATCAAGTAGAATGGGTGAACCCAAACAGCTATTACCCTGGCATGGTACTACGTTGATTGGTCACGCGATAAAAGAAGCGTTACAAGTAGAAACTTCTTCTGTTTTTGTGGTTTTAGGAGCATATTACGATTTGATTTATAAAGAGGTATGTAATTTTCCGGTTACAATTTTAGAACATCCTAATTGGAAAATGGGAATGGGATCATCAATTCGTTTTGGGGTTAAAACAGCAACACAAGACAAATTGACATTTGATGCTGTACTAATCTCATTAATTGACCAACCTTTGATTGATGCTGTGCATCTCGAGGCTTTGATTTCTAAATATAATGCGAACCCAGAAAGTATAGTAGCTACAGATCTAGGTGGAAGAACTGGGGCGCCAGCAATTTTTCCTGCAAGCTGCTTTGATGAATTATCGATGTTGAAATCTGATTATGGAGCTCGGTATATTATTGAAAAACATAAAGACAAAACAAAGGTTGTTACTGCTTCTGGTAAAGGTGTTGATCTAGACACTAAGAAGGAATACCAGGCCCTAGTGCAAGGTAAATTTCCTTCTTAAAATGGGTCGAAAAAGTGTTTGTAAGTTAACTTCGGTTTTATAAATCATAACCCGTATCTTTGGCTTGAAATTTGCTTGTTAAAGAATATGAATAACCCTGAAGAATTTTATAAGAAATTAAAAGAGCAATTGGCTGACACAGCACTTTGGCCCACTGCATATTTGTATAAATTTATTGTACCTACAGATACGACCAGAATTATACAAATTGAAACCATATTTGATAACCTGGGAGCGGTAATTAGTACTAAGAAATCTAAAAATGGTAAGTACACAAGTGTATCTATCAATGTACGTATGAAAAATCCGGATCACGTGATTCTTAAATATAAAGAAGTTGCCACTAAGGTCGAAGGTGTTATTTCACTCTAAACAAAGCGTGTTTTTATAGTAGACCGTTGCTATGGTTTATGAATAAAATTACCGGAGTACAATAACTTACTTATTTTATTTTAGTATTTTGCGAAACGAATTATTTTTATGAAGAAAGCGTAATAAATACTTCACTTTTTTATTTATACATATTTTATGGAAATTGATAATTTAGAATATAATACTGAGCGCGAAATGCTCATCATACCCGAATATGGTCGTCATTTACAGAAAATGATAAACCATGCTGTAGCTATTGAAAATCGCGAAGAGCGGAACAAAGTTGCTAAAGCTATAATTGCTGTAATGGGTAATCTGCAGCCGCATTTACGTGATGTGCCCGAGTTTCAACATAAGTTGTGGGATCAACTATTTATTATTAGTGATTTTAAGTTAGACGTAGATACACCGTTTCCGGTTTTGACTAAAGAAAAACTACAAGAACGACCAGAGCCATTAAAATACCCTCAAAACTTTCCTAAATATCGTTTTTACGGAAATAATATCAAGAGAATGATTGATGTGGCCAATAGTTGGGAAGATGGTGATTTAAAAACTGCTCTTACATATACCATTGCGAATCATATGAAAAAATGCTACCTGAACTGGAATAAAGACACAGTAGAGGATAGTGCGATTTTTAATCATCTTTATGAGCTAAGTGATGGTAAAATCAACCTGAAGGGAAGTAGTGAAGATCTTACAGATTCTTCGAATTTGCTAAGAGGTAAAAAGAAAAAGCATACAAGTAGCAATACCAGCGGTAGCAAAAAGAACTACAGAAGTCGCGGTAAAAAACGTTACTAGATCTTAACCAACTACGAATTACTAACCACTAATTATTAAGATTAAATGGGTACTTTTCAAATAGAAGGAGGGCACCAGCTCAAAGGGGAAATTACACCTCAAGGAGCTAAAAATGAAGCTTTACAGATTCTTTGTGCTGTTTTATTAACTCCAGATGAAGTAACAATTTCTAATATACCAGACATTCGTGATGTCAATAAATTAATTGAAATCCTTAAAAATTTAGGAGTAAAAATCCAGAAACTTGAAAAAGGAAAGTATTCTTTTAAAAGCGATGAACTGAACTTAAAATATCTCGAAAGCGAGCAGTTTAAGAAAGAAGGAAGTGGTTTAAGAGGATCCATCATGATCGTAGGACCATTATTGGCTCGTTTTGGGAAAGGGTATATCCCACGCCCAGGAGGGGATAAGATTGGGAGAAGACGTTTAGACACTCATTTTGAGGGGTTTATTAGCCTTGGAGCAAAATTTAGATATAATAAAGAAGAGCGCTTTTATGGTGTTGAAGCTCCCCAGGGATTGAAAGGCACTTATATGCTGCTTGATGAAGCCTCGGTAACAGGTACAGCCAATATTGTAATGGCTGCCGTATTGGCAAAAGGTACCACCACTATATATAATGCCGCTTGTGAACCTTATTTGCAGCAATTATGTAAGATGCTCAACTCAATGGGAGCAAAAATCACAGGAGTTGGCTCAAATTTATTGACAATTGAAGGGGTAGAGGCTTTAGGAGGTTGTGAACACCGAATATTACCAGATATGATTGAAATTGGATCATGGATTGGACTGGCAGCAATGACTAAGAGCGAAATAACGATCAAAAATGTTAGTTGGGAAAACTTAGGCATAATACCAAATACCTTTAGAAAACTAGGAATTACGTTAGAGCGAGTTGGAGATGATATATATATTCCAGCACATAAAGATGGATACCAAATAGAGAGTTATATAGATGGGTCATTTATGACGATAGCAGATGCACCCTGGCCGGGATTTACTCCAGATTTATTAAGTATAGTATTGGTTATAGCTACACAGGCTAGAGGAGAAGTGATGGTGCATCAAAAAATGTTTGAAAGTCGTTTGTTTTTTGTTGATAAGCTTATAGATATGGGAGCAAAAATTATATTATGTGACCCACATAGAGCAACAATTATCGGACATGACTTTACATCTACATTAAAAGCTACCACTATGGTGTCTCCAGATATTAGAGCAGGAATTTCTCTATTGATAGCTGCTTTGAGTGCCAAAGGTACATCTACCATACACAATATAGAACAGATAGATCGTGGTTACGAAAATATTGATGAGCGTCTTAGAGCTATTGGAGCCAAAATTATTCGAAAAGAGTAAACTACCTCGAGGCAAGCCTCGGAGCATTTAAATCTCGATTATCGAGTAAAATTTGCTTAGATGCAAGAAAAAATGCCTTTCTAGAATTAATTCTAGAAAGGCATTTTTTTATATCCAGTAATGAATTCCTCTTATAAATTTGACGTTTTTATAATGATTAATGCACGTTTTCCAAACCTATATACCAGAGATTAAAGAAACATAAAACGAACTGTATTAATATCATTGTAAACATGCAGAATTTAAGTGTCAAGATATTGACTAACAGTTGTTTGTCAATATATCGGGATATCTATTTTTTTTAATTTATACTCAAACCTACTACTTTTAGAAAATAATTAGTGAAATAATTCTTTTCTAGTTACCCCAGTATTAACCGCTGATTGTTCAGCATAAAAGAAAAGATCGATGATTGCAACCCCAGTTATTCAAAAAGAGATTGAGCATTTACGAACTAAACTTCTCAATCACAAAGTGTACAGATCTATTAATTCTATTGAAGATTTGCAAAAATTTTTAGAACATCATGTGTTTGCCGTATGGGATTTTATGTCCTTGTTAAAAGCATTGCAAAAAGAGTTAACTTGTGTGTCGGTTCCCTGGACACCCAAAGGAAATCCATCAATCCGAAAACTAATTAACGAAATTGTAATGGATGAAGAAACCGATCAGGATAAGAATGGGCATCCCGCAAGCCATTTTGAACTGTACCTTAAGGCCATGGAAGAGTGTCAGGCAGATACTACACAGGTACGACACTTGATTGATCTTTTGCATCAAGGATTTGATATAAAAACCTCGCTCATACAGCTTAACTTACCAGCATCAGTAAAAGAATTTGTGTTTTATACTTTTTCTGTAATAGAAACGAATGAAGCCCATAAAATTGCAGCAGCATTTACGTTTGGTAGAGAAGATCTGATACCTGAAATGTTCAATGCATTGGTGAAGGATTTAAACAGTAAGTTTCCAAGAAAGCTAAACAAGTTAATATATTATTTAGATAGACATATAGAATTGGATGCAGATGTTCATGGTCCACTGGCTATGAGAATGATTGAAGAATTATGTGGTCATGATATTAATAAGTGGACGGATTGCATGGAAATTAGCAAAAAGGCATTAGAGAAGCGGTTGAACTTGTGGGATGGTATTTTGGAAGCTATAGAAAGTAATGAATTACATTTTAATATAGGAGGACTATAAATTATGATAAGTTATCTGGATTGAAATGCAATACGTAAGGTCCATATATTTTTTGAATCACAGCCCTTATTTTGCCTTTGATTGCTTATGGTTAGTTCTCTAGCTGTAATTTTTTCAAACCAGATAACTTTTTATGATGACATTTTGATTACCATGGATACTATCATCATTGTTAGACTTGAAATAGTATATCATTAAGAACCTTTCTGTCGTTTGTAGATTGTGACAGTTAACCATTGTATGGATAACCAATTCAATTGGTTGACTTCCTTTACTGGGAGAAGGTGTTCTTTTACACTAAATTAGTATTGTTATAAGCGTACAAATCACTTTTTCTATTTCCTGCATCATCAGGGTTTGTTTGATTTCAATCGTTTCCATAATATAGTATGGTTGAAGATCCTTCAGTACTTCTTCTATTACCTTTCCAGTTACCTATATTGTTTTAAAAGAAGGACATGTGTTCCATTTTGTCCTAAAGACAGTATTGTTTTAATGGAAGAGAGTATTTTAATTCTTATGGTAAGGAATAGTAAAATAAAAGGTGGACCCTTTGTCTTTTTTGCTTTTAACCCATATATCACCATCTAACATTTCTGTATATGCCTTAGCAATTGATAATCCAATACCTGCGCCTTCTAATGCATATCGATCTCCTATATCTGCCTGTACAAATCTATCAAAAATAGCTTCTTGACGATTTTTTGGGATTCCCATTCCGGTGTCTTTTACATAAAATTGTAAGAACCCGTCTTTATGTACATACCCAAATTCAATATTCCCTTCCTTTGTATACTTAATAGCATTTTTGACCAAATTAGTGAGTACTGCATTAAATTTTTCTTTATCTGTATTGATAATAGCTTCTTCTCTAGTCAAACCGTTATGTAATTCTAGTGTTATTCCTTTTTTATCTGTTTCGGTTTTAAAGAAGTTATAAAGATATTCGGTTTGCTCATTAATATTTACTTCACTAACAAAAACTTTTACCTGACCTGATTCGATTTTAGAGATATCAATAATGTCTTTGATAATATTAAGCATACGGTCACCACTTTCTTTAATAAGGTCCAAGTAGAGTTGTTGTTCATCTCCAGTAAGTCTGGGTTCTTTTAATAATTCTGCTAAACCTAATATCCCATTCATAGGTGTGCGGATCTCATGGCTCATATTAGCTAGAAAAGCAGACTTTAGGCGATCACTTTCCTCGGCTTTTTCTTTTAATCGATTGAGTTCTTGTTCATACAGTTTAATGTCAGTAATGTCAGTAATAGTACCTACATAACCAATAACCTGCTGCTTATCATTATATTCCGGAATAGCCTGGCCCAATACCCATGTAATAGAACCATCGGGTTTTAAGAATCTGTATTCGGCATCAGAATCTTTTTTTTCACTAGCATCGTCATACCAGCCTTGTTTTAATTTTTTCCTATCTTCAGGATGTACAGCATTTAACCAACCGTCATTAAGTGCTTCTTCTTGAGACAACCCAGATATAGTGCACCATTTTGGATTTACAAATGTAGTTTTACCATCTGCACGAGTCATAAAAATACCTACAGGAACCAGATTAGTAAGCGTATGGTACCTGCTCTCGGTAAGCTGTATAGCTTTTTCGGCAACTTCGAATTTCTGCTTATAGGTAAGAGAATGGTAAACGTCTTTGAAAGTTAAATAATTGGTGTGATAGGTTTCTTTTTCAAAATATTTTAGATAAACCGTAAAAAGTATGCTAAAGAAGAAAGCCATAAAGATTTTTGAGATTAATCCAGAATAAAGTATTCGGGGGATATTTTCAAAATACCAAAAGGAACCAAGAGAGAAACAAATGGCATCAAAACTTAAAACTAAAACCATGGTAATCAGTATTCTGAAAAATAAATTCGAAATGTATTTTGAAATAAACTCAAAGATGAAAATAATCAATATAGAATCTATGAAAAGAATACCTGTGCCAACAAAAAGAACAAAAACATTGGTGTAAAAGAATTCGGTAGAGATATCAAAGGGGTTATAACTATATGCTCCTTCGATATTTAAGCGAAAAGAAAGTAGTAAAAAACATAATACGATGTTAGCAATTACCAATGCATAAATTAGTTTTCTTGCAGTAATAGCATCCTCTTTAATATAGATTAGAAGCACAGCGAACATAGTTGCCGAGAATAAGATAGAAGAACCAGGAGAGACCACAAGGTATTCAGAAATTTCAAAATAAAGTGTGCTGGCCAAAAAAACCTGTATAAACTGAAATAAACCTAATACCGTAAATAATAAACCCAAGCCCATTATAGTTCGCATGCGAAATAATAGTAGTATTAATGATGCAACGACAAGCCCTTGAAAAATGAAAATTGATATTTGATAAAAGTTAATTGTATCCATAAAAATCCAATACTACATTGGATAGGTTGTTTTAGACTTTTTTAGAAATCTGCGGGTATAAGTTTTTATTTGCCTTTGGTGCCCTTAAAGCTACGAACAATAGTTAAATATTTATTGTGGTAAAACCGTAATTTTTACGTACTTGTGTTAATATTTAATTCGTGTAGAATAGAATTTTCAATTTGCATTAGTTTTTAGACCAATGGTTTACTTTTGTTAATAGTAAAATATTTTGTTCTTTCGCTAAAAATACGAATCAAACCTTGGAAGACTTAAAGAAAACAATACGATCCTTCACTCATGTTAGTGACTCAGATATGGAGTTTGGGCTCCAGTTTTTTAAGAAGGAGATTTTTAAGAAAGGAGCATTTTTGCTGAAACCTGACCAGTTTATAAATGATTTTTATTTCGTCAAGCAAGGATGTGTTTCTTATTATACGGTAGAAAATGGTACCATTAGGGTCATGGAGTTTTTTACTGAAGGTTATTTTTTTACAGATTTGTATGCTTATATACAAGAAATCCCATCAGAATCATATCTAGAAGCAACCGAGGATTCTGTGGTATATTCTATTTCAAAAATAGATCAACAAAAGGTATTTGATCATTCGCATCAGTTAGAACGTTTCGGTCGTTTATCTATGCAAAGGACATTCGTTATAAATTTTCAACGTATTAATCAACTTAGAAACCTTTCTAATCAAGAACGTTACTTGCAATTGCTAGAAAAACGTCCGTCTCTCTTTCAAAGGGTTCCTCAATATTTAATTGCTTCTTATTTAGGACTAACTCCCGTCGGACTCTCTAAAATCCGAAAACGACTAAGTGAAAAGCGTTGAAATAATCATTTCTAATAATTTCCCACATACTTCTTATGGTTTGTCATTATATAAAAGTTAAGAGTATCAAAAATTTGATATTTATTAAACTAGTTTAATAAGAATCTATCAAATATTTACGTACTTTATTGTGTTATTTTTACTTAACGTCAAAAAACTTCACATAATGGCCAAAGAATATATAGATTTAGAGACGCTAAAATACCTTTTATATGATGTACATCAGTTAGAAGAAGTATTACAAAATGATCGTTTTGAAGATCATGATAAGGAATCATTAGACATGTTTTTAGACTCTGTTAAAGAGTTTTCTGATAGAGAGTTGTTTCCTTATATCAAAGAAATGGATGAGCAACCTGCATATCATAAAGATGGCAAAGTAATCGTGCATAAACAGGTTGAGGTTATGATGAAAAAAGGAGGTGAAATGGGACTTATTTCCGGTACTTTTGATTATGATGCTGGAGGGCTACAATTGCCTATGATGATGTATACGGCATCTGCATTTATCCAAGATGCAGCCAATAACCACTTACCGGGATATGCAGGACTTACATTAGGAGCAGCAGAACTAATTGTGCATTTTGGAAATAAAGATCTTAATGACACCTATGTTCCTAATATGCTTTCTGGACAATGGGGAGGTACGATGTGTCTTACCGAGCCACAAGCTGGAAGTTCATTGTCTGATGTAGTAACCAAAGCAGTACCTACAAAGGATGGTTATTATAAAGTTTCTGGTCAAAAAATATTTATCTCAGGTGGGGATCACCAATATGCAGATAATTTTGTGCATTTGGTATTAGCACGTATTGAAGGAGCTTCTGCCGGGACTAAAGGGATTTCATTATTAGTGGTTCCAAAAAACCGCCCTGATGGGAAAGGAGGATTAGTTTCAAATGATGTAACCACAGTCGCAGATTTTCAAAAATTAGGACAGCGAGGATATTGCACCACACATCTTGGATTTGGAGATGCAGATGATTGTCATGGATGGCTGGTTGGTGAAGCTCATCAAGGCCTCAAATATATGTTCTTAATGATGAATGGAGCTCGTATTGCCGTTGGTCGAGGAGCTGCAGCAATTGCAACCGCAGCATATCAGGCATCTTTGCAATATGCAAAAGAACGTCCGCAAGGAAGAAAATTAACCAGTGCAGGAAAGAAAAACCCAGAACAAGGGCAAACATTAATTATAAATCATCCCGATGTGCGTCGAATGCTTTTACTTCAAAAAGTAGTAGCCGAAGGTTCATTGAGTTTAGTGCTTCTTGCTTCAAGATATTTAGATCTTAAAGATACATTGCAGGATAAGGCCGAAAAAGAAAAATACGCATTGTTACTCGAATTGATCATTCCTATGGTAAAAACGTATCCTTCAGAAATGGGAGCAGAAGCTGTTTCTAACGGAGTGCAAGTACTTGGGGGCTATGGTTTCTGTTCAGATTTTATATTACAACAATACCTTAGAGATATCCGTATTTTTCCAATTTATGAAGGTACTACCGGGATCCAATCACAAGACCTACTTGGTAGAAAATTATTAATGGAAAATGGAAAAGCCTTAGAGTTGCTTACTGCAGAAATAATGCAAACCATTCAAAATGCATCCAAATATGATGACCTGCGAGGATATGCCACTAAACTTGGCGAAAAACTACAACTAGCACAAAAAGTAATCGGTTTCTTAGTGGGTTTTGCTCAAAAAGGAGATTACGAACGTTTCCTATCTGATGCAACACCATTTATGGAGTTCTTTAGTACAATCACATTGTCATGGGTATGGTTAGATATTGCATCACATGCAAAAAATGCTCTGGTAACCGGGCAAAAGAATTATTCTGAAGATTTCTATGAAAGTAAAATCCATGCCATGAAATTCTTTTTCAAGTATGAATTGCCTAAAACCAACGGACTAGCAGAAATTTTATTGGACGAAGAAGTACTTACCATAGCAGGAGAAAAAGAGCTCTTTAATTAATAATAGTAATAAATCACTGACCAATACATGAATAGTATTAAACAATCCTTCAATCTAGAAGGAAGAGTAGCCATTATCACTGGCTCCAGTAAAGGAATAGGAAAGGCTATAGCTCAAGGTTTAGCCGAACACGGTGCCAAAGTTGTTATCAGTAGCAGGAGTCAAGAAGCTGTTGATGAAGTTGTAGCCGAATTTAAAAAAGCTGGACTCGAAGCTGTTGGAATAGCTTGCCATATCGGAAAAGAAGACCAAAGAAAAAATCTTATAGAAAAAACCATAGCGCATTATGGAGGGATTGATATTTTAGTAAATAATGCAGCCATTAATCCCATTTACGGACCTATTGAAGATGCCGAAGAAGGCGTTTTTGATAAAATTATGGATATTAATGTTAAAGCGCCCTGGATGCTTTCTAACCTTGCTTTACCTTCAATGAAAGAACGAGGAAATGGAAGTATTATTAATATAGCCTCTGTAGAAGCATTGCACCCCGGAGCTGGATTAGGATTATACAGTACTAGTAAAGCAGCATTATTGATGCTTACCAAAAATCAGGCTAAAGAATGGGGTAAATACGGTATTCGTGCTAATGTATTATGTCCTGGATTAATCAAAACAAAGTTTAGTGCAGCACTTTGGCAAAATGAACAATTGCTTAAGAAAATTGAAAAAACATTACCTACAGCCAGAATGGGAATGCCAGAAGAAATGGCAGGAATGGTGTGTCTATTGGCATCTGATGCCGGAGCTTATATGACCGGTAGTGTTTATAATGCTGATGGTGGATATATGATTGCCGGTTAATTCACATTTATGTTATTCCGCTTATGCGGAAATCTTTAATACTATCTACTATGAATTTCGAATATTCAGAAAAAATAATATCACTTCAAGAGAAACTCAATGCCTTTTTTGAAGAACATATTCTCCCTGTTGAAGAAGAAGTGGGTGCTTTTAATTATAATCCTGATAATCGATGGAAACGTTGGCCAGGAATGGAAGCACTTAAAGAAAAAGCAAAAGCAGCTGGGTTGTGGAATCTTTTTTTACCTAAAAGTTACGGGGATTTGAGCCCGGGATTAACCAATTTAGAATATGCTCCTTTAGCAGAGATCATGGGGCGTGTATTATGGTCTTCTGAAGTGTTTAATTGTAATGCTCCAGATACCGGAAATATGGAGGTATTGGCAAAATATGGTTCTACAGCACATAAAAAACAGTGGTTAGAACCCTTAATGAAAGGAGAAATTCGATCTGCTTTTTTAATGACAGAACCCCAGGTGGCTTCTTCAGATGCTACAAATATTGAAACTTCGATTGTATTAGACGGTGATGATTATGTAATCAATGGCCGTAAATGGTGGTCTTCGGGAGGGATGGATCCGCATTGCAAGATTGCCATTGTAATGGGTAAAACAGATCCAAATGCGCATAGACATCAACAACAAAGTATGGTTTTGGTTCCTATGGATACGCCAGGGTTAAAAATTATAAGACCATTATCTGTTTTTGGATTTTATGACTCTCCAGAGGGACATGCCGAAATTGTATTAGATAATGTTCGTGTACCTAAAGAAAATTTAATATTGGGAGAAGGCCGAGGTTTCGAGATTGCCCAAGGCCGCTTAGGCCCTGGACGGATTCATCATTGTATGCGATTGATCGGAATGGCACAACGCTCATTAGAGTTGATGTCAAAAAGAGCTTCAGAACGTATAGCTTTTGGTAAAACCTTTAAGGATTATAGTAGTATCCGTCAGGAAATTGCCCTTTCACAATGCGAAATCGAACAAGCAAGGTTGTTAACACTTTCTGCAGCAGATAAGATGGATAAAGAGGGTAACAAAACATCAAAAGACCTTATTGCAATGATTAAAATTGTAGCTCCTAATATGGCACTAAAAGTGATTGATCGAGCGATGCAAATTCATGGAGGTAAAGGCGTGGGGCCAGATACCCCATTAGCGCACTTCTTTGTTGCAGCTCGGATGCTTCGATTGGCAGATGGGCCCGATGAAGTACATATGTACCAGTTAGGTAAAAGTGTGATTCATAAACATGCGCAATAGTTAGTGATTTTATTGAAGTAGTAAGAAGGAAGTTTATTACCAATTTGATATATAAACAAAACCATGCAAAACGTACGCAAAGGAGAAGAATTAAACGAAAAAACATTGAAATCCTTCTTGAAAAAAGAAGGACTTATTAATAATGATCAAAGTGATTGGAGTGTAACTCAGTTTACTCATGGGTATTCCAACCTCACATATTTATTAGAAATAGAAAACAAAGAATATGTACTACGCAGACCCCCTTTTGGAGCCATAAAAAGAGGGCATGATATGGGACGCGAGTTTAAAGTACAATCCGGGATATATAGTGCTTTTCCGAAAGTACCAAAAATGTTTGCCTACACAGAAGACAAAGATGTTTTGGGATGTCCTTTTTACATTATGGAAAAAGTTGACGGAATCATTCTTAATGTGCATGAAGCTAAAAAAAGAAATATCCCTGCAGATGATTTTAAAACCATTGCAGATTCATGGCTGGATACTTTTGTAGAACTCCATAATGTGGATTACCAGGCGGCAGGATTATCTGATTTAGGAAAACCCGAAGGATATGTTGAAAGACAAGTGCTTAATTGGGGTAAACAATATCTAAAAGCGGCTACAGAAGATGTACCCGCCGCAGAGAAGGTGATGAAATGGATGGAAGAGAATCAACCCAAAGAATATCGACATAGTTTAGTACATAATGATTTTAAATATGATAATGTAGTTTTTAAAGATGATAATGTAGTTTTTAAAGATGATACCTGGAAAGAAGTTGTGGCGGTATTGGATTGGGAAATGGCCACCTTGGGAGATCCATTGATGGATTTAGGAACTTCTCTAGGATATTGGACCATGGCAAGTGATCATCCATTTGTACAACAAGGTATTCCTTCACCTACAATTATGGATGGTAACCCCAGTAGAAGTGAGATCGTAGAACGCTATACCCAAAAAAGTGGAAGAGAAGTAAATCATTTAGTGTTTTATTATGCATTTGGGTTGTTTAAGATCGCGGTAATTGCTCAACAGATTTATTATCGATATAGTAAAGGCCTTACGACAGATCCTCGATTTGCGCAATTAAATAAAGCTGCAGAATTGCTTTGTAATTTGGCACTACAAGCTATTCAGAAAAATAAAATAGATTGATATAAATTAATTAGTCTTAGGGTTTTCCAAAATCTTTAAGGTTGGTTTTAGAAGTACATTAAAAATATTAAATGGATTATTTAGCTGCTACAGAGTATTTCGATTATGAAACTGATGAAATTCAGAAAATCGTAAAAGAATTTAAGACGGATAGGTTAACGGATAAAGAAAAAGCTGAGCAATTATACCTTAAAATAAGGGATGAATGGAAGTATGATCCTTATACCATAAGCCTTTTAAAAGAAGCTTATAAAGCAAGTTATGTAGCTAAAAAGACGACAGGTCATTGTGTGGATAAGTCTATTCTTTTAATTGCTTGTTTAAGAGCAGTTGGAATCCCGGCAAGAATTCATTTAGCAAAGGTAAAAAACCATATCGCTGTAGAACGATTGACAGAAAAATTTGGAACTAATGAGCTCACTCCACATGGAATGATTAACGTTTATTTAAATGGTAAATGGCTTAAAGCATCCCCGGCTTTTAATGCGTCTTTGTGTAAAATGTGTAATGTGGCGCCTTTAGAGTTTGATGGAGAAAACGATTCCATTCTTCAGGAGTTTAATAATGAAGGGAATGTTTTTATGGAATACCTTGAGGATTATGGGCATTTTGAAGATGTTCCCGTTGATTTTATGTTGAATAACATGAAGGAACATTATCCGGAAATTATTAGTTTATCAAAGGATGCTGATGTAATCAAGTTGTAAATAGTGTAACTAAAACTAAAAAATCACACATGGATCATAAACATATAGAAGTTACCCCAGAACAATTTCAAGAGTTTTCAACCTTACCCTTAGAAGGGGCTTTTCAGATGTTGAATCTTTTAAAGTTTAAGACTAAGGTAGAAGATGCAGATATAACGGGTGCTCAGGCTTACGGTCAGTATATGCAAGCTGTACTGCCATTTTTTCAAGCTTCAAAAGCCAAAATTATTTATCAAGGAAAACCAATGTTTACTCTTATTGGTCCAGAAAAGAATTTAGAATGGGATAAGGTACTGATTGTAGAGTATGCGAGTAAAAAAGATTTTTTAGGCATGATCACTTCTGAAGGGTATCCTGCAAAAATGCGTAGTCGTGCTCTGCAAGACTCGAGATTAATAGTATGTACAGCTAAATAAAACTTAATATATGCAAGTAAAAGATAAAGTAGTAATAGTAACCGGTGCCGGTTCTGGGATTGGTGCCGCCACGGCCAAGCATTTTGCAAAACATCAAGCCAAAGTTGTGGTTTCGGATATTAGAGAAGAAAAAGCACAAAAAATAGCAGATGAAATTAAGGCTTCAGGAGGCGAGAGTACTGTAATTACTGCTAATGTTGCTAAGTATGATGAGGTAGAGCAACTCATAGCCAAAACAGTTGAGCAGTTTGGGAGATTAGATGTTATAGTTAATAATGCCGGAATTGGCCCTAGAAATATGGCTAAAACAGGGGAATATACTTTAGAAGATTGGGATAGTGTTATTGCAGTCAATCAGACCGGCGTTTTTTATTGCATGAAATTAGCATTGCAGCAAATGATGAAACAAGGCGGTGGAAATATAGTAAATATTGCTTCCCTGGCAGGTCTTAAAGCTTCATTAAATAATTTGTCTTATAGTGCAAGTAAGTTTGCTGTAGTTGGGATGACAAAGTCTGCTGCTTTAGAATATGCTAGCAAAAATATACGTATCAATGCGGTGTGTCCCGGGTATACAGAGTCTGCTTTATTGGATAAATTGTTATCAGTACGGCCAGATATGGATCAAATGCTTAAAAGTGTGATTCCTATGAAACGATACGGGCTGGCAGAAGAGATTGCAGAAGCTGTGGTTTGGCTTGCTTCAGATGACACAAAGTTTATAACAGGCCAGACTATTACATTAGATGGAGGTACATCTTTATAAAATTATATACATACAAATACGATAATAAATTAAAATAAATTAACCAATGAATAAGCAACTAATATTTAAAAAACGTCCGGTTGGACTGCCTGAAACTGATACTTGGGAACTTCAAGATAATCCAATCCCAGAACCTAAGGAAGGAGAAGTTCTAGTACAACAACATTATATATCATTGGATCCCGCTATGCGTGGCTGGATGAACGAAGGTAAGTCATACATAGAACCTGTTCAGGTTAATGATGTAATGCGTGCCGGATCGGTTGGGAAAGTGATCAAATCCAATAATCATCCAAAATATAAAGAAGGAGATTACCTTACAGGTTGGGGTGGTGTTCAGCAATACGCTGTAACTAATGGGGATAATTGGTATCAAATTGACCCAAGCTTAGCTCCATTGCCAATGTATATCGGTACGTTAGGGATGCCTGGAATGACAGCATATTTTGGGATTTTGGAAGTCGGAAAAATAAAAGAAGGAGATACCGTTCTAGTATCGGGTGCAGCAGGTGCGGTAGGTAGTGTTGTTGGGCAAATTGCCAAAATAAAAGGTTGCCGAGTAATCGGAATTGCCGGTGGAGCTGATAAATGTAAATACGTAGTAGATCAATTAGGATTTGATGGGGCGATCGATTATAAATCAGAAAATATTCATGAAGGGTTAAAACGAGAATGCCCAAAAGGTATCGATGTGTATTTTGATAACGTAGGTGGAGAAATTCTTGATGCTGCTTTAGCTAGATTGCGCATGCATGCACGTATAGTTGTCTGTGGAGCGATCTCACAGTATAATAACAAAGTGGCTATAAAAGGACCAAGTAACTATTTATCTTTATTAGTAAATCGAGCTTCAATGCAAGGGATGGTAGTGATGGATTATGCTAAAGACTACGGTAAGGCAGCCATGGAAATGGGTGGCTGGATGGCCCAAGGAAAACTAAAAAGTAAAGAAGATATTTATGAAGGAATAGAAAATTTTCATGAAACTTTTTTACGATTATTCTCTGGAGATAAAATGGGGAAACTTGTGTTAAAAGTAATTGATGACTAAAAAGCGTCAGTTCGAGTGGTTTTTTGTAACAAAGTGAAGAAAAACTGTATCGAGAACCGCTTTTTATTCAAATTCTTATTCTCGATACATCCCGATTACCATCGGACACTCGAATTAACGAATTTAAATAAAAGGAATTTGAACAATCTTAAACCTAAATACTGTGAAAGCAATAGTATGCAAAAAATTTGGACCGCCTTCAAGTCTTTCGCTTGAAGACATAAAAAACCCTGAGCCTAAAGAAAATGAGGTTTTGGTTGAAGTAAAAGCTTGTGGGGTTAATTTTCCCGATACATTAATAATACAAGGATTGTATCAGTTTAAGCCAGAATTGCCTTTTACTCCTGGTAGCGATATAGCAGGAGTAGTTAAAGAAGTGGGAGAGAGAATCTCTCACCTGAAACCAGGGGATGAGGTTTTTGGATTTGTGATGCATGGTGGTTATGCAGAAGAGGTGATCGTACCAGGTAATGCCTGTTTTAAAAAACCTCCAATGATGAATTACCCAATAGCGGCATCTTTTATGATGGCCTATGGTACTTCATATCATGCACTTAAGGATAGAGCTAGACTTAAAGAAGAAGAAACGCTTTTGGTCTTAGGAGCTTCTGGTGGAGTAGGGTTGGCCGCTGTAGAATTAGGTAAACTTATGGGAGCAAAGGTAATTGCAGCTGCTTCTACCGATGAAAAACTACAATTATGTAAAGAATTTGGTGCCGATGAGGTGATTAATTATTCTACAGAGGATTTAAAATCAAGGATCAAAGAACTTACCGACGGAAAAGGAGTGGATGTGGTTTATGATCCGGTAGGCGGAGATTATTCTGAAGCAGCTATTCGTGGTATGGCTTGGGAAGGTCGTTACCTGGTGGTAGGTTTTGCAGCGGGAGATATTCCTAAGATTCCACTTAATCTGGCTTTGCTAAAAGGTTGCGCGATTGTAGGAGTTTTTTGGGGGAGTTTTGCAATGAAAACACCTAAAAAGAATATGCAAAATACAATGGAACTAATGCAGTGGTATGGTGCAGGCAAGCTAAAACCACATATTCATAAAATATATCCTCTTAAAGATGCATCAAAAGCTCTCGAAGAAATGATGCAACGCAAGGTGAGAGGTAAAGTAGTTATTGAATGTTCTTAATATGAACATCTTTCGTGTCAGTTTGAGTATTTGGGTGTAATGTAATGGAGACAAAATGTATCGAGAACTATTTACTATCGAAACATGAATTCATAATATAGTATTAATTACATCTTGATACACCATTCCTTAGGTCATGGTAGTCGATGTGACGGATGTACTAAATAGATAAATTTTATATATCAACATAATAAACCAACAAATACATGAGATTAAAAGATAAAGTTGCTATTGTTACTGGTGGAGCCAGAGGAATAGGGAAAGCTGTTTCTGAATTGTTTGCCAAAGAAGGGGCAACCGTAATTATATGGGATTTATTGGATGATGGTGAGAGTATTGCCCAAAAGATTGTCGAAGCTGGGAACATTGCAGAATTCACTAAAATTTCGGTAACAGATAAAGAGGCGATAGAAGCAGAAGCGGAAAGAATTTATAAGAAATATAGCAAAATAGATATTTTGATTAATAATGCCGGTATAACTAAAGATAGAACACTTCATAAGATGAGTGAGGCAGAATGGGATGCGGTGATTGATGTAAATTTAAAAGGAGTGTTTTTGTGCACCCAAGTAGTTTCTAAATATATGAAAGAGAAAGGGTATGGACGAATTGTTTCTGCAGCATCTAATGTAGGGTTACGTGGTAATTTTGGACAAACTAATTATGCTGCAACAAAAGCAGGTGTAATTGCTATGTCTAAAACCTGGACTATGGAGTTAGGTAAGTATGGTATTACGGCCAATGCATTGGCTCCTGGTTTCACTCTTACCGAAATGACAGAGGAAATTCCTAAGGAGCATCTAGAGGGGATTAAAAAACAAATACCGCTTCAAAAAGCTGCTGTACCAATGGATATAGCATATGGATATTTGTATCTAGCTTCTGATGAGGCTTCTTATGTCTCTGGAATTTGTTTAACCATAGATGGAGGTATATCAAGATAAATAACACAGCATGGATCAACTAGTATATAAGAATTTTGAAGCTTTTAGAGCACTTGAAGGAAAAGAATTGCCTGTGGGAAACTGGATAGTTGTAACCCAGGAAATGATCAATACTTTTGCAGAAGTAACCCAGGATTTTCAGTGGGTGCATGTAGATGTAGAGAGAGCTAAAAAAGAATCCCCTTTTAAGAAGACCATCGCTCATGGATTTCTATCTATATCATTGCTTTCAAAAATGTTGATGGACTTGATTACGGTAGAGAGTGCGGTTATGGGATTTAATTACGGACTAAATAAAGTACGTTTTCCGCATCCGGTACTTGTTGACAGTCGTTTAAGATTGCATAGCCGTGTCACGAAAATTGAAGAATATGCCAATAATGGGTTGAAAATTACATGGGATTGTACCCTAGAAATTGAGAATATTGAAAAGCCAGCTTGTGTTGCCGAGTTCGTTTCGTTAATGTTTGAATGAATTTGGACCACAAAAAAACCTGTCCTCTAAAAGTGGACAGGTTGTGTGCTTTAAAAAAATTAAATAGTATATATTAAATTACTTTTACATTTACTGCGTTTAATCCTTTTTTACCTTCTTGCAAATCAAATTCGACTGCATCGCCTTCTCTAATCTCATCGATTAATCCAGAGATGTGTACAAAATGTTCTTTGTTCGAATCATCTTCAGTGATAAATCCAAAACCTTTGGCATCATTGAAGAACTTTACTGTTCCTTTATTCATTGTTATAATTTAAATTAGTTAATAAAAATCAAAGATAATGCCAAATATCTAATTGAGCATCATCTAAGTGGTTTTTACATACTTATTAAACACAGATTTTTAGTGTTTATTACTAGTAAAAGTATAAAAAATATTTAACAATTAAGTTTTTAATTACACTGTATAACAGTTTTTTTAAAATTGTTAAAATCTATTCACAAATTGGAAATGTTATAAGACTGTATTTTTTGAAGTTCTAATGCATAGTCATATTGCAAATCTTCGTGTAATCCTAACAATTTCTTTTTTATTCCTATGATCTCACGATTAAGGATGCTTTGTAATACAGTGCTTTTTTGTATGTATGGATTGAATTTTTTTAACTTTTTACAAAAATGTATCAGTAGTTCTATCTCTGTTTCCTTGTTTTTAGAATACCGAATGTACTTTTTTATTGTCCTTAAAATTTTACGTACACTCTTCTTAATGTAATGGTACGATGCGGTATTAATAACCTCAAATTGTTCATTAATTTCATTTTTAACATTGTGTATGTATTCTTCTTCATCGGTGGATTCGAACAAAAGATAAGTTAGTAATTCTTTATTCTCTTTTTTAAACCTCGACAAGCGAAGGCACAACTCCATAAGTTCTTGATGCGAACGTTGAGATAATTCTGTTTTGATTTCTTTTACTGAAGCAGATTTCATAGGTGCAATTTAGATAAAAGATTGAATTGAAATAGAGTATGTGTGGTTCTTATTTCATGTTTGCTTTTTGTCGACCTGTGATTTGACTTTGCTATAGAGGGGTAGATGTAAAGGGGTTGTAATATTGAGAATTATTTGATTTTTAATGCTTTATAAGAAGGTTGTAAACAGTTTATCTCTTTGTTTATCAGGTGTTTCAGAGTTATTAACATAGTTATCAACAATTAAAGTGGGTTTTTACCTTCTAATATTTTATAAATATGAATATTTTGTGTTTTATATCGCAATAATTATTCTTTTCAACAAATTATTAACAAATAATAAACATTTTATTTGGTTTTGTGTTGATAACTTACTAATTTGCTATCAAATAACCTTAAATCACACAATCATGAATTATTTAAATTCTACATTCGGACTGAACTTTAATAGTATAGTAAAATTTTTAAGCGAACTTCCTGAAGCCTCTAGTTATGCAATTCGTAAGTAATAATAGAAATAGATTTATCCTGAGTAAACTCGTAGTATTATGTTTTGGTACTATTTTCAGGAGTCTTTAAGATATTTTGAGTTTGTGTTTTTGCCCTAAAGCCCTTCATTCTAATAGTTGAAGGGTCTTTTTTTTATATAACTTTTTTGTAGTTCTAAATAATAAGAACGATTTCCTTTCTATGAAGTTTGAAAGTATGGAGAAAGAATAACAAGTTAGGAGGATTATTATTCTTTACGAGAGATGTTAATCTGTGCCTTCTTAAGTTCCTCAACAATCTTGCTTTCTTGTAGAGTAAGAGTAGGGGCGTTATAGTATTTCCAAAACTCCGGATTATATAAACCGGCTTGATTTTCTATGCTTTTAGTAATATCTAGGTTGTTAGAGAAAGAATGATTATTTAAGTTTTTAGTGGTAATCCTATTGATAAATAGCTCTTTTTTTGGATGTTTTTTGAATAGTATTTGATTTGACCCAGAGCCATTAAAAATATGCCAGGTATCCTCTTCCTTTAGATATTTTAAATACATTTTACCTTCATGTTCCTGATATTCAAATACGATATGATATCCAGCTTCTTGCTGCCCGTTAGTTAGTCTTCTTTTATAGTATTTTTCTTTATTTCTGGATCGAGTTAGCTCCATTCGTACAAAAGCGAAATTTTCAGTATCAATATAAAGTGTAGTTTTTTGAAAAGGAGGATTCTTCCCTATAATTTTATATACTAATCTATTTGCAAAAGGAAGTATGCTCTCGATCTTATATGACCACCCATTCTTTACTTTAATGGGGCCATAATCATATCGTATGAAATCATCTTCGATTAAATCAACAATTGAGTTTTTTCTTTCAAAATCTTCATTCCAGGAATGCTTTTTCGCTATATAACTTTGCCTTACTTCTTGAAGTTCAACTTTTGGGGAATTGTAATCTTTGTAGTCTTTGTAGTAAAACTTCACCGCACACTCTAATAGTTCTACATATTGACCATCTTCATTCTGAAGATCGCGTATAAACCCTTCTAGAATATAAGGTTCTTTTGGATAGTTTGTATCAATGGCTTTGTACGCTTTTTTAACAATTTTTTTCGCGCTTAGTGGTTTACCCGATGTTAGAATTACATTGTCGAGTTGTGCTATGCTTTGCTGAAGATAAATTGTCTGGTTTATGGTAAATTGATTCGCTGGTATCTCAATGCTTTTGTATCCTATCATAGAGATGATTACAGGTTCTTTGCTTAGATGTGTCGATACATGAAATATAAATGTACCGTCTTTATTTGAAGTTGTTCCTGTAGCATTGTTTTTTATATAAATCGAAGCAAAGGGTAGTGGTTCTTTGGTTTCTTGGTCTATTACTTTTCCTGAAATGGTAATATAATTTTGTGCATTACTAACCAATGAGAAGATTAAAACAGTAATGATAGATAATAGACTTTTCATATGTTATATTTTCCGGTAATTGATAGTTACACTCGAAATGTTATCTAAAACAAGATGTAATGTATGAATAAACTATCGGTATCATCGTTCTTATATTTTTACAAGACGACTAAGATAGTATTCTGTAACACAATTGTTGAAATTATAACCAATTTATGATATTATAGATTAACCTTGCTGCTAGTTTTGAAGTACAATGGTCTATGTCGTATTTTGGATTGAGTTCTACCAAATCAACACTTGCTAATATATCTGATTCGCAGATTAACCGTATGGTTTCCATTGCGATATCAATAGAGAATCCCATAGGGGAGGGTGCACTTACTCCAGGTGCATATATCGATGAAAACCCATCAATATCAATAGTTAAGTAAATATGATCTACAGACGCAATGAAATTTTTAATAGTATTAAAAACATGCACTTTGTTGTGGATAGAGAATTGAGTATTTTCTATGTATTGAACATTTAATTTGTTGGCAGTTTTGTATAACTCTTGGTTATTTGCAGCCTTTTGAATCCCAAGACACAAGTATTTAAATACATTGTTTTCTTTGGCAATTTGGTAAAAAGGGGTGCCAGAATTCCCCTGGCTTTCAACTTTTCTAAGATCAAAATGTGCATCAAGATTGATGATGCCAATGGTTTTATTAGGAAATTGTTTTTTGATTCCGTTATAATGAGCATACGCCAGGTCGTGTCCGCCACCTAAAACAATTGGAAAAACGTTATTATCTATGAGAGACGCAATACAATCTGTAGTTTTAGCTTGTGTTTCCTCTAGATTTTTATCTTCGCACGTTATGTTACCAACATCAAAAATACTGATGTCATCAGAAAAATGATTTGATAAAGAAGCCAACATTTTTCGAATTGTATCTGGTCCTTCTTTCGCACCAATTCTACCTTTATTTCTCTCTACTCCTTCATCACATGCATACCCCAATAAAGCAAATGATTTCTCTTTGTTTTTTGGCAGGATATCATTTTTTAGATCAATACATGTTATTTTTTCGTGCAGATATAGTTGTTTGTTAGATAAACGCCCAGCCCAAAGTTTGGTATTTGGTTTTTGATAATGTTGCATTTTATTAATATAACTTATGTGTTTCAGTCATTAAAATTTGTTTCTATGATATCATCTTCAACTAGATTTGGTAACGTAATTTTTAGATCCGGGGTACGTTCCATTTCTCTTTTGATGGCAAATAATGCTTCTTCATTTCTTGCCCAGCTTCTTCTGGATATTCCATTATTTACATCATAAAACAACATCTGTTGTACTCTTTTCTGGGCTTCTTGGGATCCATCTAATACTAATCCAAACCCTCCATTGATTACTTCTCCCCATCCAACACCACCTCCATTATGTATAGATACCCAGGTAGCTCCTCTAAAGCTATCTCCAATCACATTATGGATAGCCATATCTGCGGTAAATTTACTACCGTCATAAATATTACTGGTCTCTCGATAAGGAGAATCGGTACCGCTTACATCGTGATGATCTCTTCCTAAAACGATAGGAGCTGTTATATCACCATTTTTTATAGCTTCGTTAAAAGCTGTGGCTATTTTGATTCTCCCTTCGGCATCCGCGTATAAAATTCTTGCTTGAGAACCTACAACCATGTTGTTTTCTTTTGCTTCTCGAATCCAGGTAATGTTGTCCTGCATTTGTTGTTGAATTTCTTTAGGAGAAACTTCTTTAATAGATTTCATTACCTCTAAAGCTATTTGATCTGTTTTGTCTAAATCCTCAGTCTTACCAGAAGTACAAACCCATCGAAATGGCCCAAACCCATAGTCAAAACACATAGGTCCAAGAATATCTTGTACATAAGATGGATATTTAAAATCAATACCATTTTCTGCCATTACATCTGCTCCTGCTCGAGATGCTTCTAATAGAAAAGCATTACCATAATCAAAGAAATAAGTACCTCTGTCGGTATGTTTATTTATGGCAGTCGCATGTCTGCGCAACGATTCCTGAACTTTAATTTTAAACTTCTTCGGGGCGTTAGCAATCATTTCGTTAGATTCTTCATAACTAAGTCCTACGGGGTAATATCCACCAGACCATGGATTATGCAAAGATGTTTGATCAGATCCAAGTTCTATATAGATATTTTCTTCGTAAAATCGTTCCCAAACATCTACAATATTACCTTGATAGGCTATAGAAACAATCTCACTCTTTTCTATGGCTTTTTTAGTGCGATTAACAAGGTCTTTTAAATTGTCATGAATCTCATCAACCCAGCCTTGTTTATGACGCTTAATGGCAGCATGGGGATTAACTTCGGCGCAAATGGTAATACAGCCAGCGATTGTGCCTGCTTTGGGTTGTGCACCACTCATGCCTCCTAATCCCGCTGTTAAAAAGATCTTACCTGCAGGAGTTTCATTAGGTTTCAATGTTTTTCTGAAGGCATTCATAACTGTAATTGTAGTACCGTGTACAATACCTTGCGGACCAATATACATATAGCTTCCTGCGGTCATTTGCCCGTATTGAGTGACACCTAAGGCATTGTATTTTTCCCAATCATCAGGTTTAGAATAGTTAGGGATCATCATCCCGTTTGTTACTACTACTCTTGGTGCATTAGCCGAAGAAGGAAATAATCCCATAGGATGCCCTGAATACACATGTAAGGTCTGTTCTTCGGTCATTGTTGCTAAGTATTGCATGGTAAGCAAATACTGCGCCCAGTTTTGAAAAACGGCTCCATTACCACCATATGTGATCAGTTCATAGGGATGTTGTGCAACTTCTGGATCCAAATTGTTCTGGATCATTAACATAACACCTGCTGCTTGTTTGGTTTTGGCAGGATACTCATCAATTGGTCTTGCATACATAACATATTCTGGAATAAAACGATACATATAGATACGACCATATTCATTTAATTCCTCTAGAAACTCTGATGCAAGTTCATGGTGCCAATTTTTTGGAAAGTATCTCAAGGCATTTCTAAGCGCTAATTTTTTCTCTTCTAGAGATAAGATCTGTTTTCGTTTTGGAGCACGACTAATGTTAAAATCCAGTGCTTTTTTTGATGGCAGTATCTTGGGAATCCCTTGTAGTATTTTTTCTTTAAAACTCATTTGTTTTTAATTATGGTCAGAATACACAATATCTCCTCGTTTCCATACTTGCGAAGGAACAAGTTTACCCTGGTGATAGAAGATCTCATTAAAATGATCGGTCTGAAACAAGTTAAAATCAGCAAGCATCCCGGTAGTTAGTCTTCCACGATCTTTAAGGTTTAAAGCAGCAGCAGCTCTACATGTGATTCCCGCTAAGACTTCGGTATTTGATAGTTTTTCGAATGTTCCTAAAATACAGGCTTGTGTTAACAGATCGCCCATAGGTGCAGAACCCGGATTCCAGTCACTAGCTATGGCCAATGCTCCTCCGGCATCTAATATTTTCCTGGCAGGGGTGAAATTACAACCTAATCCAATAGAAGCACCGGGTAATGCAACAGACACTACATTACTATCGGCTAACATTTTTATTTCATCTTCGGTGCTGGCCTCGAGATGGTCGGCACTAACCGCATTTATTTTTACAGCAACCTCACTACCGCCAGTACTAAATTGATCGGCATGAACTGTGATGTCAAATCCCATAGCTTTTGCCTTTTTGAAATATGGATAAATGTCGGATGGGAGGAAAGCACTTTTTTCGATAAAAGCATCAATTCTATGGGTTAGATTTTCATCTTTTAGGATTGGAAAAAGAGTATTACTTATGGTTTCCAGATATTCTTTATGGTCACCATCAAAGTCCCTTGGAAGCATATGCCCTGCAAGACAAGTGGCAATAAGATCTGCTTCCAGGTTTTCATTTGCGTTTTTTATGGCACGTAGCATTTTCAACTCTTCAGATACAGATAACCCATATCCACTTTTTACTTCAATGGTAGTGATTCCCGTTTTTAATAGTGCATTGGCTCTCTTTAGGATTCCATAGATTAACTCTTCTTGGGTAGCTTTTCTGGTTTGAGTTACTGTATCCCAAATCCCACCACCGGCTTCGGCTATTTCTAAATAGGATTTACCTGCATTGCGCATGGCATAATCTCTTGCTCTCGAACCCGAAAAACAAATGTGAGTATGGGCATCTATAAATCCAGGTATGCAGACATAGTTGGATTGTAATTCTATAATTTTTGCATTAAGCGAGATTGCTTTTTGTTTTATTTCTAAATAATCGCCAATACTATGAATTTGTTCTCCTTCAATAAGTATTCCCATGTCTTTTAATATAGACACTTCTTCATCTTTTATAGCACCCTTCGTAGCAACTTTTTCCATACTAATAAGTTGTGAAATTGGGCCTATTAATTTGTAGTTTTTCATACTGTTACTTTGCTGTTTCTCCAATAAATAATCATCTAATTAATATACCTCAAATTCATCAGAAAATTCAGTCTCTAATGATAATTTTTCCTTTTTAGATACTTGATTAGCAATATTAATTATCGTTTTATTTTTAATCATTTCAATTCCTTTTTCGATATCATCAGAAAATACTCGGTCTTTATCGGCAAAAGAGACTTTGGTTCTTATCTTTTTATGAATTTCATCAAGGATTATCCCCGATTTTAGGGGTTTTCTAAATTCGAAAGCCTGAGCAGCGGTTAAAAGTTCGATGGCCAGAATTTTTTCAACATTATGAATAACTCTTAATGCTTTTCTACCACCTATAGATCCCATGCTAACATGATCTTCTTGACCTAAGGATGTTGGAATACTATCTGCACTCGAAGGAAAACATAATCCTTTATTCTCGCTAGCTAATGCCGCCGTTGTGTATTGAAGAATCATATAGCCAGAATTGATTCCGGTATCTTCCATTAATAATTTGGGTACCCCGGGGGAGTTTCCTTCTAAAGCCAGATATATTCTTCGATCTGAAATGTTACCAAGCTCTGAAGCAGCTAAGCAAGCATAATCCAAGGCCATTGCCAAAGGTTGCCCATGAAAACTACCACCGCTAATGGTTAGGTTCTCATCTATGATAATGGGGTTGTCTGTAACAGAATTTAGTTCTACCTCGAGTAGTTCTTTTAAATGCAACCATGCATTTCTTGATGCCCCATGAACTTGGGGAATACAACGAAGAGAATATGGATCTTGAACTCGATCACAATCGATATGATCTTCCATGATTTCAGATCCTTTTAGCAGAGATTTTACTCTGTGGGCGGTATGAATATTTCCTTTAAAAGGGCGTAGTTGATGTAGTTCTTTATAAAAAGGTTTTACAGAACCTTGTAAACCTTCGATCATCATGGCTCCAATAATATCTGCCTGCGAAAGACAATTATGAAGTTTTGCCACCACCTGTACTGCATGAGCAGCAATAAATTGTGTGCCGTTTATTAAGGCAAGTCCTTCTTTTGGTTCTAAATCAAGAGGTGCTAATCCCGTTAGCTCGAACAAATCTTTTGTAGTGATTATTTTTTGTTGATACTCAACTTTTCCTAATCCAATTAGCGGTAAAAATAGATGGGATAAAGGGGCTAAATCTCCAGAAGCTCCTACAGACCCCTGGCTTGGTACAACAGGAATGGCATTATTATCTATATGCCATAATATTCTTTCTATGGTTTTTATTGCAATTCCAGAATAACCTTTGGATAATGATTGTACCTTAAGTATCATCATCAATTTGGCAATCTGAGAATCAATCGGGTCTCCTACGCCAACACTATGGCTTTGCAAAATATTACTTTGTAAAACTTTTGTTGCTTCTTTAGAAATTTTTGTGGTACAAAGAGGTCCAAACCCAGTATTAATCCCATAAACCGGATGGCCTTTCTCGACTATATTGTCTACAACTTGTCTACTCCCTTGAATCTTCTCTCGGGTGGACTCAGAAATGACTCCTTTGGTTTCTCCCTGTGCTATTTGTATAGCTATTCCAGAAGTTAGGTAGTGCTCCCCGTATGAAAAATGATGTGATGTATCTGACATTATCTATGCTTCAAATTTGTAGATACTAAATTAATCTATACTTTTAATAATTCAAAATACTTATTTAATCAATAATTAATAACTATGGGTTATCAGTTAGAGCTTAGACACTTTACCTATTTTTTGGCAGTTGCCGAAGAGTTACATTTTAGAAAAGCAGCGGATAGGTTGTTTATTTCTCAGCCAGGTTTGAGTCGACAGATTAAACAAATGGAAGAGATTATTGGAGCTCCATTATTTGTTAGAAATAAAAGAAATGTGAATTTGACTCCTGCCGGGCTTTATTTAAAGAAAGAATTGCATTATATCTTTAACCATATTGATTTTTCTATTAAACAGACTCGTTTAATTAATGAAGGAAAAGAGGGAGAAATACGTATAGGATTTTTAGGGTCTGCTATGCAAACTGTTATTCCTGAGTTGTTGATTAAATCAAATAAAGAATTTCCTGGGATACAGTTTAGTCTCGAGGAAATGTCGAATCACCTACAAGTTGATGCCATAGAAAAAGATCAACTGGATCTTGGATTTGTAAGACTTTCTAGAGTTCCTAATGGTTTAGAAATGAAAACGGTATATATCGATACTTTTTCTCTGGTTTTGCCAGAGAACCATCATCTTACTGTTGATACATTTAAAAAAATTGATCAGGTATCTAAGGAAAATTTTGTGTTATTTTCATCTGATTATAGTTCGCTGTACTACGATAAGATCATGAGTATATGTGAAGATAAAGGTTTTACGCCTAAGGTATCTCACAAATCTGTTCATGCTCAAACCATTTATAAATTGGTGGAGAGTGGATTAGGGGTGGCAATTGTTCCGACATCATTACAATATGGATTTGATCTCGGAGTTAAATTTTTAGAAATCCCTAGAATACCTCAAAAAGCAAAACTATCGGTAATTTGGAAAGAAAATAATCGTAATCCCGCCCTACAACAGATTAAAAACTTGTTAGAAGTGTAATGGATTTATTGCCAGTGTGATTATATTTTTTTATTTCTGGATAGTGTTCTTTACTTTTGATTTTTTGTTTTTAATTTCCTTTAATGTATTAATTGACGTTGAAGACAAATTAATACGCTAATGTTTGAGGTATGAGTTAGTATGAAGTAGATGAATGAATGTAGAAATGCTAATTACATTAGGACAGAAGAAATTTTACGTATTTTTTTTCGTTTATATAATAATTTTGCTCCAAATTTTTAAGTTATGATTAAAAAACTTCTTTTTATTGTTTTAGTTCTTTCTTTGTTTTCTAATAAGGTTAATGCTCAAGTAGAGTCTTTTGAAATGGGCTTTAAATTCGGGATTAATGTTGCAGATATTGTTGGTGATGATGCTAAACGATTTAACCCAAGAACAATTGTTCATGTGGGTTTAGCTGCAGAAGTTCCTATTAATGAATATTTAGCTCTGCAACCAGAATTATTATACTCTTTTCAAGGGGTGAAATACGATAGCGAAGAACCAAATTTTGAAAAAGAAATACTGAAATTAGATTATATTTATCTACCGGTAATGCTTAAGTATTACCCATTCTATGTAGTTCCTGGGTTTAGTATTGAAGTAGGTCCGCAGGTAGGATACTTGGCTTCAGCCGTACGACAGTTAAAAAATAATTTAAACGGTGCCGTAGAGAAGTCAGATATTGATGTTAAAGAATTTTATTCTGAAATTGATTATGCTGCAAATATAGGATTGGGGTATCAGTTTGAAATGGGTGCTTTTTTTCAAGCACGTTATACTATAGGCTTAGCTGATATTACAGACATTGAAGGCATCAATAATAACGATCTTAATCAACAAAATTCTGTCTTTCAACTATCAGTTGGAGTTAAGTTTTAAATAAAGCGTTTTTAAATATGTGCTATTATGGCATGGTATAGAAAAACTGTTCTTCGGTTATTTTACCATTGTTTACCTGATACACGGCAAGCTCTTCTATTTGCATTCGACCTTGACCTTTAAAAGTACAATCCATTTTCATTGTACAACTAAAGTGGCCTTCTGCAACTATAGGATCCGAAATTTCTCCTCCATGAAATTCTTCTACGGTAGCATACCAATCTTCGCTTTTTTTGGTTACGGCATCTTTGCCAGATACTGTTGAATTTGGTACACCAGGCATTTCCTTACTTACAATATTTTGATCATATAGTTCATTTATGGCTTGCATATTTTCACCGATACGGCAAAGTTCTACCAAACGATCTGCTACTTGTTGCGTGTTCATTGGTTTTAAGTTTTAAAGGTTTGTAATACAAAAAGATGCATATAAATTACAAAAAACTTTGCTCCAATTACTCTAAAAAAATGTTATATTTTTCTTAGTTAACGGCTTCTTTATAGATTTTTAAACATCGTTCACGTGCTATTTTATGATCTACAATTGGCAAAGGATAAGTGAGTTCGTTTATATCTTTTACCCAGGTATTGATATATTCTAATTTTTTATCAAACTTTGCAATCTGAGTAGTTGGGTTAAATATCCTAAAATATGGAGCAGCGTCTACACCAGAACCTGAAGCCCATTGCCAATTGCCTACATTGGCAGACATGTCATAATCCAATAGTTTTTCGGCGAAATAGGCTTCACCCCAACGCCAATCTATTAGTAAGTGTTTGCAAAGAAAACTGGCAACAATCATTCTTACCCTATTATGCATATATCCGGTTTGATTAAGTTGGCGCATTCCTGCATCTACTATAGGATACCCAGTTTCACCATTTTTCCATTTTCCAAATTCTGTTTCATTGTTACGCCAGTCTATCCTATCGTATTTTGGTCTAAAAGATTTATTTCGGGTATGCGGGAAATGCCAAAGTATTTGCATAAAAAATTCTCTCCAGATTAATTCTGACCAGAAAACTTCGTTATCCTGGGCAATGGCTTTTTGAACCATACCTCTTATTCCTACAGTTCCAAAACGCAAGTGCGGACCTAGTCTTGATGTGCTTTTTTCTATGGCAGGAAAGTTTCTGGTTGCTTCATAATTTTGAATTAGAGATGTGGATGCATCATAACTAGGAACTTTAATTGAAGACATGATAAACCCTAGTTCATCAAGGGACGTTTTTGGGAGTTCTGTGTTTTTAATTAAATTTTTTAGATACTGCCTCGTGTCATGTATTTCAATTTTTGAACTATTGAAGGCTTCTTTCCATTTGTTTTTATAGGGAGTGTACACAACATATGGCTTACCATCTGCTTTTACGATTTCATTTTTTTCAAAAATTACTTGGTCTTTAAAGGAACAGAATTCAATTTCGTTTTTGTTTAAAAGTGCTCCAATTTTAGTATCACGATCTTGTGCATAAGGCTCATAATCATGATTAGTATACACTTTTTGTATATCATATTCGGAAATTAGATTTTGAAAAACTGATTCTGGTCTTCCGTAAAATTGTGCTAAGGAGCTGTTGTATTTTCCCTGAAGCTCTTGACAGATTTTTTGTAAAGTTTCAAAAATAAATGTGACTCTTGCATCATTTTTTGGAAGAACATCTAAAATATTTTTATCAAAAATAAAAACTAGAAGTACAGGATGCTTCCCTTTAAGTGCATTTAATAACCCCACATTATCATCAAGTCTAAGATCTCTCCTAAACCAAAAGATGGATACTTTCTGATTCATTTAATTTATATTTAGCGTAGACATTCCGCCATCAACACCAATAACCTGGCCCGTAATCCAACTACTGTTGTCACTTAATAAAAAACTGGCGATATTTGCAATATCTTCTGCCTGTCCAACTCGTTTCATTGGGTGGCGATTATTCATTAATTCCTTTTTTTTGTCATTACCCAATAGCCTTTTCGCTAATGATGTATCGGTAAGAGAAGGAGCAATTACATTGACTCTAAATTGAGGAGCATACTCGGCAGCAAGTGCTTTTGCAAAACCTTCGATTGCTCCTTTAGCAGCGGCAATACTTGTATGAAAAGGCATGCCAACTTTTACCGCAACGGTACTAAAGAAAATTAAGCTTGCCTGATTAGAGTTCTTTATGTTGGGTAGTATACGGTGTATAATTTTAATTAAAAACATGAAATTAATCTGCATATCTTCTTCAAAAGCCTTTGGATCCAACATTTTAAAGGGTTTTAGGTTAATGCTTCCTGGGCAATATACAAATCCATCAATTCGATCGGGTAGCGTAGTGATGTCAATTTCGTCTTTGGAGGCGTCATAGGGAATATGAGTTACCTCTAAATTACCAAGGTTTTCATTAGTTCGAGAGGCTATAAAAATGTTGTGTTCATTATATAGTTTCAGAGCTATTTCAAAACCAATTCCATGGCTTCCTCCAATAAGTAGAATATTCTTTCTCATTATTCAATTTTTATGCAAATACAATGGGGTTAGCTGTTTGGGCGTCTAATGTTCCAAATAATTCTATAAGTTTCTTTTCACGGTATTTGAAAATTTCCTTAAGTTTTGGCTTTACTAGTATTGGATGTATGAGTTGTCCTAAAATTCCAAAGGGCACCTTATAATCGATAATATCTTCCATTTCTACACCTCCGGGTATTTCCTTTACAAAGTGCTTGTGGTGCCATAATGCATAAGGCCCAAAACGCTGCTCATCTACAAAATATTCTTTATCTCTAACGTGAGTAATCTCTGTAACCCATTTATTTTTTATTCCTGCAACAGGAGTAACTATATATTGTATAATTTGCCCAGGATACATTTTACGATCTGCACCTGATAGGATTTCGAATCCCATATAATCAGGAGTTATAATTTTTAAATTTCTTGGATCTGATAAAAATTCCCAAGCTTCATTGACAGATATAGGTAAGTTTTGTTTAGCCTTTAACGTATAGATTTTCATACTTCGAAATATTTGAAGTAAAAATACAACGATTTTGTTTAACTAAAAGTTATAATATGTTAAACAAAAAAATAATTCTTCATGTCAGAAATAGCATTCTGCCCAGGACTTTGCATCTTCAAGGTTATTGAAAAAAGTGAATGACTTGCCATATAATTGTTGCTCAATAATTGCATTATCTCTTTCTTTAGTATTACTAGAGACAATTGCAAGCCCTTTCATATTTGGTAATTGCCCTTGCTTATATATGTCTGGAGCGACATGAATAGTATACTTACGATGACTAATCATTAAAAAATCTGCTGACTTATAATGTTTACGTAATTTGTCTCTTATTACCGATGCTTTATCCAGATTAAAATCTACATTTTCGTTTAGGGTAAGTATAACGAACTGGTCATATAACTGCATTTGGCAAAATTCGTTAGAAAAATGCTCCATAATGGGGGATGTTTATTATACGATAAATATATGTTAAAAAGAATGAATAATGCAAATCCTAATACCCTAGATTGAAATAGAGGTCCTAACAATCATCACAACAGTTATCTGGTTTGACTAACTTACAAGTCACCACGGCTAATAAGGCTCCGATTATTGGAGCAACAAAATAAAGCCATTGATGTTCCCAATGTCCTGATAAAAGGGCAGGACCAAGAGACCTAGCAGGGTTCATAGATGCTCTAGTAATGGGGCCTGCGAACATGGCTTCTAATAATACGACACCACCTATTGCAATTCCGGCCATTGTTCCTGTTTCTTTAGAGCCGGTAGAAACATTTATGATAACGACCATAAGAAAATAGGTAAGTAATATTTCTAATATAAATGCTCTAAGATCATCAACCGTTGGTATTGTTCCACCTAAAAACTCACTTTGAGGAAATAAAAAAAGTAAAATACTACTTGCCAATATTGCACCTATGCATTGGGCTATTATATATTTAGGAACTTCTTTCCATTCAAATTTTTTAGCATAAGCAAAAGCAATGGTAACGGCTGGATTAAAATGTGCACCAGATATTTCTCCAAAAGCATAAATCATGGCCATAACAATTAGCCCCCATGTGATTGCAATTCCTACATGCGTGACATCGCCACCAGTTACTTCATTAATGGTCATAGCACCAGTACCGCAAAATACTAAGCTAAAAGTTCCAATACTTTCTGAAATATATTTTTGCATGATCATCTTAATATGGCGACAAATATACTATTACTTATTTTAAGTTTTTGTTAACTCTTAATGTAAGTGTATTCCTTATTTTCGTTATTAATAATCAAACAAACTAAATTCTACACAATGAAAAAAATTGTATTATTTCTTTCTGCGGCTTTGTTATCTTTTGGGATAGAAGCTCAGGTTAAAACCCCACAACCTAGCCCATCTTCTAAAATTGAGCAGGTTATTGGATTGACAGATGTTTCTGTTGAATACTCACGTCCTAGTATGAGAGGAAGAACTATTTTTGGAGACTTGGTACCTTTTGATAAACTTTGGAGAACAGGTGCTAATAAAAACACACAGATTACTTTTAGTGATGATGTAAAAGTAGGTGGTAAAGAACTGAAAAAAGGTACGTATGCTATTTTTACTAAGCCTGGTAAAGAGAATTGGGAAGTAATTTTTTACAGTGATGCTAACAATTGGGGTACTCCTAGAGAATGGGATGATGCCAAAGTTGCTGCTAAAGTTTCTGTAAAGCCGACTGAAATTCCTGTAAATATAGAGACTTTTACAATCGTGTTTAGCGATTTTAAAATGGATTCTGCTCTATTAAATTTTTTATGGGCTAAAACAGAAGCAGCGGTAAAAATTGAAGTTCCTGCAAAAGAAACTGCTATGGCAAGTATCGAAAAAGTGATGGCTGGACCATCTGCTGGAGATCATTACCAAGCAGCAGTATTTTATAAAAATATCGAAAATTTTGATAAGGCTAAAGAACATATCGACAAAGCAATTTCTCTTCGTAAAGAGCCTGCTTTTTGGTATCACAGACAGCAGTCATTAATTTATGCTAAAAAGGGGGATAAAGATGGTGCAATAAAAGCAGCTAAAACTTCGTTAGAATTAGCAGAAAAGGCAGGTAATGCTGATTACGTAAAATTGAATAAAGATTCCCTTGCAGAGTGGGGAGCTAAATAAACACTCTTTTTCACACACAAATCATGAAAAGCGTTCTGTATCTACAGGACGCTTTTTTTCTTAGCTAATCCTCATCACCCAGAAAAAAGATCTCTTTAATTTACTTTCTAAGTATAATCCAATCCGATTTCTTTGCGAACAGCATCCAAAAGACGCATTAATTGTAAGCTTTTTTCAAAAGTCATTATAGTGCTTTCTGTATGATTTTGTGATAACATTTCCTGAGCATGAATAGCTTCAAAACTATACCCATTTGTGTTAACTTCAAATTCTAAAAATTCTGATTTTCCATCCTTTAAAAGTGTAACAGAAGAAGGTTCATGAAAGCGACTATTGATAATAATTGTTCCATTTTCGAAGGTTATGATCGCTTCGGTATTCGTTTTTTGAGTGATAGCACTAAATAATGAAGCAGTGACACCATTTTTATATAAGAGTTGCATTGTACAGGTTTCGTCAACCCCTGTTTTTCCAAAAGTAGCTTTTGCTTCTATTTCTTCAGGATACCCTAAAATACTTAAAGCTGCAAAAAGCGGGTATATACCAACATCGAGTAGACTGCCACCACCCAGCTTCTTATTAAATATTCGTCCTTCGGGGTCAAATGATGTTGCAAAACCGAAATCGGCTTTTAGGCTTTTAATTTTTCCAAATTCTTTAGATGCTAATAGCTGTAAAACATATTGGTAATGAGGTAAAAAATAGGTCCAAAGGGCTTCCATTAGAAAAACCTGATTTTGTTTTGCAACCGTAATCATTTCTTGGACCTGACTCGAATTCATAGCGAATGGTTTTTCACATAATACGGCCTTTTTATTAGTAAGGCACATAAGTGTATTTTCATAATGAAAAACGTGTGGAGTGGCTATATAGATGATATCAATATTTGGATCTTTACATAGTGATTCATAATCGCCATAAGAATTAAAGGCATTAGATTTTGTTGCAAATTCTTGAGCTCTATTAAGATTTCTGCTTGCTACACCATAAAGATTTCCATTTGGTATGGATTGCAGATCTTCGGCAAATTTATGAGCAATTTTACCGCAACCTAAAATTCCCCATCGTATGTGTTTATTTCGATTCATTCATTTAAAATAACATTGGACTAAGTTCAAAAATAATTAAAATGAAATACTTCGGTTTATCAAAAAAACATGATTTAGAGTATTTCTAAGCATTGTGATTACCTCAATTTTTGATGTATTATTAGAAATTCTAAGTATTTTTGAGATTATTGTAAATAATATGCTCTAAGGTGTTTATAACTAGGTTTTTAAAGAAGGTTTTGTTAAATTTAAGTTACTCACTAATTAGAACCTCACCACCATGAATTACAAAACTTCAACGAAAACGGCAATTTCTACACGACAACCATACTTTATGAGATTAAGTCTTATGAATAATGAACTTACTAGTATGCTCTCTAAACTAAATTCTTATCGTTGCGAACCTTGCACCTATGCAATGTATGATCAATATACAGAATTAAATACTAAAGGGCGTTTATTAAAGCAGACCATTGATGATATTGTACAAAAAATTAAGAATTCAATAAAATCATCAAAAGAAGTAAAAGAAGAGATTAATGCGATCATGATTACCTATCATAAATTTCAAAAATCCCTCTCTTCGTATTTAACAGAAGCGGTCATTCATCACTAATACTTTTTATATTATTCTGACGATGGATTGGGGCTTGATCCAATTAATGATTGCATGATCATTGCTATGGCAATAACCAACACACAACCAAATAAATTGAGCCATAAGTAGGGCATCCAATCATAATACCAACCAATAATTACAATTATCTGGGTAATCAGTGCTGCAATAAAAGTGGCGTTACTGTGCACGAATTTTATAAAGAAAGCCAGTAAGAATATACCCAATACATTTCCGTAGAAGATAGAACCGATGATGTTGACCAACTGAATTAAATTATCAAAGAGATTAGCAAAACAAGCAACTAAAATTGCCAAAACACCCCAGGTTAATGTGAAGAATTTAGAAGCGTTCACATAATGCTTGTCTGTTTTTTCTTCTTTTACGTTTCGTTTATATAAATCGATAGTGGTCGTAGAAGCTAATGCATTTAATTCTGAAGCCGTAGATGACATGGCTGCAGATAAAATTACTGCTAATAATAATCCGATCAATCCACGGGGTAAGTTATTTAGAATAAAGTGTATAAAAACATAATCTTTATCGTTGGTTTCTACATCTTGGTCTGCTTTTTTGATTAATGCTTTTGCGGCATCGCGAACTTGTTTATCTGCTAGATTAAGATCTTGTATTGAAGCTTTATTAGCTTCGATTTTGTTATCGGTTATATACTTTTGGATATATGTTTCTTTAAGCTCATTAACTTCAGTAAGTTTATGTTCAAGATTTTTATATTCTTGGGCATATTCTGAGTTCTGAATAACCTCTGCTGCCTTAGGGTTAAAATTAAGCGGTGAAGGATTAAACTGGTAAAACACAAAAACCATTACACCTACCAATAAAATAAAAAACTGCATGGGTACTTTGAGTAATCCATTAAAAAGTAACCCCAATTGACTTTCTTTAATAGATTTACCCGATAAGTATCGTTGTACCTGGCTTTGGTCTGTGCCAAAATAAGAGAGTGCTAAGAAACTTCCGCCAATGATACCACTCCAGAATGTATAGCGATTGTCTAGGTTAAATGAAAAATCAAGTACTTCCATTTTGCCACTGGCACCGGCTATATCTAATGCTTTAGAGAATGTAATACCTTCTGGGAGATAACTTATGATTAAGAAAAATGCAATAAACATCCCGGTAAAGATGACTGCCATTTGTTGTTTTTGAGTAATATTTACGGCTTTGGTACCGCCCGATACTGTGTAAATTATAACTAATATTCCTATGATGATATTTAGGATAGTAAGATCCCATCCCAAAACTGCAGATAGTATAATTGCTGGAGCAAAAATGGTAATTCCTGCTGCCAATCCTCGTTGTATTAAAAATAGTATTGCAGTAAGACTACGTGTTTTTTGATCAAATCTACTTTCTAGGTATTCATATGCTGTATATACATTAAGTTTATGATATAATGGAATAAAAACCAAACAAATGACCACCATGGCAATCGGAAGCCCGAAGTAAAATTGTACGAAACCCATTCCGCTATGAAATGCCTGCCCTGGGGTAGATAGAAATGTGATCGCACTGGCCTGGGTTGCCATTACCGAAAGCCCTACGGTCCACCACTTTGCTTCGTTGCCTCCACGGATATATTCTTGTACGTTTTTACTACCCTTCGTTTTCCAGGCTCCGTATAAAACAATAAATAACAAAGTTACGGAGAGTACGATCCAATCTATGGTTTGCATATAGTTATAATCAATGAATTAATAAACGAATTAAAAAGAGAATAATCCTATCATTAGGAATACATATTTGTTATCAAATAGAATAATAAAATGTACAGTGCATTAGCAACTAATACCGCTGAGTACAATTTTTTCCAAACGAATTTTTCTTTTGATTCTTTCATGCGTTACGGATTATTTTCCTAAAGATAACATATTAGCAAAAAGACGATATGCCCCAGGAACACCTGCCGGGAATTCTCTAAAAAAGCTAAGTCCGGTATAGATATAGTATCCTTTTCCATGTTTGGCAATTAACAAAGGTCCTTTCTTTTGTGATTCTCCTTTATCATTTGAAGCCAGAATAGCCGTATATTCTTTTGACCATTCATTGGGGAAATACAATCCACGCTCCTGAACCCATCCCTTAAAGTCATCTTTGGTGATTTTATTAGGAGAATTTAAAACTTGATGATCGGGAGCTAAAAAAGTTATCTCGGCATTCTCATCGGTTACTCGATCTCTGGATAGTTTTAATGGATACGGGCCTAGGTTTTCTTTAACCTTTAGTCTGTGGCTGGTATTGTATTGGATAATTAAATTCCCTCCGGATTTTACATAATCTAATAAATACTGTTGCTTGAATTTTAATTGTTCTACAGTATTATACGCTCTAATTCCTACCACTATCGCATCGAAAGGTTTTAGTATCTCTGGCGAAATTGATTCGGGATCAATAGTGGTAACATTATAACCGATTTGTTGTAAACTTTCTGGAACAGCATCTCCGGCACCTTCTATATATCCAATGTTTTGACCTTTCTTTTGGATATTCAAACGCACAACTTTCGTTTCTGAAGGGATTACTAGAGTTTGATAGGGGATATGGTCGTAATCTATAGTGATTACATCTTTAGAAAATACCTCTCCATTGATTTCTACCAAGGGTGAAATATAACCTTCGCTTTGATTTTCTGGCGCTGTAAGAGTGAAGGTTATTGTTTTTTCTTCTCCTTTCTGTGTTAAACTGAAATCAATCTTCTCTGGTGATACTTTCCAACCTTGCGGGTGTGCTAAGGAAATAGCGCCTTTTATATTGGATTTACTTGCTTTTAGAATAACAGGAATCTGTTTTGATGGTCCATTGGCATAAATAACTACTTTGTCTTTAATATGTGCAGAAATCACAGGGACAACTTCAAAAGGTTTATACACTTCGCCTTTTACAGGGTCATTAGTTTTGTATACTATTTCTTTTGAAAAAGGAACAGAAACACCTTCTATCTCCAGATTAAATAATGCCTTAATCTTATGATCGGTTTCGGGTTTACCGATTATTTTTTGATCGTTAACCAGATACATCCCTAACGTCCCTTTTTCATTTAACCAATATGGATTTGTATAGTCAAAATCATTTGGAATCATTCCTTTAAATTCGAAATTATTTTTAATATTATAAGTAAGAACTTTTTCTGAAGTATCATTTACATTGAGGGCATCAATTGTAATAGATTTTAAAATAATATTTGATGTACTTCTATTAATCACCTCTAATTTTAAATTTATTTCACTTCCTTTAGTAGAATAAGCTTCTTCGGCTACAGCTTCAACATAAAGTCCAGAAGCCCCAGCAATGATGTCTTTAATTTCTTTAGATTTTATAGTTTTCCAGTGTTGATCTTCTATTTGTAGAATTAACTGATATGCCTGTATAAGCTTTGGTATTGAAGAAGCAGGGTTTCTAAAATCAAAATCTTTTTCTACTTGATATAGGATGTCTCCAATTGCTTTTCCTCCTTCGATACGATTCCAGGAAGTATCTATCCCTTCAAAAATATTAGTTTTGTCCTTGGGTAATTCTCCCTTTATTAATTCGATATATTCGCTTAATTTACCACGGGTTCCGGTACTACCAAACCCCTGAGATTTATGTTGACTTCGGCTTAATGATGCAATCTCTGTATTCGAGAGTCCAAGAGCCGGGTAATACACTCCTGTATCAAATTCTAACATTTTGGATTTGTCAGCTTTTTCGAAATTTTCTCTACTACCATAGAACCACCAAGAAGTATTAAAAAATAATCTTTTTGGTTGCCAGATTTTGGTATACTGAAGTTGATCAGGGTAGATTTCTTTATTGTTAGTAAGATCAAAAGCTTCTGCACTTAGCATGGCAGACGAAGTATGATGTCCATGGGTACTACCCGGAGTTCTATGATCAAAACGATTTATAATAACGTCGGGTCTAAATTTTCGAATAGCCCAAACCACATCACTTAATACTTCTTTTTTATTCCATATAGAAAGTGTTTCGTCTGGATGTTTAGAATAACCAAAATCATTAGCGCGTGTAAATAGCTGTTCTCCACCATCAGTTTTTCTTGCTGCTAATAATTCTTGGGTTCGTATAACGCCTAATTGCTCTCTTATTTCTGGGCCTACAAGGTTTTGTCCACCATCTCCACGAGTCATCGATAGATATGCCGTTCTTGCTTTTACATGATTAGACATGAATGAAATTAGCCTTGTGTTTTCGTCATCTGGGTGCGCGGCAACGTATAAAACTGAACCTAAAAAATTAAGTTTTTTGATAGATTCATGAATCTCTGATGCATTTGGTTTATTAGGTTGTTGTGCCCTCGACATAAAAGGTATTAGCACGCTAAGGCTGACAAAAAGAAGTGTTTTTCGCATAATTGTGGCTGCAATTTTAATAGTAATGCACCAAATATATAAAGATAAAATTCTCAGAAAAGTTGTTTAAGGATACTTTAACAAGGATCCTATGTTCTAATGGTATGTGGGATTTACTTCTTTTTTCTTTCTACAAATTCTAATTGATCAAGAGCAACATTCGTGGTAAAAATACCATAATTAACAACTGCTTTTCCTTTTTCGATAGTGTCAATAGTTCCTGTAGACTTTCCGTCAATCATTCTCACTTTATCACCAACTTTTAATGTAACCTTAGGTTTTTGTTGAATAATCTTTTCTTCTTTCTTTTTCTCTTCTTTTTTCTTTTCTCGAATAACTTCAACTTTTTTCTCTACTTCTTTAACGACTTTTTGCTCTTTGGCTTTCTCGACTTTTCTTTGTTTGGCAGATAGCTTTTTTCGTTTTGAATTTTCGATTTGTACAATTTTCATAAACTCATCGATCAATTCACGTTTCTTTTTGTTATTGAAGTACTTTTCGTTTAGGTCATCAATTTTTTGGCCTAGGTAAATCATCTTTTGATTGCTATCATATAGTTCTTGATAACTTTCTAATTTGCGTTGTATGCGATCATTTGTTTTTTCTAAACGCTCTTTTTCTTCTTCTGCTTTTTGCTCTTTAGTTTTTAGAGAAGATGTTGTTTTTTGAAGTTTAGATCGCTCTTTTTGAAGGTTAGCAATACTCTTGTCGAAACGAATTTTGCCTCGTTCTACTTTTTTCTTTGCTTTGTTAATCAAGCTGTATGGAATACCGTTTTTTTGAGCTACTTCAAACGTAAATGAACTACCCGCTTCTCCTAGGTGCAACTTAAAAAGCGGTTCTAATGTTCTGGCATCGAATAACATATTTGCATTGGTCATATTGGGCAACTCATTAGCTAACATTTTTAGGTTTGCATAATGAGTGGTGATAATCCCATACGATTCTCGTTCATAAAATACTTCTAGAAAGGCTTCGGCTAAAGCCCCACCAAGTTCTGGATCACTACCAGTACCAAATTCATCAATAAGAAATAAGGTCTTTTCATTGCATTTTCGTAGAAAATAGTTCATGTTTTTTAAACGATAACTATAGGTGCTCAAATGATTTTCTATGGATTGATTATCTCCAATATCGGTTAGGATTGTATTAAATAAACACATTCTACTATATTCATGAACAGGTATTAACATTCCGCTCTGAAGCATTATCTGTAATAAACCGATCGTTTTTAAAGTGATACTTTTACCACCTGCATTGGGTCCAGAAATTACAATGATTCGATTATTTTGATCAAGTGATATGGTTTGCGGATATGTCTTTTCTTGTTTAGCTTTATTGGTAAGATAGAGTAGTGGGTGATAAGCCTCTTTTAGGGTTAATTCTCTATTTGATGAAATTTTTGGTAAAACTGCATTTAGTTTACGGGCATATTTTGATTTTGCCGAAACAATATCTATATCACTCAGATATTCCTGATATTCTTGCAAGAGTTCTATATGCGGGCGTAATTTATTGGTAAGTTCCTTCAGTATTTTTACGATTTCTTCACGTTCTTCATATTGCAGATTACTTAGTTCTCGGCTATATTGAAGCGTAGCTTCGGGTTCGATGTATACAATACTTCCGGTTTTAGAACTGCCCATAATAGCACCTTTTACCTTACGACGATACATTGCAGATACAGCTAATACTCTACGGTTATCTACGACACTCTCCTTAATTTCATCAAGATAACCAAGACCATTATACCTTGATAAATCTTTTCCGAAACTACCATTTAATTTTCCTTGAACACTATTAATTTCTCTTCTTAGTCCTTGTAATGTCGTAGAGGCATTATCTTTTACTTCTCCAAATTTATCTATTATGACTTCGATTTGATTGATAATTTCTTTGGTAAAATGTACTTTGGTAGAAGTTTGGTATAAAACAGGATAGAGCTCCTTATTTGATCTAAAAAAAGCTAATAAATCATTGCAAGTGCTACTTACAGATACAATTCTTTTAAGATTGGGAGCCTCTAAAAAAGTGTTCTCAATATTTAATAGTTGTATTTCTTTATTGATACTTTCGAAACCATGATTGGGGATTTTGGCATCATTTAGATATGAAGATTTGTATTCATATACTTCTTGTAATGCAACATTGAGTTGTTCTTCAGTATTGAAAGGGACAATTTGTACAGCTTTTGATTTTCCGAAATCAGTGTTGCAAAGTTCTGCAACGTGAGTAAGCACGGTATCAAATTCTAGATCGTCTAATGTTTTTTTAGAAATACGAATCATACTTTTTTTTACCCTATTTTTGGGTTATATTCCATCGATTTTTGAACGAAGCAAAAGTACATAATTACAACAATTTTTATCATCTATATGAATGTAAATATCGAATCTGGTTGGAAAGACCAACTTAAAGATGAATTTAATAAGCCTTATTTTTTAAGTTTAGTAGATTTTGTAAAAACAGAATATCAAAATTATACGTGTTACCCAAAAGGATCAGATATTTTTTCTGCATTTGATTATTGCAGTTTTGACGATGTTAAGGTTGTAATTATTGGCCAGGATCCGTATCATGGTGTAGGGCAAGCAAATGGTTTGTGTTTCTCAGTTAATGATAATGTGTCTATGCCACCTTCTTTAATTAATATTTTTAAGGAGATTGAAACAGATTTGACTATTCCTTTTCCTACCAATGGAAATTTACAACGTTGGGCAAAACAAGGAGTTTTATTATTAAATGCTACATTAACAGTTCAAGCTCATCAAGCAGGATCACATCAAAATAAAGGTTGGGAAAAGTTTACCGATGCCGTTATTAAGACGGTGTCTGATAAAAAAGAAAATGTTGTTTTTTTATTGTGGGGAGGTTTTGCAAAGAAAAAAGGAGCAAAAATTGATAGAACTAAGCACTGTGTTTTAACTAGTGGTCATCCATCTCCTTTAAGCGCTAATAGAGGGTATTGGTTTGGTAACAAACATTTTAGTAAAACAAATGAATACCTGAAGGATAAAAAACAATCTAATATAGATTGGTAATTATGCAGCGTTAGGAATCTCTTCTGCTTTCGACTTACTGTTGGATATTGAATTAATTCTAACTTTGCCTCTTTTTGATTTCTTTTTATCTGCATCAATAGATTGCATGCTAAACTTTAGTAGGATAAAATTGAAGGTGATAAGACCTGCCAATATCAGAATAAATGTAACCATAGTAGATTTGTTTTATTTAATTATTAGATGCACTTACTTTAAAATGGTTGCTTGTGTGATAATAATTAATTCTTGGGGTAGGCTGCGCAAATGTACAAAAATATTTTAATTATGTATATAGTTGTTTACTAGATGTTTAATAATTAAACATTTGTTATAAATTTGCTAATTGAACGAATTATATCATACTTTTCATCTTAATTTTTAGAACATCCTCTACTATATAACGCGTGATTTTTAAAATACCCTACCTCTATATTCGAAAAAAAAGCCCCCTCTGTTATGATCAAAATGTGATTATAGTTCAGAAATCAATTTCTCTGGAGGAAGTTTTTTGTTAATTATATGTAAAATATAGAGTTGATCCTGAACTTTCGAAAGCGTTTCATTTTTAATACGTGTTTGGCTCCATTCTGTAAGTTGTAACCATTCTTGAATGTCTTCAAGTTTTTGATTGTATCGATGTGCTAAAGTTTTGTCAATACTTGGTATTTGTTTAAAATCTGAAGTGACAGTATTTATAGTATCTAAAATTATTTGTAGTTGTTCTTTTTTTGTTTCTAATAATTCTTCTCTAACCGCAATTACAAAACACGGCCATGGAGTAGGACAGTCTGCAACTCTTCTAAAGGTTTGATCATCTACTAATGGCTTTGTGGTAAAATGTTCCCACATAAAATAATCAGCTTTACCATTTGTTAATGTTTCTATAGCTCCATCGAGGTTTTTTACGACTTCAAATTTAAGATCAGAGGTATCCCATCCTTGATTTTGGGCATTTACATATGCCATTAAATGAGATCCGGACCCATATCTACTAATGGCTGCTGTCCTATTTTTTAATTCAGGGAGAGAGGTGTACTTAGAATTTGCACTAACATGGATTCCCCATATAAGAGGAGTTTGTATATACGTTTGAACAATTTTACTAGGATTTCCAGCAATAATATCTTTAATAATTCCTTCGGTTAGAATTATAGCCATATCTATATCTCCTGTTCTAAGAGCTTCACACATTGCACCAGTTCCTCCAGGGTAGTCTGTCCATTGTAATTCTATATTATGTTTTAAAAAGCTTCCGTCTTCGATGGTAAGATGCCATGGTAAATTAAAATGTTCGGGAACTCCTCCTATTTTTATGGTGTTCATATGTGCTAAATGTTAATTAATTATGTATTTTATCGATTATTTTGGTTTTTTAACGATGTATTCGATTTTTTTACTGTATATTTGAACTATAATTCTTCCATAAGAAGATATATTTGACTAACTATTAACTCAAAATAAAACAATATTGCTATGAAAAAGAATTTTTTAAACAATAAAAATGTAGATGTTAAGGTTGCTAAGTTAAAAAATGACCATTTAGAAAATGGAATTGTTATTTTTATTGCAGTATTATTATTTACTAACTTATTAATAAGTCTAAAGATATTATTCGGTTAGTATTTTTGTTTGAAAATTAGAAAAGATTTTTCTTAATATATTAGTGTGATTGGGTAGATGGATGTCTACCCTTTTTAATTATAGAATGTTAAGACGTTTGTGATACGATTTTATCTAAAGTATACTGTATTAAACGATCAACGACTTTCTTAGGATTTTGACTAAACTCACCTGTAGCACGATTGGCAATAATTGCGTTCATGGATATTGCTTCATGACCTAAAAGTTTTGCTAAGCCATAAATAGCGGCAGTTTCCATTTCGAGGTTTGTTATTCTCTTATTATTATACTCGAAAGAAGCCATTTTTTTATTTAATTCCTTATCCTGAAGAGGCAGTCTTAACACTCTTCCTTGTGGCCCATAAAACCCAACATTAGTTACTGTAACCCCTTTTCGTGTTATTTTACTTTGCATATGATTTGATAATTTTTGATCACTTGCAACAACATAGGGTACAGATTTATTTTCATCCCAATCCAAATGCTTTAATAATGCATTCGAAACCTCTTGTAATTGTACATTTTTACTATCATAAAAATGAAGTAAGCTATCAAAGCCAATAGCCATTTCTGAGATTACAAAACTATCAATAGGAATATCAGCTTGTATAGCACCCGAAGTGCCTATTCTAATAATTTGTAAAGAAGTATGGTCTTTTTTTACCTCTCGGTTTACCAAATCAATATTTGCTAATGCATCTAATTCATTAAACACTATATCAATATTATCGGTACCAATACCAGTGGAGATTACGGTAATTCTATGGTTTTTATAGGTCCCTGTCTGTGTGTGAAATTCACGTTTTTTAATCTTGCATTCGATATGATCGAAATACTGAGTTACTTGTTCAACTCGGTCTGGATCCCCAACGGTTATTATAGTTTGGGCAAGATGCTCTGGTTTGATATTGAGATGGTATATACTGCCATCTTCATTAAGAATAAGTTCTGAGTTGGCTATGACCATATTATAGTTTTAATAAAGTATGAGTTTCATCATTATAGAGGTAATCGTATTTTTTTACACCGCCATAATACCAATCTAAAATTTGTGTATTGTAAAAGTTTTTTCTGTGCTCTAGTGCAAGTTTTCCTCGCTCTGATAGTAATAGTCCGTCTTTAGTTTGGTCCAAAAATTGAAAAAGTCTGGCAATAACACGTTTCATTTGCATATCTCCATACCCATAATATCCTTGGTATTCTAGCGTATACCCCATAAGTTGCTTCACATTTTTAATTTGATATTTATCAACCATTTCGAGTATGTTATGTTCTAAAACATTAAGTCCGGTTAGCATATTTGGAAAACGCTGAAGATGTGCTCTTAGGCAGATGGATAAATACTCAAAAGAGGAATGTTTTTTTATTTGCCCTGCGATCTTTTTTGGGTTTGATTCACAATACAATGTCCAGATGTATTCTGCTAGTTCGAGATCATCTAGGGATAGCAGTACTTTGTTGCGATAATGGTTTTTTAATTGACTGTCAGATAACTCGCATAATCCCATGAGTTTGGTTTCATGTTCAATTCTGCCACTACATACCAGATATACAGGTGTATCTTTAATGCCTTTGCGCATTAATAAACTAATGGCAGCGATCATGTTTATATGGCAGAAAAGATCATATTCAAACCATAAAATCACTTCGTCATAATCTTGTAAATTATCTAGTTTTTCGAACTGTGAAACAAACTTTTCTTCATAATCATCAGTAGTAATCCTGTAGTATTTTTTTAAAAATGCTTTGCGTTTTTTTATAGAACTTTCAGTTTCAACTTTGATTTCGGTAGGTCCTTCACATAACATTTCACGCCAAGTTAAGAATTCTCCTTCTGCTAATTTTATATCCTTTAGACGATGAGTAAGACTGTCGCCATTGGTAATATGTAATATGTTTTTCCCCAAAATATAATTCGTTATTATCCTCCGACTCGTTTAACTTTAAAACCTTTTTCGGTAAGAATTTTCATGATTTGATCCCTATAATCTCCTTGAATAATGATACTATCATTTTTAAAACTTCCACCAACGCTTAAACGAGTTTTTAGTTCTTTAGCTAGTTTCTTGAAGTCCTTATCTGCACCTGTATACCCTTCAAGTATTGTAATTGGTTTTCCTTTCCTTTTTTCATATTTACAAATAATGGGGGCATCTTGCATCCATATTCCTTCTTCAATTTGATTTTCTACAGGATCTTCTTGGGGTTGATGATCAGGAAAGAGGTTCTTTAATTGGTCTTGTAAATCCATTCTAGTATTTTATTTCTTTATCAATCCAATTTCTACTAGCCTTTGATGCAAGAATTCTCCGGCGGTTATATCCTCATAATGCTTAGGGTTATCATCTGTTATGCACTCCTCTAGGCAATTTAATTTCATGTCGCTTCTTGGATGCATGAAAAATGGAATAGAATATCTGGGTTTTCCCCATTGTTCTTTGGGAGGGTTAATTACTCGGTGGATTGTCGACCGTAGTTTGTTATTTGTATGGCGCTCTAGCATATCACCAACATTAATTACTAATTCATCTTCTTGCGGTATAGCATCGATCCATTCTCCATCTTTTCTTTGTACTTGCAATCCACCGGTAGAAGCTCCCATTAGTAAGGTGATTAGATTAATATCTCCATGAGCACCTGCGCGAACTGCACCTTTAGGTTCTTCGGTGATCGGAGGGTAATGAATAGGACGTAAAATACTATTTCCGTTACTCGCCCAATGATCAAAATAATGCTCGTCTAGTCCTATGTAAATTGCTAAGGCTCTAAGCACATAAATCCCGGTTTTTTCAAGCATTCTATAGGTTTCCATACCAACTTGATTGAAATCTTCAAGCTCTTTAACAGTAACGTTAGCTGGGTATTCTTCGATTAAATTGGCATTTGGATCTGGTTCTTGCCCAAAATGCCAGAATTCTTTAAGATCGCCTTCTTTCTTTCCTTTTGCGTGTTCTTTACCAAAAGAGGTGTAACCACGTTGTCCACCTAGCCCTTCTATTTCATATTTTTCTTTGGTATCTACAGGAAGTGCAAAGAATCCTTTTACTTCTTTATATAAATTTTTAACAAGTTCATCACTCAGAAAATGGTTTTTCAATGCTACGAAACCTATCTCTTCGTAGGCTTTTCCTATTTCATCCACAAACTTTTGCTTACGAGAAGGCTCATCAGATAAAAAATCAGCCAAATCTACACTTGGAATATTATTCATTGGTTTTAATCTTAATATTGAAGAACTAAAATAGTTGTATTTGATGTAAAATACGGTATAGTCATTCAAAAATTTTAACAATTACAAAATAATGATCAAATTCGTTATTTCTGAATTATTGATCTTTTAAACATAGTAAATTTAATTAATTCGGAGGATTGTTTGGGTTAAATTAACAACTACTTAATAATATTATAAAGTTGGTATGAATTCTGAAATAAAAATAATTAAATTTACGTAGCTAATTTTCTTTTATGGAGCACATTTCAAAGGAAAAATCACAAGTGGATTTTGACCGAAAAACATATAGTAATGATTTGCTTATTTCATTATATCTTAAAATGCTTACACCCAGATTGATTGAGGAAAAAATGTTGGTGTTATTAAGGCAAGGAAAGATATCAAAGTGGTTTAGTGGTATGGGTCAAGAGGCGATATCTGTAGGTGTAACTACTGCATTAAATGAAGATGAGTATGTATTACCAATGCATCGCAATTTAGGTGTGTTTACCACTCGTGATATACCATTGTATAGGTTGTTTAGTCAATGGCAAGGTAAGGCTAACGGATTTACCAATGGTCGTGATCGATCTTTTCACTTCGGAACACAGGAATACAAAGTTATAGGAATGATTTCGCATTTAGGTCCTCAACTTGGTGTCGCTTGTGGTATTGCTTTGGGTAACCTGTTGGAAAAAAATAATAAAGTTACTGCGGTTTTTACAGGTGAAGGAGGTACTAGTGAAGGGGATTTTCATGAAGCCTTAAATATAGCATCAGTTTGGAGTTTACCCGTTCTATTTTGTATAGAAAATAATGGGTATGGATTATCTACACCCACTAATGAACAATATAATTGTAAAAATCTTGCTGATCGAGGATTAGGTTACGGTATAGAATCACATATCATTGATGGCAATAATGTACTGGATGTGTACCATAAAGTTAATGAGCTTGCCGAAAGTGTACGGCAGAATCCTCGCCCCATTCTTTTAGAGTTCAAGACGTTTAGAATGCGAGGTCATGAAGAAGCTAGTGGTACCAAGTACGTTCCTGATGAATTGATGGAATATTGGGGAGCTAAAGATCCTATAGAGAATTATAAAGCCTATCTGATTAATCAAGGAGTCCTATCTGAAGATATTGATTCACAAGAACGATCAATACTCAAAACAGAAATTGAATCTCATTGGGACAAAGCGAATCAGGAGCAATCTGTAAATGTTGATTTAGCTAAAGAAATAAATGACGTTTATCAAAGTTTTGACTACACGAATAGTAAACCAAGTTCTGACACGAAAGAACTAAGGTTAATCGATGCTATTTCTGATGGATTAAATGAATCCATGAAGCGATATAATAACCTAGTCATTATGGGGCAGGATATTGCAGAATACGGAGGAGTATTTAAAATCACCGAAGGTTTTGTCGAAGTTTTTGGAAAAGAACGTGTTCGAAACACTCCTATTTGTGAATCTGCAATTGTCTCTACAGCATATGGTTTATCTGTTAATGGTTATAAAGCTATTGTAGAAATGCAATTTGCAGATTTCGTTTCTTCGGGCTTTAATCCAATCATCAATTTATTAGCAAAATCTAATTATCGATGGGGGCAATCTTCAGATGTGGTTATTCGAATGCCTTGTGGTGCAGGTGTTGGAGCTGGCCCGTTTCATAGCCAAACCAATGAAGCTTGGTTTACCAAAACTCCAGGTCTTAAAGTGGTGTATCCAGCATTCCCGTATGATGCAAAAGGATTGTTGGCTACTGCAATCGAAGATCCTAATCCAGTATTGTTTTTTGAGCATAAAGCTTTGTATAGAAGTATTCGACAAGAAGTCCCAGAAGGATATTATAACTTACCTCTCGGTAAGGCTTCGTTATTAAAAGAAGGAAATGATATTACGGTGATCAGTTATGGAGCCGGAGTACATTGGGCTTTAGAAATAGTAGACAAGCATCCAGAAATCTCGGTAGATGTTATTGATTTGAGAACATTACAGCCATTGGATATAGAGACTATCTATGAATCTGTAAAAAAGACCGGAAAAGCTATTGTTCTTCAAGAAGATACATTGTTTGGTGGGATAGCTTCTGATATTTCGGCATTACTAATGGAAAATTGCTTTACGTTTCTTGATGCACCTGTAAAAAGAGTAGCAAGTCTAAATACTCCAATCCCATTTGAACCAAATTTGGAAACCCAATTTTTAGCTAAAAGTAGATTTGAAGATGAAATGCTTTCTTTATTCAATTTTTAACATTGTTCAATATCGAAAACGTTATAGTTAATAAAAATACTTTTTATTTTAAAAGGTTGATTTTTAGTGGATTATGTTTTTTGTTTAGATGAAGTGATCGCTTTATACGTTAACAGTACATTAAGAATTTTAAATAGGGGTAAAATCCCCTTTAACATATGTTGTATGTTCTATAAGTAAATCTTAATTTCGCGCAGTCTACGATAATATCATAGGCTTTGGGATTAAAAAACAGGGAGTTAAAAAACAATTCATGAATGCTAAACAACTAGAACATCTTCGTTCTTCTAAAATACTTGTGACAGGCGCCGCCGGTTTTATAGGATCTAATCTATGTGAAGCGCTCTTAGAAATAGGTAGTACGGTGGTTGCATTAGATAATTTTGCAACAGGACATAAAAAAAACCTCTCTAAACTATTAGAAAATCCAAATTTTACTTTCATCGAAGGAGATATTAGAAACCTGGATGATTGTCATAAAGCATGTAATGCGGTAGATTATGTATTGCATCAGGCTGCTTTGGGCTCGGTACCAAGATCTATCAATGATCCAATAACCAGTAATGATGTTAATGTAACAGGGTTTCTTAATATGCTAGTTGCTTCGCGAGATGCAGGAGTACAACGTTTTATTTATGCAGCAAGTTCTTCTACTTATGGTGATTCTAAATCATTACCTAAGATTGAAGAAAAAATAGGAAAACCTTTATCTCCTTATGCCATTACCAAATATGTTAATGAATTGTATGCCGATAACTTCAAAAAATCGTATGACCTCGATACCATTGGTCTACGTTATTTTAATGTCTTCGGAAGGAAACAAGATCCAGAAGGAGCATACGCAGCTGTAATTCCTAAGTTTGTGATGCAATTTATGAAGCACGAATCTCCTGTAATTAATGGAGATGGCTTGTTTTCTAGAGATTTTACATATATAGATAATGTGATTCAGATGAATCTTTTGGCTATTGTAACAGATAATTCTGAAGCATTAAATACAGTATATAACACTGCTTTCGGAGAGAGAACAACATTAAATGAATTGACGACTTTGCTTAAAGAGAATTTATCAAAGTTTGATCCTGCTATCGGTACTATAGAAATTAAATATGGCCCCGAACGTAAAGGAGATGTGCCACATTCGTTGGCGTCGATTGATAAGGCAAAAACATTACTTGGGTATACTCCCGAATTCGATATGAAATCTGGATTAAAAGAAGCAGTAACATGGTATTGGGAGAACCTAAAATAATCTCAACATCAATAGAAAATAAATAAACAACCACCATGAATAATATTAAGATTGCCGTTATCGGATTAGGATATGTAGGATTGCCTTTGGCTAGACTATTTGCAACAAAGTATCCTGTGATTGGTTTTGATATTAATCAAAAAAGAATAAAAGAATTACATGCTGGTATTGATTCTACTTTAGAGATAGAAAGTGAACTATTACAATCTGTATTATCTGATAATACTGATATGAACAAAGGATTATATTGTTCTGATAATATAGATGATATACGAGACTGTAATTACTATGTCATAACGGTACCCACTCCTGTCGATAAAAATAATAAACCAGACCTTACTCCCTTATATAAGTCAAGTGAAATGGTTGGTAAAATATTAAAAAAGGATGATATCGTTATTTACGAATCAACTGTGTATCCCGGTGTTACAGAAGAAGAGTGTGTACCTGTGTTAGAAAAGATAAGTGGGTTAACGTTTAATGAAGATTTCTATGCAGGATATTCACCAGAAAGAATTAATCCTGGAGATAAAAAACATACTGTAGAAAAAATATTAAAGGTTACCGCTGGATCTACTCCAGAAGTAGGTAAAAAAGTTGATGCATTATATAACTCTGTTATTACCGCAGGAACACATTTAGCCCCAACGATAAAAGTTGCCGAAGCCGCTAAAGTTATCGAAAACTCTCAGAGAGATATTAATATCGCTTTTGTCAATGAACTGGCTAAGATTTTTAATCTAATGGATATTGATACCAATGATGTGTTAAAAGCAGCAGGAACCAAATGGAATTTCCTTCCATTTAAACCTGGTCTTGTAGGCGGTCATTGTATTGGGGTCGACCCGTATTACCTGGCACAACGCGCACAGGAGTTTGGTTATCATCCCGAAATTATCCTTGCAGGACGAAGACTTAATGATAGTATGGGACAATATGTTGCCTCTGAAGTTATTAAACTAATGGTGCAACACGATATACGAATTAAAGAAGCAAGTGTTTTAGTATTAGGAATTACGTTTAAAGAAAATTGCCCCGATGTACGTAATACAAGAGCAGTAGATGTAATTCATCATCTAACAGATTTTGGGACAGAAGTTACAGTATATGATCCATGGGCAAACCCCAAAGAAGTATTACATGAATATAAAATAGATACTTTACAAGAATTGCCAAATAAGAAATATGATGCTGTGGTTTTGACTGTAGCCCACAAAGAATATATAGACCTTGACCTTAACTCGCTATTAATGCCCAATGGAGTTTTATACGATGTAAAAGGGATATTAAAAGAACAAGTTCACGGAAGATTATAATTTCAACCACAATATTAAATAACACTAAAAACCAACCACTTTGAGCCAATTAAAAAAAGGAGCAGTTTTAAACTATACAACGATCATTCTGATTAATGTAGTTGGATTGGTCTTAACTCCTTTTATTCTTAAGAGTTTAGGTAAAGATGAGTATGGTATATATATAACTATAGGGGCATTAATAGGTACAATTTCTCTCCTGGATTTTGGGCTTAATAATACGATTGTACGTTTTGTCGCTAAATATAGAGCAGAAAAAGATAGACAGGGTGAAGAGAATTTTTTAGCTACAACCATGTTGATTTATTCAATAATATCGATACTGGTACTTATCGTTGGTATTTCGTTTTACTATTATATAGATTCGTATTTCACTAAATTAGATGCTCAAGAAATACAGCTGGCAAAAACATTATTCCTTATTTTGATAGCTAACCTTGCATTTAGGCTTCCTGGTGGTGCTTTTACTGCTATTTGTTCGGGATATGAGCAATTTGTATTTCCGAAGACCCTAAATATAGTGCGATATGTACTAAGATCCCTCACCGTTGTTGGTATTCTTCTTATAGGAGGTAAGGCTGTTGCTTTGGTAGTTATAGACACCGTTTTTAATGTTTTTGTGGTTACAATAACGGGGTATTATGTATTCAAAAAATTGAATGTACGATTCAAACTTCATAGTTTACAGAAAAAATTTGTCAAAGAGATACTAAAATATTCGGTCTGGATATTTGTTTTTGCCTTGGTAGGAGTTTTTCAGTGGAAGGTAGGACATTGGGTTTTAGGAAGAATGAGCGCTCCAGCGGTACTTACTGTATATGGTATTGGTATAACCCTGGGGACATATTATGGTGCGTTTTCTACTGCGATATCTAGTGTTTTTCTACCTAAAGCCACGCAAATGTCTGTAGGAAATGCAACAGGAGAACAACTTACCGATATGATGATCAAAATAGGAAGGTTATCTTTTATTGTACTAATGTACATTTTAACTGCTTTTATCCTATATGGAAAACAGTTCGTCTTTTTATGGGTAGGAGGATCATTGGGGTATGAAGGGAGTTATGAGTCTTGGATCATTGCTTTAGCTATAATGGGCGCATATACTTTACCACTAGTACAAGGTTTTGGAAATTCTATACTAGAGGCAAAAAACAAATTAGCATTCAAAGCAATTCTGTACCTGGTATTTTTGATTTTAGGAACCATATTAGGAGCGTTTTTAGCTAAACCCTATGGTGCTGTAGGTATGATGTTAGGATCAGTTGTGGGTTGGGTAATTGTTCAAAATGTAATGAATTTTTATTACCATCGAGTAATCCAACTTAATATTCTAAGGTTTTTTAAAGAACTGGGGAACAAAACGGTAATTACCGTAATCATTCTACTTGCAATAGGGTATGCGATTAATTACATACCTGGAGACGGATGGTTGAATTTTGTTTTGAAAGGAAGTACATATACTATAGTTTTCGCAATTCTGATGTATTTTATGGGGATGCTTGACTATGAAAAAGAATTATTTACAAAACCGATAGCCGCGATATTGAAAAGAAAGTAATTGATAAGAAATGGTGAAACTTCATGAAATAACATATACAGAAGACGGTAAGAAGATCAATTATGATTATTCTGTGGATCATCAAACTCAGAAGTTTTTTGATAAAAATCAATCGTACTATGTTAAATATGGAGTTGATGTAAGTAAAGTGCCTGATAGTATGGCTGTTATTCCTTTTCTGTCTAATATAATGCCTATTGCATGGTTCGTAGGGTTTGATGTTCATGTTCCAGAAGTTGATGAAACTTTTTATCATTCATTATCAAGTTTAAAAGAAGAGTTTAATAAATATCATCCTGAAAAAAAATTCGGAGGAAGTTTAAAAGCTGAAAAATTAGTCCAAAATAATATTAAAGGCGAAGAAACATGTCTTTTATTTAGTGGAGGATTAGACTCGTTCGAATCATATACCAGAAATTATGAATTAAATCCATATTTGGTTTCTATTCATGGAGCTGATGTGGAAATTACCGATACCAAACGTTGGGGTGATTTTGTGCGCTATAATGAAGAGGAAAAAATCGTAAACAATGATAAATTATTCTACATCGAAACCAATGTTAGAGATTTTTATACTTATCAGGTAGAATTATTAGTAGACCTGGGGTGGTGGGGTAAGATTCAGCACGGTATGGCACTCATCGGGGTCATAGCACCGTTAGGATATCATTTCAACATAAGTAAAATATTTATCGGATCGTCTAATACCGAAGAGATAGATTTTGGCTGGGGTTCTAGTCCGAATATAGACGAAAAAATGAAATGGGCGAATAGCGAAGTAGTTCATGATGGTTATCATCTAAGACGTACGGATAAGATTGACAACATTGTTGCATATTCACGGCAAAATGATGTTTCAATAAACTTGAGAGTTTGTTATTCAGAACATAGAGATGGGTATAACTGTAATGTTTGTGCAAAATGCCAGCGTACTATGTTCGGACTCATATTGTCTGGTGCTAATCCAAATGATTTTGGTTTCACGGTTCCTGATAACTTATATGAATTAATATTTAAAAACTTTGGTCCTAATAGCGCTATGACCGAAGGGTTAAAATATGAATGGAAATGCTTGCAAATAAAAGCGTCAGAGAGTACTGAGTTTTTCATATTGCGTGATAAAGAGATAGAACAAAAAGAAATTGAAAGGTTTATGACTTTGGATCTGGATCGGATAATTAATCAAAAGTCCGAAAGCAGGAAAACAAAACAAAAACTTAGATTTATAATAAGAAATAAATTCCCTTGGCTAAGAGAATTGTATAGAAAAATAAGATATTAAAAAAATTATAATATGAAGCACGGCCTATTGACTTATGAAGAAGGTAAAAAAAGTTACAACGTAGGAGACTATGTTCAAAGTTTGGGTGCCAAACAATTTTTACCAAAAGTTGATGAACTCTTAAATCGTGAAGAATTAGGAGATTATACAGGTGATCAGGCACAATTGATCATGAATGGATGGTTTACTCATAATATTCATAACTGGGTGCCTTCTGATAAGATTGATCCGCTTTTTGTGTCATTTCACATGAATTCTACAGCGGCACCTTTTATGTTAACACCAAAAGGAATAGATTATCTTAAAAAACACCAACCCATTGGTTGTAGAGATAAGTATACAGCCCAAATATTGCAAGAAAAAGGAATCGAAGCCTATTTTACAGGCTGTCTTACGTTAACTCTTGATAACTACAAGGTTGATGATAGTGAGCGTAACGATGAAATCTATATTGTAGATCCTTTTTATAATTATCCAAACACAGAAAAACTGTTCTTTTCATACAAAAGTTTAATTAGAGGGATCTTAAAAGGAGATGCGTTTCAATTAAACAAACTGCAGAAACATCTAAAAAAAGTAGTATCTAAAGAAGTACTAGAGAAAGCGAATTACGTTACTCAAGTATTACCATCAGGAATTCATACTGAAGAAGAAAAGTTTGCCTATGCGGAAGACTGTTTAAAGAAATATGCTAAAGCTAAATTAGTCATAACATCTCGGATTCATTGTGCATTGCCATGTTTGGCAATGGGTACTCCGGTTATTTTTCTTAATGCCTTCAATACTTTTGTTGATACATGCCGTTTTGATGGGATTTTAGAATTATTTAATCGAATAGATGTTGCAGATAATGGTAGTTATACAACCAACTTTGATCTTCAGGGGAAAATAACTCTGGATACTATGGTCACGAACCTTGGGCTTCACCATAAATTGGCAGAACCTTTAAAAGAAAAATGTAAAGATTTTATTCGCTAAAAACGAAATTTTTCACAACGAAACAGAAATAAACCATCTTTTATGAAACGACTCATATTAAACTCACTTAAAAAATATTTTTTAAAAATTCCTAAAAGATATACCAAGAATCATACTCAATTTAGTAACGATCAAACAGAAAAATTAATCGTTTCTATTGAAAAGAATTATTTGGATAGGGGTGATACCAAAAAGCAATTAACCAAGGCGGCTTATGAAGATGCTATTCAGGGGCAATTAATGGGTAGGCTTAATTACAATAGAAACCGTATTATCCCTTGGCTTGATAAAGCGAAGCCATTAAGTGAGTGTAGTATTTTAGAAATAGGTTGTGGTACTGGGATATCAACATTGGCTTTAACCGAACAAGGAGCTAAGGTAACCGGAGTCGATATTGACGCTGGAGCTCTAAAAGTTGCAGAAGACAGATTAAAATTAGCGAATATGGAAGCTAATTTTTTAGAGCTTAATGCCAACCAGATCGAAGAACATTTTAAAGATCAACAATTTGATTTTGTAATCTTTTATGCTTCATTAGAGCATATGACGATAAGTGAAAGAATCGAATCCCTAAAACAAGCATGGGGGATCTTAAAAAAGGACTCCTTTTTAACAGTCATAGAAACACCAAACAGATTATGGTATTTTGATTCGCATACAGCCGCATTACCATTTTATGACTGGCTACCAGATGATTTAGCTTTTTACTATTCTAAATTTTCTAAACGAGATAATTTTAAGGATTTATATAGAGAATTGGATGATGATCAAATGAATAAGTTTTTAAGATGGGGACGAGGTATGAGTTATCATGAGTTTGAAGTTGCTATTCAACCACTAAAAGACATTAATGTGATAAGTAGCCTCGCTCAGTTTGAAAAATCACATTTTTTAAAATATGGACTTAAAGGTGTGAAGTATACCAAATTTTTAAGAAGTTGCCATAAAGGTTTAGCAAAAGGATTTTGTTATCCGTATCTGGATATTATTATAAAAAAGAACTAATCAGCACCAACAATTTTGAATTCTAAAAGACTACTATATATAACCAATAACATATCAGGATCAGGAGGATTAGAGCGTGTGTTGTCTATAAAAGCTAGCTATCTGGCAGATGTTTTAGGTTATGAAGTTCATATTTTAACTCTTAATCAAGGGGACGCATCTTTATTTTATGATTTTAGTTCTAAAATCATATTTCATGATATGACTGTAGTTCGTAATCCTATCCAATATATTAAAGGATACAGGAAAGGAATCAGAGATACTGTAGATAAGGTAAATCCAGATGTTATCTGCGTATGTGATGATGGAATAAAAGGGTTTTTTGTTCCCAAAATTATTGGTAAGTCATGCCCAATAATTTATGAAAGACATGTATCTAAGTTAATTGCCGAAGAAGTCTGGAAACCAAGCTTCAAAAAAAAGATGGTTACTGCTATCAAATATATGCTAATGGACTATGGAGCAAAGAGTTTTGATGCATTTGTGGTTCTAACCAATGGTAATTTAGAAGAATGGGACGTAAAAAATTTAAAAGTAATTTCTAATCCGTTATCGTTTTTTCCAGAAGAAACAGCATCACTCGATAATAAAAAAATTATTGCGGTAGGAAAACAATGTGGTCAAAAAGGATATGATCGCTTGTTATTGAGTTGGAAAGAAGTTATAAAAAAACACCCAAATTGGTGCTTAGAAATATATGGTGCTTCAAATCCTGATCATGATTTCGAAAAACTATCAAGAGAATTAGAAGTAGAGGATAGTGTTCGGTTTTGTGCTCCGGTAAAAAACATTAAAGATAAATTTTTAGAGGCATCAATACATGTCTTGGCTTCAAGATTTGAAGGTTTTGGAATGGTAATTATAGAAGCGATGTCATGTGGGGTTCCTTCTGTATCATATGATTGCCCTCATGGCCCTTCAGATATTATTTTGCATAACGAAGATGGGATTTTAGTTAAAAACGGGGATATAGAATCTTTCGGTCAATCATTGATCGATTTGATAGAAGACAAAGAAAAAAGGATTTCGATGGGTACGGCCGCAAAAGAAAATGTAAAGCGATACCTGCCCGAAAATATTGTACCACAATGGGATATGTTATTTAAATCATTAATAGAAGATTAAACATGATTTTAAGTATAATTATACCGGTTTACAATACAGAGAATTTTATAGATAGATGTATACGTTCTGTTGCTAATCAAGTAAAAGAATATAAGGATATTGAATTAGTGGTTGTTGATGATGGTTCTACAGATGGTAGTTTCCAACTATTAGAACAACTAAAAACCGAATATAACAACATAAGGCTCTTTACACATAAGAATCATGGAGTTGGGTATACTCGTAATGTAGGCATAGAAAAAGCCAAAGGGCAGTATATATGGTTTATTGATTCAGACGATTATATCGACCATGGTTTTATTCCGAAGATTTATGAAACTTTAGTAAACCAAACTCCAGAAATGATTTTGTTTGGGTATAAAAGAGTTACTTCAGAAGGTAATGAGGTTTCTGTCCTTACCTATGATGATAAAACCTTTACATCTGAAGAGTTAATTAATTCATCGATATATAGTAACTCGGTATGTTGCAAAGTTATAAATGCAAGTGTTGTAACTTCAAACAAGATACGGTTTGATACGGGTGTAATTACGGCAGAAGATTTTGATTTTAGTTTTAGGTCGCTTTATTTTTCTGAAAAAGTGATTACCATTAGCGATGTAGGCTATAATTATGTAGTAAATGATAGTTCTGTAAGTAATATAAGGTCTAAAGATCATTTAGAAAGGTTAGCAATAGACACTGTCAAGGTAACCGAAAACATTAATTTTTTTTTGGATCTTAATGAATCTGATTATCCGGGAAGAAAAAAGGCGTTTAAACCTTGGGTAGATAATTTTCTGTACGGACTAATGTTTAGCCTTTTTCGGTTTAAATATAGCGTACAATTTATTGACGAAATTATAGTGTCATTAAGGCGTAATAAGAATTATCCTATAGCAACAAATAGCATGAATAAGAAAAAGAAATTATTTATGAGTATAGCCAATAAAAAAACTCTTTTTTTACTTGCATGTAGGGTGAAAAGAGTACTAAAGTAATATTGTATATGTTTTTAGTAACTGCAGTAGTACATCTAAAAACAATATCATACCAATGAAGAAGATAGTTATTTTAACAGATCAGATTTGCAAAATAGGGGGGATCACAAGTCTCATTTACCTTAAGGCTAATTATTGGGTTACTCAAGATCAACATGAGGTGCATGTGATCACTACAGAGCAAGAAGGTAAAAAGCCTTATTATCCAATGAATAGTGAAGTACAACTTCATGATCTTGATATTAATTATCATCGGTATTCTAGCTATTTTAGCCCGAAAAATTTAATAAAGATTCTTAAAAACCTTTTTCGATTACAATCGAAATTGAGAAAAATAAAACCCGATATTATTATTGTGGCAAACCATATTCCGGTTACTTTTTTCTTTCCTTTATTAATAACAAAAGCAAAAATTCTTAAAGAGTTTCATTTCTCCAAATTTTACCTTTCTAAGCGTAAGAAAACGCTCTTTCGAAGGTTTGAAAGCTATTTGGAGTCGAAATTTGATTTTTTGGTAGTGCTAAACCCAGAAGAAAGGGCATTTTATCAATACAATAATGTGGTAACGATCTCAAACCCTATCCGGGTAAATACAGATATAGTACCCGTGTATACAGATAGAAAAAAAATCGCTATGGCTGCCGGTCGTATATCCGGAGTTAAGCGTTTTGATGTTCTTATCGATATTTGGGCTCAATTTATTGAGAAAAGAAAAGATTGGAAACTAGAAATTTATGGAGATGGGGAGAAAGAAGATGTAGATTTCTTAAAACAGAAAATAAAAACATTGAAGCTATCTGATCATGTAGAAATCAAAGGATCTACTAATACGATAGAAGAAAAAATGGCTAGCTATGGTCTTTATTTGATGACTTCGGTTGCAGAGTGTTTTCCTATGGTTCTTTTAGAGGCGCAGTCTTGTGGTCTTCCGATTATTTCATACGATTGCCCTACGGGTCCCAGAAACATAATTACCCATAACCATAATGGTGTTCTTGTAGAGATGGATAATCAAGAATTATTTGTAGAAGAGTTAATCGATATGACTACAAACGAATCCCGAAGAATACAATTGGCAAAAAATGGATTTGTGAATGCAAAGAAATATACTTTGGATGCGATCATGACAATTTGGGATAAGGAGATTATAAATAAAAAAGAAATACGATGAGGATATTTTATATAATACATCAGCTTTTTTTTCTACCCCATTTAATACTTTTCTTGAGTAGTAAAAATAAGGCTCTCATTATAGAAGATGTATATTGTGTAGATGTAATACCTAATTCTTCTATGCGTGTAGCGTATGATTTAACCAGACGCTTATCCCAAAGTAAATATTTTAGAACACTCTTTTATTTTAGAACTACAGGTTTTTTTAGCAATATACTTAGGATATTTTATCCTCGTGATAAGCGCTTTACCATCGACATGCATACCAAAATAGATGGAGGAGTGATTTTAGCACACCCATATAGCTCAATAATTAATGCAAAACAAGTAGGTAAAGGCTTATACATTAATCAATTAGTAACCATAGGAGAAAAAGAGGGAAAAAAGCCTGTCATAGGAGACCATGTAAAGCTGTATACAAATTGTACCATAATAGGCGATATTACGATTGGCAATAATTGCATTATTGGTGCAGGAGCAGTCGTAACTAAAAGTATTCCGGATAACTCTGTTGCAGTAGGTAATCCGGCCAAAGTGATTAAAACAATTGATGTGAATGAGGGGTCACAAAAATGATTAACGTATAAAAACCAGGGGTCTAAACAATTAATGAATATCGAATATGCTTTTTAACTCAATAGAATTTTTCTTATTTCTACCAATAGTGTTTTGTTTGTATTGGTTTGTGATTAATAAAAATTTGAGATATCAGAATTTCTTATTACTAGCCGCAAGTTATGTGTTTTACGGATGGTGGGATTGGCGGTTTCTCTCCTTAATTTTATTGAGTACCATAGTTGATTATTTTGTTGGCCTTCAAATTCATAAAGAAGAAAATCCGAAAAGAAGAAAAAGATGGCTATGGTTGTCTATGGGTTTTAACCTAAGCTTATTAGGGTTTTTTAAATACTTCAATTTTTTCATTACTTCTTTTATTGACGCATTTAATACCGTGGGGTATGAAATGGATTACTATTCGTTAAGTATAATATTACCTGTAGGTATATCTTTCTATACGTTTCAGACCATGTCGTATTCTTTAGATATAAGTAAGAGACGACTAGAGCCTACCAAAGATTTTGTCGCTTTTGCTACATTTGTGGCCTTTTTTCCTCAACTTGTGGCGGGTCCTATAGAAAGAGCTTCTAATCTATTACCACAATTTTTTAATAAAAGAAAGTTTAATTATGAAACTGCAGTAGATGGTGGACGCCAGATGCTTTGGGGACTTTTCAAAAAGGTGGTTATTGCAGATAATTGTGCACCTTATGTGAATACTATTTTTGAAAATTACGGAAATCAGTCCAGTGGAACCTTAATTTTAGGAGTCGTTGTTTTTGCATTTCAAATTTATGCCGACTTTAGTGGGTATACCGATATCGCAATTGGAGTCGCTAAACTATTTGGATTTAAATTTAAACGAAACTTTAATTACCCCTATTTTTCCGTTAACATATCAGATTTCTGGAAAAGATGGCATATATCCTTATCCAGTTGGCTTAATGATTATGTCTTTACCCCGTTAGCAGTGGATCTTAGAAACTATAAGAAATACGGTATTTTTTCTGCCGTTTTTATTACGTTCTTATTGTCTGGATTATGGCATGGTGCAGGATGGAATTTTATTGTTTGGGGTGGGTTACACGGTCTGTTTTATATTCCGATCATTTTTTCTAAAAAAAGGTTTACCGCAATCTCTACTAATAAAGGAGCCAAGAATACAAGCTCATTAAAGGATCTTCATAAGATGATCCTTACTTTTGCTATGGTTTGTTTAACCTATATCTTTTTTAGAGCACAGAGTCTGTCACATGCTATAGATTATATAGTGAGTATTTTTGAAGGTCTTTTTACAGCTTCTGTTTTTGACGTTGCACTGCCCAATATTATTCTTTTAGGGTTGATTCCTTTATTAATTTTGTGTGAATGGATTCAAAGAAATGAAGAACATGGATTATCGATCTCTAAAATCAATTTCCCGATGGCAAGAGGTTTTATCTATACGTTTCTTTTTGTTTTAATTCTGTTATTTGGCGCTTCACCAGCACCGTTTATTTATTTTCAATTTTAGGGGACTATGAAAAAATTTCTTTTAAAAGCAACTATATATTCGTTCACTTGTTTTGTAATTACAAGTATGATTCTTATCTATTTTGGTGGATATGTAGATTTTTTCTATACAAAGTTTACTACCCCAAAAGCCAAATCAATGATTATTGGTGGTTCGCGAAGCATGCAAGGTCTTCAGCCTAAGATATTGGATAAAGAATTACAAAGTTTAGGAAAAGAATTACCTTTTTTCAACTATAGCTTTACAGTATCGCAAGCACCCATAGGCACACATTATAATAAGAGTATATTTAAAAAGTTAGATTCAGATACCAAAAATGGAATATTTATCATCTCTATTACGCCATGGATGCTGGCTAACGAAATACCAGATGATGGAGGAGAAGAAATATTTAGAGAAGTTGACCAACCACCGCATAACATGGTAAACGTATCAATGAATCCGAATTATGAGTACTTTCTGAAAAATTTGAGTTATTTTCATTTTAAAGGGATTTTTAGACAGAACTCAAAGATGCACAAAGACGGTTGGTTAGAGCAAAGATATTTTCCAGAGGATAGTGCAACTTTTTTAAGCTGGAAAAAGACTCAAAAAGATATGCTTTTACGATTTGTAGACGATTATCAGGTATCTAAAAAACGATTACAAAGTTTAGAAGGGTTATTAATATCGCTTAAAGAGCATGGTAAGGTTTTTATAGTAAGAACTCCTATAGACGATGATTTTCTAGAGATCGAGAATACTTTCTTTACCGATTTTGATGTGTATATAAATGAAGTGTGCAACAAGCACGATGCCCGTTATTTTAATTTTAATAATGGAACATCAAAATTGAAGTTTAAAACATACGATGGTCATCATCTTGATAAAGAGGGAAGCAAGTATTTTAGTAAAATTGTTAGTGATTCGATTAAGTCGGTATTAAAAGTATAAGTAGTAAGAGTAAGAAGAAATATGGAACCAATTTTAAGTTTTAGGGCACTACAGAAAGAAGCTAAAAAAATAGATTCAAATGCTAGAGAAGTTAAAGTAGCTGTTTTGGGTAATCATACCACCACTTTTTTTTCTAAGGCATTAAAGAATCAGTTAACCGTTGCGGGGTTTGATACTCAGGTGTATGAATCAGATTATGATCAAATAGATATTACAATTATAGATGCTGAATCTGGTCTGTATGAATTTGACCCCGAGGTTATCATTATTTTCGAATCTGCATTAAAGCTTAAAGATAAATTTTATGCAATAGAAGATAATCAAGGTAGGGCTCAATTCTATAAAGATGTCAACGAATCGGTTAAAAACAGAATATCCCTTATAAGAGCAAATAATGCTAAGGCCAAAATTATTTATTTTTCTTATGAGTTAATTGATGATCAATTATATGGAAACTTGTTTTCTAAAATACCTCATAGTTTTTATAAACAACTATGGAAGATCAATAATGATATGATGAGTCTTGCTGATGAGGTACAAGATTTCTATGTCTTTGAAATTAATAAATACCTTCAAGGTATAAACGATTATAGGGATTGGCCAGCATTTATTAACTCAGATTTACACTACTCTATTGATACTTTTGCAGTGTTAACTCATCATATTACTCAATTTGTTAAGGCACTAAAAGGAAGTTTTAAGAAATGTTTGATCCTGGATCTGGATAATACGACCTGGGGCGGTATTATTGGAGACGACGGAATAGAAAATATCCAGGTAGGATCATTAGGAATAGGGAAAGCCTTCTCTAAACTTCAAAAATGGGCTAAAGAACTTAAAGAACGAGGCATTATTTTAGCGGTATGTTCTAAAAACACCGAAGAGGTAGCCAAAGAACCTTTCGAAAAACATAGCGAAATGGTACTTCGACTAAAAGATATCTCTGTGTTTGTCGCCAATTGGAAAAATAAGGCAGATAATATACGATACATTCAAGAAGTTCTAAATATAGGTTTTGATTCTATGGTGTTTATCGATGATAACCCGGCTGAGCGAGATATCGTAAGACAAAGTCTACCCGAAGTTACTGTACCCGAATTACCCGAAGACCCTGCTTTATACGTACCCTATTTAACAAGCTTAAATTTATTCGAAACAGCTTCGTATTCTGATAATGATAAAGATAGAACGGCACAATACCAACAAGAAGCAGAACGTAAAAAGCTAATATCTTCGGTGACCAATATGGATGATTACCTGAAGTCTTTAGAGATGCAAGGTGAGATAGAGAGCTTTACAGAAAAAGATGTTTCCAGGATAGCTCAACTTACCCAGCGATCCAACCAGTTTAACTTAAGAACGAAGCGATATACAGAAAATGATATCACAGCATTCATGACCTCTGAAAATCATCTCACATACTCTGTGAAATTAAAGGATAAGTTTGGTGATTATGGTTTAATTTCGGTTATAATTTTAGAGAAGAGCAAAGATGGTTCTTTCTTTATCGATACCTGGATTATGAGCTGTAGAGTGCTAAAGCGTGGAGTAGAACATTATGCGATGAACACTATCGTTTCAAATGTACTTGATAGAGGAGCAGAATTGATTGTTAGCGAATATTTAGAGACACCAAAAAATAAACTGGTTTCTGATTTATTAGAGAAATTAACTTTTAATGCTTCAGAAACAAAAAATATATATAAACTTAATCCTTTACATTATAAACCTTTTAATAATTATATATCATGAATGACGTTCATAACGAACTGACCTTACTTTTTCGTGAAGTTCTTGAAAATGATGATATTACTCTTACTAATGAAACTGTAGCGAGTGATATTGACGAGTGGGATTCTATTAATCATATTTATTTGGTTGTAGAAATAGAAAAACATTTTGGTATCAAATTTACCAGTGCTCAAATTTTAGAATGGAAAAATGTGGGTGAAATGTTAGAAGCAATAAAAGAGAAAAAACAATAATACTACTTTCTAAAGCAATATAAAGTGTTTGATTTTATACCCGTAATAAAATATTTTGATGTGTATATTAATATATGCCTGGGTATAGTTACGTTTACTTTATTGCATACCTATATGCTATCATTGCATGATCAGAAAAATATTACGTTCATAAATGGTATGGGATATGTTCTCCTGTTTTTTATTGTAATATACATGGGTTTCAGGCCGATTAGTTATTTATTTGGTGATATGGGAAACTATGACATACAATATAAAAACTATGCTAACGGAGCTCCTGCCAATACAGATAAAGACATAGCCTTTAATCTTTTTATGAAGTTTTGTTCTTCTGTAATGAGTGCAAAATTTTTCTTTGCTTCTTGTGCGTTGATTTATATATATCCCTTGTATCGTGTTTCTAAATCTTTTTTTAAAGAATACTGGTATTATAGCTTTTTATTATTAATTATTTCATTTTCGTTCTGGACCTATGGTGTTAACGGAATGCGAAATGGAATGGCAACTTCAATATTTTTATTGGGATTGTCATACTACAAACGATTACCGGTAATGATAGCGTTTATGGTGTTAGCAACACTTGTTCATCAAACAGTGATGTTACCCGCATTAGCCTATGCACTAGCGTATTTTTATAACAAACCCAAAACCTATATTATTGCTTGGTTTGTTGCTATTCCTTTGTCTTTGGCACTTGGCGGATTTTGGGAATCATTATTTGGAAGCCTTGGTTTTGCAGAAGAAAGATTAGGGGGATATTTATCAGAAAATACAAGTGGAGAATCTTATGGTAAAACAGGATTTCGTTGGGATTTTCTAATCTATAGTGCAGGAGCAGTATATGCAGGATGGTATTTTATTTTTAAACGAAAATTTGAAGATGTTTTATATCATCAATTGTTTAATGTGTATGTAATATGTAATGCTTTTTGGATACTGGTGATACGTGCCAATTTTTCTAATCGATTTGCATATTTATCATGGTTTATGATGGCTATTGTGATCATCTACCCATTCTTAAAACAACATTTTTTTAAAAATCAACATGTAGCCATTGGTAGGGTGGTGCTTGGATATTTTGGTTTCACCTATTTTATGTATTTAATATATTATAGCTAATAAAATTTTATAAAATGAAGACCTTAACTGTTTTTACACCTAGTTATAATAGGGCGTATTGTCTTGATAATTGTTATAAAAGTTTGGTGCGCCAAACTAGTAATGATTTTGTATGGTTGATCATTGATGACGGGTCTTCTGATGATACCAAAAATGTGGTAGAAGGTTGGATTAAAGAAAATAAAATCCAAATACAGTATCAGTATCAAGAAAATCAAGGAATGCATGGTGCTCATAATACAGCATATGATTTGATCGAAACCGAATTAAATGTATGCATCGATTCTGACGATTATATGCCTGATGATGCTGTAGAAAAAATTATTTCCTTTTGGAAGGCAAATGGATCTGATCAATATGCGGGAATGGTTGGTCTTGATGCCTATGTAAGCGGAGAAGTAATAGGAACTAAGATTCCTGAGACTTTACGTCAGACCACGATGTATGATTTGTATAATATTCATAATGCACTGGGAGATAAGAAAATAGTATACAGAACAGAAGTTGTCAAAAAATACCCCAAATATCCTCTTTTTAAAGGTGAAAGATTTGTTCCATTAGGGTATTTGTATCAATTAATTGACCAGGATTATCAACTTTTGACGCTAAATGAAGTGTTGTGTATTGTAGAATATATGGAGGATGGCTCTAGTATGAATATGTTAAAGCAATACAGAAGACATCCAAATGGATTTGCATTTTCAAGAAAAAACAGAATGCGCTTGGCAAAAACATTTAAAGATAAATTCAAGAATGCAATTCATTATGTGTCGAGCTCAATTTTTATTAAGAATTGGAAATTTATCAGTGAATCTCCGAAGAAATTAATTACAATTTTAGCCATTCCGTTTGGGGTGTTGTTAAACTTGTATATACGGTTGAAAACAAAAAATGGACTATAGCAAATGGTAAGGGTTTTACAAGTTTTTACAATTATGGGGCGCGGAGGAGCAGAGTCGATGATCATGAATTACTATCGAAATATTGATAGAAAAAAAATTCAGTTTGATTTCCTGGTGCATCGACAAGAGCGAGGAGCTTTTGATGACGAAATAGAAAACTTGGGAGGTACAATATATAGAATGAACCCCATCAATCCGTTTTTTCCGAATAGCTATTATAATGAGCTAAGATCTTTCTTTAAAGAGCATAGTGAATACACTATCGTTCATTCCCACCTCAATACATTTAGCAGTTTTGTACTCAAAATAGCAGAGGAGTTTAAAATCCCTTATCGTATAGCACATGCACATACGGCTACAGAGCGTATTAAGTTAAAAGATATGCTTCATCCCAAAAGCGCGAAAGAAGCACTTAAAAAATCTGTAAAGTTTCAACTTAAGAAACGTATTCATAATCATACGACTCATTATTTTTCATGCGGAGAAAAAGCAGGAAATTGGTTATTTGGTGCCGAGCAGTCTTTTGAGATTATGAATAATGCTATTGATGCCGAAAAATTTACATATAACCCAAAGGTGTCTGAGGATTATAAAAAAGAATTGAACCTAGAGGATGAATTAGTACTAGGCCATATAGGAAATTTTACAGATCCTAAGAATCACACCTATTTACTTAAAGTTTTTCAGAAAGTACTTCAGAAAAAAGAAGACAGTAGTCTGGTACTTATAGGAGATGGACCCTTACGTAAAAGTATAGAAAATGAAGCCAAGAGCCTGTCTATTGATCATAAAGTACACTTTTTAGGCTTAAGAACCGATATAGCTAATCTTTGTCAGATGCTTGATGTCTTCATTTTTCCATCTTTGTATGAAGGCTTACCGGTTACATTAATCGAAGCACAAGCCGCCGGACTTAAGATTTTTGCGTCAGACACCATAACCAAAGAAGTTCATATCACAGATGACATTACTTTCCTTTCAATACTAGACAATCCTTCGGTATGGGCAGATGACATTTTGAAGCATCATACATACAAAAGAGGGAATAACTTTGATGCGCTCAAAAAACATGGATATGATATTAAGTCTGGTGTAAAAGCCTTTGAAGATTTTTATTTATCATTAACTTCTAATTAAATATGGGAAATATTAAAGAACAGGTTTATTCGAAATCACCCCATTTTATTCAAAATTGTATAGTATCCCTATATAATATCTTAGCGTACAGGAAAAGATATTCTAAAAAATATAAAGGCTTTTTAGAACACTATAAGAGCAATAATAATTTGTCTATTGAAGAGCTAAAAGATATTCAAGCAGAGAAATACAAAAGATTTATTACCCATGTAAATGATACATCTTTATACTATAAAAATGCTTTTGCTAGTATAGAATCCCCAGAAGATCTAAATAATATTGAAAAACTACCCATAGTTGATAAAGAAGCACTGAGGCAGAATATAGAAACGGTATATACGATCAACAAAAGTGAAGGGGGTGTTTCTAAAACGGGTGGTACTACAGGAAAATCCCTAGAAGTGGTATTCACTTTTGATGATATCGAAGAACGATTTGCGATACTTGATAATTTTAGAAATAGCTTTGGATATGCCTTAGGTAAAAAAACCGCATGGTTTAGTGGTAAGAGCCTTTTGAGCAATCGCGATATTAAAAAAAATAGATTCTGGAAAACAGATTTTTTCTATAATGTACGATATTACTCAACGTTCCATATTCATAATAAATATCTTGGATACTATGTGCAAGATTTAATAAAGTATGCACCAGAATATATGGTAGGTTTTCCTTCTACGATGTATGAGATTGCCAAGTACGGTATGGCCAATAATATTGATTTTCCGGCAAAAACAATTAAGGCGATATTTCCCACTGCAGAAACTATAACAGATGATATTCGGAATGTGTTAGAAGGCTATTTTAAAACGAATTTATACAACCAATATGCATCTTCTGAAGGAGCACCCTTTATACTCGAATGTAAAAACAAAAAACTACATCTAGAACTGCAAAGTGGTGTCTTTGAGGTGTTTGATGATGCGTATAATCCCTCTAAAAAAGGACGTTTAGTAATTACCTCTTTTAATACGCATGGTACCCCTCTTATACGTTATGACATAGGTGATCAGATAGAGTTGAGCGATGAATCCTGTACTTGCGGCAATCATAATCCATTGGTGAAAGAGATTTTAGGCCGTATATCAGATTATATATATTCTGAAGAGATAGGAAAAATTAATTTAGGCAATATTTCTAATAGCCTAAAAGGAGTGAAAGGCATTGTAAAGTTTCAGATTCAACAAGATACTGTGGATCAAATTTTTGTCTTAATTGAAAAAGATGAAAAACAGTATACTGCTAAATACGAAGAAATCTTTCTTAAAAACTTGAGAGATAGAGTGGGTGATAAGATGACAATAGAATTGCAGTATGTAGATGAAATTCCTGTAGAAAAGAGTGGTAAATTTAGAATCGTAAAAAACTCCCTAAAAGGTGTTTAGCTAGAATAATAGATTAGAAAATTTACGTCAGTCTGAGTGATTTTCGATAGAAAATTGTATCGAAGACAAGTAAATTTTCGTTTATAAAAACTTCTCGATACAATTTTTCTGCAAAAAATTACTCGAAGTGACCTAGTTTTTTAGCACGATACCGTTATCACTCGTTAAATACTTCTTTTCAGCTATTACAATAACTTTTTAAGCTCTGTATTTATTTTTTTAGAGAATACTTCTGCGCCTTTACCATTAAGATGATCGCTATTATAAAAAAGAGATTGATCATCACCTTGATTAGAAAAATTAAAATGTTGGATATTATATTTTTGTTTTAAATACTGGACATCTTCATTGTTTTGATCAACATACTCTTTAAGCAAATATCCATATATGTCATTATGCATGGGTAATGTAAATAAGATCGGTGTGATGTCTCTTTTTTTGAGTTGAACAATAAAATCCTCTAAATCTGCAAGGTTTTCTTCTCTTTCGTTAGAATCTTTAACTTCTCTATTAAAAAAATTAGCCTTTCGTTTAATATTCTTATCAGTAAAAGCGTTTGTAGCACTTCCGTAATGTGGCATAAAACCTTTGATTACTTCTGCGCTATGGGTTTGTTTCTCTTTAAATTGCTCTAGTAGTTTATCTTTTACTATAGATACGGCAATTCTTGGAGTATACCCTAACCAAAAGTGTGATATATCGTTCCAAAATTCGGTTTTATCTTTATATTTTATGTCGTAATCATAGTATAGCCAGGTATCTCGTATTCCCTGGCTCGAAAAGTAAAGCGAATGTTGATCTACACTAATAAGCACATATTTCAATTTTTTTAAACTATCGATATGCTTAAGTGTAATTCTCTTATCAAAATATAAAGACTGATTACCTGCAGCCATATTGTACGTCTCTAATTCAAATTGGCGCGGATCAACACCATTATACGCATGAGAATTACCCAGAGCCAATATTTCTATATCTCCATAGTTAGCCGTTAATCCATTGATTTTTTGCTTGTATTCGGTATTCATTGTTCTTAGATACACTTCAAACGCCAGAGTTACAATCCCTAGCGGAATTATAAAAATCAGTAGTGTTTTTAAAAATCGTTTCATTTTGACTTAAAATTGAAAGTATATAAATTCTTGTTGTTGACCACCGAATAAAAATATGACAGCGATTAAAATATAGTATAATGCAAATCTAACCAGTCGTGGCATTTTTGTGTTTTTAAATTCTAGGGCATGCTGTTTATCTCTCTGTAACCATTCGATAATCACAAATAGTATAATGAAAAATATAACTGTTAGAGGAAAAAATTGAGGCATTTCGAATAACGAAGGTGAAAATATTTCTCCTAAATATGCAAATGCATGTGTGATATTTTCTGCCCTAAAAAATACCCAGGCAATGGTGGTAAGAGTAAATGTCATCAAAATCTGAAACACTTCTTTAATACTGGCAAATAGTCTGTTTTCGGCAACGACATTAGTGTGCGTACGGTTTTTATTTAAAAGCATTAGCGGTAAGAAATAGAGTGCATTTAAGCCTCCCCATACAATAAATGTCCAATTAGCACCATGCCAAAAACCACTTACCAAAAATATGATAAAAGTATTTTTTACTTTCATCCAGGTACCTCCTCGGCTACCACCAAGCGGGATATAGAGGTAATCTCTAAACCAGGTTGATAACGAAATATGCCATCTACGCCAAAATTCTGCGATATCCCTAGAAAAATAAGGGAATGCAAAATTTTGCATTAAGTTAAAACCAAACAATCTTGAGGTTCCTATTGCAATATCCGAATACCCAGAAAAATCACCATAAATCTGAAAAGCAAAAAATATAGCTCCCAATGCAAGCGTACTACCAGAATATTCTGCAGAACTATTAAAGATAATATTGGCAAACTTTGCGGCATTATCTGCAATAACTATTTTCTTAAATAATCCCCATAAAATCTGACGTAAACCATCTACTGCTTTTGCATATTCAAACTTACGAGGTACATAAAACTGTGGTAAAAGATTGGTAGCTCTTTCTATGGGGCCAGCTACTAACTGCGGGAAAAAGCTCACAAAGGCAAAAAATGCAATAAAATCTTTAGTAGGTTCCAGCTTCTTCTTATATACATCTATAGTATAGCTCAACGTCTGAAACGTGTAGAAACTAATTCCGACAGGAAGAATGATATTTAATCGCTCTGCAGATATACTTGTCCCAAAGAATGTGAAGGCATCAGAAAAGCTTTCCAGAAAGAAATTGTAATATTTAAAGAACCCCAGAAAACCAATATTAACTAGAATACTGGCGGTTAGGAGTAATTTTCTCTTGCTTATTTTTTCTGTTTTTGACAGGGATACACCTATTAAAAAGTCTAATATCGAACTAAAAATGATTAGCGATAAAAACCGCCAGTCCCACCAACCATAAAATACATAACTGGCCAGAAGTATTAATAAATTTTGGGATTTGAGTTTTTTATTAAATACATACCAGTATAAAATAAAAACAACAGGTAAGAATATTAGAAATTCCAGTGAATTAAATAACATTGTTAAATCTTAAAATTTTAATGTAAAAGAGGTGGGGGCTTTCTAAATAAGTGCCAAATATACATTTTATTTACGTACAAAAATAAGTGAGATTAAAAATTGGGGTAAATCCCCCTGGCCGTAATTATTTTGTGATATATGATCTAACTTTTGAGGTTTTAAAATGGAGGCATAAAAAAAGGGATACACTTGTGCATCCCTTTATAGTACTACCATAAGGTAGTTTATATGTTAGATAAAATTATCTTGTTCCACAGGTGTTACCAGTATCGGTACCAATTGCATTTGCATTAGAAGAATCATCTTTAATACACTGAAATGATCCAGAAGGAACAGATATGCTGTTTCCTGTTATCGATATCTCAGAATTAACTTCGCTTAAACGTACACCATGACTAGGAGACACAATATCGTTAGTTGCTAATGATATTTTAGAAGCATTAATTAATTGTAATCCTCCTTGAGAATTATTATTCTGATACGTAACACCATTAGTTTTTGAGAACACAGAGCTTACCGGAGTACGGAACATATTATTGTCCACCATAACATTAAAATTCTCTTCACCAGCTCCCTGGTTCAATTCTACAAAATATAAGTGATTACCTTGTACAGAGATATCGTTACCCATGATAGTAACATTATCGGCTGTAGTAAGCTGAGCAGAAACTCCTTTACTTGATGTTCTACTACTTGTGATTTTGTTCCCGTTAATCGTCATATTAGTAGCTTTTTTGATCTGTATTCCACTAATACACTCGTTGATAATATTGTTATTAATTTTTACATCATCATTAAAAGCTGCAATAGCTACACCATATCCAGAGAATGTATTACCAGATACCTCATTATTAAATACCGTTGGGCCTTCTCCACCAGCGATTAAGGCAGGCGATCCTGCAGATTGTTCTGATGCAGTAAAAGTGTTATTAATAATCTTAGTATTATTTGTAGTAGAGTATACTATTTTACTCTCCATCGTATTATTTTCGATGGTTACTCTTTCTCCTATAGAAACCGTGATACCACCAATTCTACTACCACGCTCTGTATTATTTCTGATCGTTATATCTTGTGCTAGTTCATATAAAATAAGTTCACCAGTAGCTGCATCTCTAGCTCTTAATGCTTCGATATTGATAGCATACCCTACGGTAGAACCGTCTGATAATTCTCTATGACGACCCGTATTCACAAACGTATTATTTTCTACTAAAATATCGTATCCATCAGTGATCGATAAACTCATTCTTCTACTTTCTTCTACAAGACAGTTTTTAATCACGATATCACGAGAAGCAATATAATCCGGTTGAAATGTAAATCCGATAGAGTTAATGTTCATAGATCCTGCAGATCCCATTCTCATCGTTATACCATCTACCACAACATTACGGGCACCATGAAGCATTAATAAAAATTGTCCTTCTTCAGCTTCTGGTCTAGAATATATATGTTGATCACGATCTCCCCATAGGTTACCTCCTGTAATAGTAACATTTTCTGCATCTCTAACCGCTAGTAGTACTCCAGATCCTCTATTGGTTGGGATTACTCTAAGGTTTGTATTTTCGGTCATTACCAGATTAAAATCTGAAGGAACATTGACAGCTTCTACACTTGGGTAAAAGTTTTGGTTACTTGTAGTACTTGTGACTCTACTAACATCAAAAAAGGCATCTAGTTTGTTGATTTCAACTGTAGTTCCTTGTAATCTCTTCACTAGTTCAAACGTATCTTCTAGGATGGCTACATTTTTTTGAGCTTGATCTTCGTTGGTTTGGCCTTCTACAAGCTCCCATCGCACAGCATAAAACTTAAACGTAGGTTCTTTTAATTGTACATCTCCTTCAACTTCAAGTTTAGAACTTAATAATCTTCCGTCGATAGTACCACCGGCAAATATTAATTTACCATTGATGATATCACCACCTGCGAAATCAAAAGTAACATTAGCGGGTAAAGTAACAGTTTCACCTTGAAGATCTAAAAGACAATCCATAACAACTGTTTCGTTGGCGCTAACACCAGATATGTCAAAACCACAAGGTGTTGTGATTACATTTTCTGGTTGGTCAACCTCAATAGGACCTCCTGGTCCGTCTACAATTTCTTGTGGGACTAAATCTCCAACGCTTTCACTGCTACAAGAAAAAATAAAAACTGATAAAATAAAAAGTAAGGGAAAAACTAAATTTTTCATTTGGGGGAATTATTTTTTGGGTTATTTATGCATCATTAAACGTGGGGTTATCGGATAAATTGTACAAAAAACAGGTTGAAAGTGTTAAAAATACGTTAAAAAATAGTTAACAATCATTAAATCAGCGTTTTATACTTGTCAAAACATTCATTTTAATCACTAATATATAAAAATAGTATTTTTTTGTTCGAGATGTATTCTAAAAATTTAAATACAAAAAGAAACTTAAATTTTGAGTTTTCAAACCTTTGCATATACCTATATTTGTACCCGTTTATATTTGCGCTCAAATTTTACAATTCTGTTTACATGAAAAAAATAATACGGGTGACCACCGTGCCAATATCGTTAGGCGGTTTATTACAGGGACAATTAAAGTTTATGTCTCAACATTATAATGTTATTGGTGTTTCTAGCCGAGGGGGTGATATATTAGAGTATGTGTCAGAAAAAGAAGGTGTACAGGTTATTCCTGTAGAAATGACACGTAAAATAACACCATTTCATGATCTTAAAGGCCTTTATCAGTTGTATAAAATCTTTAAAAAAGAAAAACCGGATATTGTGCATAGTCATACGCCTAAGGCAGGTACATTATCTATGATGGCGGCAAGGCTTGCAGGTGTACCACATAGATTACATACCATTGCTGGTTTGCCACTTCTTGAAGCTAAAGGGGGGAAGCGAAAACTTTTAGATACGGTAGAGAAATTGACCTATTCTTGTGCAACAATGATTTATCCTAATTCTTTTGTTCTTAAAGATATTATACTTAAAAACAAATATACTAAGGCAAATAAGCTTAAGGTAATAGCTAAAGGAAGTTCTAATGGTATAGATACCTCATATTTTGATCCCCAACTTTATACTGCCAAAGATAATCTTGCTTTTAAACAAAAATATGGTATAGATGAATCAGATTTTGTTTTTGTCTATGTAGGACGATTAGTTACTGATAAAGGGATTAATGAATTGATAGAGAGTTTTAAGTTAATCAATCAAGATCACAATAATGTAAAACTATTACTTGTGGGTCCTTATGAAAAGGAATTGGATCCAGTTTTACCCGAAACAGAAAAAGAAATCAATGGTAATCCTAATATTATATCTGCTGGTTGGCAAAATGATGTAAGGCCGTTTTTTGCAATTTCTGATGCCTTAGCTTTTCCTAGTTATAGAGAGGGGTTTCCTAATGTAGTAATGCAGGCAGGTTCGATGGGATTGCCTAGTATTGTCACCGATATTAATGGATGTAATGAAATCGTTGAGCATATGGTAAATGGTGTTATAATTCCTCCAAAGGATGCTATGGCTCTATATGAGAACATGAAAAAACTGTTAGAAGACAACGTATTATTTTCTAAGTTATCACAAAATACCAGGACTATGATTATTGATAGATACGAACGTCGTTATGTTTGGAATTCTTTGTTGGAAGAATATAGAACCATTATAGAATAGCTTGATAAAAAAACAATTAAATCAAACGACCAACCAGTGTATAAACTTTTTATAAAACGAATCTTTGATTTTTGTGTTGCATTAACACTTTTACTTTTTATATCACCAATTTTTTTAGGCATTAGTATTTTTTTGGCTTTTGCAAATAGAGGAACACCATTTTTTGTTCAAAAAAGACCAGGTAAGAACGAAAAGATCTTCAGTATCATTAAGTTTAAAACAATGAATGATCTTACCGATGAAAAAGGCGAATTACTACCGGATAGAGATAGATTAACAACTATTGGTAGTTTTGTCAGAAAAACATCATTAGACGAATTACCACAGTTGATTAATGTGCTTAAGGGTGAGATGAGTTTTATAGGCCCAAGGCCTTTATTAATACGATATTTACCTTATTATAAAGAAAGTGAGAGAATACGGCATTCTATACGCCCAGGGATCACAGGTTTGGCACAAGTTTCGGGTAGAAATCTTCTTAACTGGGACGACCGGCTAGGTTTGGATGTTGATTATGTAAACAAGCTTTCTTTTGTATTAGATCTTAAAATTATCCTTAAAACCATCCAGAGCGTAATCACATCAAAAGATGTGGTGGTTGATCCACAATCTGTAATGATCAATTTAGATGATGAAAGACCTCCCCGAGATTCTGCCTAAGAATCTTTTAGTTTTTCATTAATACATAATTGCCAATTACTAATCCATCTAAACCAGTGGAGAAGAAACATCTAATGGCATCTTTTGGTGATTCTACAACGGGTTCTCCCTGTATATTGAAACTTGTATTCAAAACAACAGGTACACCAGTTTTGTCACCTAAATTTTTGATAACATTATAATACCTAGGATGAAGATCTTTTCCTACGGTTTGTAACCTTGCGCTACCATCTACATGGGTTACGGCAGGGATTATCTTTTGTTTGTCTTCAAGAACATTACATACCTTTAGCATAAAAGGAGCTTCTACCTCGAGATCAAAGAATTCGTCTTTGGCCTCAACGATTGCAGAAGGAGCAAAGGGTCTGTATGCTTCTCTAAATTTTACTTCAGCATTAATCTTATCCTTCATATCCGGAAATGCTGGATTCGCTAAAATACTTCGACTGCCCAGTGCCCGAGGTCCAATTTCCATAGTGCCCTGAAACCATCCTATTATTTTACCTTGTTCAAGCAGAGATGCCGCCTTTTCACAAATATCTTCATGATATTCATAAGGTAGTTTCGCACCTTTTAAAACCTTTTCGATTTCTTCATTGGTATAACTTGTTCCTACATAAGGATCTAGGTGAACAAAATTTCTTGGTTTGTTTAGCATACCATTGTAAAGGTAATATGCAGCTCCAAGCGCAGTACCATTATCTCCGGCAGCTGGCATTACATAGACATCTTTAAACTTACTTTCTCTTACTATTCGGCCATTCATTACACTATTTAGAGAAACTCCACCAGAAATAACCAGGTAGTCTGCTTTCGTTTTTTCGTGTAAAATGTCACAAATCTCAAGAACTTTATCTTCTAAAACCCTCTGAAAAGCTGCAGCAACATCCATATGATGTTTTTGGAAGTCTTCTCCATTTTTGCGAGGTTCACCAAAAACCTTGAAAAACTTTGGTGAGCATCGTCTCCAACTCATATTTTGATAGTTGAAATAGCTTAGGTCGAAATGTAGTTGCCCGTTTTTATCAACTGTAATTATTTTTTCTACTTCATCTTTAAAAACACTGGGGTCGCCCATAGGCGCTAATCCCATTGTTTTTCCTTCGTCATAACTCGTTCTAAATCCACAGAATTGGGTAACGGCCTCATAAAAAGATCCTAACGAATGCGGAAAAAAACTTTGATTGATACATTTAACATCGTTTCCTTTTCCGTAACCTAACCAGCTTGTTGCCCATTCTCCAGAACCATCTATACCTAGTAAAGCAGCTTCTTCATACGGAGATACAAAAAATGAACCTGGCGCATGGCTATAATGATGTGGAATTAGATGAACTTGTGGTCCTTCTTTCTTGCTATTCCAATGGTATTTAAACCAATTCCAGAAACCTTTTTGCTTATTATAGGCATGAACAAATTCGTGATTAATAAAAGGCTTAAAACTTTTGAGATTTTTTGCACAATGCAATAACTTTTTGCCCAGATTATGAGATGGTTTTATAGATATTGCAATATGGTCTATATCATTATAATCTAGTTTTGCAATTTTGAGACAGCGATCTATTGCCATTTGAGGAAAAACTCTTGTGTGTTTATCCCTGTTAAGACGTTCTTCTTCTATTGCAGCTATTAATTTACCATCGACAACTATACAAGCTGTAGAATCATGAAAGTAGTAGTTTAACCCTAATATTACCATTATTTGTTTATTTCTTGATCGATTATATTGACGTTAAGTTTATTATGACGTAAAATAATAAAGGGGGAGTGTTTTTTAATTTCACTTTTGAAAAGATGAATTTTAAAAGCCGTAAATATATATATAAAAGCCATAATTTTAAGGTAATATTGTATTTTAATTTTCATTTTGAAAATGTGACAGAGATATGCATATCAATAGCACCATAAAGAACAGGAAATAAATGAATAGTACTACTAAAATTAATTGGGCAATTTTAGCATCTGGTTGGGGGCTTAGTGCCAGGAATACTATAGAGGCTTTTGAAAAGGATACGTTTAAAAAAAGTCATATTTCTGTATTGATTTATGAACAAGAACCTTGTGGAGCTGCAGAAAAAGCCAGAGAAATTGGTATTGAAACCATACGACTCGTAAAAAAGGATTTTCCGAATTTAATTTCGTATCAAAAAAAACTCATCGAAGAACTAAAAAAAAGAAATATAGATTATATCTTTATGCTCGCTTATAAGTACCTTATAAAGGATGAAATGTTAGCTGCTTTTCCCAACAGAATACTTAATATTCATCCCTCACTTTTCCCCAGTTTTTTAGGTACTCAAACGGCTATCCAGGATGCATTAGATTATGGTGTTAAAATAACAGGAATAACGACGCATATTATTGATGATAAACTGGATGAAGGGATAATTCTTTGTCAAGAACCCATTAGGATTAAAAAGGATGATACTTTTGAAACATTGTATCCAAAGTTTACCAAAAAAGGAAAGAAGGTCATTGCAAAAACAATTAAAAAAATAGAAAAGATTACTATCTGATGGATATCGGATAACCATAATACAACAAACCAAAAAAATATAACCAAAAAATACTTGATCAGAATTTCCTATGTATACACTGTTTTTAAAACGTTGTTTTGATTTCTTTGCAGCTTTAACCGGGCTTATACTTTTATTCCCTGTATTAATAATTGTTGTTATCGTTTTACTGTTTTCAAATAAAGGGAAACCATTTTTCTTTCAATCCCGACCCGGGAAAGGTGAGAAGTTGTTTAAAATAATTAAACTAAAAACAATGAATGATAAGAAGGATGAGCATGGGGAATTATTACCCTATGAACATAGGATTACAAAAATGGGTGCTTTTGTAAGAAAATATTCTCTAGATGAAATCCCCCAATTATTTAATGTGCTTAAGGGTGATATGAGTGTTATTGGTCCAAGACCCTTATTAGAACAATATTTACCTTTATATAAAGATTGGCAACGACGAAGACATAATGTTAAACCTGGTATTACGGGTTGGGCGCAAGTGAATGGGAGAAATACAATTAGTTGGAAACAGAAATTTGAATACGATACCTGGTATGTTGACAACTTATCATTTCTTTTAGATATGAAAATTATCATTAAGACTATTAAAAAAGTAGTGTTAAAAGAAGGAGTTAATAGTCAAGACAATCTAAATATGCCTGTATTTACAGGAGGTGACAATGAATAAATTATATAATACGTAAAGACAATTAGTAACCCCCAAAAATAAATATATAGAAAAAAAATACTTAAAAATGATGAATAATAATCCTTTTACCTTACCGGTCTTTACCGATAAGTGGATTAAACATTTTAGTACATCTAAACCAGAAAAAAGATTCGATTTTATAAAAAACATTTCGTTTGTTAAGAAATCTTTTTTTCCTGTTTATGTTAATGTGGGTAAAAGTCATACCAAAGGAATATCATATAACTTCTCGGATAAAGGAAAAGATTTTAAGAATAAGGTGTTTTTATTGTATGACATTCCTGATTATTTTGAGTTAGATACTACGCATACATTTTCTTCTTTAAAAACGATTGATAGTAAACAATATCCGGGATATTTAGTGGATATATCTAAATATTCGGATATAACAGAGTACAAGAAAAGCAAATTTGGGAAAAGTAGTCTTGCTAAGGTAAATAAGTATAAGCGTAAACTTGAGTCTAGTTTTGATATTACGTATACCCTTTATTATGGGGATATATCCAGAGAAACCTATGATCTTATATTCGATAGGTTTAAAGTATTGCTAGAAAAAAGGTTTTCAGATATTCATATTCATAATAATAACTTAGATCCAAAAGAATGGTCATTTTATTATGATGTGATTTATGATATGGTCTTACAAGAAAAAGCCTCGATATATGTAATCTATGATGGAGATAAAATTATCGCGGGATCAATTAATTACCATATGGGTCAAATTGCAATTGGAGCAATAATGGCTTATGATACTGATTATTCTAAGTTCTATTTGGGTTTTACTATTATACATAAACTTCTTGAATGGGCAATCGATAAAGAGCTTGATGTTTTTGATTTTTCGAAAGGTAAATTTGGATATAAAACACAATGGAGTGATAGAACGTATTATTTTTCTTATCGTATACTTTATGATGGTAGTTCATGGACTGCAACTTTGCTTTCATGGATCATGTCTTTGTATTTTAGATTTAAAAACAATTTAAGAGAAAGAAATATAGGAATGCTTAAAAGCAAATTTTTATTTCTTTTAAAAAAGAAGAAAAAAAATACCTCGAAACATTATAAGGTAACCCAATTTACAGAAACTTTAAACAGTCATGAATTTCTTAAAGTATCTTTTGGGTCTAAAAATTTTAATTATTTAAATAGAATAACATATGATTTCTTATATTCATATTCAGAGCATATAAAAGATATTGAAATTTTTCAATATGTACATGACATAAAATCATTTGTGATTAAAGGTAAATCTGCCAAGCAGAAAGTTAGTTTTGAATGAATTTTTGGATATTGCGAAATAAGGAGTTTTAGAAACGTATTATAAATTGCTTTTTTAGTGATAGATATTATAAAAAAATGAATGGATAAAATTCTAATTGTAGGTGCTTCGGGTCATGCTAAAGTAGTAGCAGATGCTATAGAACTTATGGGTGTGTATGAGATTTATGGTTTTGTCGATTCCTTTAAAGCTAAAGGAGAAAAAGTTCTGGGGTATGAGGTTTTAGGAACAGAAAAGATTATACCAGATTTATTTACGAAAGGAGTAACAAAATGTGTTATTGCCATTGGGGATAATTGGCTGCGGTTTTTGATGTATACTAAAATTAAAAAATTAGTTCCCGATTTTGAGTTTATTACTGTGATTCATCCTTCTGCTATTGTTAGTAAATATGCATCAATAGGAAAAGGAACAGTAGTACTTAACTCGGGCAAAATAAATGCAGATGCAAAAGCTGGGGACTTTTGTATTATTAATACCAATTCGAGTTTAGGGCATGACAGTGTGATGAAAAACTTTTCAAGTTTAGCACCAAGTGCTACTATAGGAGGAGCGGTAAGAATAGGAGAACTTTCTGCAATATCTATTGGAGCAACGGTACTTCAGAATTTATCTATTGGTGAGCATACAGTTATTGGGGCAGGAGCGGTTGTAACACAGGATATATGTGATTATAATATTGCTTATGGGGTACCTGCAAAAATTATCAGAAAAAGAGAAATGGGAGAAAACTATTTTAATAATACATGTACAGATACTAGATTTGAAACGTACATGATTGAAGATGATGAGGATTTAGAAAAGTATAAAACAATGATCAATGCATTGAACATTTCTAATCCATTTTATAAAACTGAGTTGTTGGGAACATCAGATATGAATGTTCATCAATTATGTTATTTTGTATTAGAAAAGAATAACAAACCTGTTGTAATTATGCCTTTTTATGAAAGGGATATTCTAATCGATGGGCAACAAACTTCATACAAAGATGTAATATCACCTTATGGATATAGCGGGCCGTTGTTTGATAAAGAAGAGGTAACTCTGCAATTATTACAACTGTTCTGGGAAGAAGTAGATCAATGGTACCACAAAAGAAATATTGTTAGTGAATTTGTTCGATTTAGTCTTACTAACAATTATAAAGAGTATTCGGGAGAATTGATCCCAAGTCTAAAGAATGTAAAAGGAGTAATTCTGGATGAAGAACAACAATGGAATAACTTTAAGCCAAAAGTTAGAAATAACTATAGAAAGGCAGTACAAGAAAACCTTCGGATAGAAATATTTGATGCTCCGATATCATTAGAAGTGATTAAAGATTTTTACGATATATATATACAAACCATGCAGCGTATCAATGCGCATGATCAGTATTTTTTCTACATAGATTATTTTACAAATTTTATTTCAGAGAACCCAAATAGTGCAATTATTGCAATTGTTTATAAGGAATCTACACCTATTTCGACAGAATTAATATTGAAGGACAAGGATACATTATATTCTTACCTCGGAGGTACATTGTCGGACTACTTTTTTACCAGGCCCAATGATTTTTTAAAAATTGAAATGATGAAATGGGCAAGAGAAAATGATTATAAATACTATGTGCTGGGAGGAGGAAGAGAAGACGGCGATGGATTGTATAAATATAAAAAGTCATTTTTTCCTAATGAAGAAGATATTGTGTATTATACAGGAAGAAAAATAATAAATCACGAAATATACAATGACCTTAGTTTAAAAAGAGTAGTAAAAGATGTTCTTGATCCAGATGATATTAGAAACAGTTATTTTCCATTATATAGACAAAATGAATAAAGTATGAGTTTGCCTGTCTTAAATATTGAAATCATTGAAGAAAAAGTAGAATGGCAAAATCTATTGAATATGGTAGAGTATTATGATTTTTACCATACCTATGATTACCATCAACTCTCTAAGGCGCCAGATGAAAAGCCAATACTTATTAAGTATGAAGATAAGGGTAATGTTATTGGGTTACCATTGCTATTAAGAAAGATTTTTGATACTGATTATTATGATGTCACCTCTGTTTATGGCTATGCAGGACCTTTGTGTAGTACTATAAACTCTTCGTTTAACAACCTCGATTTTGCAAGCCAGCTCAATCAATTTTTTCGGGAGAAAAAGGTAGTTTCGGTATTCTCGAGATTAAATCCTTTTATCAAAAATCAAGAAATTGTTTTAAAAGGATTAGGGGATTTGGTTCAGCTTGGTACGATTGTAAATATTGACTTGACACAGGATATAGATATACAACGAAGTGTTTTTTCTAAAACAACCAAAAGATATATTAATAAAGGTAGAAAATTATGTTCTGTTAGGCTAAGTAATTCAAAAGAAGATATCTCTACTTTTATGGAACTCTATTATGAGAATATGGATAGAGTTCAGGCAAAAAAGAATTATTATTTTACCGAAGATTACTTTAATTACTTCATTAATAGTAGTGATTTTAAAACCGATGTGTTGCTCGCGACTTATAATGAAACCAATGAAATTATTTCTGCCGCTATGATGGTAAAGACCAATAATATTATACAATATCATATTTCCGGTACTCGAGATGATTATTTATATCTAACACCAATACGGATTTTAATTGATGAAATGAGAATCAAGGGTACTTCAGAAAATTATAAGTATTTTAATCTGGGAGGTGGCCTTGGTGGAGCAGAGGATTCTTTATTCAGGTTTAAGTCTTCTTTCTCTAAGGATTATAGAGATTTTAAAGTATGGAAATATATTGTGAATAGAGAAGTGTATGATCAACTTACTAGTCAATATACTGATCTGGATAATGAAACAGATTTTTTTCCATTATATAGAGCCAAATAAACGATACGAATACAATATTTTATTTACCTCTCAGGTAGTTTGAAATCATAGTGGCTATTATATCCCTACCATGATTGTTCCAGTGCTGATCATAAATTAAGGTTGTATCTTGATCTGAAGCTTCGAATGCTTTAGAAAAATCTATGTAATCAAAATGATTTTCTTTTAGATAAGATATAAACAATGGGCTTGTGGCTTTAACGTCAAGAAGTAAGACAAAACGATCTTTATCATAACCATAGGTAGAGGTAAGGTGTTTGAAATTATCGATATACTTTTTGTCTTTTTTATGATTTGTTTTATTTGTACGACTAGCTTTTTTTATAGGAGTCTTGCCTTTTACAAAACCTTTGACCCTTGAGATGAGTTGCTTTAAAGGAGTAAATACTCCTATACTTTTAGTATACACTAATAATTTACTTTTTTTTAGCGTCTTATTGATTGGTGATTCTAAGGCTAATCTATCTTTAACAACAGTATATGTGTTCCGTGTTAGGTCATCAGAAAACCTGATATAGATGACTACGTGATCAATAACATCGAATTGCTCTTTATACTTATGAATAAGGTGCAATTGATCGGCCATGTCATATCCAGCATAGCCGTATTCATAAACTTCTGTTTTGGGTAATAAGCCTTCTACTTTTTTTCCGATCGAATTGAAATAATCTTGATGAAAACCTTCAATAAAAGAATCTCCTACGATGGCAATCTCAACTTTGTCTTTAGTTGGAGTATACTCTCGGTAAGAATTAAAACCAGAACTATTGATTTTGTATTCAGAGAAATTTTGTTTTCGATTTCCGGTTACAGAAAACCCATGTTGGTTTGGTTTCCATTTTTCTACATCATATTGATCTAAATATCGCGTAGGATTGTCTTTTCCTAAATAAAATATTCGGACTAAAATTTCTAATGAGATGATCAGAAGAAAACCATATAAAATACTTTTTTTAAGTAGTTTTTTCATAGTCTCAAAATTTAGAATTGAAAGTATATAAATGACCGATCTATTTGATCATCATAAAATAGTAATATAGCCAAAAGGAGTATAGCATAAATTAAAAATCTAACGTATCGGGATTTAAAATTGAATGGAGCTCTCTCATCTTTTCGGATACAATATTCATAAATAACAAATAGAATTATCATAATATAATAATCGATCATTCTATACCCAAAGGGATTGTTGTAACTAATTATGGTATCATTTATAAAAATAGCTTTCAGATATTCCCATGCATGTGCCAATGATTCGGCTCTAAAAAAGATCCATGAGAAGGTTACTAAAATAAAGGTCATGATGATTTGAAAAAACTCTTTTGCAGAAGGAAGTATAGTTTTTTCGGCTATAGTAGTACTAAGGTGGTTTCTATTGTTGTTGGTTAAAAAAAGTGGTAAAAACATAAAAGCATGTATAGCACCCCAAACGATAAAAGTCCAATTTGCCCCATGCCAAAATCCACTCACTAAGAAAATAATAAATACGTTTCTTATAGAGATCCATGTGCCAGCTTTAGAGCCTCCAAGAGGTATATAGAGGTAGTCTCTAAACCATCTCGATAAAGAAATATGCCATCTGCGCCAAAATTCAGCAATGTTTCTAGAAAAATATGGGAATCTAAAATTAGGACTCAGTTCGATTCCAAATAATTTTGCAGTACCAATTGCGATATCAGAGTAACCACTAAAATCACCATAAATCTGAAAAGCAAAAAAGAATACTCCAGTTATAAGAGTACCAGACGAATAGTGCGTGTAGTTCGTGAATATATCATCGACAATTGGAGCCAAAGCATCTGCAATCACCAATTTCTTAAAAAAACCCCATAATATAAGTTTTAACCCATTTACAGCTTGGTTGTATTCAAAAACTCTTTTGTTTAATATCTGTGGAAGAAGATTAGAAGCCCGCTCGATCGGCCCGGCGACTAATTGAGGAAAAAAACTTACAAAAGTTGCAAAGGATATAAAATCTCTTGTTGGTTTGATTTTTTTATGATAAATATCAAACGAATAAGACATGGTTTGGAATGTGTAAAATGAAATCCCTACGGGTAATATAATTTTTAAAGTCCAGATGCTATTTAACTCGTATCCGAATATTGAGATAAGATCTACCCAAGAATCTATAAAGAAATTATAATACTTGAAAAACCCTAGAAGTCCTAAATTAAAAAGGATGCTAAACCCCAGCCAGCTTTTTTTCTTTCTATTGGTGGTGCTTGAATAGATGCGCTGCCCAACAAAGAAATCTACAATGGTACTTGCTAGTATAAGAAACAGAAACCTCCAATCCCAGAAACCATAAAAGAAATAACTGGTAATTAATAGAAACAAATTTTGGGTTTGTAGTTTTTTCTTTAAAAAAAACCAATACACAAAAAATACTACCGGCAAAAAAATGATATACTCTAAAGAATTAAATAGCATCTATATATGGCTTAATTAGTATTATCTGATGGGGATTCTTTAACTAAAAATACACTATGGGCAATGTATTTGGTTTTGAAGAGTGTAAATTTTGTGTATTTAATTAAATAAATCAAGGTTTATAGTAATAATTTTTTCGATGTTAGAAAAAACTTCAATATATGAAAGTGTATGTATGAAAAAAAAGGGGTATTTACCCCTAAAAAAAAAGGTGTTGTACTAGTTTAATTCATAAAAAAAAGAACTACTATTGTACTGTTGGTTAATCATTATTGAATGACCAGAATATGAAAAAAATGACATTCATATTTGGGGAATTTTTTTGTTAAAGTATGTTAACTAAAACTTTTTTCTGTCGTATTTGCCAGATTTTTTAAAGTGATAGTTGTACTATTGATTAAGTTATTATAATACTTTTCTTACGGAACAAACGTATTTTAATTACTTTTTTTCGACAATAAGAACCTTTAAACGTGATTTTTAAGTATTCTGTCTAAAAAGTTAAAATTTAAATTGATAATTGATTTAACTAACTTATTTTAGCTGAGGAAAATATATATTAAAAGTAATTTCAAAAAGGAAGTTTCTACCCCCTTCTTCCAGCATTTTTTAGATTGTCATGAAAAAGATTTTTGGTCATGGATTAATGTTTAATTCATAACCATATAGGATTTTTTTGTTCATTATTAATGGGAAAATTATGAATGCAATTGATTCAAAAAGGATATGGCTTTCTTCGCCGCATATGGGTGGGACAGAGCAAAATTTCGTAAAAGAAGCCTTTGATACAAATTGGGTAGCACCACTAGGACCAAACGTTGATGGATTTGAAAAGGATATAGAATCCTATTTAGATAATGACGTATATGCAGCAGCATTGAGTTCGGGTACAGCCTCTTTACATCTTGGATTAAAATTATTAGGAGTCACGGCCGGAGATGAAGTGTTATGTCAAAGTATGACATTTGCAGCATCGGCTAATCCTATAGTATATCTTGGAGCAAAGCCGGTATTTGTAGATAGTGAGAAGGAAACCTGGAATATTTGTCCAGAACAACTGGAAATAGCAATCAAGGATAGAATTGCTAAAGGAAAAAAGCCGAAAGCAATAATAGCAGTTCATTTATACGGAATGCCTTACCAGGTTGAAGCTGTTCATCAAATTGCTTCAGCATATAAAATCCCAATATTAGAAGATAGTGCAGAAGCCTTAGGGAGTTCGTATCACGGAATAAAGTGTGGGACTTTTGGGGATATTGCTATTCTTTCATTTAATGGGAACAAAATAATTACTACTTCTGGTGGCGGTGCTTTAGTTTCTAAAAACCAGAAACATAAAGAAAAAGCAATTTTCTTAGCAACGCAAGCCAGGGATGATGCTCCTCATTACCAACATTCTGAGATTGGATATAACTATAGAATGAGTAATATAACTGCAGGAATAGGACGTGGCCAAATGCAAGTACTTGATGAGCACGTTGATAACAGACGTAGAAATTTTGAATTCTATAAAAAGCATTTAAAAGATTCTTCTGAAATACGATTTTTAGAAGAACCGTCAGGCTATTATTCTAATAGATGGCTTACCTGTATAGAAACAAGTTCCTATAAATTAAGAGAAGGAATAAGGTTGTTATTAGCCGAAGAAAATATCGAATCACGGCCATTATGGAAACCCATGCATCAGCAAGCAGTATTTGCTGATTGTGAGGCTTACCTAAATGGAATTTCTGATGATCTATTTGATCGTGGACTTTGCTTACCCAGCGGGTCAAATCTTGAAGAAGATGATTTATATAGAATTGTATCAGTTATTAAAAATGTATTGAGATGATTAAGAACTTCCTAATAAACAACTCACATAAGCATGCATCTAAATGGTTAGTATTACTAATAGATGTTGCTATTACCATTTTTAATTTCTTTTTAGCCTACGTAATTAGATTTGGGATCACACTTGATTTTGATACTTCCAATTTAGTGTATCAAATACCAATTGTAGCCGGTTTGGCTGCATTAAGCTTTTTATTAATTGGTTCGTATAAAGGTGTGGTTAGACATACAGGAATGCGAGATGCGTACAATTTGTTTCTTGCAGTTACAGTTTTGATTGCACTTACTGGATTTTTAATGGTATCGAGTAGATTATCATTGATGCCAGAACTTCTAAATATTCCTGTATCGATAATTTGTACACATTACATGTTAAATATTATTACACTTACAACAAGTCGTTTAATATTTAAATATTGTTACTATTATATTAAATCAAAAATAGGTGAATCTTCAAGAATTCTGATTTATGGTGCCGGAGATTCTGGATTGATTACTCTGGCTGCGATTACAAATGATTCTAATAGGTCTTTATCGGTTTTTGGTTTTATTGATGATAATTCTCAAAAAATTGGTAAGACGATTAACGGTATTAAAGTATACTCGTCAAATTCTATTGATTACAACTTCCTTATTAAGAATAATATTAAGGAAATTGTAGTATCGATACCGCATATAAGCAAGAAAAGACTGTCTGAAATTTCTGATGAGTTGCTTAAACTTCCAGTGAAGGTGAAAATTATACCAGCTGTAAATGATTGGATAGATGGTAAATTAAAAGTTTCTCAGATTAAAGAAATAGAAATAGAAGATTTATTAGACAGAGCTCCTATTAATATGGATAATCAGAATATTAAAAGAGAACTTGATGATAAAGTAATTATGATTACAGGTGCTGCAGGCTCTATTGGTAGTGAGATAGCTAGACAAGCATCATTCTATAGCTATAAAAATCTAATCTTAGTAGACCAAGCAGAGTCTGCATTATATGATTTACAACAGGAATTGTTAAGTAAAGGGGTTGTTAATTTTACTCCAATAGTGGCAGATATTCGTGATCATCAGCGAATAGAAACAATTTTTGAGAAATATAGACCTAATATGGTTTTTCATGCTGCAGCATATAAGCATGTTCCTTTAATGGAGTCTAATCCATGTGAAGCTATAAAGATTAATGTTTTAGGAACCAGAAAACTTGCTGATTTATCATCACAGTTTGGCGTAGATAAATTTGTTTTTGTATCTACAGATAAAGCGGTTAACCCTACTAATGTCATGGGAGCCACAAAAAGAGTTGCAGAGATGTATATAAAGTGCCTTCATAGCACAAGTAAAACTAAATTTATAACGACTAGATTTGGTAATGTCTTAGGTTCTAATGGATCGGTAATACCACTTTTCAAAAAACAAATAGCAAAAGGAGGACCATTAACTGTTACTCATAAAGATGTAACACGATTTTTTATGACTATACCAGAAGCATCTCAACTGGTTATCGAGGCGGGTACTATGGGTAATGGAGGAGAGATTTTTATTTTTGACATGGGTGAATCTGTTAAGATATTTGATCTTGCAAAGAAAATGATAAGACTATCAGACCTTAGATATCCAGAAGATATTGATATCAAAATTACTGGTTTACGACCAGGGGAGAAGCTATATGAGGAGTTGCTGGCAGACACAGAAAATACATTGCCTACATATCACAAGAAAATTATGATTAGTAAGTTTGATGATAATGATTGTGCAAACGTAAAAGATAAAATAGATGATCTTTGTATTATGAATTTATTTAATCAGGATCATCAGATTGTTGGAAAATTAAAAGAAATTGTACCGGAATACATTTCTAATAATTCTACTTTCGAAAGTATAGATAAAATTAATAAGGACACGGTTCAGGCAAAACACAAGATTCTTGCTTAGATAATTGAGTGTAGTGTTTAGATAATTTTATTTTTATGGGGTAGTGGATTTTTCGATTACATATGATTGGTTATTTAGAGGAATTGTGTATACATAATTCCTTAGAATAGTAGTGTATTGATTATCGAAAAAGGAATAAATAGAAACAGATACAACAAAATTCCATTGCTAAATTAAATAAAGTTATATTTTTGTGAATCATTCCTTGATTTACCTTTAAAGTAATACGTATATGCGATGTAAATTTTTGTTTTTGCTGCTATTGTTAATTTCAGTTGTTTCCTGTAAAGTTCCTGGGGATGTAGTTTATTTTCAGGATTCTAAAGATTTGGAACAAATCACTTCAACAAATTCTTTTACTCCTGTATTTAAAGTAGATGATATCGTTAGTATATTAATCTCTGCTTCAGATATGGATGCAGCTAGGCCTTTTAATCTTATGGGAGGATCTTCTATAGCGAGTGGTGGAGCAGAAAATGGAGGAGCGAGTGCTGGTGGCGGTTCTACAGAACCTACGTATTTAATCGATGAAGAAGGGAATATTGATTTTCCTGTACTTGGAAGATTAAAGGTGGCTGGATTGACCCGTATTGAAGCAAAAGAGATAATTAAAGAAAAACTGAAAGTTTATATTAATGATCCTATAGTTAGTGTAAGACTTCAAAATTTTAAAATAACAGTGTTAGGTGAAGTAAGTAGCCCAGGTGCATATACCATCCCAAATGAACGAATAACAATAATAGAAGCTCTTGGTATGGCCGGTGACCTAACGATCAAAGGTAAAAGAGCCAATGTTATGGTGATCAGAGAAAATGAAGGAGTGAATACATACCATAGGGTAGACCTTACTTCTAAATCAATTTTTGAATCTCCTGTATACTATTTGGCTCAGAATGATGTTCTCTATGTTGAGCCTAATAATTCACAAATAAGAACGTCCAAAACAAATAGTAATACACTGGCCATTGTCTTGAGCGTGTTTGGTGTTGCAATTACTACAATTGGATTGATTCTAAGATAAACTATATGATTTCCAATACTAATAATACCCCAGAAACAAATAATTCATTTAATGTTTCATCTGGATTTGGCTTTAATCTTAGAGATCAAATTATAAAGTACTTTAAAAAATGGTATTGGTTTGCTCTTAGCGTCACCATTTTTTTTGCTTTAGCATATCTTAAAATAAGGTATACGATCCCACAATATAATGTTTCGTCTACTATAATGATATCTCAGGATGAAAACATAAGCGAATCTGAGCTTGCTGCATTCAAAGATTTAGGCTTAATAAATAATACTCAAAGTACAATCTCTAATGAGGTTCAAATCATCAAATCAAGGACTTTAATCACCAATGTTGTCAATAAGTTAAAACTTAATGTGAGGTATTTTTCTGAAGGAAGAATTTTGGAAATAGAGAATTACCCAAAATCTTTAATTGAAATTAATTTTTTGTCACATGATTCGATAGTTCATACGAAATCAAAAGTTTTTCATGTAAGAATCAATTCTAGTACTTCTTTTTCGTTTCTTAATGGAAAAGGTAAGTCGATTAGTGACCATTCTTTCGGTAATACTGTAAATGATAACACTGTTGGTGATATAGTAATCACTCCTAGCATTGATGATATAAAATCTAGTATAGGTAAAATTATAAAAATTCACATTACTCCGGTAAATTTGGTTACAGAAGCGTACAGAAATAAACTATTAATTTTACCACTAAAAAATTCATCTACGGTTAAACTTTCTTTAAACGATCCTGTTAAAGAAAAAGCAAAAGACATTATTAATCACCTTGTCGAAGAATACAATAAGTCTACTATTGAGAATAAAAAGCAGATTTCTGCGCGTACTGCAGAGTTTATCAATGAACGATTAAATCTTATTTCTGGTGATTTATCAGAGGTAGATGATGAGGCGGCAGGTTATTTATCCAAATACGGTTTAACTAGTGATATAAGTGCGCAAACACAGAGAGTAGCGGATATAGACACAAGAAATGTTCAGAGGATAGCGCAGTTAAATACTCAGCTTAATTTAATAGAATCTATGCGTAGGTTTGTATTAAGTCAAGAAGGAAGATATGATTTAGTGCCTGCTAATTTAGGTTTTGATGATACCACTATTTCAACAACAGTATCTCGATATAACGGGTTGATTCTTCAGCGTAAGCGATTATTAAAAACCTCTAGTGAGCAAAACCCTGTTGTAGTGAATATAGATCAACAAATAGATGGTTTACGTCAGGTTTTAATCGGGAGTTTGAATAGTTTAAAAAGCTCTATTAATATCCAATTAAATAGCCTTAGAACACAAGATAAATATTTTAGTGGCCAATTGTATAGCGCTCCAATACGTGAGAAGGAGGTAAGGGTTATAGAACGAGAACAAACCATTAAAGAGCAATTGTATCTTTATTTATTACAAAAAAGAGAGGAAGCCGAAATAACAAGTCACGTTACCCTATCTAATGCAAGAGTAATTGATAAGGCTTCTACTTTGAGCTCATACCCTGTATCACCTAATAAGAAGGTGATTTATGCAGGGGCAATATTTGTAGGTTTGCTTTTGCCTTTTATGGTGATATACCTATCTGATTTGTTTAATGTTAAGGTGAGCTCTAGAGAAGATCTTGAAAAAATACTTTCTATGCCTATTGTTGGATCTATACCCAAGATTAAATCAAAAAGTAGAATTGTTATTTCGCAGAATGATAGATCTGCAATTGCAGAGGCATTTAGGATTTTAAGAACCAATCTCGGTTTCTTGATGGCTGGAGCAAATAAAAATGTAGGTAAAGTTGTTTTTGTTACCTCTACCATCTCTGGTGAAGGAAAAACATTGGTGTCTTCTAATTTAGCTAAAATACTGGCTATTTCTGGTAATAAAGTTGCATATCTAGGAACAGATTTAAGAGATCCTAAATTTCATAAGTTTTTAGACCTGCCAAGAGGAAAAGATACGAAAGGCCTAACCAACTACATTATGAATGAGGATATTTTACCAGAAGATGTGATATATTCGGGTAAGGACGAAAATTCATTTGATGTTATTCCATCGGGTGCGATACCACCAAACCCTGCTGAATTGCTTATGCAACCTCGAGTAGAAAAGATGTTTAAGTATTTAGAAAGCAACTATGATTATATAGTTGTTGATACAGCTCCGGTAAGTTTGGTTACAGATACACTGTTGATTAGTCATTTTGCAGATCTTAGTATTTATATAGTAAGAGAAAATTATACGGATAAGAGAGTGTTACAAATTCCTGAGAATTTCTACAGAGAGAAACGATTACCTAACGTAGCTGTATTGCTTAATGCGGCGGGTAATAAAGCCGGGTATAACTATGGATACGGGTATGGTAAAAAGAGCTAGGAGAAATTAGAATTGTTTCTCATAAGTGCAGTTATCTTTTTAGCCACATTGGGATGAAACCCCTTTTCTAATATTCCTAATTGATGGTAATTATGTACATCTGTACCTGTAAAATCGATATATCCATGATCAATCATTTTTTTTGCAAAAGCCTTAATTTGATCTCCGTAATATCCTGTTAGGGATAATAAATTTAACTGAAACAGAAAACCGGATTTTTTCAATTCGTCGAATTTCTTTAAATCGTTATTGTAAAAAGTATATCGTTCGGGATGCGCTAATATAGGAGTATACCCAGCTAATTTAATTTCGAATACTATTTCATTAAGGTTAATAGGTACATTAAAAGTAGACATTTCTACAAGGATATAATTTTTGTACAGCGGGATAATATCATTTTCTTTTATTCTCTGATAAAATAAATCATCCATCATGTATTCTGCACTTGCCTCTAGTTCGATTGTTGTTATTCCTAAAGTAGGAAGAATGTTTTTTAAACTTTCTAACTCATTGCTTATAGTCTGCGACGAATTGGGCCATATCTCTTGTATAACATGGGGTGTGGTGATTATTTTTTTCGCACCAAGTTTTTCGAATTGTTCTAAAATGTAGGCAGATTGATATATTGTTTTTACTCCATCATCTATTCCCGGCAGTAAATGTGAATGAATATCAACATAACCATCAGGAATAATTTCATTAAAAGGAATTTCTTTTTTGTTTAAAAACAACAATGTAATTATGGTTGGGGTGAATTTATATAAAAATGTTTACTCACTAAATTAGTATGCAAAAGTAGAGATTTTAATATACATAAAAAAAACTGTTTAATGATTAAGAAGCATTAAACAGTTTAAATTATGTTTGTTTTTGTAGTGCTTTATTGTCTGGTAATATCCCCTGATCCGGATACTTTTTTATCCTCTAACTCAGGATTTCCCTTATATAGAATATCTCCAGATCCTGTAACACGTGCTTTTATCGATGACGTAGCAGTTACGTGTATATCTCCTGATCCAGTTACAGAAGCAATTACTTCTTTAGCTTGTAAGCGGTATGCTTCTAAATCACCAGATCCTGTAACCTTGCAATCAAAACTATCTGATGAACCGCTTAAAGACAAGTCGCCGCTCCCGGTGATATAACCTTCAGTGTTTTGGGCTTCAACATTTAATTTTACATCACCCGATCCAGATATGCCGGTTTTAAAATTTACAGTTTTTATTACATCTTTACTGTAGATGTCTCCTGATCCCGATAAAGTAACCTTATTTAAATCCTTAAAAGGTACTGTAACTACTAGTTTTTTACCATGTGATACTTTAAGATAATATCCTTTTTTTACATAAATTTTTAAAACATCATCTTCAACCTCGGTAAGCACATATTCTATAAGGTTGCTTTCTCCTTCTATCGTTATTTTTCCTTCGGTTCCAGATACTAATGATACATCTAGACTTCCTTTTAATTTAACTTCATCGTAATCAGAAATGCTTCTACTTTTAGTCGTCATTTCGCCATTACCACTTACTTTTTTACCGTTTCCCCACCATTGCGCTTGTAATGAGGTGATGTTACAAATTAGGATGCTTAAAATTACTATTGCTGTTCTCATTTGATTGAATTTTAATTTGTGTATTAGTTTTGTCTTAATTTAACTCCTCCATAACTCGAAGAAATATTGATTGTACTCCCGCTGTTTGATTTGCCTCTATATCCCTGATAGTCTTTTTTAGAGTCTTTCACATATTTTTTCTGAACATTGACACCCTCATCAACTTTGACGCCCCCATATGAAGTCTTAATTGCAAAATCAAAATTACAGTCACTTGCATACCCAATATCAACGCCTGTATAATCAGTTTTGATAGTTATATTTTTAAATGAAGGCTGTAGTGACTGTATATCAATAGAGCCGTAATCAGAATTAATACTTAACTCTTCAGATATACTTCCAATTTTTATTCCTATATAATCAGAGTCCCCATATACTTTACCAGCATTTTCTATTCGTAAGCTACCATAATCACAATTATAGTTTAGATGTCGTACTGATTTAAACTTTGATTGGGTGTAATCCGCATTTAGATCGATTTTATCACTATTTCCGACTTCAAGATCAGAATAGTCAGCATTAATCTTACCAGATTTCATAAATTTTATACTGCTGTTATTGGTGTAATCGATATTGATATAGTTGTCGTCTGCTAATAATTCTCCAATAATAATTTGACCGTAATCGCAATTAATTTTAGCGTTCCCTTCAATTTTATCTAGTGTAATACTTCCGTAGTCATTATTTAGATCCACACTATTCGTTTTGGGTACTTTTACGGTATAGTTAATTTTCATGTTTAGATTATTACCCCAGCCACTGGTCCACTTATCCCACCAAGAGCTATCGTTCTTATTAAAGGTAGTTTTGGCACTAACCAGTTGCGAAGAAGCATCAAATTCAACACCTATAGATTCCAGTTTTTTTATAACCTTCTCTTCATTATTGCCGCTTACTTTAATGTTAATTTCCATAACGATACGGTTTTCATTCCATGACGTAATATCCAAGTTACCGTAGTCATTACTAATTTTCAATAAGGCATCTTTATTTACTGAAAATTCTTTTTTTAACGTTTTTTCTTTAGTGTATTTTCCTTTTAGATCTCCATTATTATTTGCTATTGTCAACAGAGGTATAAATAGTAATAATAAGGTTATATTATAGTATAGAGTTTTCATTTTCTGATAATTTATATTCATTAATATCATTGATTTTTTGAAGCACATCTTCTAATAAATTAGCACGCTTCTGAAAGTTCTTGATCATAGCACTGATTACGCGTTTATCATTTTCACTACGAACAAGGTCTTTTTTTAGAGTCTCATAATCTGATTCTAGTTTTTCTATTTGAGTCATGGCATCAGTAACCAATTCCTTGGTTTCTTTAGAAGAGGCTTTATTAATTTCTTCTAACTGTATTTGGATAGCCGAAGTAAAAAAACTTTGGGTTTCTTGCATTTGCGGCGAAACACTAGCTAGTTCAGCTTCTTCGGTATCAGAAATTAAGTTCATGGTTGCTAACCCAAATAAAACAACAATCGAGGCTGCTATCGCTAATGGCTTGTACCAGTTTCGTTTTTTAGGCTGCAACGGTATAACTTTGTTTTGTTGCTGCAGTTTTTCTAAAAACCGTATTTGGTGATCAGCAGATGGCTCATGTATGTCTAATTGATCTTGCATACCCTTAAATAGTTTTTCTATTTTATCCTCTTTCATACCGGTTGTAATTTTTTTCGTAAGCTTTCTTTTGCGCGCGAAATAAGCGTACGACAATTAGAATATGATATATTCATGATTTGACAAATTTCTTCATAATCATACCCTTCAATAAAGTGTAATGATAATGCGGTGCTATAGCTGTCTTTTAGTTGGTTCATTGTATTAATTATTGTGTTTGCCTTTACAGCGGTCAAATCTTCTTCTGCAATTCCGTCTCCATCTGCAAGTGCATACTCGACAGTTTCTAGGGCTACGTCACGGTGTACTTCATTTTTCCGGACCGCCGTTAGACTTGAGTTAATCACTATTTTTTTTAACCATGCTCCAAACATTTTATTTTCAGTTAACATAGGCAACTTTGTAAAAGCTGTTAAAAAAGCCTCTTGCATTATGTCTTCGGCTTCAGCAGAATCTTTTAGAATCCTTAATGCTGTATTATACATTGCTTTATAATAGCGATTATAAATTTCTAGCTGAGCATTTTGATCTTGCTTACGACATCTCGCTATTAATTGCTCTGTATTTAGTTGGGTTAGTGACAAAAAAATCAGTTTTCTTTTTCATAAAGATATATATTGAAGAGATTTGTTACAGTTTTAAAATATTTTTTTTAAAGTTTATGGCATAACAATTGAAATATAAATAGCAAAACCAGGAATAACTTGCTATTTTAGTAGGTTTTATAAGGTTTTTTATATAGCTTATATTAATTTAATAAAGAATAGTTATTGTGTTGTAATGACAAAATGACTTTTACATAAACATATGACGAAAACGAAATTTACGACACTTGACAGTTTGTCATTTCAGGAAATAGACGAAGATGCAGAATTGATTCCTTTATTGACACCTGAAGATGAAGAAGAAATTGATAAAGAAGATTTACCAGAAATTTTACCCATATTACCACTAAGAAATACGGTTTTATTTCCAGGAGTCGTTATTCCGATTACTGCAGGTCGAGACAAGTCGATTAAACTAATAAACGAAGCTAATAATGGGAATAAAACCATTGGTGTAGTTTCTCAAAAAGAAGAAGGAGTAGAGAATCCATCTTTAAAAGATATTAATAAAGTAGGGGTGGTTGCTCGTATTCTAAGAGTATTAAAGATGCCCGATGGTAATACTACGGTGATCTTACAAGGAAAAAAGAGGTTTAAGATTAATGAAATCGTTAAAGAAAAACCGTATATCAAAGCTAAGGTTGATGAAGTTCCAGAAGCAAGGCCGGCAAAAGAAAATAAAGAGTTTAGTGCTATAATTGATTCAATCAAAGAATTAGCATTAGAGATCATAAAAGAAAGCCCCAATATCCCTTCAGAAGCATCCTTTGCAATTAAAAATATCGAAAGTAACTCTTTTTTGATCAATTTTGTTTCTTCTAACTTAAATCTTCCCGTAGAAGAGAAACAAAAGTTGTTAGAAGTTAATGATCTTAAAGAGAGAGCTTTAGCTACGCTGAAATACATGAATGTAGAGTTTCAGAAGTTAGAGCTTAAGAATGATATTCAGAGTAAGGTTCAGCATGATATGAGCCAACAACAACGAGAGTATTTCTTGCATCAACAAATGAAAACTATCCAGGAAGAACTTGGAGGTGTATCTCATGAAGATGAATTAGAAGAAATGCGTTTGCGTAGTAAGGATAAAAAGTGGGATGAAAAGATTCAAAAACATTTTGACAAAGAACTTGCCAAGATGCAACGTATGAATCCACAAGTAGCAGAGTATTCTATCCAACGTAATTATTTAGATTTATTCCTGGATTTACCATGGAATGAATTTAGTACCGATAAATTTGATTTAAAACGTGCAAAGAAAATATTAGATAGAGATCATTATGGTCTAGATGAGGTTAAACGACGTATCATAGAGTATTTGGCAGTGCTAAAACTACGTAATGATATGAAATCACCAATATTATGTTTGTATGGACCTCCTGGAGTTGGTAAAACTTCATTAGGAAAATCGATCGCCGAGGCATTGGGTAGAGAATATGTTAGAATATCATTAGGAGGCCTAAGAGATGAGGCAGAAATACGGGGACATAGAAAAACCTATATTGGCGCCATGCCAGGTAGGATTATTCAAAGCCTTAAAAAAGCAGGAACTAGTAATCCAGTATTTGTCTTAGATGAAATAGATAAGTTATCTGTAGGTAATCAAGGAGACCCGTCTTCAGCTTTATTAGAAGTATTGGATCCAGAACAGAATTCTGAGTTTCATGATAACTTCTTAGAAATGGGATTTGATTTATCTAAAGTGATGTTTATTGCAACATCTAACAGTTTAGGTACTATACAACCCGCATTAAGAGATCGTATGGAGATTATTAATGTAACTGGGTATACCATCGAAGAAAAAGTTGAAATAGCAAAACAACACCTGCTACCAAAACAGCTAGAGGAGCATGGTTTAAATGCAACTCATCTTAAAATAGGAAAACCACAACTCGAAAAAATAGTTGAAGGGTACACCAGAGAATCAGGAGTAAGAGGCTTAGAAAAGCAAATTGCTAAAATGGTACGTTTTGCAGCTAAAAATATTGCAATGGAAGAGAAGTATAATATCAAGGTCAGCAATGATGATATTATAGAAGTGTTAGGTGCTCCAAAATTAGAACGTGATAAATACGAGAATAATGAAATAGCTGGTGTAGTTACAGGATTGGCATGGACTAGCGTAGGTGGAGATATATTATTTATAGAATCTATTTTATCTAAAGGAAAAGGAACCTTAAGTATTACAGGAAACCTAGGAAAGGTAATGAAAGAATCTGCAACTATTGCTATGGAATATATAAAAGCAAATGCAGATGATTTAGGCATTAACCCAGGTATTTTTGATAAGTACAATGTGCATATTCATGTTCCAGAAGGTGCTACTCCAAAAGATGGACCTAGTGCCGGGGTTACTATGCTTACATCACTAGTTTCTCTATTTACACAACGAAAAGTGAAGAAAAGCTTGGCGATGACAGGCGAAATTACTTTGCGAGGAAAAGTGCTTCCGGTTGGTGGGATCAAAGAAAAAATCCTGGCCGCCAAAAGAGCGCACATAAAAGAAATATTGCTTTGCGAAGATAATAAACGAGATATCGATGAAATTAAAGCAGAGTATTTAAAAGGCCTTAAGTTTCACTATGTAAAAGACATGGAAGATGTTCTGAAGTTGGCTATAACAAAAACCAAAGTTAAAAACGCCAAAACACTTTAAAAATAGATATAAAAAAGCAGAACCTAGGTTCTGCTTTTTTATATCTATTTACTTAGAATGTGAAATTAACGCCTCATTTTTTCTACTAAAACACTAGAAAACTTGTCTAAGTTTTTTAGAACTATCTCACTACCTTTTACTACCGTTTTTAATGGTTTATCACCCAGATGGACAGGTAAATCGGTAGCTTTGGATAATCGTTCATCCAATCCTCTTAACATCGATCCGCCTCCCGTTAGATAAATACCCGAATTATAGATGTCTGCAGATAATTCTGGCGGAATTTCTGATAATGTTTCCAAAATTGCATTTTCAATTTGCGCAATAGATTTATCTAAACTCTTTTCAATTTCTTTATACGATAATGTAATTTGCTTAGGTTTTCCGGTAAGTAAATCTCGCCCTTCTACAGCCATATTTTCTGGAGGAAATTCTAACCTATCAACAGCAGCCCCAATTTGTATTTTTATTTTCTCTGCCATGTACTCTCCTATATGAAGATTTCGAGACTCTCGGATATATTGTACTATATCTTCATTGAATGTATTACCTGCTATTTTAACAGATTGTCCACTAATAATTCTTCCTAGAGAGATAATAGCAACCTCTGTGGTACCACCACCAATATCAACAATCATATTCCCTTTTGGTTCTAAAACATCGATACCTCCCCCAATAGCGGCTGCAATTGGCTCATGTATCAAGAAAACATTTTTGGCATTAAGACGTTTTGCAGATTCCTTTACGGCACGCATTTCTACTTCTGTACTCCCACAAGGAATAGAAATGATCATATTATAAGAGGTTGTAAAAACCGATGCATTAATAGAAGATAGCTTTTTAATAAATGCTTTTAGCATCTTCTCTGAAGCATCAAAATTTGAGATCACTCCATCCTTAAAAGGGTAGATTGTTTTAATATTTTTATTAATCTTACCTCTCATCATACCCGCTTCTTTACCAACGGCTATGATTTTTCCTGTAATTTGATTTATGGTTATAATTGAAGGGTTATTTACTGCTATTTTACCCTTATGTGTAATAAGCGTATTTGAGGTACCTAGATCTATTGCAATCTTATCTGTTAAAAAATCAAAGAAGCCCATAGTGTATTTGATTTGGTTAATGTATGTTGTAGATCTCGGGGGATCCGGTATTAAGAGTAACTTATATCCATGCAATAAACGTTTAAAGGTTTAATAACTTCGATAAAGTGTAATTATTGTGTTTTGTTGATGTTTTTTACTAGTACGGTGCGTTTTATTTTTAACGGTTTCAGATGTATTCAATTTGGTATAGAACCGGTATCTATCTACTTCATTGAGTAAAGGAAAAAAAGATGGGGAAATTAGAGTATAAATACCTTTTTTATATTTGTTATAACTTTTTTCATATAAATCATCTTTTCAGGCTAGTTTCATTTATTTTTGATTTTGAAGAGGTAAGTACATTTATTTCTAACATAAACTTTCTAAGATTTGAGCGATAAGAAGATAATTATAGCTATTGATGGTCATTCTTCAACAGGAAAAAGCACAGTGGCAAAACAGTTAGCTAAAGCATTACAATATATTTATGTAGATACGGGCGCTATGTATCGCGCGGTTACCCTATATGCGATGAGAAATAATTTTATTGATGAGCTTCAATTTAATCAAGAGGAATTGGAAAAAAAATTACCTAATATCAATATTAATTTTGAAATCAATCCAGACACAGGCTTAGCAGAGGTTTTACTTAATGGAGAGAATGTAGAACATGAAATTAGGACATTAGCAGTTTCTAAACATGTAAGTAAGGTCGCAGCGGTATCTGCAGTTCGAAAAAAATTGGTTGAGCAGCAACATCAAATGGGAATAGAGAAAGGAATTGTTATGGATGGACGGGATATAGGGACGGTAGTTTTTCCGAAAGCAGAACTTAAGCTGTTTATGACTGCAACAGCAAAAGATCGTGCAGAACGTAGATTTTTAGAACTTAAAGTTAGAGATGAAAATATCACTTACGAGGATGTTTTGAAGAATGTAGTTAATAGAGATCATATCGATAGCACAAGAAAAGACTCTCCTCTTCGACAAGCAGGTGATGCCATCAAAATAGATAATTCTAATCTTACACTACAAGAACAATTTGAGCAAATTTTACAGCTTGCCAAAACCGCAATTGCCAGAGGTTAATCTATTGTAAGTGTATTAGAATCTGAAACATTATTTCCTTTATTGTCATAATCAATAATCACTCTGGATTTGTAAAACTTAAAATCGTCTTTTAACCATTCGATAAGTTCAGAATACTCATTTTCGTTTCGTAGCATCATAATGCGGTTCAACCTTAGTAAATGGTCCTCTATCTGAATGTATTTTTCGATTGTGGTATCCGAAATTTCAAAAAAAGGCTTTTCGTCTAGTATTTGATATGATTTACCATTGTTCATTACGACCAGATCTTTTGACTCATATAGTATCGAAGTTTTAGATAAAGACTGACCATATTGCACTATAGAAAATAGTGTAAAAATTAAAAGTAGATATTTATTCATTGAAGTTGAGTATAGGTTATTAACACAAAATTACGGTTTTACCGTATTTTTATATGCAATTTTGCAATTTTTAATGGTGTTTTTTCGATGAAATACACAATTTACCTAATTTTACAAGTATAAAAATAATCGAAATACTAATGTTTTCTTATAAAAAAATCATTTTATTGATAAGTGACAGGGGTCTTAGATCGTAGATGTTGCATATTATGGTTGCGATCTATATCCTATTAGAAAAGAATGTTTATATAGATAAAAAAAAGACCACTTACTAGTGGTCTTTTTTTCTTATTATAAGTGAATCTTATCTTTATAGATTAGGGATAATTAATTCCTGATCAGGATGAATGATATCAGGATTTTTTAAAATATTAGTATTGGCCTCAAAAATAGCTTTGTATTTCATCGGATCACCGTAATAATGCTTAGCGATTTTACTTAATGACTCTCCACTTTTAACCGTATGTTTGTGGTATATAGAAGTATCAGCTACTTTAATGTCAGCCACAATATCAGAAGGAGAATCACCACCTATTTCTTTGATTTTATCCCAAAGTTGATTTTTTTCGTATTGAGTGTTTGCAGTCCCTTTTATTTTAAGAGTTCCATTGTCTTCAGATACATCACCATCTTGAATATTTAACTTTTGTCCTAAGTCTAATACACCTTGATATTTAGCTTTTACCATAACTAAGTTGATTTTAAATTATTAAATTGATTTACTCAAATATAACAAATTACAACGTTGTTTTTGCATAATTTTGGGATTAAAAATCACTAAATAATCGTTGAAATACATAATTTATCTATATTCGGATAGATTTTAATTTTTTGCTAGATGTTTCGAAAACGCTTCTATTATCTTATCCAACTGCAATATTTAGGATTTAGATACCACGGTTGGCAAAAACAACCTAAAGTCAACACGCTACAAAGAATGGTTGAGCGTACTATAAACTATGTTTTGGATTCTAATGATTTCAAGATATTAGCTGCCGGAAGAACCGATGCAAAGGTTTCTGCAAATCAAGCTTATATAGAACTATTTGTAGATCACGACCCTCTTGATCTTGATGTTTTCTATCCCTTGTTCAATCAAAACTTACCACAAGATATAAGAGCAATATGTATCGAAGAGACCGATGAACATTTTAATATTATTCAATCGCCAAAGATCAAAGAATATCTGTATTTGTTTTCATTTGGATCAAAATTTCATCCTTTTTGCGCTCCATTTATGTACAATGTTGCCGAGGAACTTAACATAACTTTAATGCAAGAAGCGGCAAGATTGTTTGAAGGAAAACATAATTTTAGATCCTATTGTCATCGCCCTTCAGAAAACACAATTCTTGAAGGAGAAATTACACATTGTGAAATAAAGAGAAATGACCTCTATACGGCTAGTTTTTTCCCTAAAGAAAGTTATTTGTTACAAGTCAAAGGCGAAGGATTTAAAAGAAATCAAATCCGATTAATGATGGGTGCGCTTGTAGATTTGGGGAAAGGAAAAATAAATATAGATTTTATTAAGAAGACTTTAAATCCCAATGCAGAAGAAATTGTCTTAGAACATATAGTACCTGGCTCTGGATTAATACTAAATTCTGTCGAACTTAAATCATAAAATACATGAAAGTTATTGCTACCAATATCGCCGAAACAAAAATTATTTCCTGGAGAGGTAAAGAGGTGAAGACAGGAATTTATAAGTATCCTGTTAGTAAACCCATTTATTTGGATAAAGAAGATGTTGAAGGCGATCATGTAATCGATAGAAGATATCACGGTGGAGTTGATAAAGCATGCTATTTATATGCCGCTGATCACTATTCATATTGGAAAGAAAAATATCCAGATCTGGACTGGCAACACGGAATGTTTGGCGAAAACCTTACAGTTGATGGATTTGATGAGTACAACATAAAGATTGGAAGTATTTATAAATTGGGAGAAGCAGTCGTGCAGATTTCACGGCCCAGACAACCTTGTTATAAATTAGGAGTTCGTTTTGAGGATCAAAAAATTATAAAACAATTTATTGATTCTTTGTTTTCGGGCGTATATGTTAGAGTTTTGACACCTGGATTTGTAACTACTAATGATGAATTTGTCATAGAAGAAGAGCATAGTACAGGAATAACAATCGCAGAACTGAATACGTTAATGTTTCATTACGAAGAAGAAAAACATAAAGATATCTTAGATAAAGCTTTAATGGATCCACTGGTCTCTTATAGTGATAAGAAGTACTTTTCAAAGAGAGCTTAAGTACTTACAAAATCTAGTGGTTCCCTTTCTTTATTTCATGCAATAACTCTTTGCCAGAGATTACTTTTCTTGGTGTTTTTTGTTCGTTCGTTTGTTCTATTTGTTTGATAAGCGATATGATTTTTTGATTTGCAAAACAATTGATTTTTAATTCTTCTGCAATGTTTACAATAGCTCCATTTAGATATTCTATTTCGGTCGTTTTACCTTGAGATAGGTCCCACCACATTGAAGTTCTTACCGTTGGATCAATTGCCAACATTTTGTTAGCCACAATAGTAAATAAGAAATTAGGTAAACCAAGTACGGTTGGAATAAGTTGGGCGGGTACCGCTGTCAATTTAGGTAGTTTAATATTTAGGGCTTTGGTTACAGAAAGCAGTTCTTTCATTAGTGCTGCAATGACCAAACGATACTCACGCTGTTGTAGCATTTTTTTTACAGGGATGTCGGCTAAAGCATTTATGCTATTACCTAGATTTAATTGTAGTTTGGCCCATAATAATTCTTGCATTTTTGTGGTTTGAGCTACAGGCATAATTGGAGTAGTAAGCCGTAGTACCAAGGGGCAAATAAGCTCGTTTAGTTGAGTTGTTGTTTCAATGTATAATGTACCCTCTGATCCTCGATGCAAATGCCCTGGGCTTGGTTCGGAAACGTTAAAAGGTACCATAACTCGTAATACCGTATGGTTAGGGTATTGTCGTTGTATTACTTTTTCAGAACCCAACCCATTTTGACAACAAAAAATTATGGTATTAGGGCCAACCAAAGGAGAAATATCTTTGCTTGCTTGATCTATCCCTGTACATTTTACAGTAATCCAAAGAAAATCACAGAAATGCTCTTTGTTCGGTTCTTTTAGCCCATCTTTTTCAGTTAAAAAATGAAGAGTTTTTACCTTTTTTTCATTTCCTAAATAATCGGTTAGTTTAATACCATTGCTCAATTTTTGCCGAACACTAGGTCTGCAAACCAGTGTCGTATTTATGTTTAAAGAAGTAAGTACACCTCCTAAAAAACCGCCAATTAATCCGGCCCCAAAAATGATGTGAGATTGCATAGATGATTTAGGTGTTAGTTTTCTTCTAAAATTGTTAACGCTAATTTGATTGTATTATACTCAATGGCACCTTCAAAATGATCAAAATATGGTTTTAAAGTAGTGGGGCTTTCTAATGTTTCTTTGGCTTTTTTGATCGTACCAATATCTTCTTTACTTATAAATTGTGTTAGATCAATATTTTCGCCATCGGTATACAATTTCATAATATGAGAAAAAATGGTCGACTGTGCTAATTGTCTTTTGATCGCTATTTCTTCTATAGATAAGCCTTCCTTATATAAACTTAATGTCTCTTTATGTGAATTTCCTTTATTGGATTTTTTCTTCTTTTTTGTCTTTTCTGCCGAAAAATCAATAATAGTTTTTATGAATTGATATCCATAATTTTGCATTTTTTGCCTTCCAACACCACTTATTTGCAGGAATTCATCATCACTCATGGGACGGTGTTGTTCCATTTCCTTTAGTGTAGCATCACTGAAGATCTGATAAGCAGGAATTCCTGCCTCTTTAGCTAATTCTAATCTAAGTGCTCTCAATTTTTCGAATAAGGTATTCGCTTTGGTCTTATTAGATAATTGAGCAACAACTTCTTTAGCTTTTTCTATGTCTTTAAGGTTAGCTAAACTTATTTTTTCACCTTCAAATAATACTTTTTTAGAGAGCTCAGTTAGTTTCAGTTTATTGTTTTGATGAAATGCGATTTCCAGATATCCTTGATTGATTAACTGAATAATATATTGTTGCCAATCTCTCCATGAAATATCATTACCTATACCATACGTTTTTAGGTTCTGGTATTCTTTATCATATACTGCCGCGTTTTGAGCCCCCCGTAACACATCGATAACCGTACCTATGGGTTCCTGTTCTTTGATTCGAGTTACAGTCGATAATGCTTTTTGAGCAACGATTGTCCCATCAATAAAAGTAGGAGGGTTTTTACATACATCGCAATTACCACAATCTTCTTGGATTAATTCTCCAAAATAGCTTAATAAAATTTTACGTCTGCAACTTAAAGATTCAGCATATTGTTTCATACGATCCAATTTGGCAAGCTGTACTTCTTTGTTACCCGACATATCTGCAAATTTTTGCAGTTGCACTACATCGGCATAACTATGAAAGAGTAGAGTAGAGGATGGTAATCCGTCACGACCTGCACGGCCAATTTCTTGATAATAGCCTTCAATATTTTTGGGTAAGTTATAATGAATCACCCAACGAACATTGGATTTGTCAATTCCCATTCCAAAAGCAATGGTAGCACAAACGATTTGAACAGTATCATTAATAAACCCTTCTTGTGTATGAGCTCTTTTCTGATGATCAATTCCTGCATGGTATGCTTCAGCTTTAAAACCTTGACTTTGTAGTTTTTCGGCTAGCATTTGTGTTGTTTTTCTACTAAGGCAGTATATAATTCCACTATCATTAGGTTTATCTTGTAGAAAATCAATGATTTGTTCAATTCTTTTATTTCCGGGACGTACCTCTAGGTTCAGGTTTTCTCTATCAAAAGAGGCTAAATGTTGTGTTGCATCAGGAATGTTAAGTTGATTACAAATATCTTGTCTGGTAGCTTTATCAGCAGTGGCGGTTAATGCTATAACCGGAGTTTCTGGAAACCTGTTTTTAAGATATCCCAATTGTGTATAAGCAGGTCTAAAATCATGCCCCCAGGCCGAAATACAATGTGCTTCATCAATAGCAATTAAACTAACGGTTATTTGTGAGAGTATGGTGTCTAAAAAACTTAAACTCTCTGGCGCCACATACAAAAGTTTGATTTCTTTGTCGAGGAGTTTTTGGTAGATTTCTTGTTGTTCATTTTCATGCTGACTACTATTGATAAATGCAGCTTGTACACCATTGGCCAATAATCCATCTACTTGATCCTTCATTAAAGCAATCAAAGGTGAAATTACCAAAGTTACACCAGGTAACAATAAAGCTGGAAGCTGATAGCAAATAGATTTTCCTCCGCCAGTCGGCATAATCACAAGGTTGTCATCACCCTCAAAAATGGAATTTATTATTTCTTCCTGTAACGGTCTGAAGCTATCATAACCGAAATATTCTTTTAAAATATGTAAGATTTCTCTTGATTCTGGCATAAGTGCAAAGGAACAAAAATAGCTTTAGAAAATAAATAAAGTACACTATTTAGATACATTAGATTTTCTAAAGCTGAATCTGTTCGCGGTTTAAAATTAATAATGCCGCAAGGATAAGAAATATCAGTTTCATTTTTTGAAACTGAGTAGTTATTAAATTATTGCTTTTCTATAAATTGAGTGATGGCATTATAATATCGGTCGGCTACAACTTTTGCACCCTCTACGTTGTAATGTACTTCATCTGCCATGTAGGTATCTTTCCATCCTGTTGCCATGTCTACAACAATTACTTTAGAAGTTGTAGTGGTTTGTTGGTCCCCAACACCGGTGATACTACTATTAAATTCATTAAATAAGGCAGTAAATTCGGGCGTCATAAAATCCGATCTACCCGGTGCGATTTGTTCTAAGAAAATTGTAATGTTGTTGTTACTACCCTGTAGAATGTCTATAATTTGATTAATATTAGTAATTGCATTTGAAACAGTGCTTCCTCCCGTTAGGTCGTTACCGCCAATTCCTATCAAAACTACATCTGGAGTTCCTGAAGTTAATGCTTCTTGAATATTGTTTATAATATCCCGGGTTGTAAAACCACCAACTCCAGCATGATCATTATCAAAACTCATATTCATAAATTGGGGATAGCTGGCATCGTCTTTTAATGGTCCCGTAAAATCAAATTCCCAATTATTAGTAACCAGGTTTTTCCATAATTCATATCGATAACTTTCAAACTCGGGTCTTGCGCCTTCTATTCTAGAATCACCCAAAGGCATGATTTTTATTCCGCTACCTACAGTGGGATTTGGAATATTGTTATCATCTTCAGAACAAGATATTGTAATAAGTAATCCTAAAAATACTAATGCTTTAAATTTTGTAATCAGTTTCATATTATAAGTTTGTTTTAGCTAATAACAGATTGAAACGTTTTTACCCTAACAAGAAATAAAAAAAAAATAAATATTAATATTTTGGAATAGCGATTCATCGGAATACCTCACTAATTTGAACAACCGGCTGAATATTGGTATAGTTCGGGATATCGCCAACAATTTTTTCAGCATTTGGTCCGAAAGAATTTTGATAGGCTGAAAGCGTGTCAAAGTACAAATATCCAATAGCTAAATAGGGTATGGGTTCATCGGGCGTACGGCCGGCTATTCCCTTATCAATTGCTAACAGCTTCAGTGAGTCACCTAATACACGTGCAACCATGGGCATGTGGGTATTGGAATAGTAATCCATATCAAATGTTTTTCCGTCATCGTTTGGATATAGGATCGTTACTTTGAGCATGCCTTTTTTAATTTTAGAAGTATCACTTGATGTAGTTTGTTGGCAGCTGGTAAGAATTACCATGCTTACAAGGGTTAAAAGGATAACTTTGATTTTCATTTTGATGAGATTTAATGATTTCTATAAAGTCAATGTTTTTCTTGTGGTATTAGTCGTTAGTGTGCGACCAGCCAGTATAAGATCCTACTATTTTACAAAAAAACGGCTAAACCTCGCAAAAGTTATCGCTGTTTTTTTAGGGCGAGACAGTAACAATTCGATAATGCATGAAGAGCAATTTTATGATCTAATTTTATAGTAAGGAAGCTTTATTGTTTTTTAACAAAAAATTCTATTGCCTTATAATATCGATCTGCAACTACTTTTGCTCCAGTTTCATTATAATGTACAATATCAGCCATAAACCGATCATCCCATCCTTTGGTCATATTTATTGCCACTACTCTAGAAGAATCTGTTGTTTGCAATTGTGCTGTTTTTTTAATTTGACGATTAAATAGATTAAATGCAAGTGTACTTTGAGGAGTCATAAAATCAGACCTTCCAGGAGCTATTTGTTCTATGAAAATAGTAACATTCTTATTGTGTTTCTGTAAAATGTTTATAATTCTATTAACATTTATAATTGCATTTTTTACACTAACACCTTTAAAGAGATCATTAGTACCTATACCTAGCAATACAACATCGGGGACACCTGCATCTTCTATTATTTGATGAATATTGATTAAAATATCCTCAGTTTTAAAACCACCAACTCCAGCATGATTTGTATCAAATTCTTTGTTCATAAATTTAGGATTTGAAATTCCATCAATGAGAGGGCCACTAAAATCAAAAGCCCAATTATTAGCAACTAGGTTTTTCCATAGCTCATATCGATAACTTTCAAAAACCGGACTTGATCCTTGAACTCTGGAATCTCCCAAAGGCAATATTTTTACTCCTTCACCTATTATTTGAGTTGGAATAGGTTCTGTAACAATAGTGTCATCATTAGAACAAGACAATAAGTTAATGCATATTAATAGAATGATTAATCTTAATATTTGGGTCTTCATTATATGTAATTTTTTTATTAAGTAGAGATAACTTAGAATAGTTTTATCTTACTCTGTTTACACTAATTTTATTGTAGATTTTTTAGAAGAATACTTATTTCGGAAAAATTAACTACCTATGTTTTTTACCTAGGCTTATTTTGTATTATGATCAAAATAAAATCAGATTCCAAAAGCAGTACTATTTCTAAACTACTAGATAAAGAGACTTTTGGATTTAATTAATGTGACAGAAACACTACTGTGATTTTTGGAAAGAAAGCTGTAATTGTTTATGCTTTAGGCAATATATCTGGGGTTATTCGAACAATTCAGAACTTAGATATTTATTATTCTGATCCTATGTAACCCATACCAAAAATGTTTTTTGATTAATTTGATTTTATATTTTCATGATAATCAAACAATCTTATTAGATACCCTTTTAGAATATTGACGCTCTAGTATTCTAGCGCTGAAGAAAATTGAGAATAAAACTATGACAGAAGATTGTCTCACTATTCTTTAGCCATCGCTATTTGCAAGTGTTTCATTAATATAGGCATCAATAAGTTCTTCTAGAATATCTAACGGAACTGCTCCGTTTTTTAATACTACATTGTGAAATTCTTTTAAGCTAAAACGATCGCCAAGTTTCTTTTTTGCTCGTTCTCTAAGCTCTAGTATTTTCAACATTCCGATCTTATAAGCACAAGCTTGTCCTGGCCAAACAATATATCGTTCAATTTCTGTAGTTACTTCTGTCGTGGTCATTCCGGTATTTGCTACCATATAATCAATAGCTTCTTCTCGTGTCCATTTTTTATAATGAATACCCGTGTCAACCACAAGTCGAACGGCTCTAAACATTTCGGCTTGTAATCTACCCAGGTTTCCAAAAGGGTCATCTTTATAAAAGCCTAGCTCCCAGGCTAACTGCTCAGAATATAATGCCCAACCTTCGATATATGCCGTAAAAAGTCCGATAGTTCTAAAAATGGGAACACCTTCAAGCTCTGATTGGATAGCGATTTGAAAATGATGCCCGGGGATTCCTTCATGATATGCTAATGTTTTCATCCCGAATTTTACAGACTCATGTACATTTCTAAGATTGGCGTAGAATGTTCCTCCTCGCGAACCATCCATTGCGGGCCTGTTATAATAGGCACCTGCCGAACCTTCCTCTTTGAACTCTGGAACGCGTTTTACCTCGAGACCTGCTTTTGGCCGTACATCAAAGGCATCATCTAAACCAGCACTTATTTCGGCCAGGATGCGATCATATTCATCGAGTACCATTTGTCTTCCTTCGTCATTATTAGGAAAAAGAAAACGTTCTTCTTTATTTAATTCCTGAATGGTAGCTCCAAGTGTTTTCGTAGTATCGGTGTATCCCTCGGCTGTGAGAATATTTTGCATTTCATTTTTTATTCTGGCCACTTCTAATAATCCGATTTGATGTACTTCTTCAGGATCTAAATCGGTAGTTGTACGTTGTTTTAATTGATAGCGATAGTATGCTTCTCCATCAGGTAATTTCCAAACACCATCCTCTGTAGTGGCCTTTTCTTTAAGTTGTTCGAAATACGTAATGAGGTTTTTATAGGCTCCAAAGACTGTGGTTCCTATTTCTTCTTCAACTTGTTCTTTGTAGGTGTCTTTCTCTTCTTGAGATAAATTATCTAATTTGTCAATTTTAGATTCAAAATTGGTATATAGAATATTTGATTTTACAGGCGACGCTGTCTTTTGTAGATCTTGAATACTATCTGCACTGCCACTTTTTACACCAATAAAACCATTCATTTCATCCAACACACGATTAATGACAAACTTAGGAGGTAGTATGCCTTTGTTCTCGCTTATTTTTAAGCTTTCAATTAATTGGTTGAATTTAATATCAAATTTAGATAAACGCTCAATATATGCTTCTGCATCACTCTCATCTCTTAGCTTATGAGAATTTTCCATAAGACTAGGTAGTGAGTTCTGTACTCCGCCCATTTGGTTAACCGGGTAACCGTGATAGAAAAACGCTTCACCATCTTTCAATCCTTTTAAATAAAAAGCTAAAATTTTAGTATTTAATTTATTCGTTTCTGATTGTCCTTCGAAATCATAACTCAACAAGGTCTCGTAATCCTCTTTCATTTTATTGAAAGATTCCCATTGTTTTGCATCAGAAATATCATCTAATTCATCCTTAGACATATCATACAAAACCGGAATACCCATAGAAGTTGTGAGCTCCGGACTTTCTAAAGCTAACTCTACAAATACTTTGTCGTAAAAGTGCTTTATATTAAATGGTCGAAACCAGATAAGATTTGTCAACCAAAGAAGACCTAATACAATGATGATAAGTATTGTTCTTGAGGTCCAAAATTTCCAGGTACGCTTTTTAGCCATGATGAATAATGTATTTGTGTATAATTACTATTGAGAAAGTACACGAGTGCTTTTCACATTGCTAAAGATAATTAAAGCAAGTGAATTTCTGATATTTGTGCTTAGCTTGTTGAAGTAGGGAAATTCTACTGCAACTAATTATATACTGCTTAAGCTAAGTTTTTATTATGTTTAGGTGTAAAGAAAAAGAAAACATCACTCAAACAAATCTGAACTCAAGTATCGATCTCCACGATCACAGATAATAGCTACGAGCACTCCACTTTTAAGAGTTTTAGCAAGTTTTAGAGCAGCTGTAACGGATCCACCACTACTCATACCAGAGAACACACCTTCTTCTTTGGCAAGGCGTTTAGCCATTTCTGTGGCTTCTTCCTGGCTTACTTCAATTACTTGATCCACTTTGGACGGATTAAATATTTTGGGTAAATATTCTTTTGGCCATTTGCGTATGCCTGGGATTCTGGATTCATCGGTAGGTTGTACACCCACAATTTGTATATCCTTAGATTGCTCTTTGAGATAGGTTGAGGTACCCATAATAGTTCCTGTAGTCCCCATAGAAGAAACAAAATGTGTTATTCTACCTTCTGTATCTCTCCAAATTTCAGGGCCGGTGGTTTTATAATGTGCTTTCCAGTTATCATTATTGGCAAACTGATTTAGCATAACATAACCTTCGTTTTTTACTTTAGCTTCGGCATAATCACGTGCACCTTCAATACCAATGTCTTCAGAAGTAAGAATAACCTTTGCACCATAGGCACGCATGGTTTGTACACGTTCTTTGGTAGAATTTTCTGGCATCACCAATTCTATGTCTAGTTTAAAGATCCCCGCAATCATAGCTAATGCAATACCTGTATTACCACTAGTGGCTTCAATAAGCTTAGTGTTTTGATCGATATCCCCGCGATCCAAAGCAGATTTGATCATATTGTATGCTGCACGATCTTTTACACTTCCGCCAGGATTATGTCCTTCTAACTTTAGATATAATGTGATATTAGGATTGTCGATAAGAGAAGTAGCCTTTACCAAAGGCGTATTTCCGATAAGGTCTAAAATACTATGTGACATTAAACAACTTTTTTAATCTTAATTTCTGCAGTATTAGAAATAATTGAATTTTCGGGTACAGAAGATGTAATCCATGCATTACCACCAATAGTACTATTGGCTCCAATAATCGTGCTACCTCCTAATATAGTGGCATTAGCATAAATAGTTACATTATCTTCTACCGTAGGGTGACGTTTTACATTTCGAAGTTTTCTATCTACATATAACCCACCCAAAGTAACTCCTTGATATATTTTTACGTTGTTTTTTATAATCACAGTTTCCCCGATTACAATACCTGTTGCATGATCGATAAAGAATGATTCTCCGATCTCTGCACCCGGATTAATGTCTGTACCAGTCAATCTATGTGAGTATTCTGTCATTAATCTTGGTACCAATGGTAATCCAAATTTTAATAACTCGTGACTTAATCTATAAATAGCTATTGCATAAAACCCTGGATACGCCATATAAATCTCTTCAATAGAGTTGGCAGCCGGATCGCTTTTCATAAATGCTTTAGCATCCAGGTTCAATTTTTCTAATATCTCTGGTAATTTTTCAAGATAAGATTGCCATAGTGTACTACATGGTTTTTCGGTTTCCCAACAGGCGAGATCAATAAGTTCTTCAAAAGTAACTTCAAGAAGGTCTATATTTTTTGCAACTTCGGTATCTGTATCAAATAATGTATAGAAAAGTAAGTTGGTAAAATATTCGGTTCTTTCTTTTAGCTTCAGCTTTAGATTTGGATTCTTTTTTTGCTCTTCGATCTTAGCAATAATCTCATCTCGTTCTTTGCTCATCATTGTCTTTTTGAAAACTCTAGTAAATATATAGAATAAAGAATATATACGTCTTAATAAGTTGTGAATCCTTACATTTTTACAATAATAATAACAAACAGCCGTAAGAATTGATAGTAATCTATAAAATTTGGTTAAAAAACCTGAAGAACATAATCCAGTTTGGATCTTATTCTTTTAATGAATAGAAGATATAATGATAGAAGTATTACATCTAAAAGTAGTAAAAAGAAGGTGATTTTTGTTATTGTTTCTACTGATATTTATCATAATTTTTTTTGGAGTTTGATCCTATATTTGAGTATCAATTTAAATTAAATAATAATGAAAAAAAGAACTCCCGTTTCCAAAATTATGACTTCTGATGTCATCACTTTAAATAGTACTAATGGTTTAGAAACTGCAGAAATGTTATTCAAAGAAAATAACATACGTCATATTCCTGTTGTTAAGGGCGATGTAATTATTGGCATGCTAAGTTATACAGATTTACTTCGTATAAGTTTTGCAGATGCCATTAATGAAAATGAACATGATGTTGATACAATTGTTTATGAAATGTTTACGATAGAACAGGTAATGGCAAAAAATTTGGTAAGTGTAAATTCTAATACTACTATAAAAGAAGTTGCAGAGATTTTATCTAAAAGAGAATTTCATGCATTACCAGTTATTGACAATGGTAAACTAGTAGGTATTGTAACGACTACAGATTTAATAAATTATTTATTGGAACAATTTTGAGAACCTTAGAATTTTATATTCTTATTAATGCAAGGTGATTATTATTCACATCCTATAAACATAAATTAAACTTTGACTTAGAAAACAGATTTTAGTACTTTTAAAATCAAAGTAAATTTTATGAGCAATATACCAAAATCAGCATTTGAATTCTTAAATGATTTAAAAAAGAATAACCATCGGGATTGGATGACCGAAAACAAGAAACAATATCAAGCTAATGAAAAGACGTTGAAAGCTTTTTATGCGCTGGTTGCAGAACGATTAAATGAAAAGGACGAAATAGAGAAGACTAAAGTTTTTAGAATTAATCGAGATGTTCGTTTTAGCAAGGATAAAACGCCTTATAATGTACATCGTAGCGTTAGTTTTAGCAGGACTGGAGCTCATCGAAGAGGTGGGTATTACCTAAGGTTAGAACCTGGTAATTCTCTAATGGCAGGAGGGTTTTTTAGTCCCGAACCAGCTGATTTACTACGAATTAGAAAGGAGTTTGAGATGGATGATCAGGAAATTAGGGAAATACTAGCCAATCAAGATTTCAAAAAAGCGTTTGGAGGATTTAATACCGGATATCAAGTCAAAACTGCACCAAAAGGCTTTAGTAAAGATCACCCGGCTATAGATTTGATTAAAAATAAATCATTTTTTGTCGAGCATAGTTTTACAGACAAGGAAGTTTTTGCTCCAGATTTTTTGGATAAAGTAGTATATCATTACGAATTATTAAGACCTTATTTTGACTATATGAGTGATGTATTGACCACCGATTTGAATGGGGTATCACTACTGGAAGATTAAAACTTTAATTTTGGCTTTTACAGGTAATTATTACCTCTTTTTTACGACCTTATAGCAAGGGAATATCATTTAGATATTCTTTCAGATTTTTACCAACAAAAAATGATAATTTACTATGAAGAGAATAGCAATTAATGGATTCGGAAGAATAGGACGTGCTGCACTAAAAGTAATTATGGAAGAGCCAGGGTTACAAGTGGTAGCAGTAAACGATCTAATGTCTATAGAAAATGCACAATATCTACTTAAATACGATAGTGTTTATGGTATTTATGATAAGGAGGTACGTATTCATGAGGATCACCTTCATGTAGACGGGCAAAAAATACTGTATTTTAATCAAAGAGATCCAGAGCAATTACCCTGGAAAGAAAATGACGTTGATATTGTAATCGAAAGTACTGGTTTCTTTACCAATAGAGAAGATGCAGAAAAGCATATTCATGCAGGTGCAACTAATGTAGTAATATCGGGGCCAACAAAAAGCAAAGATGCTCCTACGGTGGTACATGGTGTTAATACAGAAGAAGGAAAGACTGCAATTTTTTCATGTGCTAGCTGTACAACCAATAATATAAGCCCGGTAGTAGAGATTTTAGGGCGTACCATAGGTGTAAAAAAAGCAATATTAAATACGATTCATGCATATACCGCTTCTCAAACTTTAGTAGACGCACCATCTAAAAAAAATCCTAGGATGGGTAGAGCAGGAGCAGTTAACCTTACTCCAACCTCTACTGGTGCCGCTATTGCTACTACCAAAGCATTACCGCAATTTGAAGGAAAATTTGATGGAATAGCAATAAGAACTCCTGTTCCTGTGGGATCAATTAGCGATGTTACTTTTATAGCAGAAAGAAATACAAGTGCTGAAGAGATTAACGAAATTCTAGAAAAAGAAGCTAAAACGGATAGATACCTTAAAGTTTTGGATGTTACTTACGAACCTATCGTCTCTTCAGATATTCAACAAAACCCTTATGCGGCAACTGTTGATGCTTCTATGACCAGAGTGGTTGATGGAGATTTGGTCAAAGTAATGATATGGTATGATAATGAGTGGGGATTTACCAATCAAATGATTAGACAAATATTAGAGCTATAATTATAAAACAGTCTAAATTGTATAAAAAAGGTGGATTCTTTAGAATCCACCTTTTACTTTTTGATTTCAAACTTAGTTAAGTTACTCGATAATCGAGATTTAAATGCTCCGAGGCTTGCCTCGAAATCAAAATTATTTTCCAACCAATGCCTCACGGGCTTGCCCCGAGGTAGTTTACTTCAACTTTAAATCTGGCTCAAGCCACCATCTACTTCTAACTCTACACCGTTTATAAAGGAGGCATCGTCTGATGCTAAGAATAGTGCTGATTTAGCAATTTCTTCGGAGGTTCCAAAACGACCTAAAGGTACTTGTTGTGCAAATCCTTTTCCCATTTCTTCTACAACATCCTGTGGTAATCCCATTTTACCATATAGGGGAGTTTCGATTGGTCCCGGAGCGATAGAATTAACACGAATACCTCTTGACTTAACTTCTGAGGTTAATACACGTTGATATGCTCTTAAAGCACCTTTGGAAGCTGAGTATACTCCAAGTCCGTCAAAACCCTTTTGGTGAACGATTGAATTGGTAAATAAGATCGTACCACCATCGTTGATATTAGGTAAAGCCTCTTTGGTTGTCAGTATCGGGCCTTTTACATTAATATTAAATACTTCATCATAATGTCCCTCGGTAATTTCATTCGTGGGTGCAACTGGAGCAACGCCGGCATTAAGGAATAAAACATCAATCTTCCCATATTTAGCGGTTGCTTCCTGGATTAATCTTTTGTTGTCATCTGTTTTTGAAACATCAGCTGTAACGGTAATAAAATCTCCATCGAGATCTTTTGCAACTTCGTCTAACGCTTCCTGACGCCTTCCTGAAAGGACAACTTTGGCACCTTCTTGTAAGTATAGTTTAGCTGTTGCTAATCCTATTCCGCTATTAGCTCCTGTAATAACGGCTACTTTGTTTTCTAACTTTTTCATTGTATTATTTTATGTATTTGTGAATATTTATCTTGAAACGATCATTTCAAATTAGTTTAAAAAAAATTGATTTAATACAGTACTTTAAGTATAGTATTTATTAGATTTATAAGATCTTCTTTGTTTTTATTTAATATTCCTGTCATCCTTAATCCTTGGATAGAGGAGAACAAGTATAATGCATATTGATTCGCGGTTTGATTCTTGTTGAAAATCTTTTCCATTTGGCCTTTGCTCACAATATCTTCTAACATGGCGATCATACGGTCTTGATTTTTTTCCATGAAAGATTTAATTGATATCTCTTGATTTACCATTTCTGATTTACAATTCACTATCATGCATCCCTTACGATCATTATCATTCACAATTTCGTTGAGATTAAGCTCGAAAATAGTTTCAATAGCTTCTTTAGCATTATACGAATTTGCCAGGCCCTGATTAAAATTAGTGTTATGAAAAGATTGATAGTAAGAAAGAACCTCAAGAAACATATTTAATTTACTACCAAAAGAGTTATATATGCTGGATCGATTTAATGATGTGGCATCCACTAAATCTTGCATAGAAGTGCCGTTATATCCCTTTTTATGAAATACTTCTGTGGCTTTTTGTAAAACCTGGTTTCTATTGAATGTTTCTGTTTTTGGCATTTTTAATGAAATGAACGTTTCAAAATTAGGCAAAAATTAACAAGTTTATGTTATCAAAATCATAAAGTTTTTGAAACATTATAATTCCAGTTTCATCATGATATCAGTTTGGATCTCGGTTCCTAGCTTGAATTGGTGTTTATCAAAGATTTTAAACCCATTTCTTTCATAAAACCGTATCGCTCCAGGATTTTGATCCCAGACACCTAACCAAATAAAATCAGTTTCTTTTTGTTTAGCCACATTTAAGGATTGATCTAATAGTAGTTGGCCAATCTTTTTGCCTTGGTACTCCTTTACCACATAAATTCGTTCTATCTCGAGAGCATTGTTATGAACAGATTCAGTTTGTGCGTCTTCTGTATTTAGTTTTATATATCCCACAATTTCGGTATCGAATATAGCAAAAAAGAATTGCGAGTCGGGATGCTGTAGTTCTTTATTGATTTGATCTAAAGTGAATTTCTCTTTTAAATATACTTGAATATTTTCCTCAGTATTTATAGGAGGACCGAAGGCATCATAAAAAGTTTGTCGACCAATTTCTAGAAGTGTACGATTATCCTCAAGCCGTATTGGTATTATTTTTATTTCTTGAGAAGTCATTTTGAAGATTTTTAAATTATATAATCCTTTTTATAACTCTAAGGTTGTGCGTATGAGTACGTTTTTCGGTATTGTAGATTCCGGTATGATCAATACGATCCACACGTACTTTGCCATGTGCATGGATAATATAGTTATCTTTCATCATAATGCCTACATGTATAATACTCCCTTCTTCATTATCAAAAAAGGCCAGGTCACCGGGTTCACTTTCTTCAATAAAACTAAGGGGTTCTCCTTGCGTAGCTTGCTGTGATGCATCCCTTAGTAGTTGATAACCATTAAGTTTATAGACCATCTGAGTAAAACCACTGCAATCTATACCAAAATTTGTTTTTCCTCCCCATAGATAAGGAGTGTTGAGGTACATAAATGCACTTTCAACCAAGTGTTCTTTGGATTGTTTTTGAGAAATTCTATGACCATCATATGAGTGCTTTAGAAATTCTAAGGCCCCTAATGATGCTCCCAGTGGGATAGGCATTAATTGATTTTGATCACAGCTAATAAACTCGACCAAATCTCCAGATAAGGATATATCTTGCTGATCAAAAGTTTTATACTGTTCTTCTGTAACTTCTATGTATTGTTTGTTGTCAATCCAACCCTCGTATTGATCAAAAGCCAATCGAATTTTACTCCATTTCTTACGTTTTTCGAGCACTTTAAAATGTTCCCCATATAATAACTGAGAAACCATTTCGCTGGGATCTCTGGGCTCAAAACGTAACGGAACGATGCTTAGGTTACAAATGCCGTATTGCATTATAATGATTAATTATTAGTAATTAGTTGTAGAGTGTAATAGCTTTTTTTAAAAGAACATACAAGGTGGTTCATGAAGTTTTAGATAAATATTTTTGTTTTCAAACTCAATATTAATAGTCAAAATGTACACTAATAACTTACCTAAAACCTCATGTACAAATACCTTGTGTCTATAAATTAAATGCGTTCAATTACCATAGCAGAAGCACCACCCCCACCATTGCAAATAGCAGCAGCACCAGTTTTTGCATTATTTTGCTCTAATACATTCATTAGGGTAATTAAGATACGTACTCCCGAACATCCTAGAGGATGCCCTAATGATACAGCACCTCCATTAACATTGGTGTTCTTATCGTTAAGCCCAAGAATTTTTAAGTTTGCTAACCCTACTACAGAAAAGGCTTCGTTAAACTCGAAGAAATCAACATCATTAAGTGCTATTCCTGCTTTTTCTATTGCTTTAGGAAGCGCTTTGGCAGGAGCCGTAGTAAACCATTTTGGTTCATGAGCCGCATCTGCATAACTTTTAATTTTTACCAATGGTTTTAGCCCTAGTTCTGCAGCTTTTTCTGCACTCATCACTACAACGGCACCTGCACCATCATTAATTGTAGAAGCATTGGCAGCAGTTACGGTACCCTCTTTAGAAAAAGCTGGTCGTAATGCTGGTATTTTTTCCATTTTAACATTTTTGTACTCTTCATCTTCGGTAATCATAACGGGTTCACCTCGACGTTGAGGAACTGCAACAGGAACAACCTCATTAGCAAACTTACCTTCTGCCCATGCTTTTGCTGATCTTTCATAAGATTGGATAGCAAATGCATCTTGGTCTTCTCTGCTAAATTCATACTTATCTGCGCACTGATCTGCACAAACACCCATGGCATGGCCATCATATACATCAACTAATCCATCTCGTTGCATGCCATCTTCAAGAGTCTGTGGCCCGAATTTATGACCAGCTCTTAGCCTTACATAATGAGGAATTAAACTCATGTTTTCCATACCTCCTGCAACAATAATATCTGCATCACCAAGTGCAATCGCCTGTGCAGCGTGCATTACTGCTTTCATACCACTGGCACATACTTTATTTACAGTAGTACATGGAACAGTATCACTTATACCAGCAGCTAATGCAGCCTGTCTGGCAGGTGCCTGGCCATTTCCTGCTTGTACCACATTACCCATAAATACTTCTTGCACCAATGATGGATCAAGATTTATCTTATCTAATGCACCTTTGATAGCTGTAGCACCTAATTGTGTAGCGGGAACAGTAGATAAACTTCCTAAAAAACTACCAATTGGTGTACGTGCTGCAGATACAATTACTACTTCTTTACTCATTATATATTATTTAAATTGTGTGTATTGTTTGGTGCGAATTTAAGGATTTTTGAAGGATATACATAGTAAAGTACTAAGTACAATTTGCAAAGTAGTAAGTAAGAGATGTGATATTGTATTTTTTTAAATCTTTCACCCATAGCGAACTTTTATGCGGGCAGTTTTTGTCTTTGTTGTTCTGAAATTCAAAAATTGACCGATGTGTTGTAATTTTATCCTGTACATCGTACTTCTAACTTTGATTTAGTACTTTTGAGTAATTTATAGAATATTACTTGTGAAAAGATTGTTGAATAGATTTTATAAAAGACAGTCCTCTATTTATAGGATTTTTCTTTTTATATGCACTACCGCTTTAATTGTGTATTTATTCCCTAAAGGAGGAATATTTAAGTATGAGTTTACCAAAGGAAAACCATGGCAATATGAAAATTTATATGCTCCATTTGATTTTGCAATAGCAAAGACAGAAGAAGAAATAGAAACCGAAAAAAAGCGGATAACAGATAATATCATTCCTTATTTTGAGTATGATACTATAATTTCTAATACGGCTAAGGAATCATATGACAATGCTTTCTCAAGTTATTTAAAGGTTTTGAATCAAAGTGGATCACGTGATCAAGCCAAACTTTTCGGGAGAATTTTACTAAATGATATTTATAGGTATGGGGTGTTGCAAGAAACCTATTCCTATGGAAATAAAAGGCAAATATTTTTAAATAGAGGAAACAAAGCAGAGGCAATAACGTATGGGCAAATTTTAACCCCAAATGCCTTAACTAAGCTTATTAATACGCGTATTGATAAAAGCGAGTATACTAAGTTTAAAAGTGGTTTTGTGGCACTGTTTTTTGATTTAGTTAAACCCAATGTTAGGTTAAATGATAAATTAACAGAAAGTACATTAGAAAATGAATTGACCAAAGTGCTTACTACACGAGGCGGAGTGTCTCGTGGGAGTAGAATCATAGCAAAAGGAGAAGTTGTAGAAGGGGATACGCTACAAATATTAAGTTCTTTAAAAGCCGAATATGAATCTCAAGTATGGAGTGATAAAAACTTCTATTGGATAGTATTAGGATATTGTCTTCTGGTCTCTCTGGCACTAATGATGCTTTTGCTTTTTATTCGAAAGTATAGGGCAGATATTTATGATAACAATACACAAGTAACATTTATTTTCTTTAATATTCTATTCATGGTGTTGGTTACTACTTTAGTCGTTAAGTATAAATCAAACTATATTTATGTTGTCCCCCTGTGTATTCTTCCCTTAGTACTAAAAGCATTTTTTGATTCACGATTAGGGTTGTTTACGCATGTGGTCACGGTTTTAATTCTTGGTTTCGTGGTACCGAATAGTTATGAGTATACTTTTTTGCAAATTATTGCAGGGATAGTAACCATACTTACGATTTCAGAATCATTTAAACGTGCCAATTTGTTTATCTCTGTAGGACAAATTACTTTGATTTATATTATTGCTTATATCTCTTTTCATATTATCCATGAAGGAAATATAAGTAATATTGATTGGACTACAGTGGTGTTATTTGTAATAAGTGGTTTTGCTACTCTAATAGTTCATCCTTTAATTTATGCTTATGAAAAGATTTTTGGATTGATCTCTGATGTATCGTTATTAGAACTTAGTGATACGAATTCGGTTTTGCTCAAAGAGCTATCCAATAAGGCCCCAGGAACGTTTCATCATTCACTTAATGTGGCCAATATTGCAGAAGCGGCAGCCAACGAAATTGGAGCCAATGCAATGCTCGTTAGAGTAGGAGCATTATACCATGATATCGGTAAAATGGTTAATCCAACGTATTTTACCGAAAATCAGTCTGCATCTGGTAATGCACACGATGTATTATCTCCAAAAGAAAGTGCTAAAATCATTGTTAATCATGTGATACGAGGTATAGAGATTGCTAAGAAGAATAATTTACCTGATCGGGTTATTGATTTTATTAGAACGCATCACGGAACAAGTACTGTATATTATTTTTATACTAAAGAAAAAGAAAGTAATGAAAATGTAAATATTGAAGATTTTCAGTACCCTGGGCCAAAACCATTTTCTAAAGAAACGGCAATTTTAATGATGAGTGATAGTGTAGAAGCCGCTTCGAAGAGTTTAAAAAACCCCACAAGTAGTTTAATTGATTCTTTCGTAGAGAAAATTGTAAGTAAACAGATGGAAGACGGACAATTTTTGAACTCAAATATTACATTTAAAGAGATTCAACAGGTTAAAAAAGTCTTTAAACGTAAGCTAACCAATATTTATCATCTTAGGATAGAATATCCAGAATAGTTATGAGTTATGAGTTATGAGTTATGAGTTATGAGTTATGAGTTATGAGTTATGAGTTATGAGTTATGGAGTAACTAGAGCAAGTAATTATTAGTTTTTTAAATTTATACGAATAGTTCCTAGTGATTATTAATTTTACACTCAAACACTCAAACACTCAAACACTCAAACACTCAAACACTCAAACACTCAAACACTCAAACACTCAAACACTCAAATATTTCTTATCCATCCAAAAAGTACCAAATGGAATAATAGAGCATAAAAGGACTATTCCCAAAGTTTTAGTACCCCATTGTTTTTCTGGTTTTACTAGAAAGGCAAATACGATATAAATCAGAAACAAAAAACCATGTGCCATGCCTATTACTTTGTTCGGTTCTGGAGATTCGAACATATATTTTAAAGGCATGGTTATAAAAAGAATAAGTAGATATGAAATACCTTCTAGGTAACTTATTAATCTAAAACTTGTAATCATAAAATTGACATTATTTGGGTGAAAATTATTTCTCCGGGTTAAAATTTAGTTCAAATACTTCTAAGTTAAAATATGGAATTGCTGCCAATAAGTGATCAAAAATATCTGCCATTATTTTTTCATAATTCTTCCATACTTTATCATTACTAAACGCATATATCTCCAGAGGAGTTCCTTGTGCAGAAGGAGCTAATTGACGACTCATGATCGTCATTTCCTTATTAATATATGGATGATTTTCAATATAAGATTCTACATACATTCTAAAAACTCCCATATTCGATAGATTTCTTCCGTTGATCAATATGCTTTTATCTACATTGTGCTCTTGATTATAGTTGTTAATTTTATGCTGCGCTTTTTCAAGATACTCTTTGATAAGCTCTATTTTTTGAAGCTTAGCAATATCTTCTTGAGATAAAAAAGAAATACTAGTTGTTTTAATTAATAGTGATCTTTTTATTCTTCTTCCGCCAGAATCCATCATACCTCTCCAATTTCTAAAAGATTCAGAGGTTAGGTGGTAGGTAGGAATTGTAGTAATAGTCTTATCAAAGTTCTGAACCTTTACCGACGATAAATTGATTTCAATTACATCACCATCTGCACCATATTTTTCCATAGTGATCCAATCTCCAATTCTAACAGTATCATTTACTGATACTTGTATACTTGCTACAAAACCTAGAATAGTATCTTTAAAAATTAAAAGAATTATTGCAGACATTGCTCCCAGCGCAGTTAAGAATGTCCATATTGATTTTCCGGTAATCGAAGAAAAAATTAAAATAACTCCAATAGACCAGGCAAATATCATAAACACCTGGATATAACTATCTATAGGCTTGTCTTTGAAAGAATCTAAAGATTTTAAGTAATCCCTAAAAGTCCTTAAAAGGCTTCTCACGATCCAAATAACCAATACGATGACCATGATATCGAATATGATCTCGAGATATTTTTCTGCAGTGGGATACGCAATAAATAAAAGAGGGGCAATCCAGATTATTATAGAAATTGGGATGATATGCGCCAGGTGATCAAATGTTTTGTTTTTAACTAAATAATCATCAAACACATTTTTGGATCTCGAAGCATATTTTTTGAAAATAGCGATTACTACCTTTTTTGTTACTAAATCCAACACGAACAGAAATAGCGCTAATATGCCAATCCCTATGATAAGGTTTAGGAACTCTGAAGCTTCTTCAGAAAAGCCTTTAGCAATAAAGAGATTATAAAAATAACGGGTTAATTCCTTCATGGATACTTTAATCTAGATTTTATGCAAAATTATGATTAAAGCTTTTGATAAAAAACAAATCGCTTTGTTTATTATAATAAACAAAGCGATTTAATAAAATTTATGATATTTAGCGTTCTTTAGAACTTATAGTTTAATGATAAGTTAAACATAGCTCCTAACTGACTAAAATGATAACCATCATACGACATTTGAGAATATCTTTGATTAAAAGTAATTAAGTTATCTACTATTTTTTCTACAGATATACCTGCTGGAATACCACTAGCTAAACCTGCTGGAGTTACTGCTCCATTTAAAACTCTATCACCAGATGCTGTAAGTGATTTAAATTCTCTTTCTGGTAATACATCCAATAGATTATTAACATTTAATGCTATTGTTATTTTATCAGTTGCATTGAAATTAATACCAAGATCGGTCACTATTTTGGTCATAAACTCAACACTTAAATCAGATCCTCCATCTAAAGTCGCCGCTACCGGGGTAACATCTAATAATTCTTCTACATCTTGTAATCCTTGATTTCTAAACCTAGTAGGACCAAATAAGGTGTTATTTAATGAAAAACTAAATTTACCGATATCATAATTAGCACCTAATATTGCTTTATATTCTGGTCTAGAAGTAAAGAATAATGCTTCTTGTGTATCATTAACAACAGATTGACCGGCTTGTGCAACTAGTGCCGGGTTCTTTACATCACCATCTCTTTCATTTTCGATCGTATAATTACCAGATAGGCTAAAACCAAGTTTTCCAGAACCTATTTCTATGTTTTTATAATTGGCAACAACATCAATACCCGAGGTTCTGGTGTCAATAGCATTAACAAAGAAACTTACATCGGACAGGTCATTGTCTTGTAAAACTTGGTCTAGCGGAGTACCTCCTGTTGCTGAAGCCCCTATTTCTGTACTTAAGACAATTCTATCATCAACCTGGATATTATAGTAATCTATAGTAAAGTTGATATTTCTATTGATTTTTGCACCAATACCTACAGTAAAGTTGGTAGACTCTTCGGCATCAAGTTGTGGGATATCTAATAATCTTGCTTGTGGAGAAACATTGTTTACTAATCCACCAACCTGGATTCCTTGACCAGGAACAAAAGAGAATTGTGCTCTTTGTGTATATATCTGGTGTAATGTAGGTGCTCTAAATCCTGTTGATATAGATGCTCTTAGGGTAAGTTTATCTTCTAAGAATTTATACCTCGAACTTAGTTTCCATACAAAAGCTTCTCCAAAATCACTATAATCTTCTAGTCGTATGGTTCCGTTTACTAAGAAGTCAGGGGTAATATCGGCTGATACATCAAAATAACCACCAAAATTGTATCTGTTAAATTTACCAGAATTTTCTGGTCGGTTACCAGCAAAAGAATCGGCACCACCACCATCATATGAGGCAAGGTCTCCTTCTATAATTTCAAAAGTTTCGGTTCTAAACTCTGCTCCAAAACCGATACTTATTTGATCAGAAACCAATTTGGCAATATCAATGTTACCTACACTATGCTTAAATTTTGTACCTCCTGGATCAAACGAAACAGGACTGTTTTCTCTATATAATTCAACAGGAATAAACTCTTCTCCAGCATCTGGAACACCATTTCCGTTAGTGTCATCAAAACTTGGTGCGAAAACAGCATTACGATTGTGTGAGTCATTTACGGTATAGTCTTGTGAGTTACCCCCAGTAGTATAACTTAGATCATAATTCCATCCGTTCTTTTTGGTTTTAAACCCAATAGTTGCATTATAGTCATTTAGATCTCCCTCAAAAGTAGGTACATATCCATCATATCCGTTACCATCAAATGTATTTCCATTGTTGTCTGTAAATGTAACACCTGTGGTTAATGGATTGGCACCTGGAAAGAAATTACCTAAATACTGAAAATCCTGAATGTCTCTCCAATACGGAGTTCTATAATTAGCAAAACTATTTACTTTCTTATATACATAAGCGGCATTTACATACACTTGAGTATTTTCATTAATATCATACCCTCCATTTACCAAAAATTTTGCTGCAGATGTTTCTGGAGATCCATTAATATTTCCTGCATCAGGACGTCTGGCTAAGAAAGCTTCGATATCTTCTTGTCTTTCTCCAACTCTTGTTCCACCAAAATCTATAAATTCACCAAGCGCATCTACATCACCTGGACGGTTAGCGAGACTTACTTTAGAGAAATCTACGGTATAATTAAAGAATCCTTTATTCTCACCAATGGTTGCGCCATTGTTAAGACTAATACCAACGGTTTCTCCATCCCCTTCAGAAGTGATACCGGTTCTTAGGGTTACCGAACCCTCTTCTGGACTATCTTTAAGAATAATATTCATTACACCGGCAATAGCATCTGATCCATATTGGGCCGATGCACCATCTCTCAATATTTCAACTCGCTTAATAGCATCTGTTGGTATTGCAGAGATGTCAGAACCTGTTTCACCACGTCCTGGAGAGGTTTGTGTATATAATAGGGAACTTAAGTTTTTACGTTTTCCATTAATTAGAATTAATGTTCTACTTGGTCCCATATTTCTAATCTCGTAAGGATCTAATAATGATGTAGCATCATTAACCGGTGTTTGTACCGTGTTAAAAGATGGGATTTTATATTGTAATGCTTTGTCAAATGTAATTTGACCGGTAGAGGCTAACTCCTTTGCTGGTAATACATCAACCGGAAGAGAAGATGTGGTATTACTTCTTGGTAATGCTCTGGATCCTACCAGTACAATTTCTTCGAGTTGAGCACCACTTGATAGCGTAATATTAATAGTTGTTTGACCTTGTACCAGCACTTCTTTAGAGTTAAAACCTACATAACTAAAAACTAAAGTGTTTTCTGGAGTAGCTTCTATACTATATTTACCATCGAAATCTGTGGTAGTACCAGTATTGGTTCCTTTAATAATAATATTTACTCCTGGAAGTGGAGCGCCATCGGAGTCTGATATAAGACCCGTAACCGTTTGTTGCGAAAAGCACAAACTAGTTGTTAATGCGAATAAAATAAGTGTGAGTTTTTTCATAAAAAAGTGTATATTTAAGATGATTGTGGTCATAAATATATCTAAAAGCACACTCTTTTAACAACCTCTTTTAATTTTTTTTAATTTAATTAACAAAAAAAACCGAGAATATACACCCGGTTTTTTACTTGTAATTACTACTCAGACTGGGTTGAGCAATACTTAATTAGCTTTATAAATAGTTGTGATTATTTTGTCGGATTGCGCATCATATTTTTCTAGGATAAAATTCTTATCCTTATCAAAATGTCCCAAGCAATTATCTTTTTCTCCCATGTTTACATTGTAGTAGCCACTACTTAATTTTCTCACTTTAGATACTTTATTTCCAGACTTATCCATAAATGTCATACGATATCCTTTACCATCAGATATTTTACTATAGGTACCTGTATCAGAAGAAGAATGTGATTGTTGCACATTTACTTCTTCATCTTCATAGATAGCAGTTTGGTTAGTTTTATCCTCATCACCTGGATTGAGCTTTATCTTACTCTTTTTAGTAATTACCTCTTGCTTCTTTATTATTTTTTCTTCACCATTGGGTCCTTTGATACGAATAATCTTAGTTACCGTTTCTTTAGATGAATTTTCTTTAGGTTTCGTTTCTTCTGATTGTGCAAATATCATAGTTGCACAACTCATAAATACTGTTGTAGTTAGGATTTTTAACGTTCTCATTTGCTTATTAATTGGTGGTTTAAAGTTACAAAAAAATGCAAAAACACATAAAAACCCTGAATTTTTAAACGTGTTTAGGGTAGTTAACACGATAAGTAGTAAGATATTGAATAAATACATATTCTTGTGATCTTGTACTTGTATACTTAGTATTATTACCGTTATCTTTGCACTCTCAAAATTGATTTCAATTTTAAATAACACAGATTTTATATTTTTATTATGAAAGCAGGAATTGTAGGATTACCTAATGTTGGAAAATCAACATTATTTAATTGTTTATCTAACGCAAAAGCGCAAAGTGCTAATTTTCCTTTTTGTACGATAGAACCTAATATAGGAGTAGTAAATGTACCAGATCCTAGATTAGAAAAATTAGAAGAATTAGTGGGGCCCGAAAAAGTAATCCCCGCTATTGTAGAGATTGTTGATATTGCTGGATTGGTTAAAGGAGCGAGTAAAGGAGAAGGTCTTGGGAATCAATTTTTAGGAAATATTCGAGAGACAGATGCGATTATACATGTTTTAAGATGCTTTGATAATGATAATATTGTACACGTTGATGGTTCTGTAGATCCGATTAGAGATAAGGAAACCATAGATATCGAATTACAATTAAAAGATTTAGAAAGTGTTGATAAAAAATTGGATAAGGTAAAAAGAGCGGCTAAAACAGGTAATAAAGAAGCTCAGAAAGAGGAGGCTATTTTATTACAACTTAAAGCTGGGTTAGAAGCAGGAATATCGGTTAGAGCTATTGATATTTCTGAAGACGATCGAGAAGGCTATGTTAAATCATTACAATGTATTACCGATAAACCAGTGCTTTATGTGTGTAATGTTGATGAAGGAGCGGCTGTTAACGGAAATGATTATGTAAATAAAGTTAAAGAGACTGTTGCTTCAGAGAAAGCTGAAGTAATAGTATTGGCTGTAGGAACAGAGGCTGATATTACAGAATTAGATGATTATGAAGAACGACAACTGTTTTTACAGGATATGGGGTTAGAAGAAGCAGGTGCTTCAGTTTTAATCCGTGCAGCTTATAAACTACTAAATCAGCAAACATATTTTACTGCAGGAGTTAAAGAAGTACGAGCATGGACTGTTACTATTGGTGCTACTGCTCCCCAAGCAGCTGGAGTAATTCATACAGATTTTGAAAAAGGATTTATTAGAGCAGAAGTAATTAAATATGATGATTTTGTAAAGTACGGAAGTGAATCCAAGGCGAGAGAAGCCGGAAAACTAGGAGTTGAAGGAAAATCATATGTTGTAAATGATGGAGATGTAATGCATTTCTTATTTAACGTATAAAAAGAAAGTCTATACTATATAGCAACAAAGAACCTCCCTGTATTACAAGGAGGTTTTTTGTTGAATGTGGTTGGATATATCTACAGTATCCTGAAAAATTATAGTAACACTATTAATTTATAGATTTAATTCAAATCGTAGCAATTGTAATCAAGTCCTATAAAATTATACAATAAATTGAAATAGTAGTACAATATAATAGCATAGAATAGGTCTATGGTGTTTTAAGTGTTTTTTAATATTTTTTTATTAAATTAACAAACTAATAGTAAGTGTTTGCTTACATGAGGGGGATTTTTTCGGAAACATACTTATAAAGTAAACAAGACTCATAACTAATAACTAAGAGCCTTGAGAACAGTTGTGCTAATATTTCATGTCATATTTTTAGGATACATTTCCTATGGGCAAAATCTGGCGGAGAAAAGTATTAATGACAGCATAGAAAAATTCATTATAAAATCAAATGATTTACTTTCTGATTATAAAATAAAGGAATCTTTAAATTATACTATTAAAGCTATAGACCTTGCACATCAGATCAATAATGATGTTAATATAAGTAGAGGACACTACTATATGGCTTGTAATTATGAAGTTATAGAAGATTTTAAAAACACCGAACTTCATTATAAAGAAGCTTTAAAATATGCGAAAAGCGCTAAAGATTCAATTTGGATAGCAAGAAGCTTAAATGGATTAGGAAATGTATATTCTGATGGGTATAAAGATCTTCAGAGAGGAGTTGATTACTATAATCAATCATTAAAAATTGCAAAAAGCATAAAAACTAGCGAAGAAGAGTTTGGTCCTATATTAAATCTCGGATGGACCTATATTGATGAAAAGAAGTATGATCTGGCATACCCTTATTTAGTAGAAGCACAACAATTAGCTCAAGATTCTATTAAAATAGTCGCTCTTAGTCATGTTAAATATTTATTAGGAAGATATTATGCAGGAAAGCGTGATTTTGAAAAAGCAAATCAATTATTTAATGATGTAATCAAAGTAATAGAAGGAAAAGAAATCTTTTATTTACTTAAAGATACATATGAAGCAAAATTTGAGGCATTTGAAGGTGCAGGCAATACCGATTCTGCATTATATAGTATAAAAAAATATTTGCAATACAAAGATAAATTATTTGACGAAGAAAAATTAAAACAAACAGAAATAGCAAAATTAAGTTTTAGTGTAGATGAATACCAAAGAGAGTTAGAAACCGCTAAAAAAGAAAAAGAATACTTAGCAAAAATTGCCAGAAATAAAGTAGCAATAAGCATTACTTCTGTGAGTGTTGTTTTATTGTTAGTCGTGGTATTTTTCTTTTATCGTGGGTATCGATCAAAGAAAAAGCTTAATGAAGTTCTAAAAGAAAAAAATGAAGAGCTATTTGAAGCAAAAATTGAAGCAGAAAAGCTTACCAATGTAAAGTCACAGTTTATTTCTACAGTGAGTCATGAATTAAGAACTCCATTATATGGTGTAGTAGGTATTACAACCCTGTTAATGGAGGATCAAGAGATTACATCAAAACATAAAAAGTTACTTAATTCGTTAAAGTTTTCTGGAGATTACCTTCTAGATCTTATTAATAAAGTCTTAAAAATCAGTAAAATAGAATCTAACAAAGAAAAGCTAACTAAAACTCCTACCAATCTTCTACAGCTTTCGCAAAACCTGCTACATTCTTTTGATTATCAAGCAAAAAATAAAAAGAATGAACTTGTTTTAGAAGTACAGAATGAGCTGCCAGAAATATTACTTGTTGATTCATTAAAACTATCCGAAGTATTGATTAACCTTATCGGAAACTCGTCTAAGTTTACCGAAAACGGAAAAATATGGCTTAGAATTAAAATAATTTCAATTGAAAAGGATGAAATAATGATCAGGTTTGAAATTGAAGATAATGGTTTGGGAATTCCTGAGGATAAAAAAGAATTTGTATTTGAAAAATTTTCTCAGGTAGGTAGGGAGTTTAATAAATTAGAGGGTACTGGATTAGGGTTGTCGATTGTAAAAAATCTTCTTGAAATGATGGAAAGCGAAATCCATTTAGACAGTAAAGAAGGAAGAGGTACGAAGTTTTATTTTGATCTAAAATTAGAGGTGATTGACGAAAAAAATGATGATAAACCAAATCTTAATGGAGAAGATGAAATTAATTTTTATAGAAAAATATTAGTAGCAGAGGATAATAAGATAAACCAGATTGTAACCAAAAATCTTTTGGATCTCATTGGGTATGATTGTACAATTGTTGAAAATGGGTTTAATGCTTTACAAATGGTAAAGAAAGAAAACTTTGATCTAATATTAATGGATCTAAATATGCCATATCTAAATGGTTTAGAGGCTACCAAACGTATACGAGAATTTGATACAGCTACACCAATTATAGCCCTTACAGCTGCAGAATTAAGTGAGGTGCAAGAAGAATGCATGGCTATTGGGATGAATGATATTATTAATAAACCTCTAAATAAGAATGATTTGAGAAATATAATATCAAAGAATTTAAAACGGTAGTAATTCTTTAATTAAAAAAGACTGTAAGTTATTGATAAACGCTGTTGTTTCTTTAACTACAATTTCTGGGGATTCTTTGTGTGGTGTATGACCAATGTTAGGGATTATAAGAGCATTAGAATCACCACTGGTTTTTTGAGTAATGGCATTCACCTGATCAATGGTTCCAAATTCATCTTTTTCTCCCTGAATAATTAATGAGGGACATGTAATCATTGATAAGTATTCTTCAATATTCCATGATTGATATGTATTTGAAAGCCAGGTCTCTGTCCACATTCTAAATACATCCTCTGTTTTGTTACCATGATATTTGTGCAATTTATCTTTTAGATTCGTATTCATATATGCCTTAACAGCCTCTTGTATACCTTGTATAGTTTCTTTTTCTACAAAAACATGTGCTCCTTCTGTAATAATGCCAGCTATTCTTTCGGGATATAAAGCAGCTGTTAACAAAGCAATACTCCCCCCATCACTATGACCAAATAATACAACATGGCTTAATTGTAATTGATCTATTATTTTTCCCAATATTTCAGCTTCCTTTTTGAGATAATCATTACTCCTTTTAGAGGCAGTAAAAGCTTCTGATTTTCCATAACCTTGTCGGTCATAAGAAAGAACATTACACCCCGTTTTTTCTTTTATTTGTTCGGGAAAATTTCTCCAGAGTTTAATACAACCGAGAGAGTCATGTAGAAAAATAATAGTCCTTTTATCCATAGATAATAATTTGGGGTCTATAGATAGACGTATGCGGCGATTGTTAATTATCAAATCCAAAAAATGATGCTTTTGTTATAAAAAACCTTAAAAATAAGCTAAAGTCAATGCAAATTGTATATTTTGCGTCATTAAAATTGTAACATTAGCTACTTTTTTTAGTCTAAAAATAATAAATAGTTAACCGAATCATGTAAAAGTCAATCATTGAGCATATTGACAATTTGTATATTATAAAAAGACCTACATGATTATTAACAATAAAAGAAATACATGAAAAAGATAGTAGTCAAGATTTCTGTAGCGTTATTACTAATAGGGTGTGGTACAACAAACCCTTCTAAAGATGTAGCAACCAATGTGCCCATAGTAACCACAATAGATTTAACTCAAGTGGTTGAAGATAAGGTTCCGGTTACTATTAATCCTGGACGATTTACTCAAGATACTGTTAAATACTATCTTCCAAGGGTAGTGCAAGGCACATATTCGGTGAGTGATTTTGGAAAGTTTGTCGATGATTTTAAGGCTTTTGATTATGCTGGTAATGAGTTGAAAACAGAAAAACTGGATGTCAACACATGGGTAATTGCCAATGCAAAGCAGTTGGATAAAATGAGCTATTTGGTTAATGATACCTATGATATAGAAAATGGAGGAGTAGAAACTCCTTTTTCTCCATCCGGTACCAACATAGAGGCAGAAAATTATGTATTGAATTTACATGGTTTTATAGGGTATTTCGATGTTCTTAAAAATAATCAATATGCTTTGGATGTTACTGCGCCAACAGCAATGAAAAGGACTTCGGCACTACAGAATATAGGCTCTGAAGTAAGTGAAGATGGAGCTGTTACCACAGATAAATATTTTGCTTCGAGATATTTTGAAATTACTGATAATCCTATGATGTATGGAAACCTTGATGTAGAAGAATTTGAGGTAGGAGGAATAAAAATAGTGTTAAGTATATATTCTCCGAATAAAGTTCATACAGCAGCCAAGATTAAAGAAACTGTATATAAAATGATGAAGGGACAAAAAGCCTATCTAGGGGATATTAATAGTACTCCCAGATATGACATTTATTTATACTTGGCGTCGGGATTAGAAGATTCGCCAACAGGTTTTGGTGCTTTAGAGCATCATACTTCTACAGTGGTGGTTTTGCCGGAACAAATGCCAGATGATGCATTGGCATCAGCGATGATTGATGTGGTGTCACATGAGTTTTTTCACATAGTGACTCCTCTTAGTGTTCATTCTGAAGATGTACATTACTTTGATTATGATAAACCTACTTTTTCTAAGCATTTATGGATGTATGAAGGAGTAACAGAATATTTTGCAACACTTTTTCAGGTTAACCAGGACTTGGTTGAACAAGATGAGTTTTACGAAAAAATAATGGGTAAAATTCAAAGTGCCAGCGGATTTGATGACACCATGAGTTTTACGGTAATGAGTGAAAACATATTAGATAAACCGTATGCTTCTAATTATGTTAATGTATACGAAAAAGGAGCATTAATTGGGATGTGTATAGATATTTTGATGCGCGAAGAAAGTAATGGAAATCGAAGTATCTTGTCGTTAATGAAAGAGTTGTCATTGAAATATGGTAAGAATAAACCTTTTGAGGATGATAAAATCATAGAAGAAATTACAGCCATGACTTATCCTTCGGTTGGTGAATTTCTAAAAACACATGTAATAGGAAAAACCCCTATTAATTATGAAGAGTTTTTTAATAAAGTTGGTCTTGCAGTAAAATCTGAAAGAATACAAACTAATTATATCCAAAATGCAGGAGCTTTGATTATAGCAGGTGACCAAGAGAAAGGAACTATCTTTTTTACAGAATTGGTTTCAGAAAATAGTTTTTGGAAAGAAAATGGAGTTATGCCCAATGATAATATAGTAGAGGTTAACGGTACCAAGCTTACATTGCAAAATGCTAACAAAATACTTGGGGCCACATTTCAATGGCAAGAAGGCGATGATGTAGAAGTTAAGTTAAATAGAGCGGGAGAAGAGGTTGTTATCAAAACTAAGGTGGCTAAATCTTATACTAAGGGTAAAAAGCTTACAACGGCTGATAATCCTTCAAAAAACCAATTAGAACTTAGAAAAGCCTGGTTAAAGGGGTAGTGTAGATTAAAATTTAGTATTCGTACGGTTAAAATATGATTCTGTATGTGATTAAAAGCTTACAGAATCATAGACTAATACTTTATTCCAAAGATTTTTATTGTTTTCAACAAAACTGGTGTGTAAAGGATCTATTTGATAAGCATCATGTTCTTCTTTAGATGTAAAAGTGATTACTACGCAATAGGTGTAAGAATCATCAACTACGGGTCTTGTAGCGGTATCAGCAGGAATTCCTATATGGCTGGATGCTATAAATTTACATTGTTTTAGCAATGTTGAAACTCCATCTTCAAAAGTTTTCCTGTCCTTTAGATTATCGGGATTATTAAGCCAGAAAAGGACTGTATGAACAAAATTTCCTTTGATCTTTTCTGTTTGGGGTATCTGACCTTTATCAATTTGTGCAACCGAAGAAAGACTAATAATATACATCAGAACCAGAAGTATAAACTTTATGTGTTTCATGTCTTATTTTTTTTAAAGATACTTAGAAAATATAAAAACAAATAACCTTCTAAAATGAGTAAAAGATTATACTACTGCTTAAAATAGTTATATTTCAATAATAAGATTTTACTCATATGCCAAGTATGAAACTAATTTTTTAGAGATCATTTTTCTTGCGTCGGGATGTCCAAGAATGAGTTCTTTCATTTCTTTTATATTTTTCTCAAAATCTTCTAAAAGTTGTATTGTTTTATTTGGATTATACTGGATTTTGGTTGCTGTTTGTTCTGCGGCAAGCACAGGGTTAGGAAGTGAAGACCACCAGTTTTTTCTAGCTACTTCAATTTTCATATCACCCACCATGGTTGAGATTCGTCTAAAGAGTAAAGACTTTTTATTCAATAGAACTTCTTTTCCGACAATAGATTCATCATATTGTATTTTAATGTTTATTTCTTTATCCACAGGAGTACTTGGGATATAAATTATAGTCGAAAGTTCCTTGCCACTATAGGTCCAATGATTACTAACTGTTTCATTGCTAAAAGGGTAGTCCGCTCCATTTACCGTTACCAATTTTGGAGGAAAAGAGCTTAATAGTTTTACTTTATATGTTCTACTATTATACATATTCTCATATCCTCCCTCTCGAGGAGCTATAATTATCGTCTTTTCATTTTTGGTAGTATTTTGACTCACTTTAGTAGTTGTATAACGGCCATTGGTATACTCATTAGTAGTGCCATCGTCTTCATATACAATAGTCTCGCCATTATTTCCCGGTACTATATTTAATATCCAATCAGAAATTTGTTGTTGCAAATGGTCGATTTTAGGATACATGGGTATGATACTTCCTGCTTTGGCATATATTGGTATTTCATCTATTGCAAATTTTCGTGAGATAGTCTTTTCTCCCTCAATAATACTTCCAGAATGCCATTCATACCATTTTCCTTTAGGTAGCCAAATTTGTTTTTCTGTTAGGTTATTGTTTTCTGAAACACTCTTGGAAACCGGAGCAATAATCATATCATCACCAAAAAGATATTGATATTTTTTATCATAAGCTTCTTCATTTTGAGGATAGTCATAGTACATAGGTCGGCTTAAAGATAATCCAAGATCATAAGCTTTTCTTGAAGCAGTATAAATGTACGGTGCCAACTGATAACGCAATTGAACCAATTCTTTCATGGTTTTAAAATGATCAGGGTATTTCCAAAACCTACGTTCAATACTTGATATTTTGGCACTATGCGTTCTAAGAATTGGGCTAAATACTCCAAATTGCAACCACCGAACATATAATTCGGGATTTCTGTCCAATTCACTAGAAGCATGTCCTCCTATGTCGTGACTCCACCAACCATAACCTACATTTGCTGCAGTAGCAGTAAAATAGGTCTGATATTTAAGAGATCCCCAACTAATTTTATCATCTCCAGAGAAACCTATTGGATAACGATGATTTCCCATTCCTCCCCATCTATGAAATACCATGGGTCGGTTATTACTTTGTTGCTCCATATCAGTAAAGAAGGTGTAGTTTAACCACCAGGTATTACTTAAATCCTTTACTATTTTACTTTCTGGATATTGTTGCCAGTCTAACCACCAAAAATCAATTCCACTTTTCTCGAATGGTCGTAGCAATACATTGAAATAGGTTTCTGCCCATTTTTTATCAGCCATTTGATAATGTATGTATTTCTTACTTTTTGCATCAAAACCATAAGCATTGGCAAAATCTTCATAGACGTCTTCCATCGGTGCAATACCAGAAGCAGGATGAAGATTTAAGGCTGTTTTAAGATGGTTTCTATTGGTCCAGTCAAGGAATTTCTCGGGATTCGGAAACAAAGAGCGATTCCAGGTATATCCAGTCCAGCCGACCCAGTTACCTGTTTCATCCATTTTTGGGTTACTGGTATTTTTTAACCCTCCGAAGGTTTCGTGCCAATCCATGTCGATAATTAATACATCCATAGGGATGTCATAGGTCCTAAAATCACTAACCAAATCTTTTAATTCTTGATCAGAATATACCCAATATCTCGACCACCAATATCCTAAGGCATATTTTGGTAACATTGGTATTTTTCCTGCGACCGAAGTATAATCTTTTAGGGCCAGTTTATAATTAAGGCCGTGACCAAAAAAATACCAGTCAATCTGTTGGTTTTCTTTTCTTTTTTCTACCCAATTCCATTTTGAACCATCAAAGAGAAAGGATTTTGAATCGTCTAATAACGCAAAGCCATTTCTAGAGACAATACCGTCTTCAAGTTGAATGTCTTTCCCGTCCCACCATTTTCCGCCATTGGCTCCATCTAATGTTCTTGTTGTTCCTTTTAAATTTTGGTTGTCTCTAATGTCAGGATTCCAACTTTTGGATAGATCATTTACTTTGTAAGAGATGGATAAGTTGTCTTTTGAAAACGCATCTTTTCCTTTTTTGTAAGTTAATGTCAGTGCATTGGTGGTTATAGTTAAAGCTGTTTCGGTTTCCTCTTTTTTGAAGGAAGGAACAGGTAAATTACGATTAATGATTACAAAGGAAGCCTTATCCTCAAAAGAGGCATTTTCATTCCATTCCATTCTAATCAGATGTGCCGTTAGTATAGTGAATCTCGCATTTCCGGAAGTAATTGTAGCATCAGTATGTGCTATAGGATTGTTTTCTTGGGCAAAACCAGGAAGTATATTTGAAACTAAAACAGCAAGTAAAACAAATATTTTTTGCATTTGATTATTTTTTAAGAGGAACAATTTTACCTGTTTTCGCACTTTCTTTAGCGGCTTCAAGGATTTCCACAACGATCATATTATTTTCTATTGATGAAAGATCGTAAGGTGGAAGGGTAATTTCATTTTTGACAACCCCAGCCAACAGCGCAAACGGATCATCCAAGGGAGCAGGGCGTTCTTTTAACGTCTCTTTTACTTCATCATCTTTTTCACTTAAACGATACCTAATATCAGATCTGTTTTCACTAAAAATGTATCCATTTTTGCCATATACTTCCATATCTTTTCTTGCAATTGGCCAGTTCCATGATGCCTGTATAATCCCTTGCATTTTCGGATACTTTAGAATAATAGTAGCATCGTCATCAACTTTTGGGTATAAATCAGGTTTTATAGTTTGAGTAATTGCAAAAACACTTTCTGGCTTTTCTCCTTTACTCAACCAAACTATCAAATTTACCCCATAACATCCAAAATCAGGTAATGCACCGCCACCATTGGCAACGGGATCGGTGAGCCAATCCAAAAACTCTTGATTAATGCCTAATTCGATTGGCCCTTTATGTCCGTCATGAACCACCACTTTTATTAATTTTCCTATATCTCCGTTTTGCACCATTTCATATGCCTTATGATTGGTGGCATACCACGTGGTTTCATAATTGGTTAATAAATGAATGTTGTGTTTTTCTGCTAAGTTCTTCATCTTTATGGCATGATCCATGCTTACAGCAAGCGGCTTTTCTACCATTACGTGAATCCCTAAGGGAGCACAAGTTTCTACCACTTCTAGATGATCGTATATGGTTCCAAAAGCGGTTACTGCTTCAGGTTTTGTAGCTTTTATCATTTCTGCCATGGTATTATAAACAATATCCATACTATATCCATGTTGTTCTGCATAGCGTTTTGCCAAATCCTTATTGGGTTCTACAATACCCACGATTTTTATATCACCTCTTTCTGGTCTGCCTAAAATCCAATGTACATGCGTGTGAGTTAAACCTACAACTCCTACTTTTAAAGGCTCTTTTTTTGTTTGACTTTGGGATATTTGTGGTTGCATGAATAGCATGCAGAGAATAAATAAGAAAAATATTTTTCTCATGGGTGGTTTAATTTTAGTAAATGAATGTGTAAATCATCAATAAAGCATATGAAATAAGGGTATATAGACTATATTGATGATTTTAAAAGTAGAAAAAAAACAGAAAGACAAACAATAATAGTTCTATATATTTAGAACTGAGAAGTCAATTTTTTTATATTCTCAAAGAATGATACGATAAATTGATATATCTCAAATAAAACTTTGAAATATAGGTCTTAAATTTATAATGAGCTTATACTTTTTCCTGGTATGGGATATAATCAAGTACGTGCTGTATTGTTTCAATTCTGGCTTTAGTTTTTTTATCAGCTTCAATAATGATCCATTTAGAGTTTTTTGTATTGGTATGCTCAAACATTTTTACTTTATACTTTGTGTATTCATCCCAAAGCTCTTGTGCTCTTTCATCCACTCTGGTCATTTTCCATTTTTTTAAGGGGCTCGATTTTATATCTCTAAATCTACGTTCTTGCTCTTCTTTAGTAATTGAAAAATAGAATTTAATAAGATATGTATTAGATTCTACAATCATCCTCTCAAATTCATTAACCTGCCCCATGAAAATTTCATATTGCTTCTGGGTGCAAAAACCATTTACGGGCTCTACTACCGCTCTGTTGTACCAACTACGGTCAAAGAAAACAATCTCACCAGGTTTAGGAAGTTGATTTACATATCTTTGAAAATACCATTGTCCTTCTTCTTCATCTGTAGGTTTTGGTAAAGCAACGATACGAAAGTGCCTTGGGTTAATATGAGCCGTAAATCTACGTATGGCACCACCTTTTCCTGCAGCATCTCTACCTTCAAATAGAATAACAATCTTTTTGCCATTCGTAATCACCCAATTCTGTAGTTGAACAAGTTCTGCCTGAAATTCTTTTAATTCAATTTCATATTTAGTCATTCTAAGTGCCTTAGCGATATCGACTTTCTTATCCATGAAAAGATATTTTAAGCCGATAGGAGAATTGAGTATTTTTAAATCTTCTTCAGATACGTTTGGTAGTTCTGTTTTTTGAGCTGTTGACATGTGAATTAAATATCTATCTGTTCTATATATCTGTGATACCTTACTATTACATTGGGGTCGGGTAGTAGTGTGGTTTTTGCCTTGGATTTTCCGGTATAATCAAATTGTGAAAGAACGTATCTCATACTTTCGAGGCGGGCAATTTTTTTACTGTTGGTTTTTACAATAATCCAGGGACTATATGTAGTATGCGATCGAGAGAACATTTGTTCTTTGTATTTGGTGTATTTATTCCATAATTGTTGCCCTTTCATATCTACTGGACTAAATTTCCAAACCTTTAATGGGTTTTCTAATCTTGCTTCGAAACGTTCTTTTTGTTCTTCTTTGGAGATAGAAAACCAGAATTTGATGACGATGATTCCGTCTTCATAGAGCATATGCTCAAATTCGGGTACTTGCACCATAAATTTGTTGTATTGCTTTTTTGTACAAAAGCCCATTACTGGCTCTACTACAGCCCTATTGTACCAACTTCTGTCAAAGAAAACAATCTCTCCAGGATTAGGTAACTCTTTAATGTACCTTCTAAAATACCATTGGCCTTTTTCGACCTCGGTAGGTTTATTGAGCGCTACAATTCGCATTGAACGAGGATTTAAGTGCTCTGTAAAACGTTTAATAGAACCGCCTTTTCCTGCGGCATCTCTACCTTCGAATAATACGGCAACTCTTAAGCCTTTTTTAGCAATCCATTGTTGAAGATTTACAAGCTCTGTTTGTAGCGACTTTAATTCGTCTTCATATCGAAGCCTTCTAAGGATTTTTGAAATATCGATATTTTTTTGATTCGCAATACCGATCAAATGTTTTCGTTTTTGAAGTTGACTTAATTCTTCAAGTGTAAACATAAATTTGTGGGTTGTTATAGATTGATACCGCTTAAAGGTAAACATAAAATTGGGTTTATGCCACCCCATAATACAATTCTATATCGTACTTTCCTTTCTTTAAGGTGATCAAGCATCATTAACTTTTCTAACGGGAATTCTTCGGTTATTGAATAAATCTCATGACAAATACAAATCTCAAGCATTTTATGTGTTAATGTACAAGTCTCATAATTTTTGTGCTTTTTGATTATAAATTTTAGTATTGATATTATAAAATTTATACCCCATGAAAGCAAAGTGTTTATGTATAAACTTTTGTGTGGGGTGTTTTATTCAAAAGAAGGTACTAAACCTCGTAATCCCATATCTACAATATTTTCGCCAGAATTGGGATCAACATCCCATTTTCCGTTGCCGTTTACATCTACCCACTCAAAACTTTTATTGATAGATAAAGTGAGTGTGACTGTGATATTTTTAGTTTCATTACCTGTAATTACCAAACTACGATCAAAACTTCCTGTAACTACACAAGATCCCTGCGGAATAGGTGAAGTTGCAAACAATGGATTAGGAACGGTTGTAGCCCCTTCTGGTGCTTGTCCTGTTTGTACACCGGTTATGGTTTCGAACCCCCAATATCCTTGTTGCTTGTTACTGTTTACGACCACTTCTTCGTTTTTAACCGTATAATTTGTGATATAGTTATTGAAACCAACAAAACTAGCTATTGTACCTGTAAATGGAATGTTGTTAAAATAAAATGCAACATCATAGTTTTGATAAGAAAGTGACAGTCGCACCCACTCATATGAACCGGGAGTAAGATTTTGTAAAGGAATTTCTAAAAATACATCACCAGGAGTTACAACACTTGATTTTTCAAAATCTATAGCATTATCACCTCCTAAAGTAGTTTCTGGAGCTTGATATACAATTGCGCCTTTTCCTAATAATGTATTTGCATTAGAAGCGAACTCTAAATAATGGGCAGAGATCGAATTAAATATAGGATCTTGACCAGCATTCTCTACAGGAATGTCTATAGGAGAACCGTCATTTCCTAAACGAGCTTGCTCTGGGTTAACAGCTAGTTTAATAATTAATTGTGGTTGATTTGTAACTGGTTTCTCATCATCACTACAAGAAAAGCATAGAGTGATTGCTAGTAAAAGTAAAGAATAATTTTTCATGGTAGTTAGAAATTTAGGGCACTATAAGTAGGTTATTGTATCTTGGGTACAAAGTAAAATGATTTTCAATATACCAATAAAATTTTAATTGTCTGTATAGAAGCATAATAGACACTGTAAACTACGTCCCTTTACCATACCCTATAGCCTTTGTTACCTGCTGCCATTTTCTATCCCACAAAAGTTGAATGATTATCTCTTGGGTCGTACTGAATTTCTAAGTCTGAACCATTCCAAATTGCTTCACAACTTTCAAGACGGTATGTGTTACCTTGCCAACTTGCACCAATATAATCTTCGATTAAATCTTCGATAAAAACTCTTTCACCAATTTTAATGTCTTTGGGAATTAAATAAGCTGCGAATGGAGGCTCGAAATAATGTGGATAAAAATACGTCCATTCAATTACTCGTTCAAAACCTTTATTATCACCCGAATAAATATCTGCTCTGTGGTCCATTATAATTTCAATTTCTCCCGTCGTCTTATTCTGAACAACAGAATAACATGAGCGTATTTCATCAGAAGGTTCGATCTTTTTTATGATTGGTTTAAGTCCATTTTTTGCAGCCTTATTAATGCTATCTATATCTCTCCCAGTTTTTATTATACGTAAACCTTTTGAGTTTTCATTTCCCTCTCCAAATGCCATTTTATATTATTTTTATGTTGTGCTGATTTAAGTCTATTTTTAAACACGTGTAGGGATTTAGTTTGACCATGCTTAAAAGCTCGTCATCTGATAGAAATTCTGTATCAACAATTAGATGGTCGCAATTTGAACATTTGCGCATGGTAGAGTTGGTTCTTTCTAATTTATCCCAATTCATTTTATATGGACAATTCATTTTTTTTACAAATTCATCTTTGTCAGTATAAACTTCCTTTTTTATTGGGTCAAATTTCATTTTTTGTATCGTTTTACGGTTGCGGTAATGTCCAAATATGAACTTTTTAAATATATACTAAAGTATCAGTTTTGTATTTCATTTTCAGGTGATTACTTAAGGCCATGAACTATATTATTTGTTAGCAACCAACTTTCTTAAAGGTAGACTTGGTAGTCTTTAAGAAATTCGAACTCTATTTATCCCCTTTAAACAATTTCAAAAGGTCATGTTCATTTTTTTTATCATACTCCATCTTAAATATGTCAAGCGCAGTCTGCCCCTTATTATTAGCGATACTTATATCTGCTCCTAACTCTATTAACTTTTTTACCAGATCGGTTTTTCTTTCACGAACCCATTCAGAATTTCTCCATTGAGATGATTCGTAAAAACTATTTTCCCAATAAGCCAATTCATGTAGCAATGTATTTCCTTTTTTATTTATGGCATCAATGTTGCATCCTTTCTCGACAAACAGTTTTACCAGATCTACATTAGCTGCATAATGAAAAGGGGTATTTCCATATTTATCAACCTTAGCGATATCAGCTCCCATCGTTATTAGCAATTCAACAATATCATTCGCACCACGATCCACGGCACAAAAAATTGGAGTCCATCCATTAGCATCCGAAACGTTAACATCTGCACCTTTGTGAATTAAATATTCTATACGATCAAGTTCGGTTTTACTACCGCTCCAATGATTCGTAACTATGTGTAATAATGATCCTTTTAGTCCTACTACGTTAAGATCAGCTCCTGAATCAATTAAAAACTTAACTATTTCTTCCTCATAATAGAAAAATAGACTGTAAGCACAATATATAAGTGGAGTATTACCGATATTATCTACCATATTAATATCTGCGCCTTGTTTTAATAGATATTTAATAATTGGTAAGAATTCTTCTTGTCTTTTAGTAGCATAATGAAGGGCAGTTTTTCCAGTTGAATCCTTATAATTGACTTTCAATCCATTCTCGATTAATAGTTGGGTAGATTCAAAAATTTTATTTTCATCATCGCTATTATATAGTATTTCTATTAAAGCTTGATTCATGGCTGTAGTGTCATTCCTTAATATAGATTGATCTATTTCTTGGAATATATCGACCTCTTGTGCTTTAATGTCTGCTACAACCACAAATAATAATACCCAACAAACAATTGTGGTTCCTAGTAGTTTCCTTTTTAACTTAAGTATCATCTCTGTCTAAAATATTATATACTTACTTACAGTGGTATATGTGTAAAAGTACAAATATTTCCGTTTACACGCGTTTGTAATTTTTTTTACTAAAATCTATGATATTTCTGTCACAAAACCTTTACCAGAGCCAAAGATCTTATCGCTACGACCATTTGTATGATTTGTGGTGGTATAATAGCACAAAACATAAAGTTGGTTTTAGATCGAATACTTCCTAAATCATTGCATACCAAATAATCAACAAAATACGTTATGTTTTTGTTAATTACTTTGTAAGAAGGCTGTTTTAATTCTGTAAGTGAAACCTTATATTAGCAGGCATTCTACCCAAAATTTTATGAGCAAGGAAACCAAATATACCGAAGATAATATACGATCCCTCGACTGGAAAGAGCATATCCGTATGCGACCGGGAATGTATATAGGTAAGTTAGGCGATGGATCATCTGCTGATGACGGAATCTATATTTTACTAAAAGAAGTACTCGACAATTCTATCGATGAATATGTTATGGGTGCTGGTAAAACCATAGAAATCTCTATTCAAGGTGATAAAGTTACCGTTCGTGATTACGGACGAGGAATTCCATTAGGTAAGGTGGTTGATGTCGTGTCAAAAATGAATACCGGAGGAAAGTATGATTCTAGAGCCTTCAAAAAATCTGTAGGGCTTAATGGTGTTGGTACCAAGGCAGTTAATGCGTTGTCGACGTTTTTCAAGGTTGAATCTACTCGAGACGGTAAATCAGCTTCGGCAGAATTTGAAAAAGGAAATCTGACTAATCAGGATGGGTTAGAAGAAACTTCACGTCGTCGTGGTACCAAAGTATCCTTTGTTCCTGATGAAACAATTTTCAAGCATTTTAAGTACCGCACAGAATATGTGGCTAAAATGCTTAAGAACTACGTATATCTTAACCCGGGATTGACAATCATTTTTAATGGCGAAAAATTCTTTTCAGAAAACGGATTAAGAGATTTACTTTCTGATAATATCAATGCCGATGATAGATTATATGATATCATTCACCTTAAAGGAGATGATATAGAGATTGCAATCACGCATAGTAAAACACAATATAGCGAGGAGTACCATTCTTTTGTGAATGGACAACATACTACCCAGGGAGGTACCCATCAGGCTGCTTTTCGCGAAGCCATAGTTAAAACAATCCGTGAGTATTATGGCAAAAATTATGAAGCCAGTGATATTCGCAAGTCTATAGTTTCTGCCATAAGTATTAAGGTGATGGAACCTGTTTTTGAGAGTCAGACCAAAACAAAGCTTGGTTCTACCGATATGGGTGGTAGTTTGCCAACCGTAAGAACGTATATCAATGATTTTGTAAAGACAAAACTTGATAATTTCCTGCATAAAAACCCAAATACCACAGAGAGCTTGCAACGTAAAATATTACAGGCCGAGCGAGAACGAAAGGACCTCTCTGGAATTCGTAAACTAGCAAAGGAGCGTGCAAAGAAAGCTAGTCTTCATAATAAAAAACTTAGAGATTGTCGTATTCATCTTACCGATAGTAAAAAGGATCGTAATCTCGAAAGCACACTATTTATTACAGAGGGAGATTCTGCAAGTGGATCAATTACCAAATCCCGTGATGTGAATACTCAGGCGGTTTTTAGCTTACGCGGTAAACCATTGAACTGCTACAATATGACCAAAAAGATTGTATATGAGAATGAAGAATTCAATCTTTTGCAAGCCGCATTAAATATTGAAGAATCCTTAGAAGATTTGAGATATAATAATATAGTAATTGCTACTGATGCCGATGTAGATGGAATGCATATTAGATTATTATTGATTACTTTCTTTTTGCAATTTTTTCCCGAAGTAATTAAAGAAGGGCATTTGTATATATTACAAACCCCGTTATTTAGAGTAAGAAATAAGAAAGAAACGATTTATTGCTATTCTGAGCAGGAACGAAGAGATGCTATCCAAAAACTATCAGGGAAACCAGAGATTACTCGATTTAAGGGGTTGGGTGAGATCTCCCCAGACGAGTTTGTACACTTTATTGGTGATGATATACGTCTTGATCCTGTAATGTTGGATAAAGATAAATCTATAGAAGAATTATTATCATTTTATATGGGAAAAAATACTCCTCAACGACAGGAGTTTATTATCGACAATTTAAAAGTAGAATTGGATACAGTAGAGGAAGAATTATAAGGAATTACGATTTATGAACTACGAGTTACGAGTACTAAACTCAAGAATACCAGCTTTGATACTTTGGCACTCTGTAACTTTGAAACGTATAAAATAAGCCCCAACAATTATATATGGATTTGGAAAACGAAAACGAAGAATTACATCACGATTCAACCCATGAAGATCACGAACCACAAGAAGTGATCACCAAGGTTACCGGAATGTATAAAGACTGGTTTCTGGATTATGCATCTTATGTAATCCTGGAACGTGCGGTACCGGCTATCGAGGATGGTCTAAAACCTGTTCAACGCCGTATTCTTCATTCTATGAAGGATTTGGATGATGGTCGATATAATAAAGTAGCAAATATTGTTGGACATACCATGCAGTATCACCCGCATGGAGATGCTAGTATTGCTGATGCCATGGTGCAAGTTGGGCAGAGAGAGCTACTCATCGATATGCAAGGTAACTGGGGTAATATCCTTACTGGGGATAGGGCAGCAGCTTCCCGATATATAGAAGCCCGTTTGTCTAAATTTGCGTTGGATGTTGTTTATAATCCAAAAGTTACAGATTGGCAGTTGTCTTATGACGGACGTAAAAAAGAACCGATTAACCTTCCGGTTAAGTTTCCGTTATTATTGGCACAAGGAGCAGAGGGGATTGCCGTAGGACTTAGCACAAAAATTCTTCCGCACAATTTTATAGAATTGATAGGCGCTTCGATTAAGCACTTGCAGGGTAAACGCTTTACCATTTTACCAGATTTCCCAACATCGGGTATAGCAGATTTTACCAACTATAATGATGGTAATCGAGGAGGAAAGGTAAGAGTACGAGCAAAGATTTCTCAACTAGATAAAAATACATTAGTTATAAATGAGATACCGTTTTCTACAACAACGACTTCGTTAATAGATTCTGTGCTTAAGGCAAATGATAAAGGGAAGATCAAAATCAAAAAAATAGAAGATAATACCGCTGCAGTGGTTGAGATATTGGTACATCTCCCTTCTGGTATTTCTCCAGATAAAACAATAGACGCTCTATATGCGTTTACCAATTGCGAAGTATCTATTTCGCCTTTAGGCTGTGTTATCGAAGACAATAAACCAAATTTTATTGGTGTTTCTGAAATGTTACGTCGTTCTACAGATAATACAGTAGAATTGCTTAAAAAAGAGCTTGAAATCCAGTTGGAAGAGCTTCAGGAACAATGGCATTTTGCCTCTTTAGAAAGAATCTTTATTGAGAATAGGATCTATCGAGATATTGAAGAGGTAGAAACATGGGAAGGCGTTATCCAGGCTATTGATAAAGGATTACAACCTCATATCAAACACTTAAAAAGAGCGGTGACCGAAGAGGACATCGTTCGCTTAACCGAAATCAGAATCAAGCGTATCTCAAAGTTTGATATCGATAAAGCGCAACAAAAAATTGAAGCCCTTGAGGCTGATATTGCTGAGGTAAAACATAACCTAGAGCATCTTATCGAATTTGCAATTGATTATTTTAAGAGGTTAAAAAAGACCTACGGTAAAGGAAAAGAACGCAAAACCGAAATAAAAATATTTGATGATATCGAAGCTACCAAAGTAGTTATTCGTAATACGAAGTTGTATGTAAATAGAGAAGAAGGGTTTATAGGTACTTCATTGCGTAGAGACGAATATGTTACCGATTGTTCTGATATAGATGATATTATTTGCTTTACTGCCGAAGGAAAAATGATGATTACTAAGGTGGGGTCAAAAACATTTATTGGTAAAGATATTATACATGTTGCCATCTTTAAGAAAAAAGATAAACGTACAATCTACAATGTGATTTATCAAGATGGTAAAGGTGGGGCTTCTTATGTGAAAAGGTTTGCGGTTACCGGTGTTACGCGTGATAAAGAATATGATCTTGCGCAAGGCAAGAAAGGTTCTAAAGTGACTTATTTCTCTGCAAATCCAAATGGTGAAGCCGAGGTGATCACTATATTTTTACGTCAAGCGGGAAGTATTAAAAAACTCAAATTTGACCTGGATTTCTCTGACTTATTGATCAAAGGTAGGGGTGTAAAAGGTAACATTGTTACTAAGTATAATATTAAAAGAGTAGAGTTAAAGGAACAAGGAGTTTCAACCTTAAAACCGCGCAAAATATGGTTTGATGATTCTGTACAGCGCCTTAATGTAGACGGAAGAGGAGAGTTATTGGGAGAGTTTAGAGGAAATGATCGTTTACTGGTGATCACTCAAAAAGGTCTTGCAAAAACGATTATTCCTGAAATGACACTGCATTTTAATTCGGATATGATTGTTCTGGAAAAATGGAAGCCTAAAAAACCTATTTCCGCGATTTATTGGGATGGTGAGAAAGAACGATATTATGTAAAGCGTTTTTTAATCGAAAGCCCTGATCGCGAAGAGTTTTTTATTACAGAACATCCTAAATCCTTTTTAGAAGTTGTTTCTACAGATCATAGACCAATGGGAGAAATAATCTTTACCAAATTGCGAGGTAAAGATCAGCGTGCAAATGAAGAAATAAACTTTGAAGAATTTATCTCAATTAAAGGTGCTAAGGCATTAGGAAATCAATTAACGATCCATAAAGTAAAACAGATCAATTTATTAGACCCTTTACCTTATGAAGAGCCAGAACCACTTCCTGCCGAAGAAATTGAGGTTATCGAAGAAGAAAATGTTCCTTCATCAGATTCTGAAGGATCAGATGGGGTAGCAGATGCAGATGAGAACGACCAACCAACATTATTCTAGAAATTACCTTTTAAGATTTTTTGTACTGAATATAATACCGGAAAAGAAATGATTTAAGTGACAGAATTTATCAAGAAATATATTAATGTAGATCATATTGAAGGTGTTATTTTGTATGCCTTCATTATTGTTCTGATATGTTGGGTTGTTTCTTTGATTTTCAAGTGGTTATTGGTTCTTTTTTTGAATGTAAAACAAAAGAGAGGTAGTTATAATGTTACCAGATTAAGGTTTGTCAAAAATTCTATACGATTCTTCTTTTTTATTATTGCTTTTGTTATTATTATGGGTACTGTTCCTTTCTTAAGGAGACAAGCCACCGTAATATTTTCTGGAGCCGGTATACTTGCAGCGATTATAGGTTTTGCAGCTCAGGCAGCTATTTCTAACCTGATTGCCGGCGTTTTTATTGTATTGTTTGAACCTTTTAGGATAGGAGATTACATCAAGTTAGACCAAGAACGAGTAGGAATAGTAGTTGATATTACTTTAAGACATACTGTAATTAATACATTCGAAAATAAAAGATTAATTATTCCAAATTCCATTATTAGTACAGAATCTATTCTTAATCACACGATAGAAGATAGTAAAGTGCTTAGTTTTAATAATTTTAAGATAGGATTAAACGCTGATATTGATTTAGTTAGAGAGATTATTTTGGAAGAAGCTTCAAAACTAGAATATATAGCTGTTTTTGATGATAAAGAGAATAAAAACCCTGAAGTTCGTGTGATAGATGTGCATGAGTCTTATGTGCATGTTCGAGCTTATGTATGGATATCAGAGCCTTTTCAAGAGTTTAAAATGAAATGTAAACTCAAAGAAAGAGTACATAAAAGATTCCTCTACGAAGAAGTAGAAATGCCAATACCTTTACGTAAGATTATCAATTAACTAATACGTTTTCTAAGATTTCTTCACATACTTCGTAAGGATTACGATATGTTGACCATTAACACGACCTTCAATATGCTCTGCATTATCGTGTACTAATGAGATATTGCGTACTGCAGTACCACGTTTGGCAGTAAAATTAGCACCTTTAACATCAAGGTCTTTTATTAAAACTACAGAATCCCCAGCACTTAACATTGCACCATTAGAATCAACATGCTTTATAGTATTGTTATCTTCTTCGCCTTCTCCTGTAGCTTTAGCCCATGCTAGGGTGTCATCATCCAAGTATAACATCTCTAATAAATCCTGTGGCCAACCTTCAGAACGTAAACGAGTAAGCATACGCCAAGCCATAACCTGAACACCTGGCACCTGACTCCACATACTATCATTAAGGCATCGCCAGTGATTAGCGTCTATTTTTTCTGGATTTTCGATTTGTTCTTTGCAAACAGAGCAGGTGAGAATACTCGAATCAAGCCCCACATTAGGTGACTTGGGGACATCATATACCGATAAATTTTCAGTAACTCCGCATAATTCACATACAGATCCACTTCGTGTTTGTAGTTCTTTTAAGCTCATTTTAATTAATCTAATTGACTCGTTATTTCGTAATCGCAAAAGTGCGATTAAATTTAGAATTATGGTAGTAAGTAGATAATTTATTAGTGTAATTGTAGCTACACATTATATTTAGCATATTCTCGTATAAATTTTAAATAATTTGCCCCCTTATCTATATAAGATAAGGGGGCAAATGTCTATACCATTTTCGAAATGACAGCAAATTTAGTATAAACCTCTATAGATAATATCTTATGATTTAAGTGTTTGATGTTTTACTAAAAACCTACATATTGAACCGAGGTTTCTAATACTTTAGAAAAATCGTAGTAATCGCTTAATACATCTTCACTTACATGATCAATAAGCGAATATCCTTCTCTTAGGTAAGCCGATGTATAATCATCAATCCTATAATTAAGAAGTTTGGCTTCTAGCACATCTCTTTTCCATTTTTTAATTTGTTTTTTGGACATAGACCCTTTTTGTACTAATTTATCATGTTCTATGAGTATAAAAGTCAGCTCTTTACCTCTCTTAATCATAGACTCATACTCTTTCATAGAGTAGGTGACATTATCAACACGTAGTACTGTATTTGTTTGTAACGGTTCTGTTTCATTGATAACAGTATTGTGTTCAATTTGCGGTACAAATAGTACTTCTTGAGCATGTATTCCTGCTATTGATAGAAAACATATAATTAATAAATTCTTCTTCATTACCCTTGTTTTTTTAGTTGTTAGATGTAATATGAATAACATAATTCGCTTAAACTTCAAGTAATCCAATAAATTTTCAAAAAACCACTGTCGATTTTTCGTTAAAACTCGTTTTTGCTCGTTTAAATGTTACTCACTCAATTTATTTTGGGTTAAACACCTTGCTGTTAAGTGTTTAAAAAATCAATGATATTTAGCTTATTCTATAAACGTAAGTATTATCCTTAAATTGTTTCTAGGTATAATGTGTTTAAAAAAATATTACATAGCACATAATCCTTTTTTGATAGAAATAAGGACTAAGATTTTGTGTGCTTATGAATGTATATCGCTAATGAGGGTGATTGTAGAATACTAATAAATAGCTTTAATGAAGAATTGCTTTCGAGATCTATTATATGTTAATTACACCTATTAGTGAATATCATTACGTTTTATAATTGATCCTTTTAAAAGATGAAAAAAGCTTACAATTTCAACGATGTAAATAATAATTAATCCTTTATTCTATTGTACTTTTTCATGATTTCTATGATGCCTTTGGTAGGTATAGATGGTATATGATGCTTATTATGCCCTGTCATAGTTTCTGCTGCAAATAACGAATTGATAATAGCCTCTTCTGTTGCTTCTATTGTAGCTAAAAATAAAGGGGTAGTTTGCTCATTTCTTAGCACTTTATTTTCATTAAAAGAAGAATTACTTTTATTTGCAACTAAATTATCTTTTGCTGTTGATAAGGCAATAACAAAATCACCACTCCCATTAGATGCAACACCTCCAGTTTTTGCTAGTCCTAACATAGCTCTTTTTCCAAGTCTCTCTAAATTTCTTGAATCTAAAGGAGCATCTGTAATAACAACAATCATACAAGAACCATCGCCTTCGTATTGACTGTATTTAGGTAATCTATTTAATTCTTTGTCGATAGGAACTCCATTTATTTCGAGGACACCTCCAAAATTGGTTTGTACTAAAACCCCGACAGTATATTCTCCTTCAGATTTTGGTAGGACCCTCGAAGCTGTACCGATCCCTCCTTTGTAGCCAAAACAAATGGTACCAGTTCCTGCACCAACATTACCTTCTTTTACAATTCCACCGGTAGCGTTTTTTATTGCATTTAGTATATGTTCTTGCGTAACGTGCCTACCTCTAATATCATTTAACCAGCCATCATTAGTTTCACCGACAACAGAATTTACTGACTTGGCATTTTGATTTTCTGGTTGTTCAATAGTATAGCTTATTAATGCATCTATTGCGGGAGATACACTTAATGTGTTAGTCAAAACAATGGGAGTTTCAATGTTTCCTAATTCTTTTACCTGGCTATATCCAGCTAGTTTTCCAAAACCATTACCAATATATATTGCAGCGGGAACCTTATGTTGAAAAATATTACCAGTATGCGGTAATATTGCGGTTACCCCAGTTCTAACATCATTTCCTTCGATTATAGTTTCATGGCCAACTTGTACGCCATCAACGTCGGTAATTGCATTATTTTTTCCAGGCTTTAAGACCCCTATTTCGATTCCATAATCTCGAGCTCTTTTTTGTTGAGATAACACGTTTGAAGAAACCAAAACCATTAAAATAACCCCGATTTTTTTCATATATTTTTTGTGATTTGTGTAATGCTATTATTGCACGTTAAAGTATAGTATTTTTAAGATTAAACTTCTTTCGTACTTACTTTATTTTTTTTACGAAGTTTAAAGTTTAAAAATTCAACTAGTAAAGAGAATGCTATTGTAAAGTATAAATACCCTTTAGGTATCGTACCTACTTCGCTATCAAATATTTGAAGGTGAGCCAAATGTGCTGCTTCTGCAATTAACATAAATCCTATTAGGATTAAAAATGAAAGACCTAAAATTTGAACTGAAGGATGTTTGTTTACAAAACGGCCCACAGGTGTTGCAAACAGCATCATAATCAGTACAGACACAACAACAGCAATAACCATTAACAGTAGTGCATCGTTTGGATTATCACTTATACCATTGGTCATCCCAATCGCAGTCAATATTGAATCAAATGAGAAGACTACATTAATCAACGTTATTTGTACAATGGCATTAGATAAAGAAGAAGAGCTTTTGGCTTGTATTTCTTTTTCTTCCTCTCCTTTTTCATCCACTTTTTCATGTATCTCATGTACACTTTTGTATAATAAGAACATTCCTCCGCCAAATAAAATTAATGCCTGGCCACTAATACCAGCTTCTATCCAAGGTAAATTAATATGCCAAAAAGGAGCCTCCATTGCCACTAACAATGAAATACCAAATAATAAAACAATTCGCATAACCATGGCAAGTGTCAAACCAATATTAGTCGCTTTTTTTTGTTGTTTTTCGGGTAGTTTACTAGAAGCTAATGAAATAAAGATGATATTATCAATACCTAGTACAATTTCTAAAAAAGTCAGGGTTAATAGGGCAACCCAGGCGTCAGCTGATGCGAAAATTTCGAACATTATTTTATTTTTTTTGCGGTTCCACGTTGTTTGTTTGCTGCACCTACTAATCCATATTCGAAGGTATAGGTGTTTTTATCTGTAGTTAAGATCTTCATGTGTATAGCTTTCTCCTCAGCCATATTTTTCGGATGTATTTTTTTTACGATGTATTCGCAATCATTAATCCAACGAATACTGGAAGTATCACTTTTCCCTCTAAAATAATCTATTTCTATAGAATCTGTTCTAATAAATTTAGTTTTGGCAAGTTCACCGTCGAGATACGTTTCAAATTCAAAGGTTCCTATATGAAAATTATCACAATCGCGATTTTGCTGATAACAACTCGTAATACATATAGATAAGAAAAATATAAAAACAATTTGCTTCATCACCATGATTTAATCTAGAAACGAAAATAAATTTATTTCCAGAAAGTTTATGGCTAGGAGTGAAAAAGTTGTTAAGATTTTTTCATTTGATAACTATTAAAAGTTCCATCCACATAAAAAATAACAATACGATCAATTTTATCATCTGTAGAAATTGATGGAGCGTTTTTTTCTATAGAGGTAACTTCTGGTGTACTACTTTCTTTTTCGGGAATTGATTGTGAAAATAAATCATTATCCGTTTTGGGAATAGAAGGAGGTGATTGATATGAGTTGGCAATATGTTCTTCGGGTTTAGATTTTTTTTCTTCGACTACTGAATTTTCTGATTTTGGAAATACTCCTTTTCCATACAATAACCATTGTAAATCTACATCGGTATATGCTTCTGTAATTTTCATTACAAAATCTAAACTGGGTTTATTTCGTCCGCTCAAAATATGAGAAATAGAGGATCGGCCTACACCCATGTAATCTGCAAATGATGAAGCCGATACAGCATAGTAATCCATTACTTTTTGAATTCTTTTTCCAAAATCTTTACTATCAACCATGAAGTTACAAGTGTAAACTGTTAATGTGTTTAAATATGATTACAAAGGTAAACAAATTCGTAATATAGTAGTGTTTACATATGTAACATCATTAGATTTAGTAGTAAATTAATACTTGAGATAACTATCTATAATAATTTGATTTACAATTCATTGATATACCATAAATTATATCTCTTAAATACTTGTTAACAATAAGAATACATTTGGAAACGAGTAAGAAATCAACGTTTACTTAAGTAAACAGATCTATTCAAATTACATGTTTACATTTGTAACTACGATCCTGTTACAAATGTAAAATGATCTGGAGTTTACAGATGTAAATAAGATCATGTTTGCTATGATTCTTCAAGAAACTGTAGTAATTTCGTGTTCTATTATATAAGATTTATGGATAGTGTTACATTACAAAACTGGTTTGCTACATATAAGGAACCTTCATTATTTGGTCGTTATATTTATCTAGATCATATTACTCCTCTTCTGGATGTTTTATCTTCTAAAGTTGAAATTAAGCAGATAGGAACTTCAGAAAATAATGCACCTATTCAACTTATAAAAATTGGTAACGGATCAAAGAAGCTTCTATTTTGGTCCCAGATGCATGGTAATGAAAGTACCACAACAAAAGCTCTTTTCGACCTTATTAACCTTCTTACCGATTCTACTAATAGTATAAGCAAAGATGTTTTAAAAGAATGTTCCTTGTATATAGTTCCTATTCTTAGTCCAGATGGAGCTAAACTGTATACCAGACTTAATTACAATAAAGTAGACCTTAATAGAGACGCGCAAAGTAAAACACAAAAAGAAAGTATTGTTTTAAGTGACCTAATAAAGGCTATACAGCCTGATTTTGCTTTTAATCTACACGGCCAAAGAACAATTTTTAGTGCAGGAGCGACGAATTACCCAGCTACAGTATCGTTTTTGTCTCCTGCAGGTGATAAAGAACGCTCAATTACTTCTAGTCGAAAAGTAGCAATGGATATTATTGCTAAAATGAATACGATGCTTCAAGAATTAATCCCTAATCAGGTGGGGCGTTATGATGATGGGTTTAATATCAATTGTGTTGGAGATACGTTAGAACATAATGGGATTCCGACCATTTTATTCGAGGCAGGACACTATCCAGGTGACTATGATCGTGAGATGACCAGAGAATATATTTTCTATTCCTTGGTCACTTCAATTCAATATATAGCAAAAACCAAAATTATCGGAGAAGGGTACAAGGATTATTTTTTAATTCCTGAAAATGCAAAATGTTTTTATGATATCATCATTAGAGATGTGATTTTAAACAGTAAAAATGTGGATATAGCCGTTCAATACACCGAAATATTAACAGGAAATAATGTGAAATTCGTACCAAAAATTGTTAAAATTGATGATTTGCAAAATTTTTATGCACATAAAGAAATTATTGGTAAAAAAAGAGCGATATACAACGAAAACGTTACAGTAGAGATAGTTCCAGAGGTGGAGTTGTTAAATTTCCGCTTGGATTCTGAATTATTCTCAATAGAATCGACAAAAAGATGAAATAAAATACATGAAAACTGTATTTTTCTGTTATTTTTGCAATGTAAATAATCGGGAAAATAATACGAATTACTATGGCAAAATTTAAATTAGACGAAGTTGACCACCAAATCTTGGATATGTTGATTGAAAATACCCGTACTCCTTTTACGGATATTGCAAAAAAATTATTGATTTCTGCAGGTACCGTTCATGTACGCGTAAAAAAAATGGAAGAGGCTGGCATTATTGAGGGTTCTTCATTAACATTAGATTACAGAAAATTGGGATATTCATTTATTGCATATGTGGGTATCTATCTTCAGAACACATCACAAACTAAGTTTGTATTGCAAAGAATTAACGAGATACCTTTTGTTACTGTAGCGCATATTACTACAGGAAAATTTAATATATTTTGTAAAGTAAGAGCAAGAGATACAAACCATGCTAAGGATATTATATTTATGCTTGATGATATTGATGGAGTGTATCGTACAGAGACTATGATTTCGTTAGAAGAAAGTATTAATGATAAAAAACGTTTAATGCATTCTATTTTTCAGGAAATGTAAAGGGTATTTTTATCATATATAATGTAAAGCCCTTTAGGAAAAACCTCGAGGGCTTTTTTTATTTTAAAAAATCTTGTGATTAGAGTTTTGTTAACCATATTTCTTAAGCTCGCAAGATGTTTATTAACCATTAACTAGTAGTACCACCACAAAATGGCTAGAAAACCAAAAATTGAACGTTTTAATGAAAACGTTCTGGCAAAGTACCAGATATACAATAGTATACTAATTACATTGCCCTTCGATACTGTAACCAATACAGGAGTTTTATTACCACTTTTTAAAGAAGTGTGCGAAAAAGGATACGAACAACATAAGAATCCTACAGAAATTGTAGAGAGCTTTTTTAATCTGTATCAAGACAACCCTTCAGAAAAGGATATGCATGATTTATTGTTTAGGTTTATTCAATATATCGAGCGTCAGGTTGTATTGTTTGATGCAATAGAAGACGCTGCTTTTCCTGTTGTTAACAATATGGATGGGCGCGGTACATTAAGAAGTATTAAAGAAGAAGCGCAAGCCAAAGGACAACTACAAGAACTGAAGGAATATTTGAGGCGTTTTAAGATTCGTCCAACATTAACCGCACACCCTACCCAGTTTTATCCCGGTACAGTATTGGGAATTATTCATGATCTTGATGATGCAATACAACGGAATGATTTATCAGAAATCAAAAAGTTATTAGCTCAGCTAGGTAAGACGGCCTTCTTTAAAAAAGAAAAACCAAGCCCGTATGACGAAGCAGTAAGTTTGATTTGGTATTTAGAGAATGTATTTTATCAATCTGCGAGTAAAATCTATAACTATGTCCAGCAAAATATTTTTGAAGGAGAGGATCTTGATAATGATTTGATTAATTTGGGCTTTTGGCCAGGGGGAGATCGTGATGGAAATCCATTTGTAACTACAGAAACAACTCTTAAAGTAGCAAAACGACTACGTAAAACGATTTTAATTAATTACTATCGTGACATAAGAGAATTAAAACGTAGAATTACTTTTGGAAACCTTCAGGATAAAATTACAATTCTGGAAAACGCATTATATGAAAACTTCTATTATGCGAAAACAGCAGAACCTCTATCGGTAGAAACTTTGATGAATGGGTTGTTAGAAATTAGAGAAGAATTAATTTCTGAACATCAATCTTTGTTTCTTGAAGATTTACAGGACTTAATCAATAAAGTGAAGATCTTTGGATTTCATTTTGGGACATTAGATATTCGACAAGATTCAAGAGTTCATCATACGGTACTTACCGAAGTGGTTACTAAAACCAATGAATTAGGTCTTGGTATCTTTCCTGATGATTATATGTCACTGTCTGATGAAGAGCAAATTAATGTGCTCTCTAACGTAACCGGAAAGATAGACCCTTCTATTTTTGATGAAGATATAGCACGGGCAACTTTAGAATCTATCTATGCTATAAAGACAATTCAGCTAAAAAATGGAGAACGCGCGGCAAACCGATATATCATAAGTAATAATGGAAATGAACTTAACGTCATGGAAACCTTTGCGATGATAAGGCTTTGTGATTGGGAGTTTCCATCTGTAGATGTGATTCCTTTGTTTGAAACGGTTCCTGATTTACAGGTTGCTCATACGGTTATGGAGTCATTGTATAGTAACCCAGTCTATATGGCACATCTAAAACGCCGAGGAATGAAACAAACCATTATGCTTGGGTTCTCTGACGGAACAAAAGATGGTGGATACCTTATGGCAAATTGGGGGATTTTTAAAGCAAAAGAAGAGCTTACCGAAATTTCTAGAAAGTATGATGTAAAAGTAGTATTCTTTGATGGTCGAGGAGGGCCGCCAGCCAGAGGAGGTGGAAATACAAATCAATTTTATGCATCACTCGGCCCAACTGTCGAAGATGAAGAAATTCAATTAACAGTGCAAGGGCAAACCATTAGTTCTAATTTTGGAACCCTAAACTCTTGTCAATATAACCTGGAGCAATTACTTGGTGCAGGGGTTGAAAATCAATTAACCGATAATGAAAGTAATCTTTTTTCTGTAGAGAATAAAAGTACTATGCAAGAACTTGCAGACATTAGTTACCAAACCTATGTTGATTTTAAAAACCATCCTAAGTTTCTTCCGTATTTAGAACATATGAGTACTCTAAAATACTACGGAAAAGCAAATATCGGAAGTAGACCATCTAAAAGAAGTAAAAGTGCAACTCTTGATTTTGGTGATTTAAGAGCAATACCATTTGTAGGTAGTTGGAGTCAATTAAAGCAAAACGTACCTGGATTTTATGGTGTCGGTACAGCATTAAAAAGATTCGAAGATCGTGGCGAGTTCGAAAAAGTTGCGTCACTTTATAAAGATTCTGCGTTCTTTAGAACGTTGATAGGGAATAGTATGATGAGCCTTACTAAATCGTTTTTTGAGTTAACAGCGTATATGAAAGAAGATCCTGAGTACGGAGCTTTTTGGGACATCATTCATGATGAGTACTTGTTGACAAAGCGATTATTGTTTAAGTTAACGGGGTACAGCGAATTAATGCAAAACGAGCCAGCAGGAAAGGCGTCTATTGATATAAGAGAAAATATTGTGTTGCCATTATTAACCATACAACAATATGCGCTAAAGAAAATACAAGAACTAAATCGATCTCAAAAAACTGATCCTAAAGACTTAGAGATTTATGAGAAAATGGTAACACGTTCTTTATTTGGTAATATCAATGCAAGTCGAAATTCGGCCTAATTTATAAAGTACTGTTAAGAAGGTTATCTAATGAGGTGGGAATTATTAAATTTCTACCTCATTTTAGTTTTAAAAGTACCTCTTGATGTTTATGCATCAAGATTTCTATTAACTTTCATTCCGGCCCTTCAACTATCGCTCAGGATAACTAAAGGCCGGAATTCATAAAATTTCAACTATGTTATCTCTATTAAAGGAAGGAGAATTTAATCCGTATTATGGTATTTATATTTCTAAGGCAGAGCATTCTGATATTGTAGAAGGATTGCAAAGCAGTAAAAAGGAATTTGTAGATTTTGTGAATTCAATTCCAACAGAAAAGCTAACCTATGCCTATGCCGATGGGAAGTGGACTATCAATGAAGTATTGCAACACTTAATTGACACAGAACGCATCTTTGCTTACCGCGCTTTGCGCTTTGCCAGAAATGATAAAACGCCAATTTTAGGGTTTGAACAAGATGATTACGTGCCAAATTCTAATGCTAATTCATATAGGAAAGAAGAAATAATTGCCGATTTTGAAGCCGTACGAAGTAGCTCGATTACATTGTTTAAAAGTTTTACAGACGAAATGTTGCATAGGATAGGAGAGGCTAGTGGGAGCCCAATGAGTACTCGAGCAGTTGGGTATATACTTGCAGGGCATCAGAAACATCATTTTAATGTTATCCAAGAAAGGTATTTATAGTTTTTTGATTTTCAACTTTTTTAGAGAACGTTAACTTTTTTGTCAAGAGCGTTATACACATTGTCAAGAGCGTTGTGCACATTGTCAAGAGTGTTATGCATGTTGTCGAGAGTATCTTACGTGTTGTCAAAAGCATCAACCAAGTCATCAATAGTAGTAATGGTTTAATTAAGAGTAAAGAATAATACAATGACTAAAGAAGAAGTAGCAAGAAATTATCTTTTGCATTTAGAAAAAGGTAAAATGAACAAAGTAATTGATTTGTTTTCTAAAGACGGAATTGTTGAGTCTCCTTTGTATGGAGTTAAACCCGCAAAAGAATTCTATACTATTTTGGCAGCAGATACAAACAACTCGATATTAAAGTTTGATGGTTTATTTTTTGAAAAAGATACGAATCGAATTTCTTTACTTTTTGATTACCACTGGATATTGAAAAGTGGAGAAGAGGTAGCATTTAAAGTCGTTGATATCATCGAATTGAATTCTGAAAATAAAATCAATAAACTAACTATACTATACGACACGGTTAAGAGTAGAGCTATTTTAAATAGTTTACATACGTAATAGAAAAATAAGAAATAACTAGAAGGCGTATGTATCTTCTCTTAGCATATTAGAGAGATAATCTGTAAAATTAAAGGTGTTATTGCTATTAATACCAATGGTATGTCCTACCCATGTTGCTAAATTACCTGTATTATTTACTCTGTGGATAGCCCTGGGATAGTTGCTATTCAGTTTAGTGTCAAATGCATCAACCACAAAAATATTAATATTAAGATCTCGGGCAACTTCTTTATCTATCTCCGATGCAGCTTCAATATTAATTTCATAGAAATTAATAGTTCTTGGATGTCCATGCACCTCGGCTAATAGCATCAACCCCTCGGCTATTCTTGGGGCACTTATTTTTCCTATTTTATAGACTTCTATAATAGATCTTGTTTTAAATATGCGATTTGGGCTAAATTCTCTTTTAGCAAAAACTTGACCGGTATTTACATCTAATACTATATACAATTGATGTTCTAGGCCTTCTAGAGCTGTATCTTCCCCAAGTATTTGAATTTCTTTTTGTATTTGGTCTTCATCAAAAACAATAACAGAACTATTTTTATGAAGTTCTTTTATTCCTTCCTTAGACCTAGGTCCACCTTTTTCCTTTAGAACATAATCCCATTCTCTTTTATCGATCACTCTTAAATTATTTGTAGCCGCTCTATCTCTTCCTAATATCTTTCCGGTTAACCTGTCGATATAATAGTCACCGTGTTTGCTTTCTTGAAAAGCAGTTACATGTTGGAGGTTAAATTTTGAAGAAAGGATGTTGGTGGGGTTGTTTATGTAAGCCCTGGGTACCTCATTGGTTTTAACATGAAATGAGTAAAGATTACCCGTAGAATTAGCAAGTAATGTACATGCTAGTAATATTTTCAAACATGAGATATTCATAAAAAGTAATTGTGACTGAATCTGGTTTATTTTCTTTTGATCATAACCATCAATATATAAATTTATGAAAAAAATCCAATACACGATTATCTAACTATAGAACAGCTTTTAAAGATTTAATATCTAATTCATGACCTCCAGGATGGGTTCTAAATTCAATTTGTGGGAGTATTTGTTGTACTCTTATTTTTTCGGCTTCTACTTTATCGATTTCAAAATAAGGATCTTTTTCTCCTACAATATGGGTGATTTTGGTTGTGTCGGTTAAAAAAGTGAAATCTTCTTTATGCAATTCTTTTGGGAAACCTCCCGATATCATTATAAAATCTTTGCAATTAATTTTTCGACTTGCCACCCATCGACTGGCGATACTAACCCCTTGCGAATATCCTAGAACTATAAATCGAGTGTTGTTTGGGATTTTTTCTGCTTTAATTGTAGCATCAATATAATTCAATACATTTTCAGTTTCAGTTTTTGTATTTTCTTTAGTGAGCCAACTCGAACCAACTCTTCGATAATCTTCTCCTTTATAGTATTTTGAAGGAGCCTGTGGAGCAATAAAATAATTTTCTTCTGGGTTTAAGCTTTCAAATAATCGAATAAAATAACGACTTAGATACCCGATGCCATGAAAAATGAGCCACACATTTTTTGTGTTCTCGGTCAAGTGATTTAGAGTGGAGTAAGAATTAGAAGCTTGATAGGATACTTTTTTTTCTTCAGAATTCATAGATGTGTGATATGATGTATGTTTTAGTTAAGATCAAACCATTGATTAACAATGGGCCACAAGATATCTTGATTTTTCTTTCTAAAAAAATCAAAGTGGCCAATAGATTTTAAATTAAAATCAGAAGGGGTAAGATGTTTTCTGGTTACATCTGCATTACAATACACTCGATTGGCTAGAATGTCGACCGATTTTTTGGGAGCAAAGAGATCGTCTTCAATACTTACTAGTAACATAGGTTCTTTGATATCTTGATAATGAGTAATTGACTTACTCTTGGTAAAATGCAACATAGAATCAGGATGTAATAAATAGGCAGTCCAGTCTTTGGCGGCTTTTGTGGTTAAAGGCTTGCCTAATCCGAACCAGTTAGAAGGGTAGTAACTCAAAAGACTAGTGGTAATAGGTACAAAAAGTTTAAAATTCAAATAGATAAGTAACCGCATTCTAAATGTAAAATGCTTATAAAATCCAAACTGAGAAGCAATGGTTAGGTATTTGTCATAATACTGATATCCATCACTAAAGCCAATACTGTTGCCTCCGTAACTATGACCAATCATATATTGTTTGTTGTTAGGGAATTCTTCTTTTGCATGTTTAGAGACTGCTTTAAAATCTGAAGCCCAAGAGAAAAACCCATGTGCCTTTAGAGATTGAATACTTTTTGACATAGAGCTCCCAATACCGCGATAATCAAAAGTAAAGACATTACAGCCTTTATTAGCCAGGTATTCGGCTAAGCTGAAATAAAATTTCTGTGGAACAGCTACAGCAGGGGCAAAGACGATAGTTTTGTTATTTGGTTGTAGAGGTGTAAACTCATGAACCGAAATCGGATATTTATCAAAGGATTGAACAGTGTATGATTCCATTTTTTTATTGTATTTGTGTATTAATCTGAGCGTCAAAAAAGGATATTATCCTACTGAAGTATTCATCTCGATGTGGAGATTTTGGTATTTGCGCATGTTTTGCGTTAGAAATAATGTGAACGTCTGATGGGACCGGTATGGCTTTACTGAAAAGCTCTCCGGCATTATTTTTTATAAATTCATCATTTTCAAGGTAAATAAAAAGAACATTTTTAAGGCTATGAGCCTCTTTGATTCTATCGATCATACGAATCTTCTTTTTAAGCCTTGGATTTAGAAACCCCATGATTTTTAAAATGTTGTTGGCTAAAGGAAATTTTACCCAAAACTCTTCAAGAGTATTTGCTGCACTTTCTACAATGGCAAATTCATAGTTATGATCCTCTGCAAAAGCTATTGTTGCCCACTGTCCTCCAAGCGATATGCCTAAATAACCTAACGGGACGTTGGGGAATATTTCTTTAGCTACTTTTCCGGCCGAAATAATATCCTTATGATAGAAAAAATTTCCAACCTCGCTTTCTCCAAATCCATTAATATCAAAAACCAAAACATTATAACCGTTGTCTCTAAGGATATCGGTATATCCATTTTTTAAATAATATCCTTTGGCTTCTTTTCCCATGGGATGCCCTAAAACAATAGTTGCTTTGGTACTATCTAATTTAGAGCTTGCGTGTAACCCTTTTAGTACCGCTCCAGAATTACTCTTAAAAGATATAGCAGTCCAATCGTTTTGAGAAACTGAAGGTAATGGGTTTTTCCATTCGACCATAAATCTTCCAAAAAATGGCTTTTTCATGAGTTTATAGTATGTTTTCATGATGTAAGTAGTATTATTTTTTCCATTCTAACAATGGCATTGTTTACATATTTAGGATCCTCGTAGATTTGTGTCAATAAGATACCGCCCTCAATATCCTGTACCATTTGTTCGGCAAGGGATAATGCTTCTTCTGAAGCATAATTTGGTGCTAATAATAGTTGTAATCCTTGAATAAAATCTTGAAAAAATAACTGAATATCTTTTTTGTATATAGGATCTAAATGAATGGTTTCTAAAGCGGTGTTGGCCATTATGCAACCGCCATCAGTTACTTTGAATATTTTATCAAGTAACTGTTTCATTTTTATAAGTTTTTCATTAAGATCAAGCGACGGGTTTTCTATAATCCTGAAGAGATTGTAGTTAAAATAACTATGAACATTGACTAGTACTTCTTTGATTAATGCTTCTTTATCGCTGAAGTAGTAATAAAAGTGAGATTTCTGAATACCACAAGTTTTAGCCAGCTCGCTCATACTACTCTTAGAAACTCCTCTTTTTCTTAGCACCGGGATAATCTTTTTTAAGACTTCTTCTTTGGATGTTTTAATTTTAGGCATATTTTATTGAACGTTCGTTAAAATAATAAATAAATATAGTTAGAATTTTTAAATGCCATTGTTTATTTTTACTTAAAATTTAAAAAATACAAATGCATCCTAACGAAAAAGAAATATTAGAGCAGTGCAAAAAAATGTGTCCAAATACGCTTTTAGAAACCTTAGAAATATCTTTTTCTGAAGTAGGTGAGGACTATTTGATAGCCAAAATGCCAGTAACACCAAAGGTTCATCAACCTGATGGAGTGTTGCATGGCGGGGCAATGGTTGCGTTGGCAGAAAGTGTTGGTAGCGCTGCATCATATATATTTCTTAACGCTAAAGATTTTTTTATAAGAGGTATAGAAATTTCGGCAAATCATGTAAAGAGCGTTAAAGAGGGCTATGTATTTGCAAAGGCAGAAGTGGTACATAAAGGTAGAACTACTCAGCTTTGGGATATTAAAATCCGCGATGAGGAAGAAAATTTAATCTCGATAGTTAAGTTAACCACCATTGCACTTCCTAAAACAAAATAGTATGAACGAGCCTGATGTTTATGCTAAAATTCAACAACAATTAGATCAGAAATTGCCCTTCGTTGTTTATAACAAGCCAGGTTCTGATGTATTAACGATGTTTTCTCAAGATGACGATACGGTATATGAGGTAGGAGCGTATTCTAACTCAGGCTTTATTTTTGCACCTTTCGACAGTTCTAAAAGAGCGGTATTTTTTCCTTTTAATCGAAGTACAAGTTATAATGCCACAATTTTGGATCAAGAAAGTATAGCACAAGGGCAAAGCACAAACATTTCTGGAGCAACAGAAGACTCTATCGAGAAAAACATGCATCTTGAACTTGTGAAATCAGGAGTAAAAACTATAGAGTCTGGAGGTGTCAAAAAGGTTGTGTTATCGCGTAAAGAAATAATAACAAACGATGAGGCCTTTGATCCGTTGGCCATGTTTCAGCGATTAATAAAAAAGTACTCCAAGGCTTTTGTGTATCTGTGGTTTCATCCAAGAGTTGGTATGTGGTTAGGGGCTACTCCCGAAACATTATTGCAAAGTAAGGATCATACATTTAATACGATGGCACTTGCTGGTACACAACCTTATAAAACTGATGAAACAACAGTATGGGCTGATAAAGAGATAGAAGAACAAGAAATGGTCACTGATTTTATTCTAAAAGAGTTATCTCCGGTTGCAAATGATATAGTTTCCTCAAAAACATATACACATCGTGCAGGAACCTTATTGCATTTAAGGACAGACATTAAAGGAAAATTAAATTCTTACCCATCGGGGATAGAAGATGTGGTTAAGATTTTACATCCAACTCCTGCTGTTTGTGGTGTTCCCAAAGGGAAAGCAAAATCATTTATTTTAAAGCATGAAGGGTATGATCGCAAGTTTTATACTGGTTTTTTGGGAGAGCTTAATATACAGAATGATAAAGGAGTGGTATCTAATTTATTTGTAAACCTGCGTTGTATGGAGCTGAAAGGAAAAGAAGCTTACCTGTATGTAGGTGGAGGTATTACTAAAGATTCTGATCCAGAGAAAGAGTGGGAAGAAACAGTAAGAAAGACAGAAACAATGAAAAACGTTTTATTTTAATTTACCTTCAAAACGTTGGGGTAAATTGAGTTGATATTGTAATTTAGCAACTCGAATGAAGAAACATTTATATTCCAAAATTCCTTTAGCGCAAACTATTGTTACCTTATGCGAAGCAAAAGGTATTCATCATATTGTTATATCACCAGGATCTCGAAATGCTCCACTTACTATTGGGTTTAGTGAGCATCCCGAAATGAATTGTTATAGTATAGTTGATGAGCGATGTGCGGCATTTTTTGCTTTAGGAATTGCTCAGCAGCTCCAAAAACCAGTAGCACTTGTATGTACATCAGGTAGTGCTTTGTTAAATTATTATCCTGCAATTTCTGAAGCATTTTATAGCGATATCCCTTTAGCAGTCTTGAGCGCAGATCGACCGATTGAGAGAATTGATATTGGTGACGGGCAAACCATTCGTCAAAAAAATGTGTTTGAGAATCATATTCTATATTCGGCTAATTTATATTCTGAAGTTGTTGTAGAAACAGAAATACAAGACCTAAAAGTTCGTCAGAAACTTAGAGAAGCCCAAAAACATAATGAGAGAGAGATTAATCTGGCACTTAATAAAGCTATAGAAAAAAAAGGCCCGGTTCATATTAATGTTCCTTTTTATGAGCCTTTGTATGATAAGATTGAACAACCCACCATTTTCCCAAAAAATATACCTCTAGAATACCCGCAGTATACTATTTCTGATGATTTGCAATCAGAGATGATCAAAGAATGGAATCATGCACAACGCAAAATGGTACTGATTGGAGTAAATTTCCCAGGAAAAATAAAGCAACAATGGATTGAGTATTTTGCTCACGATCCTTCTGTTTTGGTCCTTACCGAAACGACATCAAATATCCATCATTCTTCACATATTAATTGTATAGACCAATTGATTACTTCTCTAACTAAAGAGGAGTTCGAAAACTTACAGCCAGATATTCTTTTAACTATTGGTGGTATGGTGGTTTCTAAAAGAATTAAATCATTTTTACGAGAATATCAACCCCAATCTCATTGGCATGTAGATGAGAAAAAAGCATTTGACACCTATTTTTGTCTTACAGAGCACATACGATTGGATTCAAATATATTTTTCTCTTCTTTCTTGCCACAAACACATGCTGTAAAAAGCATGTATAAACCTACATGGATTTCAATACGGGATGAAAGAAGAAAAAAGCATTCAACATATCTTCAGCAAGTACCTTTTACAGATCTTAGTGTGTTTGAAGTTTTGTTTGATCGTATTCCTGATAGACAAATGATACAATTGAGTAATAGTTCCACGGTTAGGTATGCGCAATTGTTTTCACTAAATCCTGCGTATCAGGTTTTTTGTAACCGAGGTACTAGTGGTATAGACGGAAGTACTTCTACTGCTATCGGGGCAGCATTAGTGTCTGGTTTACCAACTACTTTAGTAACAGGAGATCTTAGTTTTTTTTATGATAGTAATGGGTTATGGAATGATTACATTCCAGCCAATTTCAAAATTATTGTAATAAATAACGGAGGGGGTGGAATTTTTAGAATTTTACCAGGAAAGGAAGAAAGCGATAATTTTAGTCAATTTTTTGAAACCACTCATAACCTTACAGCTAAACAGTTATGCGAAATGTATGGTTTTATATATAACTCGGCTACAACTTTGGATGAAGTAGATATTTCGATTCAAAAAATGTATTCGCAAGAAGGTTCTCCGCAGTTATTAGAGATTTTTACGCCTAGAAAAGAAAACGACAGTACTTTAATCGGGTATTTTAAGTATTTCGTCTAAAATGGTTGCCAGAAAACAATTTTTCAGTTCAAAATTCCATTATAAATACTCTATATTTGAGAAACAATTGAAATTAACTTAAACCTAAAACATTATCATCTTATGAGTAAAAGAGACGAATTAATAACTAAGTATGCTTCTGATATTAAAGACAAAATTGGTCAGACACCAGATATGGACCTTCTAACTAAGGTTACTATTGGATGTGGACCTTCAATTTATAATGCCGATGCTGCAACTGTATCTGGAAGTGATCAAAAAGAACTTGATACGGTTAAGAAGAACTTTCTAATCAAAAAATTAGGTCTTTCTGATGGACCAAAATTAGATGAGGCCATTGCTTCTGTAATTGAAAAATATGGTAAATCAAACCGTAATAAATATAGAGCTGTTGTTTATTATCTTTTGACAAAACATTTCGGAAAAGAATCTGCTTATAAATAAAATAAGAATTTTCGATAACAAAAAAGGCGCTCTAAATGAGCGCCTTTTTTGTTTCAAATCAGTGTGAGAGAAGATTAAAAAAGTATCTTTGCGCAAAAATAGAAGAACATGCTTAAACTTGGGGAATATAATACTTTAGAAGTTGTAAGAGAACGAGATCAGGGGGTTTACCTATGTGATGATGAAGGTGAAGAAGTTTTATTGCCTAATAAATACGTACCAGAGCAATTCATGATACGAGATATGCTAAAGGTATTTGTGTATTTAGATAGCTCAGAACGAATAGTAGCAACTACTTTAGAGCCCTACGCAACTGTAAAGTCATTTGCATATTTAAAATGTACCAATGTATCAGAAATAGGTGCTTTTTTGGATTGGGGTTTAGAAAAAGACCTTTTTGTTCCTTTTAAAGAGCAAGCTTCAAAAATGAGAAAAGGGAACTGGTATTTGGTTTATGTTTATCTTGATGACGAAACTAATAGATTAGTTGCTTCGAGTAAAACCAATGCTTTTTTAGATAATTCGATGGTTTTATTGTCTCCGTATGACGAGGTGGATCTTATTGCTTCGCATCCTTCACCGCAAGGTTGGAATATGATTGTTAATCAGAAATATTTGGGATTAGTATATGCAGATGAGATATTTCAGAAAATTACTCCTGGAGATCAGATTAAAGGATTCGTTAAAAAAGTGCGCCCCGATGGTAAAATAGACCTAACACTTCAGCAGCATGGCTATAGGGGGATAGAACCCAATGCAGAACAGATACTTAGAGAATTAAAAGCTAGTGGTGGATTTATAGATCTTAATGATAAATCAGACCCCGAGGATATTAAAGAAGTGTTTCAATTAAGTAAAAAGAGTTTTAAGAAAGCTATTGGCACACTGTATAAGGCAAGAAAAATAACTATTGAGCAAGATGGGATTAGACTCATAGAATAAAAGACAAGTTGCAGAGTTATTTAGATAATGGTTTAGAGAAATTTCTCAAAATAAATATTTTATTAAATTTATAACCTCAAACTAAATAATTTCAACAACTTAACCTTTTATTTTAATGGTCACATTATGTAAAAAAATTGCTGGAGCTAAGTGGTTTCAAAACTTCATAATTTCAGTAATTATACTCGCCGGGGTCTTAGTAGGTATACAGACTTATGGTGAAAAAATAGAGCAATGGACTCCAATTATTGATAGAATAGATTGGATAATCTTAATCATTTTTACCTTAGAGGTTATTATAAAAATAACTGCCGAAGGTAACCAACCACAAAATTATTTTAAAGACACCTGGAACTTATTTGATTTCTTCATTGTCGCAGCATGTTTTGCGGGCCCTTTTATTGGGGATAATGCCGAATTCCTACCTGTTTTGCGATTAATACGTATTCTTAGAGTTTTTAAATTGGTTACAGCACTTCCAGAGTTACAACTTATCGTAGGAGCGCTTTTGCGTAGTATTCCATCTATGGCGTATATAAGTCTTTTGCTAGGCTTGTTATTTTATATTTATGGAGCAATGGCGGTATTTATGTTTGGCCCTAATGATCCAATACATTTTGATAACCTTCAAACAGCAATCTTATCATTATTTAGAGTCATTACACTAGAGGATTGGACCGATATCATGTATATTAACATGTATGGTTGTGATAGTTATGGATATGGTGGAGGTAATGAAGCATTATGTACCAATCCATCAGCATCTCCAATATTGGCATCTTTTTTCTTTGTTTCATTTGTATTAATAGGAACCATGATTGTCCTTAATCTATTTATTGGGGTTATAATGAATGGAATGGATGAAATGAAAGCGGAAACCGAAATCAAAGCCAGGGTAGAAAGAAAAAATAAAGAAGATGGTGCAGATTTAAAAAATGAAATGCATCTGCTTATTGATAAAGTAGATTCTTTAAAAGAAGAGTTAAGTTTGTTGTCTCATCTGTATGAAAACGAGAGAAATGGGAAACCAACCTTAAAAAACATTCATGAACAGATAAACGGAGAATCAAGAGAGGTTCTTAATAAGCCAACCCGGTAATAGGGCAAAAGGCACCGCTATACAAACTAGCGTCTTTATATGCTGTGTTTTTTATTCCTCCAGCGTTGTTATTTGAGTTATAGCCATTCCCCGATACGGTAAATCCAATACTACCGGTCTTTGGTTGTGGTATTGCAATATTGTAACTGGTACTCACAAACTTGTTTCTAGGTAGATACATAATCGGAGCAGTATTTTTTTTCATATAATACTGTTCACGCAAATCTATGCTTAAATCTATTTCTATAAGTTTGTATTTGTCAACGGCTTTAGATTCTTCTTTAACTAAAGATAAAGGGGTATTTAGTTGTTCCCATGCTATAGTAATAGATGTAATAGTATTTTCTTGTCCATAGGTTAAGAAACTAATGGTTCCGATAAGTATTGTGAGAAAAACCTTCATGATGTAAATATATTATCAATTGATTTAAATTTATCAAAAACTATGCTAAATTCTTTTTTTTACTTTTAATATATAAGATTTATGGCAATTTACCTTGTATATGATATAGCATGATATACTATATTGTAGTATTTTTGATAGCATAAAAAAAATAATAATGAGTTCAATAGACTGGAAAACAGCAAAAGAATACGAAGATATAACTTATAAAAAATCGAACGGAGTAGCACGTATAGCTTTTAATAGACCTAATGTTCGTAATGCGTTTAGACCACAAACAACTAGTGAGCTCTATGATGCATTTTATGATGCCCAAGAAGACACCTCAATAGGAGTAATTTTACTTTCTGCAGAAGGCCCGTCTACAAAAGATGGTGTATATAGTTTTTGTAGTGGAGGAGATCAAAAGGCAAGAGGACATCAAGGGTATGTAGGTAAAGACGGGATGCATAGGTTGAATATTTTAGAAGTTCAACGACTTATTCGATTTATGCCAAAAGTTGTCATCGCTGTAGTGCCAGGTTGGGCTGTAGGAGGCGGACATAGTTTGCATGTGGTTTGTGATCTTACCTTGGCTAGTAAAGAACATGCAATATTTAAACAGACCGATGCAGATGTGACTAGTTTTGATGGGGGTTATGGATCTGCTTATCTGGCTAAGATGGTGGGACAGAAAAAAGCACGCGAAATTTTCTTTTTAGGTAGAAATTATTCTGCGCAAGATGCATACGAAATGGGGATGGTAAATGCAGTAATTCCTCATGATGATTTAGAAGAAACCGCTTATGAATGGGCACAAGAGATTCTCGAAAAATCACCTACATCGATTAAAATGCTAAAATTCTCTATGAATCTTACAGATGATGGTATGGTTGGGCAACAAGTGTTTGCGGGTGAAGCGACACGATTAGCGTATATGACAGAAGAAGCAAAAGAAGGAAGGAACGCATTTTTAGAAAAACGAAAACCGGATTTCAAAAATATAAAATGGATTCCGTAAATTAATAATCCCCCTTTATTATTAATTTGAAGGGGGATGTTTTTTATATATTATGGATAAAAAAGAAGAAGAGTTATTGTCAATGCACTATCAGATGGAAAAAACTGATGTCAAACAGCAAAAGCTGGAAGATCGTCTAATGTCTATTTCTGAAGATTTAAAAAAGAGTAAAAATATTAGAAATTTCTATTTTGCTTTTATTGTCATTTTAATATTATTAATAGGGGTTGGAGGGTTTTATTGGACCCAAGATAGTGCTGGAAATCTCTCTAATGAGTACTCAGATCAACAAAATACATTAGAACAACTTCGTTTGATTAATGATTCATTACAAAAAGAAGTCATGAAGCTCAAGTCTAATGTGTATAGAGACGACATGATTGATTCTACTGATGCTGCATTTAGTTTAATCGCAGGAGACACAATACAGGATAAATCTAAACTAAAATTTGATAAAAGGCATTGTTATGTAAATAGAGCTTATAAAAGTAATGATGTGATTTTTGTTGAAGTGGATTTTATAGAGTATTATTATGGAAAAAGAGCTGTGAAGAAGGCTAAGGAGTACGGAGATGCTGAGTATGATATAGACAAAAACGGCGATACATTGTATTTTCTGTATAAAAATTATTATATTAACAACCAGAATCCTAGTACTAGGGTTTTAGAAGTTGACGATAGAGCACAAGTGAGGATTGACAATATCAATCAGATTTCTAATGGTTTTCCATTAAAGGCTTTTCAAAAAATTATAACTAATAAACCAATTTTAATTTTAGAAACCAATAATGGTGTTGTTTATAAAGTAACCCAGCAGAAACTCCCTTAAGGCATGTGATTATATCTTTAGAATAACTAACAACCCCCTAATACCCCAAAAATGAAAGTTATTAAAGATGAAGATCTTTTATCTTTACATTATCAAATAGAAAAAGCTGAAATAAAACAAAAGAAACTTGAAGATCTTTTGGATATAGAATCAGTAAGGCTCAAAAAAAGTAAAAAATCTAATAGACTATTTGGATCATTTTCGCTAGTTCTTTTTTTATTGGCCATTTTTCTTGTGACCAATTCCTTTTATTTTAGTAAAACAACATCCAAAAATTATGAAAGTGAAGAACTTTCTTTAATTCTTGAAGAGTTTGATGCGGCAAAAGATGAATTAGATAGACTGAAAGAAGAAAACGCAAATTATAGAGAAATTCAAAGCTTGTATCTTTATAGAAACTTAATACATAAGGATACGATTTATTCTGTGCAGGTAAAAGCATTTAGTGATAATAAAATAGCCACAATTTCTGATAAGTTTACCAATGCTTTAGTGTATAACAACGAGTCTATTTATAAGTTTAGCCTGGGTGTTTTTGAAACCTTGGCCGAAGCGCAAGAGTTTCGAAAAATCTTAATGCAATCTGGTTTTGATAAAAAGATTTTTGTAATATCTTACAAAGAAGGAAAACGTTTACGAATAGAAGACTTCTACTAAATAGTTATCTTAATTTCGGGAAATCCATTGGATTTGTCTCGTTCATTATTTCATATATCTTTTCAAAAATGTCCTCAACCGATGGTTTGCTAAAATAATCTCCATCTGTACCAAAAGCAGGCCTATGTGGCTGAGCACTCAAAGTTTGAGGTTTGCTGTCTAGATGTTGATATATATTTTGCTCATCTATTAGCTTTTGTAGTATGTATCCTGTAGCTCCTCCTGATACATCTTCATCGATAATTAATATGCGATTAGTTTTGGCTACACTTTTTACAATGTCATGATTTAAATCGAAAGGAAGTAATGATTGAACATCTATTACTTCTGCATTAATGCCAGTAGATAATAATTCTTTTGCGGCTTGTTCAACTAATCTTAGTGTTGATCCATATGATACTAAGGTAATATCTGTTCCTTCTTTTACAGTCTCTACAATTCCGATTGGGGTCCTAATTTCTGAAAGGTTAGAAGGCATATTCTCTTTTAATCGATATCCATTAAGGCATTCTACAACCACAGCAGGCTCATCGCTTTCTAATAACGTATTATAAAAACCAGCAGCTTTGGTCATGTTTCTAGGTACAAGAATATGAATACCTCTTAATAAATGAATTAAGCCTCCCATTTGTGAACCAGAATGCCAAATACCTTCAAGTCTATGGCCTCTAGTTCTAATAATTAACGGAGCCTTTTGCTTCGCAAATGTTCTATAACGTAATGTGGCAAGATCGTCGCTTAGACCTTGAATACAATATAAGATATAATCTAAATACTGAATTTCAGCAATAGGGCGTAGTCCTCGCATAGCCATACCAATACCTTGACCAACTATAGTTGCTTCTCTAATCCCGGTGTCAGAAATTCTGATTTCTCCAAATTTTTCTTGAAGCCCTTCAAGTCCCTGGTTTACATCTCCAATTTTACCACTGTCTTCTCCAAAAATTAAAGCTTCAGGAATTCTGCTAAATATTTTTTCAAAATTATCTCTAATGATAAGTCTTCCGTCTACTAATTGTGCATCATCCTCATATTGTGGCTTTACCTCTTTAATGTTGGTTGCTTTAGTATCGAACTCACTATATAAATGATCACTATATTTCGGTTGTATACGATCAAAATATTCATTTACCCATTTTTGAAGAGCCGCTTTTTCTGCAAAGTCTTCTTTGGTTAGGTAGCGTAATGTTTTTCTTGTAGATTCAAGAATATCTTTACGAATAGGTTCTTCTTTACTAGCAAGTGTAGTAACCAGTGGTGAAATAAAATTCTTGTTAGCACTTTTGGCTTCTACATTTTTTAATAAAGTAAGAGCTTCATTTTGTTCAGACTTTATTTCAGATAAATAGGCGTTCCAAGCACTTGTTTTTCCTTTTCGTACTTCTTTCTTCGAGGTCTTTTCTATATCAAGAAGCTCTTCTGCTGTTGCAATATTATGATCTGTAATCCATTCTTTGAATTTCTTGATGCAATCATATTCACGCTCCCAGTTTAATCGTTCTTCACTCTTATATCTTTCGTGTGATCCAGAAGTAGAATGGCCTTGAGGTTGGGTCAATTCTTTAACATGAATAATCACAGGAATGTGTTTTTCTCGAGCTAATTCTTCGGCGGTTTCATAAGCATCCATTAAGGCAGGGTAATCCCAACCATTGACTTTAAGAATTTCATACCCTTCGTGGTTTTCATCTCTTCTAAACCCTTCTAGAATTAGCGAAATATCTTCTTTGGTCGTTTGGTGTTTTGCATGTACAGAAATACCGTATTCATCATCCCAAACACTAATCACCATAGGTACTTGTAGAACACCACCAGCATTTACGGTTTCCCAAAATAGTCCTTCACTTGTACTTGCGTTTCCTATGGTTCCCCAGGCTACTTCATTTCCTTTAATAGAGAAGTTATTCTGCTCAGGTAAACTCTTTTCATTACGATATACTTTTGAAGCTTGAGCAAGTCCTAGTAGTCTAGGCATTTGACCAGCAGTAGGGGATATGTCTGAACTCGAATTTTTTTGTTGTGTAAGGTTTTTCCAGCTACCGTCTTCATTCAAACTATGGGTTGCAAAATGTCCCCCCATTTGTCTTCCTGCAGCAAAAGGTTCTCTATTGATATCGGTATGTGCATAGAGTCCTGCAAAGAACTGTTCTACTGTGTATTGGTCTATCGCCATCATAAAAGTTTGATCGCGGTAGTATCCTGATCTAAAATCACCATTACGAAAAACTCTTGCCATGGCAAGTTGTGGTAATTCTTTACCACCACCAAAAATTCCAAATTTAGATTTACCCGTAAGAACTTCACGTCTTCCTAACAAACTACATTCTCTACTTAATAAAGCGATTTTATAATCTTTAAGTATTTGAGTTCTATATTCTTCGAATGAAATATTAGATGTAGTTATAGTTTCAGGTTGCATACGAACGACGTTTTTAGGTTTGCAAATTTAATTAAAATACAGACCAAATGCAAATGAGAAACTCTTAAAGTTTTTGAATATATTTTACTTAAAACGATATTTTGTTGATGAATTGATTATTTTATGGATTATTTTAAGGATTGGTTAACAAATATTCAAAATTTTCACATTTTCAGAATATTTGTAATTTTAGAGCACATTAATACCACTCTCGTGTAAAAAGTCTGATCAGTGTTTCGGGACTGAGTGTGATAATAAATCGAATTTGCTGATCATAATCTGGTCTTGAGATTTCCCAACCTTTATTAGAAAAAACCGGAAAGAATACTTCAAAATAATCTGCAACTAAACTAAGTCGTACACCACCATCGAACACGAATTTAGGTGATATGCCTTTGTTTTTTACTAAGCCAACATCTCCGTAGGCATAGATCCAATTCCATATGTTAGTGTTTGCATTAAGTGTAGTGATCCACTGATTGGCGAATGGATAATCTAGTTGTGACTTAAACCCTCCTTCGGCTATAATTATCTGTTGACTTGTTAAACCGGTATCTTCGCTTCGACCAAGGTAATTAAAGTCAAATAAATAATCGGTTGGTCTATCAAGAGCAAAACTGAAGAAATCACCATCTTTTTCTGTGTCATTAAAAAGGAAAGTCCCTGCAAAAAATCGAAGGTTTAATTGCCTGTTGTTCAAGAATAATTTTCTATAATTTATTGTAGCCGATGCTTTACTGAAGTTTTTCGATAATTGATAGTCAATCGTATATCCTAAAAAGTTAATAAGGTTAAAATCTGAGTAGCGATACCTTGTATTAAAAACATTATAATCTGGAGTAACCACTGGGTTTTCTTCATTTCTTTCTCTAAACACATTTATATTTCGAATAGATAATCGTTGTTTTTTATTAGATCTAAGATCTTTAGGTCTGAAATAAAAATTAACTGAAGAAGAAAATCTTCTAAATAATAGATCAGGAGCATAACTAAACATGCTTCCATTTATTCCATAGCGAATTTGATAAAGCCCATCTTCTGCAATTTGTTTACGAGCAAACAAAGAGGCCGAACCCAATAATTTATTAGATTTTAAACCATAGGCAGGGGATATGTTGTATTCAAAATTTCTTTTTAAAATGGTTTTATTATAAAATTTTGAGGCAATGGTAAAGCCGTCATATACGTTAAATTCAAACTCGGGAATAAAAAATATCTGGTTGTACCTTGGGTCTTCAACATCTTGTAAAAACCTAAATTGAAGCGGTTTGTTAAAGATCCATTTTAGGTTTCTGTAATTATTGCGCCTATTTACTTCGGGCACTTTTTGATCATAATCTAAAACGAGTTTACTAATATCTTCATTTAAAATCTTCACTGTTTTGGTTCCAGAAATAGTAGTAACCCAGGTTTTAGAAACAACATCTTTTTTACGTAAACCATATAGCGAAATTGGCATTGCATTATTTCCTTTGTTCTTTATGGTTACTTCTAACGAATCTTTTCTCTTCTTTACTGATTTAATTTTGAAATCTAATTTTTCATTGGTGTTTACGTAGTCTTCAAAAAACCAATCCACATTTTTAGGAGATAATGTAGTCAGAATTTCTTGATATCGCTTAGATGAAGTAGGTTTTAAGACGTTTTCTGCATAAAAATCTTTAATACTTTCTGCTAGAATATTATCATCTTCAAGGTAATCTTCTAAATATTTGAAACCAACTCCTGCTTTGTACGCGTTGGCAATATTTTTATTAAACTTCACTAATTCGTCTTGCGGTAATGATAAAGGCTGATCTAAGAATAATCTGGCCATATTTTTATATCCCAAAAAGTATTGATCGTTAAACTCTAAATCTGCCACATGAAACCATCGTACACCAATTACTTTACTTAATTTACCAATGATTTTCATTTCTGGGTAATACTGCTCTGTATACGCCATCATTAGGTAAATATGCAAAGCATCTCTTATCCAGGTATCATATCTTGGGTTTATTAGCAATGTATTTTCCAAGTAATTTCCTGTTATTGCTTTTAGTTGTTTAATTTCATATTGAAAACCATCCGGAAACGGCCTTAAAATATCGGGCAATTGATTTAGGCCATATACCGGATTATTTTTATAATCACTTTCTGAAACCAGAATTTTATCAAAAGGATAAGGGCCTAATTTTTTCTGTAAAAAATTCATGATTCTGTTTGTGGCAACAGATTTCATTTCGGGCATTAGGTCATTATCGTCTATATTGCTTATAAATTGAAGCCCCCCTGCAGAAAAACCATAGAAAGAGCTCTGTCTTTCTATATATAGATTTATTTCACTTCTTTTGTTACCAGAAAGTTGTATGACCCTACTTAATTCATCTTCAGAAGATTGAATGGTCTCACGTTCTAATTCGCTAACTACTTCATATTCTTTGGATAACCTAAAATTTATTTTGTAATCAGCTAATGGGGTATACAGATCATCCAGGTTTTTATGACTATAGATATTCCACTTGGTATCATACACGGCGGGAGTTATATACCAGTATTTTAAACTAAAATTTCCATTGTTGTGATATCCATACCGGGTAAATTTACTACTCGGAATTTTTATCTTATATTTTAATAAAAAAGTCTGGCTTTCTCCTGGATGAAGCGGTTTAGAGCACTCAATCCACATAATATCTGAAGTGCCGTTATAACGTCCCCATTTTAATGATTGTGCTTTCTCGTTAGTAATTGTTTGGATTACCGTTCTACCACGTTCATAATCTTTAGCGAAATAGAAGCGTTTTAAAAAGTCTTCAGAAAACCTCTTACCAAGCGCTGTTGTTTTACTCGAAAAACTATTCGCCCAATCTAGAAAAAAGATCTCATTTAAGATGTCTTCTGAAGTATTGGTATATGTGATTTCCTGCTCAATAGTAAGCTCTTTTTTTTCAGTATCCAGATCTGCATTGATACTAATATTGTTTTGAGCTGTTAGTGTAGACAGCGCAAAAAAAGCGGTTATAATATGAGTTATTTTTGTTATGCTCAATTTTTAAATTGGATTACAGGTAGTTCTAGATATGAATTTACGTTCAATGTTAAAGACTGATATGAAAATAAGACGTTTCAGAAATTTGGACTTAAATTATATTCACCATAGAATTGATCTAAAATTTTAAGAACTTCAGCAGGAGTATCTACAACATGTATAAGATCAAGGTCTCCCGGGCTAACGTTTCCAAATTTTTCGAGTAATGTAGTTTTTACCCAATCGATAAGTCCGCCCCAGAACTCTGTGCTTACTAGAATGATCGGAAATTTTGCAATTTTTTCTGTTTGTATTAATGTCATCGCTTCGAACAATTCATCCAAGGTTCCAAACCCTCCTGGCATGACTACAAATCCTTGAGAGTATTTTACAAACATTACCTTTCTTACAAAGAAATAATCAAAATCGAGACTTTTATCGCTGTCTATATAAGGATTGTCATGTTGCTCAAAAGGTAATTCGATATTAAGACCAACAGAAGTTCCTCCTCCTAAATGCGCTCCTTTATTTCCAGCTTCCATAATACCTGGACCTCCGCCAGTAATAACTCCATAACCATGATCTACAATTTCTTTGGCTACATCTACGGCTAATTGGTAGTATTTATCATCGGTTTTTGTACGTGCAGATCCAAAAATAGATACACAAGGTCCAATTTTACTCATTTTTTCAAAACCATTCACAAACTCTCCCATAATCTTGAAGATCGCCCATGAATCATTAGTTTTTATTTCGTTCCAACCTTTGTGGTGTTGTTCTTTTCTCATAAATATTATTTTAATTTAGAACCTCGAGTTCTTTTTTCAAGAACTTTGCGGTATAACTCTTTTTATTTTTTATAATTTCTTCGGGCGTTCCTTTTGCAACAATTTCGCCTCCGTTTTTTCCTCCTTCGTATCCAATATCAACGATATAATCTGCCATTTTAACCACATCTAAATTATGTTCGATAATCAAAACGGTGTTTCCTTTATCGACTAATTCGTTTAAAACTTCCATTAAGACACGAATATCTTCAAAATGAAGTCCGGTGGTGGGCTCATCAAGAATATAAAATGTGTTACCGGTATCTCTTTTAGACAGCTCTGTTGCTAACTTAATTCGTTGAGCTTCACCACCAGATAGGGTGGTGGATTGTTGCCCTAAGGTAATATATCCCAAACCGACGTTTTGGATAGTTTTTAGCTTTCTGGAAATCTTAGGAATATGTTCAAAAAACATACAGGCTTCGTTTATTGTCATTTCTAGTACATCAGAAATTGATTTTCCTTTATATCTGATCTCTAAAGTTTCTCTATTAAAACGTTTTCCTTGACATGTTTCGCATTCTACATATACATCGGGCAGAAAATTCATTTCGATAACCCTTAATCCTCCTCCTTTACAAGTTTCACATCGCCCTCCGGCTACATTAAAGCTAAAACGTCCAGGTTTATACCCTCTAATCATAGCTTCTGGTGTTTTTGCAAAAAGACTTCGGATTTCAGAAAATACACCGGTGTATGTGGCTGGATTTGATCTGGGTGTTCGCCCAATGGGAGATTGATTTATATCGATCACCTTATCAGAATGCTCTAGACCTTTAACACTTTTATAAGGCATTGGTTTTTTAACCCCATTAAAATAATAAGCATTTAAAATAGGGTAGAGAGTTTCATTGATTAATGTTGATTTACCACTACCCGAAACTCCGGTAACGGCAATCATTTTTCCTAATGGAATATCTATAGAAACATTTTTCAGGTTATTACCGGTGGCTCCTTTTAATGAAATAGTTTTACCGTTTCCTTTTCTTCGTTTTTTAGGAACCTCTATTTGTTTTTTGCCACTTAGATAATCTGCCGTGAGTGTATCGTGTTGTTTTAATTCAACCGGGGTTCCTTCGCTAATAATTTCACCACCATGTTTCCCTGCTAAAGGACCAATATCAATCACATGATCTGCTCTTTCGATCATATCTTTATCATGCTCAACGACAATAACCGAATTACCTATATCTCGTAATTGGACCAAGGAATTGATTAACTTTTCGTTGTCTCTTTGGTGTAAACCAATACTAGGTTCATCAAGAATATAGAGCACTCCAACCAGCTGAGAACCAATCTGAGTGGCAAGACGTATGCGTTGAGCTTCACCTCCTGATAACGATTTACTACTTCGGTTTAGTGATAGATAGGTAAGTCCTACATCTATTAAAAACTGTAAGCGGGCATTAATCTCTTTTAATATTTCTCCAGAAATTTGCTTTTGTTTATCACTTAGTTGATCAGGTAAGTTTTTGAACCAATCTGCAAGCTCTATAATATCCATCGCAGCAAGTTCTGCAATGTTTTTAGTATTCACTTTAAAGTATAGAGATTCCTTACGCAACCTAGAACCATGACATTCTGGACATTCTATATTATCCATAAAATCTTTAGCCCATCTTTTTAAAGAAGTAGAATCGTTGTTGTTATACGTACTTTCTATAAAGGTGGCGATACCTTCAAAATCGATTTTGTACTCTCGAGTTACTCCTAGCGTTTTGCTATTGACACTAAACTTTTCTTTACCTCCATTAAGAATAACCTGCAACGCTTCTTCTGGGATTTTCTTTATAGGGTCGCTTAGTTTAAAATCAAACCGTTGCGCGATAAGTTCTAGTTGTTTAAATACCCAATTATTTTTCTGTGGCCCTTGTGGTGCTAATCCTCCGTTTTTGATTGACTTAGAGTCATCAGGAATGATCTTTTTAACGTTTACTTCATAAAGATTTCCTATACCATTACATTTTGGACATGCTCCTTTAGGTGAATTAAACGAAAAATTATTCGGTTCGGGATTGGGGTATGAAATTCCGCTTGACGGGCACATTAAATTTCGACTAAAAAAACGTGCCTCCTGAGATTCATGTTCTATAACCATAAGTACATCATCACCATGATACATTGCTGTATTAATGGTTTCCATAAGGCGTTTAGAATTTTCCTGATCGTCAGTTACGCTTAGTCGATCGATTACAATCTCGATATCGTGAGTTTTGTATCGATCTAATTTCATGCCTTTGGTGATATCACGAATTTCTCCATTGGTACGAACTTTTACAAAACCTTGTTTGGCAATTTGCTCAAATAGTTCGCGATAATGACCCTTTCTTGATCGTACAATAGGAGCGAGGATGTTTATTCTTTTTCCTTTGAAATCTTGTAATATCAAATCCTTGATCTGCTCATCACTATAACTTACCATTTTTTCTCCTGTGTTGTAGCTATAAGCATCGCTTCCTCTGGAAAATAGCAAACGAAGAAAATCATAGATCTCGGTAATAGTACCCACAGTACTACGCGGACTTTTACTGGTGGTTTTTTGTTCGATAGCAATAACGGGGGATAACCCATCAATTTTATCAACATCGGGGCGTTCTAAACCACCAAGAAATTGGCGAGCATAAGCAGAAAACGTTTCTATATAACGTCGTTGTCCCTCTGCATATATGGTATCAAAAGCCAGAGATGATTTACCTGATCCCGATAGACCGGTAATTACTACCAATTTTTCTCTAGGAATGGTTACATCGATATTCTTTAGGTTATGAACTCTAGCTCCTAAAACTTCTATATTTTCTTCTGATACGATCATAAAATTTTAACCAAGAATGCAAATGTAGGTATTTGATCGCGTTTTGTGAAATAGGTTTAGTTTCAGTTTTATGAAATATGTGATGTTTTTTGAAAACAAGAATAATAATATAGGAATATTCTTATGTGTTTAGATAAAATGGAGGTACACTCTGCTATAGAAATTCTCTTACTACTAATCTATTTAAAATATGATTTTTTCTTTTGACTTTACTGTTAAAAAAGAATATGTTTATTTTCTAAATCACCTAAATTTAGAAGTGCTTTATATTATCAGAGGTTGCTTACAAAGATTTGGTTATCAAATCTTTAAAGGTGTCAATATTTTTGCAAGTAAACGAATTCTAGTTGGGTTACTACGAATACTAAAATCGGATATATTTAATCATCGTAAGTTGCTAGTTTGCATCGCTAAAAATAAATCTCAGCGTATGCAGTTGTAAAAAAAAGTACCCTTTTTGATCTTAATACTAAGTTTTCTGTTTACAATGAGCAAAGTCTTCAAAACCCTAAAAAAAATATATAACTACAATTTTTCACATCTAACTAACAAACTCTTTTGGGCTTTTATGAATTGATCATTATCCTCTTGATATATCAAAACATGAATTCTTCAAAATTAAAACCATTAACATGAAACACATTTTTACTATTGTGCTTACTTTTTTTTCGATACTTAGTTTTGCACAAACTCAACCGCACAAACCAAGTCAAAAGGTACAGCAAGAAAAAGCTTATGGAGCTACTTTTGAAAACGTTAATCTTTTTACAACTATCAATCAACAAAAGGCGAGTCAACAAGTTCCTTCAGAATTAAAGGAGTACACTATTTTTTCTTTCAATCAGGAGAAAACAGCAACGTTCAAGGCTAGGGCTCCCAAAACAATGAACTTGGCGGTTCCGGGTCAAAAATCTGGAATGTCTCTAGACTTGGTAAAGGTAGATGTAACTACCGATGATTTTGAAATTATTGAAATGCCTTCTGGTAAAGTGATACAATCTGATAATTCAGTATTACATTATAGAGGTATTGTAAAGGGTCAACCAAATTCTGTCGCTGCTATTAGTTTTTTTGGAAATGAAATTTCAGGAATCATTAGCGTTGGAGAGCAATCTAGTAATTTAGTGATTGGACAACTAAAAAACAGTACAAATCAGATCATTTACGAAGATAAGGATATTGCACATCTTAATGATTTTGTTTGCCAGGCAAAAGATATGTCTGGTCGAGGGTATAACGAAGAAGAATTAGGAGGTAATGGTAAAAACGCGGCAGCGGCAGCTGTAAAGTGCCCAAGAATTTTCTTCGATATAGCGAATGATATTGTGCGAGATAAAGGAGGGGCTCAGCAAGCTTCAAATTATATTGAAGCTATATTTAATCAGGTTTCTGTATTGTATGCTAATGATGGTATTAGTATTCGATTATCCGGAATGAAGGCATGGACTTCTGCAGCTCCTTTTGATGGATTAAATAATTACCGAAGTTATAGAAACCAAAATAGCTTTAATGGAGACTTAGGACATTTTGTTACCTACAATTTCTCTGGAGGAGTGGCGTGGGTCAATGGTTTGTGTTCTTCTTATAAATATGCGGTTTCAGGAATTAGAAAATCCTTTAGTAATGTACCGACATATTCATGGTCAGTAATGGTAGTTGCTCACGAATTAGGTCATAATATGGGATCAAATCATACTCAAGCTTGTGTATGGAATGGTAATAACACAGCAATTGATGGTTGTGTTGATACAGAAGGTGGTTGTGCACGACCAGCATTACCATCTGGTGGAGGTACTATTATGAGCTATTGCCACCTTACTAATGTTGGGATTAATCTTAATAAAGGATTTGGTCCACAACCAAGAAATGTAATTCTTAATACGATTAGTTCTAAAAGCTGTTTAGAAACCTGCGATGGCGGAGGTGGCGGTGGAGGAGACTCTTATTGTGCTTCTAATGGAAATAATACAAGTGATGAGTATATCGGGCGTGTTCAATTAGGGTCAATTGATAATACTTCTGTTGCAGGAGCCGGTGGATATACCGATAATACTTCCATTTCTACTGATTTAACTTCGGGAGGTGCAACTAATATTACAATAACTCCTGTATGGACAGGAACTAAGTATAATGAAGGCTATGCAGTTTGGATAGATTATAATCAAAATAATGTCTTCACAGATTCTGGGGAGTTGGTATGGAGTAAAACGGCTTCACAAACAACTCCGGTAAGTGGAACATTTACTGTTCCTGCAAGTGCAAAAGAAGGAGCAACAAGAATGCGTGTTGCTATGAAGTACAATGGTGTTCCGACTTCTTGTGAGTCTTTTCGATACGGAGAAGTAGAAGATTATACAGTTGTGATAGGGACATCAACAGGTCCTGTTACTGCCGATGTAAACTTTCGTATTACTTTAGATAATTATCCCGAGGAAACCAGTTGGGAAATTAGAGACGATAATAACCAGATCGTATATTCTGGAGGAACGTATGGATCTCAGCCAGATGGCTCTACAGTTAATTTAGCAAGAACATTAGATTTAGGTTGCTATACATTAGTGTTTAAAGATACATACGGAGATGGTATTTGTTGTCGTTACGGTAATGGTTCTTATGAATTAACGACTGCCTCAGGAAGTGTATTGGCTTCTGGAGGATCTTTTACTTCACAAGAAACTACAAACTTTTGTGTCAACGCAGACAATACGTTAAGTAGAATAGAGCGTTCTAACCTAGATACTACTATCGAAACAAATCTAAATGCTATTGCAGGTTTTCAAATATATCCAAGCCCGGCAGAAAATAGTATTAATGTTTCCTTGAAAACATCTGGCGCTAGCAAGTTTTATATTTTTGATTTACTTGGTAAAGTTGTAAAGGAAGGAACTTTTACAAAAATAATCAATGTACGAGAATTAGAAGCTGGTATTTATATGTTGAGAGTAGGTAATGACATGAAGCGTTTTGTAAAAGAATAATACAAAAGCAAATCATAGTTAAAAGCCCTGAAACGTTTTTGTTTCAGGGCTTTTTTTATTCATTCCATGCCTTTAGGTTAGATATCGGAATCCCGAAACCTAATAGTTTGTGTTGTTGCGACAGAAAGGCACCACTTTTAGTAGTCAACCAACCTTCCCAGGTGGCTTCAATTCCTCCTATAGGAATTATTGACACCCACATTTTGTAACTGGTAGGAAGATAATTTTTGTCTACCTTCCACAGATAAGAATCTCCGGGTGTTGTTCCTCCAGAGGTATATTGAACCAAGAGTCCCTTAGAATTATCTTCAAGTGTTACTAATTTTCGTGTAACTCCTTTATCGAATAGTTTGTGGGGTGCCACAACCCAAAAAGAATCATTATTGAAATTATCTAAAGCATTTTTTATAATTTCTGGATCTTTATTGCTGATTGTCATTTTTCCGTTTTGGTAAATAGAGCTTTTAGATGGGTCATTTAGATCCAATTTTACCATTACATCACCTATGGTGACTTCAACGACATTAGATTTTCTATTCCATAGATAGTGATTTTTATTTCTAAAAGTCCATTGAAGGTAATCGGTGTCTACGTATTTTTTGTGGTGTACAGCTTCTTGTATTTTTAATGCAAAATTATTAGCTTCAGGACCGGTTTTACCTTCAGGAAGTTTTTCGTTTAATGAGAAATATAGTGTGGCAACAGTAATAAGAATTAAAGCAAGAATGCTTAAAACCAGTATTTTGAGTATTTTAAAGAGTTTTTTTTTCAATGTGTTGAGTTTAAGAGTTGAAACTGTTTTTCTAAATGTATATAAAAAGTATCAAAGAGAATCGTAATATTCGAAAGACTTTAGTATGAGTTCATCTGGTACCGTACAATTATATTTTGCTTCCCCGATAGTGTTTAGAAGTACAAAATAGATATTTCCATTTTCATTCTTTTTATCATGAATAAGAAGGTTCATGATTTCTTGATAATCTTGGGGTTCGATATCTATTTTTGGAAACGTAGCTAAAATGATATCACTAATGTGGTCTAAATCATCTTTAGAAAGTGATAATAATTCTGATGACAAATGGGATTCCATAATCATCCCAATGGCAATGGCTTCACCATGTAATAATGTTGGTTTTTCTGGGTGCGTTAAATAAAAAGATTCTATTGCATGCCCTAAAGTATGCCCGAAATTGAGGTATTTTCTAATATTTTGCTCGGTAGGATCTTCAAAAACGATTTTATTCTTAATGACTACCGAATCATAGATCATTTGATCCAGATCGTCAAAATTTAGTTCAGAAAGGTTACTTATCTTTTCCCAATAGAGTTTATCCTGGATCAAACCATGTTTTAGCATTTCGGCAAACCCACTACACATTTGATTTACAGGTAAAGTACTTAGATATTCGGTGTCTACTAAAACCATTTCAGACTCACTAATAACACCTACCATGTTTTTTAAATTTCCTAGATCAACTCCCGTTTTTCCACCTACAGAGGCATCTACCATGGCTAATAATGTGGTTGGTACGTTAATGTAGCTGATTCCTCTTTTGTAAGTACACGCTATAAATCCACCAAGATCGGTCACTACACCACCTCCAAGATTTATCATAAGGCTTTTTCGATCGGCTCCGAGTTCAGAAAGGACATTCCAGATACCACTACAAGTTTCGATGTTTTTATGAATTTCACCTGGTTCTATCTCGATAACTTCGATATCATATTCTTTCTCGATTGCACTCATGAATAATGATAAACAGTTCTCATGAGTATTGCTATCCACCAGGATAAAAACCTTTGAGTGATTGGCTTTTTCTAAATAAGAATTTAGAGCAGTATAACATTCCTGACCAAAATATACGATAGAATCTTTAGAAACAATAGGCTTCATAATAGTAGTAAATTATAGGGAACGAAATTAAGTAGAATTTGTAATAAAATAAACTTGCAAGTTCTATATTTGCAGATATCGTAAAATAATCACTAAGTATCTATAGAAATCAATCATATTTATATAGATATATCTCTAAAACTGAAGATTCTTAAAATTAATTTTGATGGGGCAAAACAACTTATTCGATAATACTCAAATTGCATTCGCTTTAAAGAGTGATTCTGAGTTAGAAAGAGCATACTTTCTTTTTAAAATGATTGCCAATGAACCCTTGGTTAGAATTGGTACTGCAGTTACTAATTTTGCTATAAAAGCACATTTACCGGTGCAAGGGTTGATAAGAGCCACTGTATTTGATCATTTTTGTGGTGGAGTTAGTGAAGAAGATTGTTTATCGGTGGTAGACAAAATGTTTACCAAAGGAGTTTGTTCTGTTTTAGATTATTCTGTTGAGGGAAAGGAAGAAGAAGCTCAGTTCGATGCAGTGTTGGATAAGACCATGAAACTTCTTGAGTTTGCTGATCAGAAAGATGCTATGCCTTTTAGTGTATTTAAGCCCACAGGATTTGGTCGTTTTTTAATTTGGCAAAAGAAAACTGAAGGTACTCCTCTTACTCCAAAAGAAGAAAAAGAATGGGAACGCATCGAGGAGCGTTTTGATACGGTTTGTAAAAAGGCCTATGATTGCGATGTGGCCCTATTGATTGATGGAGAAGAAAGCTGGATGCAAGATGCTGCTGATGAGTTGGTGGCTAAAATGATGCGAAAATATAATAAAGAAAAGGCAATTGTTTATAACACTTTACAGCTATATAGGCATGATCGCCTGGAGTATTTAAAGGGCTTGCATGAAGAAGCCAGAGTCTATGGTTTTAAAATAGGAGTAAAGATTGTTCGTGGAGCGTATATGGAGAAAGAAAATGAGCGAGCTAAAGAAAAAGGATATCCAACACCTATTTGTAAGGATAAGAACCATACCGATCAGAATTTTAATAGTACCATGCAGTACATTCTAGAGCATTTAGAAGATATTTCAGTTTTTATTGGTACGCATAATGAAGAAAGTAGTTACCAGGCTATGGAGCAAATGAATCAATTGGGTATTGCTCATAATGACCCTAGAGTTTGGTTTGGACAATTATATGGGATGAGTGATCATATTAGTTTCAATATTGCTAATGCAGGATATAATGTAGCTAAATATTTGCCTTTTGGTCCTGTGCGAGATGTAATGCCTTATCTTATTCGTAGAGCAGAAGAGAATACTTCAGTAGCAGGACAAACCAGTCGTGAATTGAATCTTTTATCGCAGGAGAAAAAAAGAAGAAAACTATAATGAATCTTAATCAGGTAACGGTTCCATCTATAAATGTAGAAAAATCAATTTCGTTCTATAAAAAACTAGGCCTAAACCTTATTGTAGAATCCTTGCCTCATTATGCACGTTTCGAATGCGTAGAGGGTGATGCTACGTTTTCTATCCATCAAGTGGAAGAATTACCCAAAGGTGATGGTGTCTATGTATATTTTGAAACAAAACAATTAGATACAGAAGTACATCGGTTAATTGAAGAAGGTCTAACGTTTGATCAGTTACCAACGGATCAAAGCTGGCTTTGGCGAGAAGCACGGCTAAAAGACCCCGACGGGAATCAAATTATACTGTATTTTGCTGGTGATAACAGGAAGAATCCGCCATGGCGTTTAGAATAAAGCTCAAAAAATATACCTAATGAATACTCCAGTCATAGATCAATCTTTTGAAAATCAAAATTTTTCGGGCCAAAAACTATCGGCCAAAGAATATGATAATTGTGTCTTTATCAATTGTGATTTTTCAAATACAGATATGTCTGTTGTTACTTTTTTAGAATGTAGATTCGAGAATTGTAATTTTAGTTCAACAATGATGAAAGAAACATCGTTTCAGGAAGTAGTTTTTGTGGAGTGTAAAATGTTGGGAGCAGACTTTAGTGTCTGTAATGATTTTATGTTTTCGGTAGAATTTGACACCTGTAATTTGGAGTATACTTCTTTCCAAAATTTTGTAATAAAAAATACCAGATTTAGCAATTGTAGTGTTAAAGAAGCAGATTTTACCGAAGCCAACCTTGCAGGTTCTGTTTTTGATAATTGTGACTTAACGAATGCAATATTTAGCAATACAATGGCAGAAAAAGTCGATTTTAGAACTGCAAAAAACTTTGTGATTGATCCAGAATCTAACAGGCTTAAAAAAGCTAGATTTGATGCATCCACACTTATAGGACTTTTATCCAAATACGATTTAATTATCAAATAACATTCGAGATGTGTTTATAGATGAAATAGACCTTGTTCTTATACAGGATTTTGGTTATTTTAGGACGAACACAAATTAATAATCAATGAATCTATACAAAAGCTTAAGTACTATCTATCATGAAATGTATCAGAGTCTTTTTGATTATGAACAAGAATTTGATTTTTATACTGCTACTTTACAAAGGTTTTCTTCTAAAGAAATTATAGAATATGGTTGCGGAACGGGCAATCTAGCCAAACTGTTTTTAGACTCGGGTTATCGTTATTTGGGAGTGGATTTGAATCAGGAAATGTTAGATATTGCTAAAAAAAACTTACCACAAGACAATTTTGTTTTGGGTGACTTAAAAACTTTTGAAGCTGATAAAAAATTTGATTGTGCATTGATTACCGGAAGAACAATTAGTTATTTGACAAGAAATGAAGAAGTGCTCGCGAGCTATAGAAATATCGCTAGAAATTTAAAAGATCAAGGAGTTTTGATATTTGATGCTATTGATGCTTCTGCACTTTTCGGTAATTTTGATGAGAGTCAAAAAGAAACCACTATTAATAATTATAAAAGAATAAGTACTTCAAAAAAGAATCTTAAAACGGGGTGGACATGGGATTGGAGTTCAGAATATTTTGAGAAGAAAGAAGGTGTATTTCAGTCTCTGGGAAAAGATCATTCTGTGGTAAGGGCGTTTACCAAGGATGAGATTAAACTTTTTTTAGACATGTCTGGTTTCGAATTGTTAGAGGTGATTAATAAAGAAACTTATATGTGGAAAGATCATTACTTTGTAGCTAAAAAAAAGTAGAATAAAACGGTTTTTATGTTTTTAAATTACGCAAGGTTTTTTCCAATTTTTCAATGACGGTTACGATCTCCTCTTCATGTAAAGAAGCAAAACCTAATCTAATTCCGTTGTGACCAGAATTATCATTGTCATAACGTTGCCATTCGGGGTTGAGTTCGAGATTATTTTTTTTGGCTTCATTATAAACATCGTCCCAGTGGTAGTTCTTGTTTAGTTTTATCCATACTGCCATTCCACCTTTTGGAATGTCAAACTCAAAATAATTTCCTAACTTTTCTTGTAGTAAAGAACAGAACAAATCTCTTCGAATTTTATAGGTTTTCAAAGCTTTATTGCAATGTCGTTGCACATCTCCAGAGGTAATCATTTGGGCTAATGTTTGTTCTAGTATCATATCACCTTGTCTATCGATTATACGACGTAGTCTGGCAGCTTCGTCTACAAAATCTGAGGGTGCAACTAAATACCCTATTCTCATCGCCGGGGCAATAATCTTGGTAAATCCACCGATGTAAATTACATTTCCATTATAATCATTACTTGCCAACGGTAGGATAGGAGCATTGCTATAATGAAAATCATAATCATAATCATCCTCGATAATTGCAAAATTATACTCCTGCGCTAATTGTAATAAATGCATACGTCGCTCGGCAGAAAGAGTTACTGTTGTTGGATGATGATGATGAGAAGTTACATATACTGCGTCTATTTTTTTTGCCTTGCAAAGTTGTTCTATAGCAAAAGTATTCATGCCTTGTTCGTCTACTGGCACTTGCTCAATGTCACCACCTGCTTCTTTAAATGTATTATCGGCAGTCATATAATTGGTTTTACCCACAATAATCTTTTTTTTATTTTTAAGTATAAGTTGACTTGCAAGATAGATTCCCATCTGGCTACCCCGGGTAATTAAAATATTATCAATAGAAATATGTAATCCTCTCGTTTGGTTAAGGTAGGTAACGAGTGCTTTTCTAAGAGCTAAGTTTCCGTATATTGAGTCGTAGGCCAATAACTTTTTATGATGCGTTTTTTTTGTGATATTACGATAGATTCTTGCGATTTCTTCTATAGGAGCAAGCCGATTATCGGGAACACCATCATCAATTTTAAGTACATCTTGTCTGATGTTTGTTGTTGTTTTACGCATTAAATGAGCACGTGTTATAAATGAAAATCCACTTTTATGTTTTACGGTAATATTAGATGGATTTTGATCAAAACGTTGCTTACGAATTATAGGTAATGTACTGGTAACATAAGTTCCTTTTGCAGGTATAGTTTCTATCCAACCTTGCGAAATAAGCTCGTCATAGGCAGCTATAACCGTTTTACGATGAATATCAAGGTCTTCTGCCATTTTTCTTGATCCAAGAAGCTTAGTGGATGGAGCGAGTTTTCCGGATTTTATATGACCAATGATCTGATCACATAGTTGAAGATACAGGTTGCGATTTGCTTTACGATCTAGAAGAATGTTATTTTTAAAAGGAAACATAACTGGACTATTGCTTATTTAAAAACTGGATTACTATAACAACCCATAAAACTAGTACTTTTGGATTAGAAATAAAAAAGAAGTTTTTATTTAAGATGTATTGCTTTAGTATTATTTCGAAGTTTAGTTTCCTCTCTTTTGGGAGAGGAAACTATATCTAAATATTCAATTAATATAAATATAGTTATGGCAGAGTATACAGTTTCGGCATTAAATAAAGTGGTTCGAGGACCAAAACGGGCAAATTACGATGTAGACATGATCAATACAATCTTAGATGATGCATTTTTATGTCATGTTGGGTATGTTTGGGATAATAAGGCAATCGTAATTCCAATGGCATATGCAAGAAAAGACGACAAGATTTATATTCATGGTTCGTTAAAGAACCGTATGATATTAAGCTTGCTTGATGCAGGAGAGGCTAGCATTTCGGTTACGCACTTAGATGGTTTAGTCCTGGCGAGATCTGCTTTTCATCATTCTGCCAATTATCGATCTGTAAATGTTTTTGGAAAAGTGAAAAAAGTAGAGGAACCAAAAGAAAAAATGGAAGCCTTGAAATACATCTTAAATCATATGGTTCCAGAACATTGGGATAATGTGAGACATCCTAATGATAAGGAATTCAATGCCACTTTGGTGTTAGAAATTAGTATGGATGTGGCGTCTGCTAAAATTAGGGCAGAAGGAGTAAGTGATGAAACTGAAGACCATAAATTACCAATATGGGCAGGAGTTGTGCCAATCAAGCAAGTGGCTTATGATGCTATCTCGGATGATGATTTACCTGAAGGAGTTGAAGTTCCTGAAGCAGTGATGAACTATGTAGCTTTACATAAATAAGATTTGCAGTGAAAAACACCTAACAGAAAGATGTGTAGTTTAGGAACTACAATTAGTTTTGTAGAAGTTTATAATGATATTTAAATAAAGAAACAAATGAAAAGAAACGTTGGAATACTAATTTTTGATAATGCCGAGGTTTTAGATTTTGCAGGCCCATTTGAGGTTTTTTCTGTAAGTTCTGAAATACATAATCATGAATTGTTTAATGTTTTTTGTGTAGCAAAAAATTTAGAGCCTGTTTCTGCTGTAAATGGTTTGTCGGTCAATCCGCAGTATAGTTTTGAGAACGCGCCAAAAATTGATATTTTAATTATAGCCGGGGGAGAGGGAACAAAAAAATTGATCCAGGATAAGGATGTATTGAGTTGGCTGAAAAAAACACACAAAGAGACAGAGTTGACCCTAAGTATTTGTTCGGGTTCGAGACTTTTAGGAGTACTAGGAGAACTTGATAATAAACCATATTGTACCCATCATCAAGTGTATGAAAATATGAAAGAGATAGTTCCGACCGGTAAACCACAAGAGTCTAAGAGGTTTGTGAACGCTGGAAAAATATATACATCAGGAGGTATTTCTGCAGGAATAGATTTGTCTTTTCATATTGTAAACATGTTACACGGTGAAAAAGTTGCCGATAGAACCGCTGAATATATGGAGTATGATAGCGTGAATTATTAGAATAATTGCAAATGATAAATATTAGACGAGTGATTGAAGAAGATGCCAAAAGCATCTCATTTTTGGGAAAGAAAACTTTTGATGAGTCCTTTGGACATCTTTTTCATGATCGAAAGGATCTTATAGCATATTTGGATCACACATTTTCTGTACCTAAAATAACAAAAAGTATACAAAAACCCAACAATGTATATTGGCTTGTTCTTGACGATGATCTGCCAATAGGATATGCTAAGCTACAGTTAAATGCTCCATCCAAGTTTATTGATGCTAATACTACTGTTTGTAAGCTTCAGAGAATCTATTTTCTTAAAAGCTATGCCTCTCAAGGTATCGGGAATAAATTACAACAAATGATTTTTGATGAAGCTCGGGGGAGTGGTAATACGAATCTTTGGTTGTCTGCCTTAAAAGATAATGAAAGAGCAATTGCATTTTATGAGCGAAGTGATTATGAAATAGTTGGGGAACACCCCTTTAGCATAGGAAAACAAGAATTTGACTTTTGGGTAATGAGTAAGAGGTTATTATGAGTGTGAAATGATCAAAAACTTGTCTTTATGTAATACATTTTGTGATGAGGGTTCAGCATATGATTAGTTTTGTAGGTCATTTTGGCTAAAAATATTTTTCATCATTTTCTTATTATAAACATTTTGTATATTGCTCATAGCATACCGTTAAGTTAAATAACCCCTCTTGTTTATAATGAATTATCTTCTACGATCTGTCATTACCTTATTCTTTTTATTATTTACTTTTCTTTTTTACGGACAACAGCATGATTATTTCAAGAGTCTAGAAAGACAATTTGATAGTATTGAGAATGAATCATCTGATAAAGCATTGCAACATGCCCGCAAGATGCTCAAGTATAGTCTGAAATCTAAAAACAGTGTTTATTTGGTGAGTAGTTATGTAAAATTAGCTACGGCTTATGAGGATTTAGCCAAATCAGATTCTGCAATAGTGTTTTATGACAAAGCTCTTGATATTAGCAGAACCGTAGAAAGCGATACTTTGTTTGCCTTTTCGGTAATAGGTATGAGTCAATTAAATAGCATTCGCGGTGATCAAGAAAGAATGGTAAATTTAATTTTTGAAGCTTTGCAAAAAGTAGAAAATAATACCGATCAAAAACACAAACACAAACTATATTATAAGCTTTCAGAAATTCATAGAGAATTAGGAGATTTCGATGAAGCAGAGCAATATTTGAAAATTATTGTCGAAGAAGCAAAGTCAAATGACTTATTGGCTGCGGCATATAATTCTCTTGGATTACTTCAGTATAGTAATAAGAATTATGAAGCTGGAAAAGCTAATCTTTTAAGAAGTTTGGACTTATACAGAAAGGAGAAGGACAATTATAACATTTGTAGTATGCTCATAAATTTGGGAGCACTACATTACCAATTAAAAGAATATGAAAAGGCTAAAGAATACTTTATTGAAGCACGAAATGCAACCAAAACATCTGGTTACCTGAATTTGTATAGTATGGTATTGACTAATTTATCAGTGATTTTTCATAAAGAAAAGGATTATGAAAAAGAACTTATTTATTTAAAAGAATCTGAGGCACTAGCAGAGAAAACAGGAAATTATCAAACACTTTCTACGGTAGCAAATAATATGATGTTTGCATATGCATTACAATCCGATATGAAAAATGTTCGACGATATATTCGCAAATATAGAAATGCAATTGATAGTTTATATAAGATAGAGCAGAATAAGAAAATATTTGAAATTGAAGCTAAGTATGAAACATCTAAAAAAGAAATAGAAATTGCTCGTCAAAAAGAGGTAGTATTAGTACAAAGGTTATATATAATTGTTGCCGTTGTGTTAGTGGTATTATTATGTGTCATATTGTTTTTATACAAACAACGGTTGAAAAGCCAAAAACTTCTGTTTTCGCACCAGGAAGAGCTAAATGAAGAAAAAATAAGTAACCTATTAGATACTCATAAATTGCAGAAAATTAGAGCTTATCTGGATGGTCAGAATAAAGAAAGAGAAAGGGTTTCTAAAGATCTTCATGATGGTATTGGAGGGAATTTAGCAGCTATTAGAATTAGATTAGAGCAAATGAAGAGTGGATCACCTTCTGAATTAAAACAAATAATAACCAATGTAGATCAGACGTACGATGAAATTCGTTCAATTTCACATGATTTAATGCCTAAAAATATTCATCATCTTTACTTTACAGATTTAGTGAAAGAATTTATAGAGTTTTCTGCACATAAAGATGTAGAACTCAAATATTACATTCACCCCGAAAAAGAGCTAAATGAGATACCAGAGAGTTTACAGTTAACCATTTACAGAATTACTCAAGAGTTGATAACCAATATAAATAAACATGCAAATGCGACTGAAATATCAATAAATATGATGATATATGAAAAAAGTAATAGGGTGAATATGATAATTGAAGATAATGGTAGAGGTTTTGATATTAAAAAGAGTAATTACGGAGTCGGCTTAAAAAGTATAAAACAAAGAATATCAAACAATAATGGTTCTATAAAAATAGATTCTAATTTTGATACGGGTACAGTAGTTTGTGTAGAACTTCCGATACTATAAGATTTATTCTTTTTAGGAAATTGAATTAAACCTGATTTTATAGAAACTACTTAACGATATCTAATGAGTTAATCGTAGCGATCGAATCACAATTTTCAATAAACATTGATATTGCTTTTTCATTAATAGATCCTTCGATAAAATATGTTTTGCATGAATCTAATTTTGTATTACTTTTTGAAAAATCTACATCACCTTTTATTAGTATAGAGGATACATCAGCAGTGTCTATTTGGTAGGTGTTCATGTTGGCTTGTGCTTGTTTTGAGAATACTCTCTCTTTTATTCTGATATTTTTTAGAACCCTGGCAGAAGGACTATAATCACAAGAAGTTTTTTTTCCGCCAAGGAAAAAGAATAAAAGAATGAGGCCAATTGCAAATCCACCTAAGTAATAGAATAAACGTTGTGCAAGTTTCATAAACTGAATAAAATTATGCCGTCAAAAGTAAGTAAAGTTTCAGAGAATTAAAGTTACAAAGTAGCAAAGTTTAAAAGGAATAAAGTTTAAAAGGAATAAAGTTTTCTTTCTCTCTCAGGAAAAAAAGCACGAGTTAAGATGATAATTTGGCGTTGAAGCTATTGCTCTTTGGGGTTAGAGACTTATTTATAAAATCAACAAATTTATATCTCGATAAGAAAGATCAAACCAATCTGCTATGGGCTTACTGGTCAAGATACCATGATAGAAATATAATCCATTTTTTAGACCTCGATCAAACCGTACCGCATTTTCAATACCACCTTCATCACCAATCTGTAATAAATAAGGAGTGAAAATATTACTTATCGATAAAGAAGATGTTCTTGCATATCGGGATGGTATATTAGGAACACAATAATGCACTACTCCGTGTCTTTCAAAAGTGGGGTGATCATGAGAAGTTACTTCACTGGTTTCAAAACAACCTCCCATATCAATACTAACATCAATAATGACGGCACCAGTTTTCATACGCTCTATCATTGTTTCTGTAACTATGATCGGAGCACGATTTTTACCTCTAACTGCGCCTATTACCACATCACAACGGCGTAATGCTTTGATTAGGTTTTTTGGTTGAATTGTAGAAGTGTGCAATGGTCTACCTACATTGGTTTGTAAACATCGAAGTTTGGTAATAGAGTTGTCAAATATTTTTACATTAGCACCTAAACCAATGGCAGAGCGCGCTGCAAATTCTCCAACAGTACCAGCACCCAGAATAACAACTTCTATAGGAGGTACACCGCTAATATTTCCCATCATTAATCCAGAGCCTGCTTTAGTTGCACTGCTCATTAATTCTGAGGCGATAAGAACAGCTGCTGTACCTGCAATTTCGCTTAAAGCCCTAACGGCTGGATATGCCCCATCTGCATCACGTATAAATTCAAACCCTAAGGCAGTAATTCTTTTTTTTGCTAATGCTTTAAAATATTCTTTGGATTGCGTTTTGAGCTGTAGCGCAGAAATTAATACGGTTTGCGGATTAATATGTTCTAACTCTTCTAACGAAGGAGGTTCAACTTTAAGGATTATTGGGCATCCAAAAACCTTTGATTTATCATTAGTAATCTCTGCACCAGCTTCGCTATAATCACGATCCGTAAAACTAGCCCCTAGTCCAGCATTAGTTTCTAATAGCACTCTATGTCCATGTGCTGTTAGAGCAGCAACGGCATCTGGAGTAAGACATACTCGTTTTTCCTGATAACTAGTTTCTTTTGGAATCCCAATAAAGAGTTTTCCTTTTTTACGTGCTACTTCGATCATTTCCTCCTGTGGTAGCAGCTGCTCTTTGGTAAAAGGAGATTTAGGTTTGCTCATTTGTGTGAAATTCTGTAACTCAAATTACGAATAAAAAAGCCAAGAAAACAAATTGGGTCAGTTTTTAAATGTCCTAATTATGGGTAAGGATTCTTTTCTCTCCTTCAGAAACATTGATTTTTATTGTACTAACATCTTCGGGAAGAAGACCTGATACTTTATCTGGCCATTCTATAAAAACCCATGCTTCTGAGTCTAAATATTCTTCGAAACCTATATGATATGCTTCTTCTACATCGTTAATTCTGTAAAAATCAAAATGATAAATTGGTCCATCGTTGCTTTCATATTCATTAACCAATGCATAGGTTGGGCTAGAAATTACATCATGTACTCCTAGTTGTTTGCATATTTCTTTTATCAAAGTGGTTTTACCAGCTCCCATAGAGGCATCAAAGAGTAAAATTTTACTCTTAGCAATAGAGATTATCTGTTTTGCCACATTAGGAAGATCCTCTAGTGTGTATTCTATTGTCATTGTTTACTATATATCTTTAACCCGCAAAAATTCAAATACTACAGTTTGCTTATCTTGGGTTTAAAACTATAAAAGGGATCACTACTTCTTCTAATGAAACACCACCATGTTGATATGTGTTTCTGTAATAACTTACATAATGGTTGTAGTTATTAGGATATGCAAAGAAATAATCTCCTTTTGCAAAAATAAAAGAACTACTCATATTTATAGAAGGTAAGTGTACCGATTTTGGATCTATGGCTTCAAGAACTTCTTTTCTTTCATAAGTAAGGCTTTTTCCTGTTTTATAACGCAGGTTAAGGCTTGTATTTTTATCTCCTATTACTTTAGATGGGTTTTTTACGTTGATGGTACCATGATCGGTGGTGATAAGTAGTTTAAACCCTAATTGTTGTGCTTGTTGGATCATATCTAACAAAGGAGAGTTTTTAAACCAACTTTGGGTTAATGATCTGTATGACTTATCATTAGAGGCTAATTCTTTTATAACCTCCATTTCAGTTTTACTATGCGAAAGCATATCCACAAAATTATATACTACTACTGTAAGATCATTATCCTTAAGCCCTTTGAAGTTAGCTGCCAGAGTCTTTCCAGATCTTTCATTAGTAATTTTGTAGTATTCGTGTTTTATGTTTAGTCCTAGTCGTTGTAATTGAGCAGTTAAAAAATCATTCTCATGCATGTTTTTCCCTCCTTCATCAGTATCATCAAGCCATAAATCTGGATGTCTTTTTTTCATTTCAGAAGGCATTAACCCAGAGAAAATCGCATTTCTGGCATATTGTGTTGCGGTAGGTAGGATACTATAATAAGAGCTTTCTTGTTCTTTTTTATAATAGTTATTTACAATAGGTTCAAATGATTTCCATTGATCATAACGAAGATTATCTATCACAACCAATAATGTGGGTTGTTTTTTGCTGATTTCGGGCATAATCTTTTCTTTGAATAGGGTATGAGACATTACTGGTGCATTACCCTTGCCACTAAACCAATCTGGATAGTTTTTATCTATAAATTTGCAAAACTGAGAATTAGCTTCAACTTTTTGAGATTCTAAAATCTCAAACATTCCTGTATCCTCAATACCTTCCAGTTGTAATTCCCAATAAATCAATCTCTGATATAATTCTGACCATTCTTCAAAAGAATTTACCATAGCCATATCCATCGCTATTTTTCTAAATTCTTGTTGATAATTAGATGTTGTTTTCTCTGATACCAATCTAGAATTATCCAGATTTTTCTTCAGGCTAAGAAGTATCTGATTTGGATTAACAGGTTTAATTAAATAATCGGCAATTTTACTTCCGATAGCTTCTTCCATGATGTATTCTTCTTCACTTTTAGTGATCATCACAACGGGGAGACTATCTTTCTTTTCTTTAATTTCTGAAAGTGTTTCTATGCCAGACAGACCAGGCATGTTTTCATCTAAAAAAACGATGTCAAAATTATTATCGTCGAGTATGTCTAAAGCTTCAGTACCACTTTGACATTCTGTTACGTCATAATTTTTCTTTTCTAAGAATAATATATGTGGTTTAAGTAAATCAATTTCATCATCCACCCACAGTATTTTTATTTTACTCATCAATTCTATTTTTATAATTTGTGATTTTAATAATGTAACTTATTTTCTTCATTTATAGTGGTAACAATAACTTAAATTTATTGAGAAATGTTCTATATGATGGTCATATATGTATATTTGCTTCTGTAAAAGTAAAGTAAACTTGAAAAAAAGAAATAAGCTTAAAATATTAAACGATCCAATTTACGGTTTTATTACGATACCCAACGAACTAATTTTTGATCTTATAGAGCATAGATATTTTCAGCGATTACGACGTATTTCCCAAATGGGTCTTTCATATTTGGTATATCCTGGAGCACATCATACCCGTTTTCATCATGCACTTGGATGCATGTACTTGATGCAAAAAGTGGTGAGAGTTCTTCGTTTTAAGGGAGTTAACATTTCTGAAGAAGAAGAACAAGCTTTGCTTATCGCTATTTTATTACATGATATTGGTCATGGTCCTTTCTCGCATGCGATGGAACATAGTATCGTAAATGAGGTTAATCATGAGTCAATTTCGTTGATGTTTATGGAAAAAATCAACGAGGATTTTAACGGTAGTTTAACGCTTGCGATACAAGTTTTTAAAGGAGAGTATCACCGAAACTTTCTACATCAGCTCATATCTGGTCAGTTAGACATGGATCGATTGGACTATTTAAAACGAGATAGTTTTTATACCGGGGTAGCAGAAGGTAATATTAATAGTGAGCGTCTTATTACAATGTTAAACGTTGTAAATGATGAATTGGTAATAGAAGAAAAAGGTATTTACTCTGTTGAGAAGTTTTTATTAGCACGACGATTGATGTATTGGCAGGTGTATCTTCATAAAACTAGTTTAGTAGCAGAAAGTTTATTAATTAGAGTTTTACAAAGAGCTAAGGAACTTGTAGAAAAAGGGGAGAAGTTACCAGCCAGTAGGGCATTAACTTTTTTCTTAGAAAACAAAATTACCTCTGATAACTTTACAACGGATGTTTTAGCAATGTTTTCGAGACTAGATGATTATGATATAGTTTTAGCAATGAAGGAATGGGTTAATTCAACGGATTTTGTGCTTAGTAAGTTGTGTTCAATGATTATTGATAGAGACCTTTTAAAAATAAAAATTAAAAAGAAGCCTTTTCAGAAAAATAAAAAAGAAAATCGCATCGAAAAATTTAAAGAGAAATATAAAATTTCGAGTGAAGAAGCTCGTTATTTTATATTTGAAGGAAAAATCTCAAATCAGGCATATCACCAGAATAAACAGAATATTAATATATTATATAAATCCAATAAAATCGTAGATATTGTTAAAGCCACAGATGAATATAATTTAGAAGCCCTATCTAAACCAGTGACTAAATATTTTATGTGCTATCCAAAGCACAAAGATTAACACATTTTTTATACTTTTGCAAGAATGATTTTTACAGCCACACAAATTGCAGGTATCCTGAACGGAGAAATCGAAGGAGATGAAACCGTAGAAGTATCCAAGTTAGCTAAAATAGAGGAAGGAACTAAAGGTTCATTGACTTTTTTGGCAAACCCTAAATATACCCAATTCATTTATTCTACAGATGCATCAATTACCATAGTTGATAAAACTTTTGAGGCAGAATCCACAATTAAGACTACTTTAATACGTGTTGATGATGCTTATAAAGCGTTCTCGCAACTATTAGAATACTATAATATGGTAAAGATGAATAAAGCAGGAATAGAAAGTCCTAGTTTTATTTCAGAAACTGCCACATATGGAGAAAACATTTATTTAGGTGCCTTTTCTTATCTTGGTGATAATGTAATTATAGGAGAAAATGCTAAGATTTTTCCAAATGTATATATCGGTGATAATGTTACTATTGGTAACAACGTAGTTGTTTTTGCAGGAGCCAAAATATATTCTGAGACCATTATAGGTGATGATTGTGTAATCCATAGCGGAGTAATAGTGGGAGCAGATGGTTTTGGATTTACACCAAATGAAAAAGGAGAGTATAGTAAAGTACCACAAACAGGTAATGTTATTATAGAAGATAATGTCGATGTTGGGGCTGGTACAACTATAGATAGAGCGACTTTAGGATCTACCGTAATAAGAAAAGGAGTGAAGCTTGATAATCAAATCCAGATAGCTCATAATGTAGAAATAGGGGAACACACTGCAATCGCTGCACAGACTGGCATCGCAGGTTCTACTAAAATAGGAAAACATTGTTTAATTGGAGGACAAGTGGGTATTGCCGGACACCTTGTTATTGGTGATAAAGTAAGAATCCAAGCACAATCCGGTATTGGAAGAAATATAAAAGATGGAGAAGCAATTCAAGGATCTCCTGCTTTAGGATATTCTGACTATAATAAATCCTATGTGCACTTTAAAAATCTTCCTAAAATTGTTGATAAAATATATAAACTAGAGAAAAAGATAAATAACAATGAGTAATGTAGCTGTGAGTAAACAAAGAACCATTAAAAAAGAGGTGAGACTTACAGGAGTGGGATTACATACTGGAAAAGAAGTAACACTAGTTTTTAAACCAGCTCCTGAGAATCATGGGTACGCATTTTGTAGAGTTGATCTCGAAGGAAACCCAATTATTGAAGCTGATGCTAATTATGTAGTAAATACACAAAGGGGTACTAACTTAGAGAAGAATGGTGTAAGTATACAAACTTCAGAACATGTACTTGCTGCATGTGTTGGTTTAGAGATTGACAACCTTTTAATAGAATTAGATGCGTCTGAACCGCCTATCATGGATGGTTCAAGTAAGTTTTTTATTGAAGCTCTCGAAGAAGCGGGTATTGTCGAGCAAGAGGCAGAAAGAGAAGAATACATTGTAAAAGATGTTATTTCTTATACAGATGAAGAATCTGGGAGCGAGATTATTGTAATGCCTTCTGATGAATATCAGGTGACTACCATGGTTGATTTTGGGACTAAGGTTTTAGGAACTCAAAATGCATCATTAAAACATCTCTCTGATTTCAAAAAAGAAATCGCCGATGCCAGAACGTTTAGCTTTTTACACGAGTTAGAAATGTTATTAGAGCATGGTTTGATAAAAGGAGGTGATCTTAATAACGCAATTGTATATGTAGATAAGGAGTTAAGTCCTAATACCATGGAAAAACTTAAAGTGGCCTTTGGTAAGGATTCTATAGCTATTAAACCTAATGGAATATTAGATAATCTTACATTGCATTATCCTAATGAGGCCGCGCGTCATAAATTATTAGATGTTGTAGGAGATTTGGCGCTTATAGGAACAAGGATTAGAGGAAAAATAATTGCTAATAAGCCAGGGCATTTTGTAAATACTCAATTTGCTAAAAAGATTTCAAAAATTATTAAAATAGAGAAACGTAATAAAGTTCCTCAATTTGATCTTTCGAAAGAACCGTTAATGGACATTAATAAAATCATGGATATGCTACCACATAGATCTCCGTTTTTATTAATAGATAGGATTTTAGAGATGTCAGAGAAACATGTAGTCGGTCTTAAAAATGTAACCATGAATGAGCCTTTCTTCGAGGGGCATTTTCCAGGGGCTCCAGTTATGCCCGGGGTACTTCAGGTAGAGGCTATGGCACAGACCGGAGGGATTCTAGCATTAAGTACAGTGCCAGATCCAGAAAATTACCTTACCTATTTCATGAAAATAGATAAAGTAAAGTTTAAACAGCAAGTAGTCCCAGGAGATACTTTGATATTTAAACTAGAACTTATAACCCCTATTCGTAGAGGTATTTGTCATATGCAGGCTTTTGCCTATGCCAATGGTAAATTGGTGACAGAAGCTGAGCTTATGGCACAAATTGTAAAATCAAAATAAGTATAAAAGAGAGGTGAAAATGAGCTTTCATCTCAACTCTTTATTATTAATAAAATAAAATTTAGCTAATGAATCAACCTTTAGCATATGTTCATCCAGGAGCAAAAATTGCAAAAAACGTTGTAATAGAACCGTTTACTACAATTCATAATAACGTAGTTATCGGGGAAGGAACCTGGATTGGCTCTAATGTTACAATAATGGAAGGAGCCCGTATTGGAAAAAACTGTAGTATTTTTCCGGGAGCAGTAATTTCTGCCACTCCTCAGGATAAAAAGTTTAATGATGAAGATACAGTAACCGAGATTGGAGATAATACTACTATTCGAGAGTGTGTTACCATCAATAGAGGAACTACGGATAAGATGAAAACCAGGGTGGGGAAGAACTGCTGGATTATGGCGTATTGTCATATCGCCCATGATTGTATTGTTGGTGATAATTGTATATTTTCTAATAATAGTACATTGGCAGGTCATATTAATGTTGGTGATTATGTAGTTTTAGCAGGTATGGCAGCGGTACAACAATTTTGTAGTATTGGTAATCACGCATTTGTAACCGGAGGATCACTCGTGCGTAAAGATGTACCTCCTTTTGTTAAGGCCGCTAGAGAACCTTTGTCTTATGTTGGGATTAACTCTATTGGGTTACGTCGAAGAGGATTTACAACCGAAAAAATAAGAGAAATACAGAATATATACCGTATTTTATATCAACAAAATTATAATAACTCTCAAGCTGTTGCAATTATTGAAGCTGAGATGGAAGCGACTCCCGAACGTGATGAGGTTTTAGAATTTATAAAGAATTCTCAAAGGGGTATTATGAAAGGATATTTCTCGAACTAAGTCTTGTAAAGAAGAGAGTAGAATACTAATAACAAAAGAATAATAATATAATGGCTAGTACTAGTGATATTAGAAACGGATTGTGTATCAAATACAATCATGATATTTATAAAATAATTGAATTTTTGCACGTAAAACCGGGTAAAGGACCTGCTTTTGTGCGTACAAAGTTAAAGAGCGTTACCACCGGAAAAGTAATTGATAATACGTTTTCTGCAGGTCATAAAATTGAGGATGTACGTGTCGAAACACATAAGTTTCAGTATTTATATGCAGAGGGAGATACGTTTCATTTTATGAATACAGAGGATTATAATCAAATAACGCTTCAAAAATCTACATTAGATGCTCCTGGTTTGTTAAAAGAAGGAGAAGTGGTAACCGTGATTATTAATTCTGAAGATCAAATGCCTCTTTCTGTCGAAATGCCTGCAAGTGTAATTCTTGAAGTAACAGCAACAGAGCCTGGTGTCAAAGGAAACACGGCAACAAATGCCACAAAACCAGCTACGGTAGAAACAGGAGCAGAGGTTATGGTTCCTTTATTTATTAATGAAGGAGACAAAATCAAAGTAGAAACCGAAAAAGGAACCTATAAAGAACGAATCAAAGAATAGTCGTATTCTTAAATTTTATAATGAAATTTCCTCAAGCGCATACTTTAGAACAAATAGCTACTATTATCTCGTCAGAATATGTAGGGGATTCAGATTTCCCTGTATTGGGAATGAATGAAATTCATGTGGTTTCTCCAGGAGATATTGTATTTGTTGATCATCCTAAATATTATGACAAGGCTTTACAAAGTGCTGCCACGGTGATATTGATTAATAAAAATGTGGAATGTCCCGAAGGAAAAGCGTTACTAATTTCTGATGACCCATTTAGAGATTTTAATACACTAACCAAATACTTTAAACCCTTCGTAAAAGCTAGTGCAATAGTTTCTCCAAGTTCCAAAATAGGAAAAAGAACTGTTGTTCAACCTGGTGCTTTTATTGGTAATAACGTAGAGATAGGAGAGGATTGTCTCATTCATGCAAATGTTAGTCTATACGATAATACTATTATAGGTAATAATGTAACGATACACTCTGGAACCGTTTTGGGAGGAGATGCCTTTTATTATAAGAAAAGACCAGAAGGATTTGATAAATTAATTTCTGGTGGCCGGGTAGTCATAGAGGATAATGTAGACATAGGTACTTCTTGCACCATTGATAAAGGAGTTACAGGAGATACTACAATAAAAGAAGGAACAAAAATCGATAACCAGGTGCACATAGGACATGATACCGTTATCGGAAAAAAATGCCTCATTGCTTCTCAGGTTGGTATCGCAGGATGTGTAATTGTTGAAGATGAAGTAACGATGTGGGGACAAGTTGGCATCACTAGTGGTATTACAATTGGTGCCAAAGCAGTTATTTCAGCACAATCTGGTGTGAGTAAGTCTTTAGAAGGTAACAAAAGTTATTTTGGTACTCCGGCTGATAATTTTAGAAAAAAGTATAAAGAAATTGCCGCCATTAGGCAAATTCCTGATTTAATAGAAAAATTGAAAAAGAATGAGTAAAACAGCAAAGGATATAGTTAGGTCTTTTTATGAAACAGATTTGATTCATGATTCTGAAGCCTTGTCTAAATATTTGCACCCTGAAATTGAACTGTATTGGAATAGTAGTTTTGGTTTCAATAAGAGAGGCTTCGATGATATTAAAACTATGTTTAATGAGATGGCTTTGTCTTTTGAGACCTTTAGGTGCGAGATTAGTCATTTAATTGCAGAAGGTGATACGGTTACTATTCGGTATACCTATTTCGCAAAAACAATAGAAGACCCTGATAAAGAGGTGGCTATTGCTCATTTTATAGCTATATGGGAGCTTAAAGACAGCAAATTATATAAAGGATATCAAATTAGTCAACAAGGAGATAATACTCCAGAAAGCATGAAGTCTTTTCTCTCAAAATAAGTAAAAAAAAATAAAAAGTATTTTTTTTATTTTTCATTTTAACTATAGTGTTCAAAAGTGTACTTTTGGAACTCAAAAAAATAAAAATCATAGCGCAATGAGTGTTTTAGTAAATAAAGATTCAAAAATTATTGTTCAGGGCTTTACGGGTAGTGAAGGTACTTTTCATGCTGGTCAAATGATAGAGTATGGTACAAATGTGGTTGGTGGTGTAACTCCCGGAAAAGGAGGGCAAACTCATTTGGATAAACCAGTTTTTAATACGGTTAAAGAAGCTGTAGATCAAGTAGGAGCAGATACAACGATTATTTTTGTTCCACCAGCTTTTGCTGCAGATGCAATTATGGAAGCTGCAGATGCAGGAATAAAAGTGATTATTACTATTACTGAAGGTATTCCTGTGGCTGATATGATTAAAGCTTCTAACTACATTAAAAATAAAGACTGTAAACTTATTGGCCCTAATTGTCCAGGTGTTATTACTCCGGGAGAAGCAAAGGTTGGTATTATGCCTGGATTTGTATTTAAGAAAGGGAATGTTGGTATCGTATCAAAATCGGGAACTTTAACATATGAAGCTGCAGATCAGGTTGTAAAACAAGGACTTGGTATCACTACGGCGATTGGAATAGGTGGTGATCCAATTATAGGGACTACGACTAAAGAAGCTGTAGAATTGTTAGTTAATGATCCAGAAACCAAATGCGTTGTCATGATTGGTGAAATAGGTGGTCAATTAGAAGCAGATGCTGCAAGATGGATAAAAGAAAGTGGAACCTCTAAACCAATTGTTGGTTTTATTGCAGGAGAAACTGCTCCGGCAGGACGTACAATGGGACATGCTGGTGCTATCGTAGGAGGAAGTGAAGATACTGCAGCGGCTAAGAAAGCTATTATGAGAGAATGTGGAATTCATGTAGTAGATTCGCCTGCAGAGATAGGTAAGAAAGTAGCAGAAGTATTAGGATAAATACGAGTCTATTTGATATATAAAAAAGCCTCTTGAATTAACTCGAGAGGCTTTTTTATGAATTTAGAAGAGCTGTTAAAGTTTTACTAAAAAATGTAACATAATTGTTAGTTTTGACATTAATATTACTTATTTACATATATAAAGATTTATAATAAAGTCAGTCTATGAAATTAATAAAATCAATTTTACTATTGCTATTTGTAATTACACTTAGCAACTGTAAAAATTCATCATCACAAACGAACACATCAAAAGAAATCAAGGTTGAGCAGCATACAGATGCAGCCGGATTTTCTTATGAAACAGTAACCAATGACCCTACAGGTTTAAGATTATATACTTTAGATAATGGATTAAAAGTATATCTGGCCAAGAATGAAGAAGAACCAAAAATTCAAACGTATATAGCTGTTCGAGCAGGGTCTAATTACGACCCTAAAGAATCAACAGGTTTGGCACACTATCTAGAACATATGGTGTTTAAAGGTACCGATGAGATAGGAACGCTGGACTTTGAAAAAGAGGCGGTGTTATTGAAGGAAATCTCTGATTTATATGAAAAGCATAAATTAGAATCAGATCCTGAAAAAAAGAAAGAAATTTATAAGAAAATTGATGAAGTTTCTCAGGAAGCCTCAAAAATATCAATTTCGAATGAGTATGATAAGATGATTAACTCTTTAGGAGCACAGGGGACCAATGCACATACGTGGTATGAAGAGACTGTTTACAAAAATAAAATACCTGTAAATGAACTGGATAAATGGCTTACTGTAGAAAGCGAGCGTTTTAGCCAGTTAGTATTGCGTTTATTTCACACAGAATTAGAAGCTGTTTACGAAGAATTTAATAGATCTCAAGATAGTGACTCTAGAAAATTATTTTCTGCAACGATGGAAGGTCTATTTCCTAACCACCCCTATGGACAACAAAGAACTATTGGTACTTCTGAGCATCTTAAAAATCCTTCAATGGTGGCTATACATAACTATTTTGACAAGTATTATGTGCCAAATAATATGGCGGTCGTACTTGTTGGTGATATAGATTTTGATAAAACCATTACTAAAGTTAATAAAGCTTTTGGTCATTATAAGAAAAAAGAGGTTTCTCACCCAGAGTTACCAAAAGAAGAACCTATTGTTGCCCCTATAAAAAAAGAAGTTTTTGGGCCAACGGCAGAAAGTGTATCGATAGCATATCGATCGGAAGGTATGGGTACAAAAGAAGAAAAGTTACTTGCGCTGGCAGATATGATTTTAACCAATGGTAAAGCAGGACTTATTGATTTAAATTTAAATCAAAAGCAGTTGGTGCAAAATGCCGGGTGTTATCCTATGTTCCAGAATGATTATGGTTTTCATTCTTTCTACGGAAGTCCTAAAGAAGAACAATCCCTAGATGAAGTAAAAGATTTAATTCTTGGTGAGATTGAAAAATTAAAAAAAGGAGAATTTGATGATTGGATGATCTCTGCGGTAGTTAACGATCTAAAGTTGTCTCAAACAAGACAGTATGAAAATAGTACAGCCTTAGCTTCGGCATACTATAATGCATTTATTCATCATCAAGACTGGAAAGATAGAATAGAATTTCTTGATGAATTAAAAAATATTTCTAAACAAGAACTCGTAGATTTTGCAAATTCCTTTTATAAAGACAATTATGTACTTACATACAAACGCCAAGGAGAAGATAAAAAAGTGATTAAAGTAGAAAACCCGGCAATAACTCCAGTAGAGCTTAACAGAGATAAAGAATCGGTATTTGTTAAAGAGTTCTTTAAAACAGAAACTCCAACGTTACAACCTAAGTTTGTGGATTATAAGTCTGCTATTAAAACGACCAAAACTACTAGTGGTATCCCTATTTCTTATATAGAAAATGAACAAAATGATTTGTTTAATCTAAGTATCATATTTGATATGGGGCGCGATAATGATAAAAAACTTGCGCTAGCATCTGGTTACTTAGATTATTTGGGTACCAATAAATATTCCCCAGAAGATCTTAAAAAAGAGTTTTATAAGTTAGGAATAAGTTATGCAGTAAATTCCTCTTCAGACATAACCCAGATAGGTGTTTCTGGACTAAAAGAAAACCTCGATCAAGGTCTTTTTTTATTAGAACATTTGTGTCAAAACGCAGTAGCAAATCAGGATACATACAATAAGTATGTTGATAAAATTGCCAAAAGTAGAACAGATGGTAAAACCCAAAAGGATAACATCATGTGGAATGGATTAATGAATTATGGTAAATATGGAGAGAATTCAAGATTACGTAATATATATACCATTGAAGAATTGAAAGCTATTAATCCTGAAGAATTAGTGAAGATCATAAAAGACCTTGTTAATTATAAACATCGCGTATTTTATTACGGAAAAGATGTAGAAGCAGCGGTATCCTCTTTAGATAAAAATCATAAAATAAATAAAGAGCTAAAGGATTATCCCGAAAAAATAGAATATGTAGAGAAAGAAACGGGAGGTAATGTATACTTTGTAGACTATGATATGGTACAAAGCGAAATGCTTTTCTTAGCCAAAGGGGCCGAGTTTAATCCTAAGAAATTAGCGGCTTCAAGTCTATTTAATACTTATTTTGGTAGCGGACTCTCTTCAATTGTGTTTCAGGAAATAAGAGAATCCAAGTCATTAGCATATTCGGCATTTTCTCAATATAGTAATGCAAAAGAAAAAGGTAAATCGAATTACCTGTATGCTTACATTGGTACTCAAGCCAATAAAATGCCTCAAGCGGTAGATGCAATGATGGATTTAATGACAAATATGCCCGAGGCTGAGCAACAGTTTAATCAGGCAAAAGAAGCAACGTTAAAAAAGATTGCTGCAAAACGGATTACAAAATCTAATATATTTTGGTCATACGAAAGCCTTAAGAAAAGAGGAATTGACTATGATAATCGTGAGGAAATGTATAACACTATAAAGGACATGACTCTAGCAGATCTTAAATCGTTCTTTGATCAAAACATTAAAGGCGAAACATATAACATTTTGGTCATTGGTAATAAGAAAGATGTAGATATGAATGCTCTATCCAAGTTAGGAGTAGTTAAAGAGATGGATATTGATTATCTTTTTAATTATGAGAAGAAAAACGAGAATATTAAATTATAAAGAGACCGTATATTTTCTTTATAAACCCTGTGAGAAATCGCAGGGTTTATTGTTGGTCACCTATTTGTAATTCTTATATTTGATTTATTATTCAACACATACCAAAAAATAACACAAAACGAATGAATCTTTTACAAGGTAAAACAGCTATCATCACAGGAGCCACTCGTGGTATAGGAAAGGGGATAGCACAGATTTTTGCGCAGCATGGCGCTAATATAGCTTTTACATATAGTTCTTCTGTCGAGGCAGCAACAGCATTAGAAAAAGAATTGAATGATGTGGGTGTAAAAGCAAAGGGGTATCAAAGTAATGCAGCAAGTTATGATCAAGCTCAAGAGTTGGCAAAAGATGTTCTAGATACTTTTGGTAGTATAGATATTTTAGTCAATAATGCGGGTATCACTAAGGACAATCTTTTAATGCGCATGAGCGAAGAAGATTTTGATAAAGTCATAGAAGTAAATTTGAAAAGTGTTTTTAATATGACTAAGGCTGTTCAAAGAACTATGCTAAAACAACGTAAGGGTAGTATCATTAATATGAGCTCTGTTGTTGGTGTAAAAGGAAATGCTGGTCAGTCTAACTATGCAGCTTCAAAAGCTGGGATTATTGGTTTTTCTAAATCTGTAGCCTTAGAGCTAGGGTCAAGAAATATTAGAAGCAATGTTGTTGCTCCTGGTTTTATTGAAACCGAAATGACAGCTAAATTAGATGAAAAAGTAGTTGATGGATGGAGAAATGCAATTCCGTTAAAAAGAGGAGGAACTCCAGAAGATATAGCAAATGCCTGCTTATATCTTGCTAGTGATTTAAGTACATATGTTACCGGACAAGTGCTTAATGTAGATGGGGGAATGCTAACCTAATTTATAGAATGCAAACACAAACTATACTATTGATTATAGCTGCTTTTATTATCGCATTGATAGTAGCATTATTTCAATATTTGTATAAAGCAAAGCAAAGGAAAAAGAATACTTTTTTCTTTGCTTTTTTGCGTTTTCTTAGTGTTTTTACATTGCTGTTATTATTAATTAACCCAACATTTAAACAAAAAAAAATCTTTACAGAGAAACCAAAACTTGTGGTTGCTATAGATAATTCTCTATCAATAAAACATCTTGATCAGGATCAGAATATTACTGAGTTTATTACGAAAATACAAGAGAACGATGCCCTAAATGATAGGTTTAATATAAACTATTACTCTTTTTCTTCTGCATTAAATGATTCATTAAAGTTTTCCTTTGATCAAAAACAAACTAATATATCAAAAGCGTTAGGAGATCTAAATCAAGTTTATAAAAGTGCTGTCGCTCCTGTTGTATTAATCACAGATGGAAATCAGACCTATGGTAAGGATTATCAATTTAGTAGTATAGGATATAAACAAAGTGTTTTTCCTGTTGTTTCAGGTGATACCACGGCAGTTTTAGATACCAAAATTCAGCAGCTTAATATTAATAGGTATGCATACCTGAAAAATAAATTTCCGGTAGAGGTTATTCTCACATATTCTGGTAATAAAAATGTAAATACCAGATTAGAGGTTACATCAGGAAATAGCATTGTGTATTCTCATCCAGTTTCTTTTTCACTTAACAATAATTCAAAGGTTGTAAATTTTACATTACAAGCCAATAGAGCTGGTGTTATGCAATATACCGCTCGATTGATTCCGTTAGAGAATGAAAAAAACACAATTAATAATAATAAAACCTTTGCGGTAGAAGTAATAGATCAAAAGACCAATGTTTTATTGATTAGTGATATTGTTCATCCTGATTTAGGTTCGATTAAAAAAAGTGTAGAAAGTAATGAGAGAAGGAGTATTACCATCAGTAAACCAGCAGACACAAAAAATCTAAACCTTGACGATTATCAACTTATTGTTTTATACCAACCCAATACGAGATTTCGAGGAGTCTATGAAAAGTTGAATTCACTTAGAAAAAATTATTTCACGATTACGGGTTCAAGAACAGATTGGTATTTTCTCAATAAAATACAAAGTAAATATAGTCAGGAGATAACTAGACAAACCGAATATTATATCCCAAGATTTAATAGTAATTACGGAACATTTCTTTTTGATGATATTGGTTTTGAGAGCTACCCTCCATTAACAGGAAACTTTGGAGAGATTAAGCTTAACACTAGTTATGACCCCTTGCTGTATCGCACAATAAGCAATATAGAAACAGATGAACCTCTTTTAGTTACCGTAGAACAAGATGGTATAAGAGAGGCAGTGTTATTTGGTGAAGGATTATGGAGGTGGAGAGCACAAAATTATTTAAATGCAAAAAGTTTCGAGGACTTTGATGATTTCTTCGGAAAACTAATTCAGTATCTCGCTTCAAACAAGCGCAAAAGCCGTTTAAATACCATTTCAGAGTCTTTTTATTATGGTAATGCCAGTATTAAAATTAATGCAGAATATTTTACAAAAAATTATGAATTCGATAGAAGAGGAAGCTTAAGAATTACGATTAAAAATAAAGACACCGAAGCTACACAAACGATTCCTATGATATTGAAAAATAATTCATACGAAGTAGATTTGAGCAATATATCGGCTGGCAATTATGACTATACGGTTACAGTGTCTGGTGAGAATATCTCTCGTTCAGGTAGTTTTACTGTTCTTGAATATAATGTAGAACAACAATATCTTAATGCAGATGTAACAAAATTAAAACAACTTGCGACTAATACTAAAGGAAAGCCGTATTATTTAGATCAAATAGATTCTTTGGTTAAGGATTTGTCTGAAGATCAGCGATATAAAGCGATACAAAAAAGCAAGGAAAATGTAGTATCTTTAATAGATTGGAAATATCTTTTAGCAATTGTTATTTTATTACTCGCCATAGAATGGTTTGCAAGAAAATATAACGGACTTATTTAAAATTAAAACTCAAAATTATCATGGAAAAATTACCAAAAATAGGGTTACCTATTCTGATTCTTATTGTTTTAGGAATCGTCTTTATTTCAAAATCAACAGAAACTATTGGTTCTGGTGAGGCCGGAGTACTTTATAAAACATTTGGAGGTGGAGTAGTAACAGATCAACCACCACTAGGAGAAGGGTTTCATTTAGTTGCCCCTTGGAACAAAGTAATTATTTACGAAGTAAGACAGCAAGAGGTTTTTGAAAAAATGCAAGTACTTTCTTCTAACGGATTAGAAATAAAACTTGATGCTTCGGCATGGTTTCAACCTCAATATGAAAAATTAGGATTATTGCATCAGCAAAAAGGAGAAAATTATGTAGCTAGAATATTATTACCAACGATAAGGTCTGCTGCCCGTAGTGTGGTCGGTAGATATACTCCAGAACAATTATATTCTAGTAAGAGAGATGTTATTCAGAAAGAGATTTTTGAAGAGACTAAAAAGATTGTAGGAGATCAATTCGTGCAACTTAATGAAGTTTTGGTACGCGACGTAACATTGCCTCCTACTATTAAAGAAGCTATCGAGCGTAAATTAAAGCAAGAGCAAGAATCATTAGAATATGAGTTTAAATTAACCAAAGCTCAAAAAGAGGCAGAGAGACAAAAAATTGATGCAGAAGGGAAAGCCGTTGCTAATCAAATTCTAAGTGCTTCATTAACAGATAAAATCCTTAAAGAAAAAGGGATACAAGCAACATTAGAACTGGCAAAATCTCCTAATGCAAAGGTAATAGTTGTAGGTTCAGGAAAAGATGGAATGCCTTTAATATTAGGTAATCAATAGAAAATTAGTATCGACTGTATGCTTTTTTAAGTACTACCATCATATAATATCACAATATTATATGATGGTTTTTTTATGCGTATTAAGAAGTTCTAAAATAAGGGTTCGTTTTGAACAATAACTAGTATTCAAGATGTGTATAAACTAATCAAGAACTAATATAGAAATGGTATCTAACTATCTTGTTATGTTTTAATTATGATAGAAAAAACGCAGAGTAATAGCTGATGATTTTAAAAAAATGTATTTTTATCTTGTTTAAGAATCGTTTGATCTTTTTTTAAAATATTTATAGTACGATTTTTATTACGTAATTACCCATTATGGACAAACAGAATACTACATTGTCTAAAATTATTTACTTGCTTGAACAATCCTATAAACTTAGGGTTAATAACTTACAGGAAAGTGTAAAACTGGCCAATGAAGCCTTAGGGCTAAGTGAAAAAATAAATGATAAAGCATGTATTGGCAAAAGCTTAAATATGCTCTCGTTGTTCAACATGATTTGTGGAAAAGGAAGTGAAGCTATATCATATGCAGAAAAGGCAATTACCTGTTTTGAGACGTTAGAAGATGAAAGAGGAGTAGCTGATGCTAAATATAACATAGCGGGTATACATTATAAAACAAACAATTATCATCTTGGGATGATTTACCTTATTGATGCCTTGGTTATTTATCAAAAATATAATGACTGGCATAATCAATCCAGAACCCAAAAATCACTGGGTACTATTTATGAAATTTTAGGGGATGAAAATAATGCTTCTGAAGCGTATAAGATAGCAATTGAAACAGCAAAAAAATGTAAAAATAAAAACCTTGAATCCAACGTGTATAATCCTATGTCGGGGATTTTGTTAAAAAAGCATAAGCCTAAAGAAGCACTAGAGATGATTAATAAGTCGATAGCGCTAAAATTAGAAACGGGAGACGATAGGGGTCTTGCTTTTGCTATTTATGGTCGGGGTAAAGTATATAATTATAATAAAAAGTATGAAAAAGCTAGTGCTGATTATATTGAAGCATTGAGTATACACGAAAAATATAATGAGGTTTTTGGTATAGGAATGACTAAACATAAATTGGCACAATTATATCTAGAAACGGGAGAGAAAGAAAGAGCAAAAACCACGTTAAAAGAGGTTGTAGCATTTGGCGAAAAATATAACCTCTCTAGAACTAAATTTAAATCTAGTCATCTTCTTTATGAAATATATAGAGGAGAAAATGAACATAAAAAGGCTTTAAAATATCTTGAAAATTATTTACTAGAAAAGGATGCTTCTATTAATTCTCAGACGCTAAAAGTTATCAAAAATTACGAGCGTATTTCAAAGATAAAATATGAGCAACAAGAAGAAAATCTTAAGCGTGAAAAAGAGGCTATTATATTAAAGGAAAAACAAGCAGAGGAAACTGCAAATATGCGACAATCATTTCTGTCTGCCATGAGTCACGAAATCAGAACTCCATTAAATGCCGTAACAAGTATTATCTCAATGCTTAAAGAAAGAGCAGATGCAGATGATCAAAAGTTGCTCACATCTTTACAATTCTCATCAAAGAATTTAATGCGAATAATTAATGATATTTTGGATTTTTCAAAGTTGGATTCTAATAAGATGGAATTAGAAATGCATGCGGTTAATTTTCAGGAGCTCATCAATAACATTAGAGAGACTTATTTGGGAATGGCTCTTGAAAAAGGGATAGAATTAAATGTTCAAATTGATATAGCTCTAAGTAAATTCTATATGCTTGATGAAACTAAATTGTTTCAAATTTTAGGAAACCTTGTAAGTAATGCTATAAAATATACAAATAAAGGATCGGTAAGTATTGATATTGAGTTAATATCTTCGGTAGCGAATAAGGATACTGTATCCTTTAGTGTAGAAGATACTGGTGTTGGAATAGCTAAACAAGAACAAACCAGACTCTTTGATAGCTTTTATATACCTACTACTATCACAACAAGAAATAATGGAGGTACCGGACTAGGGCTGGCAATAGTAAAAAAAATAGTAGAGTTATATGGTAGTAGTGTTGTTTTAACTAGTGAAAAAGATAAAGGTTCAATATTTCGATTTGAGTTAGAATTACAAAGGAGTAAGGCAAATGTTCAGATTGATCAAAAGCTGACAAATCAGCTGAAAAATAAAACAGCAATTCTTGCAGAGGATAATGAGGTAAATGCTTTAGTTATGGGGCAGTTGCTTAAAAAATGGGGCGTAAAAATAGAGCGAGTAAAAAATGGATATGATGCTGTAAAAATTGCAAAAAAAGAAAAAGTTGACTTTATTTTAATGGATATTCATATGCCCGAAATGAATGGTTTTGACGCAGCTAAGCTTATTAAGAATTCACTTAACGAAAATCAGAAAACCCCGATATATGCACTTACGGCAGATGTTACTTCGGTTAATAATGAAGAATATGCAGCTTATTTTGATGGGTTTTTATGGAAGCCATTACAAATTGATAGGCTATTTGATACCTTAGTTAATAAATAAAATATTGCTAGTATATTTATATATTAAAAACCTTCACAAAAACAGACTTTGTGAAGGTTTTTTTATCAAATGAAAATAATTAATGATAATTATTTATTCATAAGTTTAGTGGCTTGATCAGTCCATTTATCTCGTTCGATACGACCAGGGAAAAACTTGATAAGTTGTGTTACCGTTTCGATGTCTTCCTTTTTAAATTTACTTATCTGATCGAAAGTATAAATACCTATTCCATTTAATTTTTCTTCAATAAAAGGTCCAACACCACTTATTAATTTTAAATCATCTTTTTGAGAAGCATCGGCTTTACCAAAACTGTCAAAATTTAATGTAGGGGTATCACCACTATTTGCCACAGCCACGCCACCATGATCTCTTGTTTTTATTGCTTTAATATTGTTATCAGTTTTTGGTGTTTCTGGTACCGATGGACTAGAAAATGTAGTCTTTGCTTTTGGATTACCAGAGTTTCTCAATCTAGAAACCTGTCTATTGCATTCATCAAGCTCAGATTTGTATTTGTTTTTGAGAATCCATTTTGATAAAAACCATCCTAGCAAAAAAGCCAGGAATAACAATAATAATAGACACCACCAATTTGCCTCGTTTAAAAAATCTAACATAGTTGTAGTTTATTTAGTTTACAATTATTTCTATTCTTCTATTTTTTGCTTTATTCTCATCACTATCATTTGGAGCAATTGGGCTAGACTCTCCTTTTGATGAAGCTTTGATCTTATCTTTAGTAATACCTTGAGAAATAAGATAATTCATTACATTATTAGCTCGTTCTTGTCCGTACCAAATATTAGCCTCTTCTTCACCTACATTATCAGTATGCCCAATAATCTGTATCGTCTTGTCGGGATATTTTTCTATATAATTTTTAAGTTCTAGTGTGTAATTTGCTAAGGTAGCATCGGGGGTAAATGTTTTTTGTGCAAATTTAGAATATAACAATTTGTTGGCGACACCTTTTTCTATCTCCGCTAGTCTAGATTCGTCTGGTTTGTGGAAATCTAAGTGTATGCCCCCTATATAATTTCCTGTGTCATTATTATAATTGTAATCTTCTAATGTAGGCTTAGTAACAATTCGATCTCCATTTACTCCTGCTTCAATAAGTATTTCTTTAATAAAATTAGCTCTCGAAATACCAAAATTTGTACTTTTTTCTCTTTCAGAAGAATTTTCATACCCTGATATTACTAGTTCTTGATCCTGGTGTTTTCCTAAGTATTCGACAATTTGATCACTAAAACCATTTACAGAATTTGGAATCAATACATTTCCGTTATTACGATTGATTTCTAAGTTTTCTTTAAACGTAAATAACTCATTACCTTGATCATCATTTACAAATAATCCAACAGTATTCTTATTGGCATTAGCGATACTGTCTTCATAAGCTTTTTTGGTGAGTGTTTCAGTATTTGGATCTGGATTACTTTCTACTATTGTTGTAGAATTGCCATTTCCTAAACACCAGTTACAGGAATAATACCACCACATTCCTAACCATGCAAATAGCAGGAAAATGATGAAAGAAATTAAATTTTTCATATGTTGATGATTAGTGTTAGTCTCTTAAAGTTATTAAAAATGTTTATAATCAGCCTATTATGAGGTTTAATTTCTAAAGATTTATTGCAGAAAAAAGATTAATTGCAAAAAATTAAGTTGAAATGCTTTTGAAGAAAATATTTTTTTATAAATTCGCGTTGTATTTACAAAAATCAATGAAAAACATCTTTTTACATCATCATCATTCTTACATTTTCGCTCAGGCGTGGTAAGTGTGGTATGTGTATAATACAACAATAAATTTAACCCGTTTGAGAAGTTCAAACGGGTTTTTTGTTTTAAAACGGGCTTGTTAGAACTGATTAAACTCAACAACAAAGAGAATGTCAAAAATTAAAATTGCTATTCAAAAAAGTGGCCGACTTAATGAAGATTCGGTTAAAATTCTTAAAGATTGCGGAATTTCGATCGATAACGGTAAAGATCAATTAAAAGCTCAAACGCGCAATTTCCCGATGGAGGTTATGTTTTTGAGAAATGGTGACATACCGCAATACCTTCGTGATGGAGTGGTAGATATAGCTATCATTGGCGAAAATGTATTAATAGAAAAAGGAACAGATATATCTATTGCAGAACGACTTAATTTTTCTAAGTGTAAAGTGTCATTAGCGGTCCCAAAGGATTTTGAATATAATACTATTAAAGATCTCGACGGTAAAAGAATTGCTACTTCGTATCCTAATACAGTAAATCAATACCTGGAAAAAAAGGGAATTTCTGCAGAATTACACCAGATTTCGGGTTCTGTTGAGATTGCACCCAACATTGGTTTGGCAGATGCAATCTGTGATATTGTTTCTAGCGGAAGTACATTGTTTAAGAATAATCTAAAAGAAGTAGAGGTTATGCTTGCATCAGAAGCAGTACTTGCTGTTTCGCCGAAAATTTCTGAAGAGAATAGAGAACTTCTCGAAAAATTACAGTTTAGAATTAAAGCGGTTCTAAAAGCCAGAAATTCGAAATATGTATTGCTTAATGCTCCCAATGAGAAGATAGAAAATATCGTGAAAATATTACCTGGGATGCGCAGCCCTACAGTATTACCATTAGCAGAAAAGGGGTGGAGCTCTATTCATACAGTAGTTGAGAAGAACAAGTTTTGGGATATTCTTGATGAGCTAAAAGCAGAAGGAGCTGAAGGAATACTCGTATGCCCAATTGAAAAGATGGTGTTATGATTTTTGAATTAAGTTATACGAATTACGATTTAGAGAATAATTAAATTAAGCCCAAGTTCCGTCTCTTTGGGGAGAGGGTTAGGGTGAAGGGTTATGAAAAAGATATACAGTCCAAATAAAAATACCTGGTCTACATTGTTAGAAAGGCCAACACAAACTGTCGAGGATATAGAAACTACGGTTTTGAATATTTTTAATGAAGTTAGATCAGAAGGCGATGTGGCAATTGATAGATATACTCAAAAATTTGACAATGCAACGCTTAAAACCATTTTGGTTTCTAGTGATGAAATTGAAGAGGCTAAAAATTTAGTAAGTCAGGATCTAAAGAATGCTGTAGCAATTGCAAAATCAAATATTGAAGCTTTTCATGCTGCACAAAAAACTAAAAAAATTACTGTAGAGACCACCAACGGGGTTTCGTGTTGGCAAGAAAAAAGGCCTATTCAAAAAGTTGGGTTGTACATCCCAGGAGGTACGGCTCCGTTGTTTTCTACAATTCTAATGTTGGCAATACCTGCAAATCTTGCAGGGTGCAAAGAAATAGTTCTATGTACACCTCCAAATAGTGAGGGTAAAATCAATCCTGCTATTTTATATGCGGCAGATCTTTGTGGGGTTACCAAAATTTGTAAGGTAGGAGGTATACAAGCTGTTGCTGGGATGACCTTTGGTACAGAGAGTATCCCACAAGTATATAAAATATTTGGTCCAGGTAATCAATTTGTAACCGTTGCTAAGCAATTAGCCACTAAATATGGGGTTGCTATAGATATGCCCGCAGGACCTAGTGAGTTATTAGTGGTAGCAGACGATACGGCTAATCCGACCTTTGTTGCTTCAGATTTATTGAGCCAGGCCGAACATGGTAAAGATAGCCAGGTGATTTTGGTTTCTACCTCAAAAGAGATGATCGATAAAGTAGAAAAAGAAGTAGATATACAACTTTCAGTGTTACCAAGAAAAGAAATTGCAGAAGCCGCTATCTCAAATTCAAAACTAATTTATATTGATAATGATATAGATGCGCTAGCACTTATAAATGAATATGGCCCAGAACATTTTATCGTATGCGTAGAAAATGAAAACTATTATGTTGATAATATTGAAAACGCCGGATCAGTATTTATAGGTAACTATACTCCAGAGAGTGCGGGGGATTATGCTTCGGGTACAAATCATACTTTGCCTACCAATGGATATGCAAAACAGTACAGTGGTGTAAATCTAGATAGTTTTATGAAATCTATGACATTTCAGAAGATTTCTGAAGAAGGGATTCAGGCGATTGGCAATGCGATTGAGTTAATGGCCGAGGCTGAAGGCTTACAAGCACATAAAAATGCGGTTACACTTCGATTAAAAAGTTTAAAATAAAAAAAGAGATCCCGAAATTAGTTCGGGAGTACCATAAAAATGAATAAAACACAATTTAATATAAATCAATTAGTTCGGCAAAACGTATTGGGGCTGAAACCATACTCTTCGGCAAGAGATGAATATGTAAGTGATGGATCTAAAATGATTTTTCTCGATGCGAATGAAAATCCATTCGAGAATGGAGTAAATCGTTATCCAGACCCACAACAAAGAAATTTAAAATCAGTTCTGGCAGAGCAAAATGGAGTTGCTGTACAGAATATATTATTAGGAAACGGGAGTGACGAAGTATTAGATCTTTTATTTAGAGCATTTTGCGAACCTAAGATGGATAATATTATAACATTACCACCAACCTATGGAATGTATAAAGTATTAGCTAATATCAATAATATTGAAGAACGTGAGGTGTTGTTAACCAATACTTTTCAACCTAATGTTTCAGATATTTTAGATACAGTAGATAGAAATACAAAACTTATTTTTCTATGCTCTCCCAATAACCCAACGGGGAACTCTTTTTCTGAGGAAAATATAACTCAAATTTTAAATAAATTTGACGGCTTGGTCATTATTGATGAAGCCTACATAGATTTTTCTTCTAAAAAGAGCTGGATTGAAAAGATCAAAACCTATCCTAATCTTATTGTAACCCAAACGCTTTCTAAAGCTTATGGGCTGGCAGGAATTAGATTGGGTGTTTGTTATGCTTCAGAAGAAGTAATAAGTATTCTTAATAAAATAAAACCTCCTTATAATGTTAATGAACTAACTCAAAAACGTGCTTTAAAGCGGGTTTTAGACAGTGATCAAGTAAAAATTGAGGTAGCAAAGATTCTGGAAGAAAGAAAAAACCTTGCAAGAATATTATCGCAAATTAATTTTGTAGAAAAAGTATATCATAGTGATGCCAATTTTATTTTAGCAAAAGTAGATGATGCAGATAAAAGATATCATCAATTATTGAGTATGGGTATCGTAATACGTAATCGAAGTACTCAGCCTTTATGCGAAAATACACTTAGGTTTACGGTGGGTACCCCTGAAGAGAATGAGAAATTAATAAAAATATTAAAACAACTATAACAAATCCTTAGTTCCCACTCCTTCTCGGAGAGGGCTAAGGTGAGGCCATATGAAAAAGAAAGTATTATTTATAGATAGAGACGGAACGATCATTAAAGAAACGGTAGATGAACAGATAGACGCGTTCGAAAAAATGATGTTCTATCCCAAGGCGTTTACCTATTTGGGTAAAATAGCTCAAGAATTGGATTATGAGCTAGTCATGATAACTAATCAAGATGGGTTGGGTACAGATTCTTTTCCCGAGGATACCTTTTGGCCGGTACATAATTTTATAATGAAGTCCTTTGAAAACGAAGGGGTTGTATTTGATAAGGTGTTTTTAGATAGAACTTTTCCGCATGAAAATGCAAATACCAGAAAACCAGGTACAGGCTTATTAACGGCGTATTTTTCTGATGAATACGATTTAGAAAACTCTTTTGTAATAGGAGATCGTTTAACCGATATGGAGTTGGCGAAAAATCTAGGTTCGAAAGGGATATTTATTAATGATAATACCAACTTAGGAACGGGAGAAATAACCATAAAACGTGAAGAACTCAACGGGCATATTGCTATAGAGAGTAATGACTGGCAAAAAATATATGAGTTCTTGAAATTAAATGATCGAGTAGCCGAAATTTCAAGAAAAACCAATGAAACAGATATTTACATAAAACTCAATCTCGATGGGACAGGTAAAAGTAATATTAGCACTGGTTTAGAGTTTTTTGATCATATGTTAGATCAAATTGCGCGTCATGGTCAAATGGATTTGGATGTAAAGGTAAAAGGAGATCTTGAAGTTGATGAGCATCATACCATAGAGGATACGGCAATTGCACTAGGCGAAGTTTTCTCTACAGCGCTGGATAATAAGCTAGGGATAGAACGCTATGGTTTTTGTTTACCTATGGATGATTGCCTGGCCCAAGCGGCAATCGATTTTGGAGGGCGCAATTGGTTAGTTTGGGAAGCGGATTTTAAACGTGAAATGATTGGTAAAATGCCTACAGAGATGTTTTTTCATTTCTTTAAATCGTTTACCGATGGTGCTAAAGCTAATTTAAATATAAAAGCAGAAGGCACTAATGAGCATCATAAGATCGAGGCTATTTTTAAAGCTTTTGCTAAAGCGATTAAAGTAGCTGTAAAACGAGATCCTGAGAAAATGATTTTGCCAAGTACAAAAGGAATGCTATAATTTAATTATAAATTAAGATTGACGAATTACGAATTTTAAAATTGTAAATCGGAAACCATAAATCTAAAATCAAAGTGAAGATTGTAATTATTAATTACGGTGCAGGGAACATTCAATCTATAAAGTTTGCAATGAAACGATTAGGGTATGAAGCCGTTTTGAGCGATGATCCTGAAGAAATAAAAGCCGCAGATAAAGTTATCTTTCCTGGAGTAGGTGAGGCCAGTAGTGCAATGCGAAAGTTAAGAGCCTCTGGGTTAGATATTTTAGTGCCTCAATTAAAGCAACCAGTTTTGGGAATTTGCCTTGGAATGCAACTAATGTGCAATTCCTCAGAAGAAGGCGATACCAAGGGATTAGGGATTTTTGATACCGATGTGGTGCGTTTCAACCATGGAGTTAAAGTTCCTCAGATCGGATGGAATCAGATAGAATCGCTAAAATCTCCTTTGTTTAAAGAGGTTGATGAAAAAGAATATATCTATTTAGTGCACAGTTATTATGTGCCCGTAATGGCACAAACAGTGGCCCAATCAAATTATGGTGTAGAGTATAGTACAGCTTTGCACAAAGATAACTTTTATGGCACGCAATTTCATCCAGAGAAAAGTAGTACAGTAGGTGAACAAATATTAAGAAATTTTTTGGAAATGTAAAATGGAAAAGGAACAATTATATAAACAGATTGATACTATTTTATGGAGGGATTGGGATCCTATAGGTATAAATAATATAGCACCTGATGACGAATATCGCGGTTATGTTCCATCAGTTTATAATATACTTGTTGGTGGAACAAATGTAAAAGGGTTATCGGACCTTCTATTTAAGTTTGAAACAACTACTATTGGAATGCCAGGAAACAGAGAAAAATGTGATATGGTAGCAGAAAAACTATTAAAACTTCTAGATTAATTAAATAACTATTCAAAATATATTACTCACATGAGAATTATCCCTGCCATAGATATTATCGAAGGAAAATGCGTTCGTCTATCAAAAGGAGATTATGATACAAAAAAGATTTATAACGAAAATCCATTAGAAGTTGCCAAAGAGTTTGAAGCTCATGGAATCCAATATTTGCATTTGGTAGATTTAGATGGCGCAAAATCTAAGCATATCGTTAATCATAAAGTTTTAGAACAGATAGCTAGTAAAACTAGTTTGAAAATAGACTTTGGAGGGGGGTTGAAAACCGATGAAGACTTAAGAATTGCCTTCGAAAGTGGAGCAAGCCAAATTACAGGAGGTAGCATAGCTGTAAAGGATCCCGATACGTTTAGGTCTTGGGTGCAAAAGTATGGTGCCGATAACATTATTTTGGGAGCAGATGCCAATAATGAAAAAATTGCAGTTAGCGGATGGCAAGAAGAAAGTGATAAAGAACTGATTCCTTTTGTACAAGAATATCAAAAAGAAGGAGTTGTGTATGTCATTTGTACAGATATTAGTAAAGATGGTATGCTGCAAGGCCCTTCTTTTGAGTTGTACGAAAGAATTCTTGAAGAAACAGAAAACCTGAAACTGATTGCTTCAGGAGGGATTTCAACATTTGATGAGCTACCAAGGTTGGCAGAGTTGGGTTGTGAAGGAACCATTATAGGAAAAGCGATTTATGAAAATAGGATTAGTTTGAAACAATTGGAGAACTATATTCTTAATATATAATAAAATGAGTAATAATTTAAGTTGGCAAGATTTTGAAAAGGTAGAAATGCGAATAGGTACAATCATTTCTGCCGAAGTATTTAAAGAAGCTAGAAATCCTGCATATAAGATCACAATTGATTTTGGAGCATTAGGAAAACGAAAAACATCCGCCCAGATTACTAAATTATATACTTGCGAAGAAATTATCGGAAAGCAGGTAGCAGCTGTCGTTAATTTTCCTCCAAAGCAAATTGCAAATTTTATGAGTGAATGCCTAGTGCTAGGAGGTTTAGGTGATGACAAAGAGGTAATATTACTTCAACCAGAGCGAAAAGTAGAAAATGGAACTAAAATAGCGTAGAATATATGTTAACAAAACGAATCATACCTTGTTTAGATATCAAAAACGGACGAACCGTAAAGGGAGTCAATTTTGTTGATTTGCGTGATGCAGGGGATCCTGTAGAGTTAGCAGATATATACTCTAAAGCCGGAGCCGACGAATTAGTATTCTTAGATATTTCTGCTACCGAGGAGCGACGTAAAACATTAGCAAACTTAGTGCTACATGTTGCAGAGAAAGTAAATATTCCGTTTACAGTTGGTGGTGGGATTGCTTCTGTAGAAGATGTTGATGTTTTATTGCAAAATGGAGCAGACAAGGTGTCCATAAATTCTTCCGCAGTCAAAAATCCACAATTGATCAATGACTTAGCGGCTAAATTTGGTAGCCAGTGTATCACTGTGGCAATAGATGCTAAACAGATCGATGGCGAATGGAAAGTGCATTTAGTAGGAGGAAAAGTGCCTACAGAATTAAATTTGTTTGATTGGGCAAAAGAAGTTGAGAAAAGAGGGGCCGGAGAGATCCTTTTCACCTCTATGGATAATGATGGAACCAAAGACGGTTTTGCAAACAAGGCGTTAGCAAAATTGTCTGAAGAACTTAATATCCCGATAATAGCCTCTGGTGGAGCAGGTAATATACAGCATTTTGTAGATACTTTTAAAGATGGAAAAGCCGATGCTGCTTTGGCGGCTAGTGTTTTTCATTTCAAAGAAATAGAAATTAGAGATTTAAAAGAAGAATTAAGGAATAATGAAATTCCTGTTCGATTATAAAAAAGTAAGAGTTACGAAAGTAGAACGTAGAGTTTTAAAAGTGAATGTTAAATAATCAATATGCAAGATCTTAAACAAAGAACAAAAAGATTCAATCTTGACTGTATCAAATTTTGTTCATCTATTCCTAAGTCTAGGGAGTTTGATTCTTTAGTTAGACAATTAATTCGATCTTCGAGTTCAGTTGGAGCAAATTATAGAGCCGCTAATAGAGCAAAATCAGATAGAGATTTTATTAATAAGCTAAAAATTGTAGAAGAAGAAGCAGATGAGAGTATGTATTGGTTAGAAATATTTAAAGAAATTCTATCAATTAATAAAAATGAAAATCAGCGATTAATAAAAGAAGCGAATGAACTTGTGGCTATAACAGTTTCATCAATTATAACAGCAAGAAAGAGATTGAATACCATAAAATAAGTATTAAAACTTATTCGTCGATCTTCGCTCATACCTCTAAACTTAAAATATGAAAATAGACTTCAACAAAAATAATGATGGATTAGTTCCTGCAATCATACAAGATTCAAAAACCAAAAATGTATTAATGTTAGGTTATATGAATCATGCATCATATACAAAAACAATAGAAACAAAAAAGGTTACTTTTTTTAGTAGATCTAAAAATAGATTATGGACAAAGGGAGAAGAGAGTGGTAATATTTTAAATCTAGTAGACATTAAGGTTGATTGTGATCAAGATACACTATTGGTAATGGTAGATCCTGAAGGTCCTACTTGTCATAAAGGAACAGATACATGCTGGGGAGAAGATAATGACCCTTCATTTGGATTTTTATCAGAGTTAGAAGCAGTAATTAAAGACCGTAAAAGCAATCAAGAAGATGAGAAATCCTATGTTGCTTCTTTGTTTAGAAAGGGAATTAATAAAATAGCACAAAAAGTAGGAGAAGAAGCTGTAGAAGTGGTTATTGAAGCAAAGGATGATGATGAAGAGCTATTCTTAAATGAAAGTGCAGATCTATTGTTTCATTATTTAATATTGCTTCAGGCTAAAGGGTATACATTAAAAGATATAGTGAAAACTCTGGAAACAAGAGTGTAATACATGTACTTAAACGTTTAAGTAGGTAAATGCCGCAGGTTAACCAGGGTTTTAAAATAAAATCATATTTTCGCGTACTTAAAAAAATATATTATTTTGAAAACAAGAGGAAACCTGCTAAGGGTTCTGGGAGGAAGCTTAGTAAAATTTTTATTTTTTATTTTTATAATACCAAATGCCTCTTTTTCACAGTGTAATACGGCGTATCCGTCTATACGCATATGTGATATGACCATAATTGACGGTGATGCAACTGCTGGTCCCGATGGTGTTATTAATCTTTATGATGAAATAGCTGGTTTAACTCCTCAAGCGGGAGACGAATGGTTTGATCCCGGATTTAATTTTGCTTTAAATCCTGATGGAACTCTACGTTTATGGGATCTTGACAACGCTTCTCGAGCTGTGAATGACTACCAATTTGTTTTATTGAATTCAAGTTCTGGTTGTACAGATCAAATTGTGGGTAGGGTTAATTTAATTTTAGGGCCTTACTCTGGGCAAGCTTTGCCACCTTCAGGATTGAATGAAGTAAATGTTATCGTATGTGATAAGGAAGACATTTGCAGAACTGATCCAGATCCGTTAGTAGATATAGATTTATTTGAAACATTGGTTTCTTTAGAAAGTGTGCCTCCACCTCATTTAAATGGAATATGGGAATATATTGGACCACCAGGAGCAGATGTAAATTTGGATGGATCATTATTTAGTACCACAATTCCGTATACTCCGGGAGATGGTAGAATAGATAGCGATGAATTTGCATTTAGATACACCGTTACTGGGTTTGATCCAGCTTGTTCTCCACAATCGGTAACCGAAGTAAAAATATCAGTCGTGAGACAGGTTTTTTCTGGCTATGCTTCTGAGTATAACATTTGTCAAAGTAATTTTGAAAACGGAGATTATGATGCTCCAATAAATTTAAGGGATAATGACTATCTATTAAATGAAGATCTCGAAGGAACATGGTCGCTAGATGGTGTTCAAATTACAAGTCCAGATGATTCTGAAGTAAATCTTAGAACATTGTATGATGATTTGGTAGCTACCACACCCCGGTTTGGATGCCAAGATTTTAATTTTACGTACACCGTTGAGCAACGTTCTGGTGTTTGTGAAGATGCATCTTCAACAGTAAGATTTACAGTTTTTGAAGCGTTAAAACCATTTACTCAAAATGGTCCTCCACCAGAAATTTGTTCCGAGGAGTTTACTGATCCTTCTACTGATTTATATGATTTTGTTGAGTTCTTTAGAGATAGTAATGATGTTTTGTTTGATTATATGGATGGAAGTAGTACAGAGGATTATGTGCAATGGGAATTTGTAAGTGGTCCTTCTGATCTAAATTTACAGGCAAACTTTGATGATTTATTGATAACTAATCCAGCTGAAAGACATAGAGGAATTATAAATATACCGGGAGCGGCAACCGGAACATATGTCTTTAGGTACACCGTGTTTCCAGAATTGCTTTGTTCAATGTATGATACACAAGAATTATACAATCCAAATTTTTGCAGACCATCAATTAATCCATTGCATCCATGTGGACCAGAATCAACAGAAATTACTATCATAATATCTCCAATAGATTACCCGGGTGAGAATACCACAGGGGTAAATCTTTGTGAATCGTTAGGGACTGTTGATTTAAGGAGCTTGTTAAATACAAACGGAACAGATGCTATAGTGACTACAGGGGTATGGACAAACCCTGCAGGAGATGTTGTTGACAATACTTTTGTTTTTCCAGTTAGTGATACGTCACAGACCTTTACATTTACGTATACAACAACAAGCTCAGGAGGTTGTACAGATAGGGCTGATCTAGTTTTTAACATAAACAAAGTGTCTAACGCAGGTGGAAGTAGTAGTGGTATTACCTTATGTTCTGATAATTTAACGATTACACTTTTTGATTTGTTGAGTGGTAATCCAGATACTACAGGGATATGGACAGGCCCTTTTGGGTACAGATCCCCAGATCATTTAGGGGTTTTTGAAGCAAATAATACAATGTTAGCCCCTTTAAATGAAGGTGTTTATACGTATACAGTCCCTCCGAATGCAGGATGTAGTAGCGCCGCTTTATCTACAGTGGCAATACGAATTGCTAATCCTGCCGAAATTGGTAACGATAGAAGTGAAACTTTCTGTAAACTAGAAGGGAATGTAAACTTATATTCTCTTTTGGATAGAAATACAGTGCGTACTGGTTTTTTTGAAGATACCGATAATACAGATGCATTAACTCCAGATGGTACAGTAGATTTCGAAACATTAACCAACGGTATTTATAATTTTAGATATGTAGTGACAAATTCGTTACCATGTGATGAATCTTCGTTAAATGTATCTATACAGATTATTGATGTACCAGTACCCAATGTTCCCGAACAAGAATTTTGTATTCTAGATGCTAAGAGGTTAGAAGATATAGAGATAGATGTTCTAAATTATAATTGGTATGCTACCTTAGAGAGTGAAACTCCAATTGTAGATAATCCACTGCTTTTAGATAACCAGGTATATTATATCACGAATGTTGATGTAGATAATTGTGAATCCGAACGATTAGCAGTGGTAATCAATATACTTAATACTGGGGAGAAGTTCTCTAATGGTGAATTATGTACTTTAGATTTTCAGGATGGGGTGTCGCCTAATAACGATAACCAGAATGACACCTTTGATTTGTTAATAGACGAGGTGTATAATATTCCAGAAGCTTTCCCCGATTTTGATTTAAAAATATACAATAGGTATGGTACACTTGTTTACGAAGGTAAACGCGATACCGAAGAATTTAGAGGAGAAAGTAATATATCTGTGCGATTAGGAGATGATCTTCCCTCTGGAACCTACTTCTATATTTTTTCTCCCAATTTTGAAAACAATTTACCAATACAAGGAAGTTTTTACCTAAGCAGATAAATATAAAATAAGTCATGATATTCAATTTTGAAGTAACAAAATGATTATTAGGCGATTCTATCTGACTAATAAATAAAATAAATGCAACAAATAAGATTAAAATTAACTTTTATACTAATTATAGTTTTTTACTCGGTAATCCATGCCCAGCAAGAGCCCCAGTATTCTCAATATATGTATAATATGAGTACAGTAAATCCTGCATATGCAACAAACCAAAGTGGATTGGTGTCTACGGGTCTTTTGTATAGAAAACAGTGGACAGGTATAGAAGGGTCACCTCAAACGGCTAATGTTTTTGGTAATATACCGTTAAATGAAAAGATTGAGTTAAGTGTAAATTACGTAAACGATAAGATAGGAGATGCAATTCCTGTAAATAATAACTACATAAATGTGGACTTTGCATATGTTACAAAGATTTCAGATCGAATGCGATTATCTTATGGATTAAAAGCAGGAGTTAATAATTTTAAGATAGACCCGTCTAATTCTGATGTGTCTACAGATCCCGCTTTTTCTGATAATACTTCTACCACTCAATTAAATATTGGAGCCGGGTTGTATATGTTTACGGGCAATTTTTATGCAGGAATTTCTTCGCCTAACCTTTTACCTAGTAATGTAGAAATTAATAGCGTTAGTGTAGCCGAAACAAAAACTCATATATATGGTATTGCCGGTTATGTTTTTGATTTTGTTGATGAAGTCCGTTTAAAACCTTCATTAGTAGTTAAACAGGTTGTTGATTCTCCTTTAACTTTTGATATTTCCTTAAATTCTTTACTATATGATAAGTTTGAGCTAGGGGTTTCTTATCGATATACCGACGCTTTTATTGCTTTAGCGGGATTTAATATTACTAATAACCTTAAAATAGGATACTCATATGACTTTAGTGTAAGTGATTTAAGTGGTTATAATAATGGAAGTCATGAGATTGTGTTGCTTTTTAATTTCGATCTTCTAAATTTCAGTAATACATATTCATCTCCAAGATTTTTCTAAATTATGAAGTTTAAGACAATATTTATATTGACAGTGTTGATTACTCAAGCTGCTGTTTCTCAAAATAAAAGTAGGGCTGATCGTTTTTTTGAAAAAGGTGATTATATAAATGCTGCGATGCAGTATGAAGAAGAATTGAATCAAGAAGGATATACGAAGCACATTGTGCAGAATATATCTACTTCATATTACAACACATTTCAATTTAGGCAAGCCTATCGATATCTAAAGGTGTTGACTTCGGGTAAGTTTTATAATCGAGATAAAACCTATGATAATCGATATAACTTTATGATGTACCAGGTACTTTCGGCTCTAGGTGAGTATGATAAATCAGTCGAATTTTTGGCACTGTATAAATCAAACGAAACTGAAACTTCAGATTTTAGCAAAACCGATGCGATTTCTATCATAGAAGATTTTAAACTGAAAGATGATGATTACACAATAAAGAGTGTAGGCTTTAATTCTGAAGCGTCTGAGTTTGGGGCGATAAAGGTGGATAGTTTAGTGTATTTTACTACAGATAGAAAGCCTTATGGTGTGCTAAATAGAAAGTATAAATGGACGCATAGACCATTTTTAGATATTTATAAAGTTGAGGTAGATCAAGAAAATAATCCAATCTCTGATATCGCTGCGGTTGCAAAAGAAATTAACTCTAAACTGCATGAAGGAAATTTTTGTTTTACAGCAGATAGAAACACGATGTATGTATCGAAGAGTAATTCAGAAAAAGGGAAAAAGAAATTTGATAGCATCAGAAAAAATTCAATCCACCTATACAAATCTGTAAAAGTGGATAGTAATTGGACCAAACCCGAAAAACTAGCATTCAATGATGTGAATTATTCTATAGAGCATCCTTCATTAAGTATAGATGGAAGTAAATTATATTTTGCATCTAATATGCCTGGGGGATTCGGTGATTTTGATATTTATTATGTTGATGTTAATCTAGATGGTACCTATGGCAATCCGGTAAATTTAGGACCAGAAATTAATACACCCCATAGAGAGCAATTTCCATATGTTGATAAAGAAGGTCATCTGTTCTTCTCGTCTAATGGCCATCTTGGATTAGGAATGATGGATATTTTTGTTTCAGAGTTTAAAAATGAAAAGTTAACTACGCCAATTAATTTAGGAGCACCTATTAATTCTAATTTTGATGATTTTTCGATGGCATATTATAATGAAACCGATGGTTTTTTTGCTTCAAATCGTAAGAAAATAGGAGATGATATTTATGCGTTTTCTCAGGTCGGAGATATTTTCCCGAAAGAATATAGGGCACGTTTCGAAGTTAGGGACTTTGCTACTGATGATTATATTACAGACTCAGATGTGGTTTTGTATGATAATGATAATAAAGAGGTGTATGAGAGTCAATTAGATTCTATAGCTGGTTTTGGGATCAAACTATTTCCTGGTAAGTATAATTTTAAGGCTTCTGCCCAAGGGTATAGAACAAGAACTAAACCTGTTGTAATAAAAGAAAAGGAAGAAGAAACCTATGTGATTTTTCTTGATAGAGAGAAAAAGAAAGAAGAACGTATTACTTCCTCAGAAGAAGATTCGAGAAATAGAAGCAAAGACAGTGTCTCTATACGAGAAGAAGTACGAATCACAGATATAACTACCAGTAGACAAAAGGAAGAAGAAATTACAAAAACGAAGCTAAAAGAAACTCTTCTTACCGATACAGAAGGACCTCCGGTTGTTGAGAAGAATGGAAAACTATACTTTAAAATGCCTCCAATCTACTTTGATTATGACAAATGGAATATTAGGGCAGATTCTAAAAAGGTACTTGATAAGCTAGCATTAAAATTAGAGCGCTATAAAACAGTATATATAAAGATAAGCTCGCATACAGATAGTAGAGGAACAAGTTCATATAATCAGGTTTTATCAGAAAGAAGAGCAGAGTCTACACGAAACTATTTGGCATTAGTGGGGTATGTAAATGCCAGAAGAATGAAGTTTGTTGGGTTCGGAGAATCACAGCCTCTAATAGATTGTGGTGCTAAGGGGTGTACAGAAGAAGAGCATCAAACCAATAGAAGAAGTGAGTTTGAAATTGTGAAGTATTAGTGTGTGAGTCTTTGAGTTTGTGAGTTATTGAGGAAAGAAAATTAATTCAAAAATTTTAAAAATCGATAGCGTAAGAAGTAGCTTTTCTTAGTATCGGTAATCAGAATATTTGTAATTGATGTCAGTTTTTTATTTGCTAAATCACATCTGCTAAAATATAAATACTCAAATACTCAGTAACTCAATTACTTGAAAATTGTTTTCTAATAATTTAAATCGTACTTTTGCACTCCTTTTTAGCGAGTAAGAGAATTAAAAAGGGTATGATATAAATTTTATTTTAACGCTTCTGTATAGTTTTCGCCTTGATTTTCAAAGATATACAGAATACAAATTTTATCTTCAATGTCTGAAGAAACAAAAAACACAGACGTTCAGGAAGTAGAAACTCCAGTAGTTTCAGAACAACAAGCAAATCCTGAACAATTCTTAAAAGAATTTAACTGGCACAACTACGAAGAAGGAATTGATCCTATCGCAGACTCTAAATTAGAAGAGTTTGAGAAATTAGTTGCAGAAAACTTCGTTGACACTCTAAATGACGAGGTAGTAATGGGAACAGTAATTAATATTACTGATCGTGATGCTATCATCGATATTAATGCAAAGAGTGAAGGTGTTATTTCATTAAATGAATTTCGTTACAATCCTGATCTTAAAGTAGGAGACAAGGTAGAAGTTTTAATTGATGTACGTGAAGATGCTACAGGTCAATTAATCTTATCTCACCGTAAAGCTCGTGTGATCAAAGCATGGGATAGAGTAAATGCAGCACATGATTCTGGTGAAATCGTAAATGGTTTCGTTAAATGTAGAACAAAAGGTGGTATGATTGTAGACGTATTCGGTATCGAAGCGTTCTTACCAGGTTCTCAAATTGATGTTAAGCCAATCCGTGACTATGATGCATATGTTGGTAAAACAATGGAATTTAAAGTGGTAAAAATTAACCACGAATTCAAAAACGTTGTTGTATCTCACAAAGCGCTTATCGAAGCAGATATCGAAGAGCAGAAGAAAGAAATTATCGGTCAATTAGAAAAAGGTCAGGTATTAGAAGGTACTGTTAAGAATGTTACTTCTTACGGTGTATTTGTTGATCTTGGTGGAGTTGACGGTCTTATTCATATTACAGATCTTTCTTGGTCAAGAATCAATCATCCAAATGAGATCGTAGAACTTGATCAGAAATTAAATGTAGTAATCTTAGACTTTGATGAGGCTAAAACTCGTATCCAATTAGGTCTTAAGCAATTAAAACCACACCCATGGGAAGCTCTTGATAAAGAACTTAAAGTTGGAGACAAAGTTAAAGGTAAAGTTGTTGTAATCGCTGATTACGGTGCGTTTATCGAAGTTGAAGAAGGAGTAGAAGGATTAATTCACGTTTCAGAAATGTCTTGGTCAACTCACTTACGTTCTGCACAGGACTTTGTAAAAGTTGGTGACGAAGTAGAAGCTGTAATTCTTACTTTAGATAGAGAAGAGCGTAAAATGTCTCTTGGTATCAAGCAATTGACTCCAGATCCATGGACTGATATTACTACCAAATACCCAGTTGGTTCTAAACACACAGGTATCGTACGTAACTTTACTAACTTTGGTGTATTCGTAGAATTAGAAGAAGGTATTGATGGTTTAATTTATATCTCAGATCTTTCTTGGACTAAGAAAATTAAGCACCCATCAGACTTTACAAATGTTAGTGATAAACTTGATGTTGTAGTTCTTGAGTTAGATGTTGAAGGACGTAAGTTAAGTCTTGGTCATAAGCAAACTGAAGAAAATCCTTGGGATAAATATGAAACTGAGTTTGGTGTAGGTACTAAGCATACAGCATCAATTGGTGAAATAGTTGACAAAGGAGCTACAATTGACTTTAACGAAGATATCGTAGCATTTGTTCCTTCTCGTCATCTTGAAAAAGAAGACGGTAGCAAGCTTAAAAAAGGTGATGAAGCAGAATTCCAGATCATTGAGTTCAGTAAAGAATTCAAAAGAGTGGTAGCTTCACATACAGCGATGTTTAAAGAAGAAGAAGCTAAGATTGTAAAACAAGCAGCGAAGAAAGCGGCATCTAATGCCTCTGAGAAAACTACGCTTGGTGATATCGATGCATTAGCAGATCTTAAAGCTAAAATGGAAAAAGGAGGGAAATAATTCTCAATTTTTTTAGTATAGTTAAAGCCGTTCGAAAGAACGGCTTTTTTTATTTTAAGCAATAATGATGACTTCTTTCTTAAACTTATAGCAATTGCTTAATAATAATTCTAAAATTTCACTACTTTTGTACTCCAGATATCTATTTGGAGATTATGAGTCAAAAACTACTACTTAGTGCAAAAGAGATAGACATTATTCTGCACCGTTTGGCTTGTCAATTAATAGAAAATCATACGCATTTTAAGAATACAGTCCTAATTGGTGTTCAGCCTAGAGGTAAGTTTTTAGCAGACAGAATTTGTCAGATTTTAATTGATAATTACCAAGTTACAGATATACAAATTGGATATCTTGATATTACCTTTTACAGAGATGATTTTAGACGAGGGGATAAGCCATTAGAAGCCAATAAAACACATATTGATTTTGTCGTAGAGGATAAAAGAGTGGTTTTTATTGATGATGTATTGTATACAGGTAGAAGTATAAGGGCGGCTTTAACTGCTGTGCAATCTTTTGGAAGGCCGTTAGAAATAGAATTATTAACATTAATAGATCGGCGTTTTAGCAGGCATTTACCTATACAGCCTAATTATCGTGGCCGACAAGTAGATGCAATCAATCAAGAAAAAGTAAAAGTACATTGGGTAGAAAATGAAGGAGAAGATGCAGTGTATTTAGTAAATGAATAATGTTAAGAGAAAAGATTTTTTAAACTAAATATTAGAAATGAGCGAATTAAGTGTGGATCACTTACTAGGAATTAAATATCTAAACAAAAATGATATTAATCTCATCTTTGAAACAGCAGACCATTTCAAAGAAGTTATTAATCGTCCTATTAAAAAAGTTCCTTCGCTCCGAGATATTACTATTGCCAATCTTTTTTTTGAAAATAGCACACGAACCAGATTATCTTTTGAATTAGCAGAAAAACGACTCTCTGCCGATGTAATTAATTTTTCTGCAGCATCCTCTTCGGTAAAAAAGGGAGAAACACTTATAGATACCGTTAATAACATCCTTTCTATGAAAGTAGATATGGTGGTCATGAGACATCCTAATCCAGGAGCTGGTGTTTTTCTTTCTAAACATATTAATGCAAGTATTGTCAATGCAGGAGATGGAGCTCATGAACATCCTACACAAGCTTTATTAGATTCGTATTCTATTAGAGAACGATTAGGTGAAGTGGCAGGGAAGAAAATAGTGATTGTGGGCGATATTTTACACTCTAGAGTCGCACTTTCAAATATTTTTGCGCTAAAACTACAAGGAGCCGAAGTAAAAGTATGTGGACCTAAAACGTTATTACCTAGATACATCGAAAAACTAGGGGTGACAGTAGAAACTAATCTTAAAAAGGCATTACAGTGGTGTGATATTGCTAATATGCTTCGCGTGCAAAATGAAAGGATGGAAATTAGTTATTTTCCTTCTACCAGAGAATATACACAACAATTTGGGGTAAATAAAAAGTTATTGGATAGTCTGAATAAAGAAATTGTAATTATGCATCCAGGGCCTATCAATCGTGGCGTAGAAATCACGAGTGATGTTGCTGATTCTAATCAAGCCATTATATTAGATCAGGTACAGAATGGAGTAGCAGTGAGAATGGCGGTAATATATCTTTTAGCTTCAAAAATTAAACGATAACTATGATTTTTAATAAAGAAGGTTCTACAACCATAATTACGCAAGAAAAAACTACAATTGTTGAATTTGTTAAAGGTGTTGAGGATAGATACGAATCCTTAAAAAATGATAACATCATAATAAATTTATTTTCACTGAAAAAGTTTACAGTAGATGATGTTAATGAGTTTTTAAGGGTTTCTAATGCTCATAAAGCGACAAAGCATTCATTTGTTATTGTTACTGATAAGATTTCTTATGAAGATACACCAGCCGAAATAACAATTGTTCCTACACTGCAAGAGGCTTATGATTTAGTGGAGATGGAAGAAATAGAAAGAGACCTGGATTTTTAAAAAAAAAGTAATTTTTTTTGTAATCAATTTTACGATTTTTCGTCTCAATCATTATGAATAAATTTGCCCCGTTTATAATTGTTGCTTTTGCTTTGCTATGTAACTTGACACTAAGTGCGCAGGATTGGCAGTATGATTTAGATGATGCATTGGCCATCGCGAAAGAAAAGGATCAAAAAATTGTATTGTTTTTTACTGGATCTGATTGGTGCCCTCCATGTATCAAGTTAGAAAAAAATGTGTTGTCTAGTAATGAATTTTCAGCATTTGCAGATCAAAAATATGTATGGTTAAAAGCTGATTTTCCTAGACGGAAAAAGAATAGAATTTCAAAAGAACAAAAAAAGAAAAATTTGGCACTAGCTGATCGATATAACAAAAGATTAGTTTTTCCTGTTATTTTAGTTCTTAATAAGAATGGTGTAGTCTTGGGAGCAACTGGCTATAGAAGAGATTTAGATGTAAAAGGATACATATCATTATTAACCACATTTGATTCTTTTGGAAGATAATTGATTTATACATAAGATTGATTTATATTCACAATCTTGTTAATTAAGCAGTAGATAAATTTTGAAACTTACTATTTTAGGTTGCTATTCTGCAACTCCCCGAACATTTACAAATCCTACCTCTCAGGTTTTAGAAATAAACAATCATACCTTTTTAATCGATTGTGGAGAAGGTACCCAAGTTGAATTACGAAGAAATAAGATTAAATTTTCCAGAATACAGCATATTTTTATTTCACACCTTCATGGAGATCATTTTTTTGGGTTGATCGGGTTAGTTTCAACATTTAGAATGCTGAGTAGAGAAACCCCTTTGCATATACATGGCCCAAAAGGGATAAAAGAAGCGATTACGCTGCAATTAAAACTTTCTAGTTCCTGGACAGATTATCCATTACATTTTCATGAGCTTACAAATAAAGAATCTGAAGTTGTTTTTGAAGATGAAACAGTTGTAGTAAGAACGATTCCATTACAACATCGAGTGTATTGCAACGGGTTCTTGTTTCAGGAAAAACCTGGTGATCGAAAATTATTGATGAGCAAAGTAATGAATTTTGATATTGATAAAGCGTATTATCGCTCTATAAAAAAAGGAAAAGATGCTGTGCTTGATAATGGCACTATTATCCCTAATAATGAACTTACCGATGCTCCTAGACCAACTAAAAGCTATGCATATTGCAGTGATACACGGTATGATGAAGCAAAAATTCCTTTAATTGAAAATGCTACAGTATTATATCATGAATCTACTTTTTTAGAAAGCCACAAACATTTGTGCGCAACGACAGGGCATAGCTCGGCAATTGAGGCCGCGACAATAGCCGAAAAAGCAAATGTTGGAACCTTAATTTTAGGACATTATTCTACTCGGTACGATAATATAGAAATGTTTAGAGAAGAAGCTAAAACCGTCTTTGAGAATGTTGAAATTGGAGATGATGGTAAGGTATTCGAGTTTTAGTTCAATAATTTATCGAAAGTGCTGTTAATTTCTGTTTCAGAAAATGGTAAATTGCATTATAATTTTGTGAAATGAATAGAGACCTTACAGGGTATAGAAAGTCTTACGAAAAGAGTTTTTTAGAAGAAGCAAACCTTCCTGATTCTCCATTTATACTTTTTTCTGATTGGTTTTCTGAAGTAGAACAAGAAGGAGGCGTTGATGAAACCAATGCTATGACAATTACTACATTGGGCTTAGATCACTTTCCAAAGGCTAGAATTGTGTTGTTAAAGCATTACGATGAAAATGGTTTTGTATTTTATACCAATTATACATCTGAGAAAGGAAAAGCAATGGCTAATAACAATAAAGTATGTCTTTCTTTTTTTTGGCCAAATCTTGAACGTCAGGTTATTATCAAGGGTATTGTAGATAAAATTGAAGAAGAAAAAAGTATAGCATATTTTAGATCTCGTCCAAAGGGAAGTCAGTTAGGAGCTTGGGCGTCCTACCAAAGTGAGTTAATTGATTCTAGAGAAATTATAGAACAACGTCTTAAATCCCTTGAAGAAGAGTATTCTGAAAAAGAAATACCTAAACCACCATTTTGGGGAGGATATTGTGTGCAACCAATTGAATTTGAATTTTGGCAGGGTAGGGCTAATCGATTACATGATCGTATACGCTTCACTAATGCGGCAGAAAATAAGTGGATAAAAAGCAGGCTTTCTCCCTGATTCTACATGATCACAAAACTAGATCTTCTGTTTTTCTGGTATTGGTCTTCAGAACAATCTTTACCGTCTTTACATTCGTTAACCGGTTTGCTTTCGCCAAAACCTCTATAAGAAAGAACTCTGTTTTTAGAAATATTCTTAGTTAACAGGTAGTTATAAATAGACTCTGCTCTTTTGTGAGAAAGTTCAAGATTGTAGTCTTCATCACCGCGACTATCAGAATGAGTTTCAATCTTAATTACCATGTTAGGATAATCTTCGGTCATAATTCGTACCACTCTATCTAATTCTATTTCAGCTTTTTCAGTAATATCCCATTTGTCAAAATCAAAATATATTTCATTTAAATCGATTAAGTCATTTATGGTTCTATTGATGCTTTGATTCGATTTTAGTCCTGATTCTGGGGATTTGTTTGACTTAACAATATCTCCCGGTGTTATTCCTCCACTTTCTGTATTATTAGATTTACTTGTCTCATCAAAATCTCCTGGTTGCATTTTAGGAAGAGATGCAAGACGTACAGCATTTGGGCAATTGAGGTCGCTTATATCAATGGCCAACTTAAATTGATAATAGTCAGGTAAATTACATCTATTAATGTGATTGTATCCTTCAGAATATTTTACAGTTTCATTTAGGGAACCATTAAATGCTGCAGTAACAGGTTGGTCAACAACCAAAATATCATCAATTGTTTCGATAGTTTCACATGCCGTGTCAACGATTACATTGTAACTAATATCAAATGGCTCACTGTCTGTTTTCACCATTTTATTAGGAATGATAAAACTTAAGGTTCTTGATTTTTGGTCAAACTTAGTTTTGATTTTTTTGGACGGTAATACTAAAGATTTTGCTGAAAAAATTACATTTTTAGGAAGTACATCTTTAATAATTGTATTTTTTGCATCATCGTTACCATCATTATATATAGTAAGATTATATGTTATTTGTTGCTTGGGTGATAAGACATCAGTTGGATGAACATATGTGTTATCTGCATATTTTGATCTTTTAATTATATGAATTGCAGGTTCATAAATATCAACACTAAAAGCAACAGCCATTACAGAGTACCCATCGTTATCTGTAGATAATCTAAATTTTGCTTCAGTTTGATTATTGCCTATAATACTATTTCTAACATTTTTAATATCAAATAAGTCGGCATCATATCCCAGTGTGTTATAACTAGCGGGAACTCTTGACATTATATTTTTACCATTTTCAGTAATGTTGGCATTGAAGAAGTTATTCATCGGATTCGTGCCATCTGCAAGACTTTTGTACTTATTGGTTTCATTAGACATGACTTGAAAACGATCACCTCTTATACCTTTATCACCTTCAAAGGCAATAACCCCAATTCTTCCATGCACAGCACCATTAGGGATAGTCTGAAAATTATCAAAAGAAAAAGCTACAGGTTTAGCTTTAGAGTCAATATTCACAAAACCATCATACACATAAAATCTTTTTCTTGGTTTTGTGTCATCTTCATATATTACTACCATAGTCCAACCGCCTGTAAGGCCATTTCCTAGGGTTTGATCATTATTTACGGCTGTTGTTGTTGCAGGTATATTTGCCAAAGTATAGGTTCCCTGAGGATCCTTTAGGTTCAATACATCTTTAGTGATGTCCTTATAGCAGGAGTATTGTTTAAATAAAGCTTTATCGTCATTATAATAATCATGGATTATTTGTCCTCCCGTAATGGTAGAGTAGGATTGATCTCCCGGGTATTTAATTTTGATTGTAGTAATATCGTGTGCTCGATTCTCATCGGCATAGGCAGCAGTCCAGTATAAACCTACATGCTTGATTGTATTGCATTCAGATTCAATATTTAGATCGGCACTACTAGAATTAAAAGTCGAAGGGTCCTTATCTATATCTATAAAACCCATTTGGAACTGATTATTCAATCCTCCGTCATTATAACTTTTATTGGGATTAAAAATTCCTGACCCATCATCGTTACTAACTTTCCCTAATATTGTATTGGATACAAATTTGAAATCACCCTTAAAAGTAAACTCTGTACGTTTCTTTAAAGGCACCTCTACCTGACCATATGCAATAGAAGAAAATAAACTGCATATAATAATAAGTAGGCCTAAATTCTGAAATCGGGTTAGATTTCTTTTTTTAATAATTACTTTTTCCACTTCGTTGTCTTTGTTAACCCTAAATTATGTTATGATAAATTTGTGTTCATAATTGTGTTGGGATATATTTTGGTATGAGGGAAAACCGTATGTAAATTTAGATTTTAACATTTAATTTTAGGCTAAAAAAAACGATTTTTCGATGTAAATACACTTTTCATCGATTAAAATCATAAGGATATTATATTCATTCTCATTGATTTAGGACGCACATAGGCCATATGATTCTATGTGTTTTAAATGTTGTTTATGTGTTGTTAATAACTTTTCTATCATGTCGATGATCATATAAAATAATATTTTTTATTCTCCTAAAGTTAGAATTGTAAAAGCTAATTCTTAAACTTGTATTATATAACTTCGTTTTGCTAATAATAGTATAGAATTTATGAAAACTTTATATATAATTAGACATGCAAAGTCTTCTTGGGAATTTGACGTGTCAGATGAGGATAGACCACTTAATAAAAGAGGGGTTAAAGATGCAGGATTAATAGGGGAAGAGCTGAAAACACTGATAAAACCAGTAGATAAAATTTTATGTAGTCCTGCGGTAAGAGCACATTCTACAGCAAAGATTATAGTAGATCAATTAGATATTTCTAGCACTATTTTTTCTTTAGAACCTGATCTCTACGATTTTGGAGGGCATAAAGTAGTTGATGTTATAAAAAATTGTGAAGATAAGATTAACACATTGATGATTTTTGGACATAACCATGCATTTACTTCAATAGCAAATCTTTACGGAAGCGAAAGAATTGATAATTTACCTACTGCTGGTGTAGTAGGGATCGAATTTGATTGTAATAAATGGAAAGATATAAATGTAGGAAAAACCTTATTAACAATTTTTCCTAAATCTTTGAAATAATGCCAGAAATTATTACTAATCAGTATATTAATAGGGAGTTGAGTTGGTTGCAGTTTAATGCGAGAGTGTTACAAGAAGCAGCAGATGATACGGTTCCTTTGTTAGAAAGGCTACGATTTATCGGGATATTTTCTAATAACTTAGATGAGTTTTTTAAGGTGCGATATGCAACTATTAAAAGGATTGATCTGGCTGGAAAAGACGGAAAAAATGTACTTAAAGGAACTACGGCTAGTGATTTGCTTGAAAAAATTACGAGCATAGTTATTAAGCAACAGGCCGAAAGTCTTAAAACCATCAATACCATAAAAAACAGACTGGAGGATCATAATATTTTTATTATTAATGAAAAAGAAGTTACTCCCGATCAAGATGCTTTTATTCGTAAATACTTCATTAGTAAAGTTAGTCCGGCTTTAGTGACCTATATACTTAATGATCTTGAAAAATTTCCTCATTTAAAGGATAGTGTAGCATATCTAGCAGTAAAATTGGTGTTAAAAGATAAAATTCCGAAAGAAGGTAGAATTTCTAAAATCTTACAACATACCACCAAAGAAAAAATATACGCATTAATCGAAATCCCGAAAAATACAGATCGATTTGTAGTTCTTCCCGAAAAGGATGGAAAACAATATATCATTATTCTAGACGATCTTATTCGGTATTGTATGCGCATTAACTTCAGTATTTTTGACTATGCAAGTGCTTCGGCTCATATGATTAAGATCACTCGTGATGCGCAATTAGATTTTGATAACGATCTTAGTAAAAGTTTTATTCAAAAAATCTCTAGTAGTGTAAAATCCCGAAGAGATGGAGAGCCAGTACGATTTGTTTATGATAAAAATATAGGTAAAGACACTCTTAATTATCTAATGGATAAAATGGGGGTAGATAATACCGATAGTATAATACCCGGAGGTAGATATCATAACCGTAGAGATTACATGAATTTTCCAGATTTAGGTAACAAAGAGTTGATTTATCAGCCAATTCAGCCTTTAGCTATTCCTGGTTTAAGTTTGCAAGGAGGGTTATTAAATAAAATTGCCAAAAAAGATTTTCTACAATATACACCGTACCATACATTTTCATATACAGTAAAATTTTTAAGAGAATCTGCTATCGATCCCAGAGTAAAAAGCATTAAAATTACAATATATCGATTGGCTAGTATATCGCATATTGCCAGTTCTCTTATTAATGCCGCAAAAAACGGAAAAAATGTTACGGTTCAGATCGAATTGCAAGCTCGTTTTGATGAAGCAGCAAACATACGGTATGCAGAGCAGATGCAGAGAGAAGGAATAAACCTAATTTTTGGTGTTACCGGGCTCAAAGTGCACTGCAAAGCTTGCGTGATAGAACGAGAAGAAAAAGGGAAGTTAAAAAGATACGGTTTTATTAGTACAGGTAATTTTAATGAGTCTACAGCAAAAATTTATACAGACTACACGCTGTTTACTACAAACGAAGCAATTCTCAAAGAAACCAATAGAGTTTTTAAATTTTTTGAAATAAATTATAAAGTAAATCGCTATAAACATTTGTTGGTTTCTCCGCACTATACGCGATCTGCTTTGGTGATATTAATTGATAAAGAAATCAAAAATAGTATAGAAGGAAAACAAGCAGGTATAAAGCTAAAATTAAACAGCCTTAGTGATTATGATATGATTGATAAATTATATGAAGCAAGTCGGGCTGGAGTAAAAATTGATCTTATTATTAGAGGCATTTGTTGTTTAATACCTGGGATCGAGGGAATGAGTGAAAATATCAGAGCAATAAGTGTAGTAGATAAGTTTCTGGAACATCCGCGACTATTTATATTTCAAAATGCAGGAGACCCTAAAGTGTATATTTCGTCTGCCGATTGGATGACACGTAACCTTGATAGAAGAGTAGAAATATCTTGCCCGATCTATGATGAAGATATTAAGTTGGAATTAATGGAAACTTTTGATATTTGTTGGAAAGATAATGTAAAGGCAAGAAGACTTTCTGAAGATCAAGATAATACGTACATTAGGAACGATCAAGAACAAAACAGATCGCAGATAGCTACATATGATTATTATTTAAAAAAACTTGGAAACTAATTTATTTTGTTAACTATAGAAAAATATGGAGCCATTGATATTGGCTCGAATGCGGTAAGACTATTGATAAGCAGCATTCATGAAGAAGAAGGAAAAACCACCAGATTTAAAAAAACAAGCCTCGTACGTGTACCTATTCGATTGGGGGCAGATGTTTTTAAAACCAAAAAAGTTTCCGAAGAAAATATTACCAGGATGATAGATGCTATGCAAGCCTATCAACTTCTCATGAAAACGCACAAAGTAGTTAAATATAAGGCATGTGCTACATCTGCAATGCGCGAGGCAGAAAATGGAGAAGAATTAGTACATCTTATAAAAGAGCGAACAGGGATTCAAATTGATATTATTGATGGTAAAGATGAGGCAGCAATTATTGCAATGACTGATTTACATGAATTAATTAATACCGATGCCACGTATCTATATGTTGATGTAGGTGGAGGGAGTACAGAGTTTACAATATATCACAATGGAAAGACTATTGCGTCTAAATCTTTTAAACTGGGTACGGTAAGACTGCTTAATAATCTGGTTTCAGATGAATCTTGGAAAGATGTAGAGCATTGGATTAAAGAAAAGACTAGGGGTTACTCCAGAGTGTCATTAATTGGGTCTGGGGGAAATATCAATAACATCTTTAAGAATAGTGGAAAAAGTATGGGGAAACCTCTATCTTTTTTATACCTAAGTTCTTACTATAAACTCTTAAATTCTTTGACTTATGAAGAAAGAATTTGGCAGCTCAATTTAAACCAAGATAGGGCAGATGTTATAGTTCCTGCTGCCCGGATATATTTATCTGCAATGAAATGGAGTGGTGCAAAAGACATTTATGTGCCTAAAATTGGATTGTCTGATGGTATTATTAAGTCGCTATACAATGAAAAACTTAATAAATAATAAAGTTTTTTGAAATCAGTATATTTGTAGAATAAGTTACCCCAGAAACACTAATCTAAATACTACTATGAAAAAAACATTACTCTACCTTACCTGTATTTTAATGCTAGGAACTTTACATTCTTTTGCCCAAGAAAACTCCTACGGAATAAGAATCGGAGCTAATCTAAGTTCAATAAATTCTGATGATATCCCAGAAAACCTAGACGATAGTAGGTTTGGTATTGTGGTTGGATTTCTGGCAGAGTATGCTATAGCCGAAAAATGGAGTATACAACCAGAATTTCAATACTCATCAAAAGGAAATGATGATGAAACCTTAAGAGTAGATTATCTTCAATTACCAGTTTTCATTAAGTATCATATTAACGAGATGATTAATATACATATTGGTCCGCAGGTAGGACTTAAGATATGGGAGTGGGAAGATAATACAGCACTAGAGACCAATTTCAATACATTCGATTTTGCCGCTGTAGCGGGTATAGGAGTTAGTATCACCGAAAACTTCTTTGCAGACCTGCGTTACGGTTATGGTTTGTCTAATATTATTGATGATGAAGGTATTCCAGGGGGTATAGATGCGAGTAGTACAAATATTCAACTATCAGTGGGGTATAAGTTATAAGAGTTTATCAAAATATATACTATAAAACTCACCTTAATGGTGAGTTTTTTTTATCCATGCATTGTCTCTTTTTTACCCAAATCTTTCATGATCTTTGCTTCATAAGTAAGTAAATCCTGCCACTTTTGATCTACTTCAGCACGATCTCCATATTGCCTTGCAAAACCAAGAAACATTGTATAATGATTAGCTTCACTAACCATAAGGTCTTTATAAAATTTTGATAATTCCTGATCTTCTAATTCTTCTGATAACAATTTAAAACGCTCACAACTTCTGGCTTCAATTAAGGCAGCATATAGTAAACGATGCACCAACTGTGTTGTTCGACTTCCTCCTTTTGGGAAAAAAGTAACTAATTGAATCACATAGTCATCTTTTCGATCTCTTCCCAATACCCAACCTCGTTCTATGATTTTATCATGTACCATTTTAAAATGACTCATTTCTTCTTTTACCAATTTGGTCATTTCTTGCACGAGTTCTGTATATTCCGGGAAACTCACAATTAGAGATATTGCAGTTGATGTAGCTTTTTGTTCGCAATATGCATGATCTGTTAGAATTTCTTCTATATTTTTTTCTACAATATTAACCCATCTTGGGTCTGTTGGAAGTTTTAGGCCAAGCATTATAATTCTTTATTTAGTTATTCTATAAAGTACAAAATTAGGTAAAACTAATGGTATCTAAAGTTAATCTAGGCTTTTAAATAGTAATAAATTACAACACCAGTTTTATTACAATGAGATCATAAGTGTAAGTTTTTTTTAATTGAGACGACAACAACTTCGAGAAAAATATAATTATGATCGAAATACTAGATTACTTAACAGGAAGAGGCGGAATGTTAATATTAGGCCTGTTTGTAATTCTTGTAGTTTTATATAATAAAATTAAAACCAGAAATTACTTTAGGAATTCCTCTAGGAAAAGAAAAAATTAAACGCAATTTATACTCGTTGGAATTGATGAGTTTGCTTTATATATCTAAATCAAAAGAAGATCGCAATTTGTCAATTAGCGGATTTTTCTCTCGTAGTTTTTCGTATTTATCCTGTGGTGTAAAAGCATATTTTTTAGAGGCTTCTTCGTTAACTGTAATTACCAGTTCTACACTATAATTATTCAATTTTTTGTATAAGAATTGAAATAGACCCGGAAGCGCATTTTCGAGATCAACCTTCATTGATTGATTAGGTAATTCTAATTGAATTTTATCATCTTTTACTACTGGGATATTCATGGCAAACATAGAACCGATGATTCGTTCCCCTTTTTTATCCTGCATTTTACCATATTCAATCCAGGCGGCTTGCATGACAGATTCCTCGAAAGCTTCAGTAGGAAGGTTTTTTGGGTCAACAACATTATCCACCTTTTTTTCTTGGTGTTCTTTCTTCTTTCGAATACTACTAAGTGATAAGCCTGATGTTTTGCGATCTCGCTGAACAGAAATTTGTTTTTTCTCTGTAATTATCGGAGTGTCAACACTCAAAACTTCTTGTTCTTCAGCAGTGCTGTTCTCCTCGATTTCTACAGTACTAATTTCAGATTTATCTTCAACGGTTTTAGTTTGATGCTGAACCTCAATTTTTTCCTCTGCCTTTTCTTTGACTTCTTTTGAAATCTTGACAGCTTTAATGCCTTTTTCTTTAAAATAAGAAGGCGGAATTATATAGGGTTGGTCATTTTTTTTTTCTCCATCCAGTAGGATAGAGGCAAGCTGCATTAGGCAAAGCTCCACTAACAGTCTTTGGTTTCGACTGGTTTTGTATTTGAGATCACTGTCGTTAGCAAGCTCTATGCCCTTAATAAGAAAATCATGAGGAGCTTTCTGTGATTGTTCTAAGTATTTAGTTTTGGTTTGATCACCTACTTCTAGAAGATTTATGGTAGCAGGGTTTTTGCAAACGAGCAAATCTCTAAAATGCGAAGCTAAACCTGCTATAAAATGATGGCCATCAAATCCATGCGCTAAAATCTCGTTAAATTCTAAAAGTAGTTGTGGGATATTATTTTCTAAAATTAAATCGGTAGTTTTAAAATACGTCTCATAATCCAGAACATTCAAATTTTCTGTAACTGCTTGTCGGGTAAGATTTTTACCACTAAAGCTTACGACTCTATCAAAAATAGATAGGGCGTCGCGCATAGCTCCATCTGCTTTTTGCGCTATAATTTGCAAAGCATCCTCATCTGCAGTGATACCTTCTTGAACAGCTACTTGCATTAGATGATTTTTTGCATCGGTAACTGTAATTCTTTTAAAATCAAATATTTGACACCTGGATAAGATGGTAGGAATGATTTTATGTTTTTCGGTAGTCGCTAATATAAAGATGGCATGCTTAGGAGGTTCTTCTAATGTTTTTAAGAACGCATTAAAAGCAGCTTGTGAGAGCATATGCACCTCATCTATGATGTATACCTTGTATTTTCCAACCTGCGGTGGAATACGTACTTGATCAATAAGATTACGTATATCATCAACAGAGTTATTTGAAGCGGCATCAAGCTCAAAAATATTGAATGCAAAATCTTCATCGGGATGCTCATTACCATCCTGATTTATGGTTTTGGCCAAAATTCTTGCACACGATGTTTTACCAACTCCTCGAGGCCCAGTAAAAAGAAGGGCTTGTGCTAAATGATTATTGTCTATAGCATTAAGCAGCGTATTGGTAATAGCCTGTTGCCCCACAACATCCTTAAATGCTTGAGGTCGGTATTTACGCGCAGATACTATAAAATGTTCCATTGCTACAAAGTTAAAAATTGCAGCCAAAAAGCGAATTCTATCAGGTGGTTTTTATGCTGTAGTTATTAACAATGTGGATTATTAATTCTAGTTGTTAGCTTCTTTCAATTAGACCTTAAAGTCCCTTCTCCTTGGGGAGAAGGTTAGGATGAGGGGATTTTTACATTAAAACCCTCGCCTTAATCCTCTCCCAGAGGGAGAAGAAACTAATAATTTGATAAATAAAGAATAACTAACTACTAGAATTAGTAATATAAAACCTTAAAAGGTATACTTATTATCCTATTTTTGCACAAAGCAGATCACTTTATCGCGGCCTTAGGGTCGAGGAAAGTCCGGACACCGCAGCACAGCATAGCGGGTAACGCCCGTCCGTCGTGAGACGAGGACAAGTGCAACAGAAAGTATGTACAGGTAATGCTGTAGTGAAACCAGGTAAACTCTATGCGGTGCAACGCCACGTAAACCAGCTTTTGAGGGTTGTGCGCCCAATGTTGGAGGGTAGGCGGTTAGAATCAGTGAGTAATTACTGGTCTAGATAAATGATAAGGGCCCATTTATGGGAACAGAATCCGGCTTATGATCTGCTTTTTTTTTAATAAATTTTTTAGGCATGTTATTTGATAAGTTTTTCGAATAAAAACTGACCATGAAAATAAAAGCTACTTTAATTTTATTATTATCATTTTCTTTCGTTTCTTCTCAAGAAGAAATACCAAATAAGCAAGAATTAATAGGAGATTGGATATTGACAATTAAAATTGAAGAGTATACTGCAAAAGTTAGAGAATATATTTTGATTGAAGATTTTCAAACTGACAATTATAATGAGAAAATTTATATTGAAAAAAATAGAATAGCTAAAATCTATAATACTAAGGGAATTAGATGTGGAAATGATCATAGGATTTCATATAATAAATCATTTAAGTATAGTAAAATTTCTTGGAAATACGATGAGAAAGACGGGATCTTAGAAATATCTAGTAAAAGTGTAATAAATGGCTATAAGAAGTTTTTAGTTAGAAAACTAGATTCTAGAAGGATTCTTTTGACCGGGCTTGAATGATATTTTTAAAACTACTTTAACAACTGTCAATACCTATTTTCTTGTACCTTGTACCGCAAGAAAATTATCTACATGAAAATTGCGATAGTATGTTATCCTACCTTTGGTGGTAGTGGTGTAGTGGCCACAGAATTGGGTATTGCCTTGGCTAAATTGAATCACGAAGTTCATTTCATTACGTATAAGCAACCGGTACGTTTGGATCTTTTAAATCCAAACATTCATTTTCATGAGGTAAATGTTCCTACCTATCCGCTTTTTCATTATCAACCCTATGAGTTGGCATTATCCAGTAAGCTAGTTGATACCATTAAAAAATATCAAATAGATGTACTTCATGTACATTATGCTATTCCTCACGCGTATGCAGGATATATGGCAAAAAAGATGCTCGAAGAAGAGGGGATTTATGTACCAATGGTAACCACCTTGCATGGTACAGATATTACCCTGGTCGGAAACCATCCTTTTTATAAACCTGCAGTTACATTTAGTATTAACAATAGTGATATTGTAACTTCTGTTTCTCAAAGTTTAAAAGAAGATACATTACGTTTGTTTGATATCAAAAAAGATATCCAGGTGGTTCCCAACTTTATCGATGTGAGTCATCAAAAAACTAGTTTTACAGATTGCCAGAGAGAGCTAATGGCCGAACCAGAAGAACGCATAGTAACGCATATCAGTAATTTTAGAGCTGTAAAACGAATTTCTGATATTGTGGATATATTTTATACGATTCAAAAAAAGATACCAGCAAAACTTCTTATGGTTGGCGAAGGCCCTGAGCGCAAACCCGCAGAACAAAAATGTAAAGAATTAGGAATTAAGGATAAAGTGATTTTCTTCGGAAACAGTAATGAAATTGATAAAATACTGTGTTTTTCGGATTTGTTTTTACTTCCTTCGGAAAGAGAAAGTTTTGGATTGGCTGCGTTAGAGGCGATGGTGAATAAAGTTCCTGTGATATCCAGTAATGCAGGTGGTATTCCTGAAGTTAATAATCACGGGGTTTCTGGATACTTAAGTGATGTAGGTGATGTAAAAGAAATGTCTGAAAACGCAATCAAGATCCTTGAAGATGATGCAACCTTAGAAATATTTAAGCAAAGGGCTTTTTCTGAAGCATTAAAATTTGATGTAAATGAAATCGTTCCTAAGTATATTGCATTATACGAAAGCGCATTAGCAATATCTTAGGAACGATTCTATATAAATTATAATAGGTTGTTAGAATTGGTAACGAATACCCAGACCGATGTCTAAATCTAGACCATCGTTAAAGTCTCCAAAACCAATTTCTGGTCGTATATCTAATGAAATAAGTATCGGAGCATCAAAATTATATTCGATTCCAATATCACCAGCAAGAAAGAAGTAACTATCACTACCACTGTTTCCAAAAAAACGATCGTCATAGTCTACAAAACCAACTCCACCACCTGGGCCTACGTACCAGTTAAATCCTTTATCAAGATTAAAAACCCATTGATAAAGTGCAGCTATTTTTATAGCAGTAGCAGCATCAAAATCTCTCCATCCTAAATCAAATTCTAATCGGTTATTTCCACTTAACCCTCTTTGGTAAGAAACTTCAGCTCCAAATCCATCATTATCGCCAATTCTGATTCCCAGGGCATTTTTGGAAACCTCTTGTGCTTGGATCGTACTTAGTGTACTTAATAAGAAAGCTGCAATAATCAAAATACGTTTTGTCATAGTAAAATAGGTTTTTATTTAGTTCCCGAATATAACGTCACAATTGTTCTGATCTGTAAGTAAAATTCTTAAATTTTTGTTAATTTCGATTAACTACCTATCTTGAAGTACCATATCTGTACTTTCAAAAATCTTATCTGCAGAACCTGCAATGAAGCCAGAATAAAGGTTTCCATCGGTATTTGGATAGCGAAAAGCAAACTCATAATAGCATGAAGTTACTTCTTTAGAACCTTCTTCAAATTCAACCTCTACAACATCGGCAAGAATACTAGATTGTTCTAAAAGTAAAGAAGAAGAACCTTTTATTTCCCCTCCAGAGGAATTCATGGTATACCCTTTGGCCTTTAAAAATTCATTGACTTCAGATAAACTTTCAAAAGTGTTTAACTTGTTAACATCTATGGTAAAATGATTAGAACAAAAGCCGTTAACATACATCCACGCTGCATATTCAGATACATCAAGAAGTGTATTGTAGGTTTCAATAGAAGGTGTGCGCCAAACTCTTCCTTTTAAAATCAAATCTTCTTGTTCGTATATATCTTGATCCACTTGATTTAGGATTTCATCAATAATTTCTCTTAGCTCAGCAGAAAGCTCTTCTAATAGTAATTGACTAATGAAAATCTTCGGAGCATTAGGGTCACTCTTGTGTTCAAAATGTCTGGCAAATAATTTCTTGGTCTTAAAATGATATTCACCTTTAGGTTCATAGCCCATTGCAATAAAAGGTTGGGCAAGTACCTCTATATGTACTCTGGGATCATTAAAAGTGCGTATGGCTATATGATCATTAAAAACCGTATTACCTTCTGCTTCTAATAAAGATTTTATCTTTTCTGCAGAAGGGGTTTTTGTGGTATATTGATTCCATAGTTCATTAAAAAAATAAGTAGAATTCATCTTATTATGTTTTTATTTGATGCAAAAATATTAGTTTTGGTTATTATTTAGATGATTTAAGTTAGTTTTGGCTATATATTAATGATTTATATGTCAATTTGGTATAGAGCAAAATTCTTATTGTCATATTGACCACTTACTATTTAATTTTTTGATTGTTATGAACCATTTTGATTATGTTGACCAACAGATTTTGTTGCAAATTCGTGAAGATGCAAGAAAACCATTCTCTCAAATTGCAGATGATTTAAAAATTTCGAACTCCTTAGTGCATCAACGGATTAAAAAATTGAAGCAACGAGGAGTTATTAAAAAAGCAGAGTTTGTTATAGATGAAAAGCAATTAGGGTATAGAACCAAATCTTATGTGGGCATTCGCCTTAGAGAAGCTAGATATGCAGAACAAGTGGTAGAAGGTTTAAAAAAAATCCCTGAAATATTAGAATGCAATTATGTTTCGGGTAATTATGCCATTTTCATTCTTATTTTTGCAATCGACAACCAACATTTACGAAGGATTTTGTATGAACAAGTGCATCAAATTGATGGCGTTGCCGGAACCGATAGTTTTATCTGTTTTGATACTAATTTTAAAAAACCGGTTTCTTTGGATTCTATAACGAAGAAAAATATATGATTGATACTAGTGCATTAAAAATACTAAAAGATCAAATCGAGGGTGAACTACTGTTCGACTCACTTTCAAAAGCATTATATGCTACAGATGCCTCTGTGTACCGAAGAATCCCCGCTGCCGTTGCTTTTCCGAAATCTGTTGCAGATATAAAAATATTGATTGCTTTTGCTTCAAAAAATAATATTGGACTCATACCAAGAACGGCAGGAACTTCTCTTGCAGGTCAGTGCGTTGGAGAGGGCATAGTGGTTGATGTGTCAAAACATTTTACTAAAATCCTTTCTGTAGAGCAAAAGAATAAAACAGTAACGGTTCAACCAGGTGTGATACGTGACGATCTTAATCGATTTTTAGAACCCTATGGGCTATTTTTTGGACCCAATACCTCGACATCTAATCGGTGTATGATAGGAGGAATGGTTGGGAACAATAGTAGTGGTACAACATCAATACAATATGGAGTGACCAGAGATAAAGTGGTACAGTTGCATACGATTCTGTCTGATGGAAGTGAAGTGGTTTTTTCGGAACTATCCTTAGAAGAATTTAATACTAAAAAAGGTCTGGATACTCTAGAAGGGAAAATATATCAAAGTTTATATGATGAGCTTTCTCCAGAAATTATTCAAAAACAGATAAAAGATAATTTTCCAAAACCTGAAATTCATCGTCGTAATACTGGTTATGCTATTGATGAGCTAATTAATTCTAATGTTTTTTCAGAGCATTCTGAAGCATTTAATATGTGTAAATTATTAGTTGGTAGTGAGGGTACTTTGGCGTTTACCACACAAATTATTTTACAATTAGATGCACTTCCACCAAAGGAATCCATAATGATTGCAGCCCATTTTAAAACTATTGATGACTGTATGAACGCCGTAGAATCTGTAATGCAGCATCCATTATTTACATGCGAGATGATGGATAAAACCATTCTGGATTGCACGAAAAATAACATTGAACAGCAGAAAAACCGCTTTTTTATTGTTGATGATCCCGAAGCCATTCTAATGCTAGAATTAAGAAGTGATACTTCAGAAGAATTAAAGACTCAAGAACAAGCATTGCTAAAATCTCTCGAAGATTCAAAATTAAGCTATGCCAATGCAATTTTAAAAGGAAAAGAAATAGATCAGGCATTAGAGCTTCGTAAAGCGGGACTAGGTTTGTTGGGTAATATTGTTGGAGATAAGAAAGCTGTAGCATGTATTGAAGATACCGCAGTTGCAATTTCGGATTTAGCAAATTATATTACCGAGTTTACTGCAATAATGAAATCCTATGATCAGCAGGCGGTCTATTATGCACATGCTGGTGCTGGAGAACTACACCTACGACCAATTTTAGACCTTAAAAGAAGCCAAGATGTTGTTCTTTTCAGGAAAATAACAGATGATGTGGCATCTTTAGTCAAAAAGTATCAGGGATCTATGAGTGGTGAGCATGGCGATGGTATTGTACGGGCGGGATACATTCCTTTTATGATAGGAAAAGAAAATTATAAGATTGTTGAACATGTTAAAAAACTATTTGATCCTAATTTTATATTAAACCCTGGTAAGATTGTCGATCCATATCCAATGGATCAAAAGCTACGATATAAAATTGATCGAGAGGAACCGGAGATAGAAACGCTATTAGATTTTTCGGATTCTATGGGAATTCTTAGAGCTACCGAAAAATGTAATGGAAGCGGAGATTGTCGCAAATCGGTAGAAGCAGGAGGGACTATGTGCCCAAGTTATAGAGCCACCAAAAACGAAAAAGATACCACAAGAGGAAGAGCTAATGCATTGCGCGAATTCTTAACAAATAGCGAAGAAACAAATCGATTTAATACTAAAGAATTAAAAGAGGTTTTTGATCTCTGTATAAGTTGTAAAGGATGTTCTAGTGAATGCCCTTCGAATGTTGATGTGGCTACACTAAAAGCAGAATTTGAATATCAATATCAGAAAAAAAATGGAGTATCTCTGCGCACCAAATTGTTTGCTTACAACAATAAATTGAATCAATTAGGGAGATTAACACCAAGGTTAACTAATTTCTTTTTTAAGAATAATGTTACTTCGGGGATACTGAAATCTGTTTTAGGAATTGCTAAAGAACGTGATTTACCATTATTAAGTAAGCAATCTTTACGAAACTGGTGCAAAAAGAATTTACATACAATTCAGCCCAAGAACCCAACCAAAACGGTTTACTTCTTTATCGATGAGTTTACCAATTATCTGGATACCAAAATTGGGATTGATGCCATAGAATTGCTTACTAGTTTACAATATGAGATAAAGGTAGTTGATCATCAAGAGAGCGGACGTACATTTATTTCTAAAGGGTTGTTAAAGCAAGCAAAGGCATTGGCTAATCATAATGTAGAAGTTTTTCACAATTTGGTTTCAAAAGAAACCCCTCTTATAGGATTAGAACCGTCGGCAATACTCACATTTAGAGACGAATATTTGCGTTTAGTAGATAATAAGCAAAAAGCAAGATCTCTTTCAGAAAATATACTCTTAATAGATGAATTTTTAGCTTCCGAAATAAATAAGGGCAATATAACCTCTGATCATTTTACAACAGCAGCCAAAACAATCAAAATACATGGGCATTGCCATCAAAAGGCATTATCAACTATTCAAACAACGTTTGCATATCTTAATTTACCAAAGAATTTTAAAGTTACCATTATTCCTTCGGGTTGTTGTGGTATGGCGGGGTCTTTTGGGTATGAAAAAGAACATTATGATATTAGTATGCAAATTGGAGAGCAGACTTTGTTTCCTGCAGTAAGAAAAGCGGCCGAAGATACTATTATTGCAGCAGTTGGGACAAGTTGTAGACATCAAATACAAGATGGAACAGGACGTAAAGCGCCCCATCCCATTACCATTTTAAAGAATGCTTTATCTTGATTATTAATTATTTATAGTCCAAACCCCTAAATCAGTGCAGCCAAAAGGATTCATAATTACAGTGGACAAATCGAAAGTTGTGTTATAAATCGGGTCATCTGATCTGCAGGCTCTTAATTGAAATACGCTATTGGGACATACCCAAAATCGCACATATCCATCTTTATCAGGAGTCTTTAACCCGTCAAATCCTCGATATGTAATACCTCTGACCCCTATACCACAATCTGTGCCTCCATTAGCGTATACTATTTTTATTTTCACACAGATACGTCGATTTGCACATGGTTTATCTGCATTATAACCATTGTTTAAAGAAGTTATTGATCCTTGTAGCGTATTATCTACTGCAGTGAGTTCTCCCAATTCAGACCAATAACCGGTTACTCTGTTTAATTCATAAAGATTAACATCGTTTGGCTTATCCTCATCAAGAATTGGGAATGATGTTTTTATTTCTTTTCCCTGACGTAGATCCAATAGAGTAGTGGTTCCGGCAATTGTAGCCATGATTTCCATCATTCCGTAAGATGCTAACGGATAAGGATTAGTACCTGGGCCATCATCGGCAATATAGGCTCCGGGAGCACTTTCTAATTCAGAATCATCAGTTACATCTATGTAAGTTGCCCGAATATCTACAGCGCCGTTATATGGATTACCATTGTTACTAAATGCATTGGATGGAATTGATATTTCTCCTCCTGGCCCTACAGGGATAACTCCACCGTCATTAGAACCTATACGAATTAGGTCTGCTCTTTCTTTCATTAAAAAGAATAGCTTCATATTGGGGACAATAACCTTATAGAGTGTTACGAAATCATCATGTTCTATGATCAAGACATCATTGATTTCAAAGTCCTTTTTATCAAGTGCAAAATTCCCTCGTGAGCCACTAATTGCCAATATTTGATCTCCTAGTTTTATCTTAGCATTTGATATAGGTTCATTGTTCGTACTTTGAAGATTCCCTAATGTACTATTTTTAGTTACCTCCTTGGTAGTTACTGTGTTTTTACTTTCAATAACCTCTTCGTTTTCACAACTTTGCGTTGTAAAGACAATGGCAAGAAATGCAATGCTACAAAAGAATAGTACACTCTTTTTTTGTTGATATAGCACACGGCTAATTTGATTTGTTTTCATAATATATGTTTTAAAGTGGCCCCGTCGTTTTTATATAGACATTGGGATATGCCTGTAGTCAAAACCTCGGTGACCATGAGTTTTTATTTTTTAATAGGATAGATTAGATCGTAATGGGAGAGATTTAGTATCTATATTTTGATTTTATGTTGATTATAGAGGGTATCCGCATATTATTTGATACCCTCTTTAAACCAACAAAAGTTGAGATGTGTATGTCTTTTTAAGCTTAAAAATTTAACCTACCTGTTCCAATAACTCCGGTATAATAGTAATCCCAGTCTCCTGCATTAGCGTTAGTTAACCAAATTTCTGGGTATGTAACTACTTTTGATACCCCCGTAGCCGGAACAGTTTGATGTTCGGGTAATAATTTGGTTTTAAACGAACTAACAACCCATCCATCTGTACCTTGTAATCGGATATGTGCATGTTCAACCTCTATCCATGATATAGTAATATTTGGAAAATAAATTCTAATAAGATAAAAATCCTTTTGCCCTTCTTCTCTGTCATCACCGGGGTTGTTTAAGGTAATATAATCGGTATGGAATGATCCTCCGCTATGATTAAAATCTGCTGAAGCCTGTACCAAGGCATCAGTACCATTGGTGACTTGACTACCAGTTTTGGTAACCACTTGGTAATATGCTTCTGTACTTACTCCTTTGCTTAGATTAGGGTTTTTAATTAAATAGTCTTTCACTGCACTATTCCAGGTAAGTTCGGCTTCCTCTTCACTTAGGTTTTTATCAAAACGCATATGCAACACTGATCCTACTTTTACTTCTTTATTACTTACTACATGGTCATGAGTATCAGTCTCACTTTGGATCTCTTCATTTGTAAATTCGATAGATTCTTTAGTAAATACTTCTTCTGATTTTTCGCAAGCAATAAATACCACTACTAGGCTCATTGCTAAAATTGATGTTTTTAAAATTGAATTTTTCATAATTTATGTGTTTAATGATTTTTTGTACTAGAACTTTTCTAGTTTTTGATGATTAATCATAGTAAAGTGCAGGTACATCAAATTCATTACCCAAAAAAATTTATTATTTTGAATATTAATTATTTATGAAATGAAAAAAGAACGTTCGCTATGATTTATAACGACGCCAAAGGCCTATAAATACAATAAGAAAGAGAAGTAACCCAATGTATAGGTATGTAGTAGTACTAGCAGCTGTAGACATTGAGTTTTCGATACTTCCTGACAAAATTAAAGGGGCCCAAAAATGAGGAGAATTTTCTGAGAGCTGATTTTCTTTTAAATACTGAAGTTTTGCTTTTCGTAGTGCTGCAGATTTTGTTTTCCCTTTTTTTAAATGTGCATAAAAATCAAGTACAATTTTAGTACTGGACTTTTCATTTGTACTCCACAGCGATGAAATAACACTTTTTGCACCTGAATGAAAAAAACCGCGGGATAAACTCATTACACCTTCACCAGATTGAAGCTCACCAATACCAGATTTGCAAGCATCTAAAACGACTAAATCTGCTTGATTTTTAATAAAGTATAATTCATTTAACGTTAGGATATCTTCATAAAATGCTATCCAAGGCTCTTGATCGCTCATAGAGCTAGCATGAGTTGATAGATGAATTATATTGTAATTATTGGCGTTGGTTACAAAATTTGATTTAGAAGCTTGTTCTTGAAGTAATGTTGTGTTCAAAAAACGTTTTCCTATTTCATTCATTTTATATTCACTTCTGTTTAGACTTGATAATTCATGTTTCTTAAACTGTATTGGAGCAAAACCAATTAAATTAGATTTTGGATTACGTTCTTTCTGTTCTATCTTTTTAAGTAATGATGCAGAATATGCATAACTGGTTTCTGTAAAATATATTAAGTAGGGCAGTATTCCCTCTGTTGTAGAGCGATTAGTAATTAAGGTTTCAAAAGGAAAATATTGTAAGGTGTAATCGGGTATTATTAGTATTTTTTTATCTAATAGTAATTCTGAAGCACCCTTAAATGGAAATAATTTCTGGTATACAGAAAAAGACATTTCTGTATACGAATTTAATTGTTGCTTAGTTACAAGGGGTTTTGCTATAAGTCTACCCAACATTCTAATTTCTTCATTTAATAGCTCTGCCTCCGGAATTTTAAAAAAATATGTCGATTCATTTGTTATTAATATTCCGTACCCTTCATTTTCGGTTAAAATGTATTGTAGCAAATTAGTGTTAGGGGAAACGACTTTCGACCTGGTTTCATCGAATGAAGAGATATCGATTCTCTTTTTATAATTATAGTAACCTGGGTAATTATGTTCTAAAGAACTTATGAATTTTTCATATACTTTTTTTTGTTCAAAAATGAGGGATTGCTTTTCTATTTCTGTACTATTACTGTCCTTTTTTAATCGCTCACTGATTTTAAAAATTTCGTGTTTTAGGGTATACTCTTTTTCTTTTACAAATTCAGGAAGGTTTGCATTATTTTTAGCTTCTTCATGAGTTAAGTTTTCTAATAAGGATAAGGATTTACTTTTTTCCATGAAGTAGAACGCCTGTTTATGGTTGTTTAGCTCATAACATATTGATGTTGCTAACATGTAAAGATCAACACCTTTTTCTCTCCAAAAATACTTTGATTGTTGCTCTATATTTTCAGATCGAATAACATCGATTAACTGATCCGCAAGTTCAATGGTCTTCAAGGCATGATGCAAATATTCTTTGTTTTTAGTTTTTGAGAAAAATGCATACCATCCATTTGCTTTATCTTTTAGGTTATTTACCAAATTTACTTTGAGATCAGAATGTGCTAATTTTTCAAGAGAAGGAAGCGCTGAAAATTCAATATTTTCAAAATTTTCAATTTTATAACTTATGGCTTTTTGATAATTAATGAGCGCTTCTTTATAATATTGTTTAGCTACATAATAGTCTCCCAAATTATTATAGACCGCGCTTCTAAGAGAATCATGTTGAAGGGCCTTGGTATAATGCTTATAAGCTAGATCAGGTTTTTTCATTCTGGTAAAAGAGATACCCAAAGAATTATACGATTTGGCAATATCAGAATTGTTTATTTTTTTGGCGTTTAGACCTAATTCTAAAGCTTTTTTATGATTACTTATAGCCATATCATATTGTTCTAGTCGATTATAAATATAACCGTACCCAGCATAGATAATAATCTTAAATTCTAATTGTTTTTTAGGAGATAAGTGAGCGATGACATCCTCAGTTTTTTTTAGATAATCTAGTGCTTTTGTAAAATGGTCCTTTTTCATAGTTAAGGAATACACTCTATAAAAATTAACGTATATAAGATGTAGTTTTCTAGTAAGGATGGGGTCATTTGCTTTTATGATGGTATTCTCTGCTTCCTGAAGATAATCAATGGCTTTATAATAATCGCCCCGATTTATATATATATCGGTCAACCGTATCGCATAGGCATTAATGACATATTTATCCTTATGAGATTGTTTAACAAGGGTTTTAAACGTCTCTAATGCCATAGGTTCATTTCCAGAATGCAGATAAAACAGAGCAAGGTTATTATAACTCTTATTAACGGTAGATGGAATAGAATCTATAAATTTGGTTTGGATATCTAACGCCTTTTGAACATTCTGAATGGCATTATCATAGTCTTTATGCCTGAAGTTAAGTTTACTAAACTCACTGTATAAATAACCCAATTTTACAGAATCAATATTTACTTCTTTGGTTTCGAGTAGTTGGTTAATTTTTTCAACCTTGCAGTTATACTCGATATCAGAAACTTCTAATTTTTTATAGTTGGTTTCTATTGATTCTATGATACCTTGGCAATGTCCCAAGTTTTGGACACTTAATAGTAGTATATAAAGAAAAGTACAATATAGAGATCGCATATATGAGTTGGTATCTATATGGAAATAATGAATGCAATCTAAAAGTAGGTATTTTTTTAATTGGTCATCGACAAAAAAGATAATTTTCTATGGTGTATTGATTACATTGGGGGATGTCGTTAAATTAAGAAGTCTTTCATGTATTTCCTCTACTATGGGAAAAGTTGAGATGATGACAATGGTCAAAAAAACTAATAATTTAACGACATTGATAAACCGGGTTAATCTATGATCTTACGTCTACATCGTACAGGTAGAAAAACACCAGGACTTAGCTCAGTAGCATTTATTCGCAATTGATTTAGTATATCCACAGGATCAGTGATAGCATTAAGGTACTGTATAGCTGATTTTGCGGTTACAAAGGGTGCTGCATATGATGTTCCTGAAACCATATGATTGATGCCATTACTATCAGTAAATTTGACCATATCGCCCAGAGATAGAAAATCTACACTAGTTTCTCCGTAATTAGAGAAATCTGCAATTTCGGTTCTGGTAGCATTTATGCTTCCTATTGCAGCAATATTTTGACGGTTATAAGACGAGGGATTATGACGCACCTTATCATTATCATTGTCATCGTTTCCGGCAGAAGTAATGTGAAGAATATCATTGTTTTGAGAAATATACTTTTTGAGTAACCTTCCATTTTTATGATACCACCCAAAACTCATGTTAATGATAGAAACAGAGGGTTTACTTACTGCATACCTATAGCCACAGAGTAAGTTAAAATAGGATCCTTCTCCTTCATGATTAAAAACTTTGACAGGTAAGATCTCGTAATCTGTTATATTTTGATCATGTAGATTGGATTTTATAATGCCACTTACAATACTCCCATGTCCGTTGTCATCATGTGGATTGTTATCATGATTTACAAAATCCCACCCAGATAGTTCCTGTTCTCCGTTTTCCATGCAACGTGGTGGGTTTGGTCTGCGTCTGAATAAAAAAGGACCAGTATTTGGTAGTAAATTAAGATCGATACCAGTATCCAAAATGGCTATGGTTATCGAGGTATAGTTTGGTACAATGTTAGATGTAATTAAGAGATCACTTTGTTCAGTATTTGTAATGTGTAAGCTATCTGGAGTTGTATGCGTATTTTGATAATAAAACTCATTTTCTACACCAATACCTGTTGCCGTAATCTGTTCTTCTTCTTCTTCAATATTAATCCCACTTTGAAATACCCATTTTTCTATTTGTTTGTCTGAGCAGTCACATGTTTCATAACTAATTACACCATGTTCTTGTCTCAATTCTTTTTTTTGAAATTCAGAATAATCATCATGAGGATATTCTATAATAAGCTCTTTATCAGATAGTATAGGGTAATTAAGCTGATTATCAGTTGGATCATTTTTCTCTTTTACATCTTGCATTATATCAACAGCGTTGATTTCTTCACTTGTACATCCAAAGAGTATAAGATATACCATCATAGATAATAAAGGTTTTAAACTTTTCATTTTTTTAGGTTTTAAGTGTTACTTTTATCTTAATAGTATATGAATTACTAATTCATTACCCATTTTTTAAATTTAACTTGCAGGGTTCTCTAAATTTTTGGGTGCGCGATTTTCGTTTTTTTTTAGAAAATGAAGTAAGATAACTGATTGGTTATGAGTTGTTATCGTGCTTTAAAATACATAAATTGTTTTACAATAACTATTTAATTTAGGTTGGGGGCTTACCGCAAACATTGATGTTGTGGAGCACTCAAAACAGATTGATTTTATGGCTGACTATAAATTAGAACAATCAGAAGATAGGTTTGTACATGCATTACTGAAAAATGATAGTGTCGTTATTTCAGAAATTTACAAACGTTTTTTTCCAAAAGCATTACATTTTATTTTACAAAATCATGGAACTCATGCCCAGGCTAAAGATATTTTTCAGGAATCTTTAATGTATATCATTGTCGGGATTAGAGAAAGAAACCTAACGATTAATAATTTTGAGGCGTACTTATTTACTATTTGCAAGAATATGTGGAGAAGAGAGATAGAAAAACAAAAAAAACGGGTAATAAAAGATGGTCTACATACACTAGAGGATAAAGAGACAAATTTTGCTTCTTTTATGGTAGAACAGGAGCACTTAGAATTATATCGCGAGAAGTTTAGCTTACTTTCGGATAATTGTAAGCAGATTTTATCACTTTTTTTTAACGATGTATCGTATGAAGATATTGTTAGAGAGCTATCATATGCTACAATTAATACAGCAAGACAGAGAATATTTAAATGTAAAAGTAAACTTATTAAATTAATAAAATACGATACCAAGTTTAACTAATACCTCATATAGTTATGGACTTTGATAATACAATATACGAACAAATAGAAGCATTTATTGCTGGACGTATGAGTGAAGATGAAAAAAAACAATTCGAAGAAAAAATTCTAGTTGATAATGATCTTAGAAAAGAAGTTGATCTACATCGATCTTTAAAATATGCTATACATGATAAAGAGTGGTTTTTAACTGAAAGCCCAAAAGATAATGATGAGATTGATGGTATTAAACAAATTAGAAGACGTAAAGAATATGTTGATCTTGAATCGAAAATACAAAAGATAGGGGACCAGTATTTTGAAAATGAAGTAAAATCAAAGAAAAGCAGGAAATGGATGTATTACGTTAGTGCGTCGGTTGCTGCAATATTGATCGCCTTTTTTATTAATTACTACACCGTTAATGAGTCGGCAAGTTCATTGTATGCTCAGTATAGTAATTGGAAGGATTTACCATCTCTAACAGTTCAAAGTGATGGTGAAAATATCCTTGCTAAAGGCGAGAATCTCTTTTTTGAGGAAAAGTATGCACAAGCTATTGCTATATTTTCTGAAGAACTTGAGGAGCCTTCGGAGCAGGGACAAGGTTTTGAACCTTATATATTATCGTATCTGGGCGCTTCTTATTTAGGTCTGAATGATTACGAAAAAGCACTACTTACATTTGACGAATTATTAAATAGTGGTACTGTAGATAGTTCTAAAGCATATTGGTATAAGGCTATGGTATATCTGAAACAAGACGATATACAAAAAGCTAAAAATATGCTAAATTTAATTCTAAAAAATGAAAGAAACTTTAATTTTCAACAAGCAAAAGAGCTTCGCGAAAAATTAGATTGAAACTGGAAGATAACCCAAGAAATTTACAAAGTTTTGCAGACCATTTATATATGGCTCATATTCACTTACCCATGAATAGTTTCACTTTTACCATAGTTCTGGATAAGTTCTCCTTCAAACTGTAATAAGTCTTCCCATTGTTGATCTACATCAATGTCTTTTCCGTACTTACGGGCAAAGCCAATAAAAGTAGTATAATGACCTGCTTCGCTAATCATTAGATCATGATAAAATTTCGATAATTCTGGGTCTTTTATTTTTTCAGAAAGAAGCTTAAATCGTTCACAACTGCGAGCTTCGATCATTGCCGAAAACAATAATCGACTCACCAAACCTTGAGTGCGGCTACCACCTTGCTTAACCTTATACTTAAACAATTCGTTTACATAACTATCTTTACGTTCACGCCCTAATTTGTATCCTCTTTTTTTAATGATCTCATGTACCATTTCAAAATGTTGTAATTCTTCCTGGGCTAGTTTTAGCAGATCGGTAACTAAATCTGTATGTTCAGAATTTAAAGTAATAATGGTAATTGCATTGGTTGCAGCTTTTTGTTCACACCATGCATGATCTGTAAGAATTTCTTCGATATTAGATTCTACAATAGTTGCCCAACGTGGATCTGTTGCCAATTTTAAACCAAGCATAGTTGTTTTGTTTTGAACGATATGTAACTTATATCGTCAAAGATAAGTATTATCCTTTTTTAAATGAGGCAATTGTTGTGATTAGTGTTTCTGGCAGTATTGTTAAATCATCAGTATCTTCAGTGTGATCTACAAAAGCTTGCATAGATTCATTTTCGTAATGTACTAGTGTCCATTCTTGGTTATGATATTCTAGAGAAGTTAAGTTTTCAACCCAATCCCCAGAATTTAAATAACAACAAGAACCATTTTTATTGGTAAACTTTCTCATTTGGGGTTGATGAATATGTCCGCAAATTACATACTGATAATCATTCTTTATCGCTAATTCTGCTGCCACATCTTCAAAATCGGTAATATGTTTAACCGCTTTTTTAACACTGTTTTTTATCTTTTTTGATAAAGAGAACTTTTCTTTTCCGATACTTACCAAAAACCAATTAATGAGTTGATTTAGAAGAATAAGCATATCATATCCCCAGCCACCTAACTTGGCTAGCCATTTGGCATTTTGAATAGAAGCATCAAAAATGTCTCCGTGAAAAAACCATGCTTTTTTTCCGTCTAATTCTAATACCAATTTATCGACTAATTTAAAATGACCCATTTCAATATCACTAAATTTTCGAAGCATTTCATCATGATTTCCGGTGATATAAATTACTTCAGTGCCTTTAGAAGCAAATGATATGATCTTTTTTATAACCTTAAGGTGAGATTTTGGAAAATATCGTTTTCTAAATTGCCAAATATCTACAATATCACCATTAAGGATCAATGTTTTAGGTTTAATGCTATTTAGATAGTTGAGTAATTCTTTGGCATGACAGCCATAGGTTCCAAGATGAACATCAGAAATTACAACAAGCTCTACAGTACGTTTTTTCATAAAATTATCTATCCATACAAATTAAGTAAAGCAGTTTTTACTTAGGATTAATTTACTATGAGTATATTGTTACTGGTTTTTAAACAATTATTGGGTTTGTTACCAGAATATTAAATTAAATTTTGAAACCTCGTTTTGTGATATTATAAATTCTAAACTTTCATTATTTTTTTGTTTAAAAATGTATGGTTTTAAAAAAAACCTGAATTATATATAATCATTTACACTTTTAAATGAATTCAAAAACTGTATATATTGTATTTGGAGTATCAGGAAGCGGTAAAACAACAATAGGTAAGGTATTAGCTAAAACATTAGACATTCCATTTTATGATGCAGATGATTTTCATTCTGCTACAAATATCAAAAAGATGTCAGATGGCATTCCTCTAAACGATGAAGATAGAAATCCATGGCTTCAAAAATTGGCAAATAAGATTAAGGATTGGCATCATGAAAAAGGAGCAGTATTAGCTTGTTCAGCATTGAAACAAAAATATCGAGAAATGCTTAAGTCTATTCACAATGAGTCTATAAAATGGATTTTTCTTGATGGAAACTATGATTTGATCTCTAGTCGTTTGAAGGCTAGGAGGAAGCATTTTTTTAAAAAAGAACTATTAACCTCGCAATTTGAAACTTTAGAAAAACCATCAACGGGCATTTCTATAAATATTGATCAAGGTACCGAAGAAATCATTGTTGAAATACTCCATAAATTGAACCTAAAGAAATCACAGTTAGGACTTATTGGTCTTGGTGTTATGGGTAAAAATTTGGCTAAGAATATTTTATCTAAAAAGATTAGCTTATCGGTCTATAATCGTCAAATCGAAGGCAAAGAAGTAGATGTAGCCAAACATTTTGTAAATGAACAATCAAACGATGTAAGTGTATTAGGGTTTGATGATTTATCATCTTTTGTATCATCGATAGCACAACCGCGAACAATTATGATTATGGTTAATTCGGGTAAGCCTGTGGATATGATAATTGAAGCATTATTGCCCTTGTTGTCAAAAGAAGATTGTTTAATTGATGGGGGTAATTCTCATTATAAGAAAACTTCAGAACGGGAAAAGAAGCTATTAAAACATGGTGTTTATTTTCTTGGAACCGGAATTTCTGGAGGAGAGGAAGGCGCATTAAAAGGACCTTCGATAATGCCTGGGGGAGTAAAAAAAGCATACGATAGGGCTGGAAAATTCCTTGAAGCCATTGCAGCCAAAGACAAAAACAATAACTCTTGTTGTGCATATATTGGTCCTGAAGGTTCTGGACATTACGTGAAAATGGTACATAATGGTATCGAATATGGTGAAATGCAATTACTAGCAGAGATATATCATCTATTACGATTTTATTGCAACATGACCCCAGAGCAGATTAGCGAGATTTTTGAATCGTGGAGGAGCAATGGTAAAGATGGTTTTCTTCTTGAAATTACAGCAGATATTCTTCAGAAAAAAGAAGGAGAACAGTTTTTGATCGATATAATTCTTGATAAGGCTGGGCAGAAAGGAACAGGAGGTTGGTCTACCATAGATGCACTAGAATTAGGTATGCCAGCTAATACGATTTCTGAAGCTGTAATGGCAAGAAACTTATCTGGTATGAAATCCCAAAGAGGTATTGCGTCAAATGCTTATCAATTAAAGCAGGCAAGTATTACAGAAAATGAAGCCGATTTTATTATTTCTCTCGAAAAAGCTTTCTATGCAACAAGTATTATTAATCATACCATAGGATTTGATTTGCTTGCTCATGCATCTCAAGAGTATGATTGGAATTTGGACATGTCTGAAATTGCTAGAGTATGGACCAATGGTTGTATCATTCGTAGTGATTTAATGGAAAAAATATCGTCATTGTTTGTAAATGCTAATACTACTTCTCTTTTACTGTTTCCGGAAATAATTACCACTATGAAGGCCAATAATATAGCACTAAAGAATATAGCAGCTACAGCTATCAAAAATGGATACTCGCTACCAGTAATATCTGCTGCTTTAAATTACTTTTTAACGTATACATCTGCACAATCTTCAGCCAATATGATTCAGGCACAACGAGATTACTTTGGTGCGCATGCGTATCAACGAATAGATAAATCAACAGATGAATACTTTCACACAAACTGGAAAAGCTAAAACTTTATGGATTATCAATTACTAATTGCTGTAGGGGTAGGCATTTCTGCCTTGCTTTTTATGATCTTAAAATTAAAGATACAGGCATTTATCGCGCTACTCATAGTTTGTATACTTGTAGGTGTTGTTGCAGGATTGTCTCCCGAAATGATTCTTGAGAGTATAAAAAATGGCATGGGTAGTACTCTTGGTTTTGTAGCTACGGTAGTAGGCTTAGGAGCATTATTTGGAGGACTATTAGAGCACTCAGGAGGAGCTCAAGGATTAGCAGCATATATACTAAAACTTTCCGGAGAGAAAAATGCTTCCTGGGCTATGATGATTACTGGTTTTATTATTGCTATTCCTGTTTTTTTCGATGTAGCTTTTATTATTCTAGTTCCGGTAGTTTATGCAATTGCCAGAAAGACACAAAAATCTGTGTTGTTATATGCAATACCTTTACTTGCCGGATTAGCAATCACACATAGTTTTATTCCTCCAACGCCAGGACCTGTTGCGGTTGCAGATATTTTGGGAGCAAATTTAGGATGGGTAATTGTTTTAGGGTTTATTGTTGGGATTCCGGCTGCTATTATTAGTGGACCTCTTTTTGCAAAGTATATTTCAGAAAAAATAAATCTTACACTACCTACAAATACTAATATCAAAAGTACTGAAGATAAAGAATATCCTAATCCAATAACCATTATATTAATTATAGCATTGCCCATTTTTTTGATTGTTCTTAAGACTGTCTTACTTGGCGATTGGTTTGGTAAAAATGTACTTTCAGAATGGTTTGTCTATACGATTTCTCTGCTTGGACACCCTTTTACAGCACTAATTATTGCAAATTTAATTGCTTGGTATGTTTTAGGTATTAAAAGAGGAACGAACAGAGGTGAATTATTAAAAATATCAATGAAATCATTTCAACCCGCAGGAGCTATTATTTTACTTACTGGTGCCGGAGGCGCTTTTAAACAAATATTAGTAGATACCAAAGCAGGAGAGATGTTAGCTTCTTCTCTGCAAAGTTCATATGTACACCCTTTACTTTTCGCCTTTATCGTTGCGGCTTTGATACGTGTATTACAAGGTTCTGCCACTACAGCAATGATAGCAGCAGCGGGAATTACATTTCCTATTATTAGTGTAGGAGATTTTAGTGCGGCGCAGATTGCACTTTTTGTGATTACTATCGCATCGGGAGCAACAATTTTGTCTCATGTAAATGATAGTGGTTTTTGGTTGGTTGGTCAGTATCTTGGTTTAACCGAAAAGCAAACATTTCGTTCCTGGACAGTAATGACAACACTTATTGCATGTACAGGGTTATTTATGTCATTAATTCTATGGTTTTTATTCTAATAAATATTCATTTAATACGATTTTCAATCTATTGAGGTTTATTAAATAAAGAACGGTCATCTTAAACTGATTAGATTAAAAAAAAACCTGGAACAAACTTTTTCTCAAAAAAAACCTCAAAATTAAAGCTTGATTAAATTTTTGCAATTGAAAGCCCATTTTTTCTATCATATTACTACCATATTTTTAAAGATTAACAAGTACATTTGCTAAAATTTGCATTCAATGGCGGGAAATACATTTGGTAATTTATTTAAGCTTACCACTTTTGGAGAATCACACGGTGTAGCAATTGGCGGGGTCATAGATGGCTGCCCTTCTGGGGTCGAGTTAGACTTAGAGGCAATCCAGGATGAACTGGATCGTCGTAAACCTGGTCAATCGGCTATTGTTACCCAACGTAAAGAACCTGATACTGTAGAATTTTATTCCGGTATTTTTGAGGGAGTTACGACAGGAACCCCCATTGGTTTTGTAATCAAAAATGCAAATCAAAAGTCAAAAGACTACTCGCATATCAAAGATTCATATCGACCATCACATGCCGATTATACCTATGATCAGAAATATGGAGTAAGAGATTATCGTGGCGGCGGGCGTTCTTCTGCTCGCGAAACGGCAAGTAGAGTAGTAGCAGGAGCTATTGCTAAACAAGTACTGTCAGAAGTGAGTTTTAATGCCTATGTAACGGGTGTAGGTTCTCTTAAATTAGAGAAACCACATACCGAACTTGATTTCTCATTAACAGAAAGTAACATTGTACGTTGCCCTGATCCCGAAATGGCTAACGAGATGGAGCAATACATTAAGCAGATCAGAAAAGAAGGCGATACCGTTGGAGGTATTGTGAGTTGTGCAATTTCTGGCGTACCTGTGGGGTTAGGAGAACCTGTTTTTGATAAACTTCATGCAGAACTTGGTAAGGCGATGCTTTCTATTAATGCAGTAAAAGGTTTTGAATACGGAAGTGGTTTTGCAGGAGCCGAGTTAAAAGGTAGTCAGCATAACGATCTTTTCAATACCGACGGAAGCACAAAAACGAACCTATCTGGAGGGATACAAGGGGGCATTTCTAACGGAATGGATATTTATTTTAATGTTGCCTTTAAGCCTGTAGCTACTATTATGCAAGATCAAGAAACGATCGATAAAGATGGTAATGTTGTGAATATGCAAGGTAAAGGAAGACATGATCCTTGTGTTGTACCTAGGGCGGTTCCCATAGTAGAGGCAATGGCCGCTTTGGTTCTTGTAGACTATTGGTTAATGAATAGAACAATAAAAAAATAGTTATTAAAATAAAAGTTAATAATTGCGGTAATCTTAATCGGGTTACCGTTTTTTTGTTTTTAATTTATATCTTCGACGCTGTTTGGCTTAATTATTAAAGAATTCACATGAAGAAAATAGCATTGCATTGGCAGATTGTAATTGGAATGGTAGCGGGTATACTGTTCGGGTTTATTATGACTTACCCATCATGGGGAAAAGGATTTACCGGGGACTGGATTGCTCCGTTGGGTACAATCTTTGTTAATCTTCTTAAATTAATAGCCGTTCCGCTAATTTTAGCCTCTTTGATTAAAGGAATTTCTGATCTAAAAGATATTTCGAAGTTTAAAAGAATTGGAGGAAGAACCATTGTCATTTATATTATTACCACTGTAATTGCAATAACCATAGGATTATTATTAGTAAATGTTTTAAAACCAGGAGAAGGAATTACTCCTGAAACTATAGAAAAATTAACTTCAGAATATGCTGGTAGTGCAAAAATATCAGAACGTATTGCTGAAGCTGGACGACAAAAAGAAAGTGGCCCATTACAATTTGTAGTCGATATGGTACCGCAAAATGCGGTTGCAGCAATGAGTAATAATAAGCTCATGCTTCAGGTGATTTTCTTTGCTATTTTTCTTGGGATTAGTATGCTGTTAATAAAGCCTTCAGAATCAGAACCTCTAAAAAAATTCTTTGATAGTCTTAATGATGTGGTATTAAAAATGGTGGATTTAATCATGTTAACGGCACCCTATGCAGTTTTTGCATTATTAGCTAATGTGGTGGTAACCTCTGATGATCCGGATATTTTATTAGCACTTTTAAAGTATGCCGGAGTTGTATTTTTTGGATTGATGATGATGATTGTATTTTATTGTATTTTGGTTTCTGTACTCACGAAAAAATCACCATTTTGGTTTTTAAAGCAGATAAGCCCTGCACAATTGTTAGCATTTTCTACAAGTTCAAGTGCTGCAACGCTACCCGTTACTATGGAAAGAGTAGAAGAACATATCGGTGTAGACAAAGAGGTATCAAGTTTTGTATTACCAGTAGGAGCAACGATCAATATGGATGGTACTAGTTTGTATCAAGCGGTTGCCTCGGTATTTATTATGCAAGTGTTATGGCCAGAAGGTCTAACATTTAGCAATCAGATTACTATTGTTTTGACCGCTCTATTGGCATCAATAGGATCTGCTGCTGTTCCTGGAGCAGGAATGGTAATGCTAGTTATTGTTCTCGAAGCCATAGGTTTTCCTTCAGATAAATTACCAATTGGTTTAGCATTGATCTTTGCGGTTGATCGACCTTTAGATATGCTAAGAACTACCATTAACGTTACCGGAGATGCTACTGTGTCTATGATTGTAGCAAAATCTGTTGGTAAATTAGGAGATCCTAAAGTGAAAGATTGGGATGATCATTATGAAAAAGTGAAGTAACTAATCTACTTTCCAGTTTTTTAGTAACTTGAATAATTCAGGATATTCTGACTCTTTTTCGGGATTCCACATCATAGTGAGTTTTGCTTTTTGTTTGATGCTTTTTAGCTCTATACTCTTAATTGGGAATTCGTGCCCATGTAATGAAGATATAGGCTCTATCGATATGCCCAGACCGGCTTCAATTAACCTGAAACTCGTACTGGCAGAATCGGTTTCATGTACAATTTTTGGAGTAAAACCTGCATCTACACAAATTGATTCTAATATATGTACATAATTAGGTCCATCTGATACAGTGGGGAAAATAAACTCTTCTTTGGCAAAAACAGAGAAATCCTTATAGTTGTTTTTATCAACAGGATGATAATCTGGCAATAGAACTACAAAATTATCAATATGTAATACTTTGCTCTTTAAATTGAAAGGCACCATAGGGTTTGTCGCAAAACCAATATCTAATTCATTTTGTTGTAATGCTACATATTGATCCCGATTGTTCATCTCTTTTAACACAGCCTTTATCCCAGGTATTTTGTGGTTGATTGTTTTCAGAATTTCAGGAAGAATTGTTTGCATTATAGAATGAGTAAAGCCTATTCTTATTTCTCCAGCTTCTCCATTATGAATATGAAGGGTTTGTTTACTAATCCTTTCTAATTGAATCAATAATTTTTTTGATTCTTTTATAAAGTAATATCCAGCAGGAGTTAATTGCACATTACGTTTATCTCTCTTAAACAATACTGCACCAATCTCTTCTTCTAGTTGTTTAATTTGCCTGCTTAATGCAGGTTGAACAATGTTTAATTCTTCAGCAGTACGCGTAAAGTTTAATTTCTCTGATAACACGACTACATTTTTAAGCTGCTGTATATTCATTTAATGCATTTTTGTTATTAATCTATCAAAATTAAGTATTTTTTATTATAAATAAAGATGATTAATTTTGAATATCAAACAAATTTGGTAGACGATGAAAGACGCAATAGTTAATGAAGATGTACTCAAAAAAGCTTATGATCCCTCTGATTTTAGAACACTAGGGCACCAGGTTATTGATTTAATGGCAAATCATATAGAGAAAGTACAAAATGATCAAGAACAACCTGTATTATCATATCAAAATCCTGAAGATGAGTTAGCCTACTGGAAACAAGATTTTTTATCAAATTCGGATATAAGTGATGTTTTTAAAAATATCTTGGATCATTCAATTAGTGTGCATCATCCCAGGTATATTGGACATCAAGTATCAGTCCCTGCATTGGTTTCGGGCTTAGCAGGTCTTATGTCTGATTTGCTAAGTAATGGAACAGGGGTATATGAAATGGGAATGGCGTCTAATGCAATAGAGAAAATTGTTACTGACCTTGTAGCAAAAAAAATAGGGTATACATCAAATGCTTCTGGCTTTTTAACTTCGGGAGGGACTTTGGCAAATCTAACGGCATTATTAGCAGCCCGTAAGGCAAAATCGCCTTCGGCGGTATGGGAAGAAGGACATAAAGAAAAACTAGCAGTCATGGTTTCTGAAGAGGCGCATTACTGTATCGATAGAGCAGCTAGAATTCTTGGTTTTGGTTGCGAGGGAATTATAAAAGTACCTGTAAATAAAAAGTTTAGTATAGATACAAATCTGCTAGAGGAATATAAAGATAAAGCAACAGAAAAAGGATTTCATGTAATAGCAATTATTGGTAGCGCATGTTCGACTGCAACCGGATCATATGATGATTTAGAAACTCTAGCAGATTTTGCCGAAAAGAATAATCTTTGGTTTCATGTTGATGGAGCACATGGAGCAGGGGTAGTGTTTTCGAAACAATATAAATATTTAGTAAACGGAATCGCTCATGCAGATTCGGTAGTTTTAGATTTTCATAAAATGTTAATGACCCCTGCATTAAATACAGGGCTTATTTTTAAGAAATCTGATGATGCCTATAAAACATTCGAACAGCAAGCACAATATCTATGGGATTCACAACATTCTATTGAGTGGTACAATTCTGGAAAAAGAACATTTGAATGTACTAAATCAATGATGGCTATAAAGGTATATACCATTCTAAAAACATACGGGGAGGAGATATTTGAGCAAAATATAGACAGATTGTATTCAATGGCTTTAGTTTTTGCAAAAATCATACAGAAAAGACCAAATTTTGAGCTTGCATTGATGCCTAAAGCTAATATTGTGAATTTTAGATTTATAGATGTAAAACAAAGGGATGTTAATACCTTAAATGAACAAATTAGACAAACCCTGATTAGATCTGGTAAGTTTTATATTGTTCAGACTAGAATAGATGGGTGTCTATATTTGCGAACAACTATTATGAATCCATTGACTCAAGAAGCTGATCTTACATTGCTTTTGGATGAAATAGAGTATATAGCAGGCACATTACTTCCTTAGATTTTACATGAAAATAACAAACTATATAGATTTTTAACATTTCATTCACGCAACAAACACTAAAAGTACTTCATCTACAGTTATATATTGGTTAACTAAATAGAAACTGAAGATGAAACATCTAACGTACATATTATTTTTTTTAGCACTCTTAGGTTGTAGTAACGATGATGATACTACCGTAACGATTCCTGATATAAATTCATCGGGATTAGAAGGAAAATGGAGTTTAGTTGCCGTTACCGGAGGATTTCTGGGTGTCGATCATATTTTTGAAGCTGAAACCATTGTCTGGAATTTTGACGAGGCCTCTAAAACTATCGATGTTGTTAATAATAATACAGACGATACTTTAGAAGACAGTCTGTCGACGGGGACCTATAATTACTCAATACAAACAATTGAAGGTAATCAAGAATTGATTGTTAATGAAATTAGTATAGGTAACATTAAGCTGATCAATAATAAGTTTACTATTGACGAACAATTTAGAGATGGTTTCCTTTTTTCGTTTCAGCGTTAAATAAAATCAAAATAATAGACCTCACGGGTTTTAGTAACCTGTGAGGTCTTATCTTTAAATTGTTGGATGCATTAAAGATTTATTCGTTTATATTTTGGGTATTTTACCTGATATGAAAATTGTTTCTCTGTTTTTTGATTTGAAGAGATATTTAATTTCCATTTCATAATACCGGTTTTGTGATCATATTTTGAGTCAGAAGTATTGATATCGTCTAATTTAATCTCTTTGTTTTGAGACATCGGGATACGATCTTCGAGAGTAATTAATATCGGGCTTTGTTTATTGTTTTTAATACTAATCTTATAACCACGATTTATGATTCGATTACTACCTGTAAACGATTTACTTTTAAAATCATCTAATTGTTCACGTTGTACTACAATATTTGGATCTATACCCAAAGATATGGTAAGGCTATCTGTAGTTGCCAAAGGATCAATATTGGTTTTACCGGCGTAACTTCCTTCAAAGTAAATATTGGCTTCGCCGGCAAGTAGATTAAATTGTTCCCAATTTCCTAATTTTGCGGTCAGAAATACATTTTCATTAAGCTCTGGAGCAGCGTAGTGTCTATAGTCGGCATTCATATCAAAATTGTCAATTTCTATGGCAGTAATATCTGCATTAGAATTAATACTGTATTTCTTTTTGATTTTAAATCGGGTATTGGTTACACCTTCTTCTTTAGTTTCAACGATTTGACTATAGTCGGCTTTTTCTATAGCTTTTTTTCTACTGTAAGTCGAAGAACTTCTCCTGGACCCTAAACTATATCCTGATACAATTACTTCTTCTAATTGAGCGGTATCTTCTTCTAATTTTATATTCATTAGTGATGAATAGATAGGAACTTCTTGGCTTGCGAATCCTACATAGGAGAAAGAGAGCTCTCTTCCGGTTTGAATGTTTAGTGTGTATCTTCCATTAAAATCAGTAACCACTCCATTCGAGGTTCCTTTTTCTATTACGTTTACACCGGGTAAAGGTTGGCCATTTTGGTGGCTAATGATTCCGCTAACTTTTCGTACCGTTGGATTATATTTATACGAATATCTCTTGGTTGGATAATTGCTTCTATAACCACCGTATGTAAAGTTTAGATATTTAGTGCTTAGATTGGGTTTAATAGTATTAGTATTAGGGTCACCAGTGGATAAGACGATTTTTACATTCTTCCAATCGGTACCGGTTTGTTGATAAACATTAGCTTTATATGCTATGTTTAGAGGGGATTCTGTACTATTTGATTTAATATCATATAGAGGAAACCATCCCGCATTTGATACAGTATAACGTATCTCTAGCAACAGGTTAGTCATACTAGGAGTATCCAGTTTTAGTTTGATTTCTCCACGTCTTTCTTTAGTTTGATCATCTAATGTATCAATTTGATTGGTAAAATCTTTGATGGTATCATCTATCAGGTTTATCTTTTGAGTAATTGTATACGTTTCATTTTGAATTTCTATTGATCTTTCCCTATAATATGCAGAAATTTGTTTTACTTTTTCTAGTGAGAGTTCTGTGTTATCACTACTTATACGTTGGTTATTATCTAAGACTTTTTTTTCTTGACTAAGTCCAGAGAGTATATTCTCTAACCTGTTTTTCTTCAATAGTAAATCTTCTAATTGATTTCGTAATGATGTTAGCTCTTCAGAATCTTTTTTCTTTTCAAGATAATCGATATTAAAGTTTATCGATAGGATAGAAGTATTCTTTAAGCCCGAAACTTGTATACTGTTTTCATCAATATTTGGAGATAGGTTAGCGAGCAAAATTTCGTTAACACCAGATGTAAGATTTATCTGAGCTGTTCTTTTGATCTGTGCCCCTGTAAGATATACAGTTACTTCTTGGATAACAGAAGGTGTTTTCTTTTCAGAATTCGCTGATGCCATCATAGAAAGCAACAAAAAGAGTAGGGTATATGTTCTCATAATACAATAGTTTTTAGTTACTACGCTAATGTATATTGCCTTTGTATCTCATAAAACCAGAAATGAGCAAAGTGGTATTTTGATTGAGTAAACAGATATATATCATCATAAAATACAATCAATAGGGGGAAAAACCCCTTTTGATTTATAGGTAAACTCCCCTTACGTCGTATACTACTTATACATACTTTTGAAGTATCACTTTATCACACTAATAAACACTCACAAACCATGAAACAATTTATACTACCATTATCTCTTATCTCTTTTGCAGTGATATGTCTTAGTATTGTACATATTGATAATGTAAATAAACTTGAATCTCAATCAGATGAGTTAAGAAAAAAACAGCAAACAGAGGTACATATGGAAAATCAGGTAAATCATTCTATTACTGCAGACATTCCAGATACTAAATGAAGTGCAAAAATTGATTCAATTGCTATTGATCAATAAAAAGGACTTAACGAATTCTAATTGATTAACTACGAATTCTAAAAAGTTGTTGGGGGCAATATCCATATGTCATTACTTTTATACCGTAATATAGATATGGTTTTTTTGCCTCAAATCAAATTAAATCAAAAAAAGTAATTGTATGAAACAATTTTTAATACCTATAGCATTACTTTGTTTTACAATGGCTTGTTTAACTTTTGTACATATTGATAATATGAACAAAATAAGTAAAGAGAATATAGTTTTAGAAATACAGGATGTAAATATGGATTCTAAATCTACACCACAATAAATAGATAGAGATAGTTCAATGCTGATCAATTTTTTTGATCAATAAAAAGGGCTTTAAGTTCTGGGGTGGGAATCATACAGGTTTCTTTTTTGCCAAACCATGTATACCTGTTCTTGGCAATGATATCATAAATCCAATCTCTTAAAAATCTCGGTAAAATAAAAAAAACAGAAAGTAAAGGATAAATACCCGACAGCTGCTTTGCAATTTGCAAAGCAGCTGTTGATTTATGGTAATAAGCTACCGAAGGGTCTATTAATAGTATAGAATCTATTTTTGACGTATCTATACTTCTTTCGGCAATCATTTTTTTACCAACTTCACTTTGTAAAGATGCATAACGAAATATATCTTTTTTATCACGTTTAATAACAAAATTTATGGCGCTATTGCACAGGTTGCATACACCATCAAACAAGATAATTTTTTTTCCTTCTTGAATCATAAGGCAAAGATAACATGAATTATGAGTAGTTAATAACCAATTATGAGTTCATTAAGAATCACTTTACTATTACAGAATTGATTACTTGTTGGGTGGTAATATGAAGATTTTTTGGTAGTTTATTATCTCTGGGTAATACCGCAAGATAACGGTCATTATTAGAATCATAAACCTGTTTAAAAACAGCGTCTTGAAGCTGTAGCATGTCACAAACCTCTTTAATGAGATCTAGATGATAGATAAGGTCTGTACTTCCTAAATGAAAAATTCCTTTTTTGCCACGATTTATAATATAATGTATTTGCTGGGTTAATTTTAATATGCTGGTCACATTAATAATTACATTAGGAAAAACTTCTATTGGGGCTTTTAAATCATGAAGTGTTCTAAGCTCCTGTACTCTTGGACTTGCAGCACCAAATACCATGGGTACTCTTACTATAACATACTTATTTGCTGGTAGTCTCATCAATGCATTTTCAATTTTAATTTTTAACCTCCCAAAAACACTTTCACTAAGTGTTTTATCGTATTCATAAGATGGGTAGTTACTAAAAGAATCAAATACATTAGCACTAGAGATAAACAACAATCGGCATCTATGTTTTTTAATCCAATTAATCATGCGTTGATGTGCATCTAATTGCGAATTAAAATTACCTCTTAGCGCAGAGATAATAAAAGTAGGTTTTAAATTATCAAGTAAGATAGAGATATCTTCAGTTTCCATATCATACTGAAAGAACTTTTGGTTTTTTTCAAAAAAAGCATTGTCGGTATAATATGTGCCATAGGTATCAAAATAGGAGTTTAGCTCTTTGTAAAGGGCATTTCCTATAAAACCACTGGCGCCTATGATGAGAATTTTTTTCAATTATAATGTATTCTAAAAAAAATTAAGTTTCAAAAATTACATATGTAACCTTGAAACTTAACTATACCATTTTTATTGTTAAAATTACCCTTTATAGAAAGGTAATTTTACTACCGTAGCCGGAATTGCTTTTTTTCTAACCTGAATATAAATTTTGCTCCCTGGTTTTGCAAAAACTGGAGGCACATACCCTAATCCAATACCTTTTCCTAAAGAAGGAGACATGGTACCCGAAGTAACGATCCCAATTGTATTGCCATTACCGTCTACAATATCATAATCATGACGCGGTATACCACGTTCATCAAGCTCGAAACCTATTAGTTTTCGTTTTGCTCCATGTTCTTTTTCTTTTGCTAAGGCATCTGCATTAATAAAATCCTTAGAAAATTTGGTGACCCATCCCAATCCAGCTTCGATAGGAGAGGTGGAGTCGTTGATATCATTACCATATAGGCAATACCCCATTTCTAATCGCAAGGTATCCCTTGCCGCCAACCCAATAGGTTTGATATCAAAATCTGATCCAGCTTCAAAAATCTTATCCCATATCTGTTGTACTTCGGTGTTCTTGCAATAGATTTCAAAACCACCACTTCCAGTATAACCAGTAGCCGAGATAATTACATGCTCGATGCCAGCAAAATCTGCCACTTCAAAAGTGTAAAATTTCAAAGCTTCAAGGTCAATCGATGTTAAAGATTGCATGGCCGCTGCGGCTTTAGGTCCTTGTATTGCCAACAAAGAATATTCATCAGACAAGTCACGCATATCTGCATCCATAGTATTATGTGAACTAATCCAATCCCAATCTTTTTTGATATTTGATGCATTAACCACCATTAGATATTTTTCGTCTGCAACCTTGTAAACAATTAAGTCATCTACAATTCCACCTTTATCATTTGGTAAACAACTGTATTGTGCTTTTCCGTCTATTAATTTTGAAGCATCATTAGAGGTTACTTTTTGTATTAAATCTAATGCCTTAGGTCCGGTAATGAGAAATTCTCCCATATGCGAAACATCAAAAACACCTACTCCTTTACGAACAGTTTCATGTTCTATATTTACGCCTTCATAAGATACAGGCATATTAAACCCTGCAAAGGGCACAATCTTAGCGCCAAGGGCAATGTGAGTTTCGGTTAAAGCGGTGTTTTTCATTGTATGAATGGTTATCAAATTGACGCCGAAAGTAAAAAACTTTGAGTAGCTATACAATGCTTTTTTGTTATAATCTTGATAAATTATCAGTACACAGGACATATATGCAGTACATTATTAAAGAATTCATAATAATATGAAGCAGAATTACTATTTTGTGATAAAGCAACCTTTTCTATAAAACCTAATCTTTTAATAAAGGGATTAATTATGAAAATATATATTGGGTTTTTTATATGTTTTATTGGACTAGTTTCCTGTTCTAATGATGATGATACCACAGTGGTCATGAATACTGATTTAATAGGAAAATGGCAATTGATAGAACAGTTGGTGGATCCAGGTGATGGTAGTGGCACATTTCAACCTGTGGATAGTCAACTTACAATAGAATTTTTTGATAATGGCACTGTGATTTCGACAAATGGGTCATTATGCAACATGTTTACGGTGTCACAAGATATAAGTTCAGGCACTTTTTCTCTAGATAATAATACGATCAACATTGGTTGTGATGATGACGTGATTACCATTTTTTTTGAAAAGAATGGTTCAGAGCTTATTCTTAATTTTATTTGTATCGAAGCTTGTGCTCAGAAGTATAAGAAAGTGCTGTGATATTGAAATACCGTTATTTCAAGTTCCTTAAAATAAAATCCAGTTTCTTGTTGGAGTTTAGATTTTGAGTAAAAGAATCTGTCATGTGTTTGCTTTTATTGGCTAGGCCTAGTTGTTGAAGGTTCACAATACTTTCTTTATTTTCAAGAGTAACCTTACCGGTTAATAGAGGATTCATATCCAGACCGGCGTAGTAGTAGTCATATATTTTTTTAAGCCCGGTTAGATATAAATAATCCTTTGTAAACCCGCCACCACGATGCGCTCTTAATGTGATTTGCCAGGCAGCTTCTCTATTCAACTTATATTGACTGTATAATAAATCAAAAGTTCCTTTAAAATCGTAACCTTTGATTAAGCTATCTGCGGCAATTACTCGATATGCCAATTCTTTCATTCGTTTTAGAGTAAGGCATCCAGACATATACTCGCTAAACACCGCTAGACCTTCTTGAGTTTCGGTATTATTTACAAAACCATTAGAGAATATTTTTAAAGGCTGACTTTTACCATTAAAAGTAGTTACCATATGCACTCCAATTTCGTGATTCGCAAGTACTTTTAGGTCATTATCACTAAACTTATGATTCTTTTTTAAGACAAGCATTTCGGATGCATTGAGAACCATTGCCGCTGCGGAAATATGTGTAGATTTTTTAATGTTGATCTTGAAATCATATCGTTGAGCAAAATCTTCAAAATATAATTCTGCATCGTGGGCAGAATATTTTTTTATTCCATCATCATGAAGGGCTTCATCTTCAAAATGAAGAATAAAACGGGCATTTTCTACATCTCTTTCTTTAGGTGTTCCAAATACTTTTAGAGAGTTATAATAAAATTTTTTCCCCGCTCCTATAGTCTCAATACATTGAATTAATCCAGAGTATTCGTAAATAATATCCTGGTATAATTTTCTTATATCCTCATTTTCTATACGTTCTAATCGTTGGTTAAAGAACAACCGTTGCATTTTATAGGGGTTGAATTTTAGCTTACGATATTTGAACGTTGGGTTTTTTCGATATTTCCCAGTAAAAAAAACCTTTTTTTCTTGTTCAATATTTAATGGATTTAGATAGTTAAGAAGTTCTATGTTTTTAACTAATCTATCCAGGTTTTGATCGATTTCAAAAAGGTCACTATACGTTTCTACAACATCTTCAATCATTATTGTGTATTTGATTATTTAATTTGGGAAAACACAAACTAACTGCAAAAACCGGAAATTACCAAATGTGTATTGTTTTCTTATTCAACAAAATGGTTATAAAAGGATTGTGCATGTAGTGGGAGCCTTGTATGCAATCCAATTTCGATAGCTTTAACTACTTCGGGATACATAATATAATCTAACTCATTACAGTAGATCTTAGAAAACTCTGTTGCCAAAACCAGAGTATTCTTAAAATTTTGAGTAATATACTTCAAGAAATACCCATTACCATAAAAGGTATTATTAATATCCGATGTAGTTTCGATGCCGTGTGGTAGATGTATTTGTGATAGAGTAGAAGACCATGAGTCTACGAACGTAGAATATTTTGAACTGTCAATATTAGTAGTACCCAGGTTTATGACAGGTACTTTGCGATCCCATCTCCTCCAATTATATGAGTGCATATCATAAACAATAGCCGCACCGTATTTAGATTCTATCTTAGAAACCAGTGCATAAACAACTTTATAAAAATTATGGTGTTTTTCTAAAGAGCGATCTTTAATTTCAGATGGCAGTGACTTTTTCCAAAGTTCTTTACCCCAGGCGTCCTCATAAATCGCAACATCAGGAGCTCTATTAAGATCATATTCAAAACGAGAATCACAACCGGCAATAACTATAGGATGATGCTCTACCATTTGTCGGGTTGCGGGATCCTCTTCATACCAACGATCATATTCGGTATGCAAACAATTATCCCATAATTCTTTACGAAATTGATGTCCATCATGCACGGCACCACAAATATAGTGGGCATACGAATCTATTTTTAAAGTGAAAGAGTAATCTTCTGCCACAGCATGAAAAGGTTCTTCGGCATTAATTTTTACTATAATCTCTTTAATAGAAAGCTTATGCATCATCTACTGTTTTTCGCAGTTGGGCTTTTCTATCAAATCTGTTTACGCGTTGAACGACTTTATCTTCAACAAAATCGATTACCTTCTCCTGTAACTTCACTTTGTATTTTTTGTTAATGTAGGTAATACCACCAGGGCTCATTACATTTACTTCTACTAACATCCCATTAATAACGTCAATACCAACAAAATAGAGACCGTCTTTTACTAATTTTGGGCCTATCTTACGGCATAATTCTTTTTCTTGTTTGGTTAAAGAATGTTTTACAACAGAACCCCCTGCAGTAACATTAGATCTATGGTCATCTTCTCCCGGAATTCGGCGCATAGCACCAATGGGTTTTCCGTTGAGAATCAAAATTCTAACATCACCTTGATCCGCTCCCTCAATATAATCCTGTAGTATAACATAATTTGTGGACCCATCTTTATTGTCAATATAAAAATCAAGTAGAGAGCGAATACTGCTCATTGCTCTTTTTTCTATTAAGATTACTCCAGAACCACCAAAGCCATTAAGAGGTTTTAATATCATCCTATCATTGGGTGCCTCTTTAATCATCTTAATAAGATAATCTTTATTCTTGGTGACATGAGTTTTTGGTATAAAATGAGTTTCGATATCATCAAAAGCTGCAGTATATAGTTTATTATTGGATCTTCGTATCCCATCAATGTCATTCATGATAAAAACGTCATCTTTTACAGAATCCAAAAAATTAAGCATAATCATATCCAAAGGCGGATTACTTCTCATAATAATCACATCAAACCCCGCTAGAGGTAACATTTCATCTCTAAAAGTAGTTTTGGCATGAAAAGACTTCATAGAAGAAGAAATTTTTTCGGCTCGGTTAAGTACTTTACAAAATGAATAGGTTACACTATCCCGTATGGTAAGATTAGACGGTGTAGCAATAGCGACTCCATGCCCACGTTTGGCACATTCATGAATTAAGGTTAAGGAAGTGTCATTTTCCGGACTAATATCTTCCCAGGGATACATTAAAAAGCAAACATTCATTACGGATGATTTTTTTGGATGTAAAAATTTACGTTTTTTATGATAAAATCAAGAAAAAACTTAAAATAAATTTTACCCGTTAACAAGAAATTGATCAATCACAATCTAAATCAATACCTATTTTTTTCATTTTCTTCCAAATTGAATGTTCAGGTGTTTGGGGAGATAGATTGAATAGTACAAGATATTTATTCTCTGCTTTACAGAATGTATGGGTTATAATAATATTGAGATTGAGCTCTTTTTTTGTTGTAAATGGGTCGTAGGTTAATATTTTTCCAGCATATACCGAATCATTTACTTTTTCGAAAAAAGCTTTAGCGTTTAATTTTCTCTTTTCAGTGCTCAAATCGTCTTTTGATACTGCCGCAATAAGGCCATCAAAATAGGTTTCCATTTCAGATTCTATCTTTTTTGATGATAATTTAGGATCTTGATCTATGATCCATAAAAAAACATAAGAAAAATAATCTGTTGCATTTTCGTTTCCCCATCCAGGAGCAAAACGAATATATTCTATACCAGAATAGTCTAATGAAGGTGCAAAATCTAAAGGAAAATCAATTGTTTCTGAACGCCAATTTTCTTTTGCTATTAGTGGGTTTTTTGAGGAATTATTCTTTTTACAGTGGGCAAAAAACAGTAAAATGAAAAAAAAGGGCACGATTTTTGGAAATTTCATATTCGATGTGTTATTTTAGGTTTAAAAGTAATAAATTGGATTATTATATTATTTGCCTAAATTTGTGTTAAATTAAAATGGAATACAAAACCTACAAAATGAATTATTATAGAATATTTTTACTAGTATTTGTTTTCGGTATTCAGGTAGCCCCAGCTCAAACTGAAGAAGAAAGAATGGAAGCCGAGATTATCAACATACAACGTGGTGTAGTTGGTAAGTTAACCGGTCATGAACCTATTAAGGGCAAGAAAACCTTAAATAGTAGGTCAAGTGCCTCTGAAAGGAAACTTACTGCAGATTTTTTATCAAATTCTCTAAAGGAAATTGGTCTTAAGCCAGAAAAGAATGATTATAACGTAAAGAACAAAAAAGGAGATCAGTTTCAAGGTGCTAACATTTATGCAACAATTCCTGCGACTAATGGTAGTGATGAATATGTGATTATTTGTGCTCATTACGATACTGTAGAAAATAGTCCAGGTGCAATACATAATGCTACGGGTATAGCAATTGCTTACTATGTAGCAAAGAAGCTTGCCGAATTAGAAGAGCGAAACAAAAATTTTATGATCGTCTTTTTTGACCATTGGAAAAGTAATATGATAGGAACCAGAATGTTTACCAAGATGTTACAAACAGAGGGTTATAATGTTCATTCAATGCATAGATCGGATTATATGGGATGGGACAATGATGAGGATAGAGCTATAGAAATGCTGGCATCCAATCTAAGTTTAGAATCTTTGTATCGTATTGAGTCACCCGTACCAATTTATAAGAGAACTGTTGCGACCCCAGAGAGTAGGTTCTTTTCAAACTTCGGGTACGATACAGTAACACTTACCGCTGAACTAAAAAATGCCGACAACTCTCCGTTTGTTAAGCAAAGTTCTGATAAGTATACTACCGTTAATTTTAAATATCTTGCCTCGACTACCAGCATTGTATACAGTGTAATGAAGGCTATGGCTAAAGAATAGATAGTATTTTAGATAGAAAAAATCAATTAAAGGAGTTCTTATTTTTGTAATAAGAACTCCTTTAATTCTTTATAGCTTTTTATTGAAAAGCTTTTCTTTTCCTTATTCATCACTTTTTGTATTTGAGGAGGAATTTCTAAACTCGTTTTTATGGTTTCTTCAACAATATCCATAAATTTTACTGGATGAGCGGTTTCTAAAAAAATACCATATTCATTATCTTGTAGTTCTTGCTTTTTAAGTCCTAAATATCCTACAGCACCATGAGGATCTGCAATATATTTTGTTTGATCATATATTTTTTTCATAGCATCTTTAGTTTGACCATCATCAAAGCTATAGGCCGAAAAATTATCTTTTAGCTCTTCAAAATTATTGTCAAAAAGCCTTTGTATCCTTATAAAATTACTTGGATTTCCTACATCCATAGCATTAGAAATTGTTGCTTTTGATGGCTGCGGATCATAGTCAGAAGTTTTTAGGTATCGAACTACAGTGTCATTAATATTAGTAGAAGCAACAAAGTGTTTTACTGGTAATCCCAATTTATGCGCTACTATACCAGCACAGATGTTTCCAAAATTTCCACTGGGTACAGAGAAAACGATATCTTTTCCTTTGCTTTTTACTTGTTTATATGCAAATAAAAAGTATAGCAGTTGAGGTAACCATCTAGCAACATTAATAGAATTGGCAGATGTTAATTGCTTATGATCTGTGATGCCTTTGTCCAGGAATGCTGTCTTAACCATATCCTGGCAGTCGTCAAACACACCATCAATTTTTAATGCAGTAATATTTTGACCTAGAGTAGTTAATTGTCTTTCTTGTATATCACTTACTTTTCCTGAAGGATAGAGAATAACCACATCCACACCTTTAACTCCAAGGAACCCATTGGCAACTGCACCGCCAGTATCCCCAGATGTTGCTACTAAAACAGTTACCTGATTGTTGTTATTTCTATTAAAATATCCAAGACAACGTGCCATAAAACGTGCTCCGACGTCCTTAAATGCCATAGTGGGACCATGAAACAATTCAAGTGTGGCGATATTATCTTCAATTTCTACAACCGGAAATTCAAAATTTAAAACATCAGCGAGGATATCCCTTAATTCTGTTTCAGGGATTTCGTCTCCAACAAATTGTTGGATCGCTTGATAAGCAATCTCAATTGTATCTAAATTCTCGATAGTATCGAAGAACGATTGTGGTAATGGAGTTATGTTTTCTGGAAAATATAATCCTCTATCCGGAGCTATTCCTTTGATCACTGCTTCAGAAAAGGATGCTTTTATTGTATTGTCGTTTAAGCTATAATATTGCATTATTTTTTTGTTCTTTATAGTATTTAGATAATTGCAGAGAACTCTATTTCTACTAAAATTTCTGGTGAAATCAATTTTGAAACTTCAACCATCGTTGTTACAGGTTTTATTTTACCGAAAAACTCACCGTGTGCAGTGCCAATCTTTTCCCAATTTGAAATATTAGTGCAGTACATTCTTGTTCTTACAACATTACTTAAATCTGCACCAAGTTCTTTTAATGCTTTTTCGGCAATTTTAATAATCGCAACGGTTTGCTCGTATTCGTCTGCTCCTTTAGCTGTTGTTCCCGATATCTCAATAGTGTCGCCAATTTTAATTGCTCTAGAATATCCTACAATATCCTCCCATGGGGCTCCACTTGATATTTTTTTGATTTCTTTCATAGTTATGTAATTATTTTGACTCCTTGACTATTTATTTTTGAGACATGAATATCAAAGTCTAGTCCCGTTTTACTGTATACTTCTCGTATGGCTTCGGCAACAAGGTTTGCTGTTTCTTTTCCTTTACTTAATGCAAAAATTGAAGGGCCAGAACCCGAAATACCACACCCCAAAGCGCCTTTTGAAAGGGCGGCTTCTTTTACAGCTTTAAATTCTGGAATCAATATGGATCTTAGAGGTTCTATGATTACGTCTTCGAGACTACGGCCGATAAGGCTGTAATCTTCGGTAAACAATCCAGCAATCAATCCACCCACATTACCCCATTGCTGAATGGCTTGTTTTAGAGAAACATCATGTTTGATAACAGATCGAGAATCAGAAGTTTTTACTTCGATTTGTGGATGAATTACGGTCATGGTTAAATCTTTTGGAGTATGCAACTTTATAACATCTAATGGATTATAGCTACGCACCAAAGTAAAACCACCTAAAAGGGCAGGGGCCACATTATCGGCATGGGCATTACCGCTGGCCAATTTTTCTCCTTCCATTGCAAATTTTACTAATTCATTGGCTGTAAATGGTTGATCTAAAAGATGGTTAACCGCCCAAACTGCACCTGCACTGCTAGCGGCACTACTACCGATTCCGCTACCGGCTTTAATTTTCTTATAGATTTCTATATGAACTCCCACATTTTTACCATAAATTTCGAGTAATGCTTCTACTGCAACACCAGCAACATTTTTATGAGTTTCCTTTGGAAGATCTGCTCCGTCAATTTTTGTGATTTTTACCCCAGGTTCTGATACCAGAGTAATAACCATTTCATCTCCTACATTATCAAGGCAACATCCTAAGACATCAAATCCACAAGAAAGATTGGCTACAGTGGCCGGAGCAAATATTTTGATACTTTTCATTTTGATTTACTTTTTACCAATTCTTATGATATCTGCAAAAATTCCAGAGGCAGTTACATCAGCTCCAGCTCCGGCTCCTTTAACAATTAAAGGTTGCTTTGGATATCTATCTGTATAAAAAAGTACAATATTGTCACTTCCCTCGAGATTATAAAAAGGGTGATCTGCGGGGATATTTTGTAGACCTACTTTTGCTTTTTCATCTTCATATTGTGCTACATATTTTAAACGACAATCCTTTTTATTCGCTTCATCAAGAATAGTTTTGAAATGGTTTTCATTCTCTTTTAATGATTCAAAGAAGTCTTCATTATTGGCGGTGTCTAAACTTTCTTGTGGTAAAAAAGCTTCCTTTTCGATATTTTCAAGCTCCATAACCTTACCACTTTCGCGAGCAAGAATAAGGATCTTACGAGCTACATCAACGCCGCTCAAATCTATTTTCGGATCAGGTTCTGTGTATCCTTCTTCTTGTGCTTGTTTTACAATATCGTGAAATGTTACTCCTTCACTATAATTGTTGAACACAAAATTTAAGCTTCCCGATAGTACCGCTTGTATTTTATGGATATTATCCCCAGATGCAATAAGGTTATTTAGTGTATCAATGATTGGTAGTCCAGCACCAACATTAGTTTCATATAAAAATGAAGCATTAAATTTTCGAGACAAATCTTGCAATTCTTCATAATTGGTATACTCATCTGCACAAGCAATTTTGTTACAGGTAACCACTGCCATACTCTCGGCTAAGTAATGCTTGTATATTTTTGCGATATCGGGATTAGCCGTATTATCTACAAAAATAGAATTACGAAGGTTCATTTCTTTTGCAGTATTAAAAAACTCAAGAGCATTGGCCTTTTCACCTTTTGCTAGTTGTTCTTCCCAGGCAGTAAGGTCAATTCCATTTTCATTAAAAACCATTTTCCTGGAGTTTGATAAACCCACGACCCGAATTTTTAAGCGCAATTTGTCTTTCAAATATTTGTTTTGTTGCTCTAACTGTTCAATTAATTTACTTCCTACATTTCCGACCCCGGTAACGAATAGGTTTAATTGTTTTGTTTTTACTTCAAAGAATCGTTCATGTAATGTATTAAGTGCTTTTTTAATATCTTTTTTCTCTATGACAACAGAAATGTTTTTCTCTGATGCACCTTGAGCAATAGCCCTAATATTGACATTGTTTTTACCCAAAGTACTAAACATTTTACCACTTAGTCCTTGATGATGGTACATATTATCTCCTACCAGAGCAACAATAGCGACATCATTTTCAATTTTCACGGCATTCACTTTGTGTTTAGAAATTTCAAACTCGAAAGTAGCATCTAGAATTGTTTTTGCTTTTGTGGCTTCAGAAGCATCCACTGCCAGACATATAGAATGTTCTGAAGATGCCTGAGTAATTAGAATTACATTAATGTTTTCTAAAAAAAGAGCTTCGAATAAACGTTTCGAAAACCCAGGAATACCAATCATTCCACTACCTTCAAGCGATAAGATTGCTACACTATCTATATGAGTAATACCCGTAACAGGGTTCTTGAGATTATCTACTTTTCTTGTGATCAGTGTACCTTTATCTTGGGGTTCGAAGGTGTTTTTAATTACAATCGGAATATCTTTTTCGAGCACAGGCTGTATTGTAGGCGGATAGATGACTTTGGCCCCAAAATGTGAGAGCTCCATAGCTTCTAAATATGAAATATGGCGAACAGGCTTTGCTTGTTTTACTAATTTAGGATTAGCGGTGTACATTCCACTAACATCTGTCCATATTTGTAATTCTTTGGCATCAAGAGCCGCGGCAAGAATGGCTGCGGTAAAATCTGAACCGCCTCTTCCTAATGTAGTTGGTTCTCCGTCCTGTGTTCTTGCAACAAATCCGGGAAAAAGACTGATCTTATGTGTGTTCTTATCAGAAAACTCTTTAATCCTATGATTTGTTTCTTTATAATTAATTGCTGTTTTAGAATTTACGGTCTTAACAATTAAATCTCTAGAGTCCTTCAGAACAATATCTAATCCTTTTACTTTAGCAGCTTCTGCAATAATATAGGATGATAGCATCTCCCCAAAACTAGTTATTACAGCTTCGGTTTTTGGAGATAGTTCACTTAGCAGAAACACACCTACACATAGAGATTCTAAGGTATTTAATTCTGCTTTTACTTTACTAATGATTGCACTTTGTGAGACCACCGGAATAAGTTTTTTTACCGCATCTAGATGTCTTTTTTCGATTTCTAAAAGTGTGTCTTTATAATTTTCACTGTTTTCAGAGGCTTCTTTCCCGGCTTTTATTAAAAGGTCTGTTATTCCGCCCATGGCGGAAACTACTACTGATATAGGTTGCTTTTTTGATTGTTTATTTATAATTTCTATTACACTTTCTATAGTCGCTGAATTAGCAACAGAAGAACCTCCAAATTTTAGAACGTTCATAATACTTTTTTTAAATTGAAATTAATGTTGAGGCTTGTTTTCGGTCGTTGTTTTTATAAACTACCTACTTTTTTTGGCGATGATATGAAATAAATTAACCCCTAGGGGTAATAATAATTGTAGTACCCATAATAGAAGTTATCTCAGATACGATAATCGTTCCTAGCATGATCAAAAAAGTTGAGATATAAACGGTACTAAACATTAGTTTGCCTTATATTTTAATTCAAATGTATAATTTTTTACTTTTAAAGAAAATTAAATTAATACTATCCCTAAACTTTTGTTAATTCAGTAATTTAGGACTTATTTCATTATAGAATTCCTAAAAAAGTAAATGAAATCACTAGTATAAAAGTACTATTATTATTTAATTCATTGTGCTACAATGCAATCATAAAATCAAAAGAAATAAATGAAAATATTTTCTGCGCAACAAATGCGAATGGCAGATGAAGCCACCATGCAGTCCCAAAAAATCACTTCATTAGAATTAATGGAACATGCTGCCACAAAAACATTTAATTTTATTCATGAAAAATTACAGGGAGCACCTATATTTATTCATGTTTTTTGCGGGATCGGTAATAACGGAGGTGATGGTTTGGTGATTTCACGATTATTGATAAAACATGGATATAATGTAAAGAGCTATATTGTTAATTTTAGTGATAACCGCTCAGAAGAATTTTTGGCAAATTATGACCGTCTTAAAGAAATTGCTAAAGAATGGCCGATTCAGCTAAAATCTGAAGAAGATTTTCCGGCTATTCAGTCTAATGATATGGTAATTGATGCGATTTTTGGGATAGGTCTTAATAGACCTCTGTTACCTTGGGTAATTTCTTTAATTAAGCATATTAATAATTCTAGGAGTTTTACGTTATCTGTTGATATTCCCTCGGGGTTATATGCCGACAAAGCACCCGAAGATCCTAAAGGAGTAATTTTTGCAAGTGTTACAGTTACATTTCAGGTACCAAAATTAATCTTCTTTTTACCACAAACAGGAATATATACTCAAGATCTAGAAGTGATTGATATAGGGCTAGATCGTAATTATTTGCAACAACAATCAGGAATTGCAGAGTTAATTAGCAAAAATGAAATATTGCCTTTATATCGTTCACGATATAAATATAGCCATAAAGGTACCTATGGACATTGTGTAATAGTGGGTGGGAGCTATGGCAAAATCGGAAGCGTAGTTTTAGCCACAAAATCAGCACTACGAACAGGAGCTGGTCTGGTTACTGCTTATGTGCCAGAATGTGGATATGAAGTACTACAAACTGCGGTGCCCGAAGCTATGGTCATTACAGATGATGATGATGAACTTGCTGAAATTAAGCTTGATTTTGAACCCTCGGCAGTAGGAATAGGAATTGGACTAGGAACAAACGAAAAAACAATAAAAGCTTTTAGAGAGTTCTTAAAAGAGAACACGTCACAACTTGTCATCGATGCAGATGGGATTAATATAGTATCGAAACATCCAGAATTACTTGATCACCTTAAGGAAAATACAATTATAACTCCGCACCCAAAAGAGTTAGAAAGATTAATTGGAGGGTGGAACGATGATTTTGAGAAAATTGAAAAAACAAAATCATTTTCAAAACAACATCGTTGCATTATTGTAATCAAAGGAGCTAATTCTATTATCGTATATGGTGATCAAATGTATATAAACAATACAGGGAATCCAGGGATGGCAACTGCAGGAAGCGGAGATGTATTGACCGGAATAATAACTGGGTTACTTTCACAAGGATATGATCCTCTGCAAGCTACTGTTTTTGGAGTGTATTTGCATGGAAGTTCTGGGGATATAGCAGCATTGCAGATCGGTTTTGAAGGATTAATAGCGTCAGATATAATATCACACATAGGCGCGGCTTATTTAGAATTGTTTAAAGCACCAGCTGGGAGTAAAGAAAAATCTGAAAGCTAACTAGGTTGAGATATTTTCAATTAATTTTTATTCTTGCTTAAAGGAGAGCAGAAAAAATCCTTTGAATATTTTTTCGGCTTTAACACGCTCTCTTTCTGAAATTGGATTATTATCCAAAATTAAACCTGCTAATGGATATTTATCTGTTTCATAAACATTGGGAATAGATTGAATATAACTGTTGTTAATATGAACCATAAATAGAGACCGCATTGTTGTAAAAACCTTTGGTAGTTCCTGAAACTGATTATATCCTGCATGAATTACCCAAACTGTATTCATGGCAGACATAGAACTTGGTAGTTCTTTCAATTTATTATGATCTAAATATAAAAATCGTACTTGTCTGAGATTTCCAATAGTCTCTGGTAATTCTTCTAAATTATTATTATCGATCCATAATGAATACAACTTGGGTAATTGCCCTAAAAGCACATAACTATCTATATCTGTTAACCTGTTGTGTGATAAGTTTATGTCTTTTATGGCTTTTAACTTCGTAATATTTTCGGGTAACTTTTTTATGCCATTTCCCTTAAGGTTTAAAAACTCTAGTTGGTCTTTTGGAATGATTTCAACAACTTGTTTAAGATCTAGCTCAGGATTATAGGCTATTGATAAATGTTTAAGATTCGAAAATTCTTTTATAGATTCGGGTATATTAGATATCGCTAAACTGTCAAGAATTAATATTTCTAAATTTTTCGGGAATTCTATTTTTTGAAACACTCTTGTTAAGTCTAAATTAGGATTACCACTTATATTTAGCATTTTTAGGTTCTTTACTTTCGAGATATTTCGTGGTAAAGAATCTAGGTTTTGGTGGCTTACATCTAATCGATAGATCTCAGCATTGTTTGTATCAGGAATAGAGGTGAAGGTGTGGCTATAAAAATTGGTGTATGTGCTACATCTGGTAAAGATAACCAATGATATAAGGGCTATATATATGGAGAGCTTTCTAGTCATTGGTAATTTCTTTTAAGAAAACATTTCCCGAAATTTCTATGTATATCTTGTCTTTTTGGTCAACCCGCCACGGAAAACGAGGGTTTAAACCAATACCATCATGTAATGTGTTTTGTATATACGCACCGGCTTTTTTACTATTCATACCTAGTTTTGTATGTAGTGTAAATAGATCTTTTTGATACGTTCCGTATGTATAGATGTTTCCATAAAATAAGCTTTTAAACGGAGGCAAAGTGTACCATACATTTTTCCTGTTGTCATCAGAGTTAATGGGATTTCTGGGAGATCGACTATAATCTGGTCTCGGAGTAAAAAGATCTATTCCTAATCCAAGTTGATATATGGTATCTAAGTTTTCGATTTTAGAAAATCCAATATCTAAAGAACCTGTTACTCCATAATCGGTTCTTGAGCCATTAAACCAACCTATTTTAAAATCATTAAGAAATGAGAGGTGGAGGTTATGATTTGCATTGCTAAATCGTAATAATAATGCTCCACGTTTAATACCATAAGTTGTAAGTTCTTTAGGTAAAAAATCTTTACCAAACCCCAATCCAAGGCCATTAAACCCACCTTTTCCGTAGGGATTAAATAGAATTGATGTATTCATATTTGACACCGAAGAACCCAATAGATTACTGTTTTTTCCTATTCCTCCCAATGCAAAAAACTCATATGAATATGCAAATCCATTCATATTTACAGTATGCCGTTTTAAGAATTGATACGAAGCGAATGATAATCCACTTTCTATTGATATATCTCCATAATTAAGCGTACCAAACCCAAAAACACCTAGTTTTAGCCACTGGTTTTGGTTTCCAAGAGTAATTTCTGCGTTAAGAAGAACACCTCCGTCTGCTTGTAGTTTTTGAGCATATAGTGTAGAACAGCACAGGAAAATAATATAGAAAATTAGTAACCTGACAATGCTCTTATTCATACTTACTTTCTTGGGTGAAAATTATGAATAACCTCACTTAAATGGCTTCGATCGATATGCATATAAATCTCTGTAGTTGTTATGCTTTCATGACCTAACATAAGCTGTATGGCTCTTAAATCGGCACCGTTTTCTAGCAAATGGGTAGCAAAAGAGTGTCTAAAGGTATGCGGACTTACTTGTTTATGTATACCGGCCTTTTCTACCAATCGTTTTATGATGGTAAAAATCATCGCCCTGGTTAATTGTTTTCCTCTTCGGTTTAAAAACAAAGTATCCTCAAATCCTTTTTGAATAGCAATATGATTTCGTATTTCATTTTTATAAAGGTTAATGAATTTTTGAGTGTTTTCTGCAATGGGAACAAACCGTTGCTTATTTCCTTTTCCGGTAACGCTAATAAATCCTTCTTCAAAAAAAAGGCTAGATAGTTTTAGTTCAATCAGTTCGGTAACTCGTAATCCACAGCCATATAAAGTTTCTATAATAGCACGATTGCGTTCTCCCTCGGGTTTTCCTAAGTCAATTTCACCAATAATAAGATCTATTTCTTCAACTGATAATGTATCTGGGAGTTTTCTACCAATTTTAGGAGATTCTATTAAATCCATAGGGTTGGTATCTCTGTAATCTTCGAAAACGAGGTAATTGAAGAAACTTTTTAGACCAGAAATGATTCTTGATTGTGATCTGGGGTTCACCAGTTTTGCAGTTTCAAATATAAACTGTTGTAATATATCTGTTTCAATAGAAATAGGATCAGATTGTACCTCTTTAGTTTCAAGAAACTTAAGCAGTCGTTCAATGTCGAAAATATAATTTACTATAGAATTTTCAGAAAGCCCTCTTTCAATTCTTAAATAGTGTGCATAGTCCTTAATAGCGTGATTCCATTTCATTATGACTAAGATATAAAAAGAAAGACCATTGTAAAATCGGAGAGCTAAAATTTTAATTTATAAAAAAAAGAAAAGTTAAGTATTGTTTTTCAGTAGTTTATAATTTAAAATGCTTTAAAATTATTAGAAACGTCAATTATATGCATAAAAATTCTAGTTTTGCACCCGAAATTTATTAAATCAAAAAACAATGAAAAAACTTTTAGTATTCGCAGTATTAGCTTCTTTTAGTAGTTTAGTAACTGCACAAGAAGAAAAAATTAGATTTGGTGCCAAAGCAGGTGTGAACTTTGCCAATATTGCTGGAGATGGCACTAATGGTGTAGACGGTAGAACAAGCTTTCATGTAGGTGCTGTTGTAGAAATTCCTATAGCAGAAAAGTTTGCTTTTCAACCAGAGTTAGTATACTCTTCTCAAGGATTCGGATTCAATACAATAACTTTTATTGATGTTTTAGGAGTAGTAACTATTGAAAGTACAACAAAACTTGATTACATAAACGTACCATTAATGGCAAAGTATTATGTTGCTCAAGGATTTAGTTTACAAGCAGGTCCACAGGTTGGGTTTTTAGTTTCTGCCAAAGCTGAATCGGATACGGCAGGTTTGACAACAGAAATCGATATTGATGAGTTTATAAAAGGTATCGATTTTGGATTAAACTTTGGTGCTGGGTATCAGTTAGACATGGGACTTTTCTTTGATGCAAGATATAATCTTGGTCTTTCTAATATAAATGATGGATCTGGTTTTGACAATAGTAAAAATCAAAACGCTGTAATTCAATTATCAGTAGGATACAAGTTCTAAGATATATATCGTAAATGTACTTTAAAAGCATCCTGAAAGCCAGGATGCTTTTTTATTTATACTATTTTTTAAAAAATAAAGTTACTTTTGAATAGCCGTATATAATCTAGATATGAACAAGAATATATTTATTGTCGTAATTTTACTTTTAGTATGTACAAATATTGCACGGGCACAGGATGATGACCCCTTATATACTCGTGCGGGTTTTAAATTCGGGGCTAACTACGCTAATGTTACGGGTGATCTCGAAAATACAGATGCAAGAATACGAATGCATCTGGGTGCTGTGGTAGAGTATCCTGTATCCCAACGTTTTTATGTTCAGGCAGAAATATTGTATTCTGCACAAGGATATAAATTTGATGAGGCAGGAGTAGAAAACGAAATCAGTTTAAATTATTTAGCGCTTCCTATTATTGCTAAATACTATTTTACTCCTCGTTTTAGTTTAGAAACAGGACCACGATTTGCTACACTGGCAAATGCATCAGATGGTAGGGATGACACGCCCGATGAGTTTTTTGATACCTTTAATGACTTTGATTTTGGATGGGTTTTTGGAGCAGGATATAAAGCAGAAAGTGGTTTGTTTTTCCAATTACATTATACTTTAGGAGTAAGCAATATCATAAATACCAATGTAACCGATATTTCAAGTAATAATTCGATTGCTCAGTTATCTGTGGGGTACCTATTTAAAACCAAGAATAACCGAAGACGACAAACAGAACAATAACACATGAAGTTAATCATCATAAATGGGCCAAACCTAAATCTTCTTGGTAAAAGAGAACCTGGGATATATGGAAATCAAACATTTGATGAGTTTTTTACTCAATTACAATCTAAGTTTCCCAACCTCGAATTATCCTATTTTCAATCTAATATAGAAGGAGAACTTATTACTAAAATTCAAAAAGCAAATGATTCTTTTGATGGTATTATTCTTAATGCCGGAGCCTATACACATACTTCTATTGGCATAGGTGATGCTATAAAAGCCATATCCAAACCAGTGATAGAAGTTCATATTTCTAATACTTTTGGTAGAGAAGAATTTAGGCATCAATCCTATATTTCGCCTAATGCCAAGGGGGTTATTCTTGGTTTTGGATTACAAAGTTATATCTTGGCAATACAAAGCTTTTTATAATACGATGTATACTACTTATTTTAATTGGAGTAGCGGTAAGGATTCTTCTCTTGCATTATATTATGTGCTACAACAAAAAGAATTTCAGGTATCAAAATTATTGACCACTGTAAATCAAGACTATGAGCGTGTATCTATGCATGGTTTACGAGAGGAATTGTTAGATTTACAGGCCAAAAGTTTAGATATACCTCTAGAAAAAGTTAAGCTACCTGCACAGGTTTCGATGTCTTCATATAATGAAGTGATGAAGAACAAAGTCTTAAAATTGATGGAGAATGGATACACACATTGCGTTTTTGGAGATATTTTTTTAGAAGATTTACGAACGTATCGAGAGAATCAGTTAACATCTGTGGGAATTGAGTGTGTTTTTCCGCTATGGAAGAAAAATACCAAAGATTTATTACTAGAATTTATCGAACTAGGATTTAAAGCAATAACAGTATGCGTAAATGCTAAATATCTGGATGAAACTTTTTGTGGTAGGCTAATAGATAAAGAGTTTCTATATGATTTACCATCGGATGTAGACCCTTGCGGTGAGAATGGTGAGTTTCATACCTTTGTTTTTGATGGCCCCATATTTAAACACCCAATTAAATTTGAAATAGGCGAGAAGGTACTTCGTAGTTATGAACCATCGAAGGATGAAAATGATAATTGTTTTACCAAAGATGAAGATAACAAAATAAATTGGGATACTTCTTTCTGGTATTGTGATTTAATTCCGACGTAGTTCTATAATTTAGACATGTTCACCCACATAGACAGGGCTTAATTCGTTTACTTCATTCTCTGTATACATACGCGATTCGATAATAAATCGCACGCCTAATGGAATTTCAAGAGAAAAACTAGCTCCACGGCCTTTTACCACATCTACAGTTAATTGTGTATGTTTCCAATATTCAAATTGGTCGGCTGACATATAGAAATTACATCCATGGATTTTTCCTAACCATACATCGGTTTCATTAATCATTAGCTCTCCTTTTTCAAAGCACATCGGGGAGGAGCCATCGCAGCAACCACCGCTTTGATGAAACATCAACTCCCCGTGTTCTTTTGTAAGGGTATCGATAACGGCTATAGCCGAATCTGTTATTTTAACCCGTTCTATCATGATTACACATTAAAAGAATCCCATTGGCTTTTTATCGTATGAGATAAGCATATTCTTGGTTTGTCGATAATGATTAAGCATCATTTTATGATTTTCTCTACCGATTCCAGATTTTTTATATCCTCCAAAAGGCGCATGCGCAGGATAATTATGGTAGCAATTTACCCAAACGCGCCCTGCTTGTACAGCCCTAGAGATTTGATATGCCTGATGTGTATCACGAGTCCATACACCAGCACCAAGCCCATACAAAGTATCATTGGCAATTTCAATAGCCTCTGCTTCATCTTTAAAAGTGGTTACACAAGCTACAGGACCAAAGATTTCTTCTTGGAAAACACGCATCTTATTGTTACCCTTTAATAAGGTTGGTTTTACATAATATCCATTTTCTAAGCCTTCAACATAGGCTTCTTCACCTCCGGTTAATACTTCGCATCCTTCGTCTTTTCCAATATTTATGTAGTTTAATACTTTTTCGAATTGATCGTTAGATGCTTGAGCTCCCATCATCGTTTCTGGATCTAAAGGATGTCCCAGTTTGATGGCTTCGGTACGCTCTATAACACGTTGGATAAACTCATCATAAATACTTTCTTGTATTAAAATTCTCGAGGGACAAGTACATACTTCTCCTTGATTTAGTGCAAACATAACGGCACCTTCTATGGCTTTATCAAAGAATTCATCATCGGCTTCCATAATACTCTCGAAGAAGATGTTTGGAGATTTCCCTCCTAACTCAAGAGTAACAGGAGTAATATTCTTTGATGCGTATTGCATAATAAGCTGTCCGGTAGTTGTTTCTCCAGTAAATGCAACTTTATTGATTCTGGGGCTTGAAGCTAAAGGCTTACCGGCTTCGGTTCCAAAACCGTTTATTACATTAAGCACACCATCAGGAAGAATACCTTCAATAAGTTCCATCAAAATCATAATACCGACGGGAGTTTGTTCTGCCGGTTTAAGAACTACACAATTTCCGGCAGCTAGAGCAGGAGCGACTTTCCAGGTTGCCATGAGTATAGGAAAGTTCCATGGAATGATCTGACCTACGACCCCTAAAGGTTCCTGTAAATTTAAGGATACAGTTTCTGAGTCTATTTCGCTTACAGATCCTTCTTCGGCACGAATTACGCCTGCAAAATATCTAAAGTGATCAATAGCTAGCGGAAGATCGGCTGCGAGAGTTTCGCGAATAGCTTTTCCGTTATCCCAGGTCTCGGCACGGGCTAACGCCTCAAGGTTTTCTTCGATTACATTTGCAATTTTTAAGAGACAGTTACTACGAAAAGTAGCCGATGAGTTATTCCATTCTGGTGCGGCTGCCCATGCTGCATCTATGGCAAGTTCAACATCTTCAGCTGTAGAACGAGCAATTTTGGTAAAACTGGTTCCGTCAACCGGTGAGATATTATCAAAATACTGCCCTTTTACGGGTTTGGTCCATTTACCACCAATGTAGTTGTCATATTGGTCTTTAAAGCTAGGTCTTTTTTCCTTGCCTTTCGGGGTGGGTTGAGCGATACTCATAGTAATTAAGAATTTAAGTTTGTTAAGTAATGAAATGTGTATGTTTTGCCATGAAATGTAACTTACTGGCAAGAAGGGATCTATGTTTAAATATACGGTATTTTGATCGATTTATTAGGTAGGGCAATGTTAATTTCTCGTGATTTTTTTGCGAATTGATTGTCATAAACATTAAATAACGAATAGACTTTTTTTTGTAAAAGACGATTATCTTTCGTCAGTCAACTAATATGGGTTAGGTTCTAAATTGATAATAATTTGGGCTATTTTTAGTTTGTAAATTATTTGTAATGGATATTGATTCTAATGAAGTACTTCATATTCAATTCATAAAATCGTCAAATTTTGCTTCCTTTGTTTTATGAATCTTGATCCCGAAGTTTTTAAACATATCGAATTACTATTGGGGAGTATTGGTTTTATTATGGCGCTATTTTTTGCTTCTATCCTAATAGTAACAAAAGAACAGCGTGTAAAAGCCAATATGTTTTTGGCTATATATCTATTTGCTTTTAGCCTTAGGATTGGAAAATCTTTATTCTATAATTACTTCCCAATTCATCCAATAATCAGAAATGTATTTTTGGGTATGTTACTCGCTATTGGGCCTTCGCTATGGTTTTATGTTACCCATTTATGTAAACCCAATATCGAAATTCGAAGAGGTAGAGTATTAATGCATTACATTCCTGTATTTTTGTTCGTACTTTTTTGTTGGTTGATTCCGAATGATTATAGCCAGTTATCAAGGGTAATTTTTATGGGATTATTGGCCCATATACTCTTGTACGGCATTTTTACTTTATATTGGTTATCCAACAAAAGTGATATTCAATTTGGAAATAAATCACGTAAGATTAATAACTGGTTATTATATTTTACATTTCTTACCATCGCTATGTCTCTAATGCAGATTGGTGTATTTCTGCGTATAGTTCCTTATTTAAGTACAGCATTTCTATTTTCTGTAGTGATTATATTCTTGTCTGTTTGGGCACTCAATAATCCTTGGATTTTCAAAATCAGGACCGAAAAATATATGAAATCACCATTGAACAATGAAAAATCTTTAGCATATTTGAATCAACTTAATAGTTTAATGGATCATGAAAGGTTGTTTCTAGACCCTGATCTAACACTCGTAAAATTAAGTGCTAAACTTGGGATTACCTCGAAACAACTATCTCAGGTGATCAATCAAACTAAGAATGAAAATTACTCCCAGTATATTGCGAGTTATCGTATCACAGAAGCCAAAAGATTATTGTTGCTTCCTGAATATAAAAATTATAAAATCTCTGCAATAGCTTACGAAAGTGGTTTTAATAGTATCTCTTCTTTTAATGCTGCTTTTAAAAAAATAACGCATACGACCGCTATACAATATCGGCAATCGGCTATCAAATAACGAATTCATCTTTTTGTCTGCCAGAATCATGATCCTGTTAGGAAATGGTAGAAACTACCTTCAAATTTGTGTAAAACTTTACAATAATGAAGAATCAAGAGGTACACAGAAGAAAATTTTTACAGCTAGGAGGAACCCTTGCTGCGGCAAGTATTATAGGACCGACACTATATAGTAACACTTTGTTCTCAGAATTAGAATCGAGTACATCAACGGAAGAAGGAAAAATACGACTATTCTCAAACGAGAACCCTTATGGTCCATCAAAAAAAGTGTTAGATGTCATTTCTAATCAACTTTCTAGAACCAATAGATATGCTTCGTATCATAAATACTCTACAGATACACTTAAAGAAAGTATAGCCAAAAAGCATGGAGTTGAAAAGAACCAGGTGATTTTAGGCCATGGTTCTTTTGAGATTTTATGTATGCTAACCCGTGCTTTTGGCAAGCAAGAAAATAGCATCATAGTACCAGGGTATACGTTTAATGTTACAGGGAGATTTGCTGATAAAGTGTTTGATCATCAGTGTAAGCAAATTCCGTTAAACGAATCCATGGATATCGATTTGGTAGCCACCAAAAAGGCAATAACAAAGGATACACAATTAGTGTATATATGTAACCCCAACAATCCTACGGGTAAAATATTGTCTGCCTCAGAACTAGAAAACTTTTGTAAAGAAATAGCTTCATCTAGTTGCACTATAGCTATTGATGAAGCCTATATAGATCTGGTAAGCCCCAAAGATAGGCTAGATATTGGTAAGCTTTTGATAGAAAAGCACAATGTGTTGATTATTCGAACATTTTCTAAAGCCTACGGGCTCGCAGGTTTAAGGGTGGGCTATGCCATCGGATTACCAAAGGTTATAGAGCGCATTAATAGCGAACATTATAGTTTTGGGGGATTGATCTGTAATTTGGGTGTCGCAGCGGCAATTACAGCCTTAGAAGATAATGCATATACGGCAGATTATCGAAATAAAAATATAGAGGTAAGATCCTATGTTGAACAGTCATTACAGAGTTTTGGTATAGAATATTTACCAAGTACAACTAATTTTATGTTGTTGAAAGTCAAAGATGTTGATCGATATCGTAAAGCGTTAAAAACTGTCGGAATTTCACCAGTTCCTGGTGGTGGGGCTAAATATCCAGAATGGTCTCGAATAAGTATTGGGACACAACCTGAGATGGAAACTTTTATCAAGACAATCGGTAAAATGGATTGGTTGATAAAGAAGTAGCAGAATACTAGATTATTACCTTATTTTTATATGAATTAAAGTATAAAAGGTAATGATACATATTGATCTAAAAGGGAAAACTATCTTAGTTACAGGTGCCTCTAATGGTATGGGAAAGGAAGTAGCTAGTTTCTTAATGAAAATGGGAGCTAGAGTAGCGGTGCATTATGGTACCAATAAAACATCAGCCGATGAGTTAGTTGCTTTATATAAGGAAACTGGTTCAAAAGCTTTTAAAGCCGATTTATCTGAAGAAGCAGAAGTGTATTCACTTGTCGAAAATGTTATAGTCTCTTTTGGTAAATTAGATGTTATGCTACTCAATGCAGGTGTATTCTTACCACATTCTGTAAAACAAAATACCGAAGATTGGTTTTCTGTTTGGAAAAAAACTATGGATATTAATTTAAATGCTGTAGGATTATTAACCAAATTAGGGATTGATCATTTTATTGATAATAAAGAAGGGAGATTTATTTTTATTGGGAGTAGAGCTGTTTTTAGAGGTGAAACCGAAGAATATCTTGCCTATGCAGCTTCAAAAGGTGGTATGGTATCACTAGCCAGAAGTGTTGCACGATCTTTTGGCAAGCAAAATATAAAATCATTTATTGTTTCCCCGGGGTTTACCCGCACCCAAATGGCAGAAAATTTTATAAAAACCCATGGAGAAGAAAAGGTTCTGGAAGAAATAGCACTTAATGAACTCACCCAACCAAAGGATTTAGCACCTTTAATTGCTCTTATGTGTAGTGGGCTTATGGATCATGCCACCGGAGCTACCATTGACGTTAATGCAGGAAGCCACATTAGGTGATATTTTGGTTTCTTACATAAAATTAGAATTTATAAAAGTTTTGAAAAGGGTTTTTTCGTGTTCAGTTGTTTTAATAGTATAAACCAACCCAGAACATTTTTTGATGATGAGCACACAGATCAAAAACGGGCTTTTTTTTCTAGTACCTTTACTAGTACTTCTTTTTGTTTCGTGTAGAAGTGATAAAGAAGATTTTATTGAAGTTTCAGAAAATAAAGAACTCAAATCGAATTCTAAGGCTGCAGAACTTATACGTAAAACCACGATGAATGATGGTTCTCGTGATAACATTCTTGATGGTTCTAGTTGTTTTACTATAGCCCTTCCTCTTAGTATTGATGTTAATGATGTAGAAACTAATATCAACACAGAGCAAGATTTTCAAATTGTTGAACAAATGTTCAATGAATTTGAAGATGACAAGGATGAAATTGATTTTATTTTCCCCATAACAATCGTTTTAAGTGATTTTTCTGAAATTTTTATAGAGGATGATGACCAATGGAAAGAGTTAGTCGAAAGTTGTGAGGAGAATGAAGGTGAAGATGAAGATATAGAATGTATAGATTTTGTTTACCCCATTACAGTGTCGGTTTTTAATCCAGAAACTGAAATTTTCGAGAATATAACATTCACTTCAGATAAAGAATTTTTTGACTTCATTGAAGATTTAGATAATGATGATGTTGTCAATATTAATTTTCCTGTATCGGTTATACTTCATGATACTTCCGAGATGGTTATCAATGATTTAGATGAACTCGAAGAGGCCATTGAAAGCGCGATAGATGACTGTCAAGAAAATGATTATACAGCAGAACGTTTTATAGAAGTTCTTACCAGCGGAAGCTTTGTAATACAGGAGTTTTTATATACCGAGAATGAAGTGACTGATGATTATGAGAACCACACCTTTAATTTCTACTCAGATAAGACATCAACGGTTACTATAGAGGATAATGTTGATGGGACCCCCCAAGGCAATGTTACCATAACTATTAATGGAACATGGTCTGTGTCTACAAGTGCATTTGGAGTGGTAAATATTACATTGGATTTTGGTGCTGAAGCACCATTAAATAAACTGAACACCACTTGGAGTATAACAGAAATTAATGATAAAAAAATGATGCTTTATTATAAAGATGAAAATGGAATTAATAATGAACTGTTTTTTGAAATGAATTAATGCTATAACGAATTACATACACACAAATCAACATAGATGCTTAAACAAAAAAAAATCTCAAAAGACCGAATACTTATAGCAGGGGCTCTAATAATTATCTATTGCCTCTTCTTGGGTTTTTTATTAGTAGTGTATACCTAAATTATGGTAAATATGACTAACCATACCATAGAGTATATAACAACCTTCAAATTTTTATTTGAAGGTTTTTTTTATGCTGTCTCTCTATGAAACAGTCTTTTGGCTCCTAAAAAGCGAAAAACATCTTTATTGAATTCTCATAGAATTTATAGTATCTTTAGACATAGTATTACACATAAACAAATCATTAACTCAATTTAAACTACTCTTACAACCATGAAAAAACAGTCTTTACTAGTGCTTTTGGTATTTTGTACCATTAGCAGCATTCTTTTTGCACAAAAAAGCAATAAAGAACTTGCAAATGAATACCTAAATGTAAAAGGGGAAGCCATTTTTAGCTTTGTTATCCAAAATACATCAGAGCTTAGTACCATTACCAAAGAATTATCAATTGTACATTATGATGAAATTACCAAAACGGTAAAGGTGATGGCTACTAAAAATCAGTTTTCTTCTTTTTTACAGAAAAATATTCCTTTTAAGATATCTGCAGAAGACAATATTGTCGGAAATAGGACTATGACCTCTGACATATCCGATAAAACTGCGGCCACTTTTCCATTAGCAGCATATCCAACCTATGCGGATTATGTAACTATGATGAATGAGTTTGCTACCAATAACCCTACTTTATGTAAAATAGAAAATATTGGCGCTACCACAGAAGGGGACAAATCATTGTTATTTGTAAAATTATCTGATAATGTAAATAGTAATGAGCAAGAACCAAGGGTAATGTATACTTCATCGATGCATGGAGATGAGATTGCAGGATATCCAATGATGCTTAATTTAATTGATTATTTATTAGGAGCATATAATGATGCGAGTCACCCAAAACACGCAGAAATAAAAAACTTGTTAGATAACAATGAGGTGTGGATCAACCCTCTTGCAAATCCAGATGGTACTTTTAGAAATAGTGCTAATAATACTTCTGTTGCTAATGCTACCCGGGGTAATGCAAATAATGTAGATTTAAACAGAAACTACCCTGATCCAGATGATGGGGCAAATCCCGATGGAAATGCATACCAAACAGAAACATTGGCTTTTATGGCTTTTGCAGAATCAAAACATTTTGTACTCTCTGCAAATTTCCACGGAGGGATTGAATTGATTAATTACCCATGGGACACCTATGCTGGAGCACACCCCGATGAAGATTATTTTATACATGTTTCTGAAGAATATAGAGATCTTTGTCAGGCCAATAGTCCAAATGGGTATTTTGATGCTTTGAATAATGGTATTACTAATGGATATGCATGGTACGAAGTACAAGGAGGAAGACAAGACTACCAGATTTATAACCATAAAGGAAGAGAAGTAACTGTAGAGCTCTCTAATGCAAAAACGCCACCCGCTAATCAACTAGTGAACTATTGGAACTATAATCGTGATGCACTTATTGCTTTTTTAAATCAGGTAAATTATGGAGTTAGAGGTGTAGTTACCGATGCTGTAACTAATCAACCTATAGAAGCTAAAGTTACTATTATTGGTAAAGAAAGTTATGAATCATGGGTTCCTACAGAGCTACCCGAAGGAGATTATTATCGACCGGTAAAAGCGGGAACATATAATATTTTATATGAAGCAGAATGTTATGAGACATTAACGCTAACCGGAGTTACAATAGCAGATTATGCTGCGGTGGTTCAAGATGTACAATTAACACCAATTGGTGGAGTTGCCCCAACGGGGTTATCGGCTTCAAATATTCAGGCGGTAACTGCTACATTAAATTGGCAAGCAACCGCTGGAGCTACCTATGATGTGCGCTACAGAGTACTAGGAAATACAAGCTGGACAACTATTTCTTCAAATACCAATACAATCAATATTACTGGTTTAGCTGCTACTACGAGCTATGAAGCACAAGTTAGAGGTAATTGTGCAGGAGGATCAAGTTCACCCTATAGTGCATCGATAAACTTTACAACAACCGAAGTTCCATTGTGTGCAGGGATTAATAGTTTTCCGTATACGGAAAGTTTTGAATCTGGTTTGGGAGCCTGGACAAATGCCACGGGAGATGATATAAACTGGACACGCGATTCTGGTGGGACACCATCGAATACTACAGGTCCTTCTTCTGGGCAAAGTGGCTCTTTTTACCTGTATACAGAAGCTTCTACCAGTGCAAATCCACCAGGGAGTCCTAATAAAACAGCGCTGCTTAATAGCCCTTGTATTGACTTATCGGCTCTTTCTGGTGTTTCCTTAGAGTTTGGGTATCATATGTATGGCGCTACGATGGGTTCAATGGAGGTTCTGATTAGTACAAACGATGGATCAACATATTCCTCTATCTGGTCAGAGAGTGGAAACCTTGGTAATACATGGAATCAAGCTTCTGTAAACCTTTCTAGTTACTCAGGTTCAGTAGTTAAATTACAATTTAAAGGTACTACGGGTAGTGGCTGGAGAAGTGATATGGCAATAGACAATATCAAAATTTCACCTTCTGTAGGAGGAGATACAGAACCGCCAACGGCACCAACTAATCTTGTCACTTCTAATATAACAGGTACAAGTATTACGTTGTCCTGGGATTCATCAACCGATAACGTGGGCGTTACTGGTTATGACGTGTACCAGGGAACAACATTGATTGATTCTACGGTAGATGGTTTGATTAGTGTAGTATCTGGTTTAACTCCGAGTACGTCATATACATTTACTGTAAGAGCAAAAGATGCCGCTGGGAATTTCTCATCAGCTAGTAATTCGGTAACAGGAACAACCCTAGAAGGAGATATAACTTACTGTAGTTCTCAAGGAAACAATATTAATTTCGAATATATTGATTTTGTCGGTATAGGAGGATTTAGTAACCCGTCTTCTGCTACATCTGGATACAGTGATTATACCAACTTAGATAAACCGACAGTAGATTATGGTGCCAATACTATAGTATTAAGTGTAGGTTTTGCAAACTCTTCATATACAGAGTTTTGGGGTGTTTGGATCGATTTCGATAAAAACGGAACATTTGAAACTTCAGAGCAAGTAGTATCGGCCTCAACGTCGAGCAGTGCTAATCAATCTTATAATTTCTCTATCCCAACAACAGCATTAGAAGGGGAAACAAGAATGAGGGTATCTATGAAATATAATGGTGCACCAGGACCATGTGAAACATTTACTTATGGCGAAGTTGAAGATTATACCGTAAATATTGGTGGTGTTGTCTTTAAAGGAACAGATGGTGTTCAAAGCGATATATCTAATAAGATAATGTTGCATCCAAATCCTGTTGATAGTGGTTTTCTTTTTGTAAAAGGAATTAACAACAAGAATGCTTCATTTAGAATTGTAAATTATATCGGACAAACAGTTATGAATGATAAACTATTAGAAAATAAGGTTAATGTATCCAATTTACCTAACGGAATGTATCTTATAGAAATTGAGAATGAAGAAACTACAGTTTTTAAACGATTTGTAAAAAAATAGACATACCATAATTTTATTAAATAAAACAAGCCGCAATGAATCATTGCGGCTTGTTTCGTTATGGATAACTTAGAATTTAAAGACGAAATTATTTCTCTTTAAAATCAATAATATCTTTAATATCTACTCCCATATAATCGGCAATTTTCTTAAGCCGTTCAAAATCTTTTACCAAATCCTTTCGCTTTACCACATAATCTCCTGCTTGCGGACTTACGCCTAGAGCTTTGGATATACCATACACCGTTTTTGCTCCTTTACTTTTTTTCAGAAGCCGTTTTAATTTCTTGTTAACCATAATAAAATAAGTAAAAAGGAATCAAATATACAAATAAATTTTTATTAAAAAAATACTTGTATATTAAAAAAATGTTTGTATATTCGTGACATACTAATCAAATCATTGAACTATGAAACTTTTATTGGCTATCACTTTATTTTGTATCTCTTTTGGAAATGCAGCACCTACACTTACAGAACCAATATTGAAGAATGAAAAGAATGAGAAAGAGAAGAAAAAAGATAAAGGAGAAAAGACATCACAGAATAAAAACCTACACTCTTTAAAAAAATGGAAAATTACCATTGAGTATACCAACGGAACTATTATCTCTAAGACTATTGGCGTATCAGAAAACTCTGAATTAAGTGCGTTAGAAACCGCCTTTGCCGAAGCAGATAAATATTTGGTAAATAAAAAAAATGTAAAAGAATTTAGTGTGTCTCCAGTAACCGCTAATTATGTGTTGCTTGCGGGAGATTAAGATTTAATCAATACCCTGAACTTACCTATTTTACCGAGAAGGACTGAGCTATTCAGTCTTTCTTTTTTTATGTCTATACGTAGAACATTTTGCTTCGATACTGAAAATCACATGAAATAAGAGGAAAATACCCCAGTATACTTATACATATATAGGGGTATTTTCCTCTTTCTTTGTTAAAGAATAATTCCTAAATTTATAGTCCTCAATTGTCATAATCAATTCCCCATTTTTAGTGATTTTTTATGTATAGGTATTGCTTAATTTTAGTGCCTATCTAGACTAATTTTATCTAAATAAACTATGACACCATTGACTACTAATCGCTTGTATACTACACTACTATTTATTAGTATAGTATTCCTTTTTGCTTCGTGCTATTCTGTACGATTAATAAGTACTAATGGGGCTCCTATGCCTGATCAAAATGAACGCGATGACTTTTATCGGGATAAAAAAGTGATTGTTTTAGATACTGTGATCAAAGCCAATATTGCAATAGACGACATTACTATTCCTGTTAAGAGGTTAGGTTGCGAGACAGGTAAGCTGTTTTCTGTAGAATATAAAGATACATTTGGCGGAAATCTCTTATACCTAATTACTTTCGGAAGTAAACGAAAAGTAAAAATCAAATATGTATGCATGAAACCTGAAAATTAATAAGCAAAACATGGCAAATACTACTTCACATCCAAAAACGCATTGGGATACATTACATAAGAATGGCCCTTTTAACTTAAAATTATTACAGATAACACAGTTAGAAGGGAAAGCAAATATGCCTTCGGCTATAGATAGATATAATGATGCTGCATTAGAGATTCAGCACCTTATCAAAGAAGCTTCAGATAATAATGAAGGATTTCGGGCATACGGTGCACGTTGGTCCATGTCTAGTATTGCACATCAAAAAGATAGAATGCACTACAATAGTTATATGAACTTAGATCTTCCGATATTTGCAGATAGTGTTCATCCCGATTCTCCCTATGAAAAAAGCAATCTGTTTTTCTTTCAATGCGGAAACACAATAAAAGAAATCTCTCAAGCACTAGGAGCTCATGGAAAATCATTAAAAACTACTGGTGCCAGTAATGGTCAGACCATTGCAGGTTGTATTTCGACTGGGGTGCATGGTTCTGCGTTAGATGTAGGATCTGTGCAAGATTATGTGGTAGGAATAAATTTAATTACCGGACCTAATCCAGAGGATATTGTATATATCGAACGACATACAAAACCTGCGCTTACAAATTCGTTTATACAAAAAATCAATGCAAAGGTAATTCGTAATGATGGCTTGTTTAATGCTGCCTTGGTAAGTCTTGGTTCTTTTGGATTTATACACGGTATAGTTATAGAAGCTGAAGATAGGTTTTTATTAAAACGATATGTAAAAAAAATAAATAAGAATACTGCACTCAAATTAGCAAAGACAATGGATTTTGCTTCTTCAGATTTTCGAATTGATGGAGAAATTGATGCCAACGGAAAACCTAAAAGACCCTATCATTATAAAGTTTTTATTAATCCATATACCGATGAGGATCAATATGTAATAGAGGCAATGTATAAAAAACCATACACTTCTACGTATCCAGATCCATTTAATACTATAGAGAAATCAGTATATCGGGATTTGATATATTTATTGATAAAAATAAGTGAGAAATTTCCTAAAAGAATACCTTTCTTCATTAAGCAATTACAAAAACAAATATTACCAGAGGTAAACGAAGAATCCTTAGGAACACTCTATGAAACCTTTTGGGATGCTCCTTATCAAGGCCCTGCTTTTGCATGTTCTTTTGGTGTAGACAGTAAGGATTCGGAAAAAGCATTAAATGTGCTAATTGATCTTACAAAAAAAGAAGGTCCTATTCCCGGAATATATGCGATGCGATTTATTAAAAAATCTGAAGCTACTTTGGCTTTTTCTAAGTTTCCTATTACCTGTATGATAGAAATAGATGGTGTACTATGGAAAAAGAGCAGGAATCTTATGAGTTTAAAAGAATTCTCGCGTAGAATGATCCAGGTACTGCAACAAAATGATATACCTTTTACAATTCATTGGGGTAAGAATTCTGATTGGGGTTTTCCTGGTTTAGTACAATATATGTATGGAGCTAAAGCATCAGAATGGAAAGAGTATCGTAATAGTTTATTATCAAAAAAAATGGCAGCTTTGTTTTCTAATGATTTTTTAGAGACTATAGGTTTATCAGATACTGTATTAGAAACAGAAGATGTTGATGAAGATTTAATTGCTTCCTTATTAGGTTAATATTAAAGTCTTATTTTTGAGAACTATATTATGATTGTTTTAATTTACTAATTGGTAAAGGTACATAGGTTTTATCTCCTGGTACTTTCGGAAATTCGTGATTTTGCCATCTTATTTTGGCTGCTTCAATTTTTTCTTTGCTTGTAGAGACAAAATTCCAATAGATATGTCTTTCCTCATCAAAAGGTTGACCACCAAATAACAAAACATGAGTTTGGGGTTCTAATACTATGGTACAACTGTCTTCGACTTTAGATACCAGCATATTTCCTTGTTCTATATGATTATCACAGGCTTTTACTGCACCTTTTACGATGCAAATTCCGATTTCACCTTTCAGTTCTCCCTTTATTTCTAATTCATACTGTTCTTCTGTTTTTATTTCAACCATAAACAAATCAGAATGAACGGGTAGAGGAGAGGTATGCCCATATCCAGTACCTGCAATTAGGCGGTAATTTGCTCCGGCATCATTCCAACTTGGTAAATCATTGGTGTTCATATGGTGAAACTCTGGTTCTATATCCTCTAATGATTTAGGCAGAGCTACCCATATCTGATATCCATGAGCCGTAAATTCTTTCCCTTCTTCTCTTAGGTCATATGGTGTGCGTTCTGTATGTGTAACTCCTTTACCGGCAACCATCCAATTTACAGAGCCTGGTGAGATGCGTTGATTTGTACCGATACTATCCTGATGTACTAATTCTCCTTCGAGCATATAGGTTAATGTAGATAAACCGATATGAGGATGCTGATCCACATCCATATAATGCCCATTTTTGATACGTGTTGGTCCCATATGATCAATAAAAATAAAAGGACCTACCATTCTCTTTTTTCTAAAAGGAATAAGTCTTCCTACTAAAAAGTCACCAATATCCCGGCTTCTTTCTTCAATAATTAACCCCGTATTTGACATGATTTTTCTATATTTTATGCACTACTAAAGGTATATTATTTTCTGTATATATGAAGTTAAATATATATTAATCCAATAGTAGACTCAGACTAAAATCCTCTTTTATAGATAGATGATCTATAAATACAATATTGTTGATGTTGATTACCTATATACGTTAAAATAATTTATTATCTTTTCATCTGTTTTATACGTTATGGCCTATTTCATTCGTTTACAAACGTAATCAACTAACATAATCAACCTTAAACCTACTCATGGAAATTTTTTCTTCGTACAATGTTATTATAGGAGTTTCACTTATTATTATTTTATCATTTATTTTTAACGGGGTTGCTAAAAAGACCAATATCCCTGCAGTATTAATGCTAATTATTTTGGGGGTAATTTTACAATATATCCTCAAAGCTTTTGGTGGAGATACCGATTCTTTTGGCCCTATTTTAGAAGTACTAGGAATTGTTGGGTTAATTATGATTGTACTTGAAGCTGCCCTAGAGTTAAAACTTAAAAGTGATAAGCTAATGCCAATTCTTAAATCGATGGCAATAGCTTTAATTGGATTAGTAGCTTCTACCTTTATAGCGGCAGTAATTCTAAAGGCATTAGTAGAAGGTATGACCATGCAGTCGGCTTGGTTATATGCAACTCCCTTATCTATTTTATCCAGTGCTATTATTATCCCTAGCGTAAGTGCATTATCTGAAGCGAAGAAAGAGTTTCATATTTATGAAAGTACGTTTTCTGATATTTTAGGGATTATGTTATTTTATTTCTTAACAGGAAGGTTAAACCCGGCTGAAGATTCTGGAGTAGGAGGCTTTTTTCTAAATCTTATCCTTACGATTGTGATTTCTTTGGTTGCTAGTTATGCCATTATCCTTATTTTTCAGAAGATAAAAAGTCAGGTGAAATTATTCTTGTTAATCGCAGTATTGCTACTGTTATATGGTTTAGGAAAAAAGATGCATTTATCATCCTTAATCATTATCCTGATTTTTGGACTAGTAATCGCTAATATGAAATTGTTTTTTCAAGGAAGATTACGAGAGTACTTGGATTTTGAAAAAGCAAAATCTATCTACCACGAATTGCATGTGATTACTGCCGAAACTGCTTTTGTAGTACGAACTTTATTTTTCGTCATTTTTGGAATTACGATAGTACTTTCTTCGTTGTTAAGTCTAAAAGTTACATTAATTAGTATTTTGATATTGATTTCTATTTATGCAATACGATATGGTTTGCTACGTCTTTTTATGGGGAAAGATATTTCTCCCCAAGTATTTATCGCTCCTAGGGGTTTAATAACTGTACTTTTGTTTTATGCGATTCCTGCAGAGGCAATGGTAGAAGGTTTTGAACCAGGGATATTACTATTTGTAATTATAGGTACTAGTCTAATAATGACCGGAGGAATGATTAGAGACAAAAAGCTAAATCCTCCAGAGTTAGACGCCGCCGTTACCCCAGAAGATAGTGTTGAAGAAACAGAATATTTTATTAACAACACGACTGATCTAAGTGATATTGATGATTCGATCACGCCCGATGCTCATGAAACCGAATAATGAAATGAGCCATAGTACTATCTTGTTGATTGATAGTCTTGCTTACTTATGTCTGAAAGAATAATATTGGTGAAAATTCCATCTGATAACTAGAAAAATATAATAAAACAGATGAAACGCTTACATCGATTAACAGCAATATTAGTTAAACTGCAATCCAAAAGGGTAGTGCAGGCTGCAGAACTTGCCGATAAGTTCGAAGTTAGTTTGCGTACAATATACAGAGATATGCAAGCACTTACCGATGCAGGAGTGCCCATTGGTGCCGAAGCGGGTACAGGGTATTTTTTAGTAGATGGGTATTCTTTACCTCCAGTAATGTTTACCGAAAAGGAAGCCAACGCTCTGTTAACGGCTTCAAAAATCATAGAAACCAACAATGATCAATCTCTAATCCAGGAATATCAAGGAGCTATCGATAAGGTGATTGCTGTTCTTAAAACTACGCAAAAAGAAAAACTAGAATTATTAGAACAACGTGTTTTTACATATACAAGAAGTGAAATCCTCCCCAGTAACTCATTATTGATAATACAACAGGCAATTACTGATTATAGAGTGTTAGAAATTAAATATACAGCAGCAAATAAACAGTTTACAAAACGACAAGTCGAACCTCTAGGTGTTTATTTTACCAATAATATTTGGGTGATGATAGCATATTGTAGATTACGCAAAGACTATCGACAATTTAGAACTGATCGAATCCTTAACCTTATTGAAAATCAAGAGTTTTTCCCGCCGCAACAGTTTACTCTCGAAGACTATTATAAAAAATATTACGAAACACATAATTAAAAAAAACTACTGACATAGGGTTGTCATATACCGGTTTTAGTTTTGATTAAAATTAATACTCATGAACAAGTTAATTCTAATCATCATGGTAAATCTATTATTTAATTGTACCACTAAACCTGATCAAAATCTTTCATCAATGAAAACCAAACCTAATGTTGTCGAAGTTGTCTTATTTGAAGCTCAAAAGGGCTACACTAATGAAGAAGTAAAAATTGCCTTAGCTTCTCTAAATGATATCATGAAATTGTATTACGGATTCGTAGAGAGAACTACAGCAAGTAATGGAGAAGGTAAATACATTGATATTGTGTATTGGACCGATATGAAATCAGCTAAAGATGCAGCTGCTGATGTTTTAAAAAATCAAAAGGCCGCCGCAGTATTTAATGTTATTAAGCCCGAATCAATACAAATGTATCATTTTGATGCATTTAATCGATTTGAAGAATAGCTAACAAAAAACAAAAGAATAGGTGCTATCATTTTTGTACATTGATAGTACCATTGTTTATCATCTTTTTATGATCCCAGAACGTATATTAAATAGAAAAGGAGCTCGAAGCTTGAAAGATCTAGATCAAGAGGTAATTAATTACCTGAATCAAGGGCTAATTGAGACGGCAAACCTTATGGAATGGTTAGCTGTTGATCAACTAAAACTTTTACAAACCATTTTAGAAGATTTAGGAAAAGCAGATTGGTATGACAGCTTTTATGAAGCAGTTTCTGCACAGAAAAAACCTTCAGCAAACTCTAATACTAAGGTTATAGGTATCGAGTTTATGCAATTAACAAATGATGATGGTGTACTAAATTATCTTGCAAGTCATACTTCTGATGTGCCGAGATGTTGGGCCGCCTATTGGGCAGGGCTTCGAGAAACTGAAATTGAGAATAGACTTAATGTTATAAAACCCTATTGTGCCGACACACATTTTGGTGTTCGTGAAGTAGCCATATTTACGACCAAAGAAGCAATTATTATGAACCTGGATAAAGCAATATCTATCTTATCCAAATGGACATCAGATGAAGATGAAAATATTCGTCGATATGCCGTAGAAGTTACCAGACCCATTGGTGTTTGGACTAAAAAAATCGATGCATTAAAAGAAAACCCCGAAAAAGGAATTACGATACTAGAGCCTCTTAAATCTGATACTTCCAAATATGTACGAGATGCTGTAGGTAACTGGTTAAATGATGCAAGTAAAACTCAACCAGATTGGGTGCAAAGGATTTGTAATCAGTGGAAAAAAGAATCTACAACTAAAGAAACTCAATATATCCTCAAAAAAGCACTTCGATCTATTAATAAATAGATGCAAAATGTATACTATTTTGTTGTTTCCTCAGTGTTTTTTTGGTCGAATGTACCCGTTAAAAAGTTTCGAAAACGTTATTGTTTATAAATTCTCACAATTCTTTCTAAAATCTTACAATATAGCCTGTTGACTTTCATAAATAAATAATAAATTAGGAAATCCTTTGACAAAAAGGCGAAAATAAATGACCTTAATTTGTAATTTTTCATGCTAAATCAAGAACGCGTACTTATTGAAAATGTAACTCCAGAACTTAATAATGGAGTATTTTTTATTAAAAGAGTTGTCAACGAAAAAGTATTCATAACGGCTGATATTTTTGGTGATGGACATGATATTGTGCAAGCCAGTATACAGTTCAGGCATGAAAATGATAAGGATTGGACAGAAATGCGAATGAATCATATTGATAATGATTCATGGCAAGGCGAATTTATAGTTAGTAAACAAGGGTATTATACCTATAAGTTGTTAGGATGGATTGATTATGCCCTAAATTGGCAGCACGGTATTATTCGTAAAATTGACGATAACCAGCATGTTATTTCAGAACTATTAGAAGGAGTAGAGTATCTTGATAAAATCAAGAGTGTTGTTACTTCTAAAGAGAAAACATATATAGAAAGTCTTCTAGAGCTGTTTAAAGAAGAAAAACAGTATGACAAAGCAATCACTGAAGCCAAAAGTGATAAACTTCATGATTTGTTTTTTAAATATCCGTCTAAAGGGCTTATGGCTACTTATCAGGAGTTAAAAGTTTATGTAGATAGAGAAAAAGCAAGGTTTAGTACTTGGTATGAATTTTTTCCACGTAGTGCTTCTGAAAATGAAGGAAAACACGGCACTTTTAAAGATTGTGAACGGTTATTACCCAGGATTGCAGAAATGGGTTTTGATATTTTATATTTTCCTCCCATTCATCCGATAGGTGAAATAAATAGAAAAGGTAAAAACAATACGACTACGGCTCTTCATGATGATGTTGGTTCTCCTTGGGGTATTGGTTCCAAAGATGGAGGACATACAAGTGTTCATAAAGAACTGGGAACATTAGAAGAATTTAAAAATCTGGTCGATAAGGCTAAGAAACTAGGGATAGAGGTAGCTATGGATTATGCGCTACAAGCAGCTCCCGATCATCCTTGGGTGACAGATCATCCAGAGTTTTTTAAGTGGAGACCAGACGGAACCGTGCAATATGCAGAAAACCCTCCTAAAAAATATCAGGATATTCAGCCGATATATTTCGATACTACTGCATGGAAAGAAATGTGGGAAGAGTTACTCGCCGCAGCCATGTTTTGGGTAGAAGAATGTGGTGTACGCGTATTTCGGGTTGATAACCCACACACCAAACCTTTTCATTTTTGGGGTTGGTTGATAGGGGAGATAAAAAACAAATATCCCGATGTGTTGTTTTTGTCTGAAGCTTTTACCAAGCCAAAAGTGATGCAGCAATTAGCTAAGCAAGGGTTTACTCAATCCTATACGTATTTTACCTGGCGCAATAACAAACATGAGCTTATTGAGTATATTAATGAGTTAACAACTACTGACCAGAAGGAGTATTTCCGTCCTAATTTTTGGCCAAACACTCCAGACATTAACCCTTATCATTTACAAGGAGCCAATGAGGCTATGCACATTATTCGATATTCGTTATCGTCTTTATTGAGTTCTAATACAGGTATTTATGGACCTGTATTTGAGCAAATGGTTTCAGATGCTATTCCTGGTAAAGAAGAATATTTGGATAGCGAAAAATACCAGCTACGTACTTGGGATTGGAATATTAAAAACAAACTTACTACCATAATTACCAGCATTAACCATATTAGGAAAGAGAATACCGCTCTTCAACAAACTAACAATATCAAATTTTGTCATATTGAGAATGATCAATTACTTGCGTTTTATAAGTATGATGATCATAGGACTAATGAATTACTTATCATTATTAGTCTCGATCCTTATTATTCTCAACAAGGACAACTACAACTCCCCCTACACGAACTTGGTGTCCATGCCGGGCACAACATTGAAGTACATGATTTAATTACCAAAAGTAGTTACCATTGGAATAATGAATGGAATTATGTAGAACTACATCCTGCTTTACCTATGCACATTTTTAAAATTAAAAAGTGATGTAGTATGACAACAGAAACCAAACACAAAAAGGATCTAAATGATGAGTATATCTATAAATCCGAATGGTCAGAATTGTTCAAAAACCCTCAGTTTATAGAAGAGTTATGTGAAGATATTTTAGAACCATATATTATCACCAAACGATGGTATGGAGGTAAGGCGAGTGCTTTAAAATATATCGAACTGTTGGATTATTTTAAGATCAAAGACGATACCGACCTGTTTTATGGTTTGGTATTAGAAGTAAACTTTAGAGAGGCCTTTGTTCAAAATTATTTTATTCCGATAGCATTGGTAACGGATCAAGAGTTTTCTCAAGAGGATATCATTACCAAAATACGGCTCAATGAAAAAGAAGGCGTTTTAGTCGATGCTACGCATCTCGAATCGTTTAGGAAACAGATATTTGAAAAAATATTAGAAGGAGCTAAAACAAAGTATAAAGGACTAGAGTTTAGACGAGGTCGAGGGTGCAAAGACAAAGAATATATTTCATCTCGATTTCTGGGAGCAGAGCAGAGTAATACTTCAATTATTTTTAATGATAAGTATATTTTAAAAATCTTCAGAAGGATTTTTACAGATCAAAATCCAGATTATGAAATTAATAAATACCTCACAGATAAAGGTGTTTTTAAGAATACTCCTAAATATAGTGGTAGTATAACATTGCGATTTTCAGATAAAAATGTGATTACTCTGGCTCTAATGCAACAATTGGTTCCTAATGAAGGAGATGCTTGGGAATATTTTTTGAGACAGCTTAAAAGCATCTTTAAAAAGCTCAGCGAAATACATCCCGATGTAAGTCAGCTTGAACCCATTGGTATGTTCGATAAGATCGATCCGAGTATCATTCCTGACGAGATAATGAAATATTGTCCGATGCGTTTTTTTGAGGATATTGATCAATTAGCTTTTCGCACTGCGCAGATGCATGTTGCTTTGGGGTTAGAACGTATTAACACACAATTTACTCCTCAAATTTATAGTAATGACTATTCTGTATGGTTAAAAAACAGACTTATTTATCAGTTCGAAAATAGAGTTAATCTAGTCGAAAACAGCCTGCATAAGCTTGATGGATATCGATTAGAATTGGCGCATGAGTTTTTGGAACGTAAGAAAGAGATTCGTAAGCGACTTTTGGATTTTGACGAGTCTAAGTTGAAAGGAGAACGTATAAGAATTCATGGGGATTATCACCTGGGACAAGTTCTTGTAAATGATCGTGATTTTTATATTATTGATTTTGAAGGAGAACCAGAAAGTACCATTAGAGATAGGAAAGTAAAGCAACCACCACTAAAGGATGTTGCCGGAATTTTCAGGTCTTTCAATTATGCTGTATACTCTACTATTTTTAATAGTACCGAGGATTTTCACTATAGCAAAGAAGATCTATTTCGTTTTGCAGAAGTATTATACAGCTATATGGTAGCCGTTTTCCTTAGACGTTATGTTAAATATGTTCAAGCGCATAACCTTAGCATTGGATATAAAAAGGAGATAAAATTTGTGCTAAACTATTGTTTATTAGAAAAAGCGGTATATGAACTGGGATATGAATTAAATAGCAGACCGCGATGGGCTGTTATTCCGCTAAAGGGGATTTCAAAAATTATAAATAGTTAAAGTTAGAATATGAGTGAAGTAATTGTATATAGTCGATTTACAGAATTTGATATTAATCTTTTTAAAAGCGGTAGGCATTATCGTTTGTATGAAAAATTTGGCTCTCATATTACAACGGTTAATGGAGTAGAGGGTACTTATTTTGCAGTTTGGGCGCCATCGGCCAAATCAGTTTGTGTTATTGCAGACTTTAACTATTGGGTAGAAGGAGAGCACCAATTAAATGTTCGTTGGGATGAATCGGGTATCTGGGAAGGTTTTATACCGGGTGCAGGAAAGGGAAGTGTTTATAAATATAAAATCCACTCGAATCATAATGATATAAAAACCGAAAAGGCAGATCCCTATGCCAGACGATCTGAACATCCGCCAAAAACGGCATCGGTTGTTTGGGAAGATGCTTATGAATGGAATGATGCTTCATGGATGAAAAAACGAAAAAAGCACAATGCTATTGATGCCCCGTTTTCTGTTTACGAAGTACATTTGGGTTCTTGGAAAAAAAGAATAGAAGAAGACCGTTCTTTGTCGTATACAGAACTTGCAGACGAATTAGTTGATTATGTACAAGAAATGCAATTTACTCATGTAGAACTTATGCCCATAATGGAGTATCCATATGATCCTTCTTGGGGATATCAACTTACCGGGTATTTTGCTCCTACTTCCAGGTTTGGTTATCCAGAAGAATTCAAGGTATTGGTAGATAAACTCCACCAAAGTCATATTGGGATAATCCTTGATTGGGTACCTTCACATTTTCCTGAAGATGCACATGGTTTAGGTTTTTTTGACGGAACATGCCTATACGAACACCCAGATAAAAGAAAAGGATACCACCCAGACTGGAAAAGCCTTATTTTTAATTACGGAAGAAATGAAGTAAAAAGCTTTCTTATTAGCAATGCTATATTTTGGTTGGATCAATATCATGCAGATGGATTACGAGTAGATGCTGTAGCATCTATGCTTTTTCTTGATTATTCTCGAGAAGAAGGAGAGTGGGAACCCAATATGTTTGGTGGCAGAGAAAATCTTGATGCTATAACATTTATGAAAGAATTAAATGAAGAAGTGTATGCAAGCTTTCCTGATGTGCAAACCATTGCCGAAGAATCAACCTCGTTTCCTATGGTTTCAAAACCTACCTATCTTGGGGGACTTGGTTTTGGTATGAAATGGATGATGGGATGGATGCACGATACATTGCAGTACTTTGCCAAAGAACCTATTTATCGTAAACACCATCAGAATGATCTTACCTTCAGTATGACCTATGCATTTACCGAAAACTTTATGCTACCACTATCGCATGACGAAGTTGTATACGGCAAGAAAAGTATTCTAGGAAGAATGCCGGGTGATGAATGGCAGCAATTTGCTAACCTTAGATTACTATATGCATATATGTTTACACATCCAGGAACAAATTTATTGTTTATGGGGGCAGAATTTGGACAGCGCGAAGAATGGAATTTTCAACAAAGTCTGGATTGGCATTTGCTGCAGTATGACTATCACAAAGGTATAAAAGCGGTGATAACCGATCTTAATAAAATGTATAAAACATATCCCGCACTATATGAGCAACAGTTTAGTGCTTCGGGATTTGAATGGATAAACTATGATGACTCAGAAAATTCTGTGATAACCTATATCAGAAAAGGGTATAAAGAAGATGATGTGTTAATCATTGTTTGCAATTTTACTCCCATACCCAGAACAGGGTATCGCATTGGTTTACCCAAAGAAGGAAAGCTACTAGAAATATTTAATAGTGATGCTATACAATATGGAGGTAGCGGAGTTGATAATACTATAGAAATTCAAATAGATAATATAGATTGGAACCATCGTCCTAATTCGGCAGAAATTACTATTCCACCATTAGGAGTTGTAGTGTTCAAGATTAAAAAATAACCCTTCGATACGAAGAGGTACTCTTAGGAATTATTGAAATTAAAGTGTTGATAATTAAACATTTGTTAATTCCCTATCAATTCAAACGTTTTCGTTAATTTTTCTTAATAAATAGTCATAAAAATGATTTTTAAATTGATTAAGTTGTTGTTCTTTTACATTGCCCAAGTCTAAAAGTAAAAGATGAATATATGATCACCAATACAGAATTAGAACAGAAAGGAAATATGTTTCCAGGAGGGATTATTTCCTTTTCGCAGCATGTAGATAAGATAAATTTTACCACAGAAAATGGTGTCATCCTGCAAGTTACCGTTTTAAGAGGTAGCGTACTTCGTTTTCGATATGCAACCGATAATAATTTTGAGAATGACTTTTCTTATGCTATTAGTGAAGATGGAGCGAGAGGTTATAGTAAATTAGAGGTTGAAGAGCATACATCGCATTATACAATACTTACTTCTCGAGTTGAAGTGACCATAAATAAAACAGACCTTAAAACGTCTATTTTTGATTTACACGGTAATGTTATATGTAAAGATGATTGGGGTTTTCATTGGGAGCAGAGTTATGAATATGGTGGTAACATAGTAAAAATGAGTAAATCGGCTCCGCAAGGAGAATGCTACTATGGTCTTGGTGATAAACCAATGCACCTTAATCTAAAAGGGAAACGCATAGAAAATTGGGCAACAGATCAATATGCATTTGGCAAGGATCAGGATCCTTTGTATAAAAGTGTACCTTTTTATTTAGGAATGTATGAAGAGAGAGCCTATGGAATCTTTTTTGATAATACATTTAGGACGTTTTTTGATTTTTGTCATGAAAGACGTAACGTAACCAGTTTTTGGGCACAAGGAGGAGAAATGAATTATTATTTCTTCTATGGTCCAGATATGCAAGATGTTGTTACGCGTTATACAGATTTAACAGGAAAGCCCGAATTACCTCCGCTATGGGCATTGGGATATCATCAATGTAAATGGAGTTATTATCCAGAGAATAAAGTGAAGGAAGTTACTAGTAAATTTAGAGAACTTCGAATTCCTTGTGATGCCATTTATCTGGATATTGATTATATGGAAGGTTTTAGATGTTTTACGTGGAATAAAGAATACTTTCCAGATCCTAAGCGAATGGTAGCCGAATTGGCCGAAGATGGTTTTAAAACTGTAGTGATTATAGATCCAGGAATTAAGATTGATGATCAATATTGGGTATATAAAGAGGCTATGGATAAAGATTACTTCTGTAAACGAGCCGATGGACCCTATATGCGAGGTAAGGTATGGCCGGGAGAATGCTTTTTCCCAGATTTTACGAATCCCGAAGTACGAGAGTGGTGGTCAGGATTATTCAAAGAAATTATTGATGAAATTGGAGTAAAGGGTGTATGGAATGATATGAATGAACCGGCTGTTATGGAAGTACCTGGTAAAACATTTCCTGATGATGTACGCCATAATTATGACGGCAACCCTTGTAGCCATAGAAAAGCCCATAATATCTATGGTACGCAAATGGCCAGAGCCACATACGAAGGGGTAAAACAATTTGCATATCCAAAGCGTCCCTTTATTATTACAAGATCAGCATATTCTGGAGCACAGCGATATACTTCTTCTTGGACAGGTGATAATGTAGCCACGTGGGAGCATTTGTGGATCGCCAACATTCAGGCACAACGAATGAGCATGAGCGGTATGTCGTTTACCGGTAGTGATATTGGAGGTTTTGCAGAGCACCCAACAGGAGAATTATATGCCCGATGGATACAATTAGGAGTATTTCACCCTTTTTGTCGTACGCACTCTTCTGGGGATCACGGTAACCAGGAACCATGGACCTTTGGAGAAGAAGTTGTTGATGTAACACGAAAATTTGTCGAATTACGATATCAATTATTACCCTATTTATATACCATGTTTTGGGAGTACGCCGAACAAGGGATCCCTATGCTAAAACCACTTGTATTATTTGACCAAACCGATCCGCAAACACATTATAGAACCGATGAGTTCGTGTTTGGAAACCAAATTCTCGTTTGCCCGGTACAAGAGCCAAATGCTAAAGGAAGAAGAATGTATATCCCTAGAGGAAACTGGTATAATTACTGGACGCGCGAATATGTAAAAGGAGGAATGGAGCAATGGGTTGATGCAGATTTGGATATTATTCCCTTGTTCATAAAAGAAGGAGCTATTATTCCTAAATACCCTATACAGCAATATGTGGGCGAGAAAAAAATTGAAGAATTACATGTAGAAGCCTACTATAAACTTGGCAACAAGGAAGTGTCTAAAGTATATGAAGATGCGCAAGATGGCTATGACTATGCTAAAGGCAGATTTAGTTTACGAAGTTTTTCTTTTACGGGGAAAGAACATGAACTAATCATTCAACAGCATAAAAATGGAAGCTATATCACAGCATATGAAACCATGAGAATAGAGTTAATAGGACTGCCTTTTAAAATAAAAGAAATAGAAATAGATAACGTAGTCGTTTCGTTTGAAGATGTAAATTTTGATCAAAAAAATAATTCGTTAGTAGTGCCAAAAGATTTTACCGAATTACATATTTTGGCTTAAGTTATTTAGAGGTTTCCATTAAAGTAGTGTCTTTAAATGTTCTCGAGTTTATTAACTCTTCGAATTTTTCGAATTCCCATTTCTTAATATTTCCTCGTTCGTCACCTGATAGTATAAAGTGCCCATCTTTAGAAAAAGTAGCCGCATTGATTGTATAATCATGATGTATCATACTTGGTATCTGAATATATTTACTTTGACCTTTTTCTTTCTGATATATCTGGATCGTATTATCATTACTAGCGGTTAGTAGAAGGCTGTCTTGTAGATCAATAGCGATAATCTCTCTGGTAATTCGTGGAGAAACCTTTATTACCTCATAATTTGATTTCGATTTGTTATTTATTAATAGCAAATCATTAGAAATTCTTGATAGCTTATACACATTATCCAAAGAAGCATCACTATTTTTTACCTCGCCTTTATGCTCTTGGATACTATTATCATTAATTGACAAGAAAACTGTTTTATCAACTCTACCATCAAGTCTTTTGATAGTGTCATTTTTTGGGTTATAAATGACCTTAATTTTGTCATCATTCTGGTATTGAACATCTATGATTTCACCTGTAACAGAACCAGAGGCAATCTCAATTGGTGCTATATTCCATATTTTAACAGTTTGATCTTCACTGCTGGTCACAATAAAGTTTTTATCTATAAAAGAAACATTTTTGAGCGGTTTGGCATGCCCAATAAATTGTTTAAGTAGCATATTATTCTTACTTAATAAGTTGGCGCCATTATCCTGGCTGCTAATCAGCATTTCTCCTTCGTCATTTAAATCAATCGTATTGATTTGTTTATCGTGTACAAAATGATCCTTGATATTTTTATTGAATAAATCAAAGACTTTAATTCTTCCTTGTAACCCTAAAAACAAAGTGGTATCATTTTTAATCTGAAATGTGTGAAAGCTATCTTCTTCGGCAAGTGCGCTATTTAAAAAGGTAGAATCGATTGTAGTATTATTAGTATAGAATTTATTTTTACCATGAAGGACTAAATAATATTTTTTGTCTTTAAATGTCTTTATTTTTCGAATTGGATCACTTAAAGTTATAATTGGATCAATTGTATAGGTATTTTTAGAGATCGAATCTATCGTTACTTTATTGACAACTTTATCAATCGCAATAAGAAAAGAATATTGGGATTGATGTTCTATGTAAACCGATAGGGAGTCATTTTTTTTATTGCTTCCATTAATAAGTGGGGCTCCAGTTACGGCAGTTGTTTTATTTTCATTAGCATGGTCTATTAGTTTTAGTTGTACAGTATTGTCATCTTTTTGGGCTATTAACGTCATGAGCCGATTTTTGCTTTTAAAAGGCTCGTAGGCTAAAACATTTTTGGCTTCAAAAAGAACCGAATTACTGGGAGCATTTTTCTTTTTGTATAAAACAGACTTTACAATGAGACTATCGGTCTCACTCAATACAAATACGTATAATAACGAGTTATTTGAAGGTGCTAAACGGGTTTTAGTAGCCTTTATTTTTTTTAAACGGCCTTTAAAATCTAAACTATTATGATAGAGAGGAGTTCTGTGGTATTCTTTATAAAATTCGTTTTTAAAATCTTTTACAAAATCGAATATTGAATCCTGATCGGAGAGGATAGGCATGAAATACAACAATTTTTTACTTTCTTTTTCAAGAAGGTCTTCAGAATTTAAAATATAATTTAAAGATTTTGTTTTATCTATATTGTAATCACTTAAAGCGTAGCCCATTATCTTATGAATATTTACAGATAATTCGTTTATTTTTAATTCTTTGGATAAATTGTAGCTAGAATAAATGAGTGCTATCAAAATAAATAATAAGCATGTTATAATGGTAGGATAATACACAAATTTTTTCAATCTTTTTTCTAGCTTTTTTTTCTCTAATTCCTCTTTCTGACTTTCTTCAATACTCTTCTTTAAAAATTGCTTTTTTCGTTCTAAACGCTCGGTATTATCATCATTCATGATATAGCTCATGCATTGATTCATTCGCTCTATTTGTTGAATTGACAACAAATCGCCTTCATTTTTGGTGTCTTCATAAATATCAAAAGAGGAGATAAAATCTTTCTTAATTAATGATCTAAAATCATCTTCAGTACGAATATTACTAATAACTTTGGCAATAATATCATGGCTTAGTTCTGCATAATCAGTACTTACATTAAGAATACCTTTTTCTTTTAATTCATTAATGATTTCAGAAACAGTATCATTATACTCTAGATTATTATCATGCCATATATCTGATTGGATTTTATTAAGAGTTTTTTGATTATTTATAATATAATAGTTTTCGCCTACAGTTTGTATGGGTACTCTTTTTTTAAGATCATCTTTGGTTCTAAAGTGGCGTAAAAATTTTATAACACTGTCTTTATGCTGTACTTTGTTATTTAGCTTATTATCTGTGTTACGAATGATTTTATTATTAATTTCTCGTATATAATTTTCTAATACGTTCTCGATAGAACCAAACTCTTTGATTTCATCTTCTTTAAACTCTAATGGTAGTAGAGTATCATTTTCATTTCTTGAAGAATCACTTCCGTAAGTTCTATAGTAATCAATTTTATATAACCGATCCAGGTATACTTGTAAGAATGGCAGGTGATAACTTGTTGACCCATTATCTTTGATTTTAATTTGATCCAGAATTAACTCGATTCTATTTTGTTTCTCTATATCGGGTAATTCTTCATTGGTAGCACCTTTATACTGGTTAATATTAAATTTCTGAAAAGACTTTTCAATAATATTTTTTATACTTTCTTTATCTGGATGTGCAAGACGTATTTTCTTATAAAAAATATGTGGAATGTAGGATTGTAATTGGTCCAGGTAACCAAAATATTCTTCTCTTAAAGAGATAATAATATTAAACGGAATTTTGTAATCGAATATTAACTTTAAGAAAAATCCAAACCTATTGATTTCTTCTTTAGTACCATGAACAAAAAGCTCTTCGAACTGATCAAAAATTACCAATGGAGCAAATAATGTAGTTGAGTTTTTAACCCTAACATTGGTTAAGTAATGGTTTAATTGATTAGAGATAGTTGTTACTTGTTTGTTTTTTTCTCTTAACTTCTCCAGGAGCTCTTTTCTTTCTATAATAAATTTTCGTAATCGTTCTTTATATTTGATAATTGCATATTGGTCATCCTCGGCAGCATTAATAGAGGTATCTACCTCTAATTGTTCTGATGGAGCAAGTGTTACTTTCTTTTTGTTTCTTTTACGTTCTATTATTTCTTCTTCTACATTAAGCATCAATCCTTCGATATGCTCAATAAAACCTAGAATTCTATTTAGGTCAGCATGAGAAGAAAAAAAATCATCTAATAATTTTGAAGGGGTATCACTTGTCCAATTTTCGCCTCCAGAGTATATAAAAAGGGTTTTCTTAATGGCTTCTATAATATTATCATCTCTACGGATACTAATTACCTTTTTATCCTCTCTTATTTTATTTAGTAACCCACAATAGATAAGACTTGTTTTACCTGATCCCGACGGGCCATGTAAAATCATGATCGAAGAATCCTTATACAGATCAAAAAGGCTCGAGCTTTCCTGATCCCTACCAAAATAGGTTTGATAATCCTTTTTTTGATACGAGTCAAGAAACTTAAACGGGGATATTATTTTTGAATGTGGCATGACTACGAATAGGATATTAAATTCTTTATATATTCGAAATGATCCCTTATTTTTTTCTTTTCTTCAATTTCTATGATATCCTTTTTACCGTCTTTGTATAAGGCTAAAATCATATCTTCATCTAATGGAACCTCTATTTCTTCACCTAACTTTCTCTTTTTAGAATTGTTATCTCTATCGGCTTTGGCATTGATTACCTCTTTATATATTAATTTTTCTGTTGCTTCAGAATATCGGTCTAAATAGTATAGTTTGATTTTGTCCTTTGCAACAGATGTAGAGTTAACATCAAGATAAAAAGGAGAAAGATTTAATTGCCTTTTTGGTTTTTCATTACTATTCTTCGTAGTACATATATATACAGAATGTATATCTATATCTAATGAAGCTTCATCATCATTCACTTTGAAAATTTCACTTTTTTTATCGTCTAATGATGTAGGTCTTTTATTTACAGGGTAATAAGATTTATTAATGACATAAGAGCGCTGGTTGTCGTATCTAAATTGATTATAGAAAACATCATAGATAGACTCAATTCCTAAGGATCTCAAAAATTTAAAATTTTTCAAGAATTTTTCTAAGTAAAGCTCTGTTCTTATATAATCATGTTTACTGTTTTTATTATGCTCAAGGTGTGCCGAAAAGAAATCAGAGACATCTTTAAATAGCTGTCGGTTTTGTATAACGCAAGATTTTAATTCACCCCAAAGTGGATTCTTACTTAAATATTCATCGGGGATATTGTTATAAATAAAAGCCAGATCTTCTGAAATTTTGTCCTGTACATGGGATTCCCAACCGATTTCTAGGTTTTCTCTAAGGATTTCTTTTAGCTGTTCACTTAATTTTGCTTTAAACTCGGGTTTATCTCTTGAAATTGACCATATAATTGAATAGGCAGAGAACTTCAGAAAATTTAAAAATTCTTTAAACATACTTCGGATAACCCAATACCGTTCTTTACTCAATTCCTGATAAATGCTATTGTTTATATCATTAAAATCAGACAGTATTTCTAAGTGAATACATAAAAAGTAAGGATAGTATTTATATAATTCTTCCTTAAGGTTTTCTTCTTGTCTAATCTCATCAATAAGTGTTTTAAAATGTTTCTTTACAGGGAAATTATCCGGATCAGGATAATATATGGTTCGTAATTCGAAATCATCTGCTTCAGTATTAATTTTAAAACTGTAGTTGTTTACTTTTTTGTCAATATCATCTGCGGCCATCGGGCCTCTTTCGGTACTATTTGAATCTTCATAATGACCTTGTAAAAAGCCTTTTGCCTGATTAAATATATCTTCGATTTTTTCACTAGCATTGATATTGTCTTTCTGATTAAGCAATAATTCATAAAATCGCGTGGATAATGTTTTTGCAAAATGATCATAAACAGGGGTTCTGGTGCCAATTACTATAGGTACATTATGTAAGGCATCTACAATCTTTTGACTAGAACAGCCATTTATAAAAACCATTTTTAACTTTGGTGCATTATTCAAAATTTCAATCAACCCCTTGTCATTAAATATCTCATCACTTAATTTAATAGCTTTGTCATCGTTATTATGATGGCCACTAAAGTGAAAAATTGTCATATCATTAGTAAGCAACTGTAGTTTACTAATAAATCCATCTATCCCTTCATTGGGGATTATTTCTTTGCTAAATGTTTCTTTATGTTTTAATAAAAGAACATCTATCTCTTTACGCTCATCATCTAAATAGGTAAGCGGAGCTCCTGTATCATTTTCAAATATTCCAACAAAATATTCCTTCATCATTATTGTATTTAGGTTTTAAAAGTCAATCAATAGTGGATTAGCTTGATTATCATCAAGCAATAATTTTGGTATTTCGATCTGCTCGGCTGTGGCTACTGCTGCAGCACCCTTAACAGATCTGATATTGTCTAGCCACTGTCCTCTAGAAAATTTGCCGGTTAAGGGATCGATATTAATTTCTACACAAGTAAAAGCATAGGTTAGGGGAGTTTCGCCTTTAAACTTTACCTCGTTCTCTGATACTTTTTCAATAGTTAAACCAGTATCAATATTTCCCAAATAATCCTGGATTAATGGAATGTTTATCTCCGCCTGGGTGGTATTATCTTTGTATGTTGAAAGCGAAAAGTCGGTACTTGTAAGAATATCAGTAATCAATGCAAGTTGTACATCTTTAGTATCTGTAATATTTTTAATAAAAATATTATCCTGATCCCCTTTAATATCATGGCTTACCAAGATATGTCCTAGTTCTAAGGTGTCTATATATTTTCTTACTACATTTCCGAAAGAAAAAGCCATTTTACTAGAACCTTTTACCGAAGCTCCTATAACAGCAGGATCTAAACCAAATGCCTTTATAAAATTGCCTAGGATATCAAATCCAATCTTAAAATCAATTTTTTTTGTTTTAACATCAGACACTTGTGCTACAGGTGCCGTATTAATAGCTATAGTGTGCTCAAACCCATCTTTAACTAAGAACTTAAATTCTCCTAAGTACTTTTGTTTATGATTTTGAATTTCTAACATACACATAGGCTGTATTCTAGCTTCAGGTATTCTAAGTGGATTCGCGTCAAACAGATCTCTTATCTGATCGGTTATGTTGTTTTTACATATTCTCATGTTGTATATATTCTAATTGGTTAATAGCGTTTAAAAATTTTCCGGCAACTTTTTCAAATCCTTCATCGTTTGGATGAATTTCATCATACCATTCATCCTTATGGACTAAAGATCTCATATCTAAGTACGTTGCATTTTTGTGTTTTTGAGTAATATCTTTTAATAACTCATTAAATGTGTCGATGAGGTACCGAATTACATTAGTTCTATCTTCTATTGCAGTGATTCCTTTTTCAATTAAATATTTATTTACCCAACCATTTTTAATGATTTTGCTATCAAGATCAGCAAGAACATAATCATAACCATGTATAAATACTTGTTCTACGAATTTGAATTCGTAAATTCTATTAAAAAAGTAATTATAATTGCCCCATAGGTCCTTCATTTTTTTCTTGTGATTCTCGTTCAAATACTTTGAAGGTTCTAAGCCCGATGGTAATCCTTCGATAAGAATATCTATGATCTCTGGGCCTATGATATCATTTCCGCCACCACTTATGAGTACATATCTAGGACGTTCTTTTTCTATTTCTTCAAGTAATTGACCACTTTCTCTATAGTTTTGTATTTCATCTCCTGCCGAAGCAATACTGCGCACAGGATATTTTTCCATTACATAATCAATAGTATCTTTTACCAAAAACGGAAACAAAAACCATGAATCTCCCTCGGCTACTATAATAGGTGAGTTTGGTAGCAGCTTTTTAGATTTCTTAAACTTGCGATAGCGATATTTATCATCAAGATAGTTACCCAGTTTTAATTTGAATCCTGATATGTTTCTATCATTGATTTCTGGATCTCCTAAGGCGTTAGTTTTGTTTATTGTCTTGAAAACAAGCCCATTTTGCTTTTTAGTGGTGTATAGAGCGTTAATAAACGGAGCTACGATTTCATGATTTGTATACCAATCCCAGTTTTGAAGCAGCTTTTTGTTAATTATATTATATGCTGGGTTGTGAAGTCTAAGTGTAGTAGTATATACATCCCATTTTGTTTTTTCGGGTAAAAAATCAGCAATAGCTCCATGCCCCATTAGATTACCAGAATGGGTAATTGGAGGTGATAAAGGATTTTGACTCATGCTAGGGATAGCTGTCGTAATATCTTCCCTGGTATTGATAATAAATTTATAGTATAGCCAATCATGTTTCCAATTATAGATTTCTTTGTAGGTGTCTAATGACCAACCAGCATAGGGAGAACTGTGATGTTCGTAAAACAATACAGACTCTCCTGGCTTAAGCTTTTTAGACATATGGTCTAAAAGGTCTGTTGAGATCCCTATATCAGAACTTAATAATAAAGCAGTAACAAAAATCTCCTCTTTTGAAACGTTGGATACTTTAACCTGATATTTTCGGTAATATTCGCCACTTCTTGTGTATTGATTTTCTATGGTGTCAAGATCAAAACTCAAATTGGTTACATCTATCCATTGCTGCGTATCATCCATTCGTATTTCAACTTTAATGGGGATAACAGAAAAACCTGCATCAGGATTGGTTAGTGTATTATAGAAGTTCCATTTTACCAGGGATTCCAGTTGATTGGTTAACATCTTAATTATAGTGTCTTCAGGAGTGTTTAAAAGATCTATCTGAACAGCTAAAGGCTTGTATATATCACCAGGTAGGTTTATATAGACTGTTTGATTGAATATCGTTACAAAGAATCTAGCGCTATCCTCTCCAGAAATAATTATATTTTTGGTGTTATTGATAATTGCCGTTATTTGTTTTTCGGCGTATACATCTTTATCAAGATTTAGTATATAAATATCTAAAGTGCTATAAACGGTCTCAGTAATTACCGGGTAAGACTTTGTTATTTCTAATGGGATTCCTAATTCAAAAGGGTCTTTAATTAAAGAATCTTCAAGACTTACTTCAATTATATCTGTAGTCAGCGTTTTATTGTCGTCTACCTGAATAGTAATTTTAGTCCCATCTTTTATCCCAAAAAGTTGCCCTTTATTATAGTACCATCCATTTTTGGTATTATAAAATATCTGCCCTTGATCTAATTGGCTTTGCCGAGGGTAAAGTCCTAGCCATGAGCTATAGTGATCTATTTTTCCATTACCCTGTACGCTTATCGTTGGGGTTTGTTTTTTATTCGTGATATCCTTTAGACTTATTTTTGCCCATTTTGCTATATCGAGGTAACGTAATTTACTGTCTTTTGCCTTTAAAAGCTGTAATAAAAACCGTGTAAAAACACCTCCTTTATGATCTTCCCAGGAAGATTCTGATGAAAGGCATGCCGAAATATTTACCGAATTTTTGAAAGGTAGTAATGAAGCTAACGGTTGTGATTTAATCCTTTCTTCATCAATTTCATGAGAAAAAAGAAAATTCTCATATTTTCTTGAAGGAAATAAAATATTCATTTTCCTCTGTCGAGAATCGTGATCAGTTGGCTTACTAATCGATCTTACAATATCTCCAGAGTGGCAACAATCGAATATAGTAACTAGATGAGGATTGTTTTCGAATTTTGAAAATAAATACCGTAGTTCTTTATCTGCCAGCAAAAAGTTATTAGTATTCGAGCTATCATTATAACATACTAAACATTCTATTGAACCTGTGTGTGCATCACTAAACCTGCCTGAGCTTTCTTCTAGAGTTCCATGCCCACTATAATACACGAATGCTACATCATCATCATTTGCTTTATTCAAAAATGTGCTAATTGAGTTCGCAATGTTTTCTTTGGTAGCTTCTTTATTTGTGAGGTTTTTGATTGAAATTGAGCTATAAACATTACCCAGAGTATTTAAATACTCCTGAAACTTATTTACGTCATTAACACACTGTTTTAAAGGGCTTAATTCGTATTCATTTATTCCGATAAGTAATGCATATAGGTTCATAATCGTGTATTCTATATATTAATGAACAAGAACGATTGCAATTAAAAACCATAAACTGCGAGTACGGTATATTATACTTTCTAAAAAAAGAAATGTGGGGTATATAAATATAACTTTTAATTGTTTTAAATCCAAATGCTAATTATACTGATTTACAGTTATTTGGAAGGTTTAAAACGAATATAAAATTAGGGATTTTTATTCTGCTTTTGAAAAGAAATAACCCCTAAAGAAAAGGGTAAATCCCCCTTTTTTTATAGATGTGATTATCTACATAAATATTAAATTTTTTATGAGATAAGGGTCTGTTATCGAATAATTTGTGTTTTCACCGAAAAATTAAGAAAGAGAACATCGGTAGTTTATTTCAAATGATGTGTTTTTTTAGTATTTTTAACTAACCAAAATTATATAGTATATCTATTATGAAAATCAGAAAACTCTTTGTCTTTGGAACAGCTTTGCTGTTTATATCTTGTGCGACTAATCCTTTTACAGGTAAGCAAACTTTGGCATTAGTGCCAAATTCTCAGATATTGCCAATGGCATTTCAACAATACAACCAGTTTTTAGGGGAAAATAAGGTAGTAAAAGGTACATCAGATGCAGAAATGATCACTAGGGTTGGCCAAAAAATTGCCAGAGCTTCAGAGCGTTGGTTAAATGCTAATGGTTACTCAGGATATCTTAAAGATTATAAGTGGGAATATAACCTGGTAGAAGATAAAACCGTAAATGCATGGTGTATGCCTGGTGGTAAAATTGTATTTTACACAGGTATTTTACCTATTGCAAAAGGTGAAACAGGTGTAGCTGCAATTATGGGCCATGAAGTTGCCCATGCATTGGCAAATCATGGTCAACAAAGAATGAGTGCAGCGCAAGTACAACAGGTTGCGGGTGTGGCAACAGCGGCTGCAGTAAGTGGGAAAAGTAAAGAAACACAGCAAATTGTTGGTACAGCTTTTGGGCTAGGAAGCCAGTTTGGAGTGATGCTACCTTTTAGTAGAAGCCACGAAACTGAAGCAGATCGTATCGGATTACAGCTTATGGCTATTGCAGGATATAATCCCGATGAAGCAGCGAACCTATGGAGACGTATGAAAGCCAATAGCGGGGGGCAGGCTCCACCAGAATTTATGAGTACGCACCCATCAAGTGATACGCGTATTGCAAACCTTACTGCATGGGCGCCTTCAGCAAGAGCTGAAGCCAAAAAATTTGGGGTAACAACTTTTAAATAATTGTAAAGTTTATATTCATTAAAAAGATTATACCTATTTTAGAAGCCGTTCTGAACCAATTCGGGATGGCTTTTTAAATTCTACTTGATGAGTAAAATATTACCCAAAGGACATAAGAAGTTGTTAAATGCATGGGCATTCTATGACTGGGCAAATTCGGTATATAACCTTACCATTTCATCGGCTATTTTCCCGATATTCTGGGGAGCATTAACAATAATCAAAGATGATAAAGGTACGATCATTGACGATACTGTACGTTTTTTGGGCTATGACTTTAATAATGATTCTCTAATAAGTTATGTTACTGCCTTAGCATTTTTAGTAGTTTCTTTTATTAGTCCGTTTTTATCAGGTATTGCCGATTATGTGGGGAATAAGAAAAACTTTCTGAAATTCTTTTGTTATTTAGGAGCTGTATCGTGTATCGGTTTATATTGGTTTAATCTAGAACATCTTTGGTTTGGGTTATTATGCTACTTTCTGGCATTAATCGGTTTTTGGGCTAGTTTGGTGTTTTATAATTCATATTTGCCGGATATTGCATTTCCCGAGCAACAAGATGCGATTAGTGCCAAAGGATATTCGTTAGGATACATCGGTAGCGTGATTTTGTTGATCATAAACCTTATTATGATTCTCAAGTTCGAATGGTTTGGTTTCGAAGATGAAGGAACCCCAACCAGATTGTCTTTTGTAATGGTAGGGGTCTGGTGGATCTTATTTAGTCAATATACTTATTATTATTTACCTAAAGGAAACAAGAAAGATGTGTTAACCAAAGCAGTAATTTTTAATGGTTTTAAAGAATTAAAAATGATATGGTATGCACTTCAAAAAGACATAAAGCTTCGTAGATATCTTTCTTCATTTTTCGTATATAGCATGGCGGTGCAAACTATTATGCTTATTGCTACTTATTTTGGTATTGAAGAATTAGACTGGGGAGAACAAAACGCCACTACGGGTCTAATCATAAGTATATTATTAATTCAACTTGTGGCTGTTCTTGGTGCGATTTTAACGTCGAGAGCTTCTTCCAAATTCGGCAATATAAGAACCTTAATTACAATTAACTTTATCTGGATTGGGATTTGTATTTATGCCTATACGATTACGACTCCATTTCAGTTTTACATTGCTGCGGCTATTGTAGGCCTCGTGATGGGAGGTATACAGGCACTTTCTAGATCAACCTATTCAAAATTTTTACCAAAGGATGCAGTGGACACTGCTTCTTACTTCAGTTTTTATGATGTTTCAGAAAAAATTGGAATCGTAATTGGTATGTTTTCCTATGGGATTATCGCTCAATTAACAGGAAGTGTACGATATTCTATTCTATTTCTAATCCTGTTTTTTGCTATAGGTCTTATATTATTATTTAGAGTACCTAGAAATAAATAATCTTTATGAAATTTATAATTTCTGGGGATTTTGATTTTAATGGGCAGTCCTATTTGGTTATAGTAGAGGACCATAAAGTTTTATATCTAGATTTTATGTATTTCATCCATTTTATCTGACTAATTATATCTCTTTTATAAATATTAAATTGAAATATAATAATATTGGAAACGTTATCGTTATTAGCTATTTTTATAAAAATAAAATCTAACTACAATGAAAAAACTTATGTTAATGCTAGCAGTAGTGTTGTTAGCTTCTTGCAGCGCCCCCCAAAAAACGGTTATTGCAGCAAAAAAAACCTTAAAAGGGGAGTGGTCTCTAGATAATATCTCATACGATCGATCTGGTATATTTGATGTAAATTTATATAATGATGCTTCTGCTGAGTGTTTTACAGGAAGTGTTTGGAAATTTATTCCTAATAATAATACAGGTAAATATGCAGTAAACCAAAGTAGCTGTGTTTCTACAGGAGAGCGTAATTTTAGATTTACTATTCCAAAACCAGAAGAAGGTGGGGAATATTACTTCATGTTCAAACCTATTAATGAAAAGAAAAAAAGCACGAATAATAATGCTGGATATAGAATGGCCTTAAAGCATCTTGATGATTCAACGATGACATGGGCTATGACAGTAAGTTTAGAAGGCTCACCTTTTGTGATCTCAATGAACTTTAACAAAATACAATAATTCAAATCTATACATGATGAATACAAATCTTAAAAAAATAGGGATTGCATTAATGGCTGTGGCAATATTATCGAGTTGTGAAGCCATACAAAATGCAAATAACACTCAAAAAGGAGCGGTAATTGGTACTGCAGCCGGGGCTGTACTTGGTGGAGTCATCGGGAATAATGTTGGAAAAAGAAACTCTGCACTTGGAGCCGTTATTGGTGGTGTTGTTGGTGGGGTAGCTGGTGGAGTTATTGGGAAACAAATGGATAAACAAGCTCAGAAAATCGAATCAGAGATACCAGGTGCCGAAGTTACTAGAGTTGGTGAAGGTATTGATGTTGTATTTGATGAAAATAGTGGGGTTTATTTTGAAACCAATAAATCTAATATCAATGCAAAGTCAAAAACTAACCTTAATAAACTTGCTGGTATATTCAAAGAGTACCCAGACACTAATATCATTGTAGAAGGGCATACAGATAGCACAGGTGATGATAGCTATAATATGTCATTGTCACAAAAAAGAGCAAATGCTGTAACCGAATATTTGGTGTCTCAAGGTATAAGCAGAAGTCGTTTAACAACATATGCTCATGGAGAAACACTGCCGAAATATGATAATGGTACACCAGAAGGAAGAGCAAAAAATAGAAGAGTAGAGCTTGGTATTGTTGCTAATGAGAAAATGAAAAAAGAGGCTCAAGAGCAAGTAAAACAATAATATTTCTTGAAAGAAAAATTAAAAATCCCGACTACATAGTTGGGATTTTTTTATGCTCAAAATTTATGTATCTTCATTAAATGAACAAACATTCGCACATACTAATCATAGGAGGGGGATTAGCTGGTTTAACCAGTGCAATTCATTTAGCTAAAAAAGGAATTAAGGCTGTGCTTATCGAAAAAAACAACTATCCAAAACATAAAGTTTGTGGAGAATATATCTCTAATGAAGTACTACCATATTTTGATTTCTTGAACATTAATTTAAGTGCAATTCAACCAGTTAAGATTTCAAAATTTAGCATAACTACCCAAAAAGGAAATGCTATTCAAAGTGTACTGCCCTTAGGTGGATTCGGAATTAGCAGATATGCGCTAGATCATCATTTGGCAAAAATAGCAAAAGAATTGGGTGTAGAAATAGTACAGGATCAAGTACTGGAAGTTGGCTTCAAAAATGAAAGTTTTCAAATCAAGACGGGTAAAAATCAAACCTTTACTAGTGACTACGTTATCGGTTCATATGGTAAGCGTTCTATATTGGATAAGGCCCTAAAACGGCATTTTATCTTCAAAAAATCCTCTTGGCTAGCTATTAAAGCGCATTATAAGGCAAATTTTGATACAAATATGGTTGCACTTCACAATTTTAACGGGGGATATTGTGGGCTGTCTAAAGTAGAAAACGATAGAATGAATGCTTGTTATCTGGTGAATTATGATAGCTTTAAGAAATATAAAGATATTGATACTTTTCAGCAAAAAGTAATGTATAAAAATCCACATTTAAAAAGCTTTTTTGAAGATGCAGAGCTCCTTTTTGATAAACCAATAACGATAAGTCAGATTAATTTTGATAAAAAGAAACCTGTAGAAAATCATATTTTTATGGTAGGAGATTCTGCAGGGCTCATTCATCCACTATGCGGTAATGGTATGGCTATGGCTATACAAAGTTCTCAAATATTATGTGAACTATTAATAGAGAATTACAATTGCACAGTTAAACGACCAAGAACAGAGCTAGAAAGGATGTATACGAAACGATGGAATGCTACTTTTTCTAAAAGATTATATTCTGGAAGGTTGCTTCAAAAAGTACTATTAAATAGTCATTTGCAACAGTTGTCGTATAAGTTGGCTACTATATTGCCTTCGATGGTACCTAAAGTAATCAAACAAACACATGGAGAACCCTTAGTATGTTAGTTAATTTAGAACATAGAAGTGATGAGTCAGAACTAATGGACGATCCTTTTGTAGAAGAAAAGGCCTTAAAAATTGCTTTGTCGGATATCTCTCGGGTAAATAAGTTGTTGGGAGGTAATAGTATAACTGTAAAAGCGGTAGCCAAGTTAATTAATGACGCTAATCTCGATAAAGAATTAGTACTATTAGACTTGGGATGTGGAGATGGTGAAATGCTTAGGGTTATTGCTGATATATGTAGAAAAAAAAATATAAAAATTAAGCTAGTTGGTGTAGATCTAAATGATAAAAGCCTTGAAATTGCCAAAGACTTAAGTATTCCGTATCCGGAAATAGAATATTATAAGAAGGATATTTTACATATTGATCGTTCAGAACTAGCCTGTGATATCATCATTTGCACACTAACACTGCATCATCTTAACTGTAATGAAATCAAAGAAGTTATAAAAAAGACTTTAGAATTAGCCTCTTTAGGGATCATAATTAATGATTTACAAAGAAGTAAAATTGCATATTACCTGTTTAGACTCTTTAGTTTCTTTTTTATTAAAGGATATATTGCAAAAAATGACGGTTTGGTTTCTATCAAAAGAGGGTTTAAGAAACAAGAATTACTGTCGTATGCCAAGGATTTAAAATTACAACAATACCAAATTGATTGGAAATGGGCATTTCGATATCGTTGGATTATTAAAACAAAATATTAATACATAAAGTAAGGAAATTTGGAGGTAAGAATAACCGCAGTAACAAAAGAGTTACCGCAATATATGAGAGAAACCAAAGAAATATTACCTTTTGTTTCTCAATGGTTATCAGGAAAAGAAGACCGTTTTAGGCGTAAAGTACTTAAGGTCTTTGAAAATGCTGCTGTGGATAGACGCTACGGTATTATGAGTATAGAAGAAGTGTTTACAGCTACATCTTTTGAAGAAAAAAATGATATTTATGTAAGAGAGGTTAAGAAATTGGGGACATCTGTTTTGCAAAATGCTTTAGAAAAGGCAGGTTGGGATTCTAAATCTTTAGATTATATTATTACGGTGAGTTGCACTGGGATTATGATTCCTTCTCTTGATGCTTATATTATAAATGATCTAGATCTTAGGCAAGATATTGTACGGTTGCCTGTTACAGAAATGGGATGTGCTGCTGGGGTTTCAGGAATTATTTATGCCAGAAACTTTCTGCAAGCTAACCCTGGTAAGAGAGCTGCGGTAATAGCTATAGAATCACCTACAGCTACTTTTCAGTTAGATGATCATAGTATGACTAATATGGTAAGTGCTGCGATTTTTGGAGACGGGGCGGCTTGTGCATTATTATCTTCAGAAGAAAATACTGTTGGTCCTAAGATTGTGGGAGATGAAATGTATCATTTTTATGATGCTACGCCAATGATGGGTTTTAAAATGACAAATGGCGGATTGCAGATGGTGTTGGATCCAGAAGTACCTGCAAAAATTGCTGAGCATTTTCCTGATGTAATTCATCCGTTTTTAAAGAAATACAATACAAAAATTGAAGATATAGATCATCTTATATTTCATCCGGGAGGGAAGAAAATTGTACAAACGGTTGAAGAATTTTTTGGTCACCTTGGGAAAAATATAGACGATACAAAGGCTATATTAAAAGAATATGGTAATATGAGTAGTGCTACGGTCTTATATGTGTTAGAACGTTTTTTAGAACGAAACCCTCAAGAAGGCGAAACGGGATTAATGCTTAGTTTCGGTCCTGGATTCTCGGCACAGCGAATATTATTAGAATGGTAGCCAAAATAGAATACTAATTTTTGTTTCCGTGTAAACGGAGATCTCTTATATGGAAAAAGAATTTATAGATAAAAATGAATGGGGAATAGTGCTTGGTGGGAGTACAGGTCTAGGATTGGCTACTGCTAAGAAGTTAGCCATGCACGGTATGAATATTATTATAGTGCATCGTAATCGCAAGAGTGAATTAAATCAGATAGGGGATGATTTTAAAAAAATCAAAGCGCTTGGTGTTAATTTTCTTTCCTATAACATTGACCTGCTTAAACCTGAAAATCGAAAAGAAGTTATTCTTGAAATTAAAAAAGAGATCGGTCAAGGGCGAATAAAAACATTAATTCATAGTATAGCAAAAGGTAATCTAAAACCTATGATTAATGCAGATCATACTCTTAAAAATGATGATTTTCATTTAACATTAGAGGCTATGGCAATTAGTCTTTATGATTGGGTAAAAGCGATTTTTGATGCACAACTATTTGCCGATGATACCCGTATTATATCCTTTACCAGCGAAGGAAATACAAAGGCCTGGAAAAACTATGCAGCTGTTTCTGCTGCAAAAGTTGCGCTTGAAGCCATTACGCGTAGTATTGCTTTAGAATTTGCACCCCATGGAATTAGAGCAAATTGCTTGCAGCCCGGAGCTGTTGATACACAATCATTACGAATGATCCCTGGTCATGAACAAATTATAGTGCATAGTGTACAACGAAATCCTTTTAATAGAATAACAACGCCACAAGATGTTGCTAATGCGGCATATTTACTGTGTAAAGAAGAGGCCTCCTGGATTAATGGCTGCGTAATCCCCGTTAATGGAGGGGAACATATCTCTTAAAAAATAATTAAATGAAATCTAAGCTGTTATTTGTATTAATCTCTCTTTTTAGCATATATCTTTCGGCTCAAAAGAGATTTTGTGATACCATTCCTTTTAGAAATGACTTGGGATTAATTATTGTCCCTATCCAATTTAATGGTCAGGAAAAAAATTTTATTTTTGATACCGGAGCAACACATTCTATTGGCTATTCTTGGGTAAAAGACGAATTAAAGACTACAAAAAAAACTTTAGTAATAACCTCTTCTAGTAAATCAAAATTTAGATTACGTTATTATAAAAGTGATACGGTTCAACTTGCGTCAGCCAAAATTACAAAACATAGAATTCTGGGAGCTAAAGACAGTGAGATATTTTCTTGTTATGAGGTTGACGGTGTTTTAGGTATGGATATTATTTCTCATTTTAATTGGTTGATAAATTATAAAGACCAATACCTGGTAATGTTTGACTCAGATTTTTTTCCGCAAGGTATTGATCATAATATGTATGCTATTGATTTTAAATATCAAGATAAGAGACCATTAGCATTTTTTAATCTGTTGGGTAAGGAAGTAAAATTTTTAGTGGATACAGGAGCTACAAATTCTGATATTCACATAGGGTATAAAAACGTAATAAAAAACCTAAACGCCAATACGAAAAAAGAAATATATAGTACTTTTTTCGATTTTAATGGTATTTTGAATACAACAAAATCTATAACTATAAAACTTCCAGAAATCAGTTCAAAGTCGTTGAAGCTAAGTCCTATTGTAGATTTTTCAGAAAAAAGTAATAAAATTGGCAACTCTAGCTGGCAAGATAATTCAGTTTTTATGAGTACTAAAAATAACAAGTTGTATTGTTCGGTAAATAGTATTGATGAATCTCGAGAAAGCTATGGATGTTTCTTCATTTTTGATAACAAAAAAATGGTCACAGCCAAAGTTATAGTGGGTAGTAAAGCCTGGGAAGAAGGGGTGAGACGGGGTAGAGAAGTATTAAAAATTAATGAGCTTCAATTTAGTGATTTTTGTACTATTCATAAGTTTCAAAGAGAAATAGCAAAACAAAAAAATAAGTTAAAAGTAACTCTTGACGATGGAAAAACTATTACTTTAAATCAAGAATTACTATTTAAGTAATGTTAAATGCTTTGATACTGTTGTAAAACATGGTGCCTATGAAAAACATCCTTATTTTTTGGTTCCCTTTGATTTTATATATTTTTTCGTGCAAAGAGGATAATAATGTGGGAGGAATTACTATTCCTGATACAAATGAGAGTGCTATAGCAGAAGTAATTAGTGTTTCTGTTACTGGTGATGAAAATGAGTATACATTTAGTGTAGGGATTAAAAGCCCGGATACAGGTTGTAATCAATACGCAAATTGGTGGGAAGTAATTTCTGAAGAGGGGAACTTAGTATATCGTAGAATTCTAGCTCATAGTCACGTAAATGAACAGCCTTTTGTACGATCTGGCAGCCCGGTCACCATTAAAAAAGATCAAGTAGTATATGTTCGGGTGCATATGAATACTAGTGGATATAGTGATCAGGTGTTTAAGGGTAATGTTGAAACCGGATTTCAGAAAAACATTTTAGATAAAACTTTTGCCAATCAATTAGAAACCATGCGGCCATTGCCCAGCGGATGTGCATTTTAAAAAAAAGAGTTTTGATTAGACCAGATATCATACAAGAATTGCCCTATAGTAAACCTTTTCTGTTTGTAGAAGAGATCTTAGAGATTGATGATGACCATATCAAGGGCTCATACACATTCAAAGAGGATGAATATTTTTATGAAGGGCATTTTAGAGACAATCCCGTGACTCCAGGGGTAATACTCACCGAATGTATGGCACAAATCGGTATGGCCTGTTTTGGGATTCATCTTTTAAAAGATAAATGGGATCGCGATACCATAGGTGTTGCTATGAGTAGTAATGAAATAAATTTTTATAAACCTGTTTTTCCGGGAGAGAAAGTTATTGTGGTTTCAGAAAAAGTGTACTTCAGATTTAGTAAATTAAAATGTAATGTCGCAATGTATAATACAGACGAAGTTTTGGTGGCAAAAGGAGTAGTGGCAGGGGTAGCATTTAAAAAACAAATATAAAATATGAGCCTAGGTTTTTGGTTGGTAAAATTGGTTCTCAAATTAAAAGGAGAGAAGAAATCATGGTCTCAGGATCCTATAGATTATAAAAAGAAGAGAAAACAAAATATACTTCATCCTAGTAAGTGGTTATTGTCGGGAAGTACATTTCAGACTAAAAAAATAGGAGAGACATCAATTACTAGTATTGTACCAAAGAACAAAAATAGAGATCTATTGATTTTTTATTGTCATGGGGGAGCTTTTGTCTATGGTCCAACAAGAGAAAATTGGATAGCACTTTCAAAACTAGCTAAGGGTGCAAAGGCCACGGCTTGGATGGTGGATTATCCTAAAGCACCAGAATACAAAATAAAAGAAGTTACAGAGAATATATTTAAAGCTTACCTAGAAGCGATAAAGCAATATGATCCTTCCAAAATAGTGCTTATTGGGGATTCTGCAGGGGGAAATCTAATTTTAACTCTTACTCAGCGATTATTGAAAGAAAATATCGAGCTTCCAAACCGATTAATACCAATTAGCCCATTAATAGATGCGTCTCTTACTAATTCAAAAATTAAAAAAATGGATCCTTTAGATGTAATCTTAAGTTGCAATGGGGTGTCCTCGGCCAAAAAAATGTTGTTGGGAGATGTGCCGTTAACAGATCCATTAATTTCTCCTATTAATGGATCACTTAAAAACTTTCCTCCAATATATATGTTTAGTGCTGAGTATGATATTTTTACTCCCGATCAGGAATTATTTGTTAATAAAGCGAGGCAAGAGGGTGTTGAAATTAAGGTTATCCTTGGAAAAAACATGCCTCATGTATGGCCGATTTTACCTATCATGCCAGAGGCGAAAAGAGCTCTGAAAGAAATTACTTCAATCATTAAAGATGTTAAGTGATGGATAAGCGACGAGTGGTTATAACAGGTTTAGGAGTTGTATCTCCAAATGGAACGTCCGTTTCAGAATTTACAAATGCAATTAAAAGTGGAACAAGTGGAATACAGTATATTGAACAGCTGAAGGAATTAAATTTTTCATGTCAAGTTGCTGGTTTACCGAATTATAATAAATCTTATCTAAATAATTACTTCAGTAATATTCAGCTGCGCGGATTAAATGCCTCTGGTATGGAGTATGGGGTAATCGCAGGTATTGATGCATGGAAAAATGCTGGACTATCTATTAATAATTCTGAAGTTCCTTTGTGGGATGCCGGTGTTATTTTTGGCACGGGTATTCTAGGCGTTGATAAATTTCGCGAAGCAATTTATAAGGTAGATGAAGGTAACGTAAGACGATTAGGAAGTACTACGGTTATTCAAACCATGGCAAGTGGAATTAGCGCCTTTTTAGGAGGAATACTAGGAAGTGGAAATATAGTAACTACAAACTCATCGGCTTGTAGTACGGGTACCGAAGCTATTTTGATGGCTTATGATCGCATTGCAAGTGGTAATGCCGAAATTATTCTTGCTGGTAGCACCAGTGATAGTGGGCCTTATGTTTGGGGAGGATTTGATGCTATGCGCATTTTGCCTCATAAGTATAATGATAATCCTGCAGAAGCATCAAGACCTATGAGTGCATCTGCCAGTGGTTTTGTTCCCGGAAGTGGAGCAGGAGCCTTGGTTATCGAAAGTCTAGAGAGTGCTAACAAGAGAGGGGCTATCATTTATGCCGAAATCTTAGGAGGAAGTGTTAATAGCGGAGGACAACGTAATGGCGGTAGTATGACAGCACCCAATAGCGAAGCTGTACAATATTGTATAAAGAAAGCAATAGAAAATGCAAAAATACATGCAAAGGATATAGATGCGATTAATGGTCATTTAACAGCTACCGCTAAAGATAGTGCCGAAATACAAAATTGGTCTGAAGCATTGAATCGCAAAGGAAATGAATTTCCGTATATCAATTCATTGAAGAGTATGGTAGGACATTGTCTTGCAGCTTCGGGAAGTATAGAGAGTGTGGCGACTGTATTGCAACTTAAAGAAAACTTTATTTTCGGTAACATAAATTGTGAAGATCTTCATCCCGAAATAGAGGCTCTAGTTTCCGGGGATCGTATTCCTGATAAAACAATTAATTTTTCTCCGAATATTATCGCAAAAGCAAGTTTTGGATTTGGAGATGTAAATGCTTGTGTTATCTTTAAAAAGTATTAAAACATATTTATGACAAAAGAAGAATTGCTATCCAAACTAAAAACAATCATAGGACCCTATGTGCAAAATCAAGAAGGACTTGAAAATTTAAATGAAGACACTGATTTTATTAAAGATCTTGAAATTAATTCGGCCAATCTGGTAGATGTTGTATTAGATGTCGAAGATGAATTTGATATCGAGATTGATAATGATGCTATGGAAAAAATGTTAACTGTAAAAGCTTCTCTCGAGGTTATAGAAAATAAATTAGCATCAAAGTGATGGGCAATGATATTGTTGATCTTCAGTTAGCCAGAAAACAAAGTAATTGGCGTAGGAGGGGCTGGCTTCAAAAAATATATACTAACGCTGAACAAAAATATATTCTTGCATCAAAAACTCCTGAAATTCTGGTATGGAAGTTTTGGAGTATGAAAGAGGCAACATATAAGGCGCACCAACGTCGTTTTATGTTATCTCCTACATTCAATCCTAAGGATTTTGAATGTTTACCTGATGATCATGTACTTGTTGATAATCATATTTATAATCTTCAAACAGAGATCACTACAAACTATGTGTATAGCGTTGCTAAAACGTCAGGAACTAAGTGTTGTTCTAATATATATGATGGCGAAATAGATATAAAGGATAACCTGAAGCGATTGATTGCTGAAGAACTGAATATATCAACATCTATAGCTATACAAAAAGATGTAAACAGGATTCCGATGGCGTATATCAATAAAAAAGAAGGGAATATTCAATTTTCTATAACACATCATGGTAGGTATAGTGCGATTGTACTAGTTACTAAGTAGTTGTTTTAGAATAGATGATTTTACAAATACTTTATGAAATTCTTACATAGTGTTTCATATTTTTGGTTTGTAGTGATATTTATATAAGTAATTAAAAATGACAATACACAAGATGCTAGTTTTTAGAAAAATTGTATTAGTAGTTTGTATTAGTAGTTTAGCATATTCTTGTTCTGATACGGATCGAGAAACAACAACGGTTGAAAATACAATAGATTTCAAAATTAATTACCAGAAATTTACTCTGGAAAATGGACTGGAAGTAATTCTTCATGAAGATCATAGTGATCCTATTGTTGCAGTGGCAACAATGATGCATGTAGGGTCTAGTAGAGAAAAACCTGGTAAAACGGGATTTGCTCATTTCTTTGAACACATGGCTTTTAATGATTCTGAAAATACACCAGTGGGAGCCAACCGTAAATTAATACCAGAATGGGGAGGGCAGCGTAATGGTGGTACTTGGAGTGATGGAACGGTGTATTATGAAGTGGTACCAAAAGACGCTTTTGAAAAAATCCTTTGGATTGATTCTGATCGTTTTGGGTATATGATCAATACAGTTACTAATGCCGCTTTGGAAAGAGAAAAGCAGGTTGTAAAAAATGAAAAGCGTCAAAATTATGACAATCGCCCATATGGATACACATCAGAGATCATCAAAAAAAATCTATATCCAGAAGGACATCCATATAGTTGGACGACCATAGGGCAATTACCCGATTTACAATCCGCAACCTTAAGTGATGTAAAAGAATTTTATGAGAAGTATTATGGTGCAAGTAATGGTTCTTTAGTAATCGCGGGAGATATTGATATTACCAAAACAAAAGAATTGGTTAAGCAATGGTTTGGTGAGATCAGAAAAGGACCTGAAGTAGCTCCTATGAAACCCATACCCGTTACTCTTGAAAGAAGTAAATCCTTGTATTTTGAGGATAACTTTGCAAAACTTCCAGAGTTAAGAATGGTATTTCCATCGGTAGAAGAATATCATAAAGATACGTATGCCTTAAGTATTTTAGCAGAGCTATTAAGTGGAAGTAAAAAATCCCCATTATATAAAGTTATTGTAGAAGAAAAGAAATTAGCACCTAAACCAGTCGTTTTTCAGCAGTCAAATGAAATAGCAGGAGAATTTTCCTTTGTAGTACGTGCCAATACAAATAAGGACTTAGACAGTGTTAAATTGGCGATAGATGAAGGTTTAACTCGTTTTGAAAAAGATGGATTTTCTGATAATGAACTTAAAAGAATTAAAGCAGAACTTGAGACTCAGTTATATCAAGGGTTTAGTACTGTGTTAAATAAAGCTTTTCAGTTAGTTCGAGATAATGAATTTAAAGGAGATCCAGGATATATTTCTGAAACAGTAAAGTTAACTAAGGCCGTTACACGCGAAGATGTTATGAATGTATATCATAAATACATCAAAGAAAAACATTATGTAATGACTAGTGTAGTACCAAAAAAACAATTAGATCTTGCCGTAGCAGAGTCCGAAAAAGCAAAAGTATGGATTGAAGAAGTTAAAAAAGATGTTGCTAATGAGGAAGTAAGTCAAGGGCAAGAGGCCATATACGAGAAAACACCTTCAAAATATGATAGAAGCGAACCTGATTTTGGAGAACTACCTCTTTTAAAATCACCAGAAGTATGGACCGGATCAGTTGCAAATGGGATGAAATTGTATGGTATCGAAAACAATGAATTACCTTTAGTAAACTTTGATATCACTGTTCCTGGAGGGCATTTATTAGACCCCCTTGAAAAAGCCGGTATTTCCAGTTTATTGGCAAGTATGATGATGGAAGGAACTGTAACAAAAACTCCTGCAGAGCTAGAAGAAGCAATAGGACTTATAGGAGCGTCTATTGATGTTTCTAGCAGCACCGAGGAAATACGTATCACAGCATCTTGCTTGGCCAAAAACTTTGAAGAAACTTTGACTTTAGTCGAAGAGATACTGGTGCACCCACGTTGGGATGAGAAAGAATATAAGCGCTTACGACAAGCACTACAGACAAGGTTAAAAGGTAGAGAAGCTAGTCCGCAAGCTATTGCTTCAATCAATTTTAATAAATTGGTCTATGGGGATGAAAATATTTTGGGAGTACCAAATTCTGGAACGTTAGAAACTTTGAATAACATTTCCTTAGATGATATAAAGAAGCATTATGATAATTTATCTTCTAAAAATGCGAGGTTTCATATTGCTGGAAACATCAATAAAGATAGAGTAGAAGAAGCCTTAACTTCACTAACATCAAATTGGAATACAAAAGAAGTAACTATTCCCGAGGTCAACATTACCCAAAAAGATCATACAGATCAATTATATTTTATTGATGTTCCTGGAGCTAAACAATCCGTAATTTTTATTGGTAAATTAGCATTGTCGGCAACAAACCCAGAGTTTAATAATTTAGATTATGCCAATGAGGTTTTGGGAGGAGGAACCAGCGGAAGATTATTCCAAACATTACGAATCCAGAAAGGGTATACGTATGGAGCCTATTCAAGAATTAGATCACAAGAGAACATCTCTCCGTTTTTTGTAGCAACAAGTGTACGTGCCAATGCAACGTTACCATCACTCAAAATTATTGAAGAAATGATCTCAACCTATGCAGAGAATTTTGATGAAGATGATGCCGAAATTACTAAAGCAAAAATCCTGAAGGGAAGCACTCGAAATTATGAAGGATTGAATGATAAGCTAAAGATCTTAAGAGAGATGAGTAAATATAATAAGTCTGCTTCATTTATTGAAGATGATCAGAAAGAGCTTGTTGCAATGAGTGAGTTAGCATTTAAATCAATTATTTCTAAGTATATTAAAGAAAATAAAATGATCTATTTGGTGGTTGGTGATAAGGTAACTCAGTTACAAGAAGTTAAAAAACTCAATAAAATAGTTACCGAATTAGATATTCACGGTAATAAAATATAAGAAATTACCTAGGTTTAAAAAATAAAAGCAGTGCTAAAAAAGTGCTGCTTATTTTATTTGAGAATCGGAAAGTAAAACTGAATATTAAGCTCGTTTTTTTCTCGTTCATCATGAATATTTACACTATAATCACTGGTGTGTATTGTTGTTTTACCAGATAATTTTTTATCATCCAGGGTAAACGTAATGATAACTTCTTTGGTGATTCCCTTGATCGTTAGATCTCCAATTACCTTAAAAGTATTATTCTCAAAAGCAACGACTTGTTTACTTGAAAAAGCTATTTTAGGGTATTTCTTCTTGTGAAAAAATTTCTCCCACATCAAGTGGCCATCACGCAAGAAATTACCTGTATCTAGTGTTTTAATCTCTGCCGTACCTTTAAAAAGTGCATTTTCGGTATCATTGGGATTAAAATCAATTCTAAAATCTAACCCACCTATAGTGCCCGAAGTATCTTCTGATATAAAATCAAAAGATATTTTAGAGTTTTTTTTATCAAAATCTATTCCTTTAAAATCATTGATCAATGCATAATTGAGGTTAGGATTTGTTGCAGGTGTCACATAACTATCGGTAGTAATACCTTGACAAAATCCTTGGACAATAAAGATACCTAATAGAATATTTAGAAGAGTTTTCATAGCGGGGTACGGTATTAATTTTTTTAAAGGTATAAATTATCAAGAATCATTCCAAGGTTTTCTAGAGACGTGGTATCATTTTTTACCAGTGTTTACACTATACAATAAGGGGTTTTTAGCTCTTTTTTAAACCACTATTCAAATATATTTTTGAATTCGATCAACAGCTTATAAGTTAATAGTTACAATTCTGTCTTGAATTAGTTAATTTCATAAAATAAATATAAAGTGCAGTATTTGTGTAGTGTAAAATTAAAAAAAGTAATAAATTAGAGAGTAAATTGATCGTCAACTTAGGTAATTAATCAAAAAAGTTTAATTATGAATAAAAAAGACAAGCCTTCTAGAAAGAGACGCTTTGCCGACTTTCAGAACAAATACCGACGATCTTCTAACTTTGGATATGGTTCTAAGAGAGATCAATTTGCTATTGCTGGTAATGGTGAGTTATTTGCACCGGATGATATTAGAGATGGAGAAGAAGGTATTACATGAGTTTCGAAGATAGCGATCTTACAAACTACTCTTTTACGGATTTTTAAAATTACGTATAGAACTTAACGCTTTTTAATTAGTGACCTTTTCTTTGGCAGTGGCGTAGATAATGGTACTATCCAATCAGCTTTCCAAACAGGAAAAGGTTCTGCTGATATATCTATTTCAGGATTTATAAATTGTTGATACGGTCTTCCGTTAAGTCGTGCTTTAATATCCGCATAAACAGATACATCGTGTCCACGTTGCGCATAATCCTTTTTTAATACATTGGCGAGTTGCCAAATAATAGGCGGTCTTGCGATTGCCGTTCTATATTGCCATTTAGGTAGATTATTCTTCAAATCTAAAGTATCGGCGAAACGACCATCTTTATCTCTAACAATAAACACTCCATTAGCTTTCTTTGACCTTAATTTCATATGCCATGAATATTTATGGCCTTCTTCTGTCCAATTTACATTTCCTGGAATTAAAAAGTGTCGCAGAGGGACTGCAATCATTATAAGTACCCAGAAGCCCAATACAGCCAAAAGAAACTTTTGTTTTCTTGATAGTACTGTAGTTTCTGATTGTTGAATACTTTCTTTATATGTTTCCTTTTTTCTGAGTAAAGAATGTATCACTAATCTTGGCCAATTGGGTTGAAAAAACAGCGTAGTAGAAGCGATCATAAACCAAGGAAAAATACCAATTTCAAATAGTTTAGAGTTCATTAAATGAAACGTAACTCCTACTAAAAAAGCCCAAACTCTTGTTCTTTTATACAGTAGTAACGGGACAAGCAGTACATCTATAATCAATCCTGAATACGACATGATAAGAATCATCCAATGCTCTGTAAATAAATGACCTATTAACGGAAAATCGGTATCGTTTGCTAACCACATTTGTAGCGGTTGACCAGCCAGCCAATCAGGATTTATTTTAGCAATGCCTCCAAAAAAGAAGGGTATGCCTATCATAAATCGCAATAGCCATACATACCATAAAGGTATATATCTAGAGCGTATATTCTTAAGCCATAATGCATCTAATGAGAAGTTTTTATGAGCAGGAATAAATAACATTACAAAACTCAATAAAACAATTAAATAAAAGTGATTTAGATATCGTGCTTGTTCAAGTAAGAACATATACGAAAAACTTATAAAGAATAATAAGATACTAACACGATAAAATAAGCCTATCATTATAAAAATTGAAAGTATTCCTAAAACTATAAAAAGGTAGTACATACCATCTCCCTCAAGTGGTTTTAACGACAAAAATGGCCAATACGGAAAATTAATAGTAGTATTAATCCAATAACGTGAAATCCAACGATGATCGAAATAACGAAAAACTTCGACAAGCATAATAGCACCAAAAGCAATTCTAAAGAGAATAATACTTGAAATATCAACTTGATTAAAAAGAAATTTTAAGTTTCTTATTCGAAAGGGCATAATGTTCTAATTTGAATAGCTACTTATTGATATAGTGACAATGGTCTTACAAGGATACAAAATACAAATTATAAGTATTCAAGATTAATGATTAAAAAATCAAACCTGTAACGCATCCTTTTTTACAACGTCTTTTAATTGAACCCAACCAAAACTAAAACAATGAAAAAAAGTCACACATTAAGATCTTCGGGGAAACATCAATTTTTGGCCTTTATGATTGCATTGTTTTTGGTTATTATATGTATTGATAAGATAGAGGCACAAGAACCAAGGTTGATCACTGATGGCGTTTCATATATGGAACCATCAAATCCAGAACAACATTCTAGGTATACCATTAGCTATAGGGTTAGTTCTAATCTCTTTCTCGAAGTACGAGGGCAGTATGACGTTTATCCGATCGTAAACGTTTTTAAATCAGCATTATTAGCCAAACGATATGTGTCTAACGGCGTATATATTTTTTCTGGTGGTGAGATAGAATTGACCAAGGTTGTCTATACAGATCAACTACCTATTCCTGATATTCCTGCACAATACAGGGTAATCAATGGATTAGGATATGATGTAAACCCATATCTTTCTATTGAAGCACAAAAGGATTTCGATATTAATCCTACCTATTTGTCCCCGTTCTCCAGTCCAAATTCATTTTCAGTAAAAGGGAAGCTAAAATTTTAGAGAATAAAAAGAGTTTAGTAGAGGGTAACCTTAATCATACGTTAAAAAAGGCAATAGTGTATTTAAATTTTGTACATTAAAAAAAGAAATTTTAAAATATATCGTTGTTTTAAAGTGTATTATTATATAAAATGAAGAAAATAATATTTTTGATTTTTGGTTTTTGTTTGTTGCTAAGCTGTAGTGGTACAAAAAGGGCAGTAGTAACCGAGGCACAGATAAAGGCGCTTGATGAAATTGTTGCTAAAAAAACATTTCAGATAGAATCAGTATGGGCAAATCCCTTGGTTACGGCTAGTATTTCTAATCTTGCCAATAGCGGATTGCTCCCACCAGGAAGTAGTATTGGTAATATAAATTTGGTTGGAAATCCAAACTATTTGAAAATGCACGGTGACAGTATTTCTATGTATCTACCTTATTTTGGAGAACAACGAATTGCTACCAATTATAACAGGGCAGATGCGGCCATTGAATATAATGGTAAACCGGATGAAATTAAAATCATAAAAAACGATAAAAAGCAAATCTATCGGATACATTTCTCTGCCAAAACCGATAGGGATGTGTATGACGTTTATGTGACTTTATATCCAAATTTGAAAAGTACTATTGATATAAATAGTGTGTATCGAACGACTATAACTTATAGTGGTGGTACAATATCAAAACTACCCCAAGAAAACGCGGTGACCATACAATAGATGAGATTTATTTGTGCATTATTGATTATTCTACTTGTAATTTCTTCCTGCTAAGTTGATAAAACCAATATAGATTGAAGAAATACAAAAACTATTGAATTGATAAATTGATCAATAACAAGAATTAAAAAAGTCGATAAAAACTTTTATCGACTCATTTTTTTATTGTAACAGTATTACATCTTACTATTTCAATTTTACTCCGCTAAAAATCTCTGTTTCACTGGGCAATCCAAGTTTACCCCTCATTACCTGACCTGCTTGAAGACCTGCAATAATAGCTCCCTCGTAATACCCTACATTGACACCAAAATCGATCCAATCCCCAGTGAGGATAAGGTTATCAAAGCCAGATTCATTGGCTTTAAGGCGGTATTTGTTAGAACCAGGAAGTGATAGGGTGTATCTATCGGTTGGGTTTACATTAGCTCTGAAAAATTGTGTTTTTAACCTGGCATACTCCGTTTTGGCTGTTTTTGAGAAATCGTGAATTACATCCAACTTCATTCCTTCGGGATATTCCAGGGTAGTAGCATTCGGAAAAAACCAGCCCATTTTATCCTTCAACCATTGTTCTGAAACACGCATGATACGTTCTAATTGCTCATGAGGATAGGTATGATCTGAGTATGGAGGTATGACTTCGGGATCCAGAAATGATCCTGTATAGTATATTAATACGCCAGGTTCATTCTCATTCCAATCTTCAAAGGGTAATACCTGCGACATATCTATAAATGAATATTGAGGATTAGCATACGTAACCAGGTTAGGTAATGACCCCTCTGGAAAACCCCAATCTGGTAAATTCATACCTAACTCTTTTAATGTAGGTTTAATCCATAATTGCATAGACATGGTAGGAATACTTTTAACATGGTTATACATGTTTTTCCAAGTTTCCTTCTTATCGATAATCTCTTTACAGATACCTTCATCACCACCCAAAACATCAATCGGTATGCCTAAAATCACATAATCAAAATCTTTACCTTTTTCTAAAGATACCTTACCAACATTCTCCCAACCACACCAAGCTTCTTCAAGATCATAATTACCTTCCTTAAGTGCTTTGGCTTGTTGATCATCTATTTGGTCATAAAGCGGTTCTCCTGGCCATACATCTAGACCTTTGAACTTATAGGTAGGGGTGTAAGCTCCATTTTTTAAGGTGACCTGTTCGGCCATAGATACCTTTTCTATTTCTCCAGAATCAGAGTAATGCACCCGTTCAACTTTATGGAAGAACTTGAATTTTACACCTCTGTTTTTAAGTACCAAATAAATAGGAGTGATCATCGTATCTGCAGTTCCCGCTTTGAATTTCCATACGAAAGATCCTTTATAACCTGCCGAATTGGTTAGAAAATGAAGCCCAACACCTGCAGCCAAATAACCTTGTCCATCAGATCCTGTGAGATTATGAAATGTTCCTGTATAGAGAAATCTTACCATAGCAGAACTCAACAATCGTTCACTTGCTCCATGGTTTTTGAGCCACTCTCGATAATCCAGATCATTGATACGTTCATAGTCCAGCTCATGGGTTTCGGGGTTATATACATCTCCAAATGTTCCCTTCATATTAACAAGTCCAAACTCTACAAATACGGCTAACCAATAGAAATACTCATTGTGTTCTGCAATCGAATCAATAAGCTTAGTCACCCATTTAGAAAGATGGTCGAGTAACCCCTTGATTATAGAGTGATGATTTTTGCGATGAGCATGGTTTTCATCATCCATATTGCTCATGTTCTGAATTAATTCAGCCACATAATTTAACAACTTTTCACCCTCATGTCTAAAGGCATTCTTTCCAAACTCTTCAAATTTAGCCTTAAAATCTGCCCAAAGTGAATGATGTTCTGGAGGTTGAATCTTTTTAGCAGAATCAGAAGCCATATTTACTAGACTATCCTTGTTAGGATCTGTACCAAATAAAATTTCAGCGATTAGACCTACTGCTTTATGAATAATGGCTGAAAAAGGTAACGGTCCACCTTGACCAGGTATATACTCATTAGATGGAAAAATAATATTCTTTTTAATCCATTGATTCGTCTTAGGATCAAAGTGGGTAAGTAATGTGGTGTCTTCTCGATCAAAGCCATCTTCCCAGGATTTAAAGGGACTATCAGGCATTAGATTATGTTGTTCACATTCTTTATAAGAATCTTGTATCAGTCTAAAAGCATTTTCATACCATCCTTGAGCGATATGAATACCATGTTCCTGAATCCTTTCGTTTGGACCTCTACCAGTAGCTGTTTTGCCTCCTAGTCTCCAGCCCATTTGATATATTGTGATATCATAATGATCTTGCCAGTTTTCGTAAGAGCTAAGCTCATAAGCTGCTGTAAGCGATGACATACCACTGCCTAGTATGGCTATTTTCTTTTTGTTCTGTTCTTTGTTTTGCATTGGTTTGTTGGTTTTAAGAGATAGGAATTTTTTTACTTGTTAATTTATTATTGAAGTGTGCTGAACTCAGTTCACTTTCGGTAATAGGGTAGATAGGTTTGTTGTTCTTAACGAACTTCATCACTATTGGGGAGTTGTTCCATTTGGCGGCTTCGGTATATAACTCATCCAAATGTGGCAAGATAAAAACCTTATCAAAAATGTCTTCAATCAACCCGATCAAATTATGGGCATGATGGGTAACGTACTTAATATCTTTTTTTGATAATGGGTAATGACTTGGATAAAAGGCTTCGATATCAGTTATTATAGAAACCGCTGATCCTCTGGGATTTGCAAATATTTTACCTAAAATCCCAAAACTTACACCTTCAACCATTGACTGGGCATAAAGTAAGCGATAGAGCACGATATTCATAAAATATTGCTCGTAAATATTTTCGTTGAAAGCTAATGAATCGGCTACTTGGTACCCAGAAATTATGCTTGAGTTATGGGCACGATACCAAGAACATTCATTGGGTGTATTGATATAATCAAGCCAAAAATTAACTGGCACTGGTAAACCCTGAAACGTCTCACCAGATTCTTCGATTAATTGTGCAAGTGTGGCTACATACAAAAAATGACTATTGACTTCTCTCCACCATGGGCTGCCTGGATGTGGATCATTTAGGGGATTGAGCGTGCCTCTCTTTATTTCCCATTCAATAAATGCTAATTCAGAATTTCCAAGCCCTTCGTTTCCTTTAATTATAGGATCTCCGTATTTTTGGTAGAATTCGTAACGCAATTGATAGCGTCCTTGTGGATTATTGGATACGCCAAGTACAATTCCTTTGGCTTTTTCCTGAAGTATTTCGAGTTTGTTCATATATTCGTGAAAAGGTTTATAAACTTACAAGTTAAATTGTTAAATACCATAAATATTTTTAGTAAATTCAAGAAGTAATTTTTATAAAATCCCCCCATATTAAGCATTAAGAATGACAACTTATTTCAAATACTATTTAGGGTTCTTATCGATTATATTATTGTCTTCTCTTAGTTCATTTAGCCAAACAACTATTCTTCTACATGATTCGACAGAATTGCTAGATATCGGAAAGCAAACTTATTATCTGGAGGATGCTTCTCTTGGATTATCTATTGAAGAAATTATAAATGGTGATCTGGAGACTAATTTTAAAGAATATTCTCAGGAAACCATAAATTTTTCTAGTACGGCTTCTGCTTATTGGTTAAAATTTAAAGTGACCAAGGCAAAACCGGGTAATTTTTATCTGAATGTCGGTTCGGCATATATTGATTCTATATCGCTCTATGAATTTGATGAGGCGAACCAATTAATTTCTACCAGACATACAGGCGATGATTTACCTTTTAATACCAGGGAAATTGAAGTGGGAAATTATCTATTTGCCCTTGATTTTGATGTAAATAGCGCACGAACTTTTTATCTTAGGGTAAAGAGTGATCAACCTTTGTTTTTCCTCCTTCGAGTAGGTACATTACCCAATTTTTTAAGCTATGAACATGATTTAGACTTTCTACAAGGGATCTATTTTGGGTTTATGCTGATGATTTTCCTTTATAATCTCTTTTTGTATTTTTCAACAAGAGAAAGAATTTATCTCTACTATATAGCCTATGTATTCAGTATTACATGGTTTATGGCGTCAGTATTTGGTTATTTCTTTGAATACTTTTGGCCCAATACCCCTATTATTAATCAAATAGTAGTCGTCAGTTCAGGATTAACCATGATTACTGCGACTTTATTCACCCAAAAGTTTTTAAATACCAAAGAATTAGGTTCTAGGATGCATAAACCATCTATGGTATTTCTTGTTATAGGAATTTTAGTATGTGCACTTGTCTTAGTGGGATTTAAAATAGAAGGTCTGATGTTAGCCCAGGGTGGTCTTCTCATTATGGCAATATTCTTTCTTATCTTAGGTATTCGATTTAAATTAAAAGGATATCGCCCTGCTAAATATTACTTATTGGCTTGGGGTGCTCTTATTATAGGTATTTTCTTTGCTATCCTTGAATCATTGAATATCACTTTTGTAATGACGTATTTAAACGCGATGCAGATTGGTTCTGCCCTAGAAGTCTTACTGCTTTCATTTGCGCTGGGTGATAGAATTAATATGTACAAAAAGCAAAAAGAGGATGCACAATTAGAAGCGCTGCTAGCGGCCAAAGAAAATGAAAGATTGGTTCAGGAGCAAAATGTAATACTAGAAAAGAAGGTAACGGAACGAACTGCAGAAGTCGCTATTCGAAACGAAGAGCTAGTCAACCTGAATAAGGAAAAGGATATGCTGGTCAATGTAGTTGCCCATGATCTTAGAACTCCTTTGAGCCATGTAAGATTATTAATACAATTAATTGATGTTACCTCTTTACATTTGACAAAAGATCAGAAATCTTACTTAACTGAAATTGACAACTCGGTAGATCGCCTCTCACAGATGATTGGCCGTATTTTAAATATACACGCTTTAGAGACAAATCGGATTAAATTAAAGAATCAGGTTATTGATTTGGTAGAATTGGTTAACTATGTAGTACGGTGTTTTCGTCTTACCGCTGAGGATAAAGAGATTGAAATGATTACTACATCTGAATCGGGGAATCATTTTATAGAGGTAGATAAAAATTATATGATCCAAGTGTTAGAAAATTTAGTTTCTAATGCCATCAAATTTTCTGAAAGAGGAAGTAAAGTAGTATTGCATGTAAAATCTCATGACAGAAAAACCTATGTTATGGTCGAAGATCAAGGACCTGGTATTAGCGAACAGGATCAAAAGAAACTATTTGGCAGGTTTCAAAGACTCAGTGCACAGCCTACTGAAGGTGAAGCGTCTATTGGATTAGGATTATCGATCGTAAAAAAATATATCGAAGCCATGAATGGTGAAATTCATTGTGAAAGCCAATTAGGTATCGGAACCAAATTTATTATATCTTTTGAATCTAAAGATCACCTGGAAAAAGTAGAAGGTTGATATTCTTGCTAGTTTATGAATATAAAATCAAAAATACCCCCATCATAATACCGAATAATGGTACTAATTTCTTTCGCTTATTTTTCTCTTTAAAGATAAGACCACCAACTACAACAGCAATTAGTATTTGACTTCGTTTTATAGCAGATAGTAGCATGATTAGCGCATCAGGATCTTGCAAGGCTTTAAAATAAAAATAATCTGCAGCTTGTAATAAAACACCAACAGCAATAATAGACCATCGGAATTTAAATACTTTTCGTTTTTCGGCATACGGAAACCATGTAATGGTTAAAATAACCAGTAAAATTAGAATGGTATATATACAAAACCAAAATTGTAAGGTTTGTGGATTTAAACTTAAATTCTGAATTAAAAACTTATCATACAAACCACTACTAGCTCCTAAAAATGTAGCGCCAATAATGGCAAATATCCATTTATTACGTTTAAAATTAAGCCCTTCTTTTTTTCCAATCCTAGAGTATAAAATCACCGAAAAAATAATCAAGAAAAACCCCATCCATTGATATAAATTAGGGCTTTCTTTATAAATCATAATGGCACCAATAAAGGTGAAAAATGGTCCAGCAGAACGTATTGGAGTTACAATAGTAATAGGTAAATGCTTTAAAGCTTGATAGGCCAAAACCCAAGAACTAGCCATAATAGCAGACTTTATAAAAATAAAGCCATGTGTTTGCCCAGAAATATCCTGAAAATTATAGCCATTTTCTAATGCATAGTCAGGATAAAAAATAGAGAACAGATAAAATGTAGCGACAAATAAAAATCCACTAGAAACAGTACCCAAAAGTACCGGAAAAACTTCATTTCCTTGTACTGCATGCTTTTTACATAAATTGTGTAACCCTAAAAAAAGTGCTGCCAATAGGCCCAAATACATCCACATGGCGCGAATATAGTTTTTTAAGTCATTTTGTGATTAGAATACTAGTAACTATTTATTGACATCCAAGCAACCGACGTATATGCTAAGCTTATCGAAAGTATAGGAGAGCAGTTGGGAAACCGTTCTTATAAGGCGCATGATTTCCAAAATATCATATAACTAATGTGTATGGAATGGAATTATGATTATATAACTTTTAAAGTCATTGCAAAAGTTCTTTTATGTAAATATCATAATAAATTGTGTTTAAAATTAACACTTATTCAGTAAATCAGTTAAATTTATACGATAAATTAGGTATTAATACTTTTTTTGTTAAAATACTAACATATCTATTATGCATGAATAGTATTTTAGATAAACTATTTAACACAAACTCTTAATACTTTAAAATGAAAACTCAACTAACGTTTACACAAAAATCTTTGTGGCTTTTGGCCATTACATGTATAACTACTGTCGCAATGCATGCACAGCAAGTTATTAATGCAACATTACAAAATGATGGAAAAACAAGACAGTATCGTCTATATGTTCCTGCAAGTTACGATGCTAGTAAACCGGCTCCGCTGATTTTAAATTTCCATGGTTTTACAAACACTATTGATATACAATATAACCAAAGTGACTTTAGACAACTAGCCGAGGACAATCAATTTATATTTGTCACGCCTCAAGGACTAGGTGGTTTTTTCTCGGGGTGGGCAATAAATAATGGTTTTGGTGGTAATGAAGATGATTTAGGATTTTCGGATGCATTAATTAATAAAATTCAAGAGGATTTTAATATTAATGAAAAACGTATTTACGCGACAGGATTTTCAAACGGTGGCTTTTTTAGCTACAGGCTTGCCTGCGAATTAAGTCCAAGAATTGCAGCTGTGGCTTCTGTAGCTGGAAGTATGACAAGAATATGGATAAATAACAACCAATGTCAACCACAACACCCAACTGCTGTATTACAAATAACAGGTACTAATGATGGTACTATTTCTATTAATGGTAATGGGTCTAATAATTCAATTCAAGAAGTGATGGAATATTGGTCAGGTGTTAATAACGGAGACCCTACACCAGACGTTATTCAACTAGGAGGCGGATCTACACGGTCTATTTGGGATAATGGCGATAATGGTACGACAGCAGAATTTATTAGAGTTCAAGGAAAAGGACATAGCTGGAATGGTGGAAATGTAAACACTTCTCAAGAAATATGGAAGTTCTTTTCCCGATTTGATATCGATGGAGAAATAGATCCAACTACACCACCTCCTACAGGAGAAACTTGCTCAGGAGATGTGTCTTCTTTCCCTTACAACGAAAGTTTCGAAAGTAATTTAGGACAATGGTCGCAATCAAGTACTGATGATCTAAACTGGACCAGAGATTCTGGAGGTACGCCTTCTAATAATACAGGACCATCTAATGGAGCTGATGGTAGTTTTTACCTTTATGTAGAGGCTTCTGGTAATGGTACTGGTTACCCTAATAAAAGAGCAATACTTAATTCTCCATGTTTAGATTTTACAGGAATAGACTCGCCGAGACTTAACTTCCAGTATCATATGTTTGGTAGTGCTATTAATAGTTTAACGGTTGAGGCAAGAACTAATAACGAAGGAGATTGGGTTAGTGTATTTAGTAGAAATGGTAATCAGGGTAATACCTGGAACGCAGCGAATATAGATCTGGTTGCATATGCAGGAGAAGCGAGTGTTCAACTACGATTTAATGTAGTTACTGGTTCTGGTAATAGTGGATGGCAAAGTGATATTGCTATCGATGCTGTAGCAATCCAGAACGGTTCTGTAGATCCAGGCCCAACATGTGATAGTATTAATTTTAATGATTTTGCAATTACTTCTTTTTCTAATCAAGATAGTGCCGGGAATTTCACAATAGAGAGTGGCGGAGATGCTTTAGCGCTATCCAATAATACATGGAAATATATTGGTCTTGACTATACGGTAACGGCTAATACGGTTATCGAGTTTGATTTTAGTAGTTCATCTCAAGGAGAGATTCATGCGGTAGGGTTTGAAAATAATAATACACTAACATCATCACGTTATTTTAAAGTACATGGTACTCAAAATTATGGGGTAACTAACTTTGACAACTATTCTTCTGGTACGACTACCTATGTAATTCCTGTTGGTAATTTCTACACAGGAGTAATGGATAGGTTAGTATTTATAAATGATAATGATAGTGGTTCAGGAAATAATTCTACATTCTCTAATGTAAAGATTTATGAAGGATCTTGTGGAGGATCGCTAGTCGCAGAAAGATCGGCTGATTTTACGGGTTCGATTCCAATTTTTGGTGACGAAAATGAAGGTATAGGTGCTATTAAAATGTTACCTAACCCAACAAGTGATCAATTCTCTCTTGATGTAAGCTCGAAAAACACCACAGAGATACTAGTTACTATATATACTACATTAGGACAGAAAAAATATGAAACTAGATTAGATCCTGGTGTAAATAATTTCTCTGCCAACAGCTTAGGGCTTAGTTCTGGGATTTATATTGTGAAAATCCAATCCGAAGGTGAAGAAAATGTTGTGCAAAAAATAATTATTCAATAACAATTAATTATGCACCAAAAGATGCTTCAGTTTTATAATTGAAGCATCTTTTATTTTATAGTATTTTCATTGGTTAAAAACACGAGGTGTAATGATTACTTCATAGAGGAATTAGAAGAACTGCTAAATTAGGTGGTCGAATACTATATTTTAAGGTATAAAAGCCCTCTAGAGCTCACAAAACCTGTTCTACGACACGATAATAGGGTTACGGTATATAAGGTTTTAATGTTTCAAATGATTCATTAAATTAGATTTCTCAGTTTCAGAATCATCTTTTACTCTGACGAAATTATCATTCCGACAGTATTTATAAGCATTTTGGTCTTATTTCACCGAAAATTATAAATAATATACTATGTTTAAAAAATATCGAATACTTAAAGGGATATTCATTTTTATATTCAGTTTAGTTGTTATAGTAGTATCCTTTGGGCTTTGGTTTAGAACTTTAATACCTCCTAGAGACAGTGAAATAGCATCTACTTTAACTAATGAACTTCCATATTTATCAGAAAACCCAATACCATTAAGAGGTAAAATACTAGCCGTTGTAACAAGTACAGATACGATGGGAATTAGTGGTAAAGTCACTGGCTACGAATTAACAGAATTAGCACGTGCGTATTATGTGTTTAAGGCTAATGGTTTTGAAGTAGATATTGCAAGTCCAAAAGGAGGGAAGCCTCCCGTAGTTATTGATGATGAAGATATGGGTGCTTTTGATTATGCTTTTTTAAACGATTCGATCGCACAGTACAAAACAAGTCATACAATTCCGGTAGAAGAAATTGTAGCAGAAGATTACCAAGCTATATTTTTTGCTGGAGGAAAAGGCGCTATGTTCGATTTTCCGGATAATAAAACAATTCAATCTATTGTAAAAAATTACTATCAATCTAATAAAGTAGTTGGAGCAGTTTGTCATGGACCATCGGCCTTGGTTAATGTTACTTTAGATGATGGTCGTCCGCTTTTAGAAAACAAAAAAGTAAGCGGATTTACAAATAAAGAAGAATTGCTCTTAATTTCTGACGCCCAATCAATATTTCCATTTCTATTACAAGATAAGATGATTGCACAAGGTGCTAATTTTAATGAAGGCGCCATGTATTTAGAAAAAGTAAGCCATGATAAAAACCTAATAACAGGGCAAAACCCTTGGTCTACTTGGCATGTAGCCGAAAGTATGATTATGCAATTAGGGCATACTCCAAAATATAGAGAAAAGACTGATGAAGAAAATGCAGTACATATTCTAACAACATATAAAACCTCTGGAAAACAAAAAGCAAAACAAATGCTCGAAGACATGTTAATAGACGAAAAGAAGCCCGTAAATAGAGTATTAATAGCACAACATGCTATAATAGGGGTTATGAAAGGTAAAATGGGTAGCTTTTCAGATTTAATAGGATTAGTTTCTTTTGCCAAAAAATGTGAATCTAAAAAACTTAAAAAATAACTAAATTTGAGGAAAATAGATTGTTGAATTTTTTAGATATATTTCTGGTAATTATTAGTAGTGCAGGGCTTTTACATGGAATTGCATTTGCGACGTACTTATGCTTTTTTAAAAAGAAAAAATCAATAACCAATTATTTATTGGCTTTAATTCTCGTCTTCATGGCGTTTAGGATTGGTAAATCTGTCATGCTCAATTTTGGTCACAATTTAGAACCCATATTTATTTTTGCTGGTTTGGCCTTTCTGTTATTAATAGGCCCTTTATTAAGATGGTATGTCAAAGGAATGACGCAAGTTAATTTTAAATTACCATCCTATTATTTTATAGAGCTAATACCCTTCTTTTTAGTGTTTTTAGCTAGCTTCTTTGTTAACAAAAATTGGTTTGAGACTAGTAATAAAGAGGTCGTTATTGTTTTTGGAAGTGCTCTTATTTTTATCTATTTACATTTCGCTTTTTATATTTTTAAGACCAGTAGAATATATGTAAACACGAACAAGAATCATCCAATCCTACAACAGACCAAAACTCAAAAATCTATACTCACTTGGTTAAAGCTACTAATCTTTGGTTTTATTATAATTTGGATTTCTTTTTTCTTAAATATTATAGAGGATTCGGTACCATATATCGTTGGACCAATAATGTACTCTATAATAGTATATTTTTTAAGCATAAAGGCATTTCAGCTTAAAATAACAGATATTAATGGCGATGCTTTTAAAAAGAATGATGATATTCAATTATTCAACCAATTATCTATACTAATCGTGAATAACAAATTATATCTTGAATCGAATATATCGCTTTCAAGTTTAGGAAAGTTAATAGGATTGAGCTCACAAAGAACATCAGAAATCATAAACCAATATGCTAATCAAAATTTTAATGATTTCATAAATCAGTATAGAATTGAAAAGGCAAAAAAAATGCTTTCAGATGAAGATAGTAAAAACTATACAATATCATCTATTGCTTTTGATGCAGGTTTCAGTAGCTTATCATCGTTTAATAGTGCTTTTAAAAAATTTGAAGGGACAACACCTTCTTCTTACAGGAAAAATAATAGTATATAAAAAGGTTTTAAAATTTGTACTATAGAAGTGTGATGTGTCTTGAAAGGTAAATATGATCACTCTACTTATTTTGATCCATAAACTTAATGAGTTCTTCTGCAAATTGATCTGATTCACTAAGCATAGGTGCATGTCCCGAACGCTCAAAAATCACTAGTTCTTTTATGTTAGAACCTAAGTTGTCATAAGCCTCTTGTGCAAATGTTGCGGGTACTACCATATCATATTTGCCCGAGAGTATTAATGATGGTATTTCAATTTCTGAAAGTTGGTTTGTATAGGATACTTGTTCCCAAAGACCTTGGTTTGTTAATATAGATATGATATTTCTTCTATTCCAAAAAGTAGTAAGCAAGTTATAATTAAAAAATATATCGCTATCATTTTCTTGTCTATTAATTACATTATCGCCAACAAGTCTTCTTTCTGCCTGAAATGCTTTATTATTCATCTCAAAAAAATGATTTTGGCTATATTCAGGAGTCACATTATTTACTAAGTTAATAGTACTTTCCCAAAAACTAATGTTATTTCCTACTCCAATTTGCTCAGTAGCCACTCGCTCAAAGTTTGCTATATATTCTTGATACATTCCTTTAGGATTATGAATACCATCAACCGAAATCCATCCTAAAAATTCATGTTGATCTTTTAATACTGTAGCTGTACCTAATGTACCTCCCCAACTATGACCCAGTAAGAAAAAGCGAGAGTCGTTTCCATATTTGCGTCTCATTACTTTTACTAATGCCAAAATATCTTCAGCCATAATGTCTACGCTTATTCCATTTTCAGAATAACTCCCCTGGGACATTCCAGAACCTCGCTGATCAAAATAAACAACAGCATATTCTTTTTCTATTTTATTTTTAAAAGGGGCCAAACGATAACTTAATCCTGTATCTCCCGGGCCTCCGTGTAATATAATCAGAAATACTTTTTCAGCACCATTTCCATGAATATAGGCAGGCATATCGGCATTCTTATGACGTACAAAAATCGTGTCGTCTAGATTGCCCAAATCATCATCATTTGAACAAGAAAATATATTTAAAACAGTTAGTAGTATAATTGCCGTTCTCAATGTATTGAATATTAGATTTTGCATCACTTTTTCTTTTTAAAATTAAACCGATACCCGTATTGTAAAGAAATAGAAGGAGAAGTACCCGCATTATATGGAGTTCTAAGCATTAAGTTTATATTGAAGTACCTACCTGTTAGTTTTTTATCTTTTCGTTGTTTACCAAAACCAATAGAAAGTGAAGGCGCATAATAACCTCTTCCTGGGAGAAACACCTTACTTACATCATCTCCATTTACTTCGTACGTTTCGGGTAAAAAAGAACGATAATATCCTAATGGATTTAATGCAATACTAAATTGTTTTCCCTTGGTATTGGTTCTTCTCCACATAAGACCATAATTGGTGAAGATTCCGGTATCTGTTTTGGTGGCAAAATTAGTAGTAACACCAAGATTTCCATCAAATAAAAACTGGTGTGTGATCGTTTTTTGACGGCGTTTTTTTTCTTTAATTTTAACCTTTTCTTTCCATAGGTATTCTGCACCAAAACTTAACCCATTATTCCAAACTATATTACCAGAATAGCCTATTTTAAATTCTGTTTTGTCTAAAAAAGAAGCGCCACTCTCCGTCTGATCCTGAGCATGAATAGACGTAACAAATAAATATAAGGTGACCAGAATATACGTTCTCATTTTTAAATTTTGAAACAAAACAACAGTAAAAGAAGTTTTAAAAAATAATAATTTGATAAACGTTGAATAATTGGTGATGACCGTTGAAAATATTATTACTACAAATAAATTATGCTTTCCTTTGTTTAAAACACTTAAAATGAATAGACCAACAAAACTACCAATTGTTGCAGGACACATATTGTTTTGGTTATTAAACTATTGGTTTGTTGCTATGGGATCAAATTTCAATTGGAATGGTTTTACATATGCTTCTGGTAGTTTGGCACATGCCTATGCGTATGGGCTTTTTTTTAATGCCGTTTTATTTTACACACAAGTTTTTTGGTTATTCCCAAAAATGTATATCCGTAATAGAAAGGTGAAATTTTATGTGCTTTCTATTGCTGTAATCATTGCAATTTCTCTTATTGAAACCTATTGTGATTATATACTTCATGGTATTTACGATATAAAAAATGAACCATTAGTAGGAAGTTTTAATGCAAATTCTATATTTCACATCATATATAGCATCGCTGGCTTTTACTATATACTTAAATTTGAACACAAAAAAACTAAAAAAATAAACCAAAAGCTTTTAGAAGAAACCTACAAAACAGAACTTAAATATCTAAAGGCACAATTAAATCCTCATTTTTTATTTAATGGTATCAATAGTGTCTACCATTTAATTGGAAAAAATGATACGCTGGCCAAAGAAACTTTACTTCAATTTTCTGGCCTACTACGGTATCAGTTATATGAAAGCAGCACTCATATTTTATTAGAAAAAGAATTAGATTACGTATTAAAGTATATCAAAATTGAAGAGACTCGAAGAGGCTCAGATATTCAATTAGATTACGATATCAAATCAGAGAATCCTACAATGAAAATAGCACCTTTGTTGTTGATTCCTTTTATAGAGAATGCTTTTAAACATTGTAGTAATCATGAAGATAATAGTGCGAATTCGATTGAAATAACAATTGAAGAAACAGGAGGGAAGCTTACCCTTAATGTTACCAATAGTTATGATCAGTTAATTAATGAAAAAGCAGCAGGTGGAATTGGATTAACTAATGTGCAAAAACGATTAGCACTATTATATCCAGATACACATCAACTAAAAATTAATAAAGAAATGACCAATCATATTGTGAATCTGTCTATTAGTTTGTAACACTAAAAAATGAAACAGCTTAATTGTTTAATTATCGATGATGAGCCTATTGCCAGAGAGGGCATAGCCGACTACTGTAAAGAGATTTCATCTTTAAATGTCATTGGCTTATGCAAAAATGTATTGCAAGCAAATCATTATATAGAAAGTAATCAAATCGATTTAATCTTTCTGGATATTAATATGCCCATAGTATCAGGTATGGATTGGTTGAAAGACTTAAAAAACTCTCCTTCTATCATTATGACCACGGCATACGAAGAGCATGCCTTAGAAAGTTTTATGTATAACGTAATAGACTATTTGGTAAAGCCAATTTCATTTGAGCGTTTTTTGCAGGCAATAAATAAAGTCAGCAACTATTATGACCATAAAAAGGAAAATGAAGTACTGTTTTTAAAAAGTGAAAAACAGCTTAAAAAAATCAATATAAATGATATTTTATTTGTAGAAGCCATGCAAAACTATATAAAAGTGGTAACCCCAACAGAGTCTATAACTACACATATGTCTTTAAAAAGTTTTAAAGATCAATTACCCGATCATTTTATTCAAACACATAAATCATATGTAGTATCTAAATATAAAGTAGATAAAATTGTAGACAATCAAATTAGTATTGGAAACTACAAAGTCCCCATAAGTGTACGTTTAAAAAAATTGGTTTTGAATAGTTTTTAAATCATTTTAATGTTCTTGTAAGCAGAGCAATCACAAATCCCAAAGTATTAAATATACTAGCTCCAACAAACATTATATAATCTCTTCTATTTTTTAACAGCGGTAAATGGTTTTTTACGCCCAGCTGCCATTCCTGAAGTTATTTCCATAGAACCAGACATACTTTTTCCATCGATAGAAGCTGTATACGTTGCCTTCATTTTCCCCATAGGGGTTTTGATGCCGCTTTTCCAGCTTAGTTCACCATTACTGTTATTGATTACAAACTCATCGCTATCATTTTTTCCTTTTAGAGTACCGTTATCATCAAAAATGGTAATCGTGCCATTTCGTTTCCCTCTACGTGTATCCATCGTCATATCCCAAACTCCTATAACAGAAGAGTCTAACTGAGATTCAACTGCTTGAATAAAAGCATCTGTTTTGTTTTCTTTTTCTTCAGTCTTAGAAGGAGTTGACTTTGTTTGAGCAGTACTATTAAAGCTAAATAACAAAGTTGTCATAATAATTATAATGAGTAACGTTTTCATTTGTATGTCTTTTCTTAAGTTTAATTTTATACCAACGAAAATTACCCAAAACAGCGTTTAACCCCAATTAAATTAGACAAATCCAGCAATTGTATCTACCAATACTGTTTTTTTTAATAAATAGGATTAATAAGATATGTAAACAAAGTTTTGTACAACTTTCAACAGACAACACTCTGGTAAAACGAGCAATTGATAAGATTTGATCAGGTTATTATTTTATAACCTTTTCCAAAACGGCCCATACATTGTTGGCAAGGATCTTTTGTCCCTTGGCAGTAGGGTGGATGCCATCTGCCTGATTGAGTTCTGCAATACCGCCGACATCTTTTAAGAGAAATGGGATTAGTTCTAGCTTATTCTTCTGGGCCAGATCAGGAAAAATCGCTCTGAACTCAGAAATGTATTCGGGTCCCATATTTGGAGGTAACTGCATACCAGCCAATATGATCGTGGTTTCAGGGTTTTTCTTTCGTACCGCATCGATAATAGCCTGAAGATTCTCTCGCGTTTCGGTTAAAGGAACCCCACGTAACCCATCATTGGCGCCTAACTCTAATATAAAGACATCAACTTTCTGATTGAGTACCCAGGATATCCGGCTTTTTCCTCCTGCTGTAGTTTCTCCGCTTAGTCCCGAATTGATAACCGTGTACTGTAAGCCTAAAGAATCTAGTCGAGACTGAAGTATAGCGGGATATGCATCATTGATGTCATCTAGTCCGTAGCCAGCAGTCAAACTATCCCCAAAACAAAGAATGGTCTTAGTGGTGGTGTCTGTAGTTGCAGTGTTGCTATTTTCAACAGATTCTTTTTGTGTATTTATTCCTTTTTTAGTTGTGTTTTCTCCACAAGAAAGCAGCAAACCGAAAAATAAAAAATAACAAAACTTTAAGGAAATCGACTTATAACGAGTATCTAAATTCGAAATCATTTGCTTATTTTTCCTGTTTAGCATTTCCTGTAGAATTAATTGAAAGTCAACATGCCAAAGATATTAAAGATTCATGAACTGGAAAAAACTTATAGCAGTGGTTCAAAAAAACTTAAGGTCTTACACGATATCTCGTTTGAGGTTGAAAAAGGAGCTACATTTTCTATTGTGGGTCCTTCTGGGAGTGGTAAAACCACTTTACTTGGACTTTGTGCTGGATTAGACCACCAAGACTCAGGCACTGTTGAGTTATGTGGTCAGAATCTGCAAGAACTAGATGAAGATGAACGTGCGCAATTAAGAAATAAAGAGGTGGGATTTATATTTCAGGATTTTCAATTGTTACCCACATTGACTGCACTAGAGAACGTGATTGTACCCTTAGAGTTACAAGGAGTTAAAAATGCTGCTAAACAGGGGATGGAATTACTGAAAAAGGTTGGACTAGCGGATCGGTTTCATCACTATCCCTCGCAATTGTCTGGTGGAGAGCAGCAACGTGTGGCACTGGCCAGAGCTTTTTCGAATTCACCTTCTATATTATTTGCCGATGAGCCTACCGGAAATTTAGATGAGGAGACCGGTGAAAAGGTAATACAGCTCCTTTTTGAATTGAATACGGAAGCCGGAACTACTTTAGTGATCATCTCTCACGATCTAGATCTGGCAAACAGAACGCAACAAATCCTTCGATTAAAGGGTGGAAAAATTATGACCAACGAGAGAACCCCAATACAGTGATGAAGAAGCATTCATATTCAAAAGCTGGTGTCTCCTGGCTACTAAAGATGGCATGGCGTGATGGTAGGGCCAGTATTTCAAGGTTATTGCTATTCATGGCGTCTATCATTCTTGGTATTGCTGCTGTGGTTTCGATACAATTATTCGGCGAAAATATAAAACAGAATATCGAGCGTCAATCCAAAGTTTTAATCGGTGCCGATTTTATTATTGATAGCAGGCAGCTCCCCAATGAAAAAGTGCAGGCAATCATCGACTCCTTGGGAGTAGATGCTTACGAAATCAATTTTCCTTCTATGGCCGCATTTCCAAAAAATGGGGCTGCCAAATTGGTACAAGTACGCGGTATGGAAGGTCCCTTCCCGTTTTATGGAACTTTGGAAACCGAACCCATTACTGCAGCTGCTGAATATCAACAAAAAGGAGGAGCATTAGTAGATGCTACTCTAATGCTACAATATGATATCAAACCAGGTGATTCGATTAAGTTAGGAGTAATTACCTTACCCATTACAGGTGCTATTAATGCAATGCCTGGTCGTTCGGGGATCTCAACAACTGTGGCTCCAACCGTACTTATCCCTTTTCGATTTATCGAACAGACCGAACTGCTGCAATTAGGTAGTAGAAAAGAATATCAATACTTTTTTGTAGCTCCAGATATGGATCTTGACCAATTAGATGAGACTTTAGATCCCATCTTAGATGCTGAAAATGCAGATCTCGATACCCATACCAGTACCAGTAGACAAATAGGACGTAGTTATGGAAATATGGGTAAATTCCTAAATTTGGCAGCATTTATAGCCTTACTACTGGGTTGCATCGGTATTGCTAGCTCGGTTCATGTCTATATCAAGGAGAAATTAACCGATGTTACCGTTTTAAAATGTTTGGGTGCGAGCAGGAAACAGACCTTTTTGATCTACCTCATACAAATTGCGGCAATGGGCCTTATTGGAGGGGTAGTTGGTACAGTATTAGGGATAGGACTCCAACAGGCGCTTCCATTTCTTTTAGAAGAATTTTTACCATTTGATGTTCAAGTTTCGATCAGTCTACAACCCATTGTTATGGGGCTATTGTTAGGTGTTTTGATGTCGGTATTGTTTGCGTTGTTGCCCTTGCTTGGTACCTGGTATGTTTCGCCCTTAGAAGTTTTGCGGGTGTCTGAAGAGCAACCGGTAAGATCAAGAAGGGTACGAGGATTCACTTTTGGAGCGATCTTGCTTTTTATCCTTTTATTCTCTGTTTGGATCTTTAAAGACTTAGTATTTGCTTTGACGTTTGTTCTAGGTATTTTTGTCACTTTCGCTATCCTAGCCAGTATCTCTGCTTTGTTTATCAAGGCGATCAAGAGCTATTTTCCAACAGCTTGGGGATTTACCGCACGAACAAGTCTATTAAATCTCTTTCGACCCAATAATCAAACCATGGTACTCATTTTAGCTATAGGTCTGGGTACATTTTTGATCAGCACCTTATATTTTACAAAAGACATACTGTTAGCAAAAACTGCGCTAGACAATAGTCCTGACAATGCCAATATTATCTTAGTAGATGTACAGCCCGATCAGCGAGAAGAGGTAGTTGCCAGCATTAAACCTACAGGTTTGGAAGTCATCGATAACTTATCGATCGTTACCATGCGTATGCAAAGCATCAAAGGAAAATTGACCAACGAAATTCGAAAAGACACGAGCTCAACAATTACGGAATGGGTTTTGAATCATGAATTTAGAACTACCTTTCGTGATTCGCTTATCGCTTCAGAAACTGTTGTAGAAGGAAGTTGGTTAAAGGAGGTTAAACCGGGTGAAGCTGTTCATATCTCCATCTCAGAAAGTCTTGCTGAAGATGCCAACCTAGGAGTTGGAGATCCAATTGTCTTTAACGTACAAGGGGTATTGATGGAAACCACCGTAGGAAGTATTAGAAAAATAGACTGGGCAAGGTTACAGTTAAATTTTATGATCGTTTTTCCGAAAGGTGTATTAGAACAAGCACCACAATTTCATGTGCTAACGACCTATGTGCCTGATAATGAAACTTCAGCGATCTTGCAAAGAGAACTGGTAAGCAAATTCCCAAATATTACAGTCTTTGACCTTAGGCAGATATATACAGTCATTGAAGACATCTTAGAAAAAATCTCTTGGGTCATTAATTTTATGGCCTTCTTTAGTATTCTCACTGGCCTTATTGTATTAATAGGTTCGGTTCGTACCAGTAAATACCAACGTATTAAAGAGAGCGTATTATTACGAACATTAGGTGCTAAGAGCAAGCAGATTCTTCGCATCACAGCACTTGAATATTTGTTTTTAGGAATACTGGGTAGCTTTACCGGAATCTTATTATCCTTAATTAGTAGTCAATTGTTGGCCACACTGCTGTTCGAAGAACCCTTTGTGCCTTCAGGTATTCCATTTTTACTTTTTTTGCCTGGTATTGTGATTTTAGTATTGGTCATTGGATTAAGCAATATTAAAAGTGTACTGCAAAGCCCGCCTTTGGAGATATTGAGGAAAGTGGGATAGTAGATGGATAATATAGTTTTCAGCCTCAAAACCTTCCTAGAGCTCAAAAGATTAATGCTAAGAGATAATATATGGTTATGGTATTATAATATTGCTCGCATATATCATTCGGTTAGATTTGAGACTGCATATTGGAATGGATTATGCTTCTAAAAATTCTTCCTCAAAACTAGAGATGAAATCGTGGATATATTTTTTATTACGATGTCTCATTTTTACAACTAAGTAATGGTTTCGTTTTAAACCATTTTTTCCAATACGTTTAAACATCAACTCTTTTGACAATTTAAAAGGAGTCAATTGCCATTTTGGAGCGCACATAATTCCCATATTAGCATGTATCATTGATAATGTAATTTCTGTAAACGGAATTGCAGAAATCTTAATTGGATGTATTCCATTTGGTTTTAGAAACTGCTCATAGACAGCTACACCTTCTAACGGAAAAGAGTTTATCAACAAGTGTATGTCTGAAAAATCACTTGCTTCCAAATAGTCTAAACCATTGAGATGATTTTCTTTATGTACAACAGCAAAAATCTCATCTTCAAACACTTTTATACTTTCTAATTCTTCAGAAGCAGGTTTAGATGTTACAATGGCAATATCTATATCATTAGATAATACCTGTGATATGGTTTGATGCGTTGCTCCAAGACTTATATCTATATCAATTTCTGGATATAGCATCCCCATTTTTTGTATAAACCCAGGAATGGTATGAAAAAACGATTGGCATTCTGCACTTAACTTAATAGCACCTTTTGAGCCTTCTTTTATATGCTGAATGTTACTAAAACTTTCATCTATCGTACTAAAAAGTTTATTACCCAATTTATATAGTTCTGAACCTTCTTGAGTTAATTCCCATTTATTTCTTGTTCTGTGAAAGACTTTAAAACCTAACCGTTCTTCTAACTCACGTAATTGATGACTTAAAGCTGATTGTGTTAAAAAAAGTCGTTCGGTAGAATTAGCAATACTGCCTTCTTCTGCAATGGTTTTAATAAGCCTAAAGTATTTCAATTCCATAATTCAAAGATACGATACATTATATATTGTTGTAGTTGAAAAATTTTCAACTATCGCTATTAGAGCATTCAATTAACTTTCTAGCATCATACTACTTACTAGGCTAATTTTGGCCAAAACAAAAGTCAAAACAGCAAGAATAATATTATGAAAACAATAGGATTAATAGGCGGAATGGGTTGGGAGTCTTCTAAGCTATACTATGAGCGAATGAACAAAAAAGTGAACCAAATGTTAGGAGATTCACATTCGGCAAAGATTATTATGGTATCCGTTGATTTTTCAGAAATAGAAAAACTAACGTTTGCAAAAGATTGGAAAACAATAGGGAGCATTGTTGCAAATAGTGCAAGACAGCTTGAGAAAGCAGGTGCAGATATGATCGTATTATGTACTAATTTAATTCATATTGTAAGTGATAACATTACCCACGCTGTTTCTATTCCATTTTTACATATTGCAGATACTACTGGTGAAGCTATACAAATACAAGGGCTTAAAAAAGTACTTTTATTAGGAACAAAATATACTATGGAGATGGACTTTTATACCAAAATTCTAGAAGAATCATATGGATTAAAAGTTACAATTCCGTACGAAGAAGATAGGACTAGAGTTCATGATATTATCTATAAAGAATTACTAAAAGGAGTATTTACCAAAACCTCAAAGCAACAAATACTAAAAATCATTAAAAAATCTCAGAAAGAAGGAGTAAAGGGAGTAATATTTGCGTGTACAGAGTTACCTATGCTAGTCAAAAAAAGTGACCTAAAAATACCAACTTTTGATACAGGGAAAATTCATGCTCACAAAGCTATTGAATGGAGTTTGAAGGATTCTTATGATTCAGTTTTTTGTTAAAATGACCTAGACAATTTTAATAATTATAATAGGGTAGATGCTATAAATATTAATCTTAAATCAAAAAATTATGAAATTAACTATGATTTTTTCTATATCCAGCGTATTCTTTTTTCTTATTACAAGTATTTCTTTTTCGCAAAACAAACAATTAAAGGATCATATACTTTTTTATAGTTCTTTCGACGGAAAAGTATCTGCAGATGTATCAGTTGGCGATGCAATGATGTATACAGCCGAAAACTATAAAAAAACAGCGAATGCCAAACCTGGTTTACACAATCCTGACGTTGTTTTAGCTAAAAATAAAGGCCTTGTGGGTGACGCGCTTCATTTTAAAAAGGCAAACACTTCGGCTATTTTTTATAACGCTTACAACAATGTGGGGTATAGTAGTACATCATGGAGTGGTACTGTATCATTTTGGTTGCAATTAGACCCCAACAAAGACTTAGCACCGGGCTATTGTGACCCAATATGCATTACAGATGTTAGATACAACGATGCGGCCTTATGGGTAGATTTCACAGATCATGATCCTAGAAAATTTCGATTAGGAGCTATGGGAGATTTAGAGGTTTGGAACCCAGAAAACGAAAACGATGAGGCTAAGTGGGAAAAACGTACTGTTACGGTAAAGCAGCCTCCTTTTAAAAGCCAAAAATGGACGCACATTGTCATTACTTTTTCAAAAGTAAATACAACAAAACCTATATTCAAGTTATACCTGGATGGTCAATTGAAGGGTGTTATAAAAGATGTAAATGATCCCTTTACATGGGAAGCAGAAAAAGGAAAAATTATGCTAGGTTTAGGCTATATTGGCATGATGGATGAACTTGCCGTTTTTGATAAGCCACTAGATCCTAAAGAAGTGAAATCTGTTTTCGAACTAAAAAATGGCCTAAAAACTTTATTCAAATGATTACCTTAAAGAACAAAACTAAAAAGTTTATAAGTCGTAATTTGCTTTAACATAATTATTTTCAGTATACACAAGCCGAAAAACCCTAATGTAGAAACGACAAATTTTAGATAAGGATACATATGCAAGTTAAAAATTTAGAGCAAATTGATTTTTCCATTATTATGGAATGTTTTCTAAAAGCATTTGAGAATTATTTTGTGAAAATGCCAATTGAGCATGACTACTATAAGAAACGTTGGAAAACGGCAGGCGTAAGGTTAGATTTATCTTACGGAATGTTTGATGGCAATACATTGGTAGGTTTTATCATTAATGCCATTGATGAACGTAATGGGAAATTAATAGCCTTTAATACTGGTACAGGAGTACTTCCTGAATATAGAGGACAATATATCGTAAGATCAATCTATCAATTTGCGCTTCCTGAATTACAAAAACACAGAGTATCAGAATGTCGATTGGAAGTCATAAAAGATAATAAAAAAGCTATAAAAATTTATGAAGGCATTGGTTTTACTATAACTAAAAGCTTTAAGTGCTATCATGGAGATTTTCTTCTTAAAAACAAAGTACAAGATTTTGAATTGAAAACAGTCGAGAGTAGCTATTTTGACTGGAAAACTTTACAACAAAACACGTATTCCTGGGATAATTACTATACTACAGTTACAAAAGGGACGTATGACTACTATATTATTTCTGTACAAGGTAATTCTGACTCTTATTTTATTATGAATCCAGAGAATGGCTACATATCTCAATTTAACGTATTAAGAGAAAGCACAAATAATTGGATACGATTATTTACTGCTATACGAAGTGTATCAAAAACAATAAAAATCAATAATGTAGATGAAGTTTTAAAAGAAAAGATTGATGTTTTAGAAGAAATCGGTTTAAAAAATACTGTGGATCAATATGAGATGAAGATGCTATTGTGAAGCTACCTCGTATCCAATGGTAACTGACTAAGAAGTAAACAAGGCTGTCTTACAGAAAATAGCCTTGTTTACTTGACTTAGAAACGGTCTAATTATTTAGTAATTCTAAAGCACGTTCTATTCCACCATCTTTTTCTTCTTGAAAATCTAAAGTTGATAAAATGGTACTCGATTTTCTTGATTTTCAGGTCCAAGTATAGAATAGGAATATATCTAACAAAAAGTATAACAATTCAGAAACATATTACGACGATTCAAAAGAATATGATTTCGTATTCTTCTTATGAATAACATATTTGGCTATAGATTAACCCTATAACTTTTTAAATAGCTAAAATATGACTCCAACAGAAATTTTTTCAATAGCAGGTATGATTACAATTCCTATGTGGATTTTAATGATCTTATTACCTAAATGGAAAGTGACTAAATTCTTAATTGATTATAAAGTAATTCCGTTAGTATTATCCTTGATGTATGCGATCTATATTCTTAAAGCTATCCAAATAGGAGGAATGATGGATTTTGGAAGCCTTACATCAGTTATGAAATTGTTTACAGAAGAAAATGCTGTTTTGGCTGGTTGGATACATTACCTTGCTTTTGACCTTATAGTGGGTATGTGGATGTTAGATCAAAACAAGAAACTTAAAATTCATCAATTCATAATGGCTCCTTGTTTATTTGCCACATTTATGTTCGGGCCTCTAGGCTTTCTAGTTTTCATGATTATTAAAACAATTAAACAGAAGTAATCATGACCAATTTAAAGCAAGTATTTAGTACAGTAAAAAAGGAAAGTCCAATACTTTATGGAATTGTAATAACCCATTTAATTTTAGCTATTGTATGTATCGTTGGTCTTTTTATTGATGATAGAACTCTAGTAGGGGTTAATGTATGGATTAAACCATTAAAATTTTCAATTTCTGGAGCTATTTATATTTTAACTGTAGGATATCTTATGACCTTATATCCTTATTCTAAAAAAAAGAAAAATATTCTTAATGCCATTGTTTCCTGGACATTACTAATAGAAATAGGTATTATTGTGTATCAAGGAGCGCGTGGTGTGCAATCTCACTACAATCAATCGAATTTATTTGATGGTTTATTATTTGCAGCCATGGGCATTTTAATTGCAATCAATGTTTTAATTATGATCGTATTTATATTCGATACCATTAGATTAAAATTAAAAGCACCCCAATCAATTCAGTTGGCCATAGTATTAGGGTGGATTATAATCGTCGTAGGAAGTTGGGTAGGTGGACAAATGATAAGCCAAATGTCTCATAATATTGGAGTAGTAGATGGAGGTGCTGGATTACCATTAGTTAATTGGAGTACTATTGGAGGGGATTTGAGAGTGGCACATTTTTTTGGATTGCATGGCATACAAATAATTCCGTTATTCGCACTATGGCTATCTAATAAATGGAAAACGACAAGTAAAAATCAGATTATTGCTGTTACTGTTTTTGGGTTAATATATGCTTCATGGATTGGGTTTATATTCTATCAAGCCAAACAAGGGATACCATTAATAAGTTTATAATTCATGAGGATACTTAACAAAAAAAAACGGATTCAATACTTAGGGTTTAATGATATTTGGTTTACTGTAATTGGTATTCTTATCATAAGTATTATAACCAACTATTTATTTAATAACCCATTAGAAAGAAATTCTTTATTGTTAATTTTTATAGGCTGGATTGTCTCATTATTTTTCACAATCTGTGATTGGTTTATTATACGGTTTATTTTGATTTTTTTACGAAAAAAGTATCCCAATTTTCAAGATGATATAAAACGGATCATCGTCCTTCTCCTTGCGATTATTTGTACCATAGTAATTGTTGATTTTGTTGGAGGTAGTTTACTATCAGAATTTTTTAATCTCCTAGGTTTTAATTCTTCGCATATCACCCAATTAAAGGTGCTTGTGCCTATCATATTAATCACTATTATGAATATGGCAATATATGAAGCTGTTTATTATTATGTGAGACTTAAAAAATCAATAAGAGAAGAAGAACAAGCTAAACAAGTAATGATTCAGGCGCAATTAGATACGTTAAGGAATCAAGCACAACCCCATTTTTTGTTTAATAGTCTAAATACCTTACGAGATATTATTGATCAAGATTCTAAAGAAGATGCAAAAGGATTTGTTGATAACCTATCTGATGTTTACCGTTTTATTATCGAGTCTGGTAATTCAAATTTAATTTCCTTAGAAGAAGAGTTGAAATTTGCTAAAGCTTATATTCATATCCAATCAGAAAGATTTGGAGATAACTTAAAGCTGAATTGGAATATTCCTGAAGATAAATTAGCATCTATGATCATACCTATGAGTTTACAGCTTTTATTAGAAAATGCTATAAAACATAATATTGTTTCTAAAGCTAAACCTTTGCTTATTACAGTAACCATTAAAGCAGATGCTTTGGTAGTGAGTAACAAAATTCAAACGAAATCAACCCAAACACTATCCACAAAAATTGGATTAAAAAATATTGAAAAACGGTACCAACTTATATCGAGTAAAACGCCTATTGTCAATAATGATGGAGAGCATTTTACAGTTTCTCTTCCATTATTAAAATCATCAAAAGAAAAGTCATGAAAATACTAATCGTTGAAGATGAACCTCGTGCTGCAAGTCAGTTACAAAACTTATTAGACAAAAGTGTTTTTGAATTTGAAGTACTAACTGTTATCGATTCCGTTGAAGATACGGTTTCATGGTTTAGAAAAAATAAGATACCAGATTTGGTGTTCATGGATATTCAACTGGCAGACGGCTTAAGTTTTGAGATTTTTCAGAAAATAGAGGTAACTTCGCCCATTATTTTTACTACGGCTTTTGACCAATACGCCATTCAAGCATTTAAAGTAAATAGTATCGACTATTTACTAAAGCCCATTAAACAAAATGACTTAGACGCTGCATTAAACAAATTTTCAAAATCTAAAAGTCTATCAAATGCTATAGAACCGAATATTTTAAAAGAACTTTTGAGTAGTATGCAAACCCCACAAAAACGCTCAGGAATATTAGTAAAAGAGGGGAGTGGCTTTGTACAAATAAGGATCTCAGAGCTTTTATATATGTATTCGCAGGATAGTATCACTTTTGGTATTACCCATAACAAGCGCTACATCATAGATGAGACTATGGATCAATTGTTTGATTCTTTAGATGATACTAAATTTTACAGAATTAATAGAGGCCAGATTATTTCTAAAATTTCAGTTCAGAAAATAGAACCTTATTTTAATCATCGCGTAAAATTATCTGTTTCCAACCCAAGAGATCAGGAGTTTATTGTAAGCAGACAAAAGACAAGCGATTTTAAAGATTGGATGAACAAATAAAAAGCTTGTGACGTTTCAAATAACAATACCTACGTTTCAGCACAAAGTACTACTATTGAGGATCGATTAAAACCATATTTGTGATATAATTAATAACAACAACTATTATATCATGAAATTAAAATTTATAACAATAGTATTATTACTTACTACAGGAACATTTTGTGCACAATCAACTAAAACTACAGACACCTACAAAGACATCGTAAATAAAACGGATGTCATCTATGAAAATCTAGTTAAAGTTAGGAGAGATTTACATATGCATCCAGAAATTTCTACTCAAGAAGAAAGAACTTCTAAAATAGTTGCTGAATATTTAAGGGGTTTGGGTTTAGAGGTAAAAACAAATATTGGAGGAAATGGTGTAGTAGGTATTTTAAAAGGAGGTAAAAAAGGCAGGAAAATAGCTTGGCGAGCAGATATGGATGCTATAAAAACTGATGAACCGGATGTGGTTAGTTTTACATCTAAAAATGAAGGCATACGGCATATCTGTGGTCATGATGTGCATACAACAATAGGCTTAGGAATAGCTAACGTTCTTTCTCAACAAAAAGAAAATCTTGAAGGTACTGTTTATTTTATTTTTCAACCGGCAGAAGAAACGTTCACAGGAGCAAAAGATATGATTGCAGACGGTCTTTTTGATATGATCAAGCCAGATGAAATTTATGGCTTACATATTGGTCCAGAAACATCTGGAGTGATCAATGTTAAGGCTAATGAGTTATTTGCACACACAAAAACACTTAAGGTTGAATTTAAACCTAATACTGATAATAAAGAGTTAGAAAACTTTATGAATAGTATATTAAAAGGTTTTGTTCGTAATATTGAACAAAAAGGCTCACCCTGGGATCTCATAAGTAAAATTTCTGATCCTAAAATAGGACTGACAAATCAAGAAACAATTTTTAAAGATTACTTTATTTTACAAGGGGCGAGACTTAATACAGATACAGATAAGGCTGTTACTTTTTATAATGCTAGTTTTCTTGAAACTGATATAAAAAGAGTGAATAACATACCTCTTGAAATAAAAAAACAAATCCTTACCTCTAAATTTAAAGATTCTTTTATCTCCATTGGATATTCAAAGGATTATGCAGGAACCCCTATAAATGATGCTGAACTCACAAAAATTGCATCACAAACAATTTCTAGTTTTTATAACAAAGAAATGTTTAAACCACTGTACGGCCAAGTTCCTTACTTTGGCGAAGATTTTATATTCTATCAGCAAAAAGTACCAGGGGTATTCTTTTTCCTGGGGGGATCTAATATTGAAAAAGGTATAATTTCTATGCCACATTCACCCAACTTTGCTGTAGATGAAACAACAATAAAATATGGAGTACAATCTTTTGCTACATTAATTTTTGAACGAACAAACAGTAAATAAAAGAATCACTTTTAATTCATCAATATATAATCAAAACTCTCGAAATAAGTTCAGGTTAAAAATGGTATTATGAAAAAAATACTATTTTACCTGAACTTATTTCTATTTTCTTAATATGGTCTCAAGAGCCTTTAACCACAACGCAATGGCAAGAAAATCTTCGTTTTATTCAAAACACCATACATAAAAACGCTTGTTGGTTACAATATGGTGCCGTTATATCTGCAATTATGTAATATATATATTAAAACCACTTGGCCTTTAGATCTTTGTACTTGGTTCTTCCGATAGGGATACGTTCTCCATTTTTAAGCTCGGCCATATATTTACTTCCGGATGCTACACTAATTTTCGTTACCTCAGACATCTTTACTAAGTATGATTTGTGGATACGTTCAAAAGAAGATGATAACAACTGTTCTAGCTTTTCGAGTGATTTATCATGTAGTTCCTTTTTTCCATCAGCCAGAAAGAGTTCGGTATAGGCACCAGCTCCTTTGATATAAAGTACATCTTCAATAGGTATTAGTTGTATCCTATGCCTTTTTTTAATGGCTAAAAATTTAACCTCATTCGTTTCTATCTTTTCATTAGCAATAGTCCGATGTAAAGCTTGTTCTAAGCGTTCCCTATTAAAGGGTTTAGGAACAAAATCTAAAACCCCATATTCAAAAGCAGTAATTGCTTGATCTCTGTAAGCAGAAATAACTATCGTATGAAACGATTTAGAAACCGCTGTAGTCAACAGGTCAAAACCATTGTCACCATTAAGATTCAAATCTAGAAGAACAAGATCTAATGAATTATTTTCAATAAACCTCAATGCTTCATGGAGTGTATTACTATGCCCCAGCGATTGTAAAGTGTCTCCAAAAAAATCACGAGTCATTCGTTCAACTCTTTTGGCTATTCTTGATTCATCTTCAACAATTAAAATGTTCATCTCCTTAAGAATATATTTTTAGGGTATTTTTCCAACCCTTATTTGTTGGTACAGAGGTGAAATCCCATTTTTCATGGTAACTCTCTGTTAGTCGAGCTTTTATGTATTTTAGCCCTGTGCCTTCTTTTTTATTACTCGTCGATTGCCTCACATTAGCAGCAAACGTCAAAAATGTATAACACTTGTAATGACTATTCGATTCAAAAATAAGCTTAAAGGTAATACTGTTATCTTCTAGAGGCAGGCTATGCGTAATTCCATTTTCCAATAGGGTATGAAATACTGCAGGTGGTATTTTTTCCTTAGGATCTATACCTTCTTCTTCCCAAAAATAGTTGATTTCTTTTCGGTATTCCATAATCTCCAGATGAGTACGACAAAGTGCTATCTCTTGAGCAATAGGAATCAATGTTTGATTTTCTATCTGATTAAAAAGATCAAATTCTTTGGCTAAAGCTTCTATAAACAAAACACCTTTCTTAGGGGTTTCTTCTACCCAATCTATTAATGAGGTCAAGGTGTTCATTAGAAAATGAGGTTGAATATTCTTTTTTAGTAATTCTAGTCGTAAGCGTGTGGATTGAACTAGAGAAGTTTCATAAGCCAGCCGTTGTTCTTTGATTCTGAGAGAAAGTAAATAAAACATCCCAAGAAGAATAAGACTGAAACCTACAAATAAACTAATGTTAAAGGGAGTGGCAAAACCTATAGCTATGGATAGTAGGAGAGTGCATAGTACGAGAAGTGCACCTTTCATCTTTTTATAAACCCCAAACCCCACAATCCCAAATGAAAACAACCACATGCTTAAAACCATATTATTGGCAGTCAATTCATAGACATATCTTGACAGGAAAAAGAACAATAAAACAACGGAATAAATGGTAAGCAGTAGTTTTCTTTTGGGGAAAGGAAACTGCATAGAAAAATAGAACGGAATCAAAAAAGAAATCCCAAGCATCAAAATACTTATGACCCGTAAGCGTACCACATGCATACTGTAATGGATGGGTATATAGGTTTTCATGAATTCTGCCAATATCAAAGCAAAAAAGAGAAAACAGCAAATACTGAAAATTAGTGTTGCATACTCCTTTTTGTCACTTAGAAAGAGAAATAGAAAATAGAAAGAAGCGATAAGAAAGGCACCTGCAAAGAGATGCATATAGGAAGATTCGATGAGTCGATCGTTTAATAGATCGTCGTAATAACCCATCTTTAACTCCCATATTCCGGAATGATCCGGGAAATAATAAAGACTTGAGCGTATGGCCAATAGATGTTCGCCCTCTTCTGTTAGATGAGTCGGAATACTAAAGGTAGCCCACATTTTACCTTCAGGTGGTAGTACCGCTTCCTGACCTGGATTCCCATTTTTCCCAATCAACACCCCATCCCAAAAAACCTCATATTCTCCATAAACATCCAGCTGGATTCCATAGGGATGTAATGACTCAGGAGCTTTCAAAATATTAATTGGAGTCCTGAACCAGTACATCTGACCACCCAATACAACTGGTTTTTCTTTTTTCCAGTACTGATCATTCAGATCTTTGGCGGCCCATTCTTGTTGATCTCCAATCTTGAACACGGTTTCATGTTCCTTAAAAATAGGGTTTTGAGAGCAGGAGGTCACAAGTAATAGTAAGCATATTAAAAGGAGATTGGAGAAAAATCTCAAGTTCATTTTTAGCGATTTTACTGATGCAAGATAATCATTATAATCATCCTCTTAGAGTAGTTCATTATGGTATAGAGCAGTTGGTAAAATTTAGATGAGATAAATGCGATAAAAAGACATCCTTTGTAAGATGAAAAACTAGTAATGAGATATTTTAAATATACAAAAGGAAGAAAAAATGAAAACTAATAATTTGAAACAAGTTAGAACCTTATTCATTTTAACTTTTCTACTTGGCTTTAGTGCTTCTTGTCAGGATAATAAAAAGTCAAACCTTACTTTACTCAGCAATCAAATCCCCACGGATACGCCTTTAATTTTTGCTTCAGGTATTATTTCAATAGATGACCACGTCTCAAGCTCGATTACTTTTAGTTCAGATATGGACGAACTGTTTTTTAATCGTAGAAAACCAGGTGAGAGCCATAATCTCTATACTATGAAATTGATAGATGGAAAATGGTCAGCACCGAAACCAGCATCTTTTTCAACAAACAAAGAGCATCTGGATTTTCATTCCCGTTTTAGTCCGAAAGGGGACCGCCTCTATTTCGGAAGCACAAGACAGCTTAAGAATACTATTACAACATCAACTACACCAAGAGGATTACATCAATGGTATGTTGAAAAAGATGAAAGCGGTGGTTGGGGTGAGCCCATTATTATGAGAAAACCGTTTCTAGATATATATATCATGTGTGCGACACCCTCAGAGAATGGCAACCTATATTTCACTTCTGGGAAGGGACCTGGTGCTGATGATGAGGGCATTTACTATGCCGTCAATCAGAACGGTCATTATGCTGATATCGAAAGAATGGATGATGTAATCAACGCTAATGGCAAGTGGATTGCCCACCCATTTATAGCCCCCGACGAAAGCTATATCCTATACGATTCTCAAAAGGCTTCAGAACCTAATAATAGCGATATATTCATCAGCTTCAATAACAAGGGGATCTGGACAGAGTCCTATGATTTGGGACCCAAAATAAATACGAAGATAAATGAGAATGCTCCCACTGTTTCAGCCGATGGGAAGTATCTTTTTTTCTCTAGAGGAGAAGAAAAAGTTAGAGAAGATGGAAGTACGTATTGGACATCGTATACGTATTGGGTGGATTTTATCCAGTTGAAAAAAGAACTTCTGGAGCATATAAAAAGTAACTAACAATCGAAACTATATGAAAAAAAATATGCCTTTAAAAACTCTTTTAAGTACAGTGTTATTAATAACTTTTTTGTCATGTGATGAAACGCCTAAAGCAACTTCCTATGCAATTGGTTATACATCATTACCATCAGGCATTATAGAAATTTATTCAACTGATGTAGAGGGTAAATCAACTATTAAAAGTACAAATCAGAATGGTGGATATGTTGCTTGGTCTCCTGATGGAAAACGTATTGCTTTTTATGCAAAATATGATGACAAAAAGACTTGGTCTATTCATACAATGAATAGTGATGGCACGAATAGAAAACGATTAACTCATGCCAAAAATAAATGGGATAATGCTCCTGATTGGTCTCCAGATGGAACAAAAATTGTTTTTGCAAGAGAGTATAAGGATGCTGAAGGGGTTTGGCATCCCGAAATTTGGATCATGAATTCAGATGGTAGTGAACAGACTCAAATAAAGTCACTAAAAGGGAGTAACCCTTATTTTACTCCAGACGGTAAAATTGTCTTTTCTTGGGAATTCGAAGATAAGAGTAGTGCTATAAGTATAGCAGATATTGATGGAAAAAATATCATTCAGCTAACACGTAATGGTGCTAAAGAATGGCATCCAGATGTTTCTGCTGATGGTAAGCAAATTGCCTTTATGTCTGATAGAGATGGAAACTTTGAAATTTATGTCATGGATATAAATGGTTCTAATCAAAAGCGATTGACATATAATGATGTTCGTGATTCTATGCCATCCTGGTCACCTGATGGTTCTCAACTAATCTTTGCTTCAAAAACGGATGGAATACGTACGATTTATAGTATGAATAAGGATGGCGCTGAAGTAAAAAAAATTATGTCCAATGGGGGACAGGCTGCATGGTTAAAATAGCTAAATAAAACAGAAAGTAAGAACTAGCAAATTTTAATACCAATAATCTTTCTATCACTATTAAACACTTATAAATAATGAAAAACAAAATAGGACTTGTGCTTTTAATGCTTCTAATACTCACACATAATGGTTTTGCTCAACAAAGTGATACTCTGGCGCCAGAGGCTACAGTTGCCGAAGCAAAGCTTTCATACAGGGACATTCCTGATCTCAAAGAAGCCTTTATCGATGTAGCGCCACAAGATAGAAAAGACGGTATCCTTGTCGGTGAATTAGGCATCGATGGTGGTAATAAAGCGATGATTCTTAAACTAGCAAAGGAGATCGCAAACAATACATATGGCAAGTATGATAGCTTTCTTATTGCCTACAAAGGTAAACTCCTTTTTGAATCCTATTATTTACGTGGTCGTATCAATCTGCCACATTACCAAGCGTCGGCGACTAAAACCTATACTAGCTTAGCACTCGGTCGTGCTATCCAGATGGGATATCTATCCATGGCTGATTTAGACAAACCATTGATCAGTTTTCTTAAAGACCTCGATCCAACAAAATTTGTTGCCGGTGTAGAAAAGATCACGCTGAATCATGCGCTGACCATGCGTACAGGTATCCGCATTAGTAAAGAACAGGAAGAAGAATTCAAAAAAAATCCTGCTATGTTAAAAGGGCAAGGGCGGATTCAAGTTTTACTTGAGAATAGCATGCCTATAACTACAGTATCTCAAAGCTTTAAATATGGTTATGGCCCAGGTTTGGTGATGCAAGTCATCAATGCCGTTGTTCCAGGTACAGCCAAAGATTTTATTAAAAATGAACTTCTTGACAAAATGGACATCAAGAATTATGGTTGGCGAACAGCCGTAAGTGGATTACCAGAATCTGGATGGCGTACAAGGTTCACCTCACGCGATATGATTAAGTGGGGAACTTTGGCCATGAACAAAGGAAAATGGAATGGAGTACAGCTGGTTCCCGAGGCGTTTATCGCCAAAGCAACCAGCAGAATCCTCTATACCGGGGATGACGACGTCTACGGCGGCGGCAAAGATGTATCTAATCAAGGGTACGGCTATTTCTGGTGGAGTGGAGATTTGAAAGTTGGTAACAAAAGCTATTTCTGCACATCTGCTCAGGGGGGTAACGGTCAGTATATCATTCTAATCGAGGAGTTGGACTTGATGGTTGTGATTACCGCTCATGATAACGATAATAGTACCTTGCAAATAACCGCAGAGGAAATCTTACCAGCTTTTATCAAGAAATAGCAAATAGTATGAAAATCTAAACAATGAGAAAAACGTATTTTATTTTAATGCTTGCAGGGACACTATTTTTAAATGCCTGCACTACTAAAAAAGAACATTCAAAAGATAAAAAACAAGCAACTAGAGAAAACCTCTATTTAGGCCAAAAACCACCAGGTTTAATTCCTGAACCTTTTGCCCCTGGTATAGTCACGACAGAAGATTGGGAAGTTAGTGGTGTCTTTACACCAGATATGAAGGAGTTCTACTTTATTAGAGAGGGTAAAGAAACTAAAGACCAAGAACTTGTTGTTTTTCAATATCAAAATAACCAATGGCAGGAATCCGTTGTATCGCCCAGGGTAGGAACTCCCTTTATCGCTCCCGATGGTAAGACCATGCATTTGGGTAGAAGATATAAGGAACGTACCGAGTCCGGTGGTTGGTCAGCGTTAAAAAAACTTGGCTCTTCTTTCGAAGAGATACAGATCATGCGCCTTACGGTGTCGTCAAAAGGAACCTATGTTTTTGATGAGATAGGCATGCCAGACGGAGATGGCATTATTCGTTATTCGCGATTAATAGACGGGAAACGCGAAGAACCCAAGCCATTTGGTGCAGCCATTAACACTGGCAGAATGAATGCTCACCCTTTCATCGCACCAGATGAATCCTATTTGATATGGGATGGTGAAAGAGATAGCGGATACGGCGATTCTGATATCTATATAAGCTTTAAACAGCAAGATGGTTCATGGGGTAAGGCTATTAATTTGGGTGACAAAGTAAATACTGATGGTTGGGAAGCGATTGCCTGTGTAACACCAGATGGTAAATACCTTTTTTTCAATAGGAATATGACCCCAGACAACTACGAAAATGTAGATATATTCTGGGTAGATGCTCAGGTTATTGAAACACTCAGACCCAAACAGTAATCCATAAAATCTATTTTTCAAGGTAGTTTCTTTCTTTTTGCTAGGAGCCATATACTAAGTAAGAGTTCTGCAAGAGCCATTGTCAACATAATACTTACCTGGATCGTTTTGGGCAGATTTATGTTTACAAAAAAAACAACGTATGTGAACGATGCAAACATTAATACTATACCAAGGCTTTTAGGTATATATTTTGACTTGAAAACCGAATAACCAAGTACAAGAATGTGCAACGCAAAAAATATATATCCAAAAAGCTTTATAGACTCATAGCCATAAACATCGATAATTTGAAAAACCAGAGCAAATAACCCAATTATCAATGTACAAGCATATAGCAGTCTTAGAGCTCCGGTAACCAACGCAAGGTTTTTATTAACTGGCTTAAGAACTACATAAAGCGCGAGACCAATAATGGAATCTAAAGCAAGTACCAGTAGATAACCAATAACTGCAAAACCAAACAGTTTCTTATTAGCCTCAATATCTCTGGCTAGCGTTGCAGTATCTCCAGGCACAACAAAATTTGCTAAAAGAAAATCATCAACTAAGGTTACGATAAAAACCGAAGTGATAAATGCAACCCCTACGACCATTGCAGCTTTTCTGGACGAAATATTAGAGAGAAAATTTTTCATATTAATTGCTGCTGGTTGATCATTTTGCACATGATTAAATATTGGTATACTGTAAAATTACTCCTTAAGATTATCAAGGTCAATGATATAAATCAGAATTTATATTAGGGCGTACTTGCATTATGTACTACCCTGAGCTGCCACACTGAGCTTGTCGAAGTGTTGTCGAAGGGATAGGAGGAAAGCCTAATGTGTGTAGAATCAATATACATCTATTGTTTTATGACTAATATCATGAAAAAAGGTATCATCATTTTTTACTTTTAGATAATTTGAAAGTTAAGTTTTAATTATGAAAAACTCAAACCATTCATTCGTTAGATCTATCAGTTATAATTTATTTATTCTTGGGTTTTTATTCTTATTAATGGCCTGTAATAATAGCCCTTCAAAAGATAAAACCAGTAAAACTGAAACAGAGGAAATTGTAAAAGTTGACGATATCTATTGGAATGTTAAAGCCATTCTTCCAGATGGAAAAAGCTTAGATGTTAAAGCCTTTGATGAAGAAGGAAAATCCTTCGACATTAAGGCAGTTCAAAACTCCGATCAAGATAGCTTCTTAGATGTTAAAGCTATTGCAGATAGTGAGGGATTACCAGTTAAGTTGTTATTGAATGATGAGCAATTTGCACCTGTTGCTGCTATAAGTAATGAAGGAAATACGTATGACATTAAAGCAATAACAGAAGAAGGTGAAAAACTGGATATAAAAGGCATTAGAAGATTTGGAAATATTGTCATCATGAAAGCCATTACTAAAGAGGGTAAATATATTGGATTACAAGCTATTTCTCCAGACGGAAAACAGAATGATATTAAAGGCATAAAGGTTAATAGAGGAGAAAGAGAGATGACATTAAAAGGTGTAGCGGTCCATGCTCATGTTAAAGCAATGCACCCAGCTGCTAATGAAGCTGAGTTTAAAATGTTTAAAAAATCGGAAATTAATAAGAAAAGAAAGTATAAAACCGATTTCGAAAGAATTATCTGGAATATTAAGGCGGTAACTACCGATGGTAAAAATCTAGATGTGAAAGCTTTTGATCCTGAAGGCAATACATTTGATGTAAAAGCAACACAAGATTCTAAACAGCATAGTTTTATGAATATTAAGGCATTTGTAGAGGAGTACGAACTACCTGTTAAAATAATGCAAAGTTCAGACGAATATGCACCTGTCAAGGCTATTGGAAAAAAGGGCACAGTATACGAAATTAAAGCATTAACTGAAGATAATGTAAAACTAGATATAAAAGGTATTAGTCGTTCTGGTAATATTGTTAATGTTAAAGCTATAAATGAAAATGGGGAATTCTATGGTGTTAAAGCTTTTGCTCCAGACGGAAAACTTAATCAAGTAAAAGGTATTAAGATTTTTGACAGAGAAGTAGAGATGAAAGTACAAGGACAACCAGTATATGCTCATTTAAAAGCTATTAATCAATAGTCTGCTCTGTCGTATCTGTAATTATGTAAAATGCAAGCATATGTCATTTTGCTTTAGCCTTGTGTGAATGACATATAAATTAAAAAGCTCCAAAATATATATCCTGAAGCTTTTTAAGTACACGTATAATATTTAACTACTTAGCTAAAAGAAAGTTAAGTAAGTTTTTATTAAACCTGTTTTTGTTTTCTGAATTGGTAAAAAATACATAACCAACTTTCTTTTCTTTATTGAACATATACAGTGCAGTATTACTCAAATTATCACCTCCATGGAAATAATTAGTGCCATAATCAGATTCTTCTATAGCAATACCTAATCCATATTTACGGGCTTTTGATCTCTTAGTCGCTAAGGAGCTTGACTGTATTTTTAATAGCTCTTGATGACTCTTTTCTGATAAGATTTTATTATTCATAAGTGCCAATAAAAAGTTTGAAAATGCTTTAGCTTCTGTTTGTAAGCTAGCGGATGCCTTAAAATTAGGGTCTTTGGCACTGCTGCTATATCCTTTGTTTGGTTTACCTTTTAAATGGCCATCTGCACGATGGTTTTCTATATAATCGTTCCAAACAAAACTCGTGTTTTTAATTGCCAGAGGTTCAAAAATGGCGGCATTAATTAAATTTTGTAGTCCATTCTTTTCAACACCTTTTAGATGCGCAATGACATTAGCAAGGTATTCATAACCTTCCCCGGAATATTGAAATTTAGTTCCTGGTTCAAACTGTATGGTAAGCTTACCATCTGGGTTATAATTTCCATTTTGATCAAGAAATCTCCAATTAGGGAATCCACTAGTATGTGATAACACCATTCTAGCTGTAATTAATTCATAGCGCTTATCATAGGCTATATCTGGATATTTCATATAGGTATATAATGGTGTGTCCAAGTCCAGAAGACCATCATCTACCATTTTCATTACAAAAAAGCTAAATACAGTTTTAGACATAGAAGCCGCATCAAACATTGTAGCATGGTCTACTTTTTCTTGAGTCTCATTGTTTTTAACTCCTAATGCATTGTGATATACTATATTATCGTCATTAATAAATGCTATAGATAGCCCTGGCATATTAAGTGAGTCTATTTGTTGTTTTATAAAGGCATCCATTTCAGATTTAGAAATAAGATGATCATTAAAAGAGCGAATAACACTATTGTTATGAATCTGAAAGCTTTTTGACTGATTCATTTCCAAACTGTCCAACCGTTTATTGGATAATGAATCGGTTGGTTTACGGCTTTCTTCTATGACGGTATCTATAGCCATAATTGGCCAAGCTGCATAGGAAGATACAGAAATTAATAGTGCTAATAAAGTAGCACCCATAAGATGCCTAAATTTTGTTTTTTGTTGATTAAACATGTTTAACGATTTTTTGATTGATCTATAATCTATAGGATAGGGTTTTGTTTGTTTTGTTACACTTGTGCGCATCAAAATCTTAATTGTTATCAAATAACAGGGTAATTCATAATAAAGAGTTTACAATAAATACAATATAGATAGAGTTCAAAGCAATTTTACATAACGTCTTATTATGAATACAATCTGTATCATAATGTACTTGCGTTATCTATTACCCCGAGCTGTCACACTGAGCCTGTCGAAGTGTTGTCGAAGGGATAGGAGAGTAGCGGAAACCGACCTTAGGAGGTTCACGATTTCCAACATATAATAGCAAACAATAAGTAATGTGTGTGGGATGGATGGTAATGATTGCAGGATGATTAATTAAAGGTTCTTAATGTTGTTATGTTTGATGATTCTAGCATCAATAACATATAAAATCAAGCGCTAGAGCAATTCATGTAACGGATTTTGATGGTGATGTACGAATCTAGGGAATAGTAATGATCTATGATAACAGAGTAGATATGTGATCGTAGGTCGCATATCTATTTCAATGATGGGAAAAGGGATATATCTGCTAATATGATTTAATACTAATATTTTGTAGTTTTGCGACCGCAATGAAATTAACAAATAATTATGACTAATTTTAGAGTATTATTATTTTTGCTAATATCCTTTATTCCGTTGGGTTTAATGGCACAATTGTCTTTTGAAGAAATTGAAATAACAGGAAAAGATGATGTCATCTTTAATCCCAGATTATTCGATCATGAAAATCTAGACCTGGATCAAGATGGTGATTTTGATATTCTTGTATACTCAAGCTTTACTATTGTATGGTATGAAAATAGAGATGGAGCCGGTGATTTTTCTTCTGCCAAGATGATTTATAATAGTGATTCTTCTTTTATTTTAAATATGAAAATAGGAGATTTAGATGGTGATGATGATATAGATATAGTTGGTGTGCGGAATGGTACTATTGGATGGCTTACTAACCAAGGAGACGGAAGTTTTAGTGATTTTAATATAATAGATGAAAATTTCAACATATCCGCTTTTCTTATGGAAATAAACGATATTGATGGAGATGATGATAATGATATTTTACTTCATTTATCCGAAGGTGTTGTCTGGTACGAAAATTTGGATGGTTTAGGAACCTTTGCTAATCAGGAGGTAATAATCCCACCTTTTAATTCTTTTGGTTCATCAGTCTTCTTGCTAGAAGATGTTAATGGTGATTTTAAAATTGACATTGTTTTATTTGACACTTTACTTGATCAAATTTCTTGGTATGAAAATTTAGGCAATATGACATTTTCCGCAGCCCTGCCATTTCATGCAAATTTGAATTTGGGTCCAACTATTTTAAAAAAAGTAGATATTGACGGGGATGCTAATGCAGATTTTATTGCGGGCGGTTTTAATAATCTTATTTGGTATGAGTTTGATGGAATAGGAGAGTTGTCTCGAACCAGTATTAGTATTGAAGATTTGAATGTTAGGAGTTTGATATCGACAGATTTTGATGCTGATGGTGATCAAGATTTGCTTTATTATGATGGGGACGGTTTGTTTTGGTCAGAAAACAATGACGGAATGGGTACTTTCTCAACACCTAATATGATTGATTCTAAATTTTGTATTAGATGTAGTAATATTACAGATAATAGATTAGCTACGGGAGACTTTGATGGAAATGGAACTATAGATGTTATTGCTTCAATTTTCTCAGAAAGGATAGGTACCATTTTTAGGTACTCAAATTCGGATGGTCAAGGAGCTTTTGACACTAGAAAAATTATTTCAGATTACCCTTTTAAAAGCGCTATTGAATCTATGGATGTTGACAATGATGGTGACCTTGATTTATTGGTTAAAGGAAGTGGGTATTATAGTTCTATTTATAAAAACTTAGATGGTAATGGTAATTTTGATAGACAAGAAGCCTTCTCTGGTGCTGATCTTCTGAAGGATTCTAGACCTATTGACATAGACAATGATGGAGATCTTGATATAGTATCAATTAGAGATTCACCGAATGCAAATCTTGTTTGGTACGAAAATATTAATGGATCAGGAATATTTAAAAACGCTCAAGTAATAAATTCGACTATAGAAATTAATATACAATCTACCATTGGAGATATAGCCGTAGGAGATATAGATAAGGATGGTTATCAAGATTTTGTTCTAGTTCAAGGTAAAGACAATGAAACTGTTTCTTGGTTAAGAAATGAAAATGGGTCTGGCACCTTTTCATTACCTATTGAAGTAGGTACAAATGTTGATCGTCCAAGTTCGGTCAAATTGGGTGATATAGATGGTGATGGTGATCTTGATTTAGTAGTATTTGAGGGTTTTACAGGCCTGGTAAAATGGTTTAAAAACGTAGATGGAAAAGGAAGTTTTGCTCCCGCAGTTATACTTCCAAACAGTGCAGCATTTAGAGGATTATGTTTGGCGGATCTTGATCAAGATAATGACCTCGATGTAATTACCTTTGGAAGAGATATCAAATGGCATGAAAATACAGATGGGGCTGGAAATTTTTCTTCACCAATTGTAGTAGGAAATCCTTCAGAATTTATTCAATTCGTAGAGATTGCAGATTTAGATGGTGATTTTGATCAAGATGTAGTATGGAAATCATGGGATAAAAAAGGTGTCTTTTGGTATGAAAATTTAACTGGAAATGAAGATTTTAGTGCCGAAATCCCAATATTTATATCCGACAGGCCAGAAGTTAATCCCGTTACAGCACTTGGAGATTTTAATGGCGATTTTAAAATTGATATAGCTCATGCAGATCAATACGAATATAAGGTAATTCTAGATACTTATACACCCGATCGCCTCGTTGTACTTCTTAATGAAGGGGAGCAAGGAAATCAAATCATTGGGGAAGTAAAAAATGACTTGAACGCCACAGGTTGTGATGGCAATGATCCATTGATCAATAACCTAATGATCACAGCAAGTAATGGAGTTGATTCTTACAGCACATTTACACTTCCCAATGGCCTTTATAGTCTAAGTGTTGGAGAGGGAACATATACAACGACCGTTTCTGGTGCATTACCTACTTATTACGGAGCTAGTCCAGCGGAGCATGAATTTACATTTAATGGAATTGGAACTACTGAATCTGGTGATTTTTGTATTGAAGCACAACAGGTGGTGAATGATCTGGAAGTTCAACTATTTCCCTTATTGGAAGTAAGGCCAGGATTTGCAACAAGGTATTTACTGACCTACAAAAATGTGGGTACTACTGTGCTAGAAGGAGAGATTAATCTTAATTTTAACGAAAGTGCACTTAATTTCATTGAAGCCTCAGAAGCTCCTAGTGCTATTCTTGCAGGGGCGCTTACCTTCGATATAGGGACATTACTTCCTTTTGAATCTAATTCTATTCAGGCAAATTTTTTGGTTGAACCTCCGCCAACTGTTACTATTGACGATTTACTTGTAACTAGTGCAAATGGAACAATTACTGGCGAAGATGATTTTTTAGAAAATAATGAGTCAATACTTAAGCAAGTAGTTATCGGTTCTTATGATCCTAATGACATTGTTGTTTTAGAAGGAAGCCAAATCTTGCTAGAAGATGCAGATGATTATTTGCATTATATTATCCGTTTTCAAAATACAGGAACGGCAGATGCTATTAATGTTAAAGTAGAAAATATTCTAGATTCAAATTTAGATTGGACTACATTTCAATTAGAAAGTTTAAGCCATTCAGGACGCGTAGAGATTAAAAATGGTAGCAAAGTAAAGTTCATATTTAATACTATCAACTTACCTGATAGTACTAATGATGAACCAAATTCTCATGGATTCATAGCGTATAAAGTAAAACCAAAAAATAATATAAACATAGGTGATATTATACTTAACAAAGCAAATATTTTCTTCGATTTTAATCCCCCAATTATCACAAATACTGTTAATACAATGGTAATTTTAGAGTATGAAGACGATGATAATGATAGTATAAATAATAACATAGATCAATGTCCGAATACACCTCTTGGAGAAACAGTAGATTCCGTTGGTTGCTCGCAAAGCCAATTAGACGATGATAATGATGGTATCAATAACAACATAGATCAATGTCCGAATACACCATTAAATGCAGCTGTAGACATAAAAGGATGCATACTATTTCCTGAAAATAATTTAAACATTCAAACTATTGGTGAAACATGCCCAAATAAAAACAATGCAAAAATTATTATCTCTGCCAATGAAACCCATAATTATACTGCTAGTTTAAATGGAACAAACTATAATTTCACAACAGATTTAATTATCGATAACTTAACTTCAGGGAATCATGAACTATGTATAACCGTAGCATCAGAATTTTATGAGCAGTGTTACACGATCGCTTTAGCAGAAGGTACCACCATTTCTGGAAATTCATCTTCTAATAAATCAGGAGAAGTATTCATTAATATTGAAAAAGGAACAGCACCTTATAGTGTTTTTGTTAATGGCCATGTTGTGTGGCAAACAGAATTATCTTCATTTTCAGTAAATGCTTCACATGGTGACATAATAGAAATAGCAACAAGTAGGGTTTGTGAAGGAAAATTATCTCAAAAAGTTAATTTAACCAGTGAAATATTAGCCTACCCTAATCCTACTAATGGAGATGTTGAAGTAAATTTACCGATTACTCAAAAAGAAGTAATAATAGAATTGTATACAATACAATCTCAATTAATATCAACACATAGCTATCTGGTGAAAAATGGAAAAGTTAATTTAAATCTTAAAAACCAACCAAAAGGTATTTATTTTGCTAAAGTTTTAATTGAAGAACCAGTATTATTAAAAATTTTGAAAAAATAATGATGAAAATATATTTAAAACTTGTTTTTATTAGTGCTCTGTTATTTGCATGTACATCAGGAGGAGATGACACACCACCAGAACTACCTGTTTCTGAAAATAAAAAACCAACAATACCTACCTTAGTATATCCAACTAATAATTTATTATGTATCGACAATACTTTAGAATTTAGTTGGAACACATCATCAGACCCAGATGGAGATGCTATTACATACAATATAGAAGTATCTAAGGATAATCAATTTTCAACAATTGACTTTACAACCAGTAGTACCTTAACAAAACATACTTTTACCTTAGAAAAGGGAATAGCTTATTATTGGCGTGTACAAGCAACTGATAGTAAGAATGAATCTGGTGGATTTTCTTCTATATTTAATTTATACACCGAAGGTATAGGCCTTTCAAATCATGTACCATTTTCCCCTGAATTGGTAGGACCGATACTCAACGCCACAGAAACAGAAGGAACAATTACATTAGAATGGAAAGGAAGTGATACCGATGGAGACCCTCTTACTTATGATGTTTATTTTGATGAAAAAAACCCGCCAACGATATTAGTTTCTGAAAACCAAATAGAACAAACACTAAATGTAAATACTACTTTAGATAAATCCTATTATTGGAAAGTTATAGTTAAAGATGATAAAGGAGGAGAATCTATTGGGCAAATATGGGGGTTTTCTACAAACTAAATCTTGATATATAAGTGTTCTGCAAAGAACATGTGCATAGACGAGTTTACGAAATTGATCCTGTGAATCAATTTTGTAAAGCTGCGAGATGATGTGGCTGGATAATGTTTGCAGAGATACAAATCATAAACGCTAAAAATGCGTATGTGGCAACGTCACGAGAATTGTGATAGTAATCTTGAGCTCTTAAAACAATATAAACCTTGCGAAAAATCGCGTAAAAACTTTTTGCACGTATATTTTATCAAACCTGCCTGCCATACGGCAACGGCAGGCAGGTACGCGATTTATAAACTACCTAAATGAGTAATGTGTGGGGTATAGAATTGTATATTATTTATAATATGGTAGTGCTTGTAAAGTAAACAAGGCTATCTTTTTTTGACAGCCTTATTTACTTGATTTAGAAACCGCCTAATTCTGTAATATTTCCAAAGCACGATCTATTCCGCTATCCTTTTCTTCTTGAAAATCTTGAGTTGATAAAAAGGGAATATGATTTTCTTGATGATCAGGCCCAATTCCAACAACTTCAAAAACGTTGCCTTGTGCGTCACTATATATTTCGTTTGACAATCCTACTTCTGCACCATTAGGTAATATATGCGTAAGAATAGTAGAAAAAGCACCTGCCGTATTCTCTCCTACAACAGTAACATACGGTACATCTTTAAGACATAGTGTAAAAAGTTCTGCTGCACTTATGGTAAATGGACTTGTAAGTAATACGATATCGCCAGTGAATTGAAAATTTCCGCGAGGTCCTACAGAAAAGGATTTATTTTCGGTAAAACTATCACCCAATCTGGCTTTTTTAAAATATGAAATTCGTTCTTGATCTATAAACCGAGATGCAATATTTAAAGCAACGGTATCAACTCCTCCATCATTAAAACGTATATCGATAATCAGTTTAGAAACTCCAGAGGCTTCAATATCATCCATAACGGTATCTAATAACACATTTAATGATGATAACTCATTATTAAGATCAGTGCCATATCCTTCCATTGTGATAATATTAATGTACCCGGTATCATCATTAATTAACCCCCATAAGATATTCTGCCTTTCATCCGATTCAACATTTCCTCCTAAATAATTATTAAATATCGTTCTTAATTTTTCATTACCAAGATCAAAAAAATCGCTTTCATTTTCTATAGCTAGATCCATACTTAGATTAGCATTCAACTTTTCTAATAAGGTTGGATCTCCTGAATTAATTTCAATACCGTTCTGTTCGTCGTATATGCTTACATGCCCATCATCCAACAAATAGGCAAGTTCTTCTATGATATCATAAAAATTATCTGCCGTAACTTGATCTCTTAAACGCTCATACTGAGTCCAGTCTATATTTCTTGTTTCAAAAAAAGCATAGTAATCATTAAAAATATTCCAGAAATGATCAAAGTTTATTACGGGATCTTTAGTGTCAGAAATTTGATCGGGGAGGCAATCTGGATTTTGATTTGGTAATCGAACAAATACTATTTCAGAATCTGATAATGCTGAAGATGCTATCAGTTCATTTTCATTGATAACATCAAAATCAAATTCATAGAAATCCTGAAGAACAAAATCATCATCTTGAATGGAACAGCCAGCAGCATTTGTATTGTAAAATATATTCTTATCATCTGTAAATTGAAACATCCATCCTTTTTCTGGTATTGACCAAAATCCATTAATTGAGTTTTCTGGAGGGACAGTGGTATCATTATCAGACTCACAGGCCGTAAGAATCACTAATAACAACAACAATTCAACAAGGCGCTTTATTGATTTTACGTAAGTACATAAATGTATATTTATCATAGTTTTATTTTTAAAATTATTAGTATAATTGAAGGTTTAGGAGTGCCTTTTTTATCTACTTTAAAAAACAATCCATTTTTATATATAGTTAAAAACGATATCCTATTCTTAGGTTAACATAAGGTGAAAAGACTATTTTTCTTCGATATCCAAGTCCTGCGCCAACTCCAACTTCATAATTAAAATGATTTCCAAGATTTCTTCTTATTCCCCATGTGGGAGCAATAAATATTTGATTTACATCATTTTCTTCAGCTTCTAAAACCGAACGGAAATGATAACTAGTTCTTAGCGAGACGTAATTACCACTATTACCATCTATTCTTTTATGCTTATCGGTACGCCCATTTAGATTATAGTACCAACGTGGTTCTAATGCTACTATGGGTACAATATTTTCCGTATTAACACCTCCTAGACCAATTTCGCTTCGTAAAGCCACTTGATCTGATAATTTTAATTCATTATGAACCCATATACCTATTAACCCAACTTGGATACCAAATGTTGATTTTTCTACAGATACCGCTTTTTCATTTTGAGAAAACCCGAAATAAGAACTCATTAGTAAAAGGGAAACAAAAATTATTCTAATCATTCTAAACATTGTTTTAAAATTTTACAACCCTAAAACAAATAGCAAAGCAAACACCCTACTATTAATTTTTTATAACAGTAAGCAACCTCGGGGCAAGCCCACGTGGCATCGGTTAAAAATAATTTTGATTTCGAGTCAAGCCTCGGAGCATTTAAATCTCGATTATCGAGTAAAAATTAATAGTAGGGTATATAGGGGTTCATATGTTTTAGGGATGTAAAATTTTAAATAGAAGAATGTAAAAACAGAATCATGAAAAAAATTGGATGCAGTATGCTCATAGTATTATTAACTATAGTATCAATAAATGCGCAGGAAGTCGTAAATGAGAAGGAGAAAATTACATTTATGCCTAAGCATATTATTAAAGTATTTCCACTAAATGCACTTAATGGAGAGATTGGTATCGGATATGAGCGTGTAATAAAACCGAAAATGTCACTAAACTTTATATTAATTCAGGGATTTGATACACAACATTTTATTAATAATAAATATGAGAGAAATTATAATGCGCTTTTTCAAACTGAATTACGATTTTATCTTTCAAAACGAAAAAAAGCACCAGAAGGCTGGTTTACAGGCGGGGGATTGTTGACAGAGTATAATAATATTAAGGTTATTGATAGATCTAATAAAGATATTTTTCGTTTCGAGGCAGGTGTTTCTGGAAAAATGGGATATCAATGGATATTAAAAAAAGGATTAAAAGGAATAACTATCGAAGCAGCAATAGGTTTAGAGTATAGAAATATTACCGAATTTAATACGGTTTTAGACTTTACTGTAGGATATTCATGGTAATATTTGATGTCTATTTTATAAAGAAAACTTTTGGTAGGGTATTTCTGGGATTATTTGTTTTAGGAATACAATATTAAATTAAGTTTCCCATTTTTAGCTTAATAATTAATTTCAGATTCTGATATTCGTATTAGTAATAGATGTAGAATTTTTTTAAAAATAAACTGATTAAAATTTTTTTAAAATGCCAGAGAAAGTAATTAGCGTTTGTGAAGAGAAAGTATATGACAAACTATACCGCGAGCACGCAGAAAAAATATGTTACTACCTTTATTACAAATATGGAGATATGGAAAAAGCCCAAGATATTGTGCAAGATAGTTTTGCGAAATTATGGGTTAACTGTTCCAAGATACTTTTTGGAGCAGCCAAAAGTTTTCTTTATAAAATCGCTAATAATGCTTCGATCAATGCTATTGTTCATCAAAAAACAGTACTGAAATATCAGGAAAAAGCGCAAAAAACGTATACAAATGAATCTCCAGAATTTCAGATGGAAGAAAAAGAATTTATGCATCGTCTAAATAGGGCTATTTCTGATTTAAAGGACGGACAACGGGAAGTTTTTCTTTTAAATAGAATAGAAAATAAAACATACAAAGAGATTGCAGAAATGTTAGGAATCTCTGTAAAAGCAGTAGAAAAACGAATGCACTTGGCACTAGTTATTTTAAGAAAAAAAATAAAGTCAACTAATATATAACCTATGAAAAAAGATTTTAATGAAGATGATTTTTTAGGAAAATGGTTATCTGGAGAGCTCTCTAATGAAGACCGTGAGGACTTTGAGAACACAGAAGATTATTATGCATATAAAGATATATTGAGAGGAGTAGAGCGACTAGATAGACCTGTTTTTGATGTAGAAAAAGGTTTGAAAGAACAAAAAATCTATAATGCTTCATATAAAAAAGCCAAAACATCAAAAGTTTTTAAAATTCGTACATGGGTATATAGTGCTGCGGCAGTGATTTTGGTTTTAATCGGATTGAGAACAATGTTTTTTCAGGAGGTTACTATACGTACTAAAATGGCACAAACACAAGTCATAACGCTGCCTGATCATTCTGTGGTGACCCTTAATGCAGATTCTTCTTTAGAATACGATAAAAATTCTTTTTTAGAGCGTCGGGAGTTATATTTAAAAGGAGAGGCATTTTTTGATATTCATAAAGGATCTTCATTCACGGTTACTACCAAAAATGGTGAGATCACTGTTTTAGGGACAGTATTTGATGTATATTCTAGAGATCGAACATTAGAAGTACAATGTTTTGAAGGTAAAGTACGTGTAAAGAATGAGGCTAATGAAGTGATTCTTACTCCCGGAAAAGGAACAAAATCTAATCAAAACGAAAGGTTGGATATAGTTAATGTTTCCTATCCAAAACCCGATTGGTTAGATGGTAAAAGTAGCTTTTTTGAAGTACCTCTTGAGCGAGTCATAAAAGAATTAGAACGACAATACAACATCAAAATTCATACAGGAGATATAGATGTCAACAGAGTATTTACAGGCTTTTTTAAGCATACAAATCTAAAAGTCGCTCTTAGTACAAGCTTTGACCCCATGAATATTAGTTATACATTTGAAGGAGATAGAATTATAGCCCTAAAAAATAAATGATTCGTTTTCAGATAATTAGATTGATAGTGTGTTGTTTATTTGGGGTGTCTTGCTATGCACAACAAACAAATCATCATACCGATAGTGCCGAAAAGGTAGCCTTGCAAGAGGTTTTGAAAACGTTTGAAAATCAATATCAATTTGACTTTTCTTATGATGTAGAAGCAATCAAGAATATAAAACTTGTAATTGATCAAGATGCTATTACTATTGATTCATTAGTAGCAATACTAAAAGAACAAACTCAATTTATACTTCGGCAGATTGATGATCGTAGCTATATTTTGGTAGAAAATGATAGCACTATAACTATATGTGGTTTTGTGATTGATTCTGTAAGTACTTTTGAGTTGGCTCAAGCAAATATTATTAGAAATAAGTATGTAATTGGACTTACCGATGAACAAGGGTATTTTAAAGTACATTTATCTCCAAGGGATTCAATTTCTATATCTTATTTGGGATATGATACAAAGACAATTAAAGCAGCTACTTTTTTAGATTCGAGTTGTGATACAATTCGATTAACACCAGAAGTTCTAAATTTAAGCCAGGTAGTAGTTAAGGAATACCTAACTACCGGTATCCAAAAAAATAAAGATGCATCCATTAATGTATCAACAAAAAAACTTAGAATTCTTCCGGGGCTTGTAGAGCCAGATGTTTTACAAAGTTTACAATTAATACCAGGGGTAAGTAGTCCTACTGAAGATCCAGCTGGATTATATATTCGAGGAGGGACACCAGATCAAAACTTAGTGTTGTGGGATGGAATAAAAATGTATAATAATGGTCACTTTTTTGATCAGATATCAACGTACAATCCTAACATTGTTAAAAACGTAAAGGTGTATCGAGGGGGAACCAGTGTACAGTATGGAGATCGAATTTCTGGAGCAATTATTATAGAATCTGATGATGACTTAACCGATCAACTTAAAATAGGAGGAGGGGTTAATTTTACCCATGCAGATCTGTTTGTAAAAGCTCCTTTGTCTGAAAAAGTGGGTATAATGGGAGCTTTCCGCAGATCTACTACAGACCTATATTCAAATATTGGATACAATAATCTTGTTCGAAAAGTATTTCAGAATACTAGAGCCGACATTGCTGATGATACATCAGGAAATACTATTGACAGAGCATTTAGAGAAGATAATTTCTCTTTTTCAGATGCTAATTTTAAGGCAGTTTGGAATCCTAATTCAAATAATACTATAAAGTTTAGTACCATATTTGCAGAAAACAAATTAGATAATGTTACGCTGCCGCAGGATGTAGATGACCCCGGTTCTTTTAGTACAAAAGATGTGTACAAAATTAGAAACGCAGGTGCTAGTCTGAATTGGAAAAAAAAATACTCGAATAATAGTGTACAAGAAGTAAGTTCATATTTTTCCTCTTATGACACTAAGTATAGTATTGCCAGAAAGGCCCTAAATGTAAATCAAAGCCTTGATTTCAACCAAAATAACAAGGTTAAGGATATAGGAATTGAATATGCTTTGGAAATTCCTATTACCAGAAAACAGTCGTTAGTATTGGGATATCAATATGCATATAATGAAACAAGATATAATTATACACAAGCATTAACGGGAGATTTTGAGGATTCTTTTATGAGTATTACAAATGGTAATGGTAATAATCATACGTTATATTCAGAGTATACGCATAAAGGAGAAAAAACTTATGCTAATTTTGGTCTTAGAGGATCTTATTTAAGCAATACAGATCAGGTTTTTATAGAGCCTCGTCTGTTTTCATCGCTAGAAGTTTTCAAAAATTTTAGAGTAACGGCTTCTGCAGAAATCAAGAATCAACAACTTAATAATTTTAGTGATTTTACAAGCCTTAGTCCATCAATAGGTAGTCTTCCTGTAGTCGATAATCTATGGTTACTTTCTGGGGATATTTTATACGAGGGAAATCCATTTTTCATTCCTGTGATAAAAAGCAAACAATTTACTTTTGGATCGTTGTACACGTATAGAGGTTGGAATTTTGATCTGGAAGGATATTATAAAAGGCTTACCGATATCAATTCGATTAATACTATTATTTTACAGATTGTACCTTCTCAGACGGATACAGGTATAGATATAGGAAAAGAAGAACGTATTGGTTTTGATTTTCTATTAAAAAAAAGAATTCGTAATTATCGATTTTGGATCGGATATTCATACAGTAAAACCGCAATTACTTTTCCCACATTACAACAAAGGTCTTTTCCTAGTAATTTTAATCAACAACATGTATTTAATATCTCGCAAACATTAAAAGTTAATGATCTTGAGTTTGCTCTAGGATGGAATTATGCTACAGGTAGTCCCTTTACTAAGCTTATATCCGACGAAGATGGTTTTTTTGGTAATATAATTGAACCCAAGGGGATTAATGTAAATAGATTTAAAGCGTATCATAGATTAGATGCTTCAGTGCTATATCGATTTACTATTAAAACTAAAAACCCATGGGGAGGGATGTTAGGCTTCTCGTTACGTAACATTTATAATCGAAAAAATACAATTGGACAAGGGTTTATTGAAATTAGTGAAGATACTATAGGTACTTTTGAAAGAAGGTCATTGCGGCTCACACCAGATGTAGTTATCCGTTTTAGTTTTTAAGAGTTTGTTTTTTACGTACTACACCTTTCTAGGGTATAAAGGAAACATTCTACGACAAGATAAGATCGCTATAGTATTATACTATTGCTCTCATATATCATTTGGTTAGATTTGAAATTTTAATATAAACTCATAAAGCTCATTCAATATCAAGTATTGAATACTATACTTGTGTTACACCTGTCTTGAACGGTCACACTGAGCTTGCTTACACTGAGCTTGTTTACACTGAGTTTATCGAAGTGTCGAAGTGTCGAAGTGTTGTCGACGGGTTACTACCTTTAAAAGCTATTTAATTTCAGATAGTTTCCCTTTTTCTTCAGCTAAATAATGGGTATTTACAGCTATGTTTTTAAGTGTGTCAACAATACCTGATGGCCATTTTAAAATAATGCTCTTGATTTTGGTCGAATTACCCAGACCAAAATGGAGTTCATAATCATTCTGACTTCCATATCCAGTTACAGGGTACATCCATCTGTGAATACGTTTTTCTTTATTATCAACAATGAAATTAAGGATAGCTTGAGTACCAATACCATTGCTATTAGATTGCACGCCTCGAAGTCTTATGGTAATCCAATTTTTGTTTGTTGTACTATTTTTATAAAACCTATTGATTTGATCATTACTTCCCCAGTTGGCAACAAAAATATCCAGGTCTCCATCCCGATCAAAATCCGCATGCGCAGTACCGGCCGAGGTGTCGGCATGTTTCGTAATTTGATCTGTTACATTCTGAATAAATGTACCATTCCCTTGATTTAGATACAGAAAATTATGCATATCTGGTCTATAGGTGCCATTTGCTATAAAAAGATCAATATCAGTATCATTATCATAATCTCCCCAGGTATGCCCCTTAGAAGCTCCACCTTGTTGCCGGGTCAAAATACTTTGTTTTACAACCGTTAAATTACCCTGGCCATCATTATTGTATAAAAAGTTCTGTTTGTCAAAATTTGCCAGAAATAGATCTAAATCCCCGTCTTCATCATAATCCGCCATAGATACTCCGTAAGAATACCCAATATCTTCTACAACATGTCCGCTATTAATTTTTTCAAATTTCCAGTTCCCTAAGTTTTTAAAATAAAGATTTGGTTTTCGGGCATTAGCTACATAAAAATCAGGGAGTCCATCATTATTTAGATCTCCACATCCACATGCACGGCCACTGCCATTACCGCTCGTTAGTGGGCTGTCATTCATCTTTTCAAATACTCCATTGCCTTGGTTTTTAAATACCAGATTGGATCCACTTCCAGAGGCTACTATAAATACATCCAAATCTCCATCATTTTCGATATCCACCCAACATGCCATAGAGGCCGCAATATCATCAGAAGTTAAAGGATGATCAGAAATTCTTTTGAAGCCCAAATTTTCGATATTTTCAAAGAGAAAGTTCCCTTCTTGACCTCTGCTCACAACATATAAATCCAGGTCTCCGTCGTTATCATAATCTACCCAATTTACACCTTGCGAATTTCCCCCGTGTTTCACTACTTCTGAATACATGTCTCCTCCGGAAGCATCACTTGTCATTTTTTTAAATGTACCGTCTCCATTATTTCTGTATAAAAAATTCCATTGGCCATTAGAATTGGCAACATACAGATCCGGATCTCCATCTTGATCGTAATCTCCCCAGGCAACTCCGCGTGATAAATTGCCATCTGTAGCTATTCTTCCAGTAACTATAGGTTCGAATATACCTTTTTGTATACTTTCTTTTTTGATGGCATCCCTGTTAGGGCTTTGGTTACAAGCTAGTATAGACAGGAATGGAATAAGCGTGACGAAAACTTTGGTTTTTAACTTCATATTTTTATGATTTATTTCCACTCTTTTTTAGCATCTTCCAGATCTTTTATAAATTTTGGGTTTTTGGTCATCGCTAGTAACATTTTGTGCGCTAGTACTCTAGCGGCTTCTTCGTCACTGGGATAATGAATCCCCATAATTTCTCTTGATTCTCCAACTTCGTATGCTACCTCCAAAAATTCTTTTCTTTTATTGGGTAATAACTCACTCCAGGCAAACGCTTGGATATAGGCCCAAAGGGTATGACCGCTGGCAAAAGAAGGAGAAGATATTCTGGCAAGAGGTTCCAATTTAGGTTCGAGATGATAGGGTCGGGCCCTTAACAAATGATATTTAACCGTAAACTCCATTAAACGCATGTCTTTGGTTATACCTCTTAGTAATTTGGTGGTAGCAGGGTAATTTTGATAGGTAACATGATCCCCCATAACCGCTTTACCTTCGTACAACAAGTACTCCAAATTCTGCTCATATCGATTATGTGTTTGTAAGATATCTGCATGTGGCCAATATCCTATAGGCGCAAGTACCTGGGATGCCCGATCTGACTCTTCTTTTGTACGTTTTGCCTGCCATGCTAATAGATATTCTAGTTCTGCTTTTGTTTGGTCTGAACTATTGGCAGGAAAATGAATACTGTGTTTTAACCGATTGACTTGTTCGTTTGTTAAATAATGCGGGGTAATCATGGTGTAAATCAATGTTCCGCTACTATAATTAGATGCAGGAAAAACGATCTTATCAAGATCAGCCCTTGTTGCGTTGGGTTTATGGTCTAATTTCTGTAGAGATGCGTAGTGGTTTTTGGCAGACTCAAGAGGATGAAGGGTTTGGCCTACACTATAATGATAAACAATACTAATAGCTATTAGCAACAGGTACTTTTTTTTGATCATAACTTTTGATTTTGAATATTTATATTGGTTAAAACGTATATCGCTTATAAACGATTTAAAAGTACATATTTTTGATTATGAAACTAGTAAAGTAATGTTAAAATAATTTTACAATAAGGTATTGAACTCTTTTAGCAATTCTTTGTTCAGGGTGTAGAAGACGAATTTATCTTTATTTTCAGTAATAAACAGACCGCTTTCCTTTAGAATTTTAACATGCTGAGAAATTGTGGATTGAGAATAGGTGAACATTTTAACCAAATCCTTATTGCAAGTCACATTATCGATACCTTTACCATCGTTTTTGGTGCTTAGATATCTCACCAAAGCGACACGTAAGGGATGCGCCAATGCATTTGCTATTGTTGCAATTTGATAATCCTTTTGTGTGATATAATCATTTGATTTATCTGTTCTAATTCTCATTTAAAAAAACGATTTATGACAAATATAAGATATATTATATCAACTCTGTCGGTTAACGAAATTGATGATGATTTGTTCTATGTTAAACTATAATAATTGGATCTCTGGGAATCGCTTATTTAAAAATTTCTTGATTTTGGAATGTTTGATGAATATCGTATATTGCACCAATAGTATGATTATTTAAACACATAATGATGGCTACAGTTAGAAAAACGATCACATTTACAGAGAAACAGGATAAATGGATAAAGTCACAGATTAAAGCAGGAGAGTTTACAAATGATAGTGAATATCTTCGTGATTTAGTACGGCGAGACCAATCGAAAAAGGCAAAATATTCTGCACTTAAAGCTGCTATAACAGAAGGTATGGATAGTGGTATTAGCACTAAATCTGTTCCTGATATTATGAAAGAAGTCGAAGAACGTATGCGAACTGATGGGCGTTTATAGAGTATCTGGAAAAGCCGAAACTGATCTTACTAAAATGTATGAATATGGTATCGAAACATTTGGATTAAAACAAGCCAAGACATATTTATTGGGAATGCACACACTTTTTCAAGTATTAGCAGATAATACCAGCCTTGGACGTGATGCATCCGAATTTATGTTATCTTTAAAACGATTTTCTTATCAATCCCACACTATTTTTTATTTGCCTACAGATATTAATATTTTAATTGTTCGTGTATTGAATCAAAGTATGGATTATGAAAAAAATTTATAGTCTATAACGCACTTTCGAAAACAATAAAACAATAATTTTTAAAGTTTAAAGCAATTTTACATAACGTCTTATTATGAATACAATCTGTATCATAATGTACTTGCGTTATGTATTACCCTGAGCTGTCACACTGAGCTTGTCGAAGTGTTGCCGAAGGGTCACTTTTACTAAGGTAAAAGTGAAGTTTATTATTTCTACCATTTTTGTATACTCTTCTTCTTTAGTTGTTAATAATTCTGAATAAGTATATTTTATTGGTATAATTTTTAAGTATATATTTATATAGTAAAATATACCCCTCTATGTTATTTGGATATGCACGTATTAGTACGTCATCTCAAAATTTCAATTTACAAGTAGACGCATTGTTAAAAGAAGGAGTACCCGAAAAGAATATTTATAAAGATATTTCTTCTGGGGCTAAATCTAATCGTAAATCATTGGATTTGCTAATTAGTAAATTGAGAGAAGGTGACACCGTAGTTGTTTGGAAGATGGATCGTATCGCCCGAAGCGTTTCACATATGCTTAAGCTCGTAGACGAGTTTAAAGACAAAGAAGTTGCTTTTAAAAGCATTCGTGAACCATTTATCGATACAACATCGGCACATGGTAAATTCATATTTACTTTGTTTAGTGCTGTAGCACAATTAGAAAGAGATATAATTATAGAAAGAACATTAGCAGGGCAGGAGAGTGCTAGGAGAAGAGGGGCTAAGATTGGAAGAAAAAGAGGGTTAGGTAAAGAAGCACAAAAGAAGGCGATTTTGGCTGAGTCTTATTATCGAGATAAAAACAAACAGCTTTCTATTGCCGAAATAATGAAGTTGTTGGATATCAAATCGAAACCTACTTTGTATAAGTATTTGGCTTATCAAGGTAGAAGAAATTGTTCGGTTTGTAAAAAGTTGTTTTGGGATAAGGAACAATCTGTTGATGAAGCTTATTGTGAAAATCACTTAAAAAAGTAACAAAATTAAAAAGCTAATAAACTTTTTAGAGAGATCAATATGAATGTAACGGAGATAAGAAAACTTATAAGACAATCTGAACATAAAAGTTGGTATAAAACGCTAAATATAGATATTACATACCCGTATGCACAATTGGAAATTAAACTCAAGGGTTTAGATTTGATTTATGATTTTTTTAAAAAACAACTAGATTTTTATAGTAAAACAAGCTCATTGCCCGATATATTAATACCTAGCAAGAAACATTTTGAGTCTTGTGTAAATAAAATAGAAAATTTTGTAAATAGGAATTTGGAGTTAAATAACTCAAACAGAGGGCAAGACTGGAATAATCTTTCTAAACAATTGGAAGCATCTGGTACTGGAAAAGATCAATATTTCAATAAGGAATCTTCAACTACTGACTTTCTATTAAAACTAGATAGTGAATATGCTGGTTCCTCCGAAGGTGCCTACGATTTCTTTACTAATCAGGTTTTTAGATCCAATAATTCGGATAAAAACTATTTTATTGGATGGTATCGTGCCTATGAATTTTTTACTCAAGATAACAATTTAGTTCGAAGAAGAAGCAATGAAAAAACTACCTTAAGTAGGATTAGATCTGAATACCTCAAAAAATTACAGATTACGGATTCTCAGGTTGATGAACACATTGCTAAAATCGAAGGGAAGTATCAGTCAAAAGAGGAGTCCATATCCCGCTTAATAAAACGTAAAAATCAACAATACGAAAATTGGAAGCAGGATTCTCAAGGTAAATTTTCCAACTTATTAACCCAAGCTGATAATTCATTTAAAAAACTGGAAGAATTATATAAAGAAAAACTAAAACTTGAAGCACCAGCAATTTATTGGAAAAATAGAGCTACGACGCTTAAAGCTGAAGGAAATAAGTGGCTCGGTTGGTTAATTGTTGTAATAATACTTGCTGTTTTAGCATTGGGAGGTGTATTATATTTAATTTCTGACGGTACACTAAAAGATTTATTTGAGAAAACCGGTAGTGCAGTTAGATGGTCGATAGTATTCATAACTTTTGTTTCGTTTTTAGCATATGGTATAAAAACTTTTTCTAAGCTCATGTTTAGTTCATATCACTTGTACAGAGATGCTCAAGAGAGAGAACAATTAACTTATGTGTATCTAGCCCTTGTAAAGGAAAAGGGAGTAGATCCAACAGAGAGAAATCTTATTATGCAAGCTTTATTTAGTAGGGCGGATTCGGGATTACTAAGAGATGATTCTACACCTGCAATGCCTGGAGGAGTATTAGAGAAAGTAATTGGGAAATAATAAAATAACAAACATTATAAAGATGACAACAAAAGAAAAAATTAATTCTGTTTTGAATTTTTTTCATAGCCGAGAGCATAAACTAATTGGTGAAAAGAGGAGTGATGGATATAGCCTTTCAACTTATTTCGATATAGAAGTTTCAAAAGTTGATGTTGAAATAGATTTTTCTTATACAATACTGGTGAATGATTTATCTGAATCGATAGAGTTAATGGATATTTTGGTAGGAGTAAATAAAAACATAGAGAAGATTGAAAATGATTTAAAAAATAGATTAGACCATAGAAAAATAAACTATACAGATTCTTTTTTCCTGATCTTTAAAGGTAATCGTAGAAATTAAGATGAAAACTAAAAGTTTAAACGAAAGATGAAAGGAATTGTGAAAAATATAAATTGGCAAAAGGGAATGGTGAAAGTTCTGACCGACGATGATAGCTATTCAATTTTTGAAATGCTGTCTGATGATAATTTTGAAATTGGTGATGAAGTATTTTGGGAAGAACATAATCCTCTAGGCCATGCTGATATCTCAAATTTGACAAAAGGAGAAATGGCAGAGGTGTTTTTTCAAGATCATTAAAGTTCAATAAACCAATCTTGTAAATAATGAAACAATTAGCTGTATTATTTCTTGTGTTATCCTCGATAATGAGTGGTATTACTTTTTATAAAAATCGCGATTTAAATAAGGAATTGGGATTGCTAAAATCCCAAAATGAAGAGATATTGGAGAAGTTACAATCTGAATTGGAAGAAACGCAATTAGAATTGGAAGAAGTATCATATGAGAAAGATGGTTATCAACGATTATATAACGTAGCAATAAATAGTTTGGAAGAATTAGAAGCTCGGTGCAAAAATAAAAATGCCGAAATGTTTAGCTTCTAATTTAGTTACTCCAAAGCCTATATTAATTAGTAAAAGTTCAATAAAAAGATGATCGAATTACTCGAACAAGAGCTTAGCAAATTCATAAATAGAACGTTGTATAATCCTGAATGGGGAGTCTATTTTATAAAAGAGCAGGTGGGGCAGGTTAGAAATATGAAAATTGAAATATATTCTAATGATCATAATCCACCACATTTTCACGTCAAATCTAAAGATGGTTCAATTAATGCCGTTTTTAGACTAGACAACTGTGAATTGATTAAAGGCACGATTCAATCTAAAGACCGTAAAAGAATAGAGGCTTTTTATGATGATGAAAAAGTAAAAGTGCTTTTGAAGAGCACTTGGAATAAATCAAAAGGAGATAATCTTCAAATAGATTAGATAAATAATAAAGTTCAATAAACCGATAACATTTTATAAAAAGAGACTATTTATATTAAAAATTAGATATGCAAAACTCGGTAGATAAAATTACAAATGAAAGATTGGTTGCCTTTTAAGTATGAGAACTGTTTAAGATAAATCTTGGATATTAAATGCTGGTCGGGATCTCCAATATTTTTTTTGACTTACTCATTGTTTGTTAGTTCATTAAGATACATTTTAGCTACTCCTTCGATATAATTATGATTTAGTAATTTCCTTATTTCTTTTAATAGTTTGTCAGAGTTTTTATATGCTCTTATGGAATATTTTGTTTTGGAGACAAAAAGCCAAGTTGGATCAAATTTTGAATAGTCGAACCCTTCAATGTTCATGATCCAATCGTAATAATCTTTATAATTTTTAGTGCTATAACTGGAATATTTTCTAAGTTTTTCATCGAAAGGAATATTAAACTTGAAAGCTATATTGATAGCTTGACTGAGTCTCATATTTCTATCTCGATAAAATGGCTCATTGCTCAAATGAGATTCATCAGGAATACTCTCTAGGAATCTATTAAACAAGGATTTGTTAAATGGTATAATTTCAAATAGTGTTGAAGATCGGAATAAATCGGCATCAAATTCTTCATCAAGTGATTCAGTAATGATCTTTTTAAGCTGTGATTTAAGTTCAGTGTTTAAAAAAGTAAATGCATACCATAAATCCCTAAAATAGTTCTCTCGGCTATTTTGTTTTTTGACTAGTTCCTTACTAAATTCTTTTACTTCCAATAATTCAAAAACAACTTTTTCTATCTGCTTTTCAGTGCTTCTCTCGACAAAGTATTTTATTAGGTATGAGAAATTAGAACTTTTATAGTTACGTTTGGCAACAAGTCTTATTATTCTCAATACATTATTATTATCCACTTCTTTTTGGTGGGATAGTAAAGATGTCAAAGCTCCCAACGGACAAAATCTTTCTCTTTTTACGTTTTCTGCAAAATGTAATAGTTTGGCTATTGTTTGGTTAAGATATTTTTTGTTAAGTTTTAATCTGGACAAAATTAGAGTAATATTATTTAATATTCTTTCAATCTTAAGTACTTGAGATAATATTTCATTAGATTCCAGAATTTCTATCGAATCATATAAATTATCCAAGTATTCATTGAATGTACTTATAGTAGAATTTAAATCTGTGGCTACAATACTGTCAATATCATATTTTTTTAGTAAAAAATTTGCGTCTTTATAATCAACATAAAAAAGCCATGTTTTTAGTGTGTAAAAATCGAAAGACTTATATTTAGGAGTGTTTGGGTTTTTTATTGAGTGTAAGACAAACATGCACTCTATTGCTTTGGTAATTAAAACTCTGAATTCACTATAATAATCGTATATAAGTAGGTTGCTTTCAAAAAAGGAAATTATTCTGAGAATAGTAGCTTGAAGTGTAGGGCGATAATTACGAGTATTCCACCCACCATAACTGTCATTATATAGAAGTCTATTTATTTCAAATAGATTATCATCAATAATTTTAAAAGTGCTGTCCGAGAAATGGTAGTTTTTGATGTATCTGAATATATCTAAAAAGTGTTTGGCTTTTTGCTGTATAAAGAGCTCATCCATAGAATAGTCAATTTTGGCAAGTATTTCAGAGGTGTTTTGGTTGCTGAAGAATTGCTGAGTGTCTATTTTCTTTAACTGGATAAGGTTGTATTTTGCTGTTATATGATTGACAGGCTTTTTATTGACAGTTTCTTTATAAACCTCATAAAAAATGTGAGTTGATTTGTTAAAATCACCTGATAGGTAAGCAGCATATGCTTTCCTTAGTTTTTCATTAGTTGTATATTCTGGATGGGGTAGGTTAAGTAGTTCATTTGTTTTTTTAAAGTTTAATTTATTTATAGTGCATCTTTCACAATTACACATTTTTTGTCTGAAGAGATTTTGCAAACTAATAATGTTTCTTTCTCTTAGTGTTGCTCCCGACCAACCAATATGAACTATTAAATTAGCTTCAAAAAAATCAAAAATTTTCTCCAATTTTTTTTGCAAATCACCAACATGTAGTATGTCATTTCCTATTTCGTATTGGTCTAGATTGAGAGTTAAGTTTTCAAATAAAAATAGAAGCTCTTCATTGTCCGTTCTTAGAGTGTACTCATTCAAAAATGTTCTTGAGTCTTCGTCTTTTTTAAAGGGATAAAGCTCTTCTAGTATATGTCTTGGGATTGCTTCAAAATTCTCAAATAACTCTATTGTGTAGATCAATTTATCAATTATCTTCTTTTTTTGAGTCTTTTCCTTGATAAACGCATAATCTGCATTTTGAAGCTCAATTATCGAGCTATATTTCTTTCTTATCTGGTTTGATTTTGCCTCATAAATTTCATTAACAAGTCTGTTGAAGTTTAACTGATTTAACTCATTTTGTGGATCAATATATATTTGCAAAGAGTCAGTATTCTTTTTTTCTTGTTCTTTGATCCTTTCGGGTATAGAGTCATCTAGTTGAATCGCATACCAATAAATGACCTTTTTGTTGATGTCACAATATGTGAATATTAAGGGTTCTGCAAGTTCGGAATAAAAGTATTTAACATGTTTTAAATCTAGTTGAAAAGAAATTTTGCCTTCGGCAGGATGATTTTTTTTAGAGATTGGCTTTATTTCTTTGTCAGTTCCTTTATTTTGGTTTAAAAATAAGAACTCATGTGATCCGCTTGTTCTGTTAAATACCTCAAAAAAAAAGTCTATACCTTCTTCTTCGCCTTCGGTAGATCGGTTTTCTCCTAGTCGATAATTGTTATTTTTAAATAAATCCCTTAATTGTCCATTTAGTAAATCATCAGCGTCTTTTTGTATCTCTCTATTAGTCCTAGTCATAAAACAAATATATCTAAAAAGGACTTTTGATGGGAATTTTTAGTCAATATAGAGTTTGGCCTTAATAAATCATCATAAATATTTAACATTTAGACTTTTGTCTTTTTTTGTAAATTAGATGTAACGTAAATTTATTAATTACCCCACATCCGAATTATTCGAATGTGGGGTTGTTTGTTTAATAAATCTATTGTTTTTTCTGTGCAATCCTACTGATGATTCTATAACAAATTTAAAATCAGAACAATAAGAACATTAAAAACCAAATAACAACAAGATGAAAAATGAAATTTCAAGATATGAACTATTAGGTGCAACTGCTGATTATATGGGTCAGGACCCATTGAATGATTACATGATGAAATCTGAAATTGTTTCGGAACTTACTTCTAACAATGAAAGTATTCAATCTATGCCAAAATCAGATGAAAAATTTAGTGCGAGTAAAACATTCGCAACCTTAAAGTCGAATGATTACAAACCTGGACAATCTTTTAGAATCAGGCAAACAGGATTTGATATATGTATATTTAACTATACATTTGACTCAACACCTGGTGGACACGCTTCGGGACATAGGAGCGACTTTAGAAATGGGCTTCCCACAGAAGTACGCTTATTATCTGGTGAGTCTAAAATAATTCGGTTTGGCGGTTCAACGGGATTCTTCACTGAACAGATAACAGGATATCTTAATGGTGTTCCGGCTACTGGAGGTGGTTTCGGAAATATAATTGAAACTGAATTGGTAAGATTAAATAGTTCACATAGTTATGTGTTAATTGGTTCAAATGTTAAGCACCCAAGTAACCATTGGGGTACTCCTAAAACAATCAGTACATTGCAGTCTATTGCAAACGAATATTTTAATCAAACCGGTCATAAACTTTATTTCAATGATATGAGTTTAAAATGGGGAGGTGTTTTCGATATCAAAGGAGGCTATTCACCCTCTCACTTTGAACATAGAAATGGTAGGCAAGTTGATATCGCAGCTACGAAATCAACAATGAGCCATGAAGCTGAATTCCTGAAAATTTTAAGAAAATATACAACTAATTACATTTTAGAGGGTACAGGTTCAAGAAGACATTACCACGTAAGGTTTTAACTTTTTATAACAATCTGAAGTTCAATTTATAGATAATTTTAAAACAATCATATCATGTGGGCAATAATCAAATTAAATAAAAATAATGAAATAGAACAGCTTAGTAAGAATTCTGACTTTAAAAACATAAAATCTTTGATAAATGATTCTTCGGAAAATTTGTTTGTTATTTGGGATTCCAAATACCCTGATAATAAAAAAGAAATGTCTGAACTTATGGAAAAATTATATACTCTAAATTCCTCTAATGGAATTAGGGTCTATCCAAACACAAAAATAATTATAGATAAAGATTCTGACAAGTGTGGATGTCCATCAAGATGTTTTTGTGAATGGGACAAAGGAAAATGTAAGTGTTTTATCGCATATTGTAACGCACATGGTTGCAATTGGTTTCCTTGTGGTGGTAAGTGCTAAAAAGATAACTAAAAGTCTAATTAAAAGATGGAAATATTTTATGTTAATTTTCTTAATAAAGAAAAAAACTTCAAAGAGGATATTAGAGAATTTAAAGGAGTAAATGCGAGAAAAAACGCTATTGATTGGTGTAAAGAAAACTTTGAAAAGTTTGATCTTGACATGATTAAATCAAGAGAGGTGAAAAAAACAAGAATAAAGTTATAAAGTCTAAATAAACGATGAATATCAAAACGATAATTTTATTTGTTTCCTTGATTACAGTTATTTCTTGTTCCAATCACGAACAAGATTTAAAATTAAAGAATCAAGTGATAGAAATCCTTGATAAATATAATGAAGAAGAAGCTTATTATATTTTTGGTAAAAACGATAGTTTATTTTATGAAGAAAATAATCAAATAAAATTTCATCGGTTAATTAAATACTTAAATGAAAATAGAATTGATGTATATCAAAGAGTGAAGGAAGTAGATAGCATTAATGAAATTAAAAAAGCTATTAAAGAATATAAGGAAGCTGAAATAAGGCTTAAAAAAATAAATGCTGATATAATAGATGAATATTCTCACTATGATGTAAATTACTATGAATATAAAAAGGCAGACAATTACTACTTTTTTGCCGCTTGTAATGGACAAACTCTTTCTGGAGGAAATTGGGAAACAAATAATAATGTTTTTATAAGTGATATTTTAAATACTGGAAATATAAACAAACCTCCAATAGTGGATTATATATTACAGTTTAAAGACCAATTTGGTGCCAAATGGCAATCTCCTAAAGTTTATGTTTTTGTAATTAAAGGTAGGTATGCTGATGTAAGTGTATTCGTAAATAGACTAAAAAGATCTGGATATTTATACAATCAAGAATTCAAATAATTGATAAATTTAAAAGTTCAAATAAACGATTAATATTATGAATATAGAAAGTTTCGAATATTCTAATGATAACTTTAAAATAAACGCTTGTGAAATTTCATTTATGAGAGATGTTAGTATTGATGATTTGGACAGCGAAGATATTAGCAATTATTTATATGTTATGTGTAGGCTTGATAAAAGAGTTACACAAACGAATATAATAGATGAGTTCGTTAAATTAAATATAGGTTTAATTCAAGCAGAATTAAAACAAATAATTAAAAAGCACCCACTACAATTTAAGGAGATACTAATCGATCTAGATGATTATTTTATAGAATATCAATCAAATAATAACAATATAAGATTGTTTGATGTAAAGTTTAATACAATCATAATCAAAGATCAATAAAACGAAAAATTATGACGCTTGAAGAAGCACAAAAAAGAAAAGATGTTATAGGAGAAACAATTACGGAAAATAGGATTGAATATAAAGTAACAATTGTTCCTGAAAGGGAAAAAGATTTTGAGGATTTCATTCACTCTTATACAGGTTCTTCTGACAAGTTGGAGCTTGCTAAAGGATCTTCTGTAAATCAACAATTCAAATTAGTTGGTCTTTGGTCAGATGGAGCCAGTATTCTAAAAACCAAAATTCAATAAAACGATGAAAAAAACTCTAATCATTTTAAACATAATAAGTTTAATTGCTGCTTTAATTTGGCTTATATCGGAAAGGACCTGGGAGCCATTAGTAACTTCGTTGGGTTTAATAGGGAGTCTTATAACTTTGATTTACTCTAATTCTAACGCTGGTCGAAATATTGAATTATATCAAAAAGGTGGTGATAAATCAAAAAATTATCAGTCTGCTCGGGATATAAATATTAATTCAGGTAATGATGAACGATAAAAATCTCAAACAAGAAGGAGGTGAAAAGTCTACTAATTATCAAGCAAATAATTTAACCATCAATGGGATTTCATACTCAGATGCTAAAGAAATTTTTGAAGATCTTTTTAGAAGTAATTTTTTACAACTTAAAGATGAAGCGGCTGCTATTGCACAACTCCGTGCTAAAGAAATAACCGATCAGTTTCTGGCCAATTTAATTGAAAAGAGCCCAGATTCGTTTAATAATTTAAATCAACCGGCAATTCAAGATGTTATATTTAAGATGCAAAAAGCATATGCTATTTCTGGAGAGAAAGAGATTCGAAATATATTGGTTGAATTAATTACACATAGAATAATACTTCCATTTAGGAGTTATCATCAGATTCTTTTAGAAGAAGCTATAGACAAAGTACCTAAATTGAGTGGAGAGCAAATGGATGTATTAACTTTAGTTTATCTTATAAAAAATACAAATTTTAGAGAAGTTAAAGATCACTCTGATTTACTTCAACTTATAAAAGAAGAAGTTTATCCTTTTATCAAAAACAATAATGATTTTTTTGTTCATTATAATCATTTTAAGTTTCTTGGATGTGCCAACGCTACAGTAAGGGATGGTAGTTTTCTTGAAAAATTAATAAGACAATATCCCGGATTATTTAGAAAAGGGATGTCTGTAGAAGATATTACAGGTAATTTAGGTGGAACTTTAGATTTTGTTTCAGACAGTAATAAAAATTTCGACAATTGGTTTACTTCATGTTTAAATACCTCTGGTTTTTATCAATTTAAAGCTATTTCAAACCTGGAATTTGACAAAATGCTTGAAGATAATGACCTTAATCAAACTCAACGGAGCACTCTTTTAAAATTTTTTAACTATGATATTATGAATTTAGATGAAGGAAGACAAATGTTGCTTAATAGAGATAGCGAATTTGATAAAATTATACTATTTGATCAAAAGATAAAAAATCCTTTTATTTTAACTCATTTAGGAATTCTTCTAGGTAATATAAATTTTAATATAAAATCTGGATCTTCTAAAGAATTACCTCCGGAAATAATTAATAATTAGAGGTTCAAGAAACAAATTCGATATGTTTATTAAAATAATAACCAGATAGCGCGGAACTATTTTCCGTGCGGAATAGTATAAAAAGTTCAATAAAAGGATTAAAATTCAACAAAAAGATATGAAGGAATTAGAAAGACTAATAAGGTTGTCATATGGTAATTCAAACCTAATATTTGCAGGTCATACAATTGAAATGGAATATGCTGCGGAATCAATCGTAAGGGCTAATAACGATAAAGTGGGAATGCAACAATTTATAACAATGCATACAACTTTTTTGAGTGGAAAGGGTTGTTCTGATGAACATATCAATGAACAACTTGAAAGAGTGCGAAATATAAATTTCTATTTTACCAACGATTAACTAAAGTTCAATAAATCTATCACAAATACATTACTTGTTTTAACTAAGGAGTTAGTTGAATAGAACGATAGATATCACAGATAAAGAATTGATAGAAGGTTAGAAAGTGGATTATCGGATTCAATGACTATTTAATTTTATTAATTTTTCACTTCCTGAGAATCGCATATTTGAAAATTTCTAAACCCATTGTACAGAATATTCGATTTATAGTAACACTTGCAAGGCTTATAATTGTATATTTATTTTATGAATGTCAAGTTTACAAAAAAACAAGAAACGTATATTGAGGAACTAGTTGCTTCTGGAGAATATAAAAACAAAAGTGAAGTCGTTAGAGATGCGTTACGGCTTCATAGAATTTATAGAGAAAAGCTAGTAAAAGATCTTCTCGAGGATTTAAACCAAAATCAACGTTAAATTTTTCACAGAAATAATTTTCATTCAACTAAGAATACAGCGCATTTTCACGCTTTTTTCACAAAATTTTTCACAGAATAGATTCTCGTAGATACTATGAAAGCTAGAAAAGTGTTTTTAGAACCAGAGAAAAGTTCTACATTTTAAATTATTATAATCCACATTTTAAATTGTCAGTTACACATATGCGCCAATTTGCTACAAGATACATTTGTACTATAATTTATATTATGTAAAATAGAATATTTTGGAACCTCCCTACTTTTAAAATGATTGATACATTCATCATGTATTTAGAACCTCCTTATAAATTCAATATTCAATACTTTATCCATAAATTTTTGAAATACTCGATTTATATTAGAGTCTATAATCTCAAATCTAATCGAATGATATATTCGAACCTTATTATAGTACTATAGCCATGTCATCATGTCGTAGAAATAATCTAGTTGATTCTGGTGGTATCAAGAACTCAAAAACGTGATATTCTTAACTATAATTAATATGGTCAACCTTACATTACTATCAGCACATTATTTATAATGTCTTAGAGTTGGTTATTACTACATAGTTACAACCCTAAATAGTTGTTAATTAAGATTAGTTTAAGAAAGAATATTGTACTTTAATGTATGCTATAGAGATGTTTGCGTACACTAAAATATTACCACTTATTTTTGCACTTGTTGTGTTCTCAGCACATACTTGTGTATATGATACTAATACCTCTAAAACAGAAGACATCGTGGTTCCGATTGAAGTAAAAACGGAGCAATTAACATCTGATAAAAGTTCATTTGAGGAGTGTTCCGAAATTACCCGAGGGGTTCTGATTACCCATTGTGGTAGTTGTCATCAAAGTTCCTTAGAATCGCACAAAGCGGCTGCAATACAATTTTTCGATCTGGATATGGGAGTTAATTGGCATACGTCATTATCCATAGAGAACCTGCATGGAATTGCCCAACGCACTCAAAATAAGAGCCCCATTACCGAGCAGCAAAAAGAAGCAATTACTACCTTCTTAAAATTAAAGGAGCTGCAATTGAAGTAATAGACCAGAAGAAATCAAATTATACCCCTCTCCCATCTCTTTAGCTCAAGGTAAATATTTGGAAATCAGTTTGTTTTATGTTTAAAGTGTTCGACATGTCGATTTCATGATTTTTTTAAAGGATTTTTGAGATGTCATGCACCTTCATCAATAGCGATTTTTAATTGACAAAAGGCCTCCTGAATTTTTGATATTGGTGATGCTATATTCATACGCATAAATTGTGAGTGATCCTTATCAAACCAGGTTCCTGGTGCTAAGGCTAGTTTTGCCTTTTTAAAAATTAACTTCTGTAAAGCGTCTTCTGATATATTCAATTTGCTAAAATCTAACCATACTTGATAGGTTCCTTCTGGGCGGGATAATTTGACTTGTGGAATTTCCTTTTGTAAAAAACCTTGAATCCAATCAATGGTATGTTCAATATATACTATCAAATCATCTACCCATGCTTCACCTTTAGTATAGGCCGCAATGGTTGCAAAAGCGGAAAATGCATTACCATGATCGAGATACATTGATGCTACCATAGCTTTTATACGGTTAAACATATCTTCATTTGCAATATAAAGATAACCGTTAGAGATGCTCTGCATTCCAAATGTCTTAGCCGGAGACCCTAAAACAGCTATATGCTGCTTCTGATTAAATGACGTAATACTGTTAAATACAGCTTTAGAATAAATGATATCCGAATGAATTTCATCACTAATTATAGTAACATTATTGGCATTCGCTAATTCGATTAGTTTTTGTAATTCTTGTCTATTCCATACACGACCAATTGGATTATGTGGATTGCAAAGTAAAATAATCCTTACATTCTCCGATTTAAGCTTCACTTCTAAATCATCAAAATCCATTACATAATTTCCATCAACAATTTTTAGAGGATTTCGTACTATTTTTCTATTGGCTGTCGTAATAACTTTATAAAATTGATGATAGACCGGGGTTTGAACTACAACACCATCCCCTTCATTAGATAATTCTCTAATCAATAACGCTATCCCCGTGAGTACACTAGACACTTGCAAAAAAGATGTGCTATTCAATTTTAATTGATGTCTTTTAAGATTCCAATCCGAAATGGCTTTAAACACTTCATCGGTATTAAATTCATATGCATAAACACCCCTGTCGACTAATCGTTTTAACTCAGCAGTAATAGGTTCTGCTACTTTAAAATCCATATCTGCAATCCATAAAGGCATCAAATCTGTCGAACCAAACATAGATTTTAGCATATTGGGATTACTCTTGGCAAAGTGATGTTCGTAATTATCATGAAGGGTACTAAATGAATTCATAAAAAATTTATCTCTATAATTGTATTGAACACAAAGACTATAATAATGCCAAAAGGATGCTATTATTAACAGTGCTTTCAGGTAACAAATGAGATAAATATACTACTAAAATACCACCTATATGATTGCTATAGTTAAATTATTGTTTTGCATCTTTCTGAACAATTTAATTTACTTTGTAAGGCAGGTATTTTAAAAAATGATACAAATTTTAGCTTATTCCGTATACACTATGCTACCCTCCTATCTTTTTAATACGCTAAGAACATTCTATTATAACTCTACACTCTTGCTATCATTTTAGCGCTTTTAAAGCTGCAATTCTGCTATTTTTCTTCTATCTTTAATACAGCTGTAACTTTCGACTGGTAATATTTAACATATCTAAGATCTAATGACTGGAAAATCGAGATCATCTCAGTCTGCCCATAAGTTTGGTACTTTTCTTGGGGTTTACATGCCCAGTATTCTTACAATATTGGGACTGATTATGTACCTGCGTTTTGGTTGGGTATTAGGTAATTTGGGTCTAATTAAAACCATTATCGTTGTTATAATGGCTAGTTCAATCACTTTTATTACAGGGTTGAGTGCATCTGCTATTGCGACCAATATTAAAGTGGGTGTTGGTGGAGAATATTTCATGATCTCACGTAGCTTAGGGTTAGAACCAGGAGGAGCAATTGGAATACCTCTATATTTATGCCGAACACTAAGCGTTACTTTTTATTGTTATGGCCTTTCTGAAGCAATTCTGGCATTATGGCCCATAACCAATGCGGCACTTCCACCCTATACTCTGCAATTGATGACTATTGGTTTTATTGTAATGGTCACATTACTTTCAGGAAAGAGTGCTAAGCTTGTATTGCATTCTCAAATTCCTATCATGATCATCGTGGGTGTATCAATTCTGGCCTTGATGATTGGTATACTTACCAAAGACCTGAAGTCCCCAATCACAGAAGCAACATATCAAACAGCCCCTCAGGGATTTTGGTATGTATTTGCGGTTTTTTTTCCAGCGGTTACTGGATTTACGGCGGGTATTGGCATGAGCGGAGACCTAAAGGATCCACAGAAATCAATTCCAAAAGGAACTCTAGGTGCCGTTGTTTCTGGTGCCGTTATATATCTTGTTATTCCGCTTTTATTGGCGATAACAGGAGCATTGACCATAGAGCAAATGACCGATCCCGAAGCTGGTGTTACCATATGGACACGTTTAGCCGTTTTTGGACCATGGATCATATATCCAGCGGTTTGGGGAGCGGTTTTATCTTCGGCTTTTGGAAGTATACTAGGCGGGCCAAGGATTCTGCAAGCCTTATCTATGGATGGTTTGGTTCCTAAATTTCTGGCCAGCCTTTCTAGATCTGGACAGCCTACCATAGCCACTTGGATTAGCGGTGTCATTGCAGTAAGTGCTGTTTTTTTAGGAGGGCTAAATACGATTGCTCAATATGTTTCGGTGCTGTTCCTTACCTTATACGTTGCGGTTAATATGAGTGCCGCCATCGAACAACTGATCAAAGAACCTTCCTACCGACCTACCATTGATGTACCATGGTATGTTTCTATATTGGGTGCTATCGCCGCTATGATAGTGATGTGGCTAATTAACCCACTTGCATTTGTTTTTGCCCTGGGACTGGAGCTACTCATTTTTCTATATCTCATGAGCAAAAAACTCGAACAACAATGGGGTGATGCCTCAACAGGAATTTGGATGCACCTTGGACGATATGCACTACTTAGATTAAATGCAAAGAAAGTACATTCCCGAAATTGGAGGCCCATTATCATATTATTCGTTCGTGATATAAATGAACATATCGAATTGGTGAGGTTTACAGAAATGTTAGGACAAAATAGCGGACTTCTAACAATTTCTAAATTAATAACGCTTGAAGATAAAAATGAACTTTTGTTGAAAAATGAAATTGCCCATGAAATGCAAAAAGACCTTGCTTTGGTTGGTCTACAAGCACTTACAGAAGTACATGTAGTTACCGACCTTAAATACGGTATGAATCAAGTGGTTGCAGGACATGGTGTGGCGGGAATCAAAACGAACACTGCAGTTTTTGGATGGTCTTCTACCTATGATGGAAAAATCAAAGAATTAGAGATTATTAATGATATGGCCAGATCCGGAAAAAACATCTTAATCGCTCATATCAACAAACCTTTCCCGAAAAAAATCAAGAAAAGGATTGACATATGGTGGCGTGGACGAGAGAGCAACGGTGATTTAATGGTTCTACTCGCCTACTTGATACAACTCAATAGTAAATGGAAAAAGTCTACGATTCGTATTTTCTCTGTGACTCATTCCGAAGAAGAGAAACAAATTTTAGAAAACCATATTCGATTTTCAATCAAAGAGGCGCGAATTGAAGCTAATGTTATTGTAATTTTAGCCAAACCACAAGAGAACGCATTAGATATATTAATTGCCAAGAGCTTGTATGTTGATCTTGTATTCTTGGGCTTAGCACGAGGAAATGACCAAATTGAAGAACGGGTTATATTTATTGACAAGATTTTATCGAAGTTAAATAGAGCGGTCTTGGTACAAAACAACGGAAATGAAAGTGAGATCCCTACCATTTTCGGTACTGCAACATCAAAAGACTAAGCTTCAGCTTCTATCATCTATAGGGGTGAAAAACCTTGTGTAATTAGGGGGAGTTAACCCTTTTAAATCGATTGTAAATACTGTAGTTTTAGAGGAGGTAATACAAATGAAACCTAAATAAATCTTTATGGAAAATAATTTTGACCATAAACCTCTTGTTATGCACCCAGCTTCGATAGACCTTGTAATCGATAAACTAGAATCTATCATTAAATGGTCAAATAAACACGCTAGTCGTGTTGGTTATTTTGCCAGTCTATACTTACGAGTAACCCAAACCATTAAAAATAAATTAGGAACAGGGTATTTTGACAATGATGATCGGCTCGAAAAACTAGATATCCAATTTGCAGGGCGGTATTTCGAAGCCGTAGAACAATTTCAAAATAATGATCCCGCCATGCCCGAAGCCTGGTCGGTTGCTTTTAACGCAACAGCTAGTACAGAACTAACAGTTGTACAGCACTTATTACTAGCGATGAACCCACATATTAACATTGATTTAGGCGTTGCTGCGGCCGAAATCTGTCCTGGAGAAGACATTGATGATTTACATGATGATTTTCAAAAAGTAAATGATATTCTAACATCAATTATTCCTTCGGTTATAGATGAATTAAGTGAACTTTCTCCACTAATGCATTTAATAGAAGATATTGCAGAAAAAGAAGAAGAAGCGATTATTAATTTCAGTATGAAAATCGCCAGAGAATCTGCATGGAAACTTGCCACCGAATTAGCACCACTTACTATAACAGATCAACAAATTGTTATTGATCATAAGAATATAACTATCGCCGAGTTGGGTGAGAAAATTATTGATCCTGGTTTTTTTACAGCATCAGTTCTTAACGTTATTCACGCAGTAGAAGTAAAAAATGTCATTCAGATTATTGAGACTTTAAATGCAGGAAACGAATTGCAAGAACTAATAGAGCTTGGCGAAGATAGTACTCTAAGTCCAGAAGCCTTGAAGAAAGCCCCCAACCAGATATATTACTTTCAAACCGCAAGAGGGACATGGACAGGAGATTTCAATTTTAAAATAAAGAGCTGGTCCAAAATGTTTGGTGCTTCGATTAGTTTGAAAAATAAGATGCTGATTACTATGATGGGAGTATTTCAAAAAATTATAGGAAATGCTTCTATCAAATCCATTATTACTCCTTTACCTCATGAAGGAAAAGCGGGTATTGCCAAAAATGATTTCCGAATTCATAAAGGCTGGTTTACCCTTTTTATCTCAAAGGAAGATTATCATTTATCTCCTAATGGTAAAGCAGTGACCGTAGATGCCCATGTTCGTTTTGGACCTTTTTCATTTTTGTTCAAAGAGCATGACGTCTACCCTGCCGTGATTTACGATGGTGGATTTAAGGCATTGTATCATATTGATTTGTTAGGGACTAAATTTACCGGTGATTATACTGTTCGACAAGACCAAAGACAAGTACATTCTGTTTTAGAAAATGATTGGGCAAAGGCAGTGGAGATTTTGAATAAGCAGTAATAATTCATGGTATTATACATGCTGTCTGTAGTATAAAAAAGCCGTCTTATTTTCATATAACAATGAAACAATGAGAATTCAAAAAATCATAGTTATACATTTTGATGAGTTGATTATCTTGCAGCATCATGAGTGTAAACCCAAAAGCAACTTTAGAAATAGTCCGTAATCACCTTCATCAGCTCTCTGAAATCAAGGATGAAGATTGGGACTTCTTTTCCTCAAGACTCATAAGACGTGATATTGATAAGAAAACAACCTTTTTAAAGCTTGGAGATGTAGAAAACTATATTTCTTTTATTATATCCGGTGTAGTGCGTTTGTATATTCCTAAAAATGACCCTGCTAAAGAAATTACATTTGGCTTCTGTTTTAAAGAGCAATTTATAAGTGCTTATGATTCATTTCTAACCCGTAAACCTTCATTATACGAATTACAAACACTTACCGATACTATTGTTTTAAGTATTACCTATGATGATTTGCAAGAAGTCTATAAAACAACTAAAATCGGCAACTTAATAGGACGATTAACGGCCGAAAGACTGTTTTTAATGAAATCAAAAAGAGAACAAACCTTACTACGCAATACTGCCGAGGAACGATATCTTAATATTTTTAAAGACCGGCCAGAAGTAATAAAAGAAATCCCATTAAAATATATTAGCTCTTACATAGGCGTTACACCACAAGGATTAAGTCGCATTCGTAAACGTATTAGTTAACACAGGTTCATTGTAACAAAGATTTGCCATGAGTAACTTCGCAAAAAAAAGTTATGGCAATACTTATTTTAGTATGTATCTTGTGGTATTCGGGATTATTTTTTCAATCCTTTTTCCTTCATAGATATGCGGCACACCAGGTATTTACCATGTCGAAAACAGTAGAAAAAATTACTTTTATTTTAACGTGGATTTGTCAAGGGCCAAGTTATCTAAGTGCGTACGGCTACGGCATTATGCATCGCATGCATCATGCCTATACAGATACAGAAAAGGATCCACATTCGCCCAAGTATGATAGTAACTTATTTTCTATGATGTGGAAAACTAAAAATATCTATCAGGACATCAATAATAAACGTATTGCTATTGATCATAAATTCACGAAAAATATCCCGCAATGGAAAAGTTTTGATTGCTTTGCAGGATCACGTGGTTCTAGAATCGCTTGGATAATAGTTTATACCCTTCTCTTTGTTTTTTTAACTACATCCTGGTGGCAATGGCTGTTATTACCAGTATTATTTCTTATGGCACCTATACATGGAGTAATCATTAACTGGTTTGGGCATATCTATGGGTATGTGAATTTTAAAACTTCTGATACTTCTAAAAATCTATTTCGATTTGATTTTTTGATGATGGGTGAAGGTTACCATAACAATCACCACAAACATAGTAATCGAGCAAATTTTGGCGGGATATATTGGTACGAAATAGATATTACCTATATAATTATACGTGTTCTTAACAAAATAGGTATAATCCAACTCAAACCTAGTGCACTATCTTTAAAATAGTTTTACACATAAAATTATATAACCGTAACCCGTACTTTTTTCTTTTTTAATCGGGTATTGTTTGTTTTTTCGATGATAGCCGACACTTTTGCTTTTGGTACCGCTACAAAAGCACAATCTTTTTTTAGCTCTATAATACCTAATTCGCTTTTTTCTAAATCTCCTTGCTTAAAAAATAATCCAGCAATATCTCCTTTTGAAATTTTATCTTTTCTTCCGCCAGAGATAAATAAAGTAGCCCATTGGGGCGCTATCGTAGTTGATTTACCATCTAGCTTTACAATTTGTGATGTTTCTATAAACTCTGGTAAATATTCATCGGTCCATTGTAAAACATATGCAGTTCCCTGTGCATTCATTCTTGCAGTTCTACCATTTCTATGAGTAAATTCTTCAGCTTTTAGCGGCAATTGATAGTGAATAATATAGTCTAATTCTGGAATATCTAAACCACGCGCCGCCAAATCTGTGGCAATGATAATTTGATGTGTTCCGTTTCTAAACTTAATAAGGGCACGTTCTCTGTCTTTTTGCTCCATTCCGCCATAAAAGCAACCATGAGCAATATTATTTTCATTTAAGAAATCACTTACAAATTGAATGGTATCCTTAAAATTACAGAATATAATTCCGGGTTTATTACCTATATGATGCAGTAAATCTACTAAAGTTTGCTGCTTGTTCTTATCTGGAGATAACACTTTTTTAATCTCTAAATTTGAGGCTTGCGTCTCTAGATAATCTATAACCAATTCATTTTCTAAACCTACAAAATCTGGGATCTCTATGTCTTGAGTTGCAGAGGTTAGAATACGTTTTTCTATGTGTGTAAGACTTGCTAATATCTCGCTCATTTCATTTTCAAAACCAATTTCTAACGATTTGTCAAATTCATCTAAAACCAAGGTCTTTATGTTTTCGACCAAAAAGGTTTCTCGTCTTAAATGATCTGCCACACGACCTGGGGTCCCAATCAGTATTGCTGGTGGGTGCATAAGATCTGTTTTGTCTTTAGAGAAAGGTCTTCCTCCATAAACAGCATTTACTTTAAATCCAGAAGCCATTTGACGAATTACTTGCTCAATTTGGATGGCTAACTCACGAGATGGTACTAAAATAAGTAGTTGTATATTATCGCAATCTGCAATTAGATCATTGATTGTTGGCAATAAAAAAGCTACAGTTTTTCCTGTTCCTGTTGGAGACAATAAAACAGTGTTTGCTACCGATGATATCGCTAAAAGCGCCTCTTCCTGCATAGAATTTAACGCTTTAATATTTAATTTTGATAAAATCTCCTGTTGTGATTTAATGCTATTTGCCATACAAACTACTTATTCTTTTTCTTCTTAGGGGTCTCTGATTTTGTATTTATCGTACTTGTTTGTACCAGGTAATTTGCCAATACTTTTTCTATTAATTCGTCTTTGGTTAAATGATGAAATATTGTTTTTATTTCTGTTTTAAAATCTTCAGATATGTCATGATTTGGCTTCGTTTTAAATATTTTTCTAGCCCATAATAATCCTTTGTTTTCTTCAATACTTTTGGCATCCGCTTTTTTAAATGTGCTGAAAACAATACCTAATTCATCTTCAAAATCTGCTATATCTTCTACTTCTTCCTGCTGTATTATGGTTAAAGAAAGCCCCTTTGCTCCTGCTCTGGCTGTACGTCCACTTCTATGCACATACGCATCATACGTATCCGGTAAATGGTAATTTACAACGTATGAAATTTCTTTTACATCAATACCACGGGCGGCTAAATCTGTAGCGACCAAAATATCAATAGATCCATCTCTAAATTGCCCCATTGTACGATCACGAATACCTTGTGTATAACTACCATGTATTGCACCAGAAGAAAACTTATTGATAGCTAAGTTTTTTGCCAGTTTGTTGACCGCAGCTTTGGTTTTACAAAAAATAATACCTCTCTCGCCCTTTTTTGAATTTAAAAAATGAAGTAGTACGTCTAGTTTTTCTATAGGCTCTACCACCACATATTGATGATCTATACCTTGGTGACCAACCGTTGTCATGTCTGCTTCGATATGCACTACATGCTTAGACATATAATTTTGAACTAATTGTTTTATAGTTCCTGGCATGGTTGCAGTAAATAGTAGAGTTCTTCTAGATTTCGGGAGTTCTTTTACGATACTATCCAGTCCTTCTTTTAAAGCGCTCACCATTTCATCTGCTTCATCTAAAATGAAATACGAGATCTTCTTAATATTGATAGCCTCTCGTTTTATCAAATCTACTAAACGGCCTGGAGTTGCCACAATAATATGTGTATCACTTTTTAAACGTTCTATTTGGGGTTTTATCGGGGTACCGCCACAAATGGAAGCTATAGAGATTTTAGGAGTATTACCCGAAAAAGAAACTAAATTAGCATAAATCTGTTGCCCTAATTCTCTGGTTGGGGTTAATATTACGGCTTGAATATCGGTATTTTCTACATCAATTAATTGTAATAAAGGTAAACCGAAAGCTGCAGTTTTACCTGTTCCTGTTTTTGCTAAAGCTACTACATCTTCTTTTTTACTTAATATAACAGGGATTACTTTTTCCTGAATATCTGTAGGAACAGAAATATCTAAAGCAGATAAACTTTGCTGCAATTGTTCATTAATTCCTAAACCAGAAAATTGTTTTGACATAAAATATTTTTTGGCAAAGATAACCACACTTTTATTGGAAATGGCACCAATTAGCCTTCAAGTCAAATATATTTTAATAGTCAAGGTTTTATAGACGTATTACTATCTACTTTCTTGTTTTAAATCTTTAAGTAAGCTTAATGCAAAATATCCTATCATTAAAGTCGCAATACCTATACATACCCACATAAACCATGATTGTTGCCAAAAGGGCATTGTTGTCTTTACTACAGAGTCTTTATCTTGGTTATGCTTTACAGAAATAATACGGGCTTCTGGTAAACTTTCTGAAATACCATTGCTAAAATATGAGATATCGTAGCTTGGTTTTTTTAAGTTTTTATCGCCCGAAGAAATTGTATAGTTCTCATTCTGTTTTAGATCTGCAACTAGATAAAGTGGAGTCTGAAAAAATTGAATGGACGAAAAGGTTAGTTTAGGATTGTCTTGATTTTCTATGTCGATAAATACTTCTTTTTCAAAAAATGAAGCAACCGGAAAACTAATATTGTTATCAGAACTAATGGTAAAGGTTGAAATTTGATGTTTGTATGTTTCTTTTTTATGCTTTACCTCTCTTGTTTTTAGAGTATACATCCTTGCCTTGCGGTTGTACAACTTTGGTTCGCTAATATTAAATTTTACCTGATTAATAATTTCAGGGTTCTTAAAAACAACATGAATCCTGGTTCTCTTCTTCTTTTTCGACTCAGAACTATTGGTGGTCACTACCGAAATTTCTTCTAAGGATGGTTTTACAATTTTTGTTGTTGCGGTCCCGATTTTTAATACGTTAACTGGTAACGAATTTAGATCCTCAAAAATGATTTTTAGATACTTATATGAACATAACGGAAAATTAATCACCTTATACACACTAGTTGTTGTAGCGCTTTTTATGGCATACAGATTCTGACTGTTCACCAATCCGAACCACTGTTTTTGATCATTACTTCCTTGCAAGCTATACGACTTACTACCTTCATAATTGGCTATCGAGAGTACCGCTTTCTTAATTTTATCATTAGGATTTTTAAAAATATAAGTAGTACTAGTATCTGGTATATTGGTTTTGGAAACAATTTCGAATTCTGAAAAATTAGATATTTGAGTCTCCTGATTTCCCGGGTATATAAAATACGGTACTTGATTCCCTTTACTATCCCAAATTCTGAAATCGCTTAAATCACGTTTTGAAAATGAACGTACATCATGCAAAACTTTAATTTTATGCAATCCATCATTACTCACTGGAGATAACTCACCTTCAATTTGCTGCTGTTGAGCAATCATTGATGAAGTTAGTAATAGGAATAAAAATCTAATTGATTTGTTCATCTTTTGCGGTTTTATCTTCTTCAATTACTAATCTTTTTATTTTTTGATATACAAATGAAATAACTAAAATAAGTACTCCCAATAAAATGAAGGCTATAATTTTTCCTGTTTCAGATACATTACTAATATCATAAATGAATAATTTTAGAATAGTAATTCCTAATAAGGTAAGAGCGATTATACGTAATTGTTTCACCTGTCTTTTGATCCCTACCACTAAGAAAATAAAAGCAAGTATTCCCCATGCAACCGGCAACCCTGTTTTGATGATCTTATACTTAGCTTCACTAATATTAGTATTTACCAAAGTATCTCTCATATACGCTACATCAGATTCTTCAAAATTAGAAGTATACTCATTAATTTGCTCTGTTGTTACCTCCAGGTTCATTATTTGTAACCCATGTAGTATCACTTCTGTACTCAAAATAAAAACGACTAAAAATGCTACTCCCCAAATCATAAATGAACGATTAGATTTTGAAAATGTTGATTTCCTTTTGTATGTTTTATATATGAGATAAAAGAAATAAGCAATCAACCCTAAAGAAACATAATGGAAGTAAAATGCCAATTGACCACCTTGCTCTAGAATCATGTTTTCCTTTTGTTCTAAAAAAGGAAGTTTAGAGAAGATGAAAGCAAAAGTTACCACATTAAAAAAGGCGATTACATTTATAAGTATATCATTCGAATTCTTTTTCTTTCTATATAAAAAGAAGCACAATAGTGCAGTAAACAATAAATGATATACTACAGGTAATGTATTTGCAGCATAGGTTTTTGAATCTAAATACATGTGTGATTGATATCCTACTTCAAAAATACCTACAAAATAACTTATCACTATAGCTATAATTATAACTGCTTTTCTGTAGATCACAGGATTAAAGGCTAGTATGAACTTGCTAGTTTTTTTCTCTTCATTTTTTAATACATATCCAACTAAAACCAATGAAACAATAGCTACAACACCTGTTATAAAAATTGGATTAAATATGACGGATAAGATCTCATCTGATAACACATACAATTTAAGCCAATCAATCGATAAACTAAACAACATTAAAATATGAACAAGTATCGAAGCATATCGATAGCTTTTAATACTTGATTTTTGACCAAGCCACATGAGCAGCACTGCTTCTGCAGCCCAAAATAATGTAATGTAGTTCCCTTTAAACTGTATTGGTATGGCTAGTGTAATAAAACTCAGGGCTAATCCGATCAATAGATATACCGCCTTTTTATCCAAGCCAAATTTCTTATATAAAAACCATGCAAATGCAATATTAAATAGCGCTAACATTGCGGTAAAAAGCCCCGAAAATTCTGAGTGATACCTTGATAGCACGACCATCCCAACAGTATAAAACACAAAGGTGTTAATAGACACTACGGTTAATTGAGCTGTAGAAAAGGTTCCTTTGGTACGCATATTATTTATGATGTTGATGCTCATAAAAATGATATAGAATACAAATGCGAAAATTAATGCCCCCAAGTAATGAGGTTCTTCAATACCCATTTCTCTTATTAACCATCCTACAAATAAAATTGTAGTAAAAGCAAATGCCAGGATGTTAACCAGCGTCCATCTCTTAAAGTAAGCTAATCCTAAGATTCCGATATTAAGAATAGCGATATAACTAAATAATACTACATAATTTCCGCTACCTGTGCTTATCATAAAAGGTACTGCAAAACCACCTATTAGAGATAAAATAGCTAACTCGATACGATCGTAGGATAACGATATTAAGCAGCTAAAAGCGGTAATCAATACCATGATTATAAATGCTACCGTTTGATTAAATAATCCATATTCATGAAATGCTATGGCAATCGTAAAATAAAATACCGCAATCCCGCCTGAAACTAATACAGAACTAAAGGCGGCATATTTTTTCCGCAATCTATGAGCAATGCCAATAATTAAACTGCCTACTAATACTCCGATCCCTACACGTGCCGGCTCATTTATCCAATCTTTATTAATGGCATATCGTACAAAGTAGCTGATTCCCAATACTAATATTAGTATACCTAATTTATTGATTAAATTCTCCCCTATAAACTTCTCTAAATCCGGGTTTTTTTCTTTGAAACGCTTCCATAAACCTGGCTTTGGAGGCTTAGGTGGTGCAACTTGTTTTTTGAGTGTTGGTGCCGCTGTTTTATCCGAAGAGATTAATTCTTTTTCCTTTTTTACAGGGGATGGCGTTTCAGCCGTAGATGGTGATTTAGGAATACTTTCTGCGGGTGTTTTTAACTGCGTAGATTTTTCTTCAGTTAAAGGAGAAAAAGGCTTTGGTAAGGGTTTTTTGGGTATACTTGTATCCTTTTTTTCCTCTTTTTCAATACCTATAGCTTCAGCATTTGATTTCTGTATACTGTTGAGCTTTTCTTGAAGTATTTTTATGTCTTGATATAACTTGGAAATTTTTGACTTAAATGTTATTTTATGATGAAGCAACATGATAATAATCACAATAAGTAAGAAATATTCCATATGTATTTGATTAGTTAGTTATTCCTTACAAATATATACCTATTTATTTAGTGTAGGTAAAATGCAAATTTCATCCAACTATAGCTTCCGTATCACATGAATACTTTTTTTTAAAATAACACTACCTCTATCTTTTCATTAACAGAAAATTCACCTAAATTAATAGACACGATGTTTTTTATTTTTTGAAAGTTGATGTTATTGGATATTGAACCATTTATTTTAACACTTTCGGTATTAGCTAAACCATGAATGACTAGTGTATATATTCTAGAAGAATTAGCTCCTTCAAACCCTCCCTTAGATGGTTGTATCGCGAATTTTTTAAGTGTATTATCGTAGGTAAACATTGTCTTACGGTTTTCATTCTTTGTTCGGTATTTTTCACTTGTACCATCATCTTCATACAGTGTGAATTCCCCATCGGCACCTGTATAAACATGTATGGTCAACTCATTCTCCTTTATATCGGTCATGCTAATAGCTGGCGGAGTCATAGGTATAATGGCACCGGCTTTAATATAGATTGGGTATTCATTATGAAGAGTATTGTAGGATAGTTTTGTTTCTTTTGCATAAAATTGTTCGCTCCAGAAGTCATACCACCCTCCTTCTGGTAGCCATAGATCAACTATATTATCTTTAGTGCTACTAGGTGCTATAAGCATATGTTCTCCCCATAAGTATTGAAGATCATAGGTCCAGGCTTTTTCATTAGTTCCGTAATCTAGAATCATTGCTCGCACTAAAGGAATACCCGTTTCATGCGCTTGATAAGCATATGTATAGGTATATGGCATTAAGGAATATCGTAAGTCACTATATTTCTTAGCTACTTGTTGTGATTGATCAGATCGATCAAGTGGCCATCTTGATGATCCCATGCCATGTGGTTTCCAAATAGGTGAAAATGCTCCCATGGCCATAGCCCATTGTTGATAAAGCTGTTCGTCTGGTCCGGTTTTTTTATCCCAGTCATAAAACCCTCCTGCATCATGACCCCAAAAAGGAAACCCTGATAAGCCTGCCAATTGCATTCCTCGAATCTGTAGTTTCATATCGGTATGATTGGGCAATATATCTCCACTCCATAAGGTAGCATATCGTTGTGCTCCGGCTGTCATACCTCTAACCCAAACGTATGGTCGTTTATCCTCCCCTATTTGTCTATCCCAACCTTCTTGCACTAATGCCTTGGCGATTAGAAAAAACCAATAGTTTCTCATCTCTGCAGAACTTCTTCCGTTGGCAAGAACCATATCCTTGGGGGCGTGTCCCATTTCATCAAACTCATCTATCCAGAGGCCATCACCCGGGTATTTTAATTTTGGATCCAATGATTTTTGGTAGAAAACATCCCAAAACCATTTTCTAAAATCAGCATTAGTAAGGTCTGGTGCACTTTCTTTGAAATTTATACTATCGGTAACGGGTATGTTAAATGAAGGTTTCCAACCTTCGCTATACTGCCCGATGCATCGATTGAAATCAATGGTCATGGTTAAGCCCTGATCATCTAACCATTTTTTATACGATTGAGGGTTGGGATATCTTCCTTTATCCCATTCGATGTATGATTCGCATCTTTTACCACCACCTGCTCTCCATCGGTTATCATTAACGACATGATCCAACGGAAACCCTGCAGTTTTATGCTTTTTGATGGTGTTTTTCCACCATTGTTCGTCTGAAGGTGTAGACGAATTATGGTCATGTCCTTTGTCTGAAAGTTGAAGGCCGAAAATAGATTTCTGGGGTAATCGTGGTTTTCCGGTTAATGATACATATTGCTGTAGCACTTCTTTTATAGATGGACCAAGAATGAAGAAATAATCCATTTGCCCCTTAAAACCATAGGTATTGATACCAAATTCGTGTTTTTTATCTTCTCCAAAATTGAAATAATTTTCAAAAGTACTATTTAGAAAAATTCCATACCCTTTACTAGATAAATAGAAAGGCACAATCAATGGAGCTTGCTCCTGCTCATGGCTTCCGTAGTTTCTAGCGTGTGATTTGCCTTTTAGATCTATACTTTCTGCTCTACCAAAATAGCTATGACCCAGGCCAGTAAAATGCTCTGATGAATCATTAACAAATGATATTTTGAGATCTTTCTCGGTAGCTGTAAAACTAGAATTCTCTTTTAATATCGACTTACCATCGAATTGATAATCAAGTGCTAATGTCTTTTTGTTAATATATAGTGTTAATGATGGCTCTCCTGCCATGGAAACCTCATAAGTATCCTTACCTTCTTCAAGTATCAGTTCACCGCTCCAATTATGAGAAGTTACCATTTCGTAATGGTCATCGTCGAAAAAATCATCCATGGGTATGGCATACTGAGCACGGATCATTTTATCACCATAAGGAGTTAATCTAAGTTTAATACCTGCTTCATTACTAATGAATATACTTTTATCTATTTTGTTGAAAGACTTATTTTCACAAGAAGTGAAGATGAATAGAATACCCAAAATAATACTTATGCTTGCAGAACGACCCATTGCAGAAATTTCTTTAAAAAATGTAAGCAGTGAAGATATACATTCTGATAAGGTTAATCAATTAGTACGAATACATTTTTGATTATTTAGTTATGAATTAGAAATATTAATAGCACTCCTACTCACAGCTGTAGTAGGATTTGTTTATAAGATTGAAATGGGTGAAATTGGTATTACTTACATCGAAAAATAATGTAAAAATTATTTAATACATCTGCAAAAAGGTATCAAAGATCACAGAATCACCCCACAAATAAAACGGGAATATCAAGTTTATCCACCATTTGCCGAACAGAAGCTTTAATTCCATATTTTCTAGGAATACAGAACAATTGCATATTGGTTCTTGAAATATAAGAAGCCAAGCCATCTAAAGCATTAGTACCTTCAGAAAAGACATAAGAAACTCCTTCTTTAGTTTGTTTTAATCCAGCTTGTCGTTTATTATCCTGATTTTTTACACTAAAAAAACGTATTGGACTAGTATTTTTCTGATTAAGATCATTGATAACCTCTATTCCTTCATCTTGTAAAATCGAACCATATACGCCTAGCATAATATCTCTATAGGAGTGAAATTTATCATCTTGGCCAGCTATAAGGATATTTGCAGAACATTTTTTAAGTATAAAATTTGTAATTCCATGATTTAGAAAATTAATAAGTTTGGATTTTCGCTTTCCTAATAAAACTAAATCTGGCTGTACTTTTACGATTTTTTCTTTGATAGCATTTTTAATATTTCCATAGGCTATCTGAAAGGTAATTAGAACATTTTCCTCTTTTTCAATTTTTCTTATCATCTTTTTCAACCTTGCTTGCGCTCTACGAGTATCTTCTTGTATAGCTCGTATCGCAGAATACTGATTTTCATAACTCACTACATCAGCTGGAGCCTTTACATAAAAAACTTCCAGACTACCTTTGAGTACTTTAGACAATTGTACAGCATTTTTTAAAACATTTTCTGATGCCTTAGACAAATCTATTAATACCAACATTCGATATTTAGAATCATAATTTTTCGTATTCATAGCAGTTAAATTATATTAGGTTTGAAACAAAAAAAATGTATCCTACATGGTAGGCTTACTACATAAATATAATACATTTACTATTAATAATCAGTAGTTTAACTTTTGATTAATAAAATTATAACAAATACATTATGATTTCAGTCAAGTGTTAATCTCTTCTAAAAATGACAGATATTATTCCTTATGCGGTAGGGTTATTTCTTTTTAAGCTGTTCATTTATAAATCGAAAAAGAATAAGACTAAGTGTAACAAAAACAGTGAAATAAAAAAGCGTAACATTTTTTAATTTAAATATGTCACATTTTTATTTTTATCCCCTTATAGGGGTAAATGAATCAGTAATTGAATGGTTTTTTTCTTAGTCATTTTAGTTTTAATAATTCTATATCCTTTGTAGCTAAACACCAAACTAAGAATGGAACATAAAAATTTTGGATTAACTCAAGCATCATTCAAAAAGCTAATAGCCGATCTAAAAAGGAATGATACCTTTTTTTTTGAACAGGTATTTCTTAAACAATTTGAAGAAACTATGAATTATCTATGTCGAGAATATAAATCCAGCCATGAAGATGCCTACGATGCAACTATGGACGCTTTGATCGAATTTAGAACACGATTTGTCGACGGAAAGTTACAGTACGGGAACTTACGTTTTCTATTTACCAAGATAGCTTCTCAAATGTTATTTAGAAACCTAAAAAAAAATAATACGAATAGAGATAGTACAATATTCCTTGTTCAAGAGGTAGATATTGAACCCACAGAATCTATTGAAGAATTAGGTCGACTTAATAAGGCATGGCAGATATTAGGAGATTCGTGCAAACAATTACTAACATGGCATTTTTATGGAAAAATGAAATTATCTGAAATTGCCGAAGAAGCTCAAAAAAGTCCCGCAACCATAAGAAAACAAAAAGAACGTTGTATCAAAAAACTTAAAGACCAATTTGGTCTAAAAACAATACTAAAGTCATGAAGGATAAATTAAAAAGGCTTTTAGACCCAAACATCTCAAAAGAAGAAGAAGATCAAATTTTTGAAGAGGTTCTAAAAAGAAAACACGATGAAGATCTAAGAACAAAGTGGCAAGAAATGCTTTATAATGATCATGGTATTACAAGAAGCAGTGCTAACTTAAAAAACAAGAAACAAACTTCTAAGTATATAAAGATATTTTTGGCAGCGGCAGCTTGTATTGCACTTATAGTAACCGTACAATTATTTAATACTACAGAAACAGATCCTTATATGTTAGCACAACAGTATCTGGATGATCAAGAAGTACTTCACCCTGGCGCTTCTAAAGGATTGGCAGATGAAGATGAGAATAGAATATTAGCAATACAGGCTTTCAACACCAAAGAATATTCACAATCCATCCGATATTTCCAAAATATAAAAATACCAACTAAGGAAGATAAATATTATTATGGATTAGCACTTTTATTAAATAATAATTACACCGAAGCTGTACAACTATTCGAGATGATTAATGATAATGATGGTCAATTTAGACAAGAAATAAACTGGTATCAGTCCTTGGCCTATTTACTAAACAAACAAAATATCAAAGGAGAGGCGCTATTAAAACAGATTAACAACTCTGATTGGAACCATCAACAAGCTCAAGATTTAATAGAGATGATAAATGAAAAGTAAACTATGAATAACACACAGATTTCGTTACACCTTACTCTAATTATTAATACTATTATACCCATTAACATTATGAAAAATTTGAAGTTTTTTTTAATTTTTATTTTATGCTTACTATTTCAATTGCCAATTTTTGGTCAACAAAATAAGAGCACTTCAAATACTATAGGAGAACCGTACAATCAATATAGAGACGATGACGATGATGAAGAAGATGATGAAGATGATGAAGATGAGGATATCATCAAACATCCTTCATTATATTTTGTAACACTAGACCCCACAATTACTCAAGCCGAAGTAGATATTTTATTGGATGAATTAAATTCTGAAGAAATTTGGCACCGACCCGAAATAAATCTTAGATTGTGGAACACCGTAAGTTTTCCGTACATCTCTGCACAGGGACAAACAGTAACTAATATAGATGGACAAGTACAAGGAGCTCAAGGAAAAACAGATGTAGATGGAGTTGAGTTTAATATAGGACATATTGTACCCACACAACCTATGGATATCCAAGGATTATGTTTTGATACTATAGTTCCCCAATATGCTACTGGGACGAACCCAATAAAAATTTCAATTTTTGATACTGGTATTACTCAAGTTTCAGGAAATTCACCGGGATACGCATTCTCAATTCCCCAATATACTGGGTATGACTATATCGATGATGATGAAATCCCCGAGGATCTTAATGGCCATGGTACGCATATTGCTGGTCTTATACATCATTTGTTAAGCGCCCAGGGATCTACTTCTGCAGTATCATTTGATATACGAAAAACTCATGATGATCTTGGGCGAGGATTTATCTCTAATCTTATTCCAGCAATCTTAGATGCTGTAAATGAAGGAGCTAATATTTTAAATTTCAGCTTTAGCTACCAGAATAGAAATGTAAATCCAACCGGTAGACCTCTAAAATTAGCAGTAGATTATGCAGAGCAAATGGGCGCCATGGTAATCGCTGCTGCTGGTAATACAAACGAAAACAATGATACCGATGCTATTATATCATTTCCTGCCTCTTATCCCAATGCTAATATTCTTTCTGTAGCTTCTATAAGTTGTAAGGACAATAAATTAAGTAATTTTAGCAGTTATGGGCAATATTCTGTTGATGTAGCATTACTAGGCGAAAATATTCCTGGTCCAGGGTTAAATGGAAATGTTGTTTATCAATCAGGAACTTCATTCGCTTCGGCAAATGTAACGGCTTTAGCAACAATACTGGCTACACATCAAACCACATTTGATTATCAAAATATTAAATGTAGCTTCATCAATACCTCTACAGTATCATCAGATTTTTTTGAAAAAGTAGTGGCTAATGGAATTATTAATTTCTCAGCAGCATTTAATCAACTTAGTAATGGTTGTACTACAAGAATTAATAAATCTATCGGAGCTATCACTCCAGAGCCTAAATTTATGTTTTACCCCAATCCTTTTAATGAAACATTACAACTAGAGATCGATGAGAATATAGAAAAAGAGGTTACCGTTTCAATTTTTAACCAAACAGGGATATTAGTATTGCAAAAGCAGTATATCCCAGAGCGATCAGGAAACATAATCAACGTTACACAAACTCAACAACTAGCTCCTGGGACATATTTTGTAAAAGTAGATACCAAAAATAATACACGTACCCAAATTGTTGTAAAAAGGTAAAATCTCCAATATTTTTTACTTAAAAGGGATATACATATTTAGTATATCCCTTTTTTAAATATTAATAATTTACGGATAACCGTAAAAAATTAACGTTTCACTATATTAGTAGTTCAAAATTTAGTATTGCAATTAGCAGTGCCTATTTAATTCCTGATTATATGATTTTGAAACCTTGTATGGTTACTACTATATGTTTTTTTTTCCTGGTTTCTGTATCGCGGGCTACACCTCTCAATGATGATTATTTCCAAAAACTATATGAAACGATAAATCAGAATATTAAACAAGGATTGTACGAGGATAATCTTGAGTTAGTTGAAGAACAAATAAAACAGCGTGCATATCAAGAACTAGATTGTTATCATAAAGGAAAAATTTTACATAAAATTGGGGTATCCTATTACCTACTTAATCGAGAATCAGAAGCTATTACTTATTATAAAGAAAAAGTATTACATCTTTGGGGAGATTGCCCGCAGGTTCCTCCTTCAGAAAAAGCGAATACCATATATAATATTGGTATTTCTTACCAGTATCTCAACAATATGGAATCTGCCAAACTTTATATTGATAAGGCACTTTATATCTTCGAGAACGATCCTCACTATCCTAACTCCAAATTAGCAAAGAAATACCAGGGTATAGCTAGGTTTTATCAAAATATAAATGATGCTTTTCGGGCAGAATTATACTTTAAAAATGCCATAAATTTATACAAACAACAGCAGCAGACCGAGGTAAGACAATTTGAAATATTAAATGATCTTATTGTGATGAATAATAATTTTAAGCAATATGGAAAAGCAAAAGAATCACTTTTGAATGCACTTAGTATACATGAAAAGTTCCCTGATTTAATCCCGAAACTTAACCTGGCATGGGTATATCTAAATGCTGGTACTACACACCTTGAATTAAAAGAATATAAAGAAGCAGAACAAATGGCTCAAAAAGCCATTGCATTATTAGATAATGATAAAGAACCTTATTATCATGCGATTGGACTAGAGTTAATCGCGATGATACAATTAGAAGAAAAAAAATATAGTCTTGCCGAAGAAAACCTTTTAAAATCACTTAGTTTAAGAAGAATAATGGTTCAAAAAGGAGAGAGTGAACAATCATTGGTACATGCCTACGAAAACCTTAGTGATATATTAATTACTAAAGGAGATCATGACAAAGCCAGTGTTTATCTTACCGAGGCTTTTAATATAATACTTCCTGCTGGTCGTTTTGATGCAAACCAATTACCAATCATTAAGAAATCAAAAGCACTGGATGATTCTCATTTAATTCGATTGATAGCACTAAAAGTAAAAATATTTAAGACCAAGTATGAAGCCTCGGGTGACATAGCATTTCTTAAAAAAGGTCTTATTGCAAAGCATAAAATCGATTCTGTAATCAATCGTAGCTTGGTTTCATTTCAATTTGAACAATCTAAATTAGATTTTTTGAATCTAAAGTTTGAGCACTACGGAAAAGCTGTTGAGGATGCTTTAACACTTCATCGAATTACCGGAGACCGTTTTTACCTTGAAGAAGCGTATTATTTTTCTTCAAAAACAAAAGCTATTGTATTACAATATGAATTAAACCAAGCCAATGCTTTTCAATCAAATGTATCACCAGAAGTTGCACACAAAGAAAAAGCCTTACGCGAAGAAATGCATGCTCAGCAAGCGTTACTAACAGAAGCGGCTATCAAAGATCAAGATTCTCTTCTTCAAACATACACCAAAGCGCAATACGCTCTGGATAGCTATCTCAAAGAAATTGAACAAAAAGAGCCAGCATATTTTAAAGAAAAATATGCGTTTATTCGTCCACCTAAATTGAAAGAGATACAAAAAGACTTGCCAAAGGATATGGCCGTGATCGAATATTTCGTCTCAGAAAATAAGATTTATGCCTTTTGGTTAACCCGAAATAGTTTTTTTCCTGTTAGTATACCTTATAATCAAGAAATTAAAACAGCTTTGGAAAATTTTATTAGCCAGTGTCATGATCCTACTACTAAGATTTCGCAAAAGATTTCTGAAATAATATATGAAAAGTGTTTAAAAAAGGGTCTTAGAGAGATCGATCAAGATATAAAACGACTATGTATCATACCCGATGGTCAATTGCATAAATTATCATTCGAAGCCTTAATCGATGGTGATAATCCTACTAAAAAATATGTGGTAGAGGATTATGCAATCTCCTACTCCTACTCTATAGCTTTGTTATTTCGCGAACATCACGACGTTATGCTACAAAACTATATTGGTTTTGGTTCTAAATATAGTAATCAATTAAATAAAAAATTAAAAGAGAGCAAGCAATTTTTTGGCAACGAAAGTCTTATGCAGCTTGCATTATCTCATGAAGAAATAAAGAGAGGCGCCGCTATTTTTGACGGAAAAACATTTATAGATAAAGAGGCTTCTTTAAAAAACTTTTTAAGGCATAGTCCTAATGCCGATATTATTCATCTTTCATTGCACGGCTTGGTTGATGTCGATGATCCGGGAAGATCTTGCATTATTTTTGATGATCATCAAGAAGATTTTATACTTTCTGCCCAAGATTTATACGGAAATCGATTACACGCAGATTTAGTACTCCTAAGTGCTTGTCATTCTGCCAGCGGAAAAATCTACAGTGGCGAAGGTGTACAGGGTATGAGTAAATCTTTTCTTTTAGGTGGGGCTCATAATATTCTATCTAGCTTATGGAATGCTTCTGAAGCCAGTTCTATGGCAATTACCACCTCATTTTTAGAATATGTTCATGAGAACAAACCAATAGATCTTGCATTACACCAATCCAAATTAGATTATCTTTCAAAAATAGAACCCAACAAAAGACACCCTTACTACTGGGCAAATTTTATACTTCTAGGTGAAGTTGGTACCGCACAAGATCCTACAAATCCAGTGATTTGGATTCTAATTGGTAGCGTCTTATTGCTTGTGTTTTTTATACTTTATACTCCAAAAATCTGGCCTAAGAAGTCAAACTCTTACATTTAAAACACTTGCTAAAATCCTGTATTTAAAATTTTTACATCTTTTAGGATAAAGTTGGTCACACTTTATCTTTTTCCCTCTTATAGCTATACATAGAAAAGTTTAACTATTAAGATATTATTGCAGTGACTAAATTAAAAACAACAATCGTAGTATTCTTATTCTTCTTTCTTCAAACCACAATTGCACAAGAAGATCTAAAATTATGGACAGGACATAGTGCACAGGCCAAGCTTACCAAAGAATGGAGATTAACAGTTGGTCAATTATTATTGTTTCGTCAAGAACCATTTGAATTATCGTCACTACAAAATAGTGCGAATATTTCCTATAGAATAAATAAGAGAACACGAGTCGGCCTTGGTTATATAAGGTCATCAGATCCTTTTGATCCTGATCAAGAGGCTAGAAATAGAATAACGGGCCGTTATAGAAAAGATTTTAGATTGGGTAAACTACGTCTTGCAAATAGCTTTAGAGCAGAATGGCATTTTCCCGAAAGAAGCAAATTCGAATACCGTTTGCGTTATGGGCTACGTATTCATCGTGGCAACTGGGGTTTACCCCTTAAAACAACCCCGTTCATCACGAATGAATTGCATTATTACCTTTCGGGGAAACCATTTCAATATCGAGATGAACTAGGCGACAAAGTCGTGAAACAATCTCCCAACGGACTCCATGCACACAGAATTACTTTAGGAGTCCGTTTTAAACCTTTTAAAAGAGCAAATGCTAGCCTAAGTTACATGAGACAAACAGAGTTTAACATTGGTGATAAATATAGAAGAATCAATGTAGTGGATCCCAGAAATGGTAGAGTTAAAAGGGCGTTTAGCAATTTTTCTGTAGTGATGTTTCGATTCTCGTATCAACTTGATTTAAGAGAGAAATTTTCTAAGCTTACCTCTATAGGAAGTAAAGTTTCAAAACGTCGTCGTAGCACTAAAATGACATCAATATAAAATAACATAATCAATATTAAGATCATAAAAATGATCAGAAATTAATTTTAAACCAATTTAAATATTTATTTATGAAAACTATCAAGAGATCCAACATCTGTAAGAACGTAATAAAGTATCAGGTTGATCAAAAAATAATTAAAACACATCAACCGGCTGCAGGAGATGTAGCAATTTTTGAAGTAGTAAGCATTGGTTCTTTAAATGCGATCCAAGACTTCGAGGGCCGAAACTGCTATATTTTTGAAGGAGACAAAATCATGCTGGCATTTGGTAATCGCTATGCTAGTAATCAATTCGAAGGGTATGTGTCAAAAGGGTATCAACCTGAATATGATTTACTGGGTAAAGGTGGTGTAGCTGGTACTGTAGTATCTATGTATTATAAGTTAGAATTAAAAGGTCCAACTAAACTAAGATTAGTGGGATATGCTACTAATAACCAAGGTAAAGTGATTAACACCATCTATAACAACAGAAAACCTGTAAAATTCAATGCTAGTAAAATAAGAAATTTTAAAACGATTTTATCTATCGGTTCTAGTATGGATAGTGGTAAAACAACGACTGCTGCTTATTTATGCAGAGGATTAAAAACATCTGGATACAAAGTAGCGTATATAAAGCTTACCGGCACTGTTTTTAATAAAGACAGGATGCTTGCATACGATTGCGGAGCTGATTTTGTAAGTGATTTTTCAGAATTTGGGTTCCCTTCTACTTACTTATGTTGTACCGAAACTATTATGGATCTATACGAAGCACTATTATCTGATGTTGCGAAAACAGAACCAGATTATGTGGTTATCGAGGTTGCCGATGGGTTATATCAAAAAGAGACACTTGCACTCTTATATGACTCTTTATTTACAGAAACCATAGATCATGTTATTTTATCTTGTTGTGATAGTTTGGCGGTAAATAGCGGTGTACAGTTATTGTCCCCTATTTTTGGTGATCGTTTATTTGCTTTGGCAGGTTTGTTTACTGGCAGTCCTCTTTTAGTTTCAGAAGTTGAAAACTTAATTTCAACGCCAGTTCTTACACTAAGTAAACTACTACAATCAGATATTTTGATTGATTTGTTATCGCAAGATGTTGATGTTGCAGTGTAAAGAAATAACTCTTCTAAAATGGTAATACACAAAAACTTATCATTATGATATATTCACAAAAACAAGCAACCTTAATTAGTGTATTGATTATGCTATTGGTTTTGTCTCCTGTAGTAGAAAATTGGGCAAGTAAACCTAAAGATAGTTTCCCATTATCCTATTACCCTATGTTTTCCAAAAAGCGAAAAGCAACGTATGGACTATACTACTTTGTTGGATATGACTCAGCTCAAAATCGCTATAAGATATCATACAAAATAGCAGGTACAGGAGGCTTTAATCAAGTACGAAGGCAAATCAGAAAGGCAGCGCGATCAGGTAGGGCTGATGTAATCACACAAGAGGTTGCAGAACGAGTTGCCATAAAAAAAGGATACCCTTATTCTAAACTAGAAAGAATTGAATTAGTTAAAGGGTATTATCATTTAGAAAAATACTTTTCTAAACAAGATACACTTCCTGTACATGAAAGAAAATTGGCTTGCTATAAAATTGAAAAACAATGAATACATACTTTGAAAAGATACGTGATCACTGGTTTATTAAAGTGACTCCGCAACAACTAGCATTGTTACGAATTGCTACCGGTTTATTTAGTTTATGGTATATACTATCGCGTTTTGGCATGCTGCAGAAAATGGCTAAAAACACTGAAGCCTTCGAACCTATAGGAATATTAAGTTGGATGAGTCAACCGCTCTCTTCAGAATTGTTTTGGTGGATAAGTGTAGGAGTTATTCTCTTAAATATCGGTTATCTTATAGGATGGAAATTTAAATATACGGGACCTGCATTTGCGGTTGTGGCACTATTATTTTTTACGTATCGAAATTCATGGTCCATGATTTACCATAATCGAAACGCACTTATAATACACATTATCATACTTGGATTAGTGGCTTCGGCAGATGCTTGGTCGTGGGATGCAACAAAAAAACCAAAAACGAGCTATAAATTACCAAATGCACATTGGCAGTATGGATGGCCCATACAACTTATCTGTGCGGTTACCGTTGGATCCTATGTATTAGCTGGCATTGCTAAACTTTCAGGAGATCTTGCCTGGGAATGGGCTACTGGTAGTGCTATGCGATCACAAGTAGCCGTAGATGCCATACGCAAAGAAATGTTAGGTTCTGAAGCCGCTCCCCTATTCGACTTTTTATTTGAGCATACCTGGTTATTTCTTGGAATGGGTATTTTAACCTTTGTCCTTGAGCTGGGAGCACCACTAGCTCTTGTAAAAAGAAGGTGGGGAATGATCTGGGCAACACTTACCTGGATGATGCACTGGGGAATCTTCTTTATCATGGGTATAAGTTTTCGCTATCAAATGACCGGGTTAATTTTTCTATCATTCTTTGATTTTGAAAAACTTTGGACTTCGTCGACTAAAGAGACTGCCATAACTTCTTTTAAAAAGGATACGTCCAAAATTACCCCAAAACCAATAATCCTGTTTGATGGCGTTTGTAATTTATGTAATGGTTGGATTCAATTTATTCTCAAAAGAGAGCGAAATCCATTATATCTATTTGCATCTCTACAATCAGAAAGTGCAAGAATAGCCTTAGGAAACAAACATTATGTGCTTCAGGATCTTTCATCTATTGTGCTCATAGAAAATGGCGTAGTATATCAAAAGAGTGATGCAATATTACGTATCTGTAGTGATCTAAAGTATCCATGGTCTTTGGCAAAAGGTTTGCTTATTATTCCAAGATTCTTTAGGGATCACATCTATACTATTATTGCAGCAAACCGTTATAAGTGGTTTGGAAAGAAGAATCAATGTGTGTTACTACAACCCGATCAGCGATATAGATTTTTAGACACATAAATACTATTTGTTATGTAAGTAGGTAGGTCAAACGATACCCAAGAATGGTTTTAGAATGTTTTTTTGGGGTTTGGCCTTCCTCATACATATTCTCATTTTTTTTAAATAAATATCATGTCATATACTAAATGGAATATCATAAGTACTTTTGCTATTAGCAATGTAACTCTGGTAGTATTAACCTTTCTTACTGGTCTTTTTTACAATGTACTCACTATTCTGATCCCGATTAGTATCGGTAAGTTTTATGAACTTAGTTTTGGGTTTTCTTCACATCGATTGGCTGCATTTAAATTCATTCCCTTTATGGATGCTCCAGATTTTAACTCATTTCTTGTTTTTTTCTTTTCATTGGTAACATTACGATTACTTTTCGAATATCTAAATCGTTTTGGGATTGGATTAGTAGGTGAACGCTTTAGTAAAACGCTACGAGAGCAACTTTTTGCCAATCAGTTACAAATTGCTATTGGCATCTATGACAACAAAGGTATCGGAAAATATCTTTTACGGTATAGTGGAGACCTAAAGAGCATACAAAACTATATGAAAAATGGATTGATCCGCTTTTCTCAAGATGTGGTTTTACTTTGTATTGTAGTTATAGCTATTGGATATTTTGATACATATTTGGGTATTATTATTGGGGGGTGTATTCTGGTCTCATCAGTTATACTTTGGGGTATCAATAAAGCATTGTACAAGATTTCTCTCGAAAGAAGAAACAAACGTTCTGGTATGTTAAGCTTTGTAAATACGCGTTTACGTGGGATTATGGCCTTAAAAGCATTTAATAAATATCAACCTGAAGAAAAGAGATACCAAAAACGATCAGATGATCTTTATGATATCGGAAAACGTTATTCCAAAATCGTAGCTTTGCTACAAGCTATAATTCCTGCTATTACGTATAGTATGTTGGGAATTATTATGTTTTATGTATTCTCATCAGCACAAAGTATAAATACAAGTTTGCAAGGTTCTTCTTTACTCGTTTTAATTTTATTAATTATCTCTATACTTCCAGTACTTCGGCGTAGTTTGCGTGTGAGCATTGTCTGGAAATTAGGAGATATCTCTTTTAGTAAATTGATCGATATTTTTTGTTTACCTAAAGAAAATCAATTGCCTTTTGAACAGTTACTATTGAACCAAGAAGAAATAGTATTTAAAGATGTATGTTTCAAGTACCCCAATACTACAAAACCAGTATTTAAACATATTGGATTATCAATATCACCACAGAGTACAACATTATTTCAAGGAACATCGGGATCCGGAAAATCGACTTTTATACGCTTATTACTCAAATTAATGTCACCCACTAATGGGTATATTGCCTTTGGTAACTATCCATGTCATGAATTGTCTGAAAAAACAATCAGAAAAAGTATTGCCGTTGTATCAAAGGACTTTCCGTTATATGGAAGAAATGTCTATGAAGCTATTGTATATAATCGAAAAACCAAAAATAGAGAAAGAGCCGAGCTACTATTAGAACATTTACAACAGCATGAAGATGTGCAAAATCAATTACAATTAGACAGTAAAATTGGTGATATGGCATGTAATCTAACTTCTGGGCAACAAAAAATATTGATGTATTGCAGGGCTTTACTGACCAAAAAACCTATTTTGATTCTCGAAGAACCTTTAAAAGAACTTAATATAAAGACTCAGAAATTACTACTACAATTGTTAAAAAATATCACAGATCAAAAGACTCTGATTTTATTAGATGACCATAAAGTGCCTGGGTTTGATATTGACAGAGTACACTATTTATAAAAAAACAAGGTTTATAAATGAAGTAATTGAAAATATGAAATACATTACACATTCAATGTGTTTTCCATAAATTGATATAATGCATGCATTTCTTTTTTACCAGCCTCTCTTCCTAAACGACCTGCAAAATAAAGGACGAACCATACGATAAAAAGAGAAATCATGGATACTATCGGAAATATAATGGGTTTGTCTAAACTTATATTTACATATAACCAAATTCCGGCAGTAGTAAATAATCCAGCTACTATAAAATGTAAAAACATAAAAAGTGTCCAAACGGTAGGACTAGGTCCAAAAAGACCTTTGAGCATTGTTGTTTTTTCGGTATCGTAAATTTCGAGATGTAATTGTGGTGACCAGAAATGCTGCTCTTTTTTAGGAATACGTATAAACACATGGTGATCTATACGGCTTACTTTAAAATCCAGACACGTTTTACTTTTTTTCTCGAAAGCATCAAGTGCTTTTTCAGAAGGGATATTCAAATCTTGAAAAAACCGAGGTCTTAAAACTATATCCTTTGAGATTTTCATAAGTGTGGTTATGTATCAATATTAATCTCATTTTCAATAGTAATCAATGATTATTATCAGTTTTAAATAAAAACTACTCAATCAAAATTAGTTTAAGGCTTCTTTTGACTAAGATGCAAAACAAAAATGGCATTAAATCCAAAGACAAAATTACCATCTTTAAAGTTGAAGTTATTTGGTGTTTGCGTGATGAAAGCATCCTCGACCATAGCTCGGGTATTGGTTAACTGAAACTGTAGCATCACATCGCTTAGTTCCCAATTAACTCCCAATGAAAATGCATCGTATGAATTTATTGATTCTAAAGGATTAATCACATAAAAATAATCAGATACGATAGATACGTGTCCATCCAACTTATAACGCCCTCCTACTCCTATTGCAAATTGATTATTTGGATCTTCGCCAAAAACAGACGAACTTCTGTGTATAAATGTGGGCGAAATTTGCATAGAAAATTGTGGTGTAAATTTACGAGCAATAAGCAATTGACTGGTAAAGGCTAATTTATCGCTAAACTCATCAAATCTGTTTACATCGGGAAAAGGACGATTGCGTTTACTTCGGTACGATCCATTCTGAAAAAGAGTGATGCTTAAAGGAGAACCTTTGCCATCACTTCTTTGGCGTACGAGTTTATATTTCATAAACCCATCAAAAACCCCATCTAAAGTAGTTCCTCCTGCTCCTATTGTTAATCGGTCAGAGATACCGTATTCTAATGCTAGCCTGGTGCTAAGTTTATCGGCTATAAAACTTTGGCCTCTGTAATTTGGAATGTTCCAAAATCGACTGAATGCCTGAATCTCTAGTATTCCTTTTTTTCTAGTTTCGATAGAGTGCCCTATCGAAATTCGACTAGCCTTAAAAGTCGCAAATTCATATTGAGGCGTATTGGGGTATTCTTTGTCTAGTGTATCTAATAAATCCTGTGCATTGATAGGCATACCAAATCCTATCACTATAAAAAAGCAGACCAAAAGATGTGTTTTATTTTTCATATGGCTGATATTCAAATCTAAAGGTTATTGATATAGTTTTAGCAATGTTGGGTGCTAAGATCGGTGGAATTTTAATGTCAAAATCTTTAACCGTTGCTTCAAAATCACCAGTCAGTAGGTATTTACCATTGTTGTTTTCGATAGTTGTTTTTATGTCTACCTCTTTTGTAATACCATGGATAGTAAGATCTCCTTTAATAATTTTAATCTGTGTTCCTGTGGCTAATGGATCAAAATCAATAATCTCACCTTCAAAAGTAGCTTTTGGGTATAGATCAGACTCAATATAACTTTCATTAAAATGCTCATGCATTAATGCTTTTTTAAAAACAAAAGCATTCATAAGCATACTCACTGCAATTTTATTTTTTGACAAGTCTATTATACTCAATACCTGATTATTCTTTGCCTCTATATTCTCTACAGAAGTATAGGAAAAGAAAGAAGCTTGCCCTTGGCGAGTTATAATTTGATCTGATTTTGCACCAAAGTCAGCAAAATTCGTCAATAGAAATATCAGAACAATAATTTTATTCATTGATTTGTGTGTTAATCAGCATACAGTTTAATAATATCGCATCTTTAAGAAACCCTTTACAGATCCCCTTTATTTTTATTTTTTGACCTCGTTTCAGTTTTTTGACTTCTTCTATTTGATCGGATTGCATATCACATAGCACACTAGAATATTTGTCATCGCCATGCAATAATACAGTATTTCGATTATTTAAAAAAGAGATCTCTTTTACAATACCCTCCACTTCAATAACTTTACCTCTATATATAGAATTTGCACTTTCTTCATTAAGTATATATGTTGATGTAAGCTCTCCAGAACTAATTTTTATTTCGGTAGCAGCATGGTTAATATCAACATATGTACGATTATAAAAACCATAATAAAAGTAAAGACCTGCTACTAATAGTAGGCAAAAAAGGAAGGTTACGATTTTATTATTTCTATTCATATGTGCTTTGGAAAAAAACATTCTATTAGTTAGTTGTAAAACTACAGTTTTTGAATTTATAAAATTTAATTTAAACAATACCTGTATACATAGTAAATGCGTGATTTTTAAAATAGGTTAACTAATTGGTTGTTATTAAAAACGTAATTTGAAGCATTATTATAACCACAGTAATTGAAAATAAGTATAAAAGCAGACTGTTTTTACATCGTTTCATTGTTTCATGTTTTTTGAATTATTATTTGAACAAATAAACAATGATTATACTATTTTACTAGAATAAATGTCTGCTAGCGTGAAAAAGCAGCTTTAAAAAGGAAAAAAATCGACTGAAATGATTTGCAATTATTTCTTGATTAAATGAAATAGTAAAAAAATATGCTATTTTCGTTTTCGTTATCGAAATTATGCTAAACTTAATACGTTTAGAAAATAACAGATTCATTATAACCGCTCCATGAGAAAAGATAAACTATACTTTTTGACTTTCATTTCTATATCAGTTATTTTTTTGATTATAGCTTCACTTGGTGTAAAGTATTTTATTAAAGTAAGCGCAAATCAACTGATTGAGGTACAATTAGAATCGAGTAAGCGTGAAGCCAATGAAATAGCCAAACTAATAAGCAATCAATTAGTAGGTGGTATTGAAAAAAAGACGGTAATAAGTAATATTCAAAATACAATCGAGAACACCCATAGTGGTGCTTCCTTTATTTGTGTGTTTAACTGGTCTGGAAAAGAAGTTTGTCACCCCGATATTACAAAAGTTGGACAAAAAGTAAACTCTAATCAATTGCTTTTAGAATCGTTAAGCGAAGAGAATAGTTCTGATAAACTATACGATTTACTAATGAACCGCAAAAAAGAAAAAGAAAATGATACCATTGGTGTCGAGTCTGAGATTGTATACATCGCACCTGTAAACGATTCTGATTTAATTGTAGCTGCACATGCAAATTTGGATAAAATATCGGCTCAAACAAGAAAGCTTAAAACTAGTTTTTATACCATATTTGCTTTAATGGGCGGATTAATTATTCTATCCTCCTTTTTTGCTGTGCGTATTATAGGAAGCTACTATGAAAAGCAATTAGAGCAAAAAAATATAAGTTTAGAGAGCGAATTAGTGAATCTCTCAAAACTGAATACAGATCTTGTTGCCTATCAACAGAAAGTAGTAAACGAAACGAATGATGAACAATCAGAATCTGAATCTGATTTTGGTAAAAAACGAATTCTCACCTATCTGCGAAATGAATTAATCCCGATTTCAATTAATGAAATAGCATATATATATACTGAAAACACAATCACCTATGTCGTTTGTTTTGATGGAAAAAGAACAACAAGTAGCAATAGTCTCGACGATATTTATGCAAGTTTGGATACATCACTGTTTTTTAGAGCCAATCGACAATTCATCATTAGTATTACAGGTATAGAAAAAATAATAAAGTATGGCAATAGCCAGCTTAAAATTTTGGTTCAGGATGCCGATGTCGAAATACTGATAAGTAAAAATAAAGCTGCCGAGTTTAGGCAATGGCTTAATATTTAATTATCTGCACAAAGTCTATTTTCCTTTAGATGCTTTTATCTCTTTTTCTTGATCGAGAAGTGCTCTACGCTACTAAGAGTCTTTATGCTACTCATATTTTTTATTCTAACGTGAGTTTTCTATGTTAAAATCACGTCCGTTCGAGTGCTTCGACTTTAGGAGAAGTGTACTTCGACTGGCTCAGCAGAGCTATCGAGAACAGTGGTTTTCTAATAAAAAACCTATTCTCGATACTGTTTTTTTCCACTTTGTTTCAAAAAATCATTCGAATTGACGGCTTTTGATCATTTACATCGTTAGGTCGTACTCACGTTATTCTAGATAATATGAAGATATTTTCAATCCCTTTTTTTCCTTTTTAAGATCATTTTTTCCCTTTCACGAATTTTAATTTCATTCGCTAGCCTTTATCTATGGTTATTTGCGCCATCATTCAGACAATAATTAATTTTTAAAATGAAAACAATGAAAAACTTTTTTTTACGAACAATTGTAATTGGTGTATTGGGGCTTTTATCCACCAATTGTGAGGACGGTGATATCGGCCCTGCTGGTGCAGATGGTATTGTCGGAGTAGATGGTGTTGATGGTACCAATGGCCAAAATGGAACCAATGGTCAAAATGGTGTTGGTTTTGATGAACTCACCAAATTTGGAAGTATCACGCTCACGCTAGAGGGAACACGACCCGATAATATTCCTTTTACCAAGACCGATGAATTTAAATTTACCGCTGTAGAAGATATTGACAGTTTTAACAATGTAGCAATTGAAGAAAACAGTTTAGAGTTTAGTATAGAACGAACTTTAAGTGCACCTGATGGCGATTTTCAAGGTTCAGAAATAGAGATTTTCCTTGTTCTTACTAACCCGGGAGAAGCTGATGAAACCATTAAATTCGATGTATTCGTAGATGATTACATAATGATTTTTGATGATCTCACCTACTTTGGTTTTAGGGATGATTTTAATAACGATCAAATTGGGGTTACAAATTTTAGTATAACCAATTTCAATTTTAATAATGACACCAATGCGGTTACATTTTCATTTTCTTTTAATGTCGATGCAGCAAATAATGATACGGGTAATGATTTAACAATTTCTGGAGAAGTAGATGTCATAGTTGTAGAAGATATAGATGACATAGAACTTTAAACAATAACAAAAAACAAAAAATAATGAAACGATTTAATCATATCAACATATATAAAACAATTTTTATTTGCTGCTTCGGGGTGTTATTTGCCAATTGCGAAGTCGAAGATGGTGACATAGGACCAGCAGGACAAGATGCTAGTAATGGCATTAATGGAACTGATGGAGTTAACGGAACAGACGGAACTGATGGATTAGGTTTTGAAGAGCTTACACAATTTGGAAGTATAACGCTTACCTTAGAAGGCACAAGACCAGATGATGTTGCTTTTACCGATAGCAATGTATTTCGATTCACACCTTTATCTCCAGAAATTTTACCACAATCAAATTCAGTTATTGTTGAGGAGTCTTCTCTACAGTTTGACTTTGGAAGATTTCTAAGTGTTCCCGGTGGCGAAGAATTCCAAAGCGTTGGTACAACGTTTAGTTTACAAGTCACCAATCCCGAATCAGACACCCCAGAGTTTAGCGAATTCCGTTTTACCATATTTCAATACCCTGTTATTTCAGAAGATCTAACCATACTTGATATAACAACATTTATAGGCAGTGATGCAGATATAGAGAATCTTAATATTACAGATTTCAATTTTAATAGCGAAACGAATGTACTTACATTTTCTTTTACACTAGATGTACCTGCCGATAGAAATACTACCGGTAACGAGCTATCCGTGTCCGGAGAAGTAGATGTGATTGTATTAAGAGAAATACAAGGAGCAGCAGAAGAATTATAATACATTAAAAACTATAAAATAAACGTAAAAATGAAACATATACATATTAAAACGATATATAAAATCTTTTTGATTGGCTTTCTTGGGGTATCTCTTGTCAATTGTGAAGGTGAAGATGGTGCAGCCGGACCTAATGGTTTAGATGGAGCTAATGGAATTGATGGTATTGATGGAACAGATGGTGCTAACGGGCAAGATGGTGTTGGTTTTGAAGAACTTACTCAATTTGGAAGTATCAATCTTACTCTTAATGGAACCAGAAAAGATAATAACGAAGCATTTACAGACACTAAAACTTTAGCGTTTACTGCTATTGATGCGAATTCGCTTATCAATTTCAATTCATTTACCATAAATGAAACAGGTGATATGACCTTTAATCTATTACGATTTCTAAATACTCCGGATGACGATTCTCAAGAATTTACGGCCGGAATTACACTTAATGTAATTAATCCGGGAACCGACGCTCAGGAATTCGAATTTGAATTTGAGCTCCACGAATATAATATGATTTTTGAAGATCTGGTGGTACTGCAATTAAATGGAACTTTTGATAATCAAGGCATAGAACCACCTGTATCTAATTTTAGCATTACCAATTTCAATTTTAATGATGATACAAATAATCTCACTTTCTCATTCTCCTTTGATGTCGATGGGGTTAATAACGATAGTGATAATGATTTATCAATAGCTGGAGAAGTAGATGTTATTGTATTAGAAAATATTCCTGGGGTTGGGATACTTTAAATAATATAAAAAGGGGTTTTTATCTTCCCAATACCCAAAATCCTGTTGGTTACGAATGAGGCCAGCAGGATTTTTTTGTTTTTAGTTTGTTAGAATAGAATTGGCTCTCTCCTATCTTACCCAACGCTTATTAAAACATCAATCTTTTTGTCGAAAACATCAGCTACCTTGTCGAAAGCATCAGCTGCATTGTGGAAATCATCAGCTGCATTGGAGAAATCTTCAGCTACGCTGTCGAAAACATCAGCTACATTGGAGAAATCCTCAGCTGCATTGTAGAAATCCTCAGCTACGCTGTCGAAATCCTCAGCTACGCTGTCGAAAGCATCAGCTGCATTGGAGAAATCTTTAGCTACCTTGTCGAAAGCATCAGCTGCATTGTCGAAATCATCAACTACGCTGTCGAAAACATCGGCTACTTTGGAGAAACTTTCAGGATAAGATCATTGTCCAATACAAAATAGTATCCTTGAGTGTTATAAATGGATATAACGCCATTTTTTTCAACTCTTTTTTTTCCTTTTTAACGCCATTTTTTCCCTCTCACACATATTAATTTGATTCTAAGGGCACTATTGACGGTAATTTGCTTCATAAATCTTAAAAACTCAAAAAAATGAAAAAGTCAATTTTCTTAGTATGCGCCTTAGTTGCTTCACTTTATAGTTGTAGTAGTGATGATAGTGATCCACAACCTACTCCTCCTGTAGATGTAGCCAATGCCGTACAATTAGCAACAGACGCAACATTTGGAAGCATTCTTACCGATGCTAACGGAATGTCTCTTTATTTCTTCTCCAGGGATACCAAAGGAGAATCTGCATGTGCAGGTGGATGTAAGGCTGCATGGCCTATATTTTATACAGCCGATTTAACACTTGATACAGGTTTATTAGCATCAGACTTTGGTGTGATTACCAGAGATGATGGTGAAAAACAAAATACATACAAAGGATGGCCCTTATATTATTTTGCTAATGATAATGCTGCCGGTGATACTAATGGCGATAAAGTTGGTAATAACTGGTATATCGCAAAACCAGACTATTCTTTAATGTATGCCGAAGCTCAACTGGTAGGTAAAGATGCCGAAGGAAACCCAGTAAACTTTAAAAGTGATTATACGCCGGGTGATGAACTTACATTTTATATCGTGAATGGAAATACAGGAAGAACACTGTATACCTTCCAGAATGATACTAAGGATACGAACAACTTTACGGCAGCAGATTTTTCAAATGATGCGGTATGGCCAGTATTTCATATCGATATTGATAAGCTTCCTAGTATTCTTGATGCAAGTGATTTTGGTACAATCGATGTTTTTGGTAGAAGTCAATTAACATTTAGAGGATGGCCATTGTATTACTTCGGACAAGATGTAGAACGAGGAGATAATTTTGGAATCAATTTTCCTGCACCGGGTGTTTGGCCAATTGCAAATACCGATACCGAAGCGGCTCTATAAAATTAATATTTGCAATTACAAAATACTGTTATTAAGCAAATTGAAGATTTTATTTAAATAATCAGTTTAATATAATTTCATATTTAAGTAGTTAGTTGATCATAAGGGGAAGGCGTGCTTGCTCCTTCCTCTTATACCTTAATCAAATACTCATGAAAACAATCTCAAAAATTAAACACATATACATACTTATAGTCATAAGTCTTGCATTTTTTTCGTGTGACAATAATGTTGAAGAAGAAATTCCATTACCAATCGGGAACGAAGAATGTAGTACCGACATTTCATTTACAGCTAATGTTAAACCCATTGTAGACACTAATTGCATTCGATGTCATGGAGGCAATCAAGCTCCAGATTTAAGAACTTTTGAAGGAATAAATGCTAATGCTGCTAGAGTAAGAACACAAGTGGTATCTAGAAGAATGCCATTGGGAGGATCTTTAACCAATGAAGAAATCGAACTAATTAGATGTTGGATAGATAATGGAGCATTAAATAATTAAAAATAATTCTATGATTAGAAAAAGAATCATACTCATCAACTCTGTACTCATTGTAGTTCTGGCGGTTGTCTTTATAGCGGTAACAATGTTTAACAAACCACACATCAATGTTTCAGAAAAAGCACCTAACCTTTCTATAGAGGCTACAAAAGTGTTGAATGATTTTCAGAATAATGAAACCGAGGCTAACGCTAAGTATCTAGAAAAAATAATTCAAGTAACGGGGGTCATTTCAGAACAGAGTTTAACAAATGAAAAAGGAATTATCACATTAAATAGTGATGATTCATTTGGAAGTGTAATGTGCCATTTAGACATCAAAGAAAATAAAAAGATGGGGGCTTTAAAAACCGGCCAAACGGTTATCATAAAAGGGATTTGCACCGGTTATCTAATGGATGTAATTCTGGTAAAATGTGTCATTCTTAATTAATTACCTCTATAAAGAATGAGTGTCTATGAATGTTACCATTTGACCTTTTAAAAACAAAACAAATTATCAATAAAGAAAACTTATAAAAATGAAACCACTTATAGTATTTTGCTGTCTATTGTTTGCTGTTGCATCAAACGGGCAAGAAAGATTCTTAACAAAACAAGGGTACACTTCCTTTTTTTCAACCTCTCCGGTCGAAGACATTAAAGCAGACAATAATCAGGTATTAAGTATTATTGATACCTCTACAGGAGCTCTTGCTATCTCAATATTGATGAAGTCATTCATGTTCGAAAAATCATTAATGCAAGAGCATTTTAATGAAAACTATGTAGAATCAGATAAATATCCTAAAGCAACTTTTAAAGGAAAAATCTTGAATTTTGATGCGCTTGGTTCTGATGAAAAAGTGGTTACTATACAAGGTAACCTAACTATTCATGGGGTTGCCAAAACCATAGAAATACAGGCAAAACTTATCAAAACCGATGAGCATATATCGTTAAAAGGAAGTTTTCCTGTAAAGGTGGCCGATTTTGATATTAAAATTCCGTCGGTTGTCATTAATAATATTGCAGAGGTCATAGAAGTAAGCTTTGCATTTGATCACAAACCTTATAAAAAGTAACATGAAAAATCTTTTAATAATAATCGCTTTATTTGGTATTTACACAGAAATACTAGCCCAGGATGATCTTTTTGATATCCTGGATAAGGAAACACCCCAAACCAAAAACTATGTGACTTCTACCTTTAAAGGTACCAGAATACTAAATGGGCATTCAATAGAAAATAGAAAAAAAGGCATCCTCGAATTTGTGATATCTCACCGTTTCGGAAGAGTAAATCTAGGTCCTGATGAATTGTATGGATTAGATCAATCAAATATTCGTTTTGCTTTTGAGTATGGTCTAACAGACAATCTTATGCTTGGTGTTGGTAGAAGTAGCTTTGAGAAAGCCTATGATGGCTTCATTAAATACAAACTCTTAAAGCAGCGTTCGGGTCCAAATTCATTCCCTTTTGCCGTTTCTCTCTTTGGAAGTATTGTTTATAGAAGTGTAGATGATTTCGAACCGGGTAATGAACCAAGTGAAAGTGATCGTCTCTTTTATACTTCGCAATTATTAATCGCGAAAAAGTTTAGTCCGGGATTTTCATTACAAATCACGCCAAGTTATATACACAGAAACTCTGTAAAAATTAATGATGACCCTCATGGTATTTTTGCAGTTGGAATTGGAGGAAGAGTAAAATTAACCAAAAGGATTTCGGTAAACGGGGAATATCATTATACGGTAAATCCTTTAGAGTCTATTGATGCTAAAAATTCTCTGGCCTTTGGTATTGATATCGAAACCGGAGGGCATGTATTTCAGATCATTTTATCTAATTCGATTACCATGATCGAAAAAAGTTTTATTACCGAGTCAACCGATGATTTTTTTGAAGGTGATGTACACTTAGGGTTTAATATTTCAAGAGCTTTTCAATTCGGAAAACATAAAAAGAAGAAGCTTAAAGAAGTGCAAGATTCTGATCAGTAGTTAGAAGAGGTTAAATAGGGCTTATCAATAAAAAAATGAAATTATGATGTTTAGACAGAATTATAAAGTAAAAGGAGAAGATGTGGATGACTTTATGATCATGCAGGATTTTGCGTATCATTCATATACTTTGTCCATATTCAACACCTTCTTATTTCAGAAAGGATATTCAAAACATAAGGTAGACACTTTAAAAATGGGGCTTCAGAAATGTAAGGAAGAATTAATCTATCAACAACATTTGATGTTTACACAGCATTTTTCTGTACATCTAGAATTTATTGACAGTATAAATACTAAACAAAAACTAAGCCTTAGGAGTCGTTTTTTTAATTCTGAAAATGAATTGTGTGTAACGGTAAATACCGAGTTTGATTATTTACACAATAACTACCAGGAACTTTTAGCACCTTCAAATACTTTGGGAGGGCATATATCTATGCAAAGATCTTTTGCCCCTTGACCTGATACGCAATAAGAAATTAGTACGAAGATGTTGGTGAAATACTTATTCGTATCCAAAAAAAGCCTTGATCACAATGATTGAGGCTTTTTAGTGTAAATCAGTTTGAAAGTGCCTAAGAAATTAATAATATTTTTTGTTCAGTTATATAAAAAGTTGATTTCAAAGTTATGGTAATTTGGCTGTCTTTCTAGCTATACTAAAATCATAAAACCTCCCAATTTTAAATTTTTTAGCTTTATAAAGACTATAGTATTTTACTTCTTCTTTTACGGCTGCTTTTTTATTATTGGTTGGAGGAGAAGCATGAATTACGGGAACTGCAACTTTTCGAATAATTGTCTTTTTGTTGTTATTGTTCTTTATTGTTTTCAGATGTAAATATGGTTTACCTGTAATAATTAATCTATGGTTACCAGTACTCAAAATATCCCCGCGCTTTGCGTTAAAGTAATGATCAACTTCCATACCTAATTCAGGGTATTTTGTTTTAAATAAATCTATCCAATTTCTATCTTGAAAGGTAGACATAAAAAGTTCAAACTTCTTATCTTGAATATGAACTCCATTTATAACTCCATAACCATCTCCAAAAAAAACAGAAATCGCTTCTAAAATTGCTGTACTACAATTAGTATATCCTTTTGCAATGCCCCTCCAATTTCCTCTCCATACTCCATCTTTTTTTACTCTTTTCGGACCTATTTTACCTATTGGTTCTCTTTTTAAATTTAATAATGGCTTGATAATATCATCACCTTCCCAACCCACGCCATTATATGGTGGTTTCCCTCCTTTACCTTTTGGATTTTTTATATATAAGTATTTCTTTTTTTTTATATATTTTAATTGTTGCATATACTCAATTAATGCTTCTCCTGTATTACCAGTACTATAATTACTTTTGTGGAAAATAATTGAAACAACTTTACGGAAGTCAAAAACAACTTTGTTATTTAGTTTATATTCAATCACATCCAAATCATCAATATGATGTTCCATTTGGCCATAATCCCATATTGCATCGTCTTGATTTGAAATTTTCTGAGTTTTTTTTGGAACTATCAAACCTCTTTCAACACCAGAAACCTTATATGACAATCCTTTTTTGTGATTCACCGACTTTTGCTTGTCTAATAATTCCTTATTGCGAAGACTACGATTTATTTTACTTGAAGAAACCATGATATTTTTGAATGCTTATTTTGTTAGTAGCTCTTTTAGGCTTTTGATAATGAATAATTTTACGGATTGATGTTATTATTCACCGGCACCCCATTTGAAAAAATTTCTATTCGTTTATCAATATCAGGATCCATCAAATTAGGCTCTTCTAAAAGTTTTTCTCTTCTTTCAGTTTCAAGTTTTTTCAATTTCAAATCTAACTTCTTATCCTTTACATCTAGTTTTCTATGTTTTTCTTTAAACGGTTCGAGAATGGATTTTTTTCCTGGTAATGCTTCTATATAAAGGCTTCCGGTAGGTACTACAATGGTTTCTGGTTCTGATGTATTATGACATTGCATTCTTTTTAAATAATCCTCTAATTGCTCTCTTTTTTTAATATCTCCATTAGAACTCTCTTTATTATTTTTATAAGCCTCACTTGTTTCGAACTCCAAATCCCTTACTGATTCACTATATCTATCCGGATCCTGAAGATTAAACGCTTGGTTTGAGGGTGATTCATATTCAAAACCAACAGCTTCGGTAATGAGGTTATTAAAATCAGGTAAAGATTGAGGTTCTTTATCCTCAAAAGATTTCAGTACGCCACTTAAATAACTTTGAGCCATATATGCCGTCATGTAAGATTGTATTTTAAGCGGAAAGATCATATAATTCCCTTTAAAACCAAGTAAGTTATCAAGATCAGCAACTTCGTGTAATTTTTTGTTTACGGGCAGCCCCGGTTCTGGTAATATAACTTCAACAGTGCTTCCCTCTTTAATTATATCAGATAAACTAGTTGGCCTTACCTGTCTTATATAAATATCTTTGTCATCTTCGGGATATTCAATAAAAGGAACTTCTTGAGGAAATAGGCGCATAAACCGTTGTTCGCTATACTCATAAGACCATATTTTTTGCATGTAATAGAGTATATTATCCTGGATATGTGTGATAAAATTTTCAACCTTATTAATTTTTCTTTTGGCTTCGGCATATGCCCTATTATAGTTGTCTGTAGCTCGATCCAATGTATTCCGGGCTTGTCCTAATTTACCTTCTTCTCTTACAATTCTTTCCTGTATTTTATTGAGTTTATCTAGTGCGGTTTCTTTTAAGTATTCCTGATCTTCAATTTCTTGAGCTTCTTTATCACCATAAAGAAGCTCAATTCCCAAATCTAATAATGTTTCTTCATGTTGTGACTTTAGAAGAGAAGTAATGGTATCAGAAGCAAGATCTGCAGCTGCCTGAGCTTTAGTGGTATCATCACCGAGATTTTCGAGTTTACTTTCAATTTTACTAACTAACTTCATTAATGCAACTAACTTTTTCTCCAATTCATTTTGAGTATGATTTATTTCGTCTTCTCCCAGCATTGCCCATTCTATTGGTTTAATAAAGTCTATATCCAGTACAACTCTTTTTAATATCCAATGATTTTTTTTGATCCATTCCCAAGTGATTTGCTGTTTTGCCGGAACCACATTAGGAATTAAGATTACAGATTCTATACTATGCAAATGTTCTTTTATTTCATAAGCACGTTCTAATTCATAAAAAAGATAAGTAACCGTGATTTCATCATTAGGATTTTTAATTGTTCCCTCATCAGTAAAATCAGTTTCATAACTCTCTTCTTCGTTGATCTCTATTTTATGTTCTTGTTTAAACTCTTCAGTGGCTTTTAAAGTAGCTCCGCGAATATTGTTTTTTGTATCTTTCGATTCATTCTCACTTGAATTTCTAAATGCAGCGTTTGCATTATTAGTCCCATCACCAACATTTGCATTAGCTTCAAAACTAGTTATATTAAAAGCACGGTCTATGATCTCTTCTTTTGCATCACGTTGAAATTGATCGTGCAAGCTTGAGAGACTAGAATTTGATTCAACTTCTTTTCGAGATTGCTTTTTTAGCTGTCTTACTTTTTTCTTGTATTTTCTGGTTTCACCTGCTGTTAATGGTATCGTTTTTACTAATTCACCTACTTGCCACTGTAACGGAGTCCATGTTTGGCGATAGGTAGTCATTAACCCATAATTGACGTGTCCGGGAGCATAGATAGGAAAAGAGTAACCTCTGCTTTCTAAGTAGTGTATGGTTTCATTATCATTTATTTCCTCCCCTGATCTTTGTATTAACTCTTTAGCTCTTTCAAGAATTTGATTTTTGTTGATTGTATAATCATTACGTTTTTGAGTTGTCCAATCATTATTTCCACTATGACCGAGAACATATATTCTTTCAACTTCACGAAGCAAACCACTACGTCCAGAATTTATCTCAATTTGCCTTACTTCTTCTTCCAGTTTTGTTATTTGATTTAATACCTTATCAGATAGTAAGAGTATAAAAATTTCATATATACGATAGAGATAGGCATTATTTAGCATTACTTTCCATGTGCTCCCTATTTGATGCGACCAAATCACATATTTTGCCCATTCGTTATCTGAAATCATAGGTAACATATTCATGATCTCTTCAGGAATATTGGGTATTTCATCAAAAAAAGTCGGACCGTCTTGACTTGATGCCTCACTCCAAATAGATTCCCATGCAATTTGCAAACTTTTGAAATCTTTAACTGAAGGATTATCTATTGGACTATTATAATTTAATAACCTCTGAAGTTGTTCATATCCTTTTACATCAGAATCAAAAGGCGATTTTTTTTTATCATTTATAGCTTTCTCTACAGGTTTGGCTTCTTTCTCACATTTTACTTGAGAATTTTTAGAAATGTATTTTGTATTAATTTGAAATGATTTACGAATATTCCCAAATGTTTTAGTAATGAGTTTTCCAGAGTTAATCTCAATTTTTTCAGCCAAAGCATCGGTTATATTAAGTTTTAACGTTCGTATTTTAAGGTTTTCTTCTTTTCCTACAGGCTCCTTTTCTTTTGATTTAGAAAATTCCGGCTTGTTTATTTTAGAATCCTCTCTTATTGTTTTTATTATGCTAATTAATGATTTTACATCTTCCTCATTAAATTTGTTTTCATCTTTACTTTTATTATCGCCATTCTTTAACTTGTAATCATCGATACTGCTCCTTAAGGTATTTTCTTTTATTGATTCTATTAGCTGATTTGAATATTTATCCTTTTCAGAATTTGATTCTCCTACTTCTTTAATAGTTCGATAACCAATTCTATCCTGGATTTTTTCCACTAATCTTTTGGCTAGTTTCGAAGTATCTTGACCTATTTTTTGATTTTTTTTTAGGAATGTAAATTCTTCCTTTGTTTCCTCTATGATCTGTCTAATTTGTTCAACTTCCTTTAATTGTTTAACTGTTTTTGAATGTGACGTGGAAAGTTGAGATATTCTTCGCTGAATACCTTGTTTTTGAGCAGACTTCACATCTAAGACAAGAGTGTTTGCTTTACCTTTTTTTAGTCGTTTATATTTCTTAAGAGCTTTACCTGTTAAGGCATATGAGCCTTTTAACATCTCTACTCTTTTAGGAAGGGTTATATAATTTGATTTATATGTTAGTGTATTTTCGATCCCATTGTTCTCTTTGCCAGGGATACTTTTGTCTGAAGGTTGGGAAGGTTTGTTATGCCCAAACATTTTTTGGAAAAAATTTAGTTTACTCTCCATGATGTTTTTATGTATTTACAGATAGGTATAAAGTAATTTGTATTAAAACAAATCAATTATAGCACTAGCTAATGAATAGTTAGTAGTGAAGAAATAAAGACTTTCACATATTTTATATAAATACCATTAAAGCCTCTAGAGATATCAAAAACTAAAAGTACTGTGTTGTTAAACAAAAGAAAAGGGACTTATTCCCCTTTTTTATAGAAGTGAATACCCCTTTTTTAGTATTTTCCTATATTTATCTTAAAATCAAACATTTAAGATAAAATTAAATCTTAACCATAGTTTTTTTGATACTTTCAAAAAATCAATCAATCATTTCTATTACAAATCAACGCAAAACACAAAATATCCTGGAAAACGGCAGCGGCAATAGTTATTGCCAATATGATTGGTACCGGTGTTTTTACCAGTCTTGGGTTTCAACTGGTGGATATAAAAAATACCTGGAGCATATTGCTCCTTTGGGTAATAGGTGCTGTTATCGCTATTAGTGGAGCCCTCACCTATGCCGAATTAGGCACAAAGCTACGACGTTCTGGAGGCGAGTATCACTTTTTGACGGTCACCTATAGTCCTCTATTAGGTTATCTCTCTGGATGGGTGTCATTAACCGTTGGTTTTGCTGCTCCTATTGCTCTTGCAGCAATGGCGGCAGGATCCTATACCGAACGTTATATTGGAATACATGCAAAAATAACCGCTATACTACTAATTGTAGTAGTTTCGGTTATACATATGTTCGATTTACGCAGAAGTAGCTTATTTCAAAACGCCACTACCTATTTCAAAGTTTTAATTATTCTTTTCTTTATAGCAGTAGGCTTTTTAGTGCCTTCTACAGCAACAGCATTTGATTGGAGTTCTGGTTGGAAAGAAGAGATCTTGTTGCCATCATTTGCGGTATCCTTAATATTTGTCACCTACTCTTATTCTGGTTGGAATGCCGCAGCATATATCGTTGAAGAAATAAAAGATGTACAACGAAATCTTCCTATCGCCTTGATTGGCGGATCCTTATTAGTTAGTCTACTCTATGTTTTGTTGCAAATTGTATTTTTAAGACAAGCAACGTTAGAACAGCTTTCGGGAAAAATAGAAATTGGTCAGATTGTAGCTGGGCAAGTCTTCGGGGATATAGGAGGGCAAATTATAAGTATTTTGATTGCCGTAATGCTGATTTCGAGTATTAGTGCTATGGTGTGGGTAGGTCCAAGAGTGACAAAAGTGATTGCAGATGATTATAAACTATGGCATTTTTTAAGAACGACGAATAAAAAAGGTATTCCTTTGATCGCTATACTATTGCAAGCTGTTATTGCTATAATTATGGTGTTTACAGGTTCATTTGATCAAATTCTGACCTATAGTGGTTTTATGCTTCAGTTTTTTGTTGCTGTAACTGTCGCAGGGCTCTTTTTTGTACGAAGAAAAAAAGATTATTCTGGATTTAAAAGTCCAATCTATCCGATACCTCAAATTGTATTTTTAGCCATCAGTATCTGGATATTAACGTATCTAATACTAGAGCAGCAAAGAGAATCATTAATAGGATTATCAATTCTGGCTATCGGAATAGTAACTTATATCGTGGATTATATTTGTTTCAGAAGAAAGAAGCGTAGGCCTAAATGACTTCGTTTTATTTAGATGTTCTCCAATCTCTTCAATTTCCTGTTCATTAATATAAACCATAGCGGTTGAAACAATGCTAATACCATCATTCCCGGGTAACCGGTTGGCATTTGTGGACTTTGAGGCACCGATTTTAATACTGCATATTTCTTGCTTCCATTGTAATGATGATCAGAATGTCTCGAAAGATTAAACAATAACAAACGCCCTATGGGATGATCAGAATTCCATGAATGATGATGTTTTACTCGTTCGTAAGTACCGGTCTCGGTTTTCTTTCGCATAAGACCATAATGCTCTATGTAATTAACGGTTTCTAGCAGCATAATCCCAAGTATGGCAGCACCTATAAAGGCAAGTAATACATAGGTCCCGAAGAAATATAAAATTAGAGATAGAAGCGCAATATTGGCAAAAGAATATACTACCATGCGATTTTGCAAAGAGAAAGGGGATTTACCTTGGTGGCTTAGTCGTTGGTTCTCTAATTTCCATGCTTTAAAATAGCTTCCAAAGTGAGATGTAATCCAAAAAGTAAATAATATCTGATTCCTTTTGGCTGTAGCCGCATCGTTAGGAGTAGCCACATCGCGATGATGCCCGCCATTATGATAAGGCAGAAAATGAGTATCTAATGATGTTAGCAGAAGGATTTCTCCGATTAATTGTTCTTTTCTACTATGTCTATGTCCTAGCTCATGACCTACATTAATTCCTAATACTCCGCACATTAGCCCCATAGCAGATACTCGTCCAAAAAACTCTACAGTACCAAAAGGTGTATCTTGTATTACAAAAAGAAAATAGACCAACATACCTAATTGTACCGGTAGTGATAGGTACATCACCCAATCATAAATGGGGTTGTTTTTTTCTGCAGTGGCGGTTTCCTTATCAAAATTAGAAGCATCTGGTTTTAAGAATAATTCTAATAGCGGTACAAAACCAAAGAATATAATAAAAGGAATAAAAGTCATGGCGCCATCGGTATTAAATGAAATATACACCGTGATCGGCAATGTATACACCAAAAGGTATTTTAATCTTTTCATTTTTTAAATTTTTATCGTTAGACAGTTATATTTTCGAAATACCTTTTGTCAGTATTCCGATAAGATTATCAAAGTTGGCTATCAGTCTTTCATATTGCCCTTTTAAAAATAATGGGGTTTCCAGACCTTTAAGGAATATGAGTAACATTTCGGCATACACTTCGATATCTCCGGGAAGCTCAAGTTCATCTTTGACTACCCCCCTATTTAAAATTTTTGTGATTTGTTCTTTTTCCCATTGATCCATCTCTAAAATCACATCATTCAAAAACTCATAAAATTCGTAGAACTCTGGACGTAGCGTTTCCTGATAATTTGTTGAGATATTCATAACCTCCATGCGCTTAATCATATACGCTCTTATAATATCCCTACTATCAGCATTATGATCTTCAAAAATTAGTATTAGCTCTTTTTTTAGAACAATAAGCTCAGACAATACAACTTCCCGAAACAGTAATTCTTTACTATTAAAGTGATAATACAAAGATCCTTTTGCTTTTCTGGCAGACTTCGCAATCTCATCCATAGATGTTTTATAGAATCCGTATTTGCTAAACGTTTTACTAGCTGTGGTAAGCAATCGTTGTTTTGTTGGAGTCATTGTATTTTTTGACTATTTTTGTTTATTAGTCAAATATATAAAATAATTAGCACTAAATCAAGGAGGTAACTTGATGATCGTTTTAATTAATTCTTTCCCCTTACAAAGGGTACAAATCGTACTGGTAGTCGTTCTTGAGTTTTTATTTTCCCATTCTTTTTTGTAACCAGTAGTAATTGCATGGCATTACGGGGTCCAGCAGGGATAATCATCCTCCCTCCTTCTGCCAATTGATCTAGCAATGGTTGTGGAATAGTATCAATCCCGGCAGTCACTATAATAGCATCAAAAGGAGCTTCTTCTTTCCAGCCATGATACCCATCTCCTATTCGCACCTCTATATTCTGATACCCTAGTGCGTCAAGCTGTTTTTTTGCGGTATTGCCCAAGAATTCAACAATCTCAATCGTATATACTTCTTTTACGATTTCGGCCAACACTGCTGCCTGGTAGCCAGAACCAGTTCCTATTTCTAATACTTTATCGTCTGATTTTAGTTTCAACTCTTGGGTCATAAAGGCCACAATATAGGGTTGCGAAATGGTTTGTCCCCTCCCAATAGATAAGGGTCTATCTTCATACGCATGCTTTTTTACGTTTTCGGGTACAAAAAGATGTCTGGGAACAGCAAGCATTGCATTCAAAGTGGTACGATCGACTATATCTCTAACTTGTAATTGATCCCGTACCATATTTTTTCTTTGTTTTGTATATGCATCTTGGCTATATCCAAAACCGATCGAAAGTAAGAAACTTAATATAGACACAAGTATGTACATTATTTAATGTATTGAAAATCAATAATGTAAAGATCTTAAAAAACAACCAGTATAACAATGATTTAGTAATCAAATAATAGGTTTACAATAGAGCAATACCATCCGTTTCATTACTATTTTCAGGTTGTTCTCCCTCATTGTTTATTGTATCCCTTATTACATCTGTTTTTTGTTCTATTTCATTTATTGATTTACCTTTTTCAATACCCTCTTCGTTTCTATGTTCATTGGTGGATAGTGGCTGAATTACTCTAGCAATTCTCTCGGTAAATCCAGCTATAAAGGCTATACATACATGATAATTAAAAGAAAATAAAATTACTTCTTCAGCTTCATTAAGTTTATGACCTAGCTCATCTTCTAATCCATTTTGTAACAACCCAGACTCAAGCATAAAATATGATAAATGAGCAAATGACAAACCTATAAATGGTCTAAACAATGCATTTAAAAAAAGTTGTAGTTTACTAATTTCTTTTTGCGCTTCATCGAATCTACGAAAACTTAAAAGCATACTAATTATACTACCTTGCATACCTACAACACCAATCCAAGCCAGTAGTTTTATTTCTTTAGGCTTTAAATATTTCGATTCTATTAGTAAAGATTCTGCTACTTCATACAGTATAAGGCATATTGGTATTGCAAGTATTAAGCTGCATATTATACCTAATAAAAACACGAGCCTCCTGTCTAGTTTTTCTATTGTATCTAGAAAATTTTTAACAATCCCATTAAATGAAATTATAGATTGTTTTACGGGCATTATATTTACCAAGTCTTTCTTTTCATTAATATCTTCAACCTTTTTGTTGTCTATATTTACTTTATCTTCTTTATTCTGTTCTACTTTTTTATCCTCAATGAGATATGCATATACGAATAAAATTAAACAGAAAATTCCGGTCATGTAGGCTTCAAAAATTGATATATCACCTTCCCAGGGATAACCCAATACTATCATAGGCACTTTGGCATTTAACACCAATAATTGAATTAAAGTAACTGTAAAAAAGAAGATTCCTGTAACCAATAGGGATAGTTTATGAAATTTATTGGTCATTATCGAAATAATATTAACGCTAATCATCAATAAGATTAAAACAATTACTTTCATGCTATCTGAAGAATCAAATGCCAACTCTCCAATACAGAATTCTTTATCTAATGCTATTCTTAAAACATGCGTGGTGATGGGGATTGAAAATATTGAGATCGAGATTAGATGTAATAACATCTTGATCTCACGAGAATACAGGGAAATTTTCATGATTTCTATTTTTTAATTGATTAAAATTCTATTCACAACCTATATTGTACTTGTTACATACAATATTCAACTTCATAAGCATCAATTAAATTAGAGGCAAAAAAATAATCAGCTATATTACACAAACTATAGGGTATGTTCAAGAGGCTTATCTCCCTTTTTAATGGGGTCTTTCCCTATACCTAAACAAACCGACCAAAGCTTGTAGGATATAATACCAGCCGCAAAACAATTTTGAGAAATATTATTATTACGAATATATTTGAAATAAAACCATGAAAGAATACCCAATAAAAGGTATTTAAAGGGACGTGAAATATTAGTCGTAGCTTAAATTATGATTTATTAATAATCCACCAACTCTCTTCTCAATTCATTTAAAGAGATATTACTATTGATTAACCGGGTTACAACTTCTTCACGAAATTCTTCAAGATCGTCGTAGTCATAGTATTTTGCCCATTTATGGGTTTCGAGAAGGTTTTTGATTTGTTTGATAAGCTTACGAGTTGCATCGGCAGAGCGTAAAACCGCCACCTGATCATAATTGGGGTTGTCTTTATGCATGTAGCTCACTTTTTTAGCATCAAAATCTACAGAAATGTAATAAGCATCAATATCGGGATCAAGATTTTCTCTAAAATCTACCCAATCTGCATAGCCCAGGCGTAAATCATCTATCTCTGCAGGGAAATCAGATACTAGCCGCCATTGGCATTTTGCAGCTCGCCCCCAGTGGTTGGATAATCGATATACTCCGTGTTTGGTATAGTAGTAGGTACTCCCCGACTCACTACGATAATTTGGTTTTCGTCTTGAGATTTCACGCAAAGATGCTCCTCTAAACACGCAATACGTTTTATTAAAAAAGTTATAACGCGTATACACTTTACTCTGTTCTTTTTCCTGATGTTCCAATGATGATCTATTTTTTCCCGCTGGCAAAGAAATCACAAATTACTCAAAAAGTAAAAACAAGTTTTAAACATTCTTTAACAGGATACTTGGGTTTTTCAAATTTAAGGATATAACTCCTTAATAATGGGGTTTTTAACGGTATTCATTAAGCTAATTAACTCTTTTGTAGTTCTTGGATGAGCACTATATTTGAATCAAAATTATCACTTCTTAAAGCCATAAAAGCGATAGTTAGTTAAAGATAGTGTTTGAATTAGCCAAATTCTAAAAAAAACACCTTGTATCTACAAGGTGTTTTTTTACCATAGAACATTAATCGAAGTCAAAAAATATTACAATCCAGATAACTTCTTTTACTTTAGAGTAAGCATTTCTTTAGTATATTTAACTGAAGGTGTAATGCCTTAATTTACATCATTTTAGTGATTGGATTTATAGTAGATTATAAAAGTCTTTAGTAACTTTATATAATCATTGCAGATCATTAAAATAATGGGATATGAAAAATATACTAGTTGCGATCGATTTTGATGAAAACGAACAATTATTAATTGATAAAGCTTTTCAACTAGCCGAGGCATTTAATTCAAAAATATGGCTTGTACATATAGCCGCTCCAGACCCTTATTTTGTGGGTTACGATGTGGGACCTCAATACATTAGAGATAGCCGAGCATCAGAACTTAGAAAAGAACACAGACTACTTCAGGAATACACAGCTAAGCTTAGGGAAAAAGAAGTTAGCGCTGAAGGTTTACTCATACAAGGATCTACAATTGAAATGGTAATAGAAGAGTCTAAAAAACTAAATATTGATTTAATTATTGTTGGCCATCATGAGTATACTTTTATTTACAAAGCCTTTGTAGGAAGTGTATCTGAAAACATTATTAAAAAATCAAAAATACCAGTATTAATTATTCCTTTAGAATAAAAATTATAATTAAAATAAATGGACAACTCAATTTAAAGCACAAAAAGAGGAGTCTACTACTCTTTCTTTTCTTTTAAATGAAAACGATACGTAGCCCCAACCCTTACAAAGAGATTTCCGGTCATCTCGGGATTAAGTAGATTACGACCATCTCCAAACTCAAACGCCGAAACACGTATTGGCAAAGTATCTCCTTCATTAAATACTTCATATGAAGCTGTAGAATATCCTGCCTGTATACGTAATAAAATACTTTGATCCATAAAACCATGTTGAAAATAAGGTCCAAATTCTATGTTAGACATTTGGGTATATAGTTCTGCGGTATTCGGTTCGCGTTCTAAACTAAAAGATCGTACAAAGGCCTGAAATCCCAATCCAACGGCAATGGCATCATTAAAACGATGATTAACATCTGCATTTATAGGTAAACTGGCTGAAACTTCCCACTTTCTATCTTCGCTTACATAGTATAACCCAAGAATAGGGGTTACAAACGTACCGAATCCTTCGCTAGAAGCATACGCTCCAAAGCGATATTGCATACGGTCACTCTTTTGATATTTTAATAAAGCGACCCCTCCAAAAAATAAGTGATCCCCATCGGTATGTAAATCCTGACTGGCAATTTTTGGTAAGAACAAATACGTACCAGACCATTTTGATCCATGCTTAATATTTAGCCCTGCTTTAAGTGTGATATTACTAAGATTAATTGTATTACCATTAGGTACAAGATCTAAAGAATGTTGTATAAAGTCAACCCCAGTGATAATAGCAGTGTTCTCATTAAGTTTTATAGGATACGTAACTGCAACATCAAATATTGCAACGTTCGTTTGAGAATCACTACCCTCAAATCCAGCATCTCGGATAGAACCATAATTTATTTTAACAAGATCAATGTAATCCTGAGCATGTATAGTTTGTGTGATTACGATTAAAAGGAAAAAAACAATTCTATTAATCATTGCGATATACTATTTATAGAGGTTATTTATATAAAAAGGAACAAGTATACGAATATTATTCTTTATAGGCATAGATCGATATTTCTGTAGGTAATACTTATCTAAACTAGTGGGGAAATAACCCCTTCATAAATGGGGTTAAAAATAAATAAACAGGGAGAAATAACTCTTATTTCACTTTGATAAAGCCAATACATTTGTCACCAAAGTTGTACGAATATTTTCTAGCCGGCAGATGAAGGAGTAACAACTAACTAATTGAATTATTAATTATAAAATTAAAACCGATGAAAAAAATTCATAATCTTAAAACCATAGTAGCATTATGTATTGGGGTATTATTTATTGTGTCCTGTGAGAAATCAGATCTAGCAACAGAGACTAACCAATTTGAAGTAAAGAAAGGTAGTGTAGAACAACAAGATGAAGGATTTAAAAGCACTACGGGCAACGACGGAGAAGTATTAAAAAACTTTAAAGAAACGGTTAGTCCGGTACTCAAGGTACATTTTGATGACGATGTACCGATGAAGGAAGCAATGTTAAAATTTGATGTTGCCGTTAAGGAATACATGAGTAAACAATCTAATCAATTAAACAAAGATTTTAGTACAGAGTGGTATTATCGAGTTTGGGTAAAAACCGGTACGCAAACCTACAATGAAACCGATGGCCCAGTAGGGACTTACATTAGGTTTACCACAAGTGCTGGTGGATATACTCCGGCATTTAACTGGATGAATGGTGCTGGTAATAGCCTTGATGGTGGATATGATGGTTATTTATTTAGAGGAGCTATTCCGGGAGCAGCGATAGAATGGGTTGAAGTTGATTACGGTCAATTATACCTAAAAGGTACAAATGGATGGTTTGTTAAAGAATATATTTGCCAACTATGGGAAAGTGACCAAACCATACCAGCAACTGGATTCTCACAATTCTGGTCATATCCTAATGTATGGTTAGACAATGATACGGCAGATGGTTGGGATTCTTACTATACCGGTAATATAGGAACAGGAAGAATAAATTTTTAGTGTCAATTTATTTTAAACTGAATTGTCTAAGCGGGCTGTTACATGATGTAGCAGCCCGTTTTTAGATGTATTGTTTAAGCTCTTATTTAAACTAGATCAACTCTCCAGCTTTTTTTACTTTCTTACCGGCTAAATTCCCAAGCCCATCATAACTGGCATATTTATATAAATCATGTAAAGTTGGATAATTAAAAACTGTAGCAATCAAGTGGTCCAGAGTCTTTTTCTCCTGTACAAGTTGCATTCCGTAGTGAATTAACTCGGTGGCAGAGTATCCCATGATGTGAACGCCCATAATCACTTTGGTGTTTTTATCAAAAATTAGCTTTAAATATCCACTATCGGTATCTCCCATAATCATTCCCCTTGCAGTATCGCGATAATAACTGTATCCTACACTATAATCAATCTTTCTTGCTTTAGCCTGCTCTTCGGTAATACCAACCATGGATACTTCGGGTACCGTATAAATACCATAAGGAAAAATATCAGCCAGAGATTCGAGATCCGCAGTATTAAACATATGGGTTACTGCAATACGTCCTTGCTCCATACTTGTGCTGGCTAAGGCCGGAAATCCTATTACATCTCCCACAGCATAGATATTAGAAATATTCGTTTGAAATTTATCATTGACCAAAACTGTTTCACGTTTTCCTGTCTTAAGGCCTATACCCTCACAATTAAGGCCTTTAATATGACCACTACGTCCAGCAGCAAACAAAAACATATCTACATTTAATATTTGTCCGGATTTTAAGGTAATTTTTAAAGGTTTCTCTTCATTTTCGGGAATTTCAAAAGTGGTAACCGAGTTGTTAAACAATATTTTTATTTCGTTTTTTTTCATTTGCTTCACTAAAGCTTCCGATACCTCTGAGTCTAGAAACCCCAAAATTTTATCATGATCATTGACCACAAAGGTCTTAACGCCCATGGCTCCAAAAATAGTAGCATATTCACAACCAATCACTCCAGCGCCTAGTACACAAATTGATTTAGGAAATTTTTTTATACTTAGAATAGTATCCGAATCTAGTATTCGTTTATTGTCAAACGGTATACTTTCTGGATGATATGGATAAGATCCAGTGGCGATAAGAACATATTTACCTTCTATAATTTGTTCTAGCTCTCCTGATATCTTTATATGATTTGGATCTATAAAACTGGCAAAGCCCTCATACAATTCTATCCCGTGTTTTTCGAGATTGTATTTTACTATTTTATTCATATGATTGGTCACCACATTTTTTCGATATAAGAAGTCATGTACACCGGTTTCTCTACCAATCTCTTTATCGACCCCAAATACGCCTTTTTGATATACTCCAGATAAGTACAATGCAGTTTCCTTTAGGGTTTTAGAAGGTAGTGTTCCCGTTTGTACTCCTGCTCCTCCATAGGTGCGCTCTTTTTCTACAAGTGCTACTTTATAACCAAAATATGCTGCTTTTGCAGCTGCTTTTTCGCCAGCAGGTCCTGAGCCTATAACAATGAGGTCGTATTTTTTCACAGTGTATAGTTTTAATTATTTACTAATCATTTGTGTTATTTCATCCCAAGAAGATGCTTTTCTTTCTATATAATTGTGACATCGATCTAAAAAGATCTTTACAGCCCTATCTTCGGGGTATTTTGAACTTAATTTAGAAAATATTTTAACCGCTTCTGCAATATTTTCAGTTCTAATATACTCTACAGCTTTATTGTAAATATCCAGATAGTCTAACTTAATTTTTTCTCGTGATGACAAGAATTCATATACAGAAAGTGTTTTAGTTTTTCCTTTCACCTGTACTCTATCCAGAAACCTATAGTGAAAAGAATCCTTATCCTTTAATTTAGAAAGTGTAGCTTCGGTACAAATGGTACTGGCTTTGTAGTATTTAGTTAGGCCTTCTACACGAGAAGAAGTGTTTACTGCATCGGATATCACCGTAGTTTCTAGTCGGTGTTCATGGCCTATGGTACCCAAGATCAGATTTCCGGTATGAATACCTGTACCGATATCTATAGGTCGTCTTTTCTTTTCTTTGAGTTTCTGATTAAATGTATCGAGGAAATCTTCAAACTCAAAAACAGTACGTATCGCAGCATCCGGATCTTCAGGAAATAGAGCCATCACCGAGTCTCCTATAAATTTATCGATAAATCCGCCGTTACGTCTAATAATCGGAACAATACCACTGAGGTATTCATTAAGGAAGTCAAAATTTTCCTGAGGACTTAGGGACTCAGATATTTTAGTAAACTCACGTATATCAGAAAAAATCACTGTCATTTCTCGTTCTACCTGGTCTCCCAGCTCTACTTGCTCTATACTTTCTCTTCCCAGATTTTGCAGAAACTCTATAGGCACGAATCGGCTGTTTGCTTCACTAAGGCGTAATAATCGTTTATTGGCATTGGCTAATTCTGCAGTACGTTCATCAACTTTTTGTTTAAAAAACTTAAGTCGTGAGATGACTTCGTCTTTCAGAAAGGAAAAATTTCGTGTAAGACTTCCTATTTCATCATGTGTACGCACAACAGGATGCTCGCTTTCTAATGTAAAATTACTGTCCACAAAACGCGTAATATGCATCGTTAACTCTGTTAGTGGTTTGGTAATCTTCCTGGAGATCATTGCACTAATCCAAATACTTACAATTAATAATACAAAGGCAATTATTCCAAAATAAATAGTAAGCTGTCTAAATTCTGCTTTAGCCCATTCTTTGGCCTGAAGCACAGCAGTACTAAAACCAGCCTCGCAAATCGTGATTCGGCGATCCAAGGCTTCTTTTAACCCTATATTGTCCTTGAGGCCTATACGTTGATCCAGCTCCACTAATTGCATGAATTTGTTCTCATATCCTTTGAGATAGTATAGAATACTTTTCTTCCTTTTTTTAGTAATACGTGTATTGGTTTGGATACGATCTCTAACAACTTTTACTTGATTTTTGAACTGGGTTACATAACTCTTTTCGTTTCTAATAATATAATCTTTCTCTAGCTTTCTAAGCCTTAAAATATCTTCGGTAGGGATTTCGGAAATCTTTTCGAGCCAATGAGCGTCTTTGCGCATACTCCCTTCTAGGTTATAATTTTTATATCCACGTGCTTGAATGTTCTCAATCAACTCAAGAAAAACAGCATCGATCTCTGTAATATCTAATTTCAGAGATTCTATACCATCGTATAAAATAGATTCTTTACTAAAATTTACATGCATGAGGTGAAATCGAGTACTATCTAATAATTTGAGGTAATTATTTAGATAATCGTTATCACCGGTACGGAAGAATTTCTGATCTTTAGTAGCATAACTAAAAAAATCCTGTTGCGCTTTTACAGTTTTTAACAAGATCACATAGGATTGTTCTATCGCATCTGTACGTTGCAAAATGTGTTCACGCTTATCGAGATAAGCAAAAGAAAGCATGATAATCACAAAGCTAAAGCTAATGAATACCAGAAACCAAAACAACAATCGATGACGAAACGTGCGAAACATCTGATAGTTTTAAAATTGGATATATATTGACTGTACCTATGTACGAGTTTTCACCTCAAAAATGGTGTAGTTCTTTAGTAATTTGGGTCAAATGTGTTTTATACTACAATATACTTAAGTTTCCTCTTTATTTTTGTGTTTTAGACTACTTTATTCTAAAACTTTGCGTTAACAATTAGGTTATAACCCATTGAATTGATATCTTTTAGGTATGAATTTTGTTTGGATTCTTTTGGCACATTGGGTTGGGGACTATGGATTGCAAACCTCTAAAATGGCAATGGGCAAAAGTCACCACTTTAAATGGCTCTTCTTACATGTGCTTACTTATACCGGTGTATTACTTGTCTGTAGCCTTATTTTATTCCCTTTAAAAGTAGCTATTGGTTTTTTATTGATCAATTGTGTATTGCACGGCCTTACTGATTTTTTTACAAGTAAGTTGACTTCAAAATATCGAAAAAACCCTCGTATTTTCTTCCCTATTCTTGGATTTGATCAATTAATACATGCCATAACTCTATATATTACGTATTTACATAGAGAATCATTGATATTTTTCTAACATAGCTTCTTATTCATAATCAATGTGCCTTTAAAAAGGGTCATTTCTTTGCCAGCTTATACATTAATTCTATCTTTAACTTAGATTACCCTTATAGACTCAAGATTTGAATATATTAACTGTTGATTTCAATTCTTTGGTAATACATAATGCGTATTACTTGTCTTAAAAAGAGCCTGTAGAAAATTTTGAATCCTTAAAAAGTAAAAATAGAATTGAAATTTATTCAAAATTAATAGTTCATGGATCAGGAAACGTCTAGTGTACCTTATGAAATCATTTTAAATGCTTCTCCTAATGAAGCAGATATCGCGATCACCTCTGTTGATATATATGGCAATACCGGAAATCTAAATGTATTAGTACTCACTGCATATGGATATGATCCAAAGGTTCTTAAACGTCTGGATTTTGAAAAAGGATTTGACCTATTAGTTCAAAAAGGTAAAAAACCCATCCTTTTTATCGTCACTTACGGAGGAGAACAGAATAATGAGAACTCTCTAAGAAATAATCTCACCTATGCGATACAATACTATTTGGATCGTTTATCCTCAAAAACGATATGGATTCCGTTATTGGGTACCGGAGAGTCAGGTCTATCCTTCGCGATTAGCCTTAATATTACTCAATTTGTTATTGAAGGCTTTGCCGCTGAGTTTAATAAATTAGGTGCCCGCTTTATCATCTCTATTCCCGATAGTAAAAGAGGGGTCGCCTTTTTCAATCAAATACAGCAAAATACAACCGAGACTACTCAAAAAAAATCACCTAAGAAAAAGAAACAGGAAAAAGTAGATAAAATATCTGAAGAGGAATCATTAAGCCTTGCACATCATTTTTATATTAGTCATTATCCAAGGAAATTCTATTTAGTTAGTTCAAATTCTCTGCAAAGGAAGAAAAAAGATTACTTTTTTAATAACAACACTTGGGAAAAACATGATTTTGACATCCCCTCTAACACATTGCTAAAGAGCGTTAACTCTGGTGATATAGTCATATTAAAGACAACAAGTGGTGTAGAAGATGATCAAATTAATTTAATAATACAAGGGTTTGGTATTGTAACTAATAATTTACGAGATGGAAAAACTCTAGAAATAGATTGGAAAATTACCGATATCACATATGAACTAGTTGTTCATGGGTATTATCGAAGAAATGCTATAGTAATTCCTGAGCTTCAAGATACATTAAAAATACTGTTGCTAATAAAAGATAGATGGAGGGAATTAACACCTGGTTTTAGTCCCAAAACTACCATTACAACAGTCACAAAGATTAATACGATAGCGGGTCTGATTAGCGATTCAGATTTAAGTACAGATCACCTTAATATTGCTAAAGATGTATCTGCTTTTGCCCGCGTAATTGCTGCAAAGAGTTTTACGCCTCCTCTCGCCATTGCGCTTTTTGGTCAATGGGGATCGGGTAAAAGCTTCTTTATGAAGAAATTAAAAGAACGCATCAAATTGTTGTCTAGTGTAAATCCAGAGCAAGGATTTTGCGAAGGCATTGCCCATGTTCATTTTAATGCATGGTCCTATATGGATGCCAATCTATGGGCAGGGATTATAACCAAGATTTTTGATGGACTCAATCATTATATTCAAAATAATTCTGCTGGTGATGAGTACAAGAAAAAAATTGAAGAAGTACTTACTCATAAACTAAATATTACGCATAGTGAGTTAGAAGAACTTGAAAGAAAAAAAGGCGCTATAGATGCGCAATTAGAGAGCTTAAATACGAAGAAGAAAACTATTGAAGAGTTACTTCAACAAAAAATAAAGAAAATCAAGTGTAGGACTATGTTTGAAATAGTCGAACAAATTGATAAAGAATTTAAAGTAGAAAAAACTGTTGAAGAGGCTATTACTAAAAATAGTACGTTCATAAGTAACCAGGAAGAGTTTGCTAAAATTGTTCCGAGAGCGTATTGGAAAACTCCAGATGAATTATATAATCAAACCAAATCGGTATTTACTTTTCTAAAAACCTTTTTCAAAGCAGGTAAATGGTATATAAACGTACTATGGTTAGTGGGTATTATAGGTGTTGTGCTAGCTGTACCTCGATTACTGCACTATATTGCTACTGTTACAAAATGGTCTGATTTATCTATACCTTCAAATATTTGGTATATCATTTCTGCTGCCGGAGCTTTATACATAAGAGGTGTTAAAACCTACAGGCAGTTGCAACCCCTAGTCGCTTCTTTCTGGAATATCAAAAAACAATATGAATTAAAGAAAGAAGATGCTTTATTTCGATTTGCACAAGAAGAAAAAGCACTTACATTAGAGATTGAGCAAATCAAAAGTCAGATCATTGATATTAATCAACAGATCAATCAAACTACCGAACAAAGGGCTGAGATCGAGTTTAGATTAAAAAATACTTTATCCACAGAAGCATTGCATTCGTTTATAGAAAAGCGATCCAACAGTAAAGAATATGAAAAACACCTGGGGCTGATCTCTATAATCAGAAAAGATTTTGAAATTTTAAGCAACCTGTTTACCGATCACCATAAAGAACTACAAAATTTTGAAGAGGCCGAAGAGGCTGAAAAATTTAGAGAAAATTTTGAACGCCCGCTAGAGCGAATTATCTTATATATCGATGATCTTGATCGTTGTCCAGAAGAACGTGTAGTCGAAGTACTCGAAGCCGTAAATTTACTGATGGCCTATCCCCTCTTTGTGGTTGTCGTTGGTGTTGATCCCCGTTGGGTGAAAAATGCATTAATTAAGAAGCATCAAATGCATTTTGTAGAGAGTTTTCAAAGCACAGAGATGGAAATGATTGATCCATCGAGTTACCTTGAGAAAATTTTTCAAGTACCTTTTAATCTAAAAGCGGCCGAGGACGAAAGTGTAAAGCATATGCTTAAAAAGCTAGCAGAAACAAATCCTATTCATAAAGAAGAAACTCCTGATCTTAAGGAACCTCAAAGTAGTCCAAACGTTGTAAGTAATGAAACTATAAAGACCGATGAAAAGCCATCTGTAGTTACAAAAGAACCTACGGGTACTGTTAATAACGTATCTGAACCACATAATGAAGTTATAGAAACCAAAGAAACTATAGCTTCTTTAGAATTATCTGATCAGGAAATTGAACTTTTGCAAGAAATGTCGATGATTATTGGTTCTAGTCCAAGAGCGATCAAACGATTTGTGAATATCTATCGAATTATAAAAGCTCATGAAGATTTTGGATATAGAGATCATGACGACCTTGCAGAAATAAGAGCTGTACTTCTATTGCTAGCCTTGCCTATTGGTAAATTTAAAAAGCTAAACCCATGGTTCGAAGACTGCATTATTGAAGCTTCAAGTGATGCTGTTTTTGCCGACCTATACTCGAATATCGAAGATCATCCTAATATGGATAATGACGATAAGGAGCTAAGTACCGAGTTTAAGAATGTATTAACTCAAAAAATGAGTGACTTATTTAATCAAAAGGTCGAGCCTTTACAGCATCACTACCCTTTGATCAAAAGGTTTGCTTATAACGGAGATTAATTCTTATAGTAACTTAATGCTCCCGATGGACATTGATCTATCTGTTTGATCAATGCTTCTGCAGATGCATTTTCTGGTTGTATCCACGGTTTTCCGTTAGGATCATATACATTAGGTAATGATTGTACACAAATCCCCGCATGAATACATTTTCCGGGTTTCCATACTACAGTGATTTCTTTATTACTATATTCTTTTCTGATATCATTTGAAGCCATACTCCTATTTATTTATATGTTATAATGATCAAAATATTAACTATTAGCTTTTGTGGTTTCTGTTTTCGAAAGCGCAGCAGTAAACCCTTCATCAATCGTAATTTTAGTGGCATCAGCTAAATGGCTATAAAAAACGGCCATGCCAGACATCGCTATAACTTCTAAAATTTCAGCTTTAGAAAACCCTAATGCTTTTAATTTTTCGAAATCTTCTTTACTAGATGTATTTGGATGTTTAGATAATCGTACGGCAAAATCGATAGCCGCTTTATCCTTTGGATTATCAGAGTCTGGTAATGTATGACTATTTACTAAAAACTCTATTTGCTCTGGTTCTGCCCCCATGCTAAAACAAAATACCTGGTGCGCGGTTTCACAATAGTTGCATTTTTTTAAAGAAGATATTGCAATCATGATCATTTCTTTAAGCTTACGATCAAGAACACCACTTCCCAAAATATGTTTCATAGCGGGTACAATCCCTTGTAATGCCGTTGGGTTATGTCCCCATATCTGAAAAAAGTGTGGAACAAAAGGAGCACCAAGTTCAGTTTTAATGGTTTCAAAAGTAGTTTCTAATTCTGGGGTAATAGTAGGATTGTCAACAAGTGTACTGATAGTTTTCATAGCATATCCATTTAAGTTGGCTCTTTATAAAGGTACTAAATGATTTGGTAGGGTGCAGCGAATTATAATGGAAAGTTTTTACGGTAAAAACCTTGTGTCCTAAATTTTGTAACTATAGAGTTTCATAACTTCTACGGGCTTCTACTTGGCATAATTGCTCAACCCATGTAATGCGCAATGATGCTAAATTTAAGTAAATTCTATAGTTTAACGAAAGGATAATCTTATATTTAGTCTTCAAAAACCAACATCATGTTACAACATAAAAACACATTTCTCAATCTATTTTTAGGCGCATTGATAACAGCATTTCTTACTTCTTGCCATACTGATACCAGTAAAGCAGATTTAAAAACGGCACTTACCTTCTACGCATCTTTTGATCAAAGCATTGATGCCGATTTTGCGGCAGGCGACAAACATTTGTATACCGTTCCTAATCGCAAAGCAAGAGATTCTGCCCAAAAAGGTTTACACAAACCAGATATACGTATTGCAAAGACTCAAGGACGTTATGGTGATGGCCTATTATTTACAGAGCGTAGCAAAGGAAATATTTATTACCCAAGTAAGGATAATATTGCATACAATACTACCGACTGGAGTGGCGCCATTTCTTTTTGGTTGAAACTAGATCCGGCTACCGATCTCGAACCTGGTTATTGCGATCCCATACAAATTACGGATGTAAGTTATAATGATGCTTCAATTTGGGTAGATTTTACCAAAGAAAACCCTAGAGATTTTAGATTAGGAGTAATTGGTGACCGAGCGGTATGGAACCCAAATCCTGAAGGACCTGATAACGAAAATCCTGTTTTTATGGAAAAGCTTAAAGGAGTTAAAAGCCCTCCATTTGGTAAGGACGTGTGGACTCACATTCTTATCAATTTCTCAAACTTGAATACCGAAAAAGGTCAAGCTTCTTTATATATGAATGGTGAGCTAAAAGGATCTAGACCCAATATCACTACACCTTTTACCTGGGATCTCGAGCTATCGAATATTTATCTTGGGTTAGGGTATATCGGTCTGATGGATGAACTCTCTATTTATAACAGAAGTTTAACCGATACCGAGATTACCACACTATATAATCTGGAAAATGGAGTACATAGTATTATTAACCAATAATCATTTACTCGTATAAATCGCAGATATGAACCGTAACCTGAAAGAATATCTTCAACTACTATGGCAATCCATTCTTTTTTGGGCACTGGTCATGGGATTATATTCGATATTTCGATATTATGGAATGGACGAAGAAGTTGGTATTACGGTTATTGCAGAATTTAGCGGAAATCGCGGAGCTTTAAAAGCCTTACAAGGACTTATGTCTGTTGGAGTTTTAATAGGTGTTATATATGCCACTATTGATTTCTTTTTTGATAAATATACCTCAAACCGAATATCTCTTGTTCTTGATCTTATAGTAAGAACCATATTATATTTTATAACTACTGTCGCTGTCTTTACGGGGGTAATACGTGTCTTTTCTAATGTTTACAATCTTCCACTTGATACCAGTCGGGGTTGGTGGGTACAGGACAAAGCCTTTTGGACCGCAATATTATACATTGTGTTGGTTTCTTTTGTATTTTCATTTATTAAAATTGCCACCGAAAAGTTTGGGAAAGGTGTTTTTTTAAAGATGCTCATGGGTAAATACAAAAACCCACAAGAAGAGAAACGCATCTTTATGTTCTTAGACCTAAAAGACTCTACTACGATAGCCGAAAACCTTGGGCATTTTAAGTATAGCCAATTTATACAAGATTGTTTTTATGACCTTAACGAAGTAGTACCTAAATATGATGCCGAAATCTATCAATACGTAGGTGACGAAGCCGTACTAAGCTGGCCTTATAAAAAAGGCCTTGCCAATAACAACTGTATAGACTTATTTTTTGCCTTTCAGCAGAAAAAACAAAGCAAATCACAATATTACCTGGATAAGTACGGTATTATACCCGAATTTAAAGCCGGTTTACATGGCGGAGTATTAATGGTTACCGAAGTGGGTGTGATCAAAAAAGAAATAGCCTATCATGGCGATGTGATTAACACTTCTGCCCGCATCCAGGCAGAATGTAATAAGCACCATGTATTGCTCCTTATTTCAGAAAAATTACTAAAAGACCTAAAGATCAACACCTATTTGTCTTCTAAATTCTTAGGAAGTGTATTACTTAAAGGAAAGCGGGAAAAAGTAAATATTCATACGATAGATAAGGTAGTATGACTCGTATAGCGATCACTTCGACTGCGCTCAGTGATCATGATCTCTTATAGGGACTGAGCGTAATCGAAGTCCCTTTTGTTGTTACATTGTAAAAAGTACGTCGGTTCGAGTGCCATACCGTGGTACGGTATATCGATATCCGCTCTTTGGATTTCAGCACCTATTCTCGATAGCTCTGCTGAGCCAGTCGAAGTGCACTTCTCTTAAAATCGAAGCACTCGATTGACGGTCTATAATTAATAGTATTCACAAATAAAACGCTGGTCTTCAAATACCTAATATTACCCTTCAAAAATTGTGAATATCTATTTTAGATATAGCCATTTCTGACGCGCCAGAACATTTATATTTGCCCTCCTAAAATAGAAAAAAATATGAGTGCAATTTGGTATGAATGCAAGATAAAATATAGAAAAACAGATGATTCTGGAGTACAACGCATGACTACAGAACCCTATTTGGTAGATGCCATATCATACACCGAGGCCGAAAGCCGTATTAACGAAGAAATGTCGGCCTATATTAGTGATGAATTTAAGATCACGAATATTAAGGTGGCCAATTATGCAGAGATTCATCCTTTCGAAAATTCTGATCGTTGGTTTAAATCCAAAGTATCATTAATTGCATATGATGAAGAAAGCGGTAAAGAACGTAAGTCTAATATGTATTTATTGGTGCAGGCTAATGATGTAAAAGAGGCGTTTGACAACACTAATCAAACGATGAAAAACACGATGGGCGACTATACCATTCCTGCGATTGCCGAGTCCCCAATTATGGATGTGTTTCCATATTTCTCTGGAGATGAAGGTGAATTGCAAAAATTAGAGCGATTTAATACATTAAAAGATTCTGTTCCTGTTGAGGAAGAGGAGACACAAGAATCAGAAGAAGTAATCACCGAACAAACAGAAGATACTCCTGATGTTGAAGCTAATGAAGAACCCAAAGCACCTTTAGAAGATTTCAGCATTATAGAAGAAGACACTGCTTTTGCAACTGTAACCTTTGAAGAAGAAGAGTAGTTCTTCCTCAATTATTTCAGGATTTGATAACCTCCCCCTTCAGAATTATAATTACATAAGAAGAGTGAGGTTCTCGAAACCTAGGCTACTTTATTTCATTTTTCCTTCCCTTCCACTATCTAATTCGTGTATTGCTATTCTGCGATATACCCTTTTAACCCGAAGAACTCTTTAATTTATGATCTTCTTTAAATAGGGGCATTTACCTGTTAAAAAAAAGGGATATAGCCATTGTAATACAATCATTATGTGTTATTTTTATTAGACTGTAAAATCATAGTTTGAATTAAAGAATATTCTTATGAGAACTACCATTGCTAAAAATCATAAGGCTACGCATTCAGATGCTTCTAAGGCGTTCTTTAACAAGGATGCAACCGGAAGTTTTTTTTCAAAATCTAAAGAAACCGAAGCTCCTTTCTTTACCTCTTCAAAAATTCAAGCCAAACTAAATATTGGACAAGCTGGTGATCCCTATGAAAAAGAAGCTGATGCTATGGCAGAACAAGTCGTTAGCCAAAGTAGTTCTGTGAACACTACTCCTAAGGTGATTCAAAGAAAATGTGACGCCTGTGAGGATAAAGAGCAAATACAGGAAAAGAAAGAAACGGATCCTATTATTCATAAAAAACCCATTTTTGAAAGTGCTGGAAAATCAAAAGAAGAAACCCTACAGGCCAAATCAACACAGAACCATATACAATTAAGCCCGGATTTAGAGAGTACTCTGCATAGCACAAACGGAAAAGGCAGTCCTTTATCTAAAGATACCCGTACTGAAATGGAAACAGGATTTGGCGCCAATTTTAGCAATGTACGAATCCATAACGATGCCCAAGCAGCTCAAATGAATAAGGATCTTGGTGCACGGGCTTTTACTCACGGAGCTGATATTTATTTCAATCAAGGTCAATTTAATAATTCTAGTAAAGAAGGGAAAAAACTATTGGCCCACGAGTTGACTCATACGATACAACAAGGCAGTGTGGCCACAAATCATCCAACTGTGATGAAATCGAATGGCCTTTCGGGTACGAATATTATCCAGCGAAATGATGCAGCTTTTGAGGGCGGCTCTGGATTGTCTACTGCCCTCACTTCGGGTACTATGGCAGCAGATGCTATTATGGGAACTACGGTTACCGCTGATAATTGTAGAGGCCTATTTGGTTGTAATGTTGGATTTAACTTCGCCAAAGCCTATAAAGGAATTTATCCTTATGCCGCCGCCGGTAGAGATGTAAAAGGTGTTTATGCAAAGATCGAGAGTGTCTATGATCATGACATTTGTGGTAGTTGTGATCAAATTAGATTAATTCAAACCGTAAGGAGTATTACAAAAGGCACTAGCGGTAATATAGAAACGGACGACCCAGGAAATGCTACCAGAAGAGAACGATCAGGATGGAGTGACCCTAGTGCCGCATCAAGAGGTTGGAGAATTGATACGGTTAGTTCAGAAACCAGGCCATTTTATGACACTAGTCCAGGATTTGATTCTCAAATCGGTTCTCCTTCGCAACCGGCAATTTTATGGGATGCTCCTGGCGTATGGGACACCGATACAAATGCAGGGAGAGAATTTCAAACTTTCTTAGTTTGTGAAACAGGCACAGGAGATCGTAAAACCATTGCCGGGGTAAACTGGGGGTTTTATATAAATAGTTCTGGAACGATCAATTTTAGACCAGCAACACCAATAGCCACTTGTGGGGCTTCTCAGGAGCTACAGGACGCCTCTGCCCGATGGGACGCTATTGCTGGTAATCAAGCCACCGGGATTGACTTTGCTACAGAATCTCCTGTAGATCATGAAGGCACTCGCAGTATTCTTTGGTTTGACCATGACTCTATGAGCTTAAGAAACGACAGTACTATTGATTCTAATACGCATTATGCCATTGCCAATAAGAGAATCCGTCAACATATACTAGCCACGATGCCCTATACCCAAATTATTATTCATGGGTATGCAAGTCAAGACGGAGCTGCCGGATATAACATGGATTTATCAGAAAGAAGAGCAATTGTTATTCGCGATCGATTAATTAGTGAAGGTATTCCTGCCAACATGCTGGTTATTCAGAAACATGGAGAAGATACTACGCATACGCCAGACGATCTTAATAGACGCGTAGAAATTGAAACTACAAAGTTTTTAGGTCCAGTACTACCACCACACCTTCAACCAGGTGGAGGGATGTTAGGACCTCTTGGGCCCGGACCATGAATATAATTCATATATAAAAAGCCCAAGATGAAGTGTTTTATAGTATTGCTCGCTTCTATTTTCCTGATTCAGGAAAGATGTGTAACTTCAAAAAAAATGATGGATTCAAATTTGATTGATCAATTACATAATGCCATTAACGCCAAAACTAGTGTGTGCAATATTGGTACAATAGTCGATACCAAACCTTTGATAAATACTTGCAACGAAAAGGACCGTTTGATTCTAAACCGTGCAGACTTTGATTTTGATCCAGATGACCGAAATTCTTTTCTTGATATAAAAAAGGCATTAGATGTATCGTATTGGAAAGTAGAACATCCCACTAAAGTAAAAATAATTGGAATTTGCTGGTTTACAGATGGTTCGATCAAGTTATTTAAAGCTATTGTTTTACCACCTTGATTAGGGTTGTTGCATTATATAATGCTCACCCTTCGACTGCGCTCACCCTTCGACTGCGCTCACCCTTCGACTGCGCTCACCCTTCGACTGCGCTCAGGGTTCGGATAATATTGGGCTTCGAGAGCCTCAGCCCTCATTGTTTCTCTCCTACATAGACCCAATATCCTTGTTCTTTGGTGAACGTAGAATGTTCATGGATCATTTGTAGACCATCTTGATCGTAATAAAATGCTTTAAATTCTACTGTACCTTCGGTATCTTGTAATGTACCTTTAGAAGTGTGCAATACCTCTAGCTTTACCCAATTTACAGCTTTAGCCCATCGTACCATCGATTTCTTTTCTTTAGACGAGGGTCTGGTGGTACTGTGATGACTCTTCAACAAATAATCACCTTTAGCCAATACAAAAGCACTATATCGCGAACGCATTAAGTCTTCGGCTGTAGCTGCATTAGAAATGTCTTTATGAATTTTACCACAACACAAAGCATACGACATAGATCGACCACAATAGCAACTATTCATTAGAGGTTTCGGTATTGTTTTGTTGGTTTATTTTTTGTGTCAATGCTTTTAACCGTGCTGCCCTAGCCTCTTTCTCTTTTCTAAGCTTATTCTTTTTGCGATTCATGAGCTTGGCATGTTTTGCCTTATTCTGGGTATTCTTTTCTTTTCCTTTTTTTGCCATATGGTATGTACTAAGTATCACAACCTACAAATATAGTATGATCAATCTAATATCAACAGATATTCTTGCTCTCACTTCGGCTACGCTCAGTGATCGCTCACTTTTTGGTTTGTATTGAGGACTGAGGAACTCGAAGTTTGCTCTATATAGTTATCTCACCCTTCGGCTACGCTCAGGATTCGATTGTAATCAAACGACCTACGATCACTGAGCGTAGTCGAAGTGATCGTAGCTTTCACTATATCATTTCTAATGTCTAAAAGACATTAGGTGAAGTTTTACATCTGCCATCCCTTCTTTGGTAATCATATAGTCCTGCCCCATTAAATTAATTTTGCAATGACCATCTACATCGCAAAGCCCCGATATATGACTGGGATTGATATAATGTGTAGTGCCTTTGTTGTCCATAATTTCCATAAATTCCATAATTGACAATATTTAAGAGTTATACGTATTCAATATAGTGAATATACTATTACCCTTTTGTTGGAATAATGATAAATATCAGCTTTTTGGAGAATCGAAGGTGGTTTGATTTTACGCTCACTTTGGCTGCGTTCACTTCGGCTGCTTTCACTTCGACTACGCTCAGTGATCGTATAACATTAGGGGCTGACCCTTCGAGTAACCTCGGGGTTCTGAATTTAGGCATAGATTGGGGTGTCAGACTGCGCTTATCGAAGTGCTCCCGAAACCGAAGTCTTTATTTCACTACATTAAGAGGAAACTACAACAACTTGTTCTCTAAGCTCGGTCGTAGGGTCGACTTGCTGTTCTTCAAGTTCATTTTTAGTCAAATCACGTGTTAACCATCCACTTCTGCCTGCTGTAGCGATGGCGTAAGGGGTTATCCAAAACAAGGTAAAGGCATAAAAAATACTATAAGGATAGGCCCAAAGTGATTCTGATACACTGTGTTTCTTGGCATAAAACAAGGCTTGTATACTCGAAAAGATTAATATACTCACTAAGGTAGAACTAAGAAATAATAACGGATACGTACAAATAAAAAATATCATTAGTAGAAATGCAGGATACGCCATGGTCATCTTTAACCATTGGTTTAATAATAGTATTCTGGTACCACTTTTAGATTCTTTTCTAAAGTTTCTGAAGGCAAATTTACTCATGGCAATATTTTCGCGAATGTTACTTCTCTCCCAACGGATAAACATTTTATATAAGTTCTTATAACGCTCAGGAATATTAGTATAAACATATGCTTTGCGCTGAAACAGTACTTTATACCCCTGTTTTAAAATCATATTGGTCATGGCACGGTCCTCACCTATTTTTGAGACTTGCCCCATAAAGGTTTGATTAATCCACTCTTCGAGGCAATTAAAAACGGCTTCTCTGCGATAAGCAGACAAAGCTCCTGGTGTACATAGTACAGAACCCAATGTACTTTGCGCAGAACGTATAAATTCGAAACTAAAGGCAAAACTTACATTTAACATACGTGGGATTAACCCTTTTTCTCTGTTTAACACGCGAACATTTCCGGCTACGGCTCCGCAGGTTTCATTAACCACAAAAGGACTTACCATAACACGAAGCGTATCTTTTTTTACAATAGAATCACTATCCACGGTGATAAAGACATCTCCGGTGGCTAAATTAAATCCACGGTATAAAGCATGTCTTTTCCCTTTGTTTTTGGGTTGTTGATAAATTGAAATACGATCACCTAGCTCCTCTTTAGCTCTTTTCATCCATTGCCAGGTATTGTCCTGGCTACCATCATCAATAGAAATGATTTGTAGTTTGTCTTGGGGATAATCGCTTTCGGCAAGGCTTTGTAAGGTTTTATACACCAATTCTCCTTCGTTGTATGCAGGTACGATCACAGTACATAAAGGTAGTGCTTCATTAGATATGGGGGCAATCGTTTTATAGCGTAGATATAATACCAAAATGTAGATGATAAAACTAATCTTAATGGTCAATAGCGAGAACCCTGTGATCATCAATGCAATTCCCCAGGGAGTATTCATTCTTTCTAGATGAATTTCCTCGAAATAGGGTTGTAAGAAATAGAACAAAGATGCAGCCCCAAATAGCAGTATAAATGTTGCTATTAAAATAAAAGATGATGAAGCATTTACAATTAGTTTTTCTAAACGATCAATAGATATTGACGTTGTGGCAGTCTTAACAGATGGTGATCCCTTCATGAATGTTTTCTTAATTCCTTCTCAGAACTAACAATATTGATACCCTTTTTTAAATACTACTGAAAAACAACCATTTACGATAATCGGCGAATCCCAGGGTGTGTATATTTTACACACTTGGGTGATATTTCCCCACTTTTATCTACAGTTTAGCTTGGGTCTGACAGCTCACCCTTCAGATGTCATTGGGGGCTGAGGCACTCGAAGCCCCACTTTCTTCTTCGGTAGTCTCAGGGTTCGAGAGCCTCACCCTTCGGGAATACATTGATAAGATTGGAATCTTGAGCCTCACCCTTCGGCGGTACTTCAACAAGCTCAGTCTGACACCTCACTCTTCAGATGTCATTGGGGGCTGAGGCACTCGAAGCCCCACTTTCTTCTCCGGTAGTCTCAGGGTTCGAGGGCCTCACCCTTCGGCGGTACTTCAACAAGCTCGGTCTGACACCTCACCCTGCTGGAATATTTCAACATTCTTATTAAAATCATCCTGCTATTTGTCTATCTTTTAAAACCAGTCGTTGTCCATCGAAATTAAAGATCCATGCAACGTAATACTCATCCTCAGAATGGTAATCGCTACCGTATTTAAAAGGCTCGGTCATGATTTCTGAATGACTAATATCACCCGCACTTAGTGTAATCTCATTACCGTTAATACGCAGTGCAATTACCTTTACCAAAAAACCATTATCGATCTTAACCTGGTACAGTGCCGTATCTTTATACCAATGTATATCGTCTAGATCAATGATGGCAAACATACGGGTAAGTCCTTGTATAGCATTATCATACCCTTCGTCTTCTGGGAGTACATTAGATAGATATTTCTTTATTTGCGGTGCGTTATTGGTCTGTAGAGCTTCTTTTAGGGTGGTAAGCTCTTTAAACAATTGCTTTCTTTGATTTTCTATCTCGGTTTCTTTATCTCTAAAAAGAGTTACATTCTTTTTCTCGATAGCATTAAGTTGTACTTGTACCACGTCATCATGATTTGGGTTGTACCATTCTTTAGTAAGAAAATAATCTTCTAACCGTACACTTTTAAACACATAACGATGTCGCGCAAAAACCTCATTGCGTAGCAATTGTAGCTCATACAAGGTGTTTTTGGCAATGTCACTGGTGGTGTAGACTACGGTATTGCATTGGGAACAGTCTTTTAGTTGGGCTTGTGAATATGTCGTACATAAAATAAAGACAAATAGTAAGTTTTTATTCATACTTAATAAGTTAGATACACAAATATACAATTCAAATTTCTTAGTGATTTGTATATCATTATTCTCCAAAAATATATTTACGAACAATAGTTTGAGTAATGGGTTTTAGTTTATTCCCGTTAGTCGGATGTGTACCTTGAGAGTTAAAAAACTCAATCTTCCCTTCTCTTTTAGCATACCAAACCTTGGCTTTTCCATCATCATCAAAGAAAGTATAATTTGTATCTACTTTGATCTTCTTGAATTCATTTAATAGCTTTTCGTCTATAGGAATAATCTTTTTATCAAAGCTTTTAGAACAAAAGGCCAATTCGTAGTACTCTCCATTCCATTTCATACAGTCTTTTTGTAACATTTTTAAAGCAAAAAGGGCTATTACAATAATTGCAGAAATAGAACTTATAGTGATTATAATATTTCTCAATGTTTTACCTCCATGATTGCCATCTCCATCTGCCTTTGTTTTGATATCATTCCCGGTCTCATCCGATATTAAAGTTATATCTCTTTTGGATCCTTGTTCTTTTGTAATATCAATTTGTGTGTTACTTAATTTTTGAAATTTAGCAAAAGGCCTTGGTTGAAAATCAATTAACAATGCTACTAACTCTAAAGCGATAGGTGATTGTATGGAATCAGTTTTATTCTTCAAAAAATTTGCAATAGGTTTTAATTTATCATTATCAAACTTTCTGATTGTTTTAATATGATCAGCATCATTGAGTTCAAAGAATCTCTCTAAAATATTTTGATCACTTCTATTCTTTATTTCACCTAGTACGTCTATACATGCATCTTTCAATTGTCCAGGAGTAGGTTTTGCTAAAAAAGTACTTAATTCACCTCCTCTATCATTCAAATATTTCTGTCGAATTGCATTAATATATGTTTCAAAAGTAACCATAGTCATAATTCTCTATTTATAAAATTCTTTCGGAATGTTTGGAACAAAAAGATTCTTCGGAATCTTCGGAATCCTTTACTGTCAGAGGGGTAAAACAGCCATATCTTGCGAAAGAATTTAGATCAAGTCGAGATTAGCTATCAAGACAAATGTATACAAACTAATTCAAAACTGGAAATACAAGACAGGATCAGGTAACTGAAACTGGGAAGTACAATTAACTTTTTCTGTCTTCGTCTTTCCAAACAAACTTCCCAAAACCGAAGAAGCGCTTCTTCTCATTTCGTGTGTTGCTGAAAGGCAAACAATCCTCTGGATTCAAGACCCGGACGGCAACACTATTGTTCAATTTCAAAAACAAAAAAAGATGAGAAGATCATTTATAATTATAGCAATAGTAGTGTTTAATATGTCATTATTTTCTTGTACAACCTCAGATTTATCTGAAGAAATCGGTATCGAAGAATCAGCTACCGAAGGTGAAGAAGGAGTTGTTGTTCCAGACGATGATGATGAATAGACAAATGTTCAATTAATAGAGATCAAAACCGCACCATATTAGTGCGGTTTTGATATTTTTAGTACTTTCAATATATGAAAGTAAACTACTTTAAATATAGTGCACTTATCTTACTGTTTTCTTCCTTTTTCTTTACTTCTTGTTCAGATAGAAACGATTCATTTGGTAGTGTAAAAAGTTTAAAAACAGATAGTATTTCAAAATGCTACCAGAATGCTAAAGATAAATTAAAACCTTTACCAGAACGTATTGCGTCAATCAACACTTCTTATACACTATCGAAAAATGCTAGTATAGATTCTTTAGAGCAAAAATCCCTTTCCTATAAAATCATATTGCACAACAAAGCTAAACAATACGATAGCGTTCTTTTTTATGGTAGAAAATTAATGGTAAAAGCGTTAAGTACAAATGACACTGTAATGCTTGCTAAGGCTAATTTTAAAATAGGGAATTACTTCTATAAAACATCGAGGACAGATAGTGCTTTCTTTTACTTAAACCGTTCGAAAAATTATCACCTGTCAATAAAAGAATATACTAAGGCCGGTAAAAGATTATTGACAATGGCAACTTTACAGAATAATAAAGGGGACTTTATTGGTAGTGAGGTTACGGCTATAGAAGCCTTAGAATATTTAAATCCAGAGACAGACAAAAAACAAATCGCCTCTGTGTACAATACATTGGCAATTAGCTCAAATAGACAAAACAATTATGATGAGGCTATCTACTGGTATAATAAAGCAATTTCAGAAACCAAGAATCAAACACATAAGCTTATCTACAAAAATAATTTGGCAATTGTTTATTCAAAAAATAACAACTTTGAAAAAGCAATAAATCTACTCTCTAAGTTAGCTATCGATACATTAACCATTAATAGAAAAGAAAAAGCCAGAATCTATGATAATTTAGCATATATTAAATGGTTAGATAATAAAAATTATAGGGCTGAAGACGAATTAAACCGTAATCTTAAAATACGTTTAAGTGAAAATGATTTTTCTGGTCAATTTGCCAGTTATGTCCATTTAATAGAGTATCATAAAAACCTCAAACAAGATAAAATTGCTATTAAGTATGCCCATAATGCGTATGAAATAGCAAAAAAAATAAACGGTGCAAAATCCAAAGTAGAGGCTCTCTCCTATCTTATCCAATTAGAAGATAATCCTAAAAAGGTGGCTAATGAATACAGAAGGTTAACCGATAGCCTTACAGATGCAAGAGGAATGGCCAAAAATCAATTTGCCAAAGTAAAATATGATACCGAAAAAAACCGTGAAAGAGTTCTAGAATTAAAAGCTGAAACAGTAGAAAAGGACTTAAAACTAACCAAAGAAACATCAAGAAGGAATATTCTAATACTAGTCTCGACTACTTTACTAATCATAGTTATATCCATCGTTTTAATCTGGAAACAACGTATCAAAACCGCACGTATCGAAGAACGTCATGATACAAACAGCAGGTTATCCAAAAAATTACATGATGAGGTAGGCAATGACCTCTACTACCTGCTATTACAATTACAAAAGGTTTCCGGTTTTAAAAATGATCAGGGAAATCTTAAAATACTAAAGGGTTTTGATACTGTTTATCATAAGATTAGAGATTTTTCTAGGGATAATAAAGTAGAAACCGGAGAAGAGTATGGTGATGAACTACTATCATTGTTAGATTCATACGGTGATGATGAAACTAAAGTAATCACTAGTGAATTAGAGGCTAATTTTTGGACAGCAGTATCTCCTCTCAAAAAAGAAGAACTCTATTGGGTGTTAAAAGAGCTATTAACTAATATGAAGAGGCATAGTCGAGCTAGTATTGCAGCTGTGACTTTTACAAAAGAAAAGGAAAAGATCACCGTAAACTATACTGATAATGGCGTTGGTATGAATACAAAAAAAATAATTTCAAAAAATGGACTGCGTAATGTGGAAAACCGCATAAAAGACATTAGCGGAACTATTACTTTTGACTCAAAACCAAAAGAAGGTTTTAAAGCAACAATTGTTTTTAAGCCATAATTTGAATGAAATATGTTTACAAAAATTTTGATTGCCGAAGATGAGGATAGCGATAATTTAGGTATTGTTTCTGCCGTTAGCGAATTCACCAAAGCCCATGTTGATACCGCGCAGTTCTGTGATAAAACACTGCTTAAACTAAAGAATGCTATACACAAGAATACTCCTTATGATTTATTGATTACCGACCTTTCTTTTGTAATAGATTATAAAAAGCACCACATTACAACGGGTAAACAACTTATCGAGGAAGTAAAGAAAGTACAACCTAGTATTAAGATCATAGTCTTTACCGGAGAAAAGAAACCCGCTATAATCAAATCCTTTTTTACAAACCATAAAATCGATGGATATGTTTGTAAAGGTCTTTATGGATTAACTCAATTGGTTCAAGCTATTACAGCAGTAGATCAAGGTAATATATACACCTGCCCGGTATCTAAAGATGCGTTACATCAAAAAAATGTATTACAACTAGATCAATACGAAATACAACTTTTAAAATTACTGGCACAAGGATATAAACACGAAGAAATAAGTCTATATTTAATAGAAAACGACATTGAACCCAGTAGCAAACGATCTGTAGAAGATAAAATACGAAAACTACGAGATGATTTTAACGCCAAAACCAATATACAACTTGTATATATCGTAAATCAATTGGGGTTAATTGATTGAATTATCTACACATAACCTATAAAATACTATCCCTTGTGGCTTATCACAAGGGATTCTTTTTTCATAGTCATAATTTTGGGGCGTTATTAATCTTAAAACTTTATAAAATGGCAAGAAATGAAAACACAAACACAACTGGTGGAGCATGGACGGATCAAGAAAAAAATGACGTCTGGAAAAAAGGTAAAGTAATTACCGGATATTCTTCTGACACATGGAGGACTGATAAATGTGGAAAAACAATGAAATGGGATGATCATGGAGATAGAGATTCTAATTATGGTTGGGAAATAGACCATATTGACCCCGTTTCTAATGATGGTAGTGACGATATCATTAATCTTCAACCTCTACATTGGGAAAACAATCTAAACAAAGGAAATCAAACTGATTGGAGTTGTCCTAGTTAAGTTTTAAATGGAGTAAGTGATATTTTATTTGGGATAAAGCTTGTTTTGGGGTAACGAGCCGTATAGACCTTACAGGTATCGATACCTGTGAGGTCTTTTCTTTTGAATATTTCGATGCTCTGTGGAAAACCACAAGGGATTGGTCGGTGAGGTTGGTAAGTTTGGGGTGTATTAATCTTAAAGTTGTAAAATATGTCCAGAAAACCTAACACTAATAGAGATGGTAGAACATGGTCTGAAGATCAAAAAAGAAAAGTTTGGAACGACGGGGGTGTTTCCATTCTAGGATTACCGGTAAACGAATGGAAGAATGATAGATGTGGAAAAAGAATGAAGTACTCAGAACATGGTAATAGAAATTCAATCCATGGCTGGGAAATAGATCATATCAATCCTGTTTCTAATGGAGGAAGTGATGAGTATATAAATCTCCAACCTTTACATTGGAAAAATAATTTAGACAAAGCCGATAAACGCTTTTGGAGTTGTCCATGATAAATAAATATCTAGATTAATTTATAGAATCAAAAGTAAAAAATAATTAAACAAAATATATTATGAATAAACACTACTTACAATCTCAAATTAAATCAACAGGAACCGCCTATCTTTTTTATTTCTTACTCTTTGGTAGTCATTATGCTTATCTAGGGAAATGGGGGCTACAATTCCTATTCTGGTTTACGTTTGGAGGTTTAGGAATATGGTCATTAATAGATCTGTTTACTATGTCTGATAAAGTATCTAAACACAATTTCCCAATTTTTAAAAGAATTGAAGAAATAGAAAATAAGGAAAAAGAGTTCGATCAAGAAAAACAAATTGCAATGATAGCTGCAATTAAAAACTAAAGAAATGAAAAAAATTATTCCATTTATATTAATGATATTATTATCTAATATTATCATATCACAAGGTCAAAAAACAGAACCTAATCAAAGTAATGCCGAGATCTTTTCGTTTAGATCGGGTTCTTTAATTGAAAAACAGTTTAAAGAAGTTGGAAAAGTCGGTAAAACTGAAATTAAAATAGTCAAACTAACTGATATGATTTCAGGAGAATCTGTAAGTTCTTTGAGGATTCAACGCGCGTTTATAGGGAAATATAATTCCGATACTAAAATTGCCTCATTGGATACTGATGAAATTGATGCTTTAGTTAAGTCAATAGAAATAATACAGAAACAAGTTTTTGATTTTCCTCCAGAAAATTATACTGAAATATCATTTAGAAGTAGAAGCGGATTTGTAGCAGGTTGTTATTGGAGCAAGGATAGTTGGAAACCATATATCCAAATCAAAAAACATGATGGCAAGTCACTATTAACTATAAGTAAATCAGATTTCTTAATCTTACTTGAACTTCTCAAACAAGCTAAAAATGAATTGAACTAGCCCATGGAACTAAACAACCAACTTAAGGCTCTAGCCGATAAGATCGAACAGCTTAAAGATCAAATAGAAACAGAAGAATCAACTAAACATGCTTTTGTATTACCTTTTATAAACCTGTTAGGGTATGACAGTTTTAATCCCACAGAAGTGGTACCAGAGTTTACCGCAGATCTTGGATTAAAAAAAGGTGAAAAGGTAGATTATGCAATATTTCATGATGGTAATCCTGTGATCATTATTGAATGTAAAAACTGGAAAGAAGATCTTGATGTACATAACTCACAACTAGCAAGATATTTTCATGTTACACATACGAGATTTGCTTTGCTAACCAATGGTATTGAATATCGATTCTATACAGATCTTGATGAAACCAATATCATGGATGAAAAACCTTTTCTAGAATTCGATATCACAAACCTTAAAGAGAATACCATTCATGAAATCTCAAAGTTTCACAAATCAAATTTTGACATTGATAAAATAGTAAATAATGCCAGTTCTTTAAAATTCACAAAGGAAATTAAGAAACTAATCAATGTTGAGTTGCATGAACCTTCTTATGACTTTGTACGATTATTTGCAGGACAAGTATACTCAGGTCGTCTTACAGAACGAGTAATGGAAGAGTTTACAGAACTAGTAAAAAAAGCATTCAATCAAACCATTAGTGAGCGTGTTAGTGATCGTCTAAACTCAGCCCTGAATAAAGAAGTTGAAAAGCAACAGGAAGAAGAACTTGAAGAGGAAGAAGAATACAGTAAAATTGTAACTACAGAGGTAGAACTAGAAGGATACCGAATTGTTGTAGCCATTTTACGGAGGAAAGTATCCATAGATAGAATCGTGCATCGAGACACTCAATCCTATTTTGGAGTTTTACTTGACGACAATAATAGAAAGCCTATTTGTAGACTTCACTTAGATAATAATAAAAAGTATATCACCCTTTTTGATCAAGACAAAAAAACACAACGTGAGCAAATCGAATCCGTTGATGACATCTATAATTTTGAAGAACAATTGCTTCAAACTGTTGATTACTACGAACAAGAATAATAAAATCGTACCCTATGAAGAAACTAATATTCCTAATCGTATTTATTTCTGCATCGTACCAATGCAACTCTCAAAGCACCGAAACAAGTCTCTATCTAAAGGAAGAATTAATAAGACAAAGAGATGACCTATTAAAACAAGCGCAAGAAATACAAGCAAGAATTGATGCCATAGATAAAAAGCTTGGTAACAAAAGTCAAACTACAAATCAGGTTCAATACTTTACAAAAAATGCAAAATACGATGATGGTAGTTATTCGAGATCCATAGAACGTCAAAGTAGTAAGCAATATAAAACAAGAACTACTAGAACATATTATCAAGGCCCGAGAGGTGGTTGTTATTACATAAATTCTAATGGTAATAAGACCTATGTAGCCAGGAGTATGTGTAATTAATAATTATTATCTCTAACTTTAATCAACTTAAAACTAATCGAATGATAAGAAATTACATAAAGTACTTATTTATATCACTTTGCTTTTTATCATTTACATCAGATCAAAAAGTACCTAAGGAATTCTTTGCCAAAGTAATTGGTGTTAAAGATGGAGATACCATCGAGGTCTTATATAAAAAAGAACCTATCATTATTCGATTAGAACATATCGATTGCCCAGAGAAAAAACAACCTTTTGGACAAAAAGCAAAGCAGTTTACGTCAGATTTTTGCTTTGATAAAAAAGTAAAAGTTATTTCAAAGGGTAGATTCGATAGATACAGAAGGCTTATCGCTGTTATTGAATATAAAAATCAAAGTTTAAATAAAGAGTTAGTTTCGAATGGGTATGCATTACACTTCAAAAAATATTCAAAAGATTCTACCTATAGTAATTTAGAAGATCAGGCTAGACTTCTTAAAAAAGGAATGTGGTCTCAAGAAAAATTAATAGAACCCTGGTTATTCCGTAAGCGAAAAACAACAAAGAAAATAAATTAACAATTCCAAATCATGAGAAAAGTGATCAGTCCTTTAATTTTTATGTTTTATATTCTTGGCTGTGGTCAAGGAACTTATAGCCCAAATAAAGTAGAAAATGAGAAAAAATTCTATTACCCAAAAATGAATGATAAATTTTGGAGAACATATAAACCTAACTTAACTGGTGCTGAAGGTTGGATTAAAAAAGATTGCATAAATAAAGAGTTTGTTGGACAAAATGTAATTGTTTTATTCGAAGCTATAGAACACTTTAGTTGGGGAAATTATAAAGGCCATTTACGAGTGAAGGTGATTGAATCTTCGAAAGAAATTTATATAGATTTTAAATGTTTCAAGCCAAATTATGAGAAAGGAGAATGGTTAGGCCCTAAATTAGAAATACCTTCATACAAAAGGTGATCTTGATTAACAAAACTACTCAACCATGAAAAAAATAATACTAGTCCTACTAGCACTTCTCTACTGCTCTGCATATGGCCAAGAGCGAAAAAAGGAAAAGAAAGAAAGTGAAAAACAGGTCTACATATGTAACAGCATGAAAAGTGAACGTTATCACTATAAGAAAGATTGTAAGGCTATTCAAAGATGCCAGGATACCATTGTAAAAATTTCGCTCAAAAAAGCCAGAAATATCTACGGAAGAACCGTTTGCGGATTTGAAACATCTAGAGAAAGCTCTTATAAATCAAAAAATGAATAACCCGAACCATAAAAACCATCTTGATAACTTTACGTCATAATTTTCTTTAGACATATAAACATTTTTAAGTTATTAATAATGTGCAATGATAATAGATGCTAGCTTCATTTTTCGGGACTGGGGATTTGTTGTTATCCGTATCTGAGGGCTGAGCGGAGCCGAAGCCCCGCTTTCACTTCGGCTACGCTCAGTGAGCGCTACCTTTTATTATTGTTTGGGCACTTGTACGAAGCCTGAGCGGAGTCGAAGCCCCGCTTTCACTTCGGCTACGCTCAGTGATCGCTACCCTTTATTATTGTTTGGACCTCCTTCGAAGCCTGAGCGAAGTCGAAGGCTGAATATCGTTGAAGCCAATGTGTTTCATTTTGACAATTAGCCAAATCATGTAAAGCCTCGACATCCCCACGCATCAACGCCTCTTTCTTAGCTCTACTCCAGCCTTGTAGTTGTTTCTTAATATCCAAAATTCGTCAGTTCGAGTGCTTCGACCCAAGGAGAAGTGTATCGAGAACCACTTTTTTTGGAAGTATTAAAACCTATTCTCGATACATCTCGATTACCATCGAGATACTCGAATTGACGGTTTTAATTTTTACTATTTAGTAAAACACCATCCTTGTAGTTGTTTCTTAATATCCAAAATTCGTCAGTTCGAGTGCTTCGACCCAAGGAGAAGTGTATCGAGAACCGCTCATTTGGAAGTATTAAAACCTATTCTCGATACATCTCGATTACCATCGAGACACTCGAATTGACGGTTTTAATTTTTACTATTTAGTAAAATACTAAACAAGGATAACACATGCCAGTTTCATTTTCCGGGACTGGGGATTATTTGATCATCTGTGGGCTGAGCGTAGTCGAAGCCCAGCTTTCACTTCGGCTACGTGTTTCCTGAGCCTGTCGAAGGACTCAGTGATCGCTACACCGTATCTTTGTTTGTTTATTCTTCCGAAGCCTGAGCGGAGTCGAAGGCTGAATATCCTCGAGGCCCCCAAAACTCCAGAAAAGAATTCTCCCAATTTTTCAGCAGAATACCACAAAATATAACAAGTATTCACTAAATTTATAAAGCACCATATTTTACTACTAATTACCTCGGTAATTGCATATCCGATCTTTGCTGGCCATCAAAAATCAATACTTATGAAAGCCACTAAGAATTCAAGAAAATCCCGTACGAAAAGAAGAACTTCAGAAAAACACCTTTTTTTTAATAAAGGTGAAGAAGGAGGTTTTTTTTCTCAATTTCAAGAATCAGAGTCTCCTTTTTTTAGCACTTACGATGTTTCGATGGTTGATAACCCCCTTGTGGGATTAAAAAGAGGTGATGGTTTGGTTTTTGGAACATGGGGATTACGTCCCAGAGTACAGCTATTACAACAACGACTAAACGAAAAAAGCGGGAGTTACCTGGCTATAGACGGCATGTTTGGTGCAAAGACAGGTAAAGCCCTTACTTACTTTAAAAGTATGCTTGGTGTTATCGATACAGGGTATTCAGATATATCTACTTTAGAAACACAATCACTTGAGGGCACTGGTGCTACCTACCCCGGCTTTGGAGGAGAGTTAGAAGTTGTAGATCCGTATACGGCTGATGCGCTTCAAAACAATGCCAAAAAGAAATGTGATCCTGATAAAAAAATGCCTTTTTTCTTGGGTAACGGTGGTGGTATACAACATAATAGCAAGACAAAAAGTAAATTTTGTGTAGTAACGCACAGAAAGGCTATAGTGAAAGGGACTTTTGATAGAGGAGTAAATAATGATACAAAAGCTAGTCTATACCTTACTTGGGAAATTGATGGTAAACTAGAATCAGTAATGGCTGAACCCATAAAACTGAGTAAAAACGGTGTAACTAATATCAATGTCCCTTTTACGTTTAGTAACCTACCTAGAAAGCTAAACCTGGCAAGATTACACTTTATCTATACTCGTGATTCTGAAGGTAATCAACATAATAATTTACATGGCAACGGAACCATTTTTAATAAGCCATAAGATTAAATCCTTTGACCATCATAACCAGCATATATAAACTTTTTGTACCTTCCTAAATAGGTAATACCAAAACCTTAAAGTAGTTTAGCCAGACTTATATGATATACAATGACTAAAGAGACTGAAAAAGAAATAAAACAGCATAGCCAAGAGCTTACAGAACATTTCTTTAGGAATGAATACGGAAAAATAGTATCGGTAGTCACTCGATATCTTGGTACTACTAATGTAGAAACTGCAGAGGATATCGTACAGGAAACCTTACTAAAAGCTGTAGATCATTGGCAACGAAACGGAATCCCCGAAAACCCACAGGCATGGTTATATACCACTGCAAAAAATCATGCCTTAAATGTTTTAAAACGTAAGCAATACAAAATAAAATATGAGTCTGAAGCAAAATTAAAACATACTCAAACGGCATTACAACAACTAGAATTTTCTAAAGAACAAATCAACGACGAGCAGCTTAAAATGATGTTTGTATGTTGTCACCCTTCTATTTCCGAAAATTCTCAGATCACCTTGATCTTAAAAATTCTTTGTGGATTTAGTATTACCGAGATTGCTAATGCTTTTTTTACCACTACAGAAACGATAAACAAACGATTGGTTAGAGGGCGAAAACAACTAAGAGATGCCCAGATCTCTTTTGAGATCCCTAAAAACATCAACGAAAACCTTGATATCGTTCTTAAAACCATTTACCTACTTTTTAATGAAGGCTATAGCCCTTCTCAACAAAACAAAGTGATACGCTATGACCTCTGTCTAGAGGCTATTCGGCTTACAGAGATTTTAATACACCACAAAAGCATCACACAAAAATCAGATGCCTATGCCCTACTGGCGCTCATGTACCTTAATGCTGCACGTTTTGATGCCCGTAGTGAGAATGGTATCCTGGTCGAAATGCATAAGCAAAACAGAGAGCATTGGAACGCTACCTTAATCAATAGAGGTATGCATTATCTTAATCAAACCACCAAAGAAGGCCATCTTTCTGTATATCTCATATTGGCTACTATTTCGGGGCATCACTGTATTGCCCCTAGTTTTGAAGACACAAACTGGACAGCTATCCTTACCCTTTATGATCACTTACTAGCGCTGCAAGACACTCCATTAGTGCGATTAAACAGAAGTATTCCTCTAGCCAAGGTACAAGGTAGTATGGCAGGTATACTCGAATTACAAGAATTAGAACGTACTTCAGATATTGGTAATCATTTTCTATTTCATGCTACCTTGGCAGAATTTTATATACAAGAAAACAGTACTGCTAAGGCCAGAGCATGTTTGCAAAAGGCCATTTCGTTGTCTACCAATACAAGGGATATTGAACAATTAGAAAAAAAATTACACAAAATTGTCCCTATTGCATAAACTCGATTGTTGTAAGGGTATAAATCATTAAAAAATAAACGATGAAAGAATTTATGTTATTTATTAGAAGCGAAGAAGAACCAAAGGCAGACCTTTCTCCCGAGCAGTTACAACAACACATCGAAAAAGTGGGTGGCTACATCAAAGGATTAATGGAAGAAGGGCGAATGAAATCGGCTCAACCGCTGGAGATGGAAGGTCGTATCTTATCCTACAAAAACGGAAAGATTATCGATGGTCCCTACAATGAAACCAAAGAAATCATCTCTGGTTACTATCATTTATTAGCGAAAGATCTGGACGAGGCTATTGAAATTACTAAAAGAGACCCAAGATTCGAAGAAGGAATTTGGCGTATCGAGGTTCGACCGATTAAAAGAGTTGAAGGCATTAATTAAAACCATCTGGTAAACCTAAATCATACACTATAAAAATCCCCGTAATCTTATCTGATTAACGGGGATAATTTTTATTATAATAAGAGTTCTATATAAGAATAAGACTAAGGAAAACCGTCAAATCGAGTGATTTTTCGCAATGACCTCTCGACTTTGCTCGAGGGGCAATAGAAAAATTGTATCGAGATTCGGTTTTTCAACCAAAAAATCACTATTCTCGATACAATCCTCCTTTGTCGGATTACTCGAATTGACGTGATTTTTTATACCGAACTCACATTAAAGTTACAAAGGTCTAAAGATATAACAATGAGCACTTAGACTCTGGTTACATCAAATGAAATATAAACACCTCCCGAATTCGCATACCTGCTCTGGGTTATTACAATCTGCATCTACAACACATTCTATACTCGATTTTCCTTTGATGTGTTGTTGTTCTGTCTTACTGAGTTCTGTAACTCCTTCTAGATTTAAAACTTTGTGTAACATCGTATATTTATATATTGATTACTATGAATACCTAACGATATTTAATGCCTTTTAGGTACTGGATTTCTATACTTTAACAATCTTTTAATCAAATTATGTTAATTTATAGGCATGACGTTAAAATCTACAATCAGTACTTATATTACCTCTTAAAAAATACTTAATATTTAGAAAAATATCATTTGGTATACCTCTATTTTCGGGTAATGTTTGTATGTTTAACAATCGTTTTTATCGCAAAAGCTAATATACATAAATATCAACACTATTGATTATAAAGTACCCCTAGATAATGCAAAAAAAAGTAATGAAAAGCACGATTAGGTCTATTGGCCTACTGCTTCTTTTTGTTTTTTGTACTTCTCAGTCAAACTATGCACAACACTATGTGCTTAATGATGATATACCCGAAAAAGCATTTCTAGACGATACCGTACTATTCATTTTTCAGGATACTATAGGGCATTTATCGTTTACAGAGATTAGTGCCGATGGTTTTCAGCATCATTTTACTCCGAGAAAGAAAGACTATATCTATGATAGTGATGGGACTATATGGTTAAAATTTACCATCGAAAACAGATCTGATAAAAGAAAAGATTTTGTACTCTTTACCAATGACTGGGATGTACAGTTTTTTTCTAAAAATGCTGCTACCGATTACTTTAAAGAACGCCAAGGTGTATTACCAAATACCTTTAATAACAAATTATATAGCGGGGAGAATGCAGACGGTAAAATCCAGGACTACCTCGTGCCCAATGCTACAAGAACGTATTATATAAAGATGCCCGGGGTATTAGTCGATGTTGCCTTTAAAAGTTTTGATTTTGTATACATAAGTGATAGTGCGGTGGTTAAAGAAAAGGCATTATTCGATTTATGGAGTAGCAGTATTTATGTTGGAGTACTGTTTTTAGTACTACTAGCCAACTTATACCTGATGATCACCGCTTTCAAGAAAAGCTATATTTTTTATGCATTCTATAGCATAAGTCACGTATTGTTTTTTACAGGGTATTATCAGATCCCTACGCTATTATCCTTTCAATGGCCAATTTCGCATAGTATATTTCTTCCTATAACGGCTTCTCTGTATCTGTTGTTTGTATATAATTACCTGAACATAGATAAATACAATAAGATCGTGAGCATCATTTTTAAAGGCTACATCGTGTTGGCGGTAATAGCAGTGGTTGTTCTTTTATATCTGGGGCTAACCGATATGGTGGCGTATTATAGTATATTACCCACGATCAATATTACCAACCTTGGCTTTCTGGTGATCAGTACGTTTTTAATTATAGTGATTCCGGGTAAATTTAAATATTTTATCCTGTTGGGGAGTGCGTTCATTGCCATCGGGGCTACGGTCACATGGATCACACAGTATAATGATGCCATGACACAGACATTTTCGTATTCCGTTGCCGGAAATGCAATAGAAAAAATTGTATTCTTATTTGGTATTTTTTACCTGCACAACCAGGAGCGAATTGCAGCCAGAGCCAAATTGCTTTCTGCACAGAAACAGCTAGAATTAAGTACGCAACAGCTTAATAACTTCTCAAATTCGATACGAGAAAAGAATAAACTTATTGAAGCTTTTGAGCAACAGATTATAGACTCTTCGAATTCGTTGCCACAAAAAGAGGAAAATCTACAACAATTAACCAAATCCATTATACTCACCGAAGATGATTGGGTAGATTTTAAAAAACTCTATGAAGAAGTACATCCTAATTTCTTCTACAACTTAAAACAGAAACATCCCAAACTCACCAATGCAGAGATTCGATTGATTGCATTGCTAAAATTACAATTATCGAATAAAGAAATTGCAGGGATGTTAGGGATTAATACCGATAGTGTAATTAAAACCAAATATCGTCTTAAAAAGAAGATTTCTGATATCGAAAATAATGACTTAGAAACTGTGATCGAAAGATTATAAATGCAATCTACAAGCATTTTGTTATTTTCTTGTCCATCCTAGACCCCCTGTGTTTACTGTGTTTTTATAATTGTCCATGGTTTTGTCCACCCCTATTTCTGGGCTTAGGTTGCTTTGTTTAATAGTTTAGCTGCAACAAAAAACCAAGTACAACAATTAAAACATAAATCATGAAAACCAAGTATTTTAAACACATGCTATATATCGTATTAGCTAGCACACTCGTAGTCACCTCATGTAGTAAAGATGATGATCCATTACCTATACCAACAGAAATAGAAATAAATGATGACCTCGATGTAGCCGACGGAATCGGAAAAGATGATTTGGCAACGAATAAAGGAGAAATTGGGATCATTATAAATGCTCGTAATGTGGCCAAAAAAGGGGTATTGCCTGTAACTGCCGAGGTAAAGATTGATGCCACAGAAGGTGACTATTCTAGAACACTCGATATCAATAAATTTACGAATATGGCAAGCATCTCTTTTCTGATCGATGAGTTGTCTGATGCCGCTATTGCAGAACTAAAAGAAGGGATATCTATACTCGTAGACATTAAAGATGAAGCGGGCAAAATAATACTTACAGAAAGCTTTTCTAAAGTTTCTTTTAAAGAAAATGGAACACCAGTAAACATAACAGCGAATGCACTTACAGTAGAAGAGAAACCTTTGTCGTTTAACCCAGAAATTCCTTATTATTTTCAATTAATTTTGGATAACGAGCTATCCGACCTAACCATAACTACTGCAATTGCTCCAAATATATCATTATACGCTCCGAGGTATAGACAAAATTCATTCAACTCGACCGAGAACATAAAATCTCAATACTATTTAGCTCCTGTACCCGGAAAAAATTCGACATTTTACATTCGAGAGGTTGGAACCAACTTTTATTGGTCTGCGGTACCTCTTAATAATTTGGTATATTTTCAATATGAAGAATTGACGGATATAAGCCTTGCAAACCAGGCACACGAATTTATTATCGAAACCAATGCATCTGGTAGTGTTTCTATCAAGCATGAAGGCTCTGGCCATATCTATAGAGCAAAAGATACGGGAGCAATTCCCAATCACGTCGCTTTAATAGGCCTGGAAAATGAATACTATGATATCGCCGAATTCAGAATTATCCCGGCAACCATACAATGGGAGGTGAGCGATTTTGGCACAACAGAATTTATGAAACCTATTCTTCCGGCAGCAGAAACCTCTTTTGGGTTTAATAGTACTTTAGTAAATTGTAGTCAAGGTACATTAGAACAAGAAGTCGGCGGAGAAATAAGTGAAGAAACCAGTACTACGGTAGGATGGGAAGAATCTATCGAGTTGAGCTCAGAAAGCACATATGAAGTATCTACTTCTGTAGAGGCATCGGTATCGGCAAGTTACTTTGGCTTTGGGGCAGAAGTATCGGCATCGACTTCTTCTAGCCATAGTGTCTCTAGAGGAATGACTGCATCAAATGCAGGTTTTGGAGATCGATCTACTTCAAAAACCCAAACTTTTTTTAGTAGTCGTACAATAGAGGTACTTCCTAAAACAGCAGTATTGGTGTATGATGCCTATCAAACCTATTCTAACGTGATGGTCTCATTTGTAAAACGTTTTAGAGTAAGAGGAAAAGACATAAGAACAAATACCGATCTAACCGGTAATGAAATAGAATCTCAATTTAGTTTCAATAACTTTAATGGTGTTATTACCGAGGTCGGAAGTGATTTTGTAGAAGTGACCGTTCGAGGAACCATGAAACTGGATAACCTTATTGAAACACAAAGCCAAGTTAGTGAAGTAGAAAGTACCTGCAACTAAGCTACCCCTGTATACGTAGTTCATACTTGGTTGTTAAAGCGGTAGTAGTTCTATGAATTGTTGCCGCTTTACTTCAACAAAACTCTTTCACCCTTGTAAAATAAACTACTACATGATCAAAATCTGTAGTAGTTTATTCATGTTTATCGTCAACTTATTGATGTTTTTCCACAGCTAAAATCAGGTAAACTAACGTATAGTATTTATGATAAGTTTAATGTATTCTTCACATTTTTCATTCGTGTTTTAAGCTATCTTGTTTAGATAAACTTTTAAAACCCAAACATTATGAAACATGTATTTTTACTCGCATTTTTTTTAGCATCTATTACTGTATCTGCTCAATGTGGTACAGGTTGTACTATCTCTGGATCTAGTGTTATCCCACTCAATACAAATAGAGTATACAGTGTTCCTGCATCTTCGGGGTTTAGCTATTTTTGGTCGGTTACCGGTGGATTATCTATAGTTGGATCTAATACCGGATCTTCGGTAACGGTAAGAGGATTAGGTAGCGGAACATTATACATTACCAAATTTAAAGCAGGATCTGCTCCTTGCTGTGCTTCAAAAAACATTGTGGTTAGTAGTAACGTATGCGGGTTAAGTATTAGTAGAGTTACTCAGCTTAATGCTTCTGGAGAGGATAATGTAGCCTTTTTTACAGTTCCTACACTACAATCAGGATGGTCGGTTACCAGCAGTACATTTACGGTCACTCTTGATTCGGGTAGTGTTTCGACATATACTGGTAGTCTTAACCCTAATGGTTATCCACAAATCATAATCCCTGTTCCATGTGTACCTCAAAGTGGTCGTGTAGATAAAGTAAGTGTATCGGTTACTGCTTCGTCGGGTGCTAATTCTTGCACAAGAACGGTAGTGACAGACTTTTTATCTGTATGCGGTACAGGAGGAGGTATTGGCATTGGATTTAGCATTCATCAAACAAAAGATCAGCTTTCTGTGACTACCAATTCTGATGAAACTTTTGATGTTGCTGTATATGACCTCAATGGAAATTTAAAATTTGAAGCAAAAAATAGCATCAATACTACCTTTGCTACTAAATCATTGTCTAATGGTATTTACATTATAAAGACCAGCAATAAAAAAGGCGAAGTACAAACCAAAAAGGTGATTATACAAAAATAAAGCGTCACCTTAATGAACAATAACATAGCGTGGGTTTTCTACGCTATGTTATTATATATAGAACTCAATTTTTATCTTCCAAACTAGTAGTATACTAAACTTCATAATTCGAAAAAATTTAAATTAGTATGGATTTTTTCATTAACTTTAAAATCATAAAACTTTATTAATCAACTTACTACAATAAAGTTTTTTTTGTTTTTTTTACCTAAAATGCGAAGCGATCTAATATCCTCGATTGGATATTAATGAAAATTAACCTTACACACACTCTTGGGCAAAATTAAAACCAACTCATCGTATGTCTTCAAACCCTTCTATTGCCATTCGCTCCAAAGGATTTGCAAAAACGTTACGTAAAGATAATTGGTGGTTATACCCTGGTCTTGTAGTTTTTGGGCTTACCGGTTTCTTAATTTATGGATTTTGGTCTGCCTGGCAAGCCGATTTTTATTGGTACAGTGCAGGACAAGAAGGATTTGGCGGGTATTTAGCTCCTTTTTATTCTCCATTACTTTTTATAAAAGAAGGTGTGGCTGGTGCGGCACCTATAGAACACGCTATATTTGGATCATGGCCCACATGGTGGCCTTCGTGGATCCCTCCTTCTCCATCTCTGCTTATATTGGCCATTCCCGGAATCTTTAGATTTACCTGTTATTACTACAGAAAGGCTTATTACAGAGCCTTTACTGGTACTCCTCCGGCTTGTGCTGTGGGAGCATTACCGCGCAAAGGAAAATCGGGTTATAAAGGAGAGACAGGACTTATGCTGGTGCAAAACCTACATCGTTACGCTATGTACTTTGCCATGATGTATATTATAGTTTTCTTTTATGATGCCTATCTATCATTTTTCAGAGGTGGCGAATTGGGTGTGGGAATAGGAAGCATTTTGTTATTAGGAAATCCTATTTTATTAGCCTGTTATTCTTTTGGATGTCATTCGATACGGCACCTTTTAAGTGGTAGTAGAGATTGTTACTCTTGTAGCATGAGCGGTAATATAGCACACAAAAATGGAAAAGTTGTAGGCTGGCTCAATAGACGTCATGAATTATTTGCATGGCTTAGTTTGATTTGGATTATGATTGCGGATTTCTATGTTCGTATGGTTGCTATGGGATATATAACAGACCTCAATACTTGGGGATAAAAGGAACAAACAAAGATGTTAGACATTTCAGAAATAAAAACTATTGAACACGATGTGCTAATCATTGGTGCTGGTGGAGCTGGACTTAGCGCGGCTATCGAAGCTTCATCACTAGGAATGAGCACAGGTATTGTAATGAAATCTTTGCTAGGTAAAGCACATACTGTAATGGCCGAAGGCGGAATGGCAGCGGCATTGGCTAATGTAGATGAGCGCGACCACTGGAAAATTCATTTTAGAGATACCATGCGGGGCGGTAAATTTCTGAATGTATGGCGTATGGCCGAACTCCATGCTAAACTTGCTCCTGTACGTGTACGCCTTTTAGAAGAATGGGGTGCCGTTTTTGATCGAACTAAGAATGGGTTGATTAACCAGCGTAATTTTGGCGGCCATAGATATCCAAGACTAGCCCATGTAGGTGATCGTACCGGATTAGAAATGATCAGAACCTTACAGGATCATGGCATCCATCAGGGAATTGAAACCTATATGGAATGCACCGCTCTAGATCTACTCAAAAACCAAAAAGGAGAAGTCTGTGGGGTTGTATGCATGTGGCGCGAAACCGGAACCTTTGTCATATTTAAAGCTAAATCTATCATTATGGCCACCGGAGGTGGTGGCAAAGCCTGGGATGTAACATCAAACTCCTGGGAATATACAGGCGATGGTTACGCGATGGCCTATGAAGCTGGTGCCGAACTTATGGATATGGAATTTAACCAGTTTCATCCCACAGGGATGGTTTGGCCATTATCGGTAAAAGGTATTTTGGTTACCGAAAGTGTACGAGGTGAAGGTGGAATCCTTCTCAATAACGAAGGAACACGGTTTATGTTTAATTATATTCCCGAGCGGTTTCGCTCAGAAACTGCCGATACCCAGGAAGAAGCAGCACGTTGGCTTGCAGGTGATCCCAATGCGAGACGACCACCAGAGCTGCTAACACGAGATGTGGTTGCACGAGCTATAAATGATGAGGTTAAAGCCGGAAGAGGTTCTGAGCATGGAGGCGCATATCTTAATATCGCCACACAGCGATCTGCCGAAAACATTAAGAAGAAATTGCCATCTATGTACCACCAGTTTAAAGTTTTGGCAGAACTGGATATTACAAAAGAGCCAATGGAAGTTGGTCCAACCTGTCATTATTTTATGGGAGGAATACGAGTCGATGCTGATACAACAATGAGTTCTGTGCCAGGAATGTTTGCATGTGGTGAATGTGCCGCCGGAATGCATGGTGCTAATCGCTTAGGAGGTAATTCTTTATCTGATCTTCTTGTTTTTGGATATTTATCGGGTAAAAATGCTGCTGAATATGCTAAACAACGTGCAACACACTCAGAAATTGATAAAGAACAGGTTAACAAGATAATTCAAAATGCTACGAATATTTTAAATCGTGAATCTGGAGCTAATCCATATCTTTTGCATGAAGAACTAGAACAAAATATGCAGACCAATGTGGGGATTATTAGAACAAAAGATACCCTGGAAACCGGAATTGATCAGTTAGATAAAATCAAAGAGGCATATAAAAATGTTAAAGCTAAAGGGGCAAGCCAATTTAATCCCGGTTGGCATGAAGCACTAGGATTGCGTAATCTATTAATAACAGCTGAGGCAGTGGCACGTGCCGCATTGCTTCGAGAAGAAAGCCGTGGCGCACATACGCGAGCTGATTTCCCAGGAGAGCAAAAGGATTGGCTTAATTACAATATTGTATCTACCAAGGGCATGGACGGAAAAATGCAGCTTATAAAAGTAGAACGTCCTGTCCCGGATTCAGAGTTAGAGCGTATTGCAGAATCATCAATTGAAGACCTTGAAATAGAAATCGTCCAAGAAAGAAAAAAAGAAAAAGCTTGATGTTTTAAAATTAATAAGTAGGAAACAATTATAACTTCTAATTCGAAAAATATGACACTACGTAAATTTCAAATCTACAGAGGAGACCAGGAAACTGGGACGTTGATAAATTTTGAAACAGAAGTAAAAGAAGGAATGGTGGTTCTGGATGTTATTCATAAAATTCAGGCTGAACAAGCCAATGATTTAGCAGTGCGATGGAATTGCAAAGCCGGAAAATGTGGATCCTGCAGTATGGAAATTAATGGAAAGCCAAAATTATCCTGCATGACTAGAATGAATGAATATGACCCTGATGAAACCATTACCATCACACCATTAAAAACCTTTCCTGTAATAAAAGACTTGGTCACCGATGTTTCCTGGAATTATACTCAAAATAAAAGAATAAAACCTGTGAAATTAGCTAGCGAAGCCAAGACCGAAAAGGGCTATGTGATGTATCAGGAAGATGTGGATCGCGTTCAGGAATTTAGAAAATGTATTGAATGTTATCTATGCCAAAATGTTTGTCATATACTGCGTGACCATGATAAAAAGGACGTGTTTATCGGGCCTCGATTCATGATTAGAGTAGCTAGTCTCGAAATGCATCCTTTGGATACTGAAGATAGAATTCCTGAACTTAAAAAAGAATTCGGTTCTGGTATGTGTAATATTACACGCTGTTGCACTGATGTATGTCCGGAGCATATCAACCTTACCGATAATGGTATCATTCCGCTAAAAGAACGTGTTATCGATAGATACTATGACCCTGTCACCATTATAGGGCGCAAGATATTTGGAAAGAAAAAGAAGAAACTCCCTCCTATTAAGCACTAATCACAATATCAGATAAACTCAATCCTGAAAATGTTGTAGACTATACATCTAACAGCGGTTGCATTTGATCTTCCTCAGGTGAAGGTTCAAGCTTAAATTCTTGAATTCCTCGCACACATGCATTCCACCTCAAAATTGCATCTTGATTATCTTCCGGATGGATCTTTTCAGCTTCTTCAAAAAATTCCATGGCATTACGATAGTACTCATAAGCAATATATCTAACCCTAGGTCTGGCTCTTTTTAGTATAGCCTTACCAAAACGCTCTTCTATAATACCCCGATAATAATACCGTTCGTATTCATCGGTTAGTTGGTCACATAGTTCCTTAGCTTCAGAATAATAGGAGCTATTCTCAGCATCAAACTGATCTGTAATTGCTAGAATTAGATATAAAAGAGCAAGTTGATTATCAGGTTCAATAGTAAGGATGTCTCTACAAATACTTTTAGCCTGCCAAGGTTCATTTAGCAGACGATAGTGTTTTGCTCTAGTAATAGCCTTTGGAATAGAATCTTTAGAAAGTGGTTTGAATTGTAGCATAGCGAAAAAATTAATCAATTACGGGAATCATCTAGTACATCAATATACGAATTTATTAGCGGATATTGTAAAAACGAATTTCTATATCCCACATCAGTAACACATTTTAACTAATTGATTGTTAACAATATGATTCTAAAAATGAATACCAAATATATACTATCATACTTAAGTAAAAATAGTGGCGCAATAATATCTAGAAGACAGAATGATGATTGAAGATATAACACTGATTATCATTTTTGTAAATTTAAGAAGCGCAACAGGCGCTTCTCTAACTTAAAACCGTACATAACGACATGTTATCAAATATTAAACTAAAATTAGCCGAAATCTCTGATCTCGATGCTATGCAACAAGCCGGAGACACCCTGTTTGATTATGCTATAAAACCTAATCGCGCCATAGAATTTATTAACGACCCCAGGCATCATATGGTTTTGGCTTATGATAAAGACTTGATTGTGGGGATGGCATCAGGATTTCACTATATACATCCTGATAAAGATCCTGCACTCTTTATCAATGAAGTTTCGGTGATCGAGGCCTATCAAAACAAAGGGATTGGTCGTGCTATCGTAAAATACCTCTGTGAATATGGTAAGAAATTAGATTGCACAGAAGCTTGGATAGCTACCGAACAATCTAATACCGCGGCCAGAAAAGCATATATAGCCGCTGGCGGAATCGAAGATAAAGAGCCTATTGTTATGTATGCTTGGGAGTATTGACCTTAGATACTAAACTTTTATTAACTTTATCGTACTAAAGCTTTATATGAAATAAGCCAGCATTTATTCACACAACAAAAACAAAAAGATGAGAAATATACTTTGGGTAGTAATAATCTTATGTATGACTTTAATGAGTTGTAAAAGCGAAAACAAGCAAGAACAAAAAGAGGATGCAACTAACCAGGCAAATGAGGTGGAAAAAACTGCTTCAGAAGAACCTTCTTCTGTTGAAAAAGAAAAAACTACCAAAGAACCTCTACATTGGGATACGATTGAAGTAACTTCAGCAAACATTGGAGACTTTCCATTCTTTAATGCTCCAAAAGGCTTCGTATACAAGCGCGATAAAACATACGATTACTATAGTTTAGATTTCTATATCAATGGTCATTTTCAGACTATTGAAGGCAAAGTATACATGTCATCTATAGAAATGGAAAGAGATTCGGATGGAAAACGACAACCCTGGAATGAGGTTCTTTTTCGGAAATCATTTGAAGATTATATAGCATCAAATGGTGGACAACTACTTTTTAAAGGAAAAGTGCCCAAAGAAGATGTAAAAGCAGTATCAAAAAAACATGGCGGCACCTATTTATACGAGCATATTATTGGTAACGAAAGCGTTTATCGATCACCAATAAGTATATATGCAATCAATACAGGAGACAAAAGAATACTTGTGCAGTTATGGGCCAGTACAGCCGAAGGGCAAATTGGAGTATTGCAACTACAAGATTTTGAGCAAACTATTACCAAAGTAACCGCCGATGAGATCAAAAAAGAGTTAGATGATAAAGGTTTTATTGCGCTTTATATCAATTTTGATACGGGTAAATCAAGAATTAAAACAGAATCGTATAGTATCATTGATGAGATCAAAAAATTAATGACTACGCACAAGGATTTGGATATCGCTATCGAAGGTCATACAGACAATGTTGGTCAACCCAAAGACAATCAAAAATTATCTGAAAATCGTGCAAGAGCTGTATTAATGGCACTGGTTGACGAAGGAGTTGACGAATCCAGGTTAAGCAGTCAGGGATTTGGGGATACCAAACCGATAGAAAGTAACGATACAGACGATGGAAAAGCCAAAAACAGAAGAGTTGAGATCAGAAAGAAATAAATTTATCTTTTTAAGATACCGCAAAATATTGTGTTTACTTCTAGTTATAAGTACTACTGGATGCAATAAAAAAAACGATACGTTTTCTGAAGATGATATAGAGACCCAAGATTTGTTTATAAAGCTTCTTGATGTAACACATAATAAGGTAAATAAGACCCTTTTGATAGATTCTATTAAAACACATAAATTACCGCCGGCAGACCAGGTAATCAGATCCAATGAATCGGGTGGTTACGTAGATGTTCTCATAAAACTTTCTGAAGAAGAGAGGCGATTAAGTTTTTATCAGGATGTAATGCAATTCTATAGCGTAAGTTCTGGAGAATGTTTTTTACCTTCTATAGATCATAAGTTTTCGTTCGAAGATTTTATGTACAATATAAAACCTTGTCTTGGTAATATCTATTCGGCCATAGAACCCATCTTATCTTCAAAATTTTCTAAGGATTATAAAGTTGATAATCATCTTTTTGGAGAAGTAAATAAGGTACTTCAATTTCATGGAATAGAAATGGGAATGGTTAACTTTTATAATGATCAATTTTATTTTATATTCTTTGACAAAAAAAATAAAAGTAAAGTCTATGCTATTTTTGATTCTTTAGGAATAGAAATTGGAGATGAAAATACTTTGTTTAGAGGTTTTAAAAGATAACTATAACATATATATGCAAAACAACGTAATAAGGTTATTGATCTGTATGCTTTTTATACATATATATCAATATACTAATGCACAACAAATGAAAGACTCGATAATTAACGACAACTCTTTTAAGATTAAAGAAATCCCACTGGATTCGTATCCAGGAAAATACAAAGACGGAAAGCCTTATGAAGGATATTTTAAAAAAGGAGATCGTGAGTTTTATACGGTTGATTTTTATGAAAATGGTGAGCCTAAATACCAGTATTCTATGGATATTTTGGATCAAATGGAGCAAGAAGAATTTGTCTTAGATATTAAATCGACCTATAAAGATGGAAAAATATTTAATGGATCTGAAGTTCTACAATTCAAAGACGGGATCCTTTGTAAAAACTGGAATAATGGAAAACTAGAGAGTTTTACTCAAGACGTTTTTGCGGTGCATTATTATAATCGGATAACTTTTGAAAAAGAAAAAGACGCCATACAGATTACGAATTTGCAAGAGAAAAATTACCAAATTAAGTTGTTTATCGATAATGATGTTTGGGTGATACAATTATTACATAAAGATCAAATATTGGTTCACACCGAAAGTGTTGCTCATGCTGCTATCAACTTCCCTAAAAATAGTATTGTACGACTATATGTCGAAGACAATGTAGAACGAGGATTGGCATATCGTAATATAGATAATTCGAATATTTTAATATCTGAAGCAGATCTAAATACTCATATCCTTAATACATTAGAAACACCTAATTCGAAAGATATAGATATTGCTTTTGATCATTTACTTGATAAATTGATACAAACTCAAGGTTTTTCTATAGAAAAAAAGCATAAAGAAATGCCAGTGATTATTGGTTATTTTGACACTAATGGTGATGGATTGATTAAGGATGGTATTCGATGTATAGAAAATAAGGGCAATACCCTATATCAAATATATGAGAATGGAAAACTCACAAAAGAAGAAAAAACAACGGTAACTGAGTTTCAGGAAGTTTTTTCTAACTATGTTAAAAACAAATAAATTATATTGCTAGAAATATATACAGAAAACTACATTTCGTAAGGATACCGAATAAAAAAGTAATTGAATACCAAAATTAAATATGAAAAAAGAAGATCTAAAAAAATTATCTACTGAAGAACTTTTAAAAAAATCAACAGCCTTAAAAACAGTAACTAGTCTTTTAGCTGGAGTACTTATTGTTTTGTTGGGTGTCACCGTATTTAATTCTATTAAAACCAAAACACTCGATATGTTGCTTGTGATACCTATTGCATTATCGACAATTTTATTTATAAACTACAAACAAATAAAAGATATCAAAACAGAGATTAAATCTCGATAAAAAATGTACTAATAATATGAGTTCGCACTTCAAATATCTTGATTATTTGAAATACTATTACGCACTTTTATCATTTTTAGAAGTAACATCAGGAGTTTGAGTTAGGCTTTTGGCCCAGGCTATAGCATCTTCGAGATTATCAAAGCTTTGAAAACTGTTTCGCATAAATAGTTTTTCTAACAAAGAAGTAATAAGCCCTTTTGGATTATAGCTAACAATAGCATATCCCCTTAACTTATAATCACTCTTAAAAAACTTGATCCAATCGCTGGGTTTTACTGAATATGAGTGTACCCGGTTCGATATTAAGACTAAATTCTCGCCATTATGATCATAGAGTTCACTTAACTCTTTTACAATGGGTTTTGCATGCTCATCCCACGTGTATACTACTCCTTCATTGATCTCTGATACTATAAAAGTATCAAACAGATAGTATGTACCACAAGAATACCGTAACTCCTGAATCGCATCTTGATAAAAAGAAGAATCCCTTATATACCCCATAACCCTTACACAAATATCCTCCGAAACATCACCAAAAAGTACTTTCAATTGTTTTCGGAAAGAAATATATCTTATCAAGATACTAATAATCTGTAATCTAAACTAGAGAAATACTAGTATCTTTTACAGAATCTAAAGAAATAATACATCGGATAACACATATATATAATGAAATCAAATATGTATAAAATAAGGATTGCTTAAAATAAATTCAAAAAGCATTGGTTATCAATATATAGAGTTTTATTAGTTAAAAAGTTATAATATGAAACAAGTAGCTAAAATTATTGGTATTGTATTAATGTCACTGATATTTTCTTATTGCTCTAGTGATGATGATAATGTCCCTAATCCAGATCCAGACCCAGATCCCAATCCTACTGATGCCACCACAACATTAATTAGTACCTTAAGTGTACCCTGGGAAATACTTTGGGGGCCTGATAATTTTCTTTGGGTAGCCGAACGCAACGGAAAAATAAGTAGAATCAATCCCAACACGGGAGAACAAATTGAATTATTAACTATAAGTAACGTATCTCAGGTACAAGAAAGCGGGTTATTAGGTATGGTATTGCATCCTGATTTTATTAATACTCCGTTTGTATATGCTGTATATACATATTCAAGTGGGAACGATTTATTAGAGCGATTAGTACGTTTTACCTATACCAATAACACCTTATCTAATGAAACCACGCTAATCGATCAAATTCCGGCGAATAGAATTCATAATGGTAGTCGTCTTCTAATTACTCCAGATCAACATCTTATAATGTCTACAGGAGATGCAGGAAATACAAGCCTTTCGCAAGATGCAAACTCATTAGGAGGAAAAATACTTAGGCTCACACTTGAAGGAGGTATCCCTAGCGATAACCCCTTTACAAACAGTTATGTATATAGTTTAGGGCATAGAAATCCTCAAGGATTAACCCTGGGGCCAAATGAACGTATTTATAGCTCAGAACACGGCCCGGATACCGATGACGAGATCAATATCATAACATCGGGTGAAAATTATGGATGGCCCAACGTAAGAGGAGTAATAGATACCCCAAGCGAAGAATCATTTGCAGCAACCACTCCTGTCACCGAATCTATTTTTAATTGGACGCCAACCATTGCTCCATCAGATCTAATTTATTATACCAGTGATCGTATTCCTCAATGGACAAATCAATTGCTACTAACGGTGTTAAAAGAACAACAGATAATTGCACTTACGCTTAACAACGATGGTACGGCAATTACACAGGAAGAAGTATTCTTTAATGGTACTTTTGGTCGTATACGAGATATTGTAGTTTCTCCTACAGGACGAGTTTTTATTGCCACTAATGGAAACAGTTACGGAGATACTAGTAATACGCATAGTATTATTGAAATTAATAGGATAGAACTTTAATACTGTGTATTGCCAGTACCAAATCTGCGCATATCCGTAAGATTTTTCTGATTATGGGTAATCTTAGCCTTGGATTTATGATTCGTATTCTCCAAAAAGTATATCTTTAAACTTGCTTACTATGGAGACTATTAAAATTAAAACCTTTGAAGAGTTATTAGAAGCTCTTGAACGTCAAAAAACCGGGCAAACCTTCGTATACCGAGGAGTATCTAATATAACATATCAATTAGTCACTTCTTTGGGGCGTTGTGAGTCATCGATGGGCAAGCCTATAGATCAATTAGAGACAAGACTTACAAAGCTATTTAAAGAATCCTCTATACCCTACCTGGAGCATAAGCCCAATAATGAGTTAGAATGGCTTGCTATAGCACAACACTATGGATTACCTACCCGATTGCTTGATTGGACGTACAATCCCTTGATAGCTATATTTTTTGCAATATCCTCTACTCCTGTTACCGATGGAGCTGTATATAAACTCTCTGGATGTTCCACTATTCAAGCACCTGACGAAACAGATCCATATGCATTGGATAAAGTATATAAATATAGGCCTCCTTATATTTCTGCCAGAATCCAGAATCAGGCGGGATTGTTTACAGTGCATCACCAACCCGATGTTGCTTTCACACATGATAAACTTATGAAAGTTATTATTCCGAAAAGATTAAAAGCCACAATCAAGAAAACACTTTTTAAATATGGGATTAACCAACGATTAATGTATCCGGGATTAGAAGGTGTCGCAAGAGACTTAAGATGGCTAGAAACTAAAATGCATTAAATCATAGGTTATTCGGTAAAAAGACTGTTTTTCAGTGCGCTATAAGAATTTCATTTGCATATTCTAAGGTTTTTATATATTTTAGACCAACCCAAATTTAAAAATGATAGCTTATGCACAAAATTACCCTTGAGCAACAATTCAATGCTCGACAATTAACTCATAAATATAATGATATCTGGGATAGAGGTATTCACCTCTTTACTATAAATGATAAAAATCGTGATTTTTATTATAGTATCTTCTATATAGATTTATTGTTCGCAGAAGTAATATATAATAAGTTAACAGGAGATATTATCACCATTAAAAGCTTTAGCGATAAAGCCAAAATCATGTATTATTTAAGAGAAGATTTTTCTTAATTAGTCATCTGTTTACCGGCTGCGGTACCAAACATTAAGAACTAGTCCTACGATGACTAATAATGTTCCTATGAGGCTTAAAAATGGATAAGCATCAGAGAACCAGAATACGCCTGCAATCATTGTAAAAATAACTTCAACGTATTTAAGAGAGACAATCTTATTTGTCGCTTGCGATTGAAAAGCTTTGGTCATAAATAATTGTCCGAAATACCCAAAAATACCAAGACTTAATAACAACGCCCACTCTACTCCCGCAGGCGTAGTCCAATTAAATATAGACAGTACTCCTCCTACCACTATAGAAATCCACATAAAATAGTTAACAATAACAACAGGGTGATCTTTTTGCCCGATTTTATTAATCAATACATATACCACCCCACTAAATACCGCTGAACCTAAGATTAATAGAAAACCAAAAGAATCAATATTAGGATCAAAACCTTTGATCATTAATACTCCGGTAAATGCCATTAAGAAAAATAGCCATTGTATTGATTTTACTCGTTCTCTAAGAAAAAATACAGCCAGAATAGTTGCAAAAATGGGTGATAAATATCGTAGAGAAACCGCAGAACCAATGGGTAAATATTGCACCGACATAAAAAATAGTCCCATAGAGGTTACACCGGCCAACCCTCGATACACCAATAACTTTTTTTGATTCCCTAATATTGGAATTTTATGCCATAATAAATAACTCATTGTAAAAAACAAGGAACCAAACGCTCTAAAAAGTACAAGTTGAGCTCCGCCAAAATGAGATAGGTATTTCACAAATAAGTTCATTGCTGTAAAACATACAGCACTAAGGAGCATATAGTATATGGCTTTTTTCATAAAGGTATCAAAGATACATTTTTTTAATAGCTGGGAGTATACTAAACCAGCTTAGTATATCACTAATTAAATACTTCAATAATACATCTAGAATCTAATAATCAACACGTACTGCCTTTGGATATTACTGTGATTTAATACCTATATTTAGGCACTTTGGTATAATTTTGGTTTCATTATAAATAAATTTATTACTTTAGTTTCCTTAACCCCCCAAATTGAATCATGAAAAAGCTGTTTCCCCTATTACTGCTTTTTTTAGCACAAATTGCTTATTCGCAGAATTATTCTGTACTGGATTCGGTACAAAAAACACCTATATCGTATGCCACCATCTCTTTTGGAAACGGAAATGGAACTTTTGCCGATGCGGATGGTAATTTTCAATTTTCTAAAAAGTGGTATCCAGACATTGATTCCTTATACATTTCGGCTTTGGGTCATAAAGAAGTAACATTATCTACGAAATCTTTGCCTAAGGAGATACTTTTGATAGAAGATGTTGCAATGTTAAAGGAAGTCGTTATAACTGCCGAAAAGAAAAGAAAGTATAAAACCAAGAAGTTAACGTCCGAGGTTCATAATGATTATTTCAAATCCTGGCTACCCACTGTAGAATCAGAAATAGCAGTTTTTTTTCCGAAAAGTACAGAAAAATCAACCAAAATAGCTTCAGTTTATCTTCCGGTAAAAGTCGAATCCTCTAACCGAAACGCTACAAAAAACCAATCCTTTTCTACGGTATTCAAAATGCAGTTTTATGCTAATAATAGTGGCTATCCGGGCAAAAGATTGTTTTATGATGATGTTATTTTTAGTGTAACTGACAAAGATAAATCCAATTTTGAACTGAACGTTTCAGAACACAAAGTCTTCATCCCAAAGGATGGAATATTTATTTCTATTCAAGTCTTAGGCTATGCTGGTAAAGATGGTAAACTACAACAAACAAAAAAGTATAGTGAGATAGAAACCAGAAAGGGGATTGTAAAAGTACCCACGACATTTAGGCCATTACTTCCATTTACCGATAAAATAACCGGCTACAAAACATTTACCAGGAGAATATTCTTTAAAAACAGGACCTGGCAGCGTTTTGATCCAGAGTATAGCGATAATAACAATCTGATCAAAAACAACAATACCAATTACGGTATGGGGTTAAAATTACATTTGTTTGAGGATGAATAGTATTGGGCTAAAAGCCTGTTAATCTAAAAATGACCGTCGTTTCTGATTAAATTGCACTGCAGCTGTATGCATTTCTTGGTGTTTTGTACGGTTTTCGGCGTACGCTACGGCATCCGAAATGGTGAGATAATAGTGATCTATTCCTAATTTATCGGTAAAACCAGATCGTTTTAAAAAATCTCGCACCGGGCCAATAGTCCCCACCATTAACAAATGAATACCCAAGCCTTCTACATATTCACATATATCTTCTAAAACATGTAAACCTGTACTATCGATATCATGCATATTGGTATTATCAAGAATTAAAAATTTAGGTGATGGTTTACGATTTGTTATATATTCTTGAATGGTATCTTTAAAATAGCTTGAATTACCAAAGTATAATTGATTATCAAAACGAATGATCAAATAATCAGGTGATTGCTTAGCATCAGGAAATCTATTAATATTTCTATAATAGGTCGTGCCAGGTATATTTACAAGTTCTGCAATGTGTGGTCTAGAACTATAATACTGCAGGAAGATAAAAGACAATATCACTCCTATAAATATTCCTTTCTCTACTCCAAAAACTAATGTTCCCACAAAGGTGATGATCATCACAATAAAATCTCTTCTTCGTAAACGAAATAGGTATTTAGCCTCGCTAAAATTGATAAGCCCAAACACCGAAACTAATATGATAGCTGCTAAGGTGGCGTTAGGTATATAGTAAAAGAACTTCGTGAGAAATAATAGGGATAGAAGTACCATTATTGCAGCTATAATTGAAGATACAGTTGTTTTTCCTCCTGCCTCATCATTAATAGCCGATCTACTGTAACTTCCTGATGATGGGACTGCCTGAAAAAACACACCAATAACTTTAGCAATGCCTAAAGCGAATAACTCTTGATTTGGACGAATAATATGATCACGATTCTTCATTTCTAAAGATTTTGCGATCCCAATACTTCCGACATAGCCAATAAAAGTAACGGTTAATACCGAAGGGATAAGGATCATCATATTATCATAACTCATTTCGGGTATCATAAATGATGGTAGCCCACTAGGAACATCTTGTATTATTGCTACTCCCCTTTCATTCAAATCAAAAACATAAGCGGCAATAGTAGTAATCACCAATACTGTAAGTGCACCAGGAAAAGATCGTTTCCATTTTTTTAAGATTAGAATGACCACAATAGAAAATAGACATACTCCAAAAGTAATCCAGTTTATTTCCAGAAAATGCTGAAAAACATACCCAATCGTTTCGTGTGTATAGGTAAAGTTAGGTATATCCAATCCTAAACCCTGTTTAAGCTGAGAAACAATTATAATGATTGCTGCAGCAGAGATAAACCCTGAAATAACGGGTTGTGAGATAAGGTTTACCAAAAATCCCATTCTAAGTACACTCATAATAATCTGCAAAATCCCAATCAAAAAACCAGAAAATAGTACTAATTCTATGAACTTTTCTGTAAAAGGCTCAGCAAGTTGGCTTACACCGCTCATTACCAATATAGCCGTGACGGCAACTGGTCCTATACTTAATTGTCTAGAAGTACCAAAAAATGCGTAAAGCAATAAAGGAACTAAACAGGCATACAACCCATAAATTGGAGGAACTCCCATAAGCAAGGCATAAGCAATTGCTTGTGGTATTAGCACTACCCCAACTGTTATACCAGCAATGATATCTGACCTAAAAACAGAAGTAGTGTATTCTTTATTTGTAAAGATTTGAAGAAACGGGATTATTTTATGTAGTGCTTTGACTTCTTTTTGTTTTGGTTGATTAGGTAAATCTACAACAGTTGGTAAATTATGCCAAATGAATTTCTAATAGATACGTTTATTTTAATGATTTGTCTATTTTTGAATGCAAAGTATAACTAGATTAATATCACATATAGCCTAATGAATGAAACTTTACTTCTTCTCCTTTTAGCTGCTATTGGATTTATAGCCGGAGTTATCAATACGATGGCAGGTGGCGGCTCTTTACTCACATTGCCCATGTTAATTTTTATGGGATTGCCTCCGGCAGTTGCAAATGGCACCAATCGTATTGGTATTTTTATTCAAAGTATCACTTCGGTAGCAGGTTTTAAAAGCAAGGGAATTAAACCAAATTCTTTTGGTATATACTTAGGCCTCTCTGCGTTGATAGGATCATTAATTGGTGCGCAAATTGCTGTAGACATCAAGGGTGACACCTTTAATAAAATCTTAGCTGTCGTAATGGTTACTGTTGTCTTTTTTATGGTTTTCAAGCCGAAAGTAAAAATTGAAGACATGATAGAGAGAATACAAGGTAAACATCTATGGTTAGCAATACTGGCTTTTTTCTTTATTGGTATCTATGGTGGTTTCATTCAAGCGGGTGTTGGCATTTTTATTCTATTGGCACTGACTTCTATAAATTATATGGGGCTTGTTAAAGCTAATGCCGTAAAAGTATTGGTGGTTTTTATTTATACCATCGGAGCACTTGCTATTTTTATATACAACCAGCAAATAGATTATCTATACGGTCTTGTTCTTGCTCTTGGTAACGCATCGGGAGGATGGATTGCCAGCAGATGGTCGGTAAAGAAAGGAGATGGCATAGTAAAAGTGTTTTTAATCATTATGGTGATTGCTATGGCAGTAAAGCTTTGGTTGGATAGTTAAGAGTAATTACAAAACTCGTATTGTAATTACTTTTAAATGATTATTCTTATCTTTTACATCTAACAAACACAAAATCGTCGTATATGAAGTTTCCCTTACTAACCATCGTTATGATTTGTTTCCTCATTTTGAGTTGCAAATCACAAAAAAAAGAAGATCCCGAAGTTATTGATGAAACAGTAACTGAAGAACCTAAAGAAGAACCGAAAACACCAATAAGTGATATTACTATCGACCCTATAAGCCATGCTTCGACTATATTAGAGTGGAAAGAAAAAGTTATATATATTGATCCAACTGGAGGTACCAAGGCCTTTGTCAACAAAAAACTCGCAGATTTGGTATTGATTACTGATATTCATGGAGATCATATGAATATTGACACTCTGGATAGTTTAAACCTTTCTAAGGCAGAAATTATTGTTCCACAAGCAGTTGCCGAAAAACTTCCTGCTCATTATACCGAAAAGCTAGTCATAATTAATAATGGAGAAACCAAAGAAATACAAGGTATATCCATAGAGGCCATTCCTATGTATAATCTAAGAGAAGAAGCTTTAAAATTTCATGAAAAAGGTAGAGGAAATGGGTATGTGATTACCTTAGGAAAAGAACGAATATACTTTTCTGGTGATACCGAAGATATTCCCGAAATGAGAGCTTTAAAATATATAGACAAAGCCTTTATTTGTATGAATCTACCGTATACAATGACTGTAGAAAGTGCTGCTGATGCTGTTCTAGAATTTAAACCTAATCAAGTATACCCGTATCATTATCGCGGAACTGAAGGATTAAGTGATGTTATCAAATTTAAGGAGATTGTTTCTAAAGATCCTAATATTGAAGTAGTTCAATTGGATTGGTATCCAAACATTAAATAAAAAATAGCATAAAAAAAGCCTGAAAATACTTTCAGGCTTTTTCTATAATTATATTGTCTCGTCCTGAAATAAGTTGACACAAAATCGACTTATTTATGAAAGATTCAGTGAATTCTAAGAAGAAGCGTACTCAGTGCGATTACAATTTAGGCTTTAAATTAGCAGTAGTATCTCAGGTAGAAAAAGGCGAGATGACCTATAAGCAAGCTCAAAAGGCTTACGGTATTCAAGG